>NZ_OZ183484.1:0-1315956 GCF_964264785.1 Spiroplasma endosymbiont of Tipula paludosa
TGAGTCATAAAGAAATGTGAGAACAAGTTAAAACAAAATTAATGGGTGAAACAATTGATCCAATTATTTTTAATACTTATATTAAAAATACTAATATTCATTCAATTACTAATAATAATGAATGTATCATTTTAGTTCGGAGTGGTTTTGCAAAAGAAATTTTAACAAAAAATTTAACTAATAAAATTCAAATTATTATTAATCAAGTTAGTAATCGGCAACTAAGTGTTAAATTCCTTGAACAATATGAAATTGAAAATATGCCCCATCAACAATATGATGAATGTGATGATAATTTAAAAAGTAATAAAAAAAAATTTACCTTTACTAACTTTGTTAAAGGAGCTTGTAATCAAGATGCTTATCAAGCATCATTAGCTGTTGTTAAAAATCTTGGTGTTAGTTGAAATCCATTATTTATTTATGGAAATTCAGGACTAGGTAAAACGCATTTATTACACGCTGTAGAAAATGAAATTATTAAAAATAATCCTAATATTAAAATTCGCTACTTATCTTCAGAAGAATTCGGTCGCATGTTCTTAGAAATATATAATCATGGCATTGATGCGATTGAAGATTTTAAGGATTCTTTTAATAATTATCAAGTATTATTAATTGATGATATTCAATTATTAGCCAAAAGAAACAAAACTAATGAAATCTTTTTTAATATTTTTAATCGTTTTATTGATGACAATAAACAAATTATTCTAACTTCTGATAAATATCCTGATGAATTAGATGGTTTTGAACAAAGGATGGTGTCACGATTTCAAAGCGGATTAAGTGTTTGCTTAGATGCTCCTGATTTTGAAACAGCCTTAAATATCTTAAACCTAAAAGTTAAAGAAGTTAATTATAGTGCAACGGTTTTTGCCAAAGAAGTTTTAGAATTTATTGCCTTAAATTTTAATACTGATGTTCGAAAATTAGAAGGAGCTTTAAATCGGATGATTTTCTTCTCAGTAATGAACATTAGTGCTGAAAAAATAATTGAATTAGAAGATGTTAAAGAAGCATTTAAAAGTTCAAATATTATTATTGACAAGCGAGAAAAAATTACTATTAAAAAAATTAAACAAATTGTTGCCGAATATTATAATATTCCTGTTAAGTTGCTGATTAGTAAAACTAGAGTTGCAAACATTACCATTGCCCGTCATTTAGCAATGTTTTTAGCAAGAACGCTTATTGATGAACCGTTTTCACGGATTGGGATTGAATTTGGTGGTAAAGACCATTCAACGGTAATGAATGCCTGTCAAAAAATTGAGATTTTAATTAAAAATAATAAAGAATTTGCTAAAGTAGTTCATTTGTTAATTGCTAAATGTCAAGGATAAACTTTTTTAAAGCAAAAAAGTTATTAACAAAATTGTCAACAAATTATTAACACTAAAAATGTGTGATACTATAAAATAGTTAACGGTATTTGGAAGTTATCCACATTGTCCACAGTATACTACTAATACTACAATAAATATAAATATAATATATATAAGGAGTCACTCTAAATGATTATTACTATTTCTCGCACAAGATTATTAAATGAAATTAATAAGATTTCACGAATCATTTCATATAAATCACCATTACCAGCATTAACAGGTCTATTATTTGAAGTTAAACCTGATAAGTTAGTTTTAATTGGTTCTTCGGGAACATTATCAATGCAAGTCGAAATTAAAGTTAATGAAAGTAAATTACAAATTGAAGAATTGGGAAAAACTTTAATTAAAGTACGATTTGTTAGTGAAGTGATTCGGAAAATTGAAAGTGAAATTATTCGCATTGAAGTTGTTGAAGGTAGTGTAATTCGTATTAATGCGAATAATTTTGATTCGCAATTAAATACTTTAGATGTTAATCAGTATCCTAAAATTTTATTTGATACTAGGGGGCAAGAATTTATTATTAGTGATGGTGTTTTAAAAGCAATTGTTAATCAAGTTGGATTTGCAATTGGTGAACAAGAGAGAAATATTATTTTTACAGGGATTCATTTTTTGTTTAGTAAGGGAAAATTAAAGGTTACAGCTACTGATTCATTTCGATTAGCTAGTAAAGAGATAAATTTTCCGCATTATAGTGAGGATGATTATGAAGTTATTATTCCAGGAAAAGTAATTCAAGAAGTAAATAAGATTAGTGAAAAAAATAATGATGTTACGATAATTATTAATGAAAGAAATGTTGTTTTTAAGATTAATAATACAATTTTACAATCAAAAATTATTGATGGTAAGTATCCTAATATTAATAAAATTATTCCTGAAAGTTATAATAGTAAGATTGTGATTAATAATCGTGATTTATTAAATGCCATTGATCGTGCTAGTGTATTAAGTCACGAAATTAGTAATACTACAATTAAGTTAAATATTAGTAATGATAAAATTAAGGTAGAGTCTAGTTCTAGTGAGATTGGTAATTCTAATGAGCATTTAAGCAAGTTTCAGTTATCTGGTGAGATAATGAATATTGCGTTTCGCTCACAGTATATGCTTGATGCAATTAGAGCTTTTAAGACTAGTAATTTAAATATTAATTTAACGGCTGAAGATAAACCAATTATTATTACTAGTGATGAAGATCCAACATTATTACAGTTAGTCTTACCAATGCGAACTTATTAGTTAAAAAATTAAAAATGCGAGTTGATAAATTTTTATGTTATGAATTCGCATTTTTAATTTTTAAGACTATTTTAAGACATTTTTATTATGATATATAATTTTTATACTTGGTGGCTTGAATGTATTTCCTAAATGTCCTTAAAAGTGGTATAATTAGTTATATTCGGTGTAAATTTATAGTAGTAAAAACATCAATGTGTGATAGGAGAGATTTTAGTGTTGAAAAGAAAATATGATGCATCTTCAATTCAAATTTTAGAAGGTTTAGAAGCAGTTCGTAAACGACCAGGAATGTATATTGGAAATATTTCTAAAGAAGGATGACATCATTTAGCATGAGAAATTATTAGTAATTCAATTGATGAGGTTATGGGTGGCTATTGTAACGAAATTAAAATTACTTTGTTAAATGATAATGAAATTATTATTGAAGATAATGGTCGTGGAATTCCAGTTGATATTCATCCTAAAAGTAAAATTTCTGTTTTAGAAACAGTATTTACTGTATTGCATGCTGGTGGTAAGTTTGATGGTGAAACTTATAAAGTATCTGGTGGTCTTCACGGTGTGGGAGCATCGGTTGTTAATGCTTTAAGTAGTTATTTAGATGTCACGATATATCGTGATGGTAATATTTATGATTTAAAATTTCATAATGGAGGAAAAATCAAAGAAGCTTTAAAAATTACGGGCACAACTGACAAAAGAGGAACGGTTGTTCGTTTTATGCCGGACATTAGTATTTTTGAAGAAGGTCAGTCATTTAATTACACAACTTTAAAAACGCGATTAAAACAATTAGCATTTTTAAATAAGGGTTTAAAAATTATTCTTATTGATGAAAAAGCACAACGCCAAGTAGTATTTCAATATTTTAATGGGCTTCGTGATTATGTTGCTGATTTAAATAGTGACCGCGTTGTTATTCATAAGGAAATAATTTATAGTGATTACCAATATGATGATACTCATATTGAATTTGCTGCGCAATATAATGCTACATATCATACGCAGTTATATTCTTTTTGTAACAACATTAATACTTCTGAAGGTGGAACGCATGAAGAAGGATTACGGTTGGCACTAACAAGAGAAATAAATAAATATGCATTAAATAATAAGTATATTAAAAGTAATGATGAAAAATTATTATGAGATGATTTAAAAGAAGGTTTAGTTGCTTTACTTTCTCTTAAAATATCTGATCCGCAATATGAAGGACAAACAAAAGCTAAATTAAGTAATAAAGTTGCTAGACAAATAGTTTCTAATGCGATTGGTAATGTTATTAAAAATTTTCTAATGGAAAATCCACAAATTGCGAAGAATATTTTAGAAAAAACATTATTAGCTTTTAGAGCAAGAATGGCAGCAAGAAAAGCTCGTGAAATTACTCGTAAGAAAAATTTACTTGATGTGGCACCATTACCAGGTAAATTAGCTGATTGTAGTAGTAATGATGCTAAGATTAGTGAACTTTATATGGTTGAAGGTGATTCGGCTGGTGGTACTGCGAAAATGGGACGAGACCGTAATTTTCAAGCTATTTTATCATTAAAAGGTAAAGTTCTTAATGTTGAAAAAGCAAGAATTGAACGAGTGTTAGAAAATGATGAAATTTTAACAATGATAACATCATTAGGTTGTGGTGTTAATAAAGATTTTAATATTGACAGGTTACGATATCATAAGGTAATAATTATGACGGATGCTGATGTTGATGGTGCTCATATTCGAACGCTATTACTAACATTTTTTTATCGTTATATGCACGAATTAATTGTCGCTGGTTGTGTGTATATTGCACAACCACCACTATATAAAATTCAAGTTGGTAAAAAGAGTAATTATGTATATTCTGATCAAGAATTAGAAAATTTTAAAAAATCGTTAAAAGATGATCAAAAATTTAGTATTCAAAGATATAAAGGACTTGGAGAAATGAATGCTGAACAATTATGAAGTACGACAATGAATCCTGAAAATCGCCAGTTACTAAAAGTAACAATTGAAGATGCTAGTATTGCTGATATGACTTTTATTATGTTAATGGGTGAACAAGTAGAACCACGAAAAATATTTATTGAAGAGAATGCCCAGTATGTTAAGCATCTTGACATTTAGGAAGGTGAAATAAATGAATTTAGATAAGCAACATAATGTCAAAGATATTGATATTAGTAAAGAAATGCAAGAAAGCTTTTTAGAATATGCAATGTCAGTTATTGTTTCCCGAGCGATTCCTGATGTTCGTGATGGTTTAAAACCAGTGCATCGCCGAATTTTATATGCTATGTATGATTTAGGAATAACTTATGACAAACCATATAAAAAATCAGCCCGAATTACGGGAGAAATTATTGGGAAATATCACCCGCATGGTGATACTGCTGTGTATTATTCAATGGTCAGAATGGCACAAGAATTTTCATCACGCTATCCGTTAGTTGATGGTCAAGGAAATTTTGGTTCGATTGATGGCGATAATCCAGCCGCGATGCGTTATACGGAATCACGAATGAGTAAATTAGCTAATGAATTAGTAAATGATATGAATAAGGATACGGTAGATTTTGTTGATAATTATGATAGTACCGAACGAGAACCGAAAGTATTACCAGCATCTTTTCCTAACTTACTAGTTAATGGTTCAAAAGGAATTGCTGTTAGTATTACAACGGATATTCCGCCACATAACTTAAATGAAGTTATTGATGCTTTAATTTATGTTTTGGAAAATCCTCAGGTTACAATTGAACAATTAATTTCACAAGACATTGTTAAAGGACCAGACTTTCCCACGGGAGCAAGTATTATTGGTAATCAAAGAATTAGAAAAGCCTATTTAACAGGTCGTGATACGATTACGGTGCGGGGAAAAGTAAGTGAAGAAACATTTAAAAACGGTCGTAAAGCTTTAATTATTAATGAAATTCCGTATCAATTAAATAAAACTCGCTTAATTGAAAGAATATCGCACTTAGTAAAAAATAAAGAAATACAAGGTATTTATGCATTACGCGATGAATCTAATCACGAAGGGATTAGAGTAGTAATGGAATTAAAAAATGATGTTAGTAGTAAAATTTTATTGAATAAGTTATATAAAATGACACCGTTACAATCAACACATTCAATTAATTTAATTGCTTTAAATAATGGTCGTCCCAAACTTATGAATTTACTTCAAATTTTACAAGCATATTTAGAACATCAATTTGTTGTTTTAGTTCGAAAAACTAAGTTTGAATTACAAAAAAATCAAGACCGTGCTCATATTTGTGAAGGATTAGTTATTGCTTTATCTAATATTGATGCCATTGTTCGTTTAATTAAAAGCACAACCGCACCAACAGAAGCAATTGACAAATTAGTTAGCGAATTTGCGTTAAGTAAAATTCAAGCTCAAGCGATTTTGCAAATGCGTTTGCAAAGATTAACTGGTTTAGAACAAGTTAAATTAGAAGAAGAATTACAAACATTAAATGATGAGATTGCTCAATGTCAAAAAGTTTTACAAGATGTCAGTGAACAAACAAAAATTATTAGTAAGCAGTTAATAACAATTAAAAATAATTATGGTGATCCGCGAAGAACAATTATTACTAGTGATGAAGAGGATATTAGCATTGATGAAATATCGTTAATTAAAAATGAACCCGTAGTTATTATTTTTTCTGAAAATGGTTATATTAAGCGGTTAAATTTAGATGAATATCGTACCCAAAAACGCGGTGGGACGGGTGTTAATACAATAAATTTAGGTGAAACCGATGATACCAGAATAATTATTATTGCTAATACGCACGATGATATTTTGTTTTTTAGTGATGTCGGTAAAGTATATCGTTTAAAAGCTTATGAAATTAGTAGTTTTTCACGCGTAGCAAGAGGAACGCCAATTATTAATCTAATTAATATTGAACGAAAAGAAAAAATTAAAACTTTAATTGCCGTAAATTCAGAAAATAGTAAACAGTATTTATTTTTTATTACTAAAAATGGGATTGTGAAACGCACTGCTATTGGTGAGTTTGATTCAATTCGTAAAACAGGTAAAATTGCAATTGATTTTAAAACTAATGATAGTCTTGTTGAAGTTTTATTAACAACCGGTGATACGAAAATTATTATTGCTACTAGTAATGGTAAAGCAATTCATTTTAATGAAAAGGAAATTCGTTTATTACAAAGAAAAGCCACAGGAATTAAAGGAATTATGTTAGATAATGATTGCTTTGTTATTGGGGGCTGTACTAGTGCGACGGGAAGTAATATTATTACTATTTCTGAAAATGGTTTAAGTAAAATAACGCCTTTGCAGTCATTTCGTTTAACAAAAAGAGCTACTAAAGGTGTTAAAGCAATGAAATTAACTCCTAAAACCGGTGATATTGTTACGATTAAAGCTATTAAAGGTAATGAAGAGATGTTAATTGTTACGAATAATGGTATTGGGATTCGTGTTAATTTGAGTGAAATGAAAATTTCTCAAAGAAATAGTAGTGGTGTTAAACTAATTAAGTTAAAATCAGAACAAAAGATAAAAACTAGTGCTATTATTTCTGTTAACTAGAATTATTCTTTAAATAAGAAAGGGTTTGTTAAAATGATTGATATAAATTATTTATCAGAAAATATTGATGAAGTTATTAAAAGATTAACAACCAGAAATGCTGATTTTTTGTATTTAAAAAAAGTTAAACAATTAAATATGGAACGCAAAGAAATTATTACTAAATTAGAGCAAAAACAAGCAGAACATAATAAACAATCAAAATTAATTGCATCATTAATACAAAAAGAGAAAACTAATGAAATTGAAGTCTTAAAAGAAAATTTGGGAAGTAATAAGTTATTAATTGAAACATTAAAACAGCAATTACTAGTTGTTGCAAGTGAAATTAAGGATTTGTTATTAAAAACACCAAATATTCCTGAAATTACTGTTCCTATTGGGATAAGTGAAGCCGATAATGTTGAAGTTAAAAAATGAAATGAAAACAAGGCTTTAAAATCAACGCATCCGCATTGAGATATTGCGAAAGATTTAGATATTATTGATTTTATTCGGGCAACAAAAATAACTGGTAGTCGTTTTGTTATTTATAAAAACGCTGGTGCCCGCTTAGTTCGTGCCTTAATTAATTTAATGTTAGATGTTCATTATCAATCTGGTTATGAGGAAATTATTCCGCCAACAATTGTTAATGCAAATTCATTAATTACTACGGGAAATCTGCCTAAATTTAAAGAAGATTTATTTCAATTACAAGAAAAAGATTATTATTTAATTCCTACGGCAGAAGTACCAATAACTAATTTATATCAAGATGAAATTATTGATGGTCATAAGTTACCGTTAAAATATTGTGCTTATACCACTTGTTATCGTTCTGAAGCGGGAGCAGCTGGTAAGGATACGCGAGGAATAATTCGTTTGCATCAATTTCATAAAGTTGAGTTAGTTAAAATTACTAAATCAGAACAATCATATGATGAATTAGAAAAGTTAACTAATGATGCTTGTAAAATTTTAGAACTTTTAGAACTACCATACCGCGTTATTGAACTTTGTACAGGTGAATTAGGATTTAGTGCTGCGAAAACTTATGATATTGAAGTTTGAATGCCTTCACAAAATAAATATCGTGAAATTTCTTCTTGTTCTAATTGTGAAGATTTTCAAGCCCGAAGAGGAAAAATTCGTTATAAAGTAAAGTCACAAAATAATGCTAAGTTAGTTCATACATTAAATGGTTCGGGATTAGCAGTTGATCGTTTGGTAGCGGCAATTTTAGAAAATAATTATCAATCTGATAGTAAAACGGTTGTGATTCCTAAGATATTGCAAAAGTATTTAGGAGGATTAGAAAAGATTACCGTTTAAGGAAAAAAAGATGTTTCACGTGAAACATCTTTTTTTAGAATTTTGTTTTATTGATTGGATTTAATTGATAGTTTAGATTAAAGATTTTAAAATTTATTTTTTATATAGTTTGCGAAATAGCAGTAATATTTTAAAGTGATATAAGATGTGTTTAATTTTAGATTGTTAATTGTTTCACGTGAAACAATTAACAATCTAATTTTTTAAAATTTATTGCTATTTTTCCTAATTATGTATTATAATTAACATAACCATTACAATAGTAACTTCTGAATCTGGTCAGGACGAAAGTAGCAGCCATAAGGAAAAGTGCTATGTGTAGTGGTATTTTTTTTATGCTAAAATAAATTAATAAAATAGGAGTAAAAAAATGCCACATATTAAATATATGAAAGTAGCCATATCCCTTGCTAAAATTGCATACCAAAATGGTGATGTTCCCGTTGGAGCAGTAATTGTTGATCCCAATGGTATTATTATTGGTCAAGGTTATAACTCTAAAGAAGTTAATAATAATCCGTTGGAGCATGCGGAAATGATTGCTATCGCTAATGCCGCTAAAACATTAGGTCAATGAAGACTAAATGATTGTGTTTTATACTCAACTTTAGAACCGTGTTTAATGTGTACCGGAGCGATTTTGCAGTCGCGAATAAAAAAAGTTTTTTTTGCTGTTAGTGACCCTAAGTTTGGCACTGTTGTTTCCCAAAATCAATTATTAGATAAAAATAAGTTTAATCATCAGGCTTCATATGATGAAGGGTTATTAGAATTGCCAGTAAAACAAATTTTACAAAGGTTTTTTCAAGAAGTTCGTAAAAATTAATAATAATTGTAAATAAAATTTTTTTGACTGCCATAATATTATATAATTTTATTGAGAGTATAATCTTAATAAGTATAAAGGGTGGATTACTAAATGAAATATTTAACGCTATATCGAAAATATCGTCCCAATAAATTTAGCAAAATTATTGGTCAAAATCAAATTGTAACTTCGTTACAAAATGCAATTATTAATGATAAATTTAGTCATGCTTATTTGCTTTGTGGACCAAGAGGGGTTGGTAAGACTTCAATTGCTAAAGTATTTGCTAAAACTGTTAATTGTTTAAAAATAATTAATGGTGAAGCTTGTAATGAATGTTATATTTGTGAAACTTTTAATAATAATTCTTGTCTTGATTTATTAGAAATTGATGGTGCTTCAAATAATGGTGTTGATGAAATTAGAGAATTAAAAGAAAAAATTTCGTTATTACCATCCCTTTGTAAATATAAGGTATATATCATTGATGAAGTTCATATGTTAACGATTAGTGCTTTTAATGCTTTATTAAAAACATTAGAAGAACCACCACGACATGCGATTTTTATTTTAGCAACGACAGAAGTATATAAAATTCCTTTAACAATTGTTTCTCGTTGTCAAAAATTTGATTTTAAATTAGTTAATAAAAATAATTTAGTGCAAAATTTAATAACAGTGTTAGAACAAGAACAAATTCCTTATGAAAAAGATGGTTTAGAACAAATTGCGCTTTTAAGTTCCGGAGCGGTTCGTGATTCATTAAGTATTTTAGAACAAGTAATTGCTTATAATCGTGAAGTTGTTAATTTAGCAAGTGTTAATATGCTTTTTATGATTCCCAGTAAAGCTGAAAAAATTGCGTTTTTGTTAGATATTATTAACAACAATACATTAAAAGTTTTGCAAACTATTAATAATTTTCTTCAAGTTGGTGTTGATATTAATAATTTAACAATTGATTTAATTAATATTTGTAAAGAAATTATTATTTATAAAGGTACTACTAATAAAGAAATATTAATGATTTTAGATCCTGATGATTCGTTACCGTTTAGTATTTTGACACAAGAACAATTATTAAAAATTATTGAAAATTACTTAGAGGCATTAAATAATTATCGTTTTAGTAATAATGCAATAATGTATTTTGAAATTGCTTCGTTTAAAAATATGAATTACTTTCAAAATATGGCTTCAATAGTAACGACTGAGGTTAGGCATCATGATGCAATAATTACTACTGTTGAAAACCAGCAAGTTGACAATAAAAAAGAATCATTAACATTAAATGATTCTGAGTTAGTAGTAGCCATTGATGATTTAAAATCAGAGACCAATAAAATAATTATACCACAAAATGATAGTGAAAATCAAGATGAAAAAGATGAAAATGTTTCTGAAACTAATAATATTAGTGTTATTAATAAACCTTTTATTTGAGAAATGACGGATTATCTTAATGTTTTATCACAAGCTGATAAGTATTTAAGAACAGAATATAGTAATCGTTGAAATTTGGTTAATGAGTATTTAACTCATAGTTCGTTTCAGAAGATTGCTAAAATGTTAGTTGATACAACAATTGTCGCTGCTATGAAGGGGGCAATTATTTTATCTTGTCCTATTGAACGCCAAGCAACAATTATTAATAATTATAGTTTTACTAAAAATATGCAAGAATTTTTGAAAGATATTTTGCTTACGAAAAATTTAATTATTATGGCGGTTCATACGCTAGAATTAGCATATATTCGCCAAGAATATTATCAATTACGAATTGCTAATAAGTTACCAACGCCATATGCGCTTAATTTTAAAGATTATTATCGTCAAGAAGAAGATATTATTAGCAAAGAGAAGTTATTAGATAATTCAGTTTATCAAACGGTGCAAGAATTATTTGATAATATTATCTTAATTGACTAATTTAAAGGAGAATCAAGTAAATGACAATGCAATATCCTGAAGTTTTAGAAAAGTTAGTTGATATTTTAAAAAAAATCCCAGCAATAGGGAAAAAGAATGCTGAACGGATGGCTTTACAAATATTTTTGCAAAAATCGGATTTTATTAATAGCTTAGTTACCACATTACAAGAAGTGCGGGACTCATTAATATTATGTAGGCAATGCAATAATATTAGTAATGAAAAAATATGTACGATTTGTCAAGATACGAAAAGGGAACAAAATGTGCTTTGCATTGTTAGTAATTGGCAAGATTTATGAGCATTAGAAAATCATCAAGTATTTAATGGTATGTATCATATTTTGATGCAAGAAATTGATTTACAAAAAGGTATTTCACCAAATGATTTATCTTTAGATTTATTATTAACACGAGTTAATAATAAAAAGTGACAAGAAATAATTATTGCTACTAGTCCAACAATTAATGGGGAATTAACAGCGCAATACATTAATGAATTATTAAAAAATTATTCTGATGTTACAATTACTAGAATTGCTCACGGTTTACCAGTAGGAGCAACAATTCATTATGCTGATCAGTTTACATTAAAAAAGTCATTAGAAGGTAGAAAAAAATTATCGTAAGGAGAAATTAAAATTGTGAGTGCAAAACCATTTTTTATATCATTAGAAGGAACTGAAGGTTCAGGAAAAACAACTGTTGGGCAAATGCTAAAAGAAAAATTGCGTCAAGAAAATTATGATGTGATTTTAACTCGTGAACCAGGAGGAGTAAAAATTTCGGAACAAATTCGAGAAATTATTTTAGATAAAGGAAATTCCGAAATGGATAAATGAACGGAAGCGTTGTTGTATATTGCTGCTAGAAGGCAACATACGGTTGAAGTTATTTTACCAGCATTACAAGATAATAAAATTGTTATTTGTGATCGTTTTATTGATTCAACTTCAGCTTATCAAGGTTTAGGTCGTGGTTTAGGAATTATAACTTTAAATGATATTCAAAATACTATTATTGGTAATGCTAAACCGGACTTAACAATTTTTTTTGATCTTGAACCAGAAATTGGTTTAAAACGGATTAAAGATTTTAGAACGACATCAGAATTAAATCGCTTGGATTTAGAACAATTAGACTTTCATCAAAAGGTTTATGAAGGATATCGAATTTTACTTAGTCAGAATCCACAACGCATTAAAGCAATTAATGCTAAACCAGATATAAAAATTGTTTTTGAACAAGTGTGAGTTTTAGTACAAAAGCATTTGCTTACTTTAAATATGAATGTTAGTTAGTTAAGCATTACAAATTTTATTCCTATTTATTTTTTATTTAAAACTATTATTAATCAAACTATTTAATGGAGTCAAATACACGAATGTTGAATTTTAAGATGTTATCAAAGAAATTTATTACGACAATTGAAAATTATTTAATTAATAATATGTTTCCGCATTCGCTAATTATTGCTAGTAATAGTGATGAAATTAATTATCAGTCAGCAATATATTTAACTTGTCGCTTAGTATGTGAAGGTATTAATTGGTGTGAGGGAAAATGTAATAATTGTCAACGCGTAATTAGTAATAGTTATCCTGATTTTGTTATTTTAAATTCATATTCTGAAAAATTAAAAAAAGAAATGATTCGTGAAATTATTAGTAAATTTAGTTTGTCTTCGTTAGAAATAACAAATAAAAAGATTTATTTAATTCAAAATATTGAAGATGGTAGTTTGGAAGCTAATAATAGTTTATTGAAATTTTTAGAAGAACCGCCAATTAACACATATGCTATTATTACTAGTAAAAGTATTAATCGTGTTTTACCAACAATTATTTCGCGCAGTCAAGTTTTAACATTACTACCAATTGATTTTGAGATAGTGACGACAAAACTTATTAATGAATGAAAAGTTACTTTTGAGGATGCTAAGCTAATAAGTAATTGTTTTTCTGATTGAAATGAAATTGTTGCAAATGGGGATTATGCTAAATTTTTGGAAATCAAATTGCTAGCATTAGATTTTATTACTAATTTTATTAATAATAATAATAATGAAGATAATTACTTATTGTCTAGTAAAATTAATAAATTAGAGAAAAATTATTTATCTTTATTTTGAAAATTAATAATTTTAATAATGAAAGATAGTTTTTTAGAATTTCCACAATATTTTATTACGCAACAAAAATTTATTAAGGAAGTTACTAACAAAATTGCTAATAAACAAAATTATTTTTTAACAATAATTTATGAATGTTTAGAAAGATTAAAGTTTCCTGTTAATAAAAATTTACTTGTTGATTATTTTATAATTATGATGTTAAAAATTTAAAAATGGAGTTACTATGAAAAAATTTTATGAAAGTCTTGATATTCAAGAAAAATATTTATTAGGAATTTCTGGTGGAACTGATAGTATGTTTTTGCTAGATAATTTGTATCAAGCAGGATTTAAAATTTTTGTTGTTCATATTAATTATCAAAAAAGAACTAATAGTTGGCAAGATGAATTAATTGTTGTTAATTATTGTTTAAAAAATAATATTGAATATGCGGTTTTACGAGTAAAACCAGAACAATATCAGAAAGAAAATTTTCAAAATCAAGCTCGGAAAATTCGTTATGATTTTTTTATGAAAATAGCAAAAAAACAAAGGATTTTTAATCTTGTTATTGCTCATCAATTTAATGACTTATTAGAAACTTATTTATTGCAAAAACAAAGAAAAAGTTTAGTTTCATATTATGGTTTACCTTTTAAGCGAAAAATTAAAAATTTAACAGTTTTTCGACCAATGTTGGAAGTAAAAAAACAAATGATTCTTGATTATTTAGAAAAAAACCAATTAAATTTTCAGGTTGATGCTACTAATGAATTGGATATTTATGTGCGCAATGTTATTCGGAAAAAAATTGCTTATTTTTCAAATCTTGAAATTAATAATTTATTACAAGAAATTAATGAGAAAAATATCCTTTTAAAGGAAGAACAACAAAAAATAAGAAAATTATTGGTGTTAATGACAATTGATGATAAAATCAATTACAAGTCGTTTTTATTATTAGAAGAAAAATGACAACAAAAGTTAATTTATCAATATTTATTAACAATTGATGATGAATTAGTAACTAAAAATTATTTAAAAAAAATTTTAAATAGTGTCCTTAAAAGTAGTAAACCAAATATTCATATTAAATTAAATGATCAATGAATATTTATTAAAGAATATGAATTTATATATTTAAGTAAACCAATTATTAAGGATAATTATTGTTATACAATTACTAACTTAAAAAATTTTAAAAGTCGTTATTTAGTATTAAAATTAAAAAATAATGGTAATATTAAAGGAATGGGATTTTTTGTTGCTAATGATGAGTTTCCGATTTATATTAAGTGTAATGCGTCTAATGAAAAAATTAAAACTAAGAATGGTACCCAAAAAATTAATCGGTTATTTATTAACAATAAAATTAGTTTTCAGCAAAGAATTAATTGACCGGTAATATATAATTGTCATCAACAATTAATTGCGATTCCAATGTTGGCTGTTGATGCTAATCATTTGGAAAACAAAAGTAATTGATTTATGTTAAAATAAGTTAGTAATTATGAAGAGAGGAAAAGATTGTGCAAAATCGTAAAAGAAATTTAGGTTTTATTTTTATTACTTTACTGTTCGCATTATTATTAGGGATTCTAATATGATACTTTTTAAAAGGTGGTTATGAGTATCCTGATTTTAATGACCTTGAAATTTGACTTAAACAAGGTAAAATTAAAGACCAGAATATTACTGCTGTTAGTTGAAAAATGGGTCAATCATTAGGAAATTATACATTATTTGGAACTTTTAAGTTAGGCAATGGGCAACGCTATCAATTTCAAATGGTTTTAGTTGATTCAATGTGAAAAACAGTTAATGACTTGCTTAATGGTGAAGAAGTAAGCAGTATTTTTAAAGGTAAATTACCAACGGTATATAATCCTAATGAATCAAGTCTTTGAACTGAATTATTGCGAATGTTACCTTTCTTATTATTAATTGGAGCATCAATATTTCTTACTTTAAGAATGATGCGTTCTCCAGGTGGCGGTGGCGGAATGAATCCGTTTTCAATGGGGAAAAATAAAGCGCGCCAAACAGAATCAAAAGTTAGATTTACTGATGTGGCGGGAATAAATGAAGAAAAGCAAGAATTAGTGGAAATTGTTGATTATTTAAAAAATCCGACAAGGTATGCACAAATGGGGGCAAGAACACCCAAAGGGGTTTTGTTAGAAGGTCCTCCTGGGACAGGAAAAACCTTGTTAGCAAAAGCAGTAGCAGGTGAAGCTAATGTTCCTTTCTTTTCAATTTCTGGTTCGGAATTTGAAGAGATGTTTGTTGGTGTGGGGGCATCACGGGTTAGAGAATTATTTAATAATGCGAAAAAAAGTTCGCCGTGTATTATTTTTATTGATGAAATTGATGCTGTGGGAAGAAAACGCTCATTGTCAATGGGGTCAGGAGCTGGTGAACAAACTTTAAACCAATTATTAGTGGAAATGGATGGTTTTGAGACGAATGCTGGTGTTATTATCATTGCGGCAACTAATCGTGTTGATGTTTTAGATCCAGCCCTTTTAAGACCAGGAAGGTTTGATCGTACGATTCAATTATCATTGCCAGATATTCGTGAACGAGAAGCAATTTTGCGATTACATGCTCGTAATAAGAATTTATCACCTAAAATTGCTTTTAATCGGATTGCTGACCGAACCCCAGGATTTAGTGGTGCCCAATTGGAAAATGTGCTTAATGAAGCGACATTATTAGCGGTGCGAAAGCGAAAAACTGTTATTGATTTAGCTGATATTGATGAGGCTATTGACCGTGTTGTTGGTGGACCTGCTAAAACTTCAAGAACAATTACGGAAAATGATAAGCAAGTGGTTTCTTATCATGAGGCGGGGCATGCTTTAATTGGATTAAAATTAAGACATGCATCTAAAGTTCAAAAAGTAACGATTATTCCTCGTGGAAATGCGGGTGGTTATACGATTATGACACCAAAAGAAGAGAGTTTTTTACATTCCCGTGATAATCTTTTGGCAACTATTACTGGTTATTTAGGTGGAAGAGCATCAGAGGAATTAATTTTTGGTGCTGAAAAAATTACTACAGGAGCGCATGATGATTTAGAAAAGGCAACTAATATTGCCCGCCGAATGGTTGTTGAGTTTGGAATGTCTGATTTGGGATTGCGACAATTTGAAAGTGCGAAAGATGAGTATATGGGTGTTAATAGTGCTAATAAATTTTCTGATGATATTGCACAAAAAATTGATGCTGAGATTAATAAATTTTTGGATGAATGTTATCTTGAAGCAAAAAAAGTAATTAAAGAGCATCGTAATATTTTAGATTTAATTGCTGAATCGTTAAGAGTTTTAGAAACAATTACTGCTGAACAAATTGAATATATTGATGAAAATGAAAAGTTACCACCAGATGTGGTAGCTGCTAAAAAAACTCAAGAAGAATTTCGGGAAAAAGAACTTCGTGGTGATGTTATTGAAGCAAAACCTAAAGGGAGAAATTCTGATATTTTATCATCAGATATTAAAACTGATGATAATAAAGATAAAGAAGATAAATAATAATCAGTGGTATAATTAGAAAAAGTTGGGAGTAAGTGTAATGGCAAAAAAGCGATCTTCAAAAAAAACGGAAAATGATAAGAGTATTATTTCATTAGAAAATAATAAAGCACTTTTAACGACGATTAAAGAAAATTTAAAGTTACAAAAGAAGATGACTAAAGCTTGTTCCAAAAGAATTTTAAAAGGTGAAATTATTTCCACCTTAGGTTATAAACCGGATTTAAAGAAATTTATTATTGAATTGCATAATGTGGAAAAGTCTTATGTAATGGGAGAAATTGAATATAAAGTTTTAAAAGGGATTGATTTAAAAATTAGTCGTGGTGAATTTGTTGTTATCTTAGGACCTAGTGGTAGTGGGAAAACAACATTATTAAATATTATTTCTGGTTTAGATAAAGCTTCAACTGGTGATGTTTTTGTTGATGGTCATAACTTAACATTGTTAAAAAATCGTCATTTAACTGATTTTCGTTGTAATTATGTTGGATTTGTTTTTCAAAATTATAATTTATTAGATACTTTAAGTGCTAAAGAAAATGCTGAAGTTGGGGAAAACTTAGCTAAAAATAAAAAGCGGGTAATGACATTGGAAGAAATTTTTGCATCAATTGGTATGTCAGCAGAAATGGATAAAAAACCTTCGCAATTATCTGGGGGTCAACAACAAAGAGTTTCAATTGCAAGAGCAATTGCTAAAAATCCTTCAATTTTGTTTTGTGATGAACCAACAGGGGCTTTGGATGAAGAAATGGGACGAAAAGTTTTAGAAATTTTGTTAGATATTAATAAAAAAGAAAAAACAACGATTGTTACTGTTACTCATAATCCTAATATTGCTCAATTAGCAGATATTGTTATTCATGTGAGAAATGGTATTATTGATGAATTAAAAGTTAATAAAGACCCTAAAAAACCTAAAGATATAAAATGAGCTTAATAAAATTGTATTAATAAAACAGTTACTGATAAGGATATTATTATTCAAGGAGTGAAAAAAACAATGTTGCTTCTCTTTATTAACGGATTACGATCAATTAATAAAAAATGAGTGCAGTTTTTTGGACTAATTGTATTGATATTTTTATCAGTAACTGTTTTTTCTGGTATTAATCAATCTAATCGTGAGTTGTTAAGAAGTTTTAGTGTTTTGTTAGATAAAGGTAATTCACACCATTTTTCTTTTTATCCGCTTAATCAAATGACTTTGAAAAATCGCGAAGCAACAATTAATAAATTTTCTGACGAATTTATCAAATGCTGAATTATACTTGTAAGTGCAAGTAAATAAAATTGCAAAAGATTTCATATAAAAATTTCATGATGCTAAGTTTATTTTAGAAAAAGTAAATTTAAGGAGTTTTTATATGGGATACAAACATCTTGGCATAGATGAAAGAATTTATATTGAGAATCAATTGAAATTTAAAGTAAAAATTAGTGAAATAGCTAAAAATCTTAATCGAAGTATTAGTACTATTAATCGAGAAGTTAATAGAAATAAAGATAATAATCATTATTTTTCATTAATTGCACAAAATAAAGCAGAAAATAGAAAACAATTACATGTTTATTTTCATAAATTTAAAAATAGAGAATTAGTAAAATATGTACAACAAAAATTATTATTAGGTTGATCGCCTGAACAAATTTATGGCAGAATTAAAAATTTTCATCAAGAATGAATTATTAGTTTTAAAACAATTTACAATTGAATTTATTCTGGATTACTTGAAAAGGTTACTAGTAAAAATTTAAGAAGAAAAGGTAAGAAACGAAAATCTCAAGAAAATCGGGGTAAATTTAATGGTAAATCCATTAAAGAACGAAATGTTAATAATCGCATAACTCTTGGCCATTGAGAAGGTGATACTGTAGTATCATCACGAGGTAAAAGTAAATCATGTTTAATAACTTTAGTTGAAAGAACATCAAGATTTACTTTAGCAATATTAGTTGAAAATAGAACTACTAAAGTTATTAACAAAAATATTAGTCATTATTTATCAATTCTTCCAAATAATCTTGTTAAGACTATAACATTTGATAGGGGTAAAGAATTTGCTAATTGACAACAACTTGAAAAAAATTTAAATGTGAAAATTTATTTTGCTGATGCATATTCACCTTGACAAAGAGGTACTAATGAAAATACTAATGGTTTAATTAGAGAAAAATTTCCTAAAAAATTTAATTTTTCAAACACTACTAAAAATGCAGTTCATAAATTTATATTGTCTTTAAACCAAAGACCAAGAAAAATACTAAATTATCTTTCGCCAATCGAATATTTGGTTAGAAAAATAATTTAGTTGCACTTAACTTTACAATTTGGCAAATATAAAAAAAAGAATGTTAATAAGAATTTTGCTAGTAATGATGTAGCAATGATTTCATTTTTAATTACTAGACTTGGTACATAACTATAACATTTTATGCCGACTAAACTATAAAATTCATTTTTATCTTTGTATTTATCTAACATTTGTATTTCATCTAAAAAATAATTATCAAAATAGTAGATAAAATTAAAGGTTATGTACCAAGTCTACTGAACATTTTCAGGAAAAATTTTCCTATCACTTAGGAGTGCGGAGCTTATATGCTAAAACTACTAATTATCGTAGTAAAGATTTAAATTATACTTTAGTGTTAGCAGATTATTATCAGCATTTAATTGAAAATAATCGTAATCGCAAAGATATGAATAAAGTAATTATTACTGAGGGGCGAAAACCAATTGCTAGTAATGAAGTTATTATTTTTAAGCAGTTTGCTGTGGCAAATAATTTGAAAATTTATGATGGAAAAAATATTAATAATCCGCAATTTTATTTGCCAGGTGTTGGTGATGTTAATAATTTAGCAGTTACAGGATTACGAATTGTTGGTTATGGGATGACGCCTGATTATGTCGTTCCGATTGGAATTATGAAAAGTACGATAACAATCCCTGAGTTTGCTACGCAAACATTTGTTTATATGCAGCCATTTAAGTTTCGACAATTAGCTATTAATAAGTCTTTAATTCAAGAGCATTATTATGGACAGTTTAATTCGGGTTATGAGTGGAATAATATTAGGAAGAATGAATATTTGCAGTTAGAAAAGCAATTTAATGAATTAATAGGGACAAAAATTAATTATAAAGCAATTGCTAGTTTAGAAACAAATGATACTGTAAAACCATTATTTATTCAGTCACGAACTAATGGTGTGATTTCAACAACATTTTTATTTTTAATTTTATTAATTGTTTTTGTAATTATTATTTTTCTTGTTAAAAAAGATATTAATGATGAAAAAATCCATATTGGATTGTTAAAAGCAATAGGATATCGTGATTGAAAAATTAGTTTTAGTTTTTTAGGCGTAATTAGTTTTTCAAGTATTGTGGGCTCGTTTTTAGGTTATGGAGCTAGTTTATTTGTGCAATATTTGTTATCAGTAGTGTATGTTAATCATATTCAGTTACCATTATCTTATATTACTTTTGATTGAGTAATTTTCTTAATTGTTGCGTTAGGACCGTTACTTTTTTTACTAATGATTACTTATATTTTTGCGAATGTATTTTTAAAAAAACCACCGTTAGTATTATTAACTCCTAATATTTCACCACAAATAAATGGTATTAAGTTGTTTTTTTTAAGATTAGGTTCATTTGCGCCTTTTAAAGTTAAAGTTTCATTTTCATTAGTTATTAAATCATTTAGTCGGGTTGTTGTTATTATTGCAATGATTTCAACAACAATTCTGTTAATGTTTGTTTTTGTAACTTCAACGGTTGTTAATGATTCAATTAATAAGTCTTTTTCGCCGATAAATTATCATTATAATTATTTTTATGATAGTAGTTTTTTACTGCAAAATGATAAAAAATCTTTTAAGTATCCTTTTGTTAAAGTAGAAGAAATTAACATTAAAAAAACAAAACTTGGTTTGTTTGACTTATTAATGTTATATGGTGATAATAAATTACAATTAGAAACAATTTTTAAGGATTATTATCTTCCTGCTCCGTTATTAGATTTAATATATAGTCAATTAAATGGGTTTATTAGTAAAATTGAAAACAGTCCTGTTAGTGAACACGAAGCAATATATAATAAATTAACAATGGCAATTAATAACTTATTTTCTTTTAAAGAAACTGTTAGCGTTCAACAAACACAAATGGTTATTGAAAACTGATTTATTTTACGGGAATTAGCGGATCTTTCAAAAACAACTAAAACTGATGCTGAGGGTAATGTTAGAAAAGTAATTACAACAAATATCGGTTTTGATTTTGTTCCTTATCAAGAAGCTAATGAGTTACCATATTTGTTGCTTCTTGGTGAAGCGATTAGTAATAATAATAAGGCATTAGGAAGTTTGATGGTTCATAGTGTTGATTTTGAACATCACAAAGCGTTTTTAAAATTAGAAGATGAGAATGAAAATAATTTATATCCATTATTAGAACAAGAATTAGTCAATTGAAATGAAGCTAAAGATATTAATGAACCAATACCATTAGTAATTAATTCAGTAATGGCAACTTTGCACGATTTAACAGTTGCTGATTATTTTGTAATTGAGTTTAAATATAATGATACTATCCAAAAAGTAAATTTTAAAATTGTTGGGATTGCTGATTTTTATCAAAATTCTTATGTATATGCACCCCTTGATGCGATGCGTTTTGTTTTTGGCTTAGATAATAATTCTTATAATGCTAAATATTCACAACAAGATAGTTTAGAAGTTCAAGATTGAATAACTTTAAGAACTGATGGTAATAATAATTTACAAGGTTTAAAACCATTGTTAAATTCATTATTGGATATGAGTGCTGTTAAGCAAATTGCTTTGAAATATAATAATATCATTGCAATTATGATTGCAATTATAATATTTTTTGCAACGACAATTTCTGTGGTTATATTAGTAATGATTACTAATATTGTTATTACTGAGAATAAGAAGATGATTATTGTTTTTCAAACTTTAGGTTATAAAATTCATGAAGTGTCAAATATTATTATGAGTGCCTATATTCCAACGATTATTATTGCATTTTTAGTTGGCGTGCCAATAAGTATTATTATTTTAAAAGAATTATTTATCTTTGTTGCGAAATTAACTGAATTTAGTTTACCGGTTAATTGACAGTGATGACATATTATAGTAGGGATTGCTATTGAGTTAGTAGTATATTTGGTATCATATTTTGTTGGTGTTTTTAAACTTCATCAACAAAGTATGGTCGCGTTTAGTTTTCTTAGGTATTTTTTAAAAAAGAAAAAATAGTCATTTACTATAAATTATTTCAATAGACTTGGTACATAACTATAACATTTTATGCCGACTAAACTATAAAATTCATTTTTATCTTTGTATTTATCTAACATTTGTATTTCATCTAAAAAATAATTATCAAAATAGTAGATAAAATTAAAGGTTATGTACCAAGTCTAATATGCAAATTAAGTATATATTTCTTATGTATGATTTTTGTTGTAAAAAATTATTTTAATGTTGTTTTTATAAGCATTTTACTTAGTTTTTATAACCTTTTATTAAGAATATGTTTGTTAATATTAAATATTTTGTTTTATTAATTATTTTTCAAGTAAAAAGGTAATAAATTTTTAGTTGCTTTTCTTTCAAAATTATTCAAATCTTTACCCACCTAACAAAACTTTATGCGCCCCAAAGTATTGTGCAAAAAATTAAGGAATTTCAAGAATAGAATTTTTTAATGTATAATTTAAATAATGCGAAAAAAGCAGGGTAACATATTTAAAAGGAGTTTAATAGTGAAAAAAAGGAAATGACAAGGTTTTAATATTGGAAAACTCAAAAACTATTACATTCTTAAAAACGCTTTTAAATCAGTTTTAAGAAATAAGATTCAAATGATAGGATTAGTTCTTTTAATAGTTTTAACGGCAGTTATTTTTACTTTAATGTATACAACAACACAAAGAATTAATAATTCTTATGAGAATTTTATTACGGCATCTAATTTACATCATTTTGTTGTTGATTTAAGAAATAAAAATCGGATTCCAGGAAAAGAAGCTGATGAAACTGATGTTAATGTTCAAAAGGCATTAGTTGAGAAAACTGCTTATGTTCAATGAGCAATGGAAAAAGTCAGAGTTGCTAATGAAACAAATAATAATTTTGTGTTTGCATATCGTGAAGGACGAATGGTTTCTCGTGTTATTGATAATAATGTAAGTTTGTTTAAAGTTATTGCTCTTGAAATTCAAGATACGATTGATAAATTAGTTATTACAGAAGGTCGCAATATTGAAGCTGAGCAGGAAGTGGTGTTATCACCTGAATTTGCTAATGAAAATAAATATCGTGTTGGTGATATTATTTGTTTACAGTCAGAACAGTGTGATGTTAATAATCCTGATAATAATGCTTTAGAAATTGTCGGGCTAGGAACTTCTGTTGATTATATGTTTCCCCAACTTGATTTAACAACGCCAATTCCTAATCAAGCGCGTGAGGGGATGGCATTTGTTCATCCGCACCAATTAGGACTTTTTAGTCCTAATAATACGCAATTAATTGAAAAAGGTATTAAATGACAATATAATAAAAGTGTTGAAAAAGTTTCGTTAACTTCTGAAGTTGATCGTGAAGGATATTTTGTTGCTCAGTGAACTGCTGGTAGTGAACAAAATATTTCCTTAATTCAAAAACAATTACAAGATTATTTTCTTAGTAATGATGGTAATAATGATTTTGTATTTGCGGTTAATGATGCCAATTATCCTGAATATGATTTTAGTGGTCGTGTTAATACGCTAAAAACAATTTTGGTTGCTTATCAAATTATGGCGATTGCTTTGCTATTAATGGTGCTTATCATTGCGGGATTTGTGATTGCATTAGTAACAAAAAAACGCGTTCAAAATTCTCGTACGCAAATTGGTGTTTTAAAAAGTTTAGGTTATTCTTCGTTTAGTATTGCCCAAGGGTTTTTAGTATATCCATTAATTTCTGCTATTGTTGGGGGAATTATTGGATATTTAGTTGGTATTTTTTTACAAATTCCTATTATAAGTGTATTTAATTGATATTTTACGCTTCCATTAGGGAAATTTAGTTTTAATTGGCTATCATTATTATTTTCAATTGGTGGAACTTTTCTTTTATTAGGTTTAATAACAATTGTGGCCTCAATTTGATATATTAAAGGTAGTCCTTTGAAATTATTGCATCCTGAAGAAAATATGGGGGCAACGATTTTAACAAGATGATTTAATTATTTAAATCGTGGCAAACAATTTACAACGCGGTTTCGTTGAGCAGTTTTTTCAAAATCAATTACGAAGATGTTAACAGTAATGATTACAATGGTTTCAGCAACATTGTTATTAACATTTTCCATTACGGGTCCAAAAGCTTTACAAGATATGCGAACCGCAACTTATAAGGGAATTAATTATGAATCAATTACTGAATATGAAACTCCGATTTGAAATTCAATGCGTTCATCATATGGTGTTTATAATCCAGAAATTACAAATAATCAACAAGGGATTAATGGTGATCTTTATTCTCCAAAATTAATGGTTGAAGAGGAAATCAAGCCGAATGTCAAACGCTATCGTCCGATGTTGTTAGAATTAATAAAGCTCGCAACTTTAAATTATCGTCTTTTTGATTTAAATTTTTACCTTAATTCAATTTTAACGAAGTTAGAGCCAACAGCTACATTAACACCGTTTAAAGATATTACTTGCATGCTGGCGGTTGATGGTTGGAATGATAAAACAGAAGCCGAGCAGGCAAAGTATGCAATTACTGATTGTATCATTATTGGTACGACAAAAAAGTCGCCTTATTTTGTTCGTAGTAAGTTATCATCATTAGAATTAACTTTAAGAAAAATTGAAGTTAGTTTAGCAATTGATATTTTACAGTCGGGAGATTTAATGAATCCTACTGCAGAGTTTACTAATGGTAATCCGTTAACTTTACAAGAAAATAATGGCTTTATTGATGAAATGACTGTTGCTGCTACTAATGATGCTGATTATAAAAACCGCTATGATGTGGTGTTAAAAATTTATGAAGAAATTAAAAAGCGACTTAATAATGGTCAAAGTGCTAATCCAAGTAAAGATGATGAACAATGAAATCGGTATTTAAATAAGGTGATAATAAAACTGAAAGCAATTGCTAATGATTTAGAACTTACTAAAACCTTTAATATTCAATTTGGATTGACGCCCTATAATCTTGATGAAGATGAGTTAGCAACTTATTTTAAACCTAATATTGAAACAATTTCTCGTGGTAATATTACTTATGAAAATAAAAAAATGTTAAAGCTTAAAGCTTATGGTATTGAACGAAGTAGTAAAATGAATCTTTTGTTAGATAAAGATAATAATAATCTTTTAGAAGCAATGTATGAAAATCATTCGCTTAATGCGGAAATTATTCCTGTAGTTATTAATCAAACTATTGCTAAACATTTGCAAATTAATCAAGGTGACATTTTAGATATTAATCCTAATAAGCAATCATTATATTCTAAAATTGCTACGGCTGATAGTAAGATTGTTGACCTGAAAAAATGGCATCTAAAAGGATTAAGTACTGGTTTTCAACAAGTGACAAATAATGATATTGCAGGAGTTCAAGGATTGTATTTTTCAATGGGTGATGTTCCTTCACCAATGTATGAGAAAATTACTAGTGGTGATGTTTATATTAAAACTGAAGATAATCAAAATCAAAAAATGCGCGTTATTGGTATCCAAGAGGGTTATGGTGATCCTAAAATGTTTTTACCTAAATATGATGCTGATGTGATGTTAGGTTATATTGAAAAAGGTAAAAGTTGAGAGCTTTCAGAACATTATGAGAAAATTAAAGATATATTTCAAGAAGTTACTCACTTTGCTAATGATACAACGCCAGAATTTAAGCAAAGATTTCCTAATATGACTTATGATGAGGCTGTGCAGGCAATGTTTCCTTTGTTTAATGCTAAATTTTCATTAAATAAAAATATTACTGATATTACTGATAGTATTAGTGTGGCGCAAATGTATGGTGATTTTACGCAGTTAACATTAAATGGTATGGTAACTAAGGATGAGGTTTCTGGTGATTTAGTTCAAAAGTATATTGGATTAGGACAAGGAGCAATTGCTTTTGCAATGCCGATTGCAACACATCAATCGGTATTTGATGAAATTAAAGATATTGCTGATTCAATATTATGGGCTTTTATGGCGATTTCTTTATTAATATCATTTGTGACAATTTTAATTACTTCTAATATAATTATTACTGAAAATAGTCGGTTAATTGCAACAATGAAAGTTATTGGTTATAGTGATTATAAAATTAATTGATTAACATTAGGAATGTATTTACCCATTGTGTTTATTGCTTTTGTTATTGGTTTTCCTGTGGCGTGGGTAATTATGAATCAGTTAGTTAATTATTTAGCATTGAATTCAACCTGAGTTATGCCGTTTTACTTTAATTGAGGACTAATCTTTGCGGTTTTAGTGATTATTTTAGCAATTTATGCGATTACATTTGTTGTTGGTTGATTTATTTTAAAACGCGTCAATCCAATTGAAGCTTTAAAAATAAATGATTAATTTAGATATTTAAATTAATTGCAGATAATTGTATAATAAAATAAAAAGGAGTTGGTTTAAGTGAGAAAAAATTTAATCGTTTTTTCTTTGTTAGGAACATCATTAATAACACCTAATTTAATTAATTATCAACAGAGTAATCGTGAAAATGTTAGACAAATGAAAGTATATCGGGATATGAAAAAACATTATGTTAATACAAAGTTTTATGCTGAGCATATAGGATATGAATATATTCCAATATATAATTTTCATTATGTAAATAATTTTATTAAATCATATTCTGCTTTAAGAAATACGATGATTAAGGTTATTGAAAAATATCAATATCAAGGTTATAGTAATTTTCTTTGAAGGCAATTTTCAAAATGGAAAAAAGAATCGCAGGTTCCAATATATGCTGAGGAATTAGCAAAACGATTTTACCATCATATTGCCCCAACATATTGAACCTTAATTTAGTTTAATTTGTACCTTATCATCGCTTAATGATAAGGTATTTTTTGTTATTAAAACACAAGTGGTTTTTTTGATGTGCATAGTGTTATTATTAGTAAGAACAATTACTAAATAGAAGGAGGATTAAAGTTATGCGAACAATTATTATTGGTGGTGGGGCATCGGCAATGACTTGTGCTAGTAAACTACGAAGAAATGATGCAACGATGGAAATTATTGTTTATCAAGCAAGTAGTTATGTTTCATTAGGCGCTTGTGGGATTCCATATTATATTGCTGAAGAATTTGATAATGTTAATGATTTATTAGCAAGAACGCCCGATTGATTTGAAAAACAAAATATTCAAATTTTTTTAAACTCGCAATTAACTGCGGTTGATTTTGATAAAAAAGTAGTTATGATTGGTAATCAAGTAACTTCTGAGATAATTACTAAACAATATGATAATTTAGTTATTGCTACGGGGGCGATGCCAATTGTTCCTAAATTTGAAAATGACCATTTAGGAAATATTTTTACAGCCGTTAGTAAAGAAGATGCTTACAATATTAGAAAACAAGTTAAAGATAAACAAAAAATTGCTATTATTGGTGGTGGTTTTATTGGTTTGGAACTGGTTGAGGCATTTAGTCATTTGCAGAAAGAAGTTATTCTTGTTGAAGCGTTACAACGAATTGGTGCTAAAGCTTTTGATGTTGAGATTACCACTATAATACAAGAATATTTATTGGCAAAAACTGTGCAAGTGCATTGTTCCAAAGAATTATTAGGTTTTCAAGGCGAAAATGATGTTCAAGCAATTGTATTAGCAAATAATGAAATTATTGCTGCTGATTTAGTAGTTTTAGCACTGGGATTTCGTCCGCATACGCAATTATTTAAGGATACGGGTTTAGAAATGCTAGATAATGGGGCAATTGTTATTGATCATCAAGGAAAGACTAATATTGCTAATGTTTATAGTGTTGGTGATTGTGCAACAATTACTAATTTAGTAACTAAAAAACAATCATATCTTCCTTTAGCAACAACAGCAGTTAAATTAGCTCGCGTTATTGCTAATGTTATTGCTAATGTTGATGATCGCTTAGAAGGAACTTTGGGAAGTGCGATTTTACAAATTGTTGATTTGCAAGTTGCTCGGACTGGATTAAGTGAATGAGAAGCAAAAGCAATGAATTTTAACTATCAAACAATTATCATTGATGATTATGATTTACCAAATTATATGTCAAAGCAAATGCCTTTAAAATTAAAATTGCTTTATGAAGTTGATTCCTTAAAATTATTAGGAGCACAAATTGTTGGTTATAATAAAGCAGTTTTAAGAATTAATGCTTTAGCGGTTGCGATTTGCAAGCAAATGACATTACCAGAAATTGCCAAGTTAGATTTGGTCTATGCACCACCTTTTGGACGCACTAGTGATATAATTCATATTGGTGCTAGTAAAATTAAGAAATAATTAAAGGAGAAGTTAATTTATGTCAAGAAAATTTTCAGAACAGGAAGTTGTGCGACGCGATAAGTTAGAGCAATTAGTAAAAGCAAACCATAATCCGTTTGCTATTTCTAAGGTAGAACGCACGCATACTACTGCTGAATTTAAAGAACAATATGATGTATATAGTAAAGAGCAATTGCAAGGAAAACCGGATGTGATTACGATTGCGGGAAGAATTAGGGCTTTAAGAACGGCTGGCAAAGCAATTTTTGCTAATGTTCAAGACCAAGATGGTCAAATTCAAGTTTATCTTCGTCTTGATGAAGTTTCTAAGGAAGAATTTCTTGCTTTTGAACAATTAGATTTAGGCGATATTATTAGTGTTACTGGTGGGGCAATGAAAACACAAGTTGGGGAATTGACTTTAAGACTGGTAGCGTTTCAATTGCTTAGTAAGGCATTAAAACCGTTGCCTAATAAACATGATGGTTTAAAGGATACCGAAGAACGATATCGTCGGCGATATGTTGATTTGATTGTTAATGAAGAAGTTAAAGCAGTATTTATTAAAAGAACGCAAATATTAAATTTAATTCGGCAATATTTACAAACAAGAGACTATTTAGAGGTGGAAACGCCAGTTTTACAACCAATATTAGGTGGGGCAACAGCGAAACCTTTTAAAACGCATCATAATACTTTGGATATGCCATTTTACTTGCGAGTTGCTCCTGAATTGTATTTAAAAAAACTTCTTGTCGGTGGTTTTGAGAAAGTATTTGAAATGGGACGATTGTTTCGTAATGAAGGTATGTCAGCGAAACATAACCCTGAGTTTACTGCGATTGAAATTTATGTTGCTTATCAGGATATGAATTTTATGATGCAGTTAACCGAAGATTTAATTAGTTATTTAGTTAAGGCAATTTTGCCTAGTAGTGAAATAACTTACGATCATCAAAAAATTAATTTTCGGCAATGAAATAAAATGAGTATGGTGGAAGCAATTAAAAATGTTAGTGGAGTAGAATTTAATCGCGAAATGACATTAGTGCAAGCACGAAAGTTAGCTAAAGAGCATAACATAATTTTAGAAAAGCATCAGCATACGATTGGTCATATCATTAATGCATTTTTTGAACAATTAGTTGAAAAAACCTTAATTCAACCGTCATTTATTTATGGATATCCACTGGAAGTGTCGCCATTAGCGAAAAAGAGTTGTTCTGATGAACGGTTTACTGATCGTTTTGAACTATTTATTGGCGGTAGAGAGTATGCTAATGGTTATTCTGAATTAAATGATCCCATTGACCAATATAATCGTTTTGAACAGCAGTTAGCATTAAGAGATTTAGGTGATGAGGAAGCTAATGAAATGGATTTAGACTTTGTTGAAGCCTTAGAATATGGGATGCCACCAGCTGGTGGTTTAGGGATTGGTATTGACCGCTTAGTAATGTTATTAACGGAACAATCATCAATTAAAGATGTGTTATTATTTCCTCATATGCGAATTAAAGAATAAGAGGATGCTAAGAAGCGTTAAAAAAGAGTAAGGAATTAAATTCCTTACTCTTTTTTGTTAATTCTAAGATGTTATAATCCACATTGCAGTTGAGCACTGCAATTATCGCAGGTATTGCATCCTCCCGCTTCAACGATGTTGCCTTCATTGCAGAAAGCACAGAGGTCGCCGATATTAGTTCCACGGGTGCGGTCTTGTTTAATACCACGGTATTGGTTTGTAGGAAAGGCGTTGCTAGGGGTTGTGGGATTAGGACTAGTGACAATGGGTGTTTCTAATGGTGACAGACCGAGTTGTTCTTGGATTGGCTCGCTGTCATCGGTTAGCGATAGCACTTGGGCGTTTCTTGATCCATCAACATAGACAGTACCACCTTTGGCACCGTTTTTGTATAAGTGCATATATAGTTTTTCCACATTTTTAACTGTGTAGCCAACAGGAGCATTAACGGTTTTGGAAATTGATGAGTCAACTCAGCGTTGAATAATACATTGTACATCAGCATGAGCAACGGGAGTTAGTTCCATCGCGCTAATGAAAATATTAGGTAGCGGTTTATTAACATATTCGGGATGATATTTTAGTCATTCATCAACAATTTTAGCATTAACTTTAATATTTTTACCAAGGCGACCACTCCGATAAAAGTTAAAAGCAAAGTATGGTTCTAAGCCAGTAGAAACACCAACCATTGTTCCAGTTGTTCCCGTAGGAGCGATAGTTAGTAAGTGGGAATTACGAATCCCATATTTTTTAATAGCATTACGAATTTCGGGGTTCATTTTTTTCATATAACCCGTATTAATAAAGGCGTTGTGGTCTTTTAAGAAGGGAAATGAACCTTTTTCTTTGGCAATATTTACTGATGTTAAATAAGCAGTTTCGGCTATTAATTGAAATATTTTGTTAACAATGCTATTTCCTTCAATGGAACCATAAACGACATTGGTTCATATTAATAAGTCGTGTAATCCCATAACGCCTAAACCAATCCGGCGTTCACCCAAAGCTTGGATTTTGTTTAATTCTAAAAAGTAAGGGGTACTGTCAATAACATTATCTTGTAAACGAATAGCAATATTAACGGTTTCTTTTAACTTATCTCAAAGAATTTCTTTTGTATTGCGGTTAACAAAGTTAGCTAAGTTAATTGCCCCGAGATTGCATACTGAATAAGGAGCAAGTGGTTGTTCACCACAAGGGTTAGTAGCAACAACTTTCATACCATAGGCTTTAGCGTTAGTCATATCGTTGGCTTGGTCAATGAAAAATAATCCAGGTTCGGCTGAATAGGTGGCACAAAAACTAATTAAGTCTCATAAGTCGCGAGCTTTCATTTGATAATAGTTTTTAAGTTTGAATCCCATTTGTTCTCATTGTTTAATATCACCAATTGTGTGCCAAAGAGTATCATATTGTTCTTTTTCTGCTTGTGAATAGTTATCTAAGTCGGGGAATTGTAAAGTTCATTGGGCATCATTTTCTACTGCTTGCATAAAGGCGTGGCTAATGGTAACAGAAATGTTGGCGCCGGTTAAAAATTCAGGACGATTTACTTTTCATTCACCGCCATCTAAGAGTTTTTTGCGGGCAGTTTCAACAATAGTAAGAGCTACGGTGTTTTCGTTTTCAATAATAGCTTCTAATAATTGTTTTTCAGCTGGTAATATTGGTTCAAATCGGAGTTTTTTAGTTGCTTCTTCGCGAATTGCTTGGTCTTGCGAATTTTCTTTTAATCATTTTAAAATTTTGGGGTTTTGCATTTTACAAACGATAAATTCAATAATATCAGGATGTCAGTCGGCTAACATAATCATTTGGGCTCCGCGCCGACTGCCACCTTGCTCAACTAAGTGGGTTAGCGAAGATAAGTCGTTTAATCATGATACAGAACCTGATGATTTGCCACCAACACTTTTAGCAACGGTTCCTTTGGGTCTTAAAGTTGAACCGTTGCTACCAACCCCACCACCGTGAGACATAATTTCCATTACTTCTTTACGATGTTCAGAAATACCATTTCTTGAGTCTTTAATCATTGGCATTACAAAGCAATTAAAAAAAGTAACATCAGAGGGTCGCGTTTAGTTTTCTTAGGTATTTTTTAAAAAAGAAAAAATAGTCATTTACTATAAATTATTTCAATATGCAAATTAAGTATATATTTCTTATGTATGATTTTTGTTGTAAAAAATTATTTTAATGTTGTTTTTATAAGCATTTTACTTAGTTTTTATAACCTTTTATTAAGAATATGTTTGTTAATGCCAAATTGTAAAGTTAAGTGCAACTAAATTATTTTTCTAACCAAATATTCGATTGGCGAAAGATAATTTAGTATTTTTCTTGGTCTTTGGTTTAAAGACAATATAAATTTATGAACTGCATTTTTAGTAGTGTTTGAAAAATTAAATTTTTTAGGAAATTTTTCTCTAATTAAACCATTAGTATTTTCATTAGTACCTCTTTGTCAAGGTGAATATGCATCAGCAAAATAAATTTTCACATTTAAATTTTTTTCAAGTTGTTGTCAATTAGCAAATTCTTTACCCCTATCAAATGTTATAGTCTTAACAAGATTATTTGGAAGAATTGATAAATAATGACTAATATTTTTGTTAATAACTTTAGTAGTTCTATTTTCAACTAATATTGCTAAAGTAAATCTTGATGTTCTTTCAACTAAAGTTATTAAACATGATTTACTTTTACCTCGTGATGATACTACAGTATCACCTTCTCAATGGCCAAGAGTTATGCGATTATTAACATTTCGTTCTTTAATGGATTTACCATTAAATTTACCCCGATTTTCTTGAGATTTTCGTTTCTTACCTTTTCTTCTTAAATTTTTACTAGTAACCTTTTCAAGTAATCCAGAATAAATTCAATTGTAAATTGTTTTAAAACTAATAATTCATTCTTGATGAAAATTTTTAATTCTGCCATAAATTTGTTCAGGCGATCAGCCTAATAATAATTTTTGTTGTACATATTTTACTAATTCTCTATTTTTAAATTTATGAAAATAAACATGTAATTGTTTTCTATTTTCTGCTTTATTTTGTGCAATTAATGCCAAATTGTAAAGTTAAGTGCAACTAAATTATTTTTCTAACCAAATATTCGATTGGCGAAAGATAATTTAGTATTTTTCTTGGTCTTTGGTTTAAAGACAATATAAATTTATGAACTGCATTTTTAGTAGTGTTTGAAAAATTAAATTTTTTAGGAAATTTTTCTCTAATTAAACCATTAGTATTTTCATTAGTACCTCTTTGTCAAGGTGAATATGCATCAGCAAAATAAATTTTCACATTTAAATTTTTTTCAAGTTGTTGTCAATTAGCAAATTCTTTACCCCTATCAAATGTTATAGTCTTAACAAGATTATTTGGAAGAATTGATAAATAATGACTAATATTTTTGTTAATAACTTTAGTAGTTCTATTTTCAACTAATATTGCTAAAGTAAATCTTGATGTTCTTTCAACCAAAGTTATTAAACATGATTTACTTTTACCTCGTGATGATACTACAGTATCACCTTCTCAATGGCCAAGAGTTATGCGATTATTAACATTTCGTTCTTTAATGGATTTACCATTAAATTTACCCCGATTTTCTTGAGATTTTCGTTTCTTACCTTTTCTTCTTAAATTTTTACTAGTAACCTTTTCAAGTAATCCAGAATAAATTCAATTGTAAATTGTTTTAAAACTAATAATTCATTCTTGATGAAAATTTTTAATTCTGCCATAAATTTGTTCAGGCGATCAACCTAATAATAATTTTTGTTGTACATATTTTACTAATTCTCTATTTTTAAATTTATGAAAATAAACATGTAATTGTTTTCTATTTTCTGCTTTATTTTGTGCAATTAATGAAAAATAATGATTATTATCTTTATTTCTATTAACTTCTCGATTAATAGTACTAATACTTCGATTAAGATTTTTAGCTATTTCACTAATTTTTACTTTAAATTTCAATTGATTCTCAATATAAATTCTTTCATCTATGCCAAGATGTTTGTATCCCATATAAAAACTCCTTAAATTTACTTTTTCTAAAATAAACTTAGCATCATGAAATTTTTATATGAAATCTTTTGCAATTTTATTTACTTGCACTTACAAGTATAATTCAGCAATGTAATGTAATACATTTAATTTGTTTAAATTTGCCATTCTTAAATGTAATAGGTTATTTAAATTCTTATAATTATATATTTTCGCTCCATAGCCTAATTGTTGTTTTACTAAATGTGATACATCACTTTCGATGCTACAACCGATATTTCATTCTAAATTTTGATGATGAATGCCATGCTTATTGTTTTTGAAATAATTACTAGCCTTCCTTAAATTTGTTTTAATATCTTTATTTAATTCATTTTTAGCATCATTTTGAATGTTTTTTACCAATTCTTGATGATTTCCATTTTTATATAATTCAATTCAACTATTTAGTGCTACTTTACGATTTTCAAAAACAATATTAAATGCCGTTTGTTTTAATTTTTTAATAGCATGATAACCATCCAAAATATATCTAACATTACCAAAACTATTGGCAATTTCTCTAATTCAAGTAGCGCCATCGCCACAAACAATTATTTTGTCATAATTAATATTTACATAATATTTTTGTAATTCCTTAATTAATAAATCACGATAATCCATAGTATTTATTCGTTTACCAACTTTTAATATTAGAAAATGACCTCGTTTGTTTTCTAATTCTCTACGAGCATTTTTGTAATTTTTTTCTTTATGTCCGGTGTGAAAAGTAACTAAACGAATTCTTTGGTCTTGTTTAACTTTCTGATTTAATGTCGCTAAAAATGTCTCATCTAGTTGAATATATAAATTCTTATTTTTGACATCAATTCTAGTTTTAGTTTCTTTTTCTGCGAGTTGAAAATATTCGGCAATATCGTATTTATTTAAAATATTTGCTGAATTATACTTGTAAGTGCAAGTAAATAAAATTGCAAAAGATTTCATATAAAAATTTCATGATGCTAAGTTTATTTTAGAAAAAGTAAATTTAAGGAGTTTTTATATGGGATACAAACATCTTGGCATAGATGAAAGAATTTATATTGAGAATCAATTGAAATTTAAAGTAAAAATTAGTGAAATAGCTAAAAATCTTAATCGAAGTATTAGTACTATTAATCGAGAAGTTAATAGAAATAAAGATAATAATCATTATTTTTCATTAATTGCACAAAATAAAGCAGAAAATAGAAAACAATTACATGTTTATTTTCATAAATTTAAAAATAGAGAATTAGTAAAATATGTACAACAAAAATTATTATTAGGTTGATCGCCTGAACAAATTTATGGCAGAATTAAAAATTTTCATCAAGAATGAATTATTAGTTTTAAAACAATTTACAATTGAATTTATTCTGGATTACTTGAAAAGGTTACTAGTAAAAATTTAAGAAGAAAAGGTAAGAAACGAAAATCTCAAGAAAATCGGGGTAAATTTAATGGTAAATCCATTAAAGAACGAAATGTTAATAATCGCATAACTTTTGGCCATTGAGAAGGTGATACTGTAGTGCTGAATTATACTTGTAAGTGCAAGTAAATAAAATTGCAAAAGATTTCATATAAAAATTTCATGATGCTAAGTTTATTTTAGAAAAAGTAAATTTAAGGAGTTTTTATATGGGATACAAACATCTTGGCATAGATGAAAGAATTTATATTGAGAATCAATTGAAATTTAAAGTAAAAATTAGTGAAATAGCTAAAAATCTTAATCGAAGTATTAGTACTATTAATCGAGAAGTTAATAGAAATAAAGATAATAATCATTATTTTTCATTAATTGCACAAAATAAAGCAGAAAATAGAAAACAATTACATGTTTATTTTCATAAATTTAAAAATAGAGAATTAGTAAAATATGTACAACAAAAATTATTATTAGGTTGATCGCCTGAACAAATTTATGGCAGAATTAAAAATTTTCATCAAGAATGAATTATTAGTTTTAAAACAATTTACAATTGAATTTATTCTGGATTACTTGAAAAGGTTACTAGTAAAAATTTAAGAAGAAAAGGTAAGAAACGAAAATCTCAAGAAAATCGGGGTAAATTTAATGGTAAATCCATTAAAGAACGAAATGTTAATAATCGCATAACTCTTGGCCATTGAGAAGGTGATACTGTAGTATCATCACGAGGTAAAAGTAAATCATGTTTAATAACTTTAGTTGAAAGAACATCAAGATTTACTTTAGCAATATTAGTTGAAAATAGAACTACTAAAGTTATTAACAAAAATATTAGTCATTATTTATCAATTCTTCCAAATAATCTTGTTAAGACTATAACATTTGATAGGGGTAAAGAATTTGCTAATTGACAACAACTTGAAAAAAATTTAAATGTGAAAATTTATTTTGCTGATGCATATTCACCTTGACAAAGAGGTACTAATGAAAATACTAATGGTTTAATTAGAGAAAAATTTCCTAAAAAATTTAATTTTTCAAACACTACTAAAAATGCAGTTCATAAATTTATATTGTCTTTAAACCAAAGACCAAGAAAAATACTAAATTATCTTTCGCCAATCGAATATTTGGTTAGAAAAATAATTTAGTTGCACTTAACTTTACAATTTGGCAAACGAAAATCTCAAGAAAATCGGGGTAAATTTAATGGTAAATCCATTAAAGAACGAAATGTTAATAATCGCATAACTCTTGGCCATTGAGAAGGTGATACTGTAGTATCATCACGAGGTAAAAGTAAATCATGTTTAATAACTTTAGTTGAAAGAACATCAAGATTTACTTTAGCAATATTAGTTGAAAATAGAACTACTAAAGTTATTAACAAAAATATTAGTCATTATTTATCAATTCTTCCAAATAATCTTGTTAAGACTATAACATTTGATAGGGGTAAAGAATTTGCTAATTGACAACAACTTGAAAAAAATTTAAATGTGAAAATTTATTTTGCTGATGCATATTCACCTTGACAAAGAGGTACTAATGAAAATACTAATGGTTTAATTAGAGAAAAATTTCCTAAAAAATTTAATTTTTCAAACACTACTAAAAATGCAGTTCATAAATTTATATTGTCTTTAAACCAAAGACCAAGAAAAATACTAAATTATCTTTCGCCAATCGAATATTTGGTTAGAAAAATAATTTAGTTGCACTTAACTTTACAATTTGGCATTAACAAACATATTCTTAATAAAAGGTTATAAAAACTAAGTAAAATGCTTATAAAAACAACATTAAAATAATTTTTTACAACAAAAATCATACATAAGAAATATATACTTAATTTGCATATTGAAATAATTTATAGTAAATGACTATTTTTTCTTTTTTAAAAAATACCTAAGAAAACTAAACGCGACCTATTTTCTGTGTGTCTTTGTCTAGTTTTTGCTATAATAGACTTGGTACATAACCTTTAATTTTATCTACTATTTTGATAATTATTTTTTAGATGAAATACAAATGTTAGATAAATACAAAGATAAAAATGAATTTTATAGTTTAGTCGGCATAAAATGTTATAGTTATGTACCAAGTCTAATATATAATATATATCTCATTTAGAGGAGGATAGTAATAGATGTCAAGAATTACAGATGTAAGAGCAATAGAAGTTTTAGATTCTCGTGGTAATCCCACAATTCAAGTGGAAGTGTGAAGTGAATTTGGTTACGGCAAAGCCTTGGTTCCGTCAGGGGCATCCACAGGTGAATTAGAAGCTTTAGAATTAAGAGATAACGATGAAAAGCGATATATGGGTAAAGGTGTTTTAAAAGCTGTTGCTAATATTAATAAAATGATTCGTGAAAAAGTAGTAGGAATGGATGTTACTAATCAACTTTTAGTTGATCAAGTGATGATTAAATTAGATGGTACAGATAATAAAGAAAAATTAGGAGCTAATGCGATTTTAGGAGTATCAATGGCAGTTATGCGTGCAGGTGCTGATGAAGTAGGTTTACCATTATATCAATATATTGGTGGTATTAATGCTAGAAAATTACCAGTACCAATGTTAAACATTATTAATGGTGGAGAACATGCAGACAACACAATTGATTTTCAAGAGTTTATGATTATGCCGGTTAGTGCTCCTGATTTTAAAGAAGCAATTAGAATGGCAGCAGAAGTATTTCATACTTTAAAGAAAATTTTACACGATGCTGGTGATACTACTTCTGTTGGTGATGAAGGTGGATTTGCTCCAAATTTAGATAATGAAGGTGCATTAGATGTTATTGTTAAAGCAATTGAAACAGCAGGATATAAAGCTGGTACGGATATTAAAATTGCAATGGATTGTGCTTCTAGCGAACTATATGATAAAGAACGAAAAATTTATGTCTTTAAAAAACTAAGCAAAAAAAGTGGCAAAGTTGTTGAAAAAACTACTGATGAAATGATTTTGTATTTAGAACAGTTAGTTAATAAATATCCGATTATTTCTATTGAAGATGGACTATCAGAACATGATTGAGATGGTTTTGTTAAATTAACAGAAAAATTAGGTAATAAAGTCCAAATTATGGGAGATGATATTTTTGTAACTAATCCTAAAATAACAAAAGAAGGTATTGAAAAGCAAGCGGCTAACTCAATTTTAATTAAAGTAAATCAAATTGGAACAATGAGTGAAACGATTGCGACGATTCAAATGGCGCAAAAAGCTAATTGAACAACAGTTGTATCACATCGTTCAGGTGAAACTGAGGATACAACTATTGCTGATTTAGCGGTCGCTTTAAACACTGGACAAATTAAAACTGGTTCAATGTCAAGAACCGATCGGATTGCTAAATATAATCGTCTCTTAACGATTGCACATGAATTAGGTGCTACTGGTGAATATGATGGAATGGAAACATTTTATAACTTAACAAAAAAATCTTAAAATCTTAAAACCTTTAAATATCTCCTAGTTAATTGGGAGATATTTTTTATTTAAGAATATTATTTCTTTAATTAGAAACGATTTTCACTCTATTCTTGCTATTGTAGTAGTAAAGGAGGTTTAACGATAAAATTAAAATTTTATTAAGGATACCTTTTTAAAAAATAACAAATTAATAGTATAGTCCCCAACTAATTAATTATTAAGGAGACAAATAGCACTTTAATAAATTAGTATATTGTGGAGAATATATTTTTGCTATAATTAAAATACTAAATATTTAGAAGGGATAAATTAAAAATGGCAAAATTGATGAAGAAAGTTGCGATATTAACTTCTGGTGGCGATGCGCCAGGAATGAACAATACGGTGGCGCAAATAATTAAAAAAGCAATAGCAAATAATATTCTGCCTTACATTGTTAGGGATGGTTATGAAGGTTTAACACAAGGTTGAATTGAAGAAACTAATGAAGACTTTGCGAGAAAAATTGTTAATCGTGGGGGAACAGCGATTGGTACTTCCCGTTATCCTGAATTTGCAAAGGAAGAAGTAAGACAACGAGCGATTAATAATTTAAAACAATTAGAAATTAATAATTTAATTGTTATTGGTGGTGATGGTAGTTATCAAGGTGCTAATAAATTAGTAGCAATGGGATTAAATTGTATTGGTTTGCCAGGAACAATAGATAATGATGTTGTATCAAGTGATTTTACTATTGGTTTTGATACGGCATTAAATACCGTTATTGAAGCAATTGACCGTGTTCGCGATACTAATGAATCTCATAATCGTTGTGGAATTATTGAAGTTATGGGTCGTTATTGTGGAGATATTGCGATGCTGGCGGGAATTGGTAGTGGTGTGGAAATTATTAGTACATCAGAAAATAAATTGACAGAAGAAGAAATTATTCAGCAAACTAAAAAATGTTATGAGAAAAAGTATCGTTCGGTAATTATTCTTGTAACGGAAAAACTGTATGATGTTCATCAATTGGCGAAAGAAGTTGAAAAAGGTAGTGGTTATGTTACGCGAGCAACAGTCTTAGGACATATTCAAAGAGGCGGTATGCCAACAGCAATGGATCGCTATTTAGCAACAATTTTAGGAACTGAAGCTATTAAGCAATTAATTGCTGGCAATACAGGGATTTGTATTGGATTAAGTGGAAATGGTTTACAAAGTTATTCTTTTACTAAAGCATTAGCAATGAAACGAAAATAAGCTGGTCGTATTCATCATTAGTCATAAAATATACAAGGAGTAAATTAATGGAAAATAATAATTATGCAATTTCTATTAGTGGATTAACCAAAAGGTTTAAAAAACAAGTTGCTGTTAATAACATTACTATTAAAGTAAAAAGTGGTAAAATTCATGGTTTTATTGGACCTAATGGTAGTGGAAAAACAACAACAATTAAATGTTTAATCGGTTCAATTATTCCTAATAGTGGTGAAATACAAATTGATGGTAAAGATGCTACGCTGTCTGTAGCTAAAGAAGTTTTAGGATATATTCCTGAAAATGCTCGTTTTCCAATGCACTTATCAACATATAAATATTTAACTTGAATGAGTTTTTTACGAGGAAACGATTGAAAAAAAAGTAAAAAGGAAGCTAAAGCATCATTAGAACAATTAAATTTATGAAAGTTTCAACGAAAAAATCCTAATAGTTTTTCTTCTGGAATGAAAAAAAAGGTATTATTAGCACAAGCTCTTATTTCTAATCCTAAAATATTAATTTTAGATGAACCAGCAGCTAATTTAGATCCAACAGCGAGAATGGAATTATTTGATGAATTAATTAAACTTCGTGATATGGGAAAAAGCATTTTGATTTCATCACATATTTTATTAGAGTTACAAAATATTATTGATGAAGTTACAATTTTAAATCATGGTAATGTTATTTACAGTGATATCATTCAAACTAAAAAACAAAATTTATATATGTTTGATCCTTTAAAACCAGAATTGTTTATTAAAGTATTAAAAAAAGCTGGTTATGATGTTCAAATAATGAATGAAAAAATTGTGGTGCAAATTAAAAATGATCAAGAATTGTTAAATATTAGTGAATTAGCGCTTGAACATAAAATTTTAATTAAATCAACACAACCGTATACAACAGACTTAACTGAGTTGTATGAACAAATTATTAAAAATGATCAACAATCAGAAATTGTGTCTAGTCATAAAAACAGTAATAAAAAGGAAGGTAAGAAGTAATGCCGATTAAAACTCAAAAAGTAACAAGTAAAAACTATAAATTTAGTTTTAGAGCGCCAATTTTGCTTTATACTTGCTGAATTATACTTGTAAGTGCAAGTAAATAAAATTGCAAAAGATTTCATATAAAAATTTCATGATGCTAAGTTTATTTTAGAAAAAGTAAATTTAAGGAGTTTTTATATGGGATACAAACATCTTGGCATAGATGAAAGAATTTATATTGAGAATCAATTGAAATTTAAAGTAAAAATTAGTGAAATAGCTAAAAATCTTAATCGAAGTATTAGTACTATTAATCGAGAAGTTAATAGAAATAAAGATAATAATCATTATTTTTCATTAATTGCACAAAATAAAGCAGAAAATAGAAAACAATTACATGTTTATTTTCATAAATTTAAAAATAGAGAATTAGTAAAATATGTACAACAAAAATTATTATTAGGTTGATCGCCTGAACAAATTTATGGCAGAATTAAAAATTTTCATCAAGAATGAATTATTAGTTTTAAAACAATTTACAATTGAATTTATTCTGGATTACTTGAAAAGGTTACTAGTAAAAATTTAAGAAGAAAAGGTAAGAAACGAAAATCTCAAGAAAATCGGGGTAAATTTAATGGTAAATCCATTAAAGAACGAAATGTTAATAATCGCATAACTCTTGGCCATTGAGAAGGTGATACTGTAGTATCATCACGAGGTAAAAGTAAATCATGTTTAATAACTTTAGTTGAAAGAACATCAAGATTTACTTTAGCAATATTAGTTGAAAATAGAACTACTAAAGTTATTAACAAAAATATTAGTCATTATTTATCAATTCTTCCAAATAATCTTGTTAAGACTATAACATTTGATAGGGGTAAAGAATTTGCTAATTGACAACAACTTGAAAAAAATTTAAATGTGAAAATTTATTTTGCTGATGCATATTCACTTTGACAAAGAGGTACTAATGAAAATACTAATGGTTTAATTAGAGAAAAATTTCCTAAAAAATTTAATTTTTCAAACACTACTAAAAATGCAGTTCATAAATTTATATTGTCTTTAAACCAAAGACCAAGAAAAATACTAAATTATCTTTCGCCAATCGAATATTTGGTTAGAAAAATAATTTAGTTGCACTTAACTTTACAATTTGGCATAAAAAAAAGAAAAGGATTATTTCTTTTCTTTATGCATTGTTTTTGCGTTACAACGCGAACAATATTTATTGAATTCTACTCGTTCGGGATGCAACTTTTTATTTTTCTTATCAATATAATTTTCTTCTTTACAAATTTCACAACGTAATGTAATACCTTCACGCATCCTTGTTCCTCCTTTTATACCCAATATATTAAATTATATAACAAATTACTAACAAATTAGGTCGCGTTTAGTTTTCTTAGGTATTGCTTTGAAGAAGTAAAACAATCAGCTAATTATATTATTTAATTACTAAACTAACCCTACCTTTCTTGTTATTGTCATTTTTATTCATTACCATTTTATCATATTATTGAATTTTTACACAATAAAAAATTATTAAATTTTAACTAATATTTTTACTTACTTGCCAAATTGTAAAGTTAAGTGCAACTAAATTATTTTTCTAACCAAATATTCGATTGGCGAAAGATAATTTAGTATTTTTCTTGGTCTTTGGTTTAAAGACAATATAAATTTATGAACTGCATTTTTAGTAGTGTTTGAAAAATTAAATTTTTTAGGAAATTTTTCTCTAATTAAACCATTAGTATTTTCATTAGTACCTCTTTGTCAAGGTGAATATGCATCAGCAAAATAAATTTTCACATTTAAATTTTTTTCAAGTTGTTGTCAATTAGCAAATTCTTTACCCCTATCAAATGTTATAGTCTTAACAAGATTATTTGGAAGAATTGATAAATAATGACTAATATTTTTGTTAATAACTTTAGTAGTTCTATTTTCAACTAATATTGCTAAAGTAAATCTTGATGTTCTTTCAACTAAAGTTATTAAACATGATTTACTTTTACCTCGTGATGATACTACAGTATCACCTTCTCAATGGCCAAGAGTTATGCGATTATTAACATTTCGTTCTTTAATGGATTTACCATTAAATTTACCCCGATTTTCTTGAGATTTTCGTTTCTTACCTTTTCTTCTTAAATTTTTACTAGTAACCTTTTCAAGTAATCCAGAATAAATTCAATTGTAAATTGTTTTAAAACTAATAATTCATTCTTGATGAAAATTTTTAATTCTGCCATAAATTTGTTCAGGCGATCAACCTAATAATAATTTTTGTTGTACATATTTTACTAATTCTCTATTTTTAAATTTATGAAAATAAACATGTAATTGTTTTCTATTTTCTGCTTTATTTTGTGCAATTAATGAAAAATAATGATTATTATCTTTATTTCTATTAACTTCTCGATTAATAGTACTAATACTTCGATTAAGATTTTTAGCTATTTCACTAATTTTTACTTTAAATTTCAATTGATTCTCAATATAAATTCTTTCATCTATGCCAAGATGTTTGTATCCCATATAAAAACTCCTTAAATTTACTTTTTCTAAAATAAACTTAGCATCATGAAATTTTTATATGAAATCTTTTGCAATTTTATTTACTTGCACTTACAAGTATAATTCAGCAATGACTAATATTTTTGTTAATAACTTTAGTAGTTCTATTTTCAACTAATATTGCTAAAGTAAATCTTGATGTTCTTTCAACTAAAGTTATTAAACATGATTTACTTTTACCTCGTGATGATACTACAGTATCACCTTCTCAATGGCCAAGAGTTATGCGATTATTAACATTTCGTTCTTTAATGGATTTACCATTAAATTTACCCCGATTTTCTTGAGATTTTCGTTTCTTACCTTTTCTTCTTAAATTTTTACTAGTAACCTTTTCAAGTAATCCAGAATAAATTCAATTGTAAATTGTTTTAAAACGCCAAATTGTAAAGTTAAGTGCAACTAAATTATTTTTCTAACCAAATATTCGATTGGCGAAAGATAATTTAGTATTTTTCTTGGTCTTTGGTTTAAAGACAATAGACTTGGTACATAACCTTTAATTTTATCTACTATTTTGATAATTATTTTTTAGATGAAATACAAATGTTAGATAAATACAAAGATAAAAATGAATTTTATAGTTTAGTCGGCATAAAATGTTATAGTTATGTACCAAGTCTAATATAAATTTATGAACTGCATTTTTAGTAGTGTTTGAAAAATTAAATTTTTTAGGAAATTTTTCTCTAATTAAACCATTAGTATTTTCATTAGTACCTCTTTGTCAAGGTGAATATGCATCAGCAAAATAAATTTTCACATTTAAATTTTTTTCAAGTTGTTGTCAATTAGCAAATTCTTTACCCCTATCAAATGTTATAGTCTTAACAAGATTATTTGGAAGAATTGATAAATAATGACTAATATTTTTGTTAATAACTTTAGTAGTTCTATTTTCAACTAATATTGCTAAAGTAAATCTTGATGTTCTTTCAACTAAAGTTATTAAACATGATTTACTTTTACCTCGTGATGATACTACAGTATCACCTTCTCAATGGCCAAGAGTTATGCGATTATTAACATTTCGTTCTTTAATGGATTTACCATTAAATTTACCCCGATTTTCTTGAGATTTTCGTTTCTTACCTTTTCTTCTTAAATTTTTACTAGTAACCTTTTCAAGTAATCCAGAATAAATTCAATTGTAAATTGTTTTAAAACTAATAATTCATTCTTGATGAAAATTTTTAATTCTGGCTGAATTATACTTGTAAGTGCAAGTAAATAAAATTGCAAAAGATTTCATATAAAAATTTCATGATGCTAAGTTTATTTTAGAAAAAGTAAATTTAAGGAGTTTTTATATGGGATACAAACATCTTGGCATAGATGAAAGAATTTATATTGAGAATCAATTGAAATTTAAAGTAAAAATTAGTGAAATAGCTAAAAATCTTAATCGAAGTATTAGTACTATTAATCGAGAAGTTAATAGAAATAAAGATAATAATCATTATTTTTCATTAATTGCACAAAATAAAGCAGAAAATAGAAAACAATTACATGTTTATTTTCATAAATTTAAAAATAGAGAATTAGTAAAATATGTACAACAAAAATTATTATTAGGTTGATCGCCTGAACAAATTTATGGCAGAATTAAAAATTTTCATCAAGAATGAATTATTAGTTTTAAAACAATTTACAATTGAATTTATTCTGGATTACTTGAAAAGGTTACTAGTAAAAATTTAAGAAGAAAAGGTAAGAAACGAAAATCTCAAGAAAATCGGGGTAAATTTAATGGTAAATCCATTAAAGAACGAAATGTTAATAATCGCATAACTCTTGGCCATTGAGAAGGTGATACTGTAGTATCATCACGAGGTAAAAGTAAATCATGTTTAATAACTTTAGTTGAAAGAACATCAAGATTTACTTTAGCAATATTAGTTGAAAATAGAACTACTAAAGTTATTAACAAAAATATTAGTCATTATTTATCAATTCTTCCAAATAATCTTGTTAAGACTATAACATTTGATAGGGGTAAAGAATTTGCTAATTGACAACAACTTGAAAAAAATTTAAATGTGAAAATTTATTTTGCTGATGCATATTCACCTTGACAAAGAGGTACTAATGAAAATACTAATGGTTTAATTAGAGAAAAATTTCCTAAAAAATTTAATTTTTCAAACACTACTAAAAATGCAGTTCATAAATTTATATTGTCTTTAAACCAAAGACCAAGAAAAATACTAAATTATCTTTCGCCAATCGAATATTTGGTTAGAAAAATAATTTAGTTGCACTTAACTTTACAATTTGGCATTTACTTTCTTTTGTTTCTTTTCTTCTGCTTTTTCTTTTTCTCGTTGGTGATAAGAATAGTGAGCTGATTCAGCATATCGTAAGATTGGCTTTTCCAGAATTAACATTACACCAAAGGTGATGAGATATTTTACAAAAATGAAACCCCCATAAATGCCATAAAAAATTAGCATTTGTGTTTTTAGTGGTTGCTTGGATATTTCTTTGATTGGGTCATGAAGAGAAAAATTCTTACACTTATTAATTATTATTATTGGATTTATTGTCATTGGATGAGTGTGTGTATGAAAACCTAAAGCATCAGCAGCTCACAATTGAGCATTTACAGCAGCAAATAGTGCAGTTGCTAAACAACAAATAAGAATACTGGTGCATTTAGTATAAATGTTTTCTTTGTGAAATAATCTTTTCCATATTCAGTTTAATAGAAAATATAGTCCAATAACAAGAGCATTTAACATCATTCCCATTGTGGCACTAACAACAATATTACCGTGAGCAATGTGGTGGGGAATTATCATATGTAATCAAGGTTTAATTGCACCAATTAGCATTGCAAATCAAGGACCAATTAATGGAATAACTAATAAAATTAGGGTATCACCAATTTCAAAGTTGGCTGCTGGTAAGTTAGGTAAGGGAATAGGAATTTCTAGCATTGATAATGCTAGTGCTAGTGCTAATGCCATTGATGAAATGGTAATTTTAAATATAATATGTTTTTCTTTGAGCATATTTTTCTCCATAATATTAATTGATAATAATTTTTAGTACTAATTATTTATAATAATTATAAATTGGATAATATGTATTGTCAATTAAAATTGGTGTAATTTAATAATTGGCGAGGGTAGTAGGACTTGAACCCACAACATTTAGTTTTGGAGACTAACGTTCTACCATTGAACTATACCCTCAATGTTATATTCTAATTATAAAGGAGTTTTAATTAATTTTTTAATTAATCTATATATTTTATTTATTAGACTTGGTACATAACCTTTAATTTTATCTACTATTTTGATAATTATTTTTTAGATGAAATACAAATGTTAGATAAATACAAAGATAAAAATGAATTTTATAGTTTAGTCGGCATAAAATGTTATAGTTATGTACCAAGTCTATTGAGTAATTAAAAATTACGCTAAGAATATAATTCTTAGCGTAATGTGACAACATTATTTAAATATTAAGATTTAATGATATTTTTAAGACTTTTAATCTCTTTATTAATTTCATTAATGAACTTTTCATAATCTTTTATTTGTGTATTGATATTTTCATCATCAATTAATGTTTCTATCTCATAGGTAATGTTAAATCAAAAGCTTTTTTGATAGAAATATTCTTTATGGTTAACATGCCCAGCAGAAAAGAATTCATCCATCGATTGATCTTTGCCTCAGTCTAAATCGCCAGAATAGGCATTAGTTCAAACATAACCAGTACCTTCATAATTAAGGATAGCATTTCATGTTACTGTAAAAGCTTTTTGTTGTTGAAAATGATTTTTAATGATGTTTAGTTGTTTAATACCTTGACTAGTTTCTTGACTTCAAATATTTTCATAATGGATAGAATCTTTATTGGTATTATAACCAACATTTACTTCTTTGATTTTAATTGAATCCATTTTGATATTTGGTGCTTTTAATTGAGGGATATTGATATCAATGATTCTTTTTTCGTTGTTACTTTTATAAATATATTTGTTTTTCGTTTTCATCATATCAATAGTTAATAAATTCATTTTTTCCGATATGAGTTACTTTCTCATACTTACCTGAATTTTCTTTAAGTTTTTTATTAAGATCAGTAATTATTTTTTCATAATCTAATTTTTGTTGCTTAATTTGATTATAACGATTACTATCAAAAATAACTTTTATGTAAGGTAATTGGTAATCAACAAATTCATTATCATCATTAAACTTTAAGGTTATTTTTGATTTTACAATAGACTTGGTACATAACCTTTAATTTTATCTACTATTTTGATAATTATTTTTTAGATGAAATACAAATGTTAGATAAATACAAAGATAAAAATGAATTTTATAGTTTAGTCGGCATAAAATGTTATAGTTATGTACCAAGTCTAATAAAGTTTTCTTGAATTTCTTGGTTTCAATCAAATAATTCTTCGTTATGAAAAAAATTACCTGCTGAAAGAAGTTTGTGGGGCGCATAAAGTTTTGTTAGGTGGGTAAAGATTTGAATAATTTTGAAAGAAAAGCAACTAAAAATTTATTACCTTTTTACTTGAAAAATAATTAATAAAACAAAATATTTAATATTAGCTGAATTATACTTGTAAGTGCAAGTAAATAAAATTGCAAAAGATTTCATATGCTGAATTATACTTGTAAGTGCAAGTAAATAAAATTGCAAAAGATTTCATATAAAAATTTCATGATGCTAAGTTTATTTTAGAAAAAGTAAATTTAAGGAGTTTTTATATGGGATACAAACATCTTGGCATAGATGAAAGAATTTATATTGAGAATCAATTGAAATTTAAAGTAAAAATTAGTGAAATAGCTAAAAATCTTAATCGAAGTATTAGTACTATTAATCGAGAAGTTAATAGAAATAAAGATAATAATCATTATTTTTCAAACACTACTAAAAATGCAGTTCATAAATTTATATTGTCTTTAAACCAAAGACCAAGAAAAATACTAAATTATCTTTCGCCAATCGAATATTTGGTTAGAAAAATAATTTAGTTGCACTTAACTTTACAATTTGGCATAAAAAATTTCATGATGCTAAGTTTATTTTAGAAAAAGTAAATTTAAGGAGTTTTTATATGGGATACAAACATCTTGGCATAGATGAAAGAATTTATATTGAGAATCAATTGAAATTTAAAGTAAAAATTAGTGAAATAGCTAAAAATCTTAATCGAAGTATTAGTACTATTAATCGAGAAGTTAATAGAAATAAAGATAATAATCATTATTTTTCATTAATTGCACAAAATAAAGCAGAAAATAGAAAACAATTACATGTTTATTTTCATAAATTTAAAAATAGAGAATTAGTAAAATATGTACAACAAAAATTATTATTAGGTTGATCGCCTGAACAAATTTATGGCAGAATTAAAAATTTTCATCAAGAATGAATTATTAGTTTTAAAACAATTTACAATTGAATTTATTCTGGATTACTTGAAAAAGTTACTAATAAAAATTTAAGAAGAAAAGGTAAGAAACGAAAATCTCAAGAAAATCGGGGTAAATTTAATGGTAAATCCATTAAAGAACGAAATGTTAATAATCGCGTAACTCTTGGCCATTGAGAAGGTGATACTGTAGTATCATCACGGGGTAAAAGTAAATCATGTTTAATAACTTTAGTTGAAAGAACGTCAAGATTTACTTTAGCAATATTAGTTGAAAATAGAACTACTAAAGTTATTAACGAAAATATTAGCCATTATTTATCAATTCTTCCAAATAATCTTGTTAAGACTATAACATTTGATAGGGGCAAAGAATTTGCTAATTGACAACAACTTGAAAAAAATTTAAATGTGAAAATTTATTTTGCTAATGCATATTCACCCTGACAAAGAGGCACTAATGAAAATACTAATGGTTTAATTAGAGAAAAATTTCCTAAAAAATTTAATTTTTCAAATACTACTAAAAATGCAGTTCATAAATTTATATTAGACTTGGTACATAACCTTTAATTTTATCTACTATTTTGATAATTATTTTTTAGATGAAATACAAATGTTAGATAAATACAAAGATAAAAATGAATTTTATAGTTTAGTCGGCATAAAATGTTATAGTTATGTACCAAGTCTATTGTCTTTAAACCAAAGACCAAGAAAAATACTAAATTATCTTTCGCCAATCGAATATTTGGTTAGAAAAATAATTTAGTTGCACTTAACTTTACAATTTGGCATTAACAAACATATTCTTAATAAAAGGTTATAAAAACTAAGTAAAATGCTTATAAAAACAACATTAAAATAATTTTTTACAACAAAAATCATACATAAGAAATATATACTTAATTTGCATATTGAACTAATTTATAGTAAATGACTATTTTTTCTTTTTTAAAAAATACCTAAGAAAACTAAACGCGACCCCGCGTGTTAAATATATTTGTAATTGCTAAGGAATAGTGTATAATATTTAACTGTGTATATTATATGTACCATTATTGATACGCCAAGAAGCGTTGTAGCAAAAGTAATTTTTAATTCAGGAAGGAGACCGTGTTATGGCTCAAAAAATTAGAATTCGTTTATGTGGTTATGATAGCAAAACTGTTGACCAGTCAATTTTTAAAATTGTTCAAGCAGCGCAATTGACGGGAGCAAAAGTTAAGGGACCGATTCCTTTGCCAACCAAAAGAGAAATTTATACTGTTTTACGATCTGTTCATAAACATAAAGATGCTCGTGAACAGTTTGAAATTCGAACTCATAATAGAATCGTTGATATTATTAATCCAACGCCAAAAACTGTAAATAGTTTATCAAGATTACAACTACCGAGTGGTGTGGATATTGAGATTAAATTAAATGCAATTACCTAGTCAACCTTTTAGAAATATATTTTAAAAGGCAATGATATACACAATAATGATAAGTTGGAAAGGACGGTAAAATTCTTATGAAAGGAATTTTAGGTAGAAAAATTGCTATCAGTCAGGTCTTTACTGTTGAAGGAAAGATAATTCCCGTAACAGTTATTGAAGTGCAACCTAATGTTGTTACTGATGTTAAAACAGCAGAAAAAAATGGTTATACTTCGTTGCAATTAGCGGTAGAAGATAAAAGAGCTAATTTAGTTAATAAACCATTGACAGGACATTTTAAAAGAGCTCAGACAACTCCGAAAAGGTTTAGTAAAGAGATTCGTGAAATGTCAGGGTTTAATATGGGAGATATTATTAATTGTGATATTTTCACTCCTGGTGAATTAGTGGATGTGCGAGCCATTAGCAAGGGTAAAGGCTTTGCAGGAGTTATTAAACGCCATAATTATTCAAGAGGGCCGATGGCTCATGGTTCTGGATTTCATCGTGAAATTGGTTCAATGGGTGCGATTGCTCCGAACCGAATTTTTAAAGGAAAAAAGATGCCAGGAAGAATGGGACATCAACAAGTTACAATGCAAAATTTGCAAGTAATTCATATTGATGTTGCTAAGAATGCGCTATTAGTTAAAGGTTCAATTCCAGGACCTAAAAAACAGTTTGTTGTTATTACTGAAGCGATTAAGGGCTTAAAAACAAAAACACCACCAAATTTAGTTAACAATCAACCACCTGTTGAAACTACTACAGTAGATGTTAGTAGCGTTGCCCCAGCAGCATAATTATTAAGGAGAAAAAATGATGAAGTTACAAGTATTAGATATTAATGGTAATGTTGTTAAAGATGTTAGTTTAAATGAGAAAGTTTGAAATATTACGCCTCATCAACAAGCAATGTTTGATGCGACAATTGCTCAACAAGCGTCTTGAAGACAGGGAACACATCAAACTAAAACTCGTGGTGAAGTTAGTGGTGGTGGTAAAAAACCATGAAAGCAAAAGGGAACAGGCCGAGCCAGACAAGGTTCAATTCGTTCGCCACAATGAAAAGGTGGGGGAATTGTATTTGGTCCGACAGTTGAGAAAAATTATAAATTGCATGTTAATCGGAAAGTAAGAAAGTTAGCATTAAAATCGGCGTTATCTTTAAAAGCACAAAATAATGAACTTATTATTGTTGATACTATTAGTTTAGAAAAATATTCAACAAAGGCAGTTTTACAAATTTGTCAAAATTTAAAGTTAGTGGATAATAAAACATTATTAATTACTAAAGTAGCTGATGAAATGATTGTTAAATCAGCAAGTAATATTGCAAAATTTAATGTCATTGCTGCTAGTAGTTTAAATATTTATGATTTATTGCACGCTAATAAGTTATTAATAACTTTAGAGGCGTTAGTAAACATTGAGGGGGTATTGGCATAATGCATATTACCGAAGTAATTAAAAAGCCAGTCTTAACAGAAAAGTCATATTTAAAAATTAATGTTGATGGTAAATATACTTTTGAAGTTAATTATAAGGCTAATAAGACACAAATTAAAAAAGCATTTGAAACTATTTTTGAAGTAAAAGTTCTTAAGGTAAATATTATTAAAAAGAAACCGAAAGCTAAAAAAATGGGACGGTTTGAAGGATTAACTAATGCTAGTAAAAGAGCGATTTTTACTTTAAAACCAGGTGAAAAATTAGAGTTATTTAATAACGAATAATATTAAGGAGTAAGAGTTATGGCAATAAAGAAATATAAACCAGTTACTAATGGTCGTCGTAATATGACAACTCTTGATTATTCAGTTTTAACAACTGATAAACCAGAGAAATCGTTATTAACTACATTAAATAGGAAATCTGGTCGGAATAATCGGGGAATTATTACTACGCGTCATAAAGGTGGCGGTCATAAAAGAAAATATCGTATTATTGATTTTAAACGCGATAAAGACAATATTATTGGTAAAGTAGCAAGTATTGAGTATGATCCTAATCGTAATGCGTTTATTTCATTAGTTAATTATCTTGATGGTGAAAAAAGATATATTTTAGCACCTAAAACTCTTGAAGTGGGAATGGAAATTGTTAGTGGTCCGCTGGTGGATATTAAAGTTGGTAATAATATGCCAATGGGAAAAATGCCTGAGGGGACAGTAGTTCATAATATTGAATTGCGACCTTTAAAAGGTGGTCAATTAGCTAGAAGCGCGGGAACTAGTGCTCAATTATTAGGAAAAGATGAAAGTGGTCGTTATGTTACGATTCGTTTAAATTCTGGTGAGGTTCGCAAGATATTAGCATCTTGTCGAGCAACAATTGGTGAAGTTGGTAATGAAGATCGGAACTTAGTTAATTGAGGAAAAGCTGGAAGAAATCGTTGAAGAGGAATTCGTCCGACGGTTAGAGGTTCAGTTATGAATCCTAATGATCATCCACATGGTGGTGGTGAAGGAAAAGCGCCGATTGGAAGAGTAGCTCCTGTAACACCTTGAGGTAAGAAGACATTGGGGATGAAAACTCGTAATCCTCGTAAGGCTTCAACAAAATTAATTATTAGAAGAAAGAAAAAATAGGGTAATGCTTATGAAAGGAAATCGTTAAGGATGGGAAGATCATTAAAAAAAGGACCATATATTGCGTCACATTTATTGAAAAAAGTTGAGTTGTTGAATAGTAATAATAAAAGAGAAGTAATGAAAACTTGATCGCGTCGCTCTACTATTTCTCCTGCCTTCATTAATCATACAGTTGCTGTTCATGATGGTAGAAAGCATGTTCCGGTTTTTGTAACTGAAGATATGGTTGGTCATAAATTTGGTGAATTTGCACCAACAAGATCGTTTGGTGGGCACGGAAATGATAAGAAGAAGAAATAGTAAGGAGTTTAAAATATGGAAGCAAAAGCTATTTTAAGAACAATTAGAATTGCCCCCAGAAAGGTGCAATTAATTGCTGAATTAATAAGAAGAAAACCAGTTACTGATGCTTTAGCGATTTTAATGAATACTAATAAAAAAGCTAGTGAGCCAGTACTTAAACTTCTAAAATCGGCTATTGCTAATGCGGTAAATAATTATGCGATGGATGGGGATGCGTTATTAATTAAAGAGGTTTTAGTGAGTGAGGGTGCAACTTTAAAACGGTTTCGACCATCAGATCATGGACAAGCTTATAAAATATTAAAAAGAACTAGTCACATTACAATTGTCGTAACAGACAAAAAGGGAGGTAATCAATAATGGGGCAAAAGGCAAGTCCACATGGATTACGACTTGGTATTAATAAAGACTGAGACTCAAGATGATATGCTAAAGATAAAAATTTTGCTAATTGATTACATTCTGATATTAAAATTCGTAAAGTAATTTTGAAAAAATGGAAAAATGCAGCAATTGCTAAAGTTGAAATTGAACGCACGAAAGAAAATATTACGCTGTTCATTCATTCTTCGCGTCCGGGTGTTGTCTTAGGACAAGAAGGTTCAAATATTGAAAATATTATTAAAGCTATTCGGCGCGCAATTGGTTTGACAACTAATAGTAAATTAGACATTAAGATTAATGTTGTTGATATCAAAGTTCCTGATTTGAATGCCCAACTTGTTGCTGAAAATATGGCGCAACAAATTGTTAATCGGGCATCGTTTAGAACGATACAAAAATTAGCAATCCGTAAAGCAATGAAAGCTGGAGCGAAGGGAATTAAAACTTTAGTGTCGGGAAGACTTGGCGGTGTTGATATGGCTCGTAGTGAGGGTTATGCTGAAGGAAGTGTTCCCTTGGCAACTTTGCGAAGTGATATTGATTATGCTAAAGCATCAGCGTTAACAACTTATGGTTTGATTGGAATTAAGGTTTGAATTTATAAGGGTGAAATTTTACCAGAAAAGAAAAATTCTGTTAAGGAGGCGAAGTAATTATGTTAATGCCAAAACGAACTAAATATCGCCGTCCGCATCGTGTTTCTTATGAAGGCAAAGCAACAAGAGGAACTAAGGTTTCGTTTGGTGAATATGGATTACAAGCAGTTGGCAAATTAGTTATGCCTAAAAGAAGTATTGTTGTCAATACTGATCAAGTACAAAAAAAACCTGAATTACAAGGTCTTTGAATTACTTCAAAACAAATTGAAGCAGCAAGAATTGCAGCGACAAGATATATGAAACGAGACGGAAAAGTTTGAATTAATATTTTTCCGCAGATGGCGAAAACTAAAAAGCCACTTGAAGTGCGAATGGGTTCTGGAAAAGGGTCTCCTGAAGAGTTTGTTGCTGTTGTTAAAAAAGGACGAATTATGTTTGAAGTTGCTGGTGTTACTGAAGAAGTAGCAAGAGAGGCATTAAGACTGGCAATGCATAAATTGCCAATCAGATGTAAAATCGTTAAACGAGGTGAAGAATAATGGCAAAGAAGATATTTAAAGATAAAAGCATTAATGATTTACAACATCGTGCTGAAGAATTAAAAGCAGAATTGTTTGCCTTAAGATTTCAATCAGCAACTGGACAATTAGAAAAGCCTCATCGGATTAAAGAATTACGAAGAGAAGTTGCTAGAATATTAACGCATTTACAAATGAGAAAAGATGCTGGTGAAGTTGTTAAACCATTGAATCAACAAAAAGTTATTATTTCTGAAACATTACAAAAAGAAATTGATCAAAAAACTAAAGTTGTTGAAGAGAAAGCAAAACTTAAAGAAAAGAAATTAGTTGTTGAAAAGCAAGATGATGTTGTTACTGAACAAATTGAACTGGAAAATCAAAAATTAGTGGCAAAGGAAATTAAAAAAGTTAAAGATGGTGGAGCACCAGTTATGGAAGAAAAGAAAGCTTCTAAGCCGATAACAAGTAAAGATAGTAAAGAATCTAGTGTTAAAACAGCAAAAGTTACTAAATCTAAAGCAGCAACAATAACCCCTAATACAAAAACTGATGAAAAGCGAGACGATAATGATGGAAAGAAATAACCGTAAAGTTTATACGGGTATTGTTGTTTCTAGTAAAATGGAGAAGACAATTACTGTTTTAGTAGAAACATATAAAAATGATCCGATATATAAAAAACGCGTTAAATATTCAAAAAAGTTTAAAGCTCATGATCAAGACAATTCTTCCCAAGAGGGTGATCGTGTTTTAATTATGGAAACAAGACCATTATCAGCAACTAAACGCTTTCGTTTAGTAAAAATTGTTGAAAAAGCAATTATTTTATAGAAAAGGAAGTATAGATTATGATTCAAACTGAGTCTCAATTAAGGGTCGCTGATAATACAGGAGCAAAAGTAATTTTAGTAATTCGGAACTTAGGTGGTTCGGTTCGTAAATTTACAAGTGTTGGTGATGTTATTGTTTGTTCAGTTAAACAAGCAACACCGGGGGGAACTGTTAAAAAGGGACAAGTTGTTAAAGCTGTTATTGTTCGTACTAAAAAAGCTGTTCGCAGAAGTGATGGTACATATATTAAGTTTTCGGAAAATGCAGCTGTTCTTATTAGAGATGATAAAATGCCAAGAGGAACAAGAATTTTTGGTCCGATTGCTAGAGAAGTAAAAGAAGCAGGATTTAATAAAATTGCTTCTTTAGCAACTGAGGTGATATAAGATGATAAAAATAAAAATTAAAAAAGGTGACCAAGTATTAGTTATTGCTGGTAAACACCGTGGTTTTAAAGGACCAGTTACTAATATTTTAAAGAAAAAACTTCGTGTGGAAATTGAAGGCATTACAATTAAAAAAAACCAAAAACCAACCCAAAATGATGAAGGGGGAATTAAAGAAATTCCTGCAAGCATTCATCTTTCCAATGTTGCTTTACTAGATAGTAAAGATAAAACTAAAACAACTAAAATTGGTTATGAGATTAAAGATGGTAAAAAATATCGGATTGCTCGTAAAACCAAGACAAGAATTTAATTGAAGGAGTTAAAATTTGATGAATTATTTACAAAAACAATATCAAGATGGAATTATTCAGGAAATGATGCAAGAATATAATTTTACTTCTACAATGCAAGTTTCTAAAATTATCAAAGTAGTTGTTAATGTTGGTATTGGTGATGCTGTTAGTAACAGTAAAAATATTGAAATAGTAATGCAAGAATTGTACTTAATTACCGGACAAAAACCAGTAATAACTAGAGCAAAAAAATCAATTGCTGGTTTTAAGTTACGAGAAGGAATGCCAATTGGGTGTAAAGTAACTTTACGGGGTACTAAAATGTATGACTTTCTTTATAAATTATTTAATATTAATTTACCTCGGGTTCGTGATTTTCGTGGTTTAAATAAAGCTGGTTTTGATAAACAGGGTAACTACACATTAGGAATTAAAGAACAATTGATTTTTCCTGAAATTGATTACGACAAAGTTGTAAAAACAAGAGGAATGAGTATTACTATTGTAATGTCTAGTAATAATCAAAATGAATCATTTTCTTTACTAAAAAAAATGGGTGCACCATTTAAGAAATAGGAGAGGAAAGAAACTGATGGCAAAAAAATCACTAAAAGTAAAACAATTAAAAACTCCTAAGTTTGCAGTTCGCGCATACACTCGTTGTCAAAATTGTGGCCGACCAAAGTCAGTATTAAAAAAGTTTCAATTATGTCGTATATGTATTCGTGAATTTGGCAATAAAGGGCAAATCCCTGGGCTTAAGAAAGCTTCATGATAGGAGGTAGTTAGTAAAATATGATGACAGATCCAATTAGCGATATGCTAACAAGAATTCGCAATGCTAACCAGCGACAATTTAAAAAGGTAAGCATTCCGAATTCTAATATAAAATTGCAAATTGCTCAAATTCTGAAAGAAGAAGGGTATATTACCGATTTTAAAATTAATGAGAAATCCAAAGATGGAACTCATAGTAAAATTGATATTTTATTAAAATATAAAGCAAGTCAAAGGGTAATTTGAGGTTTAAAGAGAATATCTAAGCCAGGTCTTAGAGTATATGTTAAAAATAGTGAGATTCCAAAGGTTTTAAATGGTTTAGGAATTGCAATTATTTCGACATCACTTGGAGTTATGACTGATGCAAAAGCAAGAGAAAATCGTTTAGGTGGCGAAGTTCTTGCCTTTGTTTGATAGGGTGATAAATTATGTCAAGAATTGGTAATCGCATTCTATCTGTACAAGATGGCGTTGAAATAAATGTTGCAAAAAATAATATCATAACTATTAAAGGACCTAAAGGAACACTCAATAAACAATTACCACAAAAAATTACTATTATCGTTGAAAACCAAACGATTAAAACTATCAGACCGAATGAACAAAAACATACTAAGCAATTACATGGAACTACTAATTCATTGTTAGAAGGAATGTTAACAGGTGTTACTACTGGTTTTAGTAAAAGATTATTAATTAATGGGGTGGGATATCGTGCTAATATTCAGGGTGATAAACTAAATTTAAGTTTAGGGTTTTCACATCCGATTCAATATACTATCCCTGAAGGAGTAACAGTTGTTTGCCCTAAACCAACAGAACTTATTGTTTCAGGAATTAGTAAAGAATTAGTTGGACAAGTAGCAGCCAATATTTGTGCTTTTCGACGAATAGAGCCGTACAAAGGTAAAGGAATTCAATATGATAATGAATACATTATTCGTAAGGAAGGGAAATCAGCAGGTAAATAGACAATAGTCTAGATTACTTTCAAAGGAGTTAAAAATGAAATCAAATCGCTATGAAGCAAGAAAAATTAGACATTTTCGCATTCGTAAAAAAATAACTGGTTCTGAATTAAGACCCCGACTTAATGTATTTCGTTCTAATAAGAATCTTTATGCACAAATTATTGATGATAGTCAGCACCGGACACTAGTTTCTTACTCAACTTTGCAAATGGCAGGTACAGGTAAGAGCAATTTAAATAAAGCTAGTGCTACTCTTCTGGGAGAAATGTTAGCAAAGAAAGCTTTAGAAAACAATATTACCACTGTGGTCTTTGATCGTGGGGGGTACTTGTATCACGGAAAAATTGCTGCGTTTGCGGAGGCTGCAAGAGAACATGGATTGAAATTTTAGTAGAGGAGAAGTATGTTAATGCAAGAAAAAAAAGATCAACAAAATTTAACGACATCACCAACTAAGCCTAATTTTGCTAATCGAGGTAGTGATGGTGAACGAAATAAAAAACGATGAACTAAAAAACCAAACGCTAATTTTCAAAAACCGGTTGAAGAGTTTGAAGAAAAGGTCGTTAAAATAAGAAGGGTAACTAAAGTAACTAAAGGGGGGCGACATTTTCGTTTCTCAGTAGTAGTTATTGTTGGTAACCATAAGGGAAAAGTTGGTTTTGCTACTGGTAAAGCTAATGAAGTACCCGATGCTATTAAAAAAGCAGCAAAAGCTGCTAAGAAAAATATTTTTATGATTCCAATGGTTGGGGTTACTGTTCCTCATGAGGTTATTGGTCATTATGGTGGGGGCCGAGTATTAATTAAACCTGCTAGAAAAGGTACGGGAATTATTGCTGGTGGTCCAGTTCGGACTTTAATTGAAGTATCTGGTGTTCAAGATATTTATGTTAAGTCATTAGGTTCTAATACCTCACTTATTATGATTAGAGCAGCAATGGATGGTTTAAAACAAATGCGAACTAAAGAACAAGTGTATAGTTTACGAGAAATTAAAGAAAAAGTTAGTGAAAAATCACTAGCAAGGGAACAATAATTATGAAATTACATGAACTTAAATATACTGAAAAATCTCGTAAAGATAAAAAACGCCTTGGAAGAGGAACATCTTCAGGACATGGAAAAACTTCTGGTAAAGGACATAAAGGTCAAAATGCTAGAAGTGGTGGTGGTGTTCGTCCTGGATTTGAAGGTGGACAAACGCCTTTATTTCGTAGAATTCCTAAAATCGGTTTTACCAATTTTACAAAGAAAAAATATGAAATTGTTAACTTAAGTGCTTTAGAACAATTAGATGTAACTGAAATTACTCCCCAAGTTTTAAAAAGCAAAAAATTAATTAATAGTGAAAAATCATTAGTAAAAATTCTTGCTAATGGTAAAATTAGTAAAGCATTAGTTATTAAAGCTCATAAGTTTTCAAAAGTTGCTAAAGATGCTATTGAGAAGGCTAATGGTAAAACCGAGGTGATTTAATAGTGATAACAACCATTAAAAGATTTTATCGTAATAATAAAGATATTTTATTAAAATTAGCTTTTACATTATTGGTTTTATTTATTATTCGTTTGGGAGCATTAATTACTGTTCCAGGGGTTAATATAAATAAAAACCTTAATGAATCTAATAAGGATTCAAGAGAATTTTTTAATTTGATTGCAATGTTAGGTGGAGGCTCTATTGATCGATTTTCACTTTTCGCTTTAGGGTTATCGCCATACATTACTGCTTCTATTATTGTCCAATTATTATCTACTGATTTAGTTCCAGGATTATCTCGTTGAGCCAAATCAGGAGAAAAAGGGAAACGAAAATTAGATTCATTAACTAAATGATTAACATTGCCATTTGGCATTATGCAAGGTTTTGCGACAATTATGACCTTAGCACAACAAAAAATTATTAGTCTTAAATGGCAAGAAGCAGATGCTGGAAATATTGCTACATCGGCAGTGTTTTATTATATTTTGGTACCAACATTGCTTTTGGGAGGGACATTCTTAATTCTTTGACTAGCTGATCAAATTACAATTCGTGGAATTGGTAATGGTGTTTCTTTAGTTATTTTTGCTGGAATTGCTTCTAGTTTACCATTTAATATTGCTAAAACTTTTCAATTTTGAGTTGGTGGTCAAAGTGAAGCAATAGTTGTTTTTAGTGGGTTTTTAAAGTTTTTACTTTATATGGTTGGATTTCTTTTAGTAATTTTAATGGTTGTATTCTTTGCTGAATCAGAAAGAAGAATTCCGATTCAACAGACGGGAAGTGGATTAGCGTTAAAAAGTGAAAAAGCACCGTATTTGCCGTTAAAAATTAATTCGGCTGGTGTTATTCCCGTGATTTTTGCTTCAGCAATTATAACAGCACCTTTAACAATTGCCCAAATTGTTAAAGCTAATAATCCCGAAGGAACAAGGTTTACTAATTTTACTGAGACTTATTTGGCATTAGATTCATGGTCAGGAATGAGCATTTTTGCGATTTTAATTATTCTCTTTACTTTCTTATATTCTCAAGTACAAATTAATCCTGAACAAATGGCAGAGAATTTTCAAAAGAATGGTACATTTATTCCTGGAATTCAACCAGGAAAAGAAACTGAGAAATATATTAAATCAACTTTAAATCGTTTAAGTGTTGTTGGTAGTATCTTTTTAGCTTTTGTTGCCATATTGCCAACATTAATTTCTAAATTAACAAATTTACCGCCAATGTTAGCAATTGGTGGAACAGGAGTTATTATTATGGTTGGTGTTGCAATTGAAGTTATTCGTCAAGTTCAAGGACATTTGACGCAACAATCGTATATTCAATTTAAAAGGGATGAAAATCAAAGTAAAAATATATGATAAAAGAGAGTGGTATTTAAAATGAATTTAATCTTTTTAGGAGCACCCGGAAGTGGTAAAGGAACTCAGTCACAAAAGTTATGTGAGGCATACCGTTTGATACATTTATCAACAGGAGATATTATTCGTCAAGCGATAAAAAATAATTCACCATTGGGATTAAAAACTAAAGAATATTTAGATGCAGGAAAATTAGTACCTGATGAACAAGTCATTAATCTTGTGCGAGAAACCATTGATAATTTAAGCGAAAACTTTATTCTTGATGGTTTTCCAAGAACGCTTAAACAAGCGCATGCGTTGCAAGAGATTTTAGAAAAAAAAGAACAACAAATTGATTTTGTTATTTATTTAGAAGCTGACTTAGAACATTTAATTGATCGGATTACTAATCGCTTAGTTTGTCCGACTTGTAATCGAACATATAACAAATTAGTTAATAAACCTAAAATTGCGATGCAATGTGATGATGATGGTGCATCATTAATTCAGCGCGATGATGATACGAAAGAAAAAGCTAAAATTAGAATTCAAACTTATTTGAATGAGACTTTACCTTTAGTAGAGTATTATCAAGAAGAAAACTTATTACATGTTGTTGATGCTAATCAGTCAAGTAAATTAGTATTTAATGGTATTAAAAGTATTTTAGATAGTGTGTAAAATAAATGGTTACTGTTAAAAATGAGTTGGAAATTAAAGCAATGCGTGCTGCGGGAAAAGTAGTTGCTAAAATGTTAGCTGAAGTTAAAAAGGCAATTATTCCCGGAATAAAAAAACGCGATCTTGATATAATAGCAGCAAGAGTGTTAAAAGAAAATAATGCTAAAACAGCGTTTAAAGGTTATTATGGTTTTCCTAATCATATTTGTGTTTCTATTAACAATGAATTAATTCATGGAATTGCTAATAATCAAATTATTAAGACAGGTGATTTAGTATCAATTGATGCTGGTGCTGTTGTTGATGGACACTTTGCGGATGCGGCCATTACTGTTGGCGTTGGTCAAATTAAAGCGGAATATCAAAAGTTAATTACTGTAACGGAAGAAGCCTTAAATAAGGCAATAGCAATTATTGCTCCGGGCGTTAGAATTGGTACTATTGGGGCAACAATTCAACAATTTGTTGAGCAACAAGGGTATCATTTACCAAAAAATTATACGGGACATGGGATTGGTAAACAATTACATGAAGAACCATATATTCCTAATTATGGTAAATATGACTATGGCTTAAAACTAGTGGCAGGAATGACAATTTGTATTGAACCAATGGTACAAATTGGTACTGATGAAACTAGAGTTTTAAGTGATAATTGAACAGTTGTGTCCCTTGATGGTACATATTCAGCTCATTTTGAACATACAATTCTAGTAACTGCAAAGGGATATGAAGTTTTAACTGCTAATCCACACTCAATGGAAGAAGGGAATTAAATGGCCACCAAAGAAAAAGAAAATAAAAATATTATTGAAGTGGAAGGGATTGTTATTGAATGTTTACCTAATACTGAGTTTAAGGTAAGATTAGAAAACAATGCGGTTATTTTAGCTCACGTTTCTGGTAAAATTCGCATGAATTTCATTAGGATTTTACCAGGTGATAAAGTAATTATTGAACTCTCTCCATATGATTTAAAACGTGGGCGGATTACTTATCGTCATAAGTAAAAAAATAGTAAAAGGAGAAAAATTAAATGAAAGTAAGATCATCAGTTAAAAAAATTTGTGATAAATGTCAAATAATTAATAGAAAAAAATGTGTGCGAGTAATTTGTAAAACTCCAAAGCACAAACAAAGACAAGGTTAAAAATAGGAGGTTAAATATGGCAAGAATTGCAGGAGTAGAAATCCCTAATGATAAAAGAGTTGTTGTTGCTTTAACATATGTTTATGGGATTGGTTTATCAAATGCTCAAAAGATTTTAAAACAATGTAGTATTGATGAAAATATTCGTGTTAAACAATTAACAGAAGAGCAACTAACAAATATTAGAACAGAAATATCTAAAGATTATAAAGTAGAAGGTGAGTTACGACGCGAAACCCAATTAAATATTAAACGATTAATGGAAATTGGTTGTTATCGTGGTATTCGTCATCGTAAAGGTTTACCAGTTCATGGTCAATCTACTAAACAAAATGCCAGAACAAAAAGAGATCGCAGACAAACAGTTGCTAATAAGAAAAAATAGTAAGAAGTGGAGGTAACACGATGGCAAAAATAGAAAAAGTTGCAAAGAAAAGACAAAAAAAGAATATTTTAAAAGGAATCTCCCATGTTCATTCAACATTTAACAATACAATTGTAACAATGACTGATGAATTAGGCAATGTTATTGCTTGATGTGCGGCTGGTGCAATTGGTTTTAAAGGAACAAAGAAATCAACCCCTTATGCTGCACAAATGGTAGCAGAACAAGTTGCTAAGGTATCAATGGAACATGGAATGAGAACGATTGAAGTTCAGTGTAAAGGACCTGGTCCTGGAAGAGATGCTGCTGTTAGAAGCTTACAAGCAGCTGGTTTAGAAATTACAAGTATTAAAGATGTAACACCAATTCCTCATAATGGATGTCGTCCCCCTAAAAGGCCAAGAGGTTAATAAATGAAACAATTTGTTAGACCAAATTTTAAATTACAAACTGAAAGTACTAGTAAAAATTTCGGTTGCTTTATAGTAGAACCATTAGAAAGAGGATTTGGTAATACTATTGGTAACGCTTTACGAAGAACTTTATTAGCAGCAACACCGGGAGCTTCAATTTATGGTGTTGATATTAAAGGGGCTAGTCATGAGTTTTCAACAATTAAAGGGGTTGTTGAAAATGTTGCTCAAATTATTTTAAATTTAAAAGGTATTATTTTAAAAATTGATAGTACTGTTTTTAAAGAAGAAGAAAGTGTTTCACTAAAAGTAGATGCTGGAGCTGGTGAAGTATTAGCTTCAATGATTGTTTGTCCGTTAGGAGTTGAAATATTAAATGGTGATTATTTAATTGCTACTGTTGCTAAAGGTGGTAAATTAGAAATGACAATGTATGCTCAAAATTCTCGTGGTTATAAATCATTTGATGATAATAAACGCTTAATTACTAATATTGGGATTATTCCTATGGATTCTAATTATTCACCAATTGTTAATGTTAAATATAGTGTTGAACCAACTAAAGTGGGAAAAAGTGCTGATTTAGAGCAATTAGTTTTAGAATTAACAACCGATGGTTCGGTTACTCCTGTAGAAGCAATTGCGATTGCTGCGAAGATTTTAATTGCTCATTTAGAACATTTTGTTAGTTTAAGTGAACAAGCACAATCATTAGAAATTATTTCTATTTCTGAAAAACAAGAAACAGATGAATTAGAAAAACCGATTGAAGAATTAGACTTAACGGTGCGTTCATATAATTGTTTAAAACGAGCAGAAATTGTTACGATTGGTGATTTAACTGATAAAACAGAAAATGATATTTTAGCAACGAAAAATTTAGGAAGAAAATCCTTTAATGAAATTAAAGAGAAATTATTAGCATTAGGGCTAACTTTTAAACGAGAATAAAAGGAGGAACAAAGAATATGTCATTTATTCAAAAACGCGGTAAAAATACTAGCTGAAGACAAGGATTAATGCGTAATTTAGCAACAGAATTAGTTGTTCATGAAAGATTGCTTGTAACTGAAAAACGAGCTAAAGAATTAAGAAAAACAATTGATAAATTAATTACCTTAGCAAAAAGACAAGATTTGCATGCTAGAAGACAAGCATCAAGTATTTTACGAAATATTGATGTTAATGAAACAGAAACAGTTTTACAAAAATTATTTACTGATATTGCTAAGCGATATAATGAAAGATCTGGGGGCTATACGAGACTTTTAAAAACTGATGACCGTAAAGGCGATAATGCCCCAATGGTTTATATTGAATTAGTTTAAATAATAAATCCGATTAATAACCTCAATAAATACTGAGGTTATTTTTTGTTGTTGCAATATATGATAAAATATTGTCATAATTTTATTAAAGGAGCATAATATGCAATTAAAAACATTATTTTTGGAAATGCCAAATTGTAAAGTTAAGTGCAACTAAATTATTTTTCTAACCAAATATTCGATTGGCGAAAGATAATTTAGTATTTTTCTTGGTCTTTGGTTTAAAGACAATATAAATTTATGAACTGCATTTTTAGTAGTGTTTGAAAAATTAAATTTTTTAGGAAATTTTTCTCTAATTAAACCATTAGTATTTTCATTAGTACCTCTTTGTCAAGGTGAATATGCATCAGCAAAATAAATTTTCACATTTAAATTTTTTTCAAGTTGTTGTCAATTAGCAAATTCTTTACCCCTATCAAATGTTATAGTCTTAACAAGATTATTTGGAAGAATTGATAAATAATGACTAATATTTTTGTTAATAACTTTAGTAGTTCTATTTTCAACTAATATTGCTAAAGTAAATCTTGATGTTCTTTCAACTAAAGTTATTAAACATGATTTACTTTTACCTCGTGATGATACTACAGTATCACCTTCTCAATGGCCAAGAGTTATGCGATTATTAACATTTCGTTCTTTAATGGATTTACCATTAAATTTACCCCGATTTTCTTGAGATTTTCGTTTCTTACCTTTTCTTCTTAAATTTTTACTAGTAACCTTTTCAAGTAATCCAGAATAAATTCAATTGTAAATTGTTTTAAAACTAATAATTCATTCTTGATGAAAATTTTTAATTCTGCCATAAATTTGTTCAGGCGATCAGCCTAATAATAATTTTTGTTGTACATATTTTACTAATTCTCTATTTTTAAATTTATGAAAATAAACATGTAATTGTTTTCTATTTTCTGCTTTATTTTGTGCAATTAATGAAAAATAATGATTATTATCTTTATTTCTATTAACTTCTCGATTAATAGTACTAATACTTCGATTAAGATTTTTAGCTATTTCACTAATTTTTACTTTAAATTTCAATTGATTCTCAATATAAATTCTTTCATCTATGCCAAGATGTTTGTATCCCATATAAAAACTCCTTAAATTTACTTTTTCTAAAATAAACTTAGCATCATGAAATTTTTATATGAAATCTTTTGCAATTTTATTTACTTGCACTTACAAGTATAATTCAGCTTATGAAAATAAACATGTAATTGTTTTCTATTTTCTGCTTTATTTTGTGCAATTAATGAAAAATAATGATTATTATCTTTATTTCTATTAACTTCTCGATTAATAGTACTAATACTTCGATTAAGATTTTTAGCTATTTCACTAATTTTTACTTTAAATTTCAATTGATTCTCAATATAAATTCTTTCATCTATGCCAAGATGTTTGTATCCCATATAAAAACTCCTTAAATTTACTTTTTCTAAAATAAACTTAGCATCATGAAATTTTTATATGAAATCTTTTGCAATTTTATTTACTTGCACTTACAAGTATAATTCAGCAAATAAATATCGCTAGTAATATTCCCATAGGACTATTAATGCTATTAATAGTTTTTGGGATTTTAGTTGGAATTTTATTAATAACTTGATTTGCTACTTGAATATATTCATCAATTATTAGAAATACTAACAGTGCTAATTTAACAGGAAAAGAATTTGTTGATGCTTATTTAAAGAAGTTTGGTTTTGTTGGGAAAAAAGTTCAAAAAACTACTAGTTATGAAATTAAAAGTCAGTTTTTTCAATTAACGCCTTTTCATTACAAAAAGCAACAACCACATCATTTAATAGTTAAAATATTACCTTGAACTTATCATCGTAGTAGTTTATATACTTTAGCTAAAGCTGGGGAAGTAGCATATTCTACTTCACAAGGAAGAAAATTATTTCTTAGTTTTGGATGGTCGTTAATTGTTAATTTAGCATTAGTGGTAACATCATTTCTTATTATTAATTTGGTTTTATTAATTCTTAATAGTCAAGCATTATTTGGTAATGCTAATCCACATCAAGCAATAATTGTTATTGGTATCGTTGCTAGTATTTGTTTTATTTTAACAATTAGTATTCCGATATATTTTTATATTTGGGCAATGCAACCCGTATATAAGTTTGCGCAATCATTGTTAACTGCTAATGAAGCTAAATTAATTAAATGAATTTATTTAGTTCGAATTTTATATTTAATTTTTATGACAATTTATGAAACACTAAAAACCGTAGCATATGTTATTGTTAAAATCCATGAAGGTACATAATATTTATAGTTTATTCTTTTGTTATTTTATTGCATAATAGGTTTAGAGAAATTAATTAAGTAAAATCGAGCAGTTCAGGAATGTACTCTGCAATAAAAAAGTTTAATTTTGAAAATAGTTTTTTCTTCTTGAAGAAAAAACTATTTTTCTTATATTGATAATCAAATTAATTAATTTCTTTAAATCAATTGAAAGGTAATGAAACATATGGATGAATAATAAAAAAGCAATAAATAAGTTAATAAAAATGTTAGGAGTTAGGAAGAATAAGGATGTTAGAAACAAATTTTGATAATAATGAAAATGAAGATAATGAAAAGCAAAGTATTGAAAAACAAAGCAAGTTAAGAAAAGCATTAAAACTAATTAAGCATAAAAGAAATATTGAAAAAAAACAAGAACGAATAAAATCCAAAAATGAACAGAAAAAAATCAGAAAAGAATTAAAGTTAATTGAAAAGAAAAAGAGTAGTGAAAATAAGAAAGCAAGATTAACAATTCAAGAATGATTTGTGTTAAGAAAAAAATTAAAATTAGTTAAACGCAATATTAAAGCTGAAAAAAAACAAGAAAAACAAAAATATCAAGCAGAAAGCAAAAAATTAAAGCAAGAACTAAGAATTAATAAAAAGAAAAGAACAAGAGAAATTAAGAAAGAAAAACAAGACTGTAAACAAGCACAAATAAATTTAAAAAGAGAAATAAAGTTAATTAAGAAAAGACGAAGTCTTCAAGGTGAAGAAAAAAAACAATTTATTAAAGAACGCCGAAAAACAAAACAAGCGTTAAAGATAATTAAAAAAAGAGAAAGAATTCAAAATCAAGAGGCAAAGCAAAAATGCTGTGAACAATTAAAACAATTAAGAAGTGAATTAAAAATAATAAGTAAAAAGCGTAAACAAGAAAATAAGAAAAATGAAAAGAAGTTAATAAAAAAAGCAAAAAAATCAACAAAGTAAAAAACGAATGTTGAAAAATAGAAAGCAAAAAAACGAAGCTGAAAATCAATTATAAATATCAATAAATTATCTTTTATTTAGTAGCGATTAATGTGTGCTTAATGTTTCCTATTTAACATTCTTTTATTAGTGTGTTAAAATTAAATAGTTAAATATTAATTATTTAGATATTTAGGAGTATATTAATGAGAAAGAAAAAAAAAGCCCACGAAAAATTAGAAACATTAACAAGAAAAAATAATATTGCTTTAAAAGTACAAGATATTGAATTTAAATATCGGGTGAGTTATCCTAATGCGGTAGATGGTGTTAGCTTTAGTATCAATCACGGCGAGTATATAACTATTATTGGTCATAATGGTAGTGGGAAATCAACTTTATCAAAAATTATTATTGGCGTTTTAAAAGCACAAAAAGGTAGTATTGAAATATTTGGTAATTTAGTAACTAAAGAAAATAGTCAATTAATTTCGCGTAAATTAGGAATTGTTTTTCAAAATCCGGATAATCAATTTATTGGTTCAACAGTTCGTGATGATATTGCTTTTGGTTTAGAAAATAAATGTGTTGACCCAAAATTGATGCCGGATATTATTATGAAATATTCACAAATGGTAGGGATGGAAAGTTATTTAGATCACGAACCATTATTATTATCAGGTGGTCAAAAACAACGCGTAGCGATTGCTTCGGCTTTAGCATTAACTCCAGAATTAATTATTTTTGATGAAGCTACTAGTATGTTAGACCCTAAGGGAAAAAGAGAAGTAAAAGAAATTATGGTGCAATTAAAAGAATCGCGTGAAAAAACAATTATTTCAATTACCCATGATATGGATGAAATTATTAATGCTGATAAGGTATTAGTAATGAATAAAGGAAAAGTTGTTCGTTTTGGTAAACCAGAAGAAATTTTAAAAGAAGTTGATTTTTTAAGAAGTATTCATTTAGATATTCCTTTTATTTTAAAAGTATCTTATGGATTAAAAAAGTATGGTGTTAATATTGACGAAACATTATATGAAGAGGAATTGGTACAACAAATATGTCAAAAAAAATAATTATTGATAATCCATCGAATTTAATTAAATTTAATAATGTTAGTTATATTTATGCTCCTAAAAGTCCATTTCAATTTCAAGCCTTAAAAGATGTTAATCTGTGAATAAAGGATTCTATTATTACGGCGGTTGTTGGTTCAACTGGTAGTGGAAAATCAACTTTAATTCAACATATGAATGGATTGTTAATTCCAACAGCTGGGCAAATTATTGTTGGTGATTTTCTGATTAAAGCAAAGCAGAGAAAAATTAAAAAGCAAAAATTATTACGAAAATCAGTAGGGTTAGTTTTTCAATTTCCGGAATATCAATTATTTGAAGAAACAATTGAAAAGGATATTATGTTTGGTCCTTTAAACTTTGGAATTAAAAAGGATGAAGCCCGACTTAGAGCTGCTAAGTATTTAGAACTTGTGGGATTAGGTCAAGAATATTTAACGCGTTCGCCTTTTGATTTATCTGGTGGTCAAAAAAGAAGAGTAGCGATTGCTGGAATTTTGGCGATTGAAGGTCATACTTTAATTTTAGATGAACCAACAGCTGGGTTAGATCCTGATGGGGAAGAAGAGTTAATGAAGTTATTTTTTAAGTTTAATAAACAAGATAAAAAACGCATTATTCTTGTTACTCATAATATGGATCATGTTTTGCAATATGCCGATGAAGTTGTTGTTTTAAAAAATGGTCAATTGTATCATCAAAGTGATCCGGTTAGTCTTTTTGCTAATGCTCAATTAATTAAAGAAATTAATATTGAACCACCAAAAATTTTTCATTTTTTACAAAAGTTAAAAGATAATGGTTTTGATACTAGTAATATCAATGCTCGGACTGTTGAAGATTTAGTAACCCAATTAGCACAAAGAATTAATAGTAAGTAGAAGGAGTTAATTTATGAATATATCATTTGGACGGTATTTACCATATAATTCTCTTGTTCATCGCCTTGACCCTAGAATTAAAATGCTATCAATAATTGCTTTAATTGCAGCCGTTTTTATTAATACTGGTTTTACCGGTTATATTTTAACCGGAACAGTAATTATTAGTATTTTCTTTATTTCTAAATTACCATTGCGATTATTATTTTCTTTGTTTAAGTTTGTTATTTTTGTAACTTTAGTATTATTAGTATTAAATTTTTTTCTTATTAAACCTGAATTTAATGCGGATAAACAACCACTTTGAGAGACAGTGGGTCTCATATATCAACCAGCTAAGTTTAAGATTCTTATTGTGTCTTGAAAAGCGATTTTAACGGCATTATATATTTCATTAAGAATTTATTTGATGGTTTTAGTAACAACGATTTTGACATCAACAACAAAACCATTGGATTTAACATTAGCTTTGGAAGATTTAATGTGACCTTTGAAGTTAATTAAAATTCCTGTTCATATTATTTCAATTATCATTTCAATGGCATTAAGAATGTTACCAACTTTATTTGAAGAAGCAATGCGAATTAAAAAAGCACAAGCATCAAGAGGGATGGATTCTAAAAATGGTAAATTTAAAGATAAAATTAAGTCCATCGTTTCTTTAATTATTCCTTTACTAGTATCATCATTTCAAAAAGCTGAGGATATGGCTTATGCAATGGATGCTCGGGGTTATGACCCCCATCAAAAAAGAACGCGATTTCGTCAATATCGGATTGGATTTTTAGATGTATTCATTTTAATTTTAATTCTTTGTTTTTTAGCATTAGTGGTGGTGTTATCTACTAATATTGGTAGTGAATGATTAAATCATTGTGATGTTTGAAAACCGATGCGTTATGTTGATCAGTTTGTTTGACGCTTAATAGAATATTAAAAATAATGGTTTCTTATTTATTATCCATTAGTTATGATGGTAGCAAATATTGGGGATGGGCCCGTCAAAATAATAAAATTACTGTTGAAGGTTCATTAATGGCAGTTATTACTAGTGCTTTTAATTGTGAGTTTAAAATTCAAGTAGCAAGTCGTACCGATAAAAAAGTTCATAGTTATGACCAAAAAGTTAAATTATCATTTAATATTGTCTTAAAACCAAAACAATTACAATGAATTTTAAATAATAAATTACCTAATGATATTTATATTACTAATTGTTGCATTGTTGCTAATGATTTTCATGTGCGAAAAAAATGTGTTTTGAAAACATATCATTATCAGATTAATTGTGGGTCTTACAATGTCTTTCAACAAAGATATATTTATCAATATAACAAACCGTTACGAAAAAGAAATTTACAAAAGATTGCTAAGATTTTTGTTGGAACTTATGATTTTTCTAATTTTTCTTTATTAAAAGATAAGGAAACTATTAATCGGGTGCGAAATATTAAGAGTATTAAAATTAAAAAAACATCAAGATTTAGTGATAATTATTATTAAAGCCCCAAGTTTTATTCGTCATCAAGTAAGAATGATTGTTGGCAGTATTTTAGCTTGTTATGAAGGAAAAATATCGTTAACACAGTTGCAAGAAAAATTATTAAATCCTTTAGCTTTGAAAACTAAATATCAAGTATCTGGTGAAGGGTTGTATTTAATGAATATTAAGTATTAAATTTTTATTTTAATTTATATGCCAAATTGTAAAGTTAAGTGCAACTAAATTATTTTTCTAACCAAATATTCGATTGGCGAAAGATAATTTAGTATTTTTCTTGGTCTTTGGTTTAAAGACAATATAAATTTATGAACTGCATTTTTAGTAGTGTTTGAAAAATTTAATTTTTTAGGAAATTTTTCTCTAATTAAACCATTAGTATTTTCATTAGTACCTCTTTGTCAAGGTGAATATGCATCAGCAAAATAAATTTTCACATTTAAATTTTTTTCAAGTTGTTGTCAATTAGCAAATTCTTTACCCCTATCAAATGTTATAGTCTTAACAAGATTATTTGGAAGAATTGATAAATAATGACTAATATTTTTGTTAATAACTTTAGTAGTTCTATTTTCAACTAATATTGCTAAAGTAAATCTTGATGTTCATGTTCTTTCAACTAAAGTTATTAAACATGATTTACTTTTACCTCGTGATGATACTACAGTATCACCTTCTCAATGGCCAAGAGTTATGCGATTATTAACATTTCGTTCTTTAATGGATTTACCATTAAATTTACCCCGATTTTCTTGAGATTTTCGTTTCTTACCTTTTCTTCTTAAATTTTTACTAGTAACCTTTTCAAGTAATCCAGAATAAATTCAATTGTAAATTGTTTTAAAACTAATAATTCATTCTTGATGAAAATTTTTAATTCTGCCATAAATTTGTTCAGGCGATCAACCTAATAATAATTTTTGTTGTACATATTTTACTAATTCTCTATTTTTAAATTTATGAAAATAAACATGTAATTGTTTTCTATTTTCTGCTTTATTTTGTGCAATTAATGAAAAATAATGATTATTATCTTTATTTCTATTAACTTCTCGATTAATAGTACTAATACTTCGATTAAGATTTTTAGCTATTTCACTAATTTTTACTTTAAATTTCAATTGATTCTCAATATAAATTCTTTCATCTATGCCAAGATGTTTGTATCCCATATAAAAACTCCTTAAATTTACTTTTTCTAAAATAAACTTAGCATCATGAAATTTTTATATGAAATCTTTTGCAATTTTATTTACTTGCACTTACAAGTATAATTCAGCAATAATAAAAATGATGATAGTTGAATTAGTAAAGGTAATATTGTAAATTCACAAATAAATAAATACATTTAAGTAAGTAAAAATATTAGTTAAAATTTAATAATTTTTTATTGTGTAAAAATTCAATAATATGATAAAATGGTAATGAATAAAAATGACAATAACAAGAAAGGTAGGGTTAGTTTAGTAATTAAATAATATAATTAGCTGATTGTTTTACTTCTTCAAAGCAATACCTAAGAAAACTAAACGCGACCAGCATTATAATGAATTAGTAAATGTTAATAATGTTAATTATAATTATGATGATTTATTTATGAAGATTAAAAATAATGATGGGGTAGTTTTTTATGTTATTAATATAATGGACTTTTTTGGAAGTTTAATTTGGCAGTATCATTATCAATTAAAGAATTTAAGATTTTATCTAATAATTAATAAAATTGATACCATAATGCAATATATTGCTTTTAATAAACTTAAAGATTGGGTTAGAAAACAAATAACATTAATTGGACTAGAACCAATTGATATTATTCTTATTAGTAGTACAAAAAATTATTTTATTGATGAATTTGTTGAATTTTTAAAAAAACAACAAACTGATATTTATTGAATTGGAAAAACTAATGTTGGTAAAAGTTCATTAATTAATAAGGTATTATCATTACAACAACAGTTTTCTCGTAAATTACCATTAATGAGCTATTTTCCTAATACAACAATGAATCTCATTGCTATCGCTTATCGTGATTACTTATATTTTTATGATACTCCAGGATTTTCTAATAGTAATGAATTAAATTATTATTTAAATAATAATGCTTATCATAATTTAATTTTTGATTCAAAAATTAAAAGTAAAACCTATCAATTGGAATATGGACAAACAATAACTATTGTGGGATTATTTCAATTTTCATTTATTGAAGGGTTAGCAACATCATTTCATTTTTATGGTTCTAATAAATTAGTTTTACATCGTAGTAAGATTGAAAATTGTTCGCGAATTTGAAAGCAACAAATTTTACTTTTAAAACCAAAAACTAAAATGGTTGAACATCAAATTAAAATTTCTAAAAATAATGAAGAAAAAATTGGCATTCAAATTTATGGTTATGGATGAATTTCATTTAAAGCTCGAAAGCAACAATTGAGGTTGTTATTACCCGAAAATTGTGATTATCAAATTATTAAACCAATAGTATAATCAGAAAGGAATAAGATGAAAATTATTATTTTTGGTGGGAGTTTTGATCCTATTCATAATCAACATAAAGAAATTATGCTTCAAGCTTATGAACAATTAAAAGCTGGTATGCTTTTAATTGTTCCTGCATATTGTTCACCTTTAAAAAAACGCCAATTAACTAATTCCCTTCATCGGATTAAAATGATTAATCTTGTCATTAGTAAATATCCTTGAATGAAGTTAGAAACTTGTGAGGTAGATCGTCAAGGCATTTCCTATACGATTGATACGGTAATATCTTTACAAGAAAAATATGGTTTTAATCATCAATATTATATTATTATTGGTTCTGATCAAGCTAATAATTTGCAGCGCTGACATAATATTGCGATTTTAAAAACTAAAGTTATTTTTGTTATTGCTCAAAGAGCCGAATATCTTTTAAATGAAAAAATATTACAATCATATAATAAAGTTATTTTACAACCACTTTTTGCTAATATTAGTTCAACTAAAATTCGCCAAGGAATGATAACAACAATTGATTCTAAAGTTTTAGCATATATTAATGATAATTTACTTTATATTGCTGATCGTTTGTTATTACATATGGATAAAACTCGTTATCTTCATTGTTTAAATGTAGGAACAATGGCAAAACAATTAGCGAATCATTATCAAGTTAATTGTTTAAAAGCCGAAATAGCAGGTGTTTATCACGATATAACTAAACAATGAGAAGATGCTCAACATCAGCAATATTTACAACAGTATTTACCACAATTTTTAAGTGAACCCGTACCAACTTGACATTCAAAAACAGGAGCATTATATTTAGAACATCATTTAGGTTTTAATGATAAAGAAATTTTATTAGCAATTAGTAATCATACTACTGCTGCTGTTACAATGAGTAATTTAGATAAAATTATTTTTATTGCTGATAAAATTTCTTTTGAAAGAAATTATCCTCATATTGATAATTTACGAAAATTAGCCTTTACGAATCTTGATGAAGCTTTTAAAAAAATTTTTTATTATCATTATTTAGAAGTAGTTAATAAAAATGGTATTGATAATATTGGTCAAGAAATTGAAAAAGTTTATAAAAAATTTTTTTAAATTATGATAGCTAATTATATAATTAATTGTAAGGAGAATAAAAATGAAAAAAATTAGTCGTAGTTTTTCAGTTAAAGGTTTTTATACATTGATTTTTGCTATTGTTGGTACAATTGTTTTAATTTGAGATTTTATTGATTATTTATTTTTCCATTCTTATTTAGCAAAATATGATTTATTATATACTGATAAAGGAACAATTTTTATTTCTTTTTTTACGCAACAAACTAATATTATTGTTATTATTTATTTTTATTTTGTGGCATATTTTCATTTTACTTATCAAAAACTAGACATCCATTCCTTTTTGATTCGTTTATTTGTTACGGTATATATTGCTGTTACTTCAATAGTTTTTACGGCTGGTTTATTACCAGGAATTGTTAATAAAACTACATATGACCTTAAAGGTTGAATTTTTACCGCATTTTTACATTTTATTATTCCGATAGGAATGCTTATTTATTTTTTTTGAATGTCAGGTAAATTTCATTATGATTTACGAAGATTTAATCGTCAATCATTATATAAAGTTTATATTTATCCATTTTTTTATTTTTTGTTTATAATGGTCCGTGGTGAACTTCGCCATCAAAATTCATTTATTGATAGTCTTTATGAGAAATTTCCCTTAGAAAGTTTTGATTTAGAATATCCTTATTGATTTTTAAACTATCATCATTATACTTATGGTATTGCAACAATTACGGTAACATTTTTATTTATATGCTGAATTATACTTGTAAGTGCAAGTAAATAAAATTGCAAAAGATTTCATATAAAAATTTCATGATGCTAAGTTTATTTTAGAAAAAGTAAATTTAAGGAGTTTTTATATGGGATACAAACATCTTGGCATAGATGAAAGAATTTATATTGAGAATCAATTGAAATTTAAAGTAAAAATTAGTGAAATAGCTAAAAATCTTAATCGAAGTATTAGTACTATTAATCGAGAAGTTAATAGAAATAAAGATAATAATCATTATTTTTCATTAATTGCACAAAATAAAGCAGAAAATAGAAAACAATTACATGTTTATTTTCATAAATTTAAAAATAGAGAATTAGTAAAATATGTACAACAAAAATTATTATTAGGTTGATCGCCTGAACAAATTTATGGCAGAATTAAAAATTTTCATCAAGAATGAATTATTAGTTTTAAAACAATTTACAATTGAATTTATTCTGGATTACTTGAAAAGGTTACTAGTAAAAATTTAAGAAGAAAAGGTAAGAAACGAAAATCTCAAGAAAATCGGGGTAAATTTAATGGTAAATCCATTAAAGAACGAAATGTTAATAATCGCATAACTCTTGGCCATTGAGAAGGTGATACTGTAGTATCATCACGAGGTAAAAGTAAATCATGTTTAATAACTTTAGTTGAAAGAACATCAAGATTTACTTTAGCAATATTAGTTGAAAATAGAACTACTAAAGTTATTAACAAAAATATTAGTCATTATTTATCAATTCTTCCAAATAATCTTGTTAAGACTATAACATTTGATAGGGGTAAAGAATTTGCTAATTGACAACAACTTGAAAAAAATTTAAATGTGAAAATTTATTTTGCTGATGCATATTCACCTTGACAAAGAGGTACTAATGAAAATACTAATGGTTTAATTAGAGAAAAATTTCCTAAAAAATTTAATTTTTCAAACACTACTAAAAATGCAGTTCATAAATTTATATTGTCTTTAAACCAAAGACCAAGAAAAATACTAAATTATCTTTCGCCAATCGAATATTTGGTTAGAAAAATAATTTAGTTGCACTTAACTTTACAATTTGGCATAAATTTAAAAATAGAGAATTAGTAAAATATGTACAACAAAAATTATTATTAGGTTGATCGCCTGAACAAATTTATGGCAGAATTAAAAATTTTCATCAAGAATGAATTATTAGTTTTAAAACAATTTACAATTGAATTTATTCTGGATTACTTGAAAAGGTTACTAGTAAAAATTTAAGAAGAAAAGGTAAGAAACGAAAATCTCAAGAAAATCGGGGTAAATTTAATGGTAAATCCATTAAAGAACGAAATGTTAATAATCGCATAACTCTTGGCCATTGAGAAGGTGATACTGTAGTATCATCACGAGGTAAAAGTAAATCATGTTTAATAACTTTAGTTGAAAGAACATCAAGATTTACTTTAGCAATATTAGTTGAAAATAGAACTACTAAAGTTATTAACAAAAATATTAGTCATTATTTATCAATTCTTCCAAATAATCTTGTTAAGACTATAACATTTGATAGGGGTAAAGAATTTGCTAATTGACAACAACTTGAAAAAAATTTAAATGTGAAAATTTATTTTGCTGATGCATACTCACCTTGACAAAGAGGTACTAATGAAAATACTAATGGTTTAATTAGAGAAAAATTTCCTAAAAAATTTAATTTTTCAAACACTACTAAAAATGCAGTTCATAAATTTATATTGTCTTTAAACCAAAGACCAAGAAAAATACTAAATTATCTTTCGCCAATCGAATATTTGGTTAGAAAAATAATTTAGTTGCACTTAACTTTACAATTTGGCAATTTAGTTGCACTTAACTTTACAATTTGGCGTTTTTAAAACAATTTACAATTGAATTTATTCTGGATTACTTGAAAAGGTTACTAGTAAAAATTTAAGAAGAAAAGGTAAGAAACGAAAATCTCAAGAAAATCGGGGTAAATTTAATGGTAAATCCATTAAAGAACGAAATGTTAATAATCGCATAACTCTTGGCCATTGAGAAGGTGATACTGTAGTATCATCACGAGGTAAAAGTAAATCATGTTTAATAACTTTAGTTGAAAGAACATCAAGATTTACTTTAGCAATATTAGTTGAAAATAGAACTACTAAAGTTATTAACAAAAATATTAGTCATTATTTATCAATTCTTCCAAATAATCTTGTTAAGACTATAACATTTGATAGGGGTAAAGAATTTGCTAATTGACAACAACTTGAAAAAAATTTAAATGTGAAAATTTATTTTGCTGATGCATATTCACCTTGACAAAGAGGTACTAATGAAAATACTAATGGTTTAATTAGAGAAAAATTTCCTAAAAAATTTAATTTTTCAAACACTACTAAAAATGCAGTTCATAAATTTATATTGTCTTTAAACCAAAGACCAAGAAAAATACTAAATTATCTTTCGCCAATCGAATATTTGGTTAGAAAAATAATTTAGTTGCACTTAACTTTACAATTTGGCATATACAATTTTTCTTGTTCAATATTAAGTTTCTCATAATCTAATTTATTAGCTTTTTTTAAAGTATAACGAGCAACATAACCCGCACTCTGATAAGTAACTCGACCAATTTTATGTATTCCTTTTCCTCAAATACGGTCAACAACTTTACTAATAAAGTATGGATGACCTAGTTTTGAGACCTCTCCGGTCAATTCCAAGTCCATTTAATGGTAGACCAAAGAAACAGATGTGATAATGGGGTCTCTGTGTGCGAGAACCATATTCTGAACTTGCTAAGTACTTAATATCAAATATATTTTCACGTTCAAAATTTTTACGTAAAGAATTAATAAATCTTTTTAAATCAGAATATCGACAAGTATATCTACCTTCATCATTAATCGGAATAAATTCATCAGCATAAGTCAAAGTAATAAATCAATTATCATTAGAACTTTTACATTCCAAAGCTGAACGTACTGCTCACTCCTTAGAATTATCTAATTTACATCCGATACACTTACGACAAGGAACAGCATTGTTATTTTTATAATAGCGGTTCATATCTTTTGTAAGTTTTTCAATACAATTAAATCTTTTAAATTTTGCTTTTTCACCCTTTTTCAAGTTATAAACTTGAATTGGTTTTAAACATCCCATAAATTCTCCCAAAAATTTTTTGCGTCAACGGGGCATATCTCTCTTGAATATACTATAGACTTGGTACATAACTATAACATTTTATGCCGACTAAACTATAAAATTCATTTTTATCTTTGTATTTATCTAACATTTGTATTTCATCTAAAAAATAATTATCAAAATAGTAGATAAAATTAAAGGTTATGTACCAAGTCTAATGATTCATCGCGGTGATTTTGACAAATTTAATTATTCTTATCTTTATTGAACACCAATATTTAATTTTGTTGACACCTTAGAAAAAGGCTATTACAAAGAATTTACCATTAAAAACCACGGTTTTAAAGATGATGAAAGCTATTTTTATTATAAAACTTCTAGCAATGAAGATAAAATAAATGAAAATGTTTTGAAAATTAAAGCATTTAATAAAACCTTAATTGCAGGAAATAATTATTTACAATTATTACATGGTGAAAATGAAATGTGAAAATATGACACCGAAAAGACTAATGATTATTACTTAATTAAGTGTCTTTTTGGTACTTTAAATTATCTCAATGTTAAATTTAGTTTTCTACGCTATGACTCCGACTTAAGAAATGACATTTACCTTTATTTTAAAAACAACATTCCTAATATTAACAACAGCGATTACAAAAATGTTTTTGACGAAATCTATGAAATTCTTGGCAACTTCTTTGCCAGTTTATTTTATGCGACTTTTGATATGGACGAAAAAACTCATACCGAAATTGATTTTAAGGGTATAGAAAACTATAAGAAGAATTACTTTATTCAAATTGGTTTCTTTTATCGCTCATTAATTACCTTTTATCCCAAAAAATACTTAATCAATGTTACCGGTAACTCGGAATTATTACTAAGAAGTTATTTTTTTACTTTTGATAAAAAAACGCACCAAGAAGATTATAATGCTATTAAAAATAAAAATAGCATTTATCAAATTGATTTTAATGTCCTTAAATCTTATGATAATAAACTCATCACCTTGCCAACCAACAAGACTGTTAACAGTATTAATTATCTCAATACCGATATTGATATTCGTTACGGTATTAATATTTTTACCTTAACCTTTCCTTTGTACCATAAGCAAAATACCGCTAACTACAATTTTAAAATTTATGACTTTAATGTCCTTAATTCCACAGCATTTATCCCTGATGGTTCCACCAATTCAGAATGGGATGACCTAATTCCGCCAGCAAATTGCAAATATTCCGGACGATGAATACCAACCTTTAATGATATTGGTTGTGCCATTCAGAATGCTAGTATTAAAATAGACTTGGTACATAACCTTTAATTTTATCTACTATTTTGATAATTATTTTTTAGATGAAATACAAATGTTAGATAAATACAAAGATAAAAATGAATTTTATAGTTTAGTCGGCATAAAATGTTATAGTTATGTACCAAGTCTAATGATTAACTGAATATTGACAGCGTCACAAATCATTACCATTTTACGCCCGCTAGCGATTATTGCAAAAGCAACAGTTAACTTTTCAACCACCATTTTTCCAGTTTTTAAAACGGTACCAGCCTTTTATTATACCTTTCAATTTTTAATCGGTTTTGCCATTTTTCTAATGATATTAAGGGTTTTCCTATAATATATATATATATATATATTATATATTAGACTTGGTACATAACCTTTAATTTTATCTACTATTTTGATAATTATTTTTTAGATGAAATACAAATGTTAGATAAATACAAAGATAAAAATGAATTTTATAGTTTAGTCGGCATAAAATGTTATAGTTATGTACCAAGTCTATTATTAGCAGTATTAGCGGGATGCATATTATTATTTTTAAAAAGAAAAGATAATAAGCGCTTAAAAATATCAGCTAGTTAATGAAATCAATATTAAATTAATATTAAGTCGCTTTTAAATTTAAAAGCGACTTTTTGTTGCAAATAAACGAAAGTTATTTCATAATAGACTTGGTACATAACCTTTAATTTTATCTACTATTTTGATAATTATTTTTTAGATGAAATACAAATGTTAGATAAATACAAAGATAAAAATGAATTTTATAGTTTAGTCGGCATAAAATGTTATAGTTATGTACCAAGTCTATTGAAAAAATAAAATAATAAAGGAATTAAAATAATGAAAATTTTAAGTACAATAGTTGTTTCAGGATTAACGATATTATCCGTAACTTCTTGCTCCAATAAAACAAATAGACCAGCACCGTTAGACTTAGACAGTAAAAAAAGTAATCAAGTTTCTGAAATTAACTTAGAAAAAGCAGAATTTACAATATGAAAAAATGAAAATCCTTATAAACCTGCATCAACGTGAAAAACAGAATTACAATTTTTATTAAATGACATAGAAAAGCAATCAGGAATAAAACCGATAAATCCTGTGGAAGAATTATGAAACAATAAAGGACGAATTCAAAGTTATATAAACCAAAATCAAATTAATATTATTAAAAAACTTAACGAATTACAAATAAATACAAAATGAACAGGAGTTGAAAAAGAACAAAAACAAAATATTAAAATAAAAAATATTAAAATAAAATTTGAATACCAAAAAGATATCTTTGCCGGCGCAAGATGAAACTGATGAAAAATACTAGAATTTGATGCAAAATCAGAAACCAATTAAAATAAACACTTTTAAATAACTACTCAAGCAACCACCACAGAAATGCATTTTTCTATGATAACAATAATATTAAATAACTAAGCAACTTTTAAATTTTTTCTTCTTTCTATTTTGACAAAATAAAAATCAGTAATTAATTAAAATTACTGGTTTGAATATTTTTCTTATTTTTTAACAAGATATTAAACTTGTTATACTTTTTTCAATTAAAGTGATTGTTCCTATAATAATTAATATTTTTTTATATATATTGTTATTTCTTAAACTAATATAATTTTATTTTCATCCCATTTTTCATTTCTATCTGTTTCAACAAAAATATAAGTATAAAAATTAGAATTAATTAAATCACATAATTTTTCATTGAAATGTGAAAAATGTTCTCAAATAAAATTAGCAGCTTTTTCATAATCACTATCTAAAATTCCGCCCAAAAAATTACCCGTCTCATCTATTTGTCTAATTTTTTTAAATAAACTTATTAAATATTCTTTAAAAGTTACTTTATTTTTTAAATGCCAAATTGTAAAGTTAAGTGCAACTAAATTATTTTTCTAACCAAATATTCGATTGGCGAAAGATAATTTAGTATTTTTCTTGGTCTTTGGTTTAAAGACAATATAAATTTATGAACTGCATTTTTAGTAGTGTTTGAAAAATTAAATTTTTTAGGAAATTTTTCTCTAATTAAACCATTAGTATTTTCATTAGTACCTCTTTGTCAAGGTGAATATGCATCAGCAAAATAAATTTTCACATTTAAATTTTTTTCAAGTTGTTGTCAATTAGCAAATTCTTTACCCCTATCAAATGTTATAGTCTTAACAAGATTATTTGGAAGAATTGATAAATAATGACTAATATTTTTGTTAATAACTTTAGTAGTTCTATTTTCAACTAATATTGCTAAAGTAAATCTTGATGTTCTTTCAACTAAAGTTATTAAACATGATTTACTTTTACCTCGTGATGATACTACAGTATCACCTTCTCAATGGCCAAGAGTTATGCGATTATTAACATTTCGTTCTTTAATGGATTTACCATTAAATTTACCCCGATTTTCTTGAGATTTTCGTTTCTTACCTTTTCTTCTTAAATTTTTACTAGTAACCTTTTCAAGTAATCCAGAATAAATTCAATTGTAAATTGTTTTAAAACTAATAATTCATTCTTGATGAAAATTTTTAATTCTGCCATAAATTTGTTCAGGCGATCAACCTAATAATAATTTTTGTTGTACATATTTTACTAATTCTCTATTTTTAAATTTATGAAAATAAACATGTAATTGTTTTCTATTTTCTGCTTTATTTTGTGCAATTAATGAAAAATAATGATTATTATCTTTATTTCTATTAACTTCTCGATTAATAGTACTAATACTTCGATTAAGATTTTTAGCTATTTCACTAATTTTTACTTTAAATTTCAATTGATTCTCAATATAAATTCTTTCATCTATGCCAAGATGTTTGTATCCCATATAAAAACTCCTTAAATTTACTTTTTCTAAAATAAACTTAGCATCATGAAATTTTTATATGAAATCTTTTGCAATTTTATTTACTTGCACTTACAAGTATAATTCAGCCTTGCACTTACAAGTATAATTCAGCAAATAAAAAACTTCTTTTATTTTAATAGCAGTATCTCTCGCTAAATTTATTTTAATAACGTCATGACATAAAAAACAATAATCTACTTGAAAATAATCATTATAATTATAAACTGGTGTTAAATCATTTGCAGAAGAGCAAAGTTCGTTATTATTTAAATCTCTTCTTATTCTTTTATTATAATTACGATTATTGTAATCTCTAATACAAAAATTAAAAAAGGCTAATGCCCCAGGACGAGAAAGTATTGATATTTGGTTGGGCAGTTCTGTTAAAATATTTGTTAAAAGTTTAATTCTATTATAAAATTGTTCTGAATTTCGACTTCAATTATTTACAATATTATGTATATTATCGTCATTTCAATTTATTGAATGATTTTGTGATAGTCGGTGCCCTTCTTCTATTCTATATCTATTTGAGAAAAATCTTTGATTTATTAAATTTCGAATACTATTAAATCTTAAACTTTCTGATGTATAAAAAATTATATTTGTCAAAGACCCCTCTATGCTAATATTGCCATTAATGTTATTACGATTTCCTTGAAAAGATATTAAATTAATAAAAGATTCATACATTTCACTTCACGAAACAGAATGATTGTCAGGAGTTAAATTAATATAATTACTCGAAAAACCTAAATTTTCTGACCTATATCCACCAATACTTCTGGTTGTAGAATCATCAAAATGATAATAACTATTAATCGTTTCATGATTATGAATCAAATAATAACTTGTTGTATCCCTTTCAAACGTTATGCCATAGCCTTGCAAATATAAATCTCTTGATCTAAAAACTAAATTTATTATATTATTTTGAATTGATATTGAAATAATGAAAATGTTATTATCATCCAAATGATTATTTAAAGCATATGGTCTTGTTGAACTACCATCAGAATTAGATGTAGTTGAAACAACAATATTTCTATTTATTAAAAAATTAATAGTCCATTTTATTAATTCCAAAAAATTATTATCTTCAGGATTTTTTTTAATTTCTCATTGAATTGTATTGATATTATTATTTCTTTTACTTCTCTTTAAAGTTTCTAAATTATTTTTTTGTTGATAATTAATTTCGTTATTTATTAGACTTGGTACATAACTATAACTAGCTTAATTCAAAATTATATATTCCTGAAATTAAGTTAAATCGTAATCCAAATCTTCTAATCTTATTGCGATAACGATAAACTAGTATTTTAAATCTTTTTAATCTAGCAAAAACATGTTCAATGGCAATTCTAACTTTACTTAAAAAGCTATTATATTCCTTTTTATCTGGATTTAAGGGATTATTTTTACTCTTTTTAATTGGCAATAATGTATTTTTATGAACATTTTGCAAACCTTGATAGCCTGAATCGGCAATTAATTCTAATTTTGGATTTATAAGTGTATTTGATTTTAAAAATAACTTATAATCATGAATACTGCCATAACAAAAATCTACTGAAATAATTTTATTGTTAAATAAATCAATAATTATTTGTGATTTTAATGAATGTTGCCTTTTCTTACCAGAAAATAATAATTTTAGTTTTTTTTAATTCTTTCAATTGGAATTTCTGTAGCATCAATTGCTAATAAATTATTATTAGTAACTTTATGTTCCAATAATATCTTTTTGCCAGGTATATGAAAGTGACTATTTTTTATTAGAGTATTTTCAACTCAAAAGATATTACGAATACAACTAACATGACTAATATTATATTTTTTTGCAATAATACGATATGTACTATATTCTTTTCAGTATTCTAAAGTCATAAGTAATCTTTGCTCTATTGATAATTTATTTGGTCTACCACCAATTTGTTTTTGTTTAGCTTTAGCTTCTTTTAAAATTTCTACCATTTTCATGAAAGTTTTATATTTTATGCCTATTAGACTATAAAATTCATTTTCGTCTTTGTATTTATCTAACATTTGTACTTCACCTAGTAAATAATATTATCAAAATAGTAGATAAAATTAAAGGTTATGTACCAAGTCTTATATATAAATAATAATATACTATGCCCCGTTGACGACAAGAAATTTATTTTATATACTATGCCCCGTTGACGACAAGAAATTTAATATACTATGCCCCGTTGACGACAAGAAATTTATTTTATATACTATGCCCCGTTGACGACAAGAAATTTATTTTAAATATACTATGCCCCGTTGACGACAAGAAATTTATTTTAAATATACTATGCCCCGTTGACGACAAGAAATTTATTTTAAATATACTATGCCCCGTTGACGACAAGAAATTTATTTTATAAATTTCGCCGACGAAACAATCAAATTTTTCAAATTATTTTGATATAAATCGGTACGCATATTAGTTCCTTTGGCATTTGCTAAATCACCTAATAGACGAGCACTTGAACCAATAATATTGGAAATAATTCCCGCGGATTGTCCACCAGCTCCGCTAGAACCAGCAGGAACAGCACCAGCAGCACTAGTAAAAGCAGTAAGGGGATTAACCCCTGCTTTTTTCATATCTTCAGTTCCGCGCTGTCATTGGGTGTTGGCCATTCGCTCTTGAAAATCACGATTTAACTGATTTTGTGTTCTGGCGCTACTTGCACCAACACCTAAAATATCGGTAATAACATTTTTAATTCCTTCTCCGAATTTATCAAAACCAGATTGTGTGTTTTCATTAATATTAGGATATACATCTTTAAAATCATTCATAAGAAATCTCCTAAATTCTATCAATACCGGGAATACTAAATACCGGCATTGGTCGTTCATGTTTAACTTCAAAATAAAAATCAGCTTGAAATTGTGGCATATCATTAGTTGATTTAACAGCAAGAGTCCGGTCAATATTAGCCTTATCTTCTTTCAATCATTCAGCAGACAATTTAGGTAAAGAAGAATAATTATCACCATAATGATAATAATCTAAACCTTTCTCAACACTACGCATCATTCCAGTAATCTTATTGAATTTAGTACGATAAGAAGCTCAAGCCTCACTATAACCAAAAATTTCATCATCAACAGTAGTGGTACCACCACTAAAATAAATTTCTTTATTTTTAATTGGTTGTTCACCGATATTAGCAAATATTGGGTCATAAAAATCATTACGAGTACTACGAGTTCATAATTGTTCTAATCCTTGTTGATACGAATGTTCATATCGAACAGCAGCAACCAAAATTAAATAACCATGTTCCAAAAAAGTTTTATTAATTAAACTTTGACTTAAAAAACTTTCACCAAAAGCAGATAAATTTGCTTGAGCACTATCAGAAACAGTACTTGAAGTTTGCGGAACAGTATTGACATTTAAAGGTTTACGATAACCACCTAAATACTCAGCACGCTGTTGAGTTGCATCTAAAGAATTAACACCAAAATGTGAACGCAAATATTCAACATAACGCGTACCACTACGAGCATCTTTTTCTAACATATGCTGATATGTTATCGCTTGTCGTAAATCATTAATAGAAATACCTGTAGCTTTAGATAAATCAGCATATAAATTATTAGGATAAAGTTCATCTTTAGGTGCAACAGTTAAAGGATTTGTCAAATCTAGACCAGCAATTGAATAAGGATATTTACCATCAACATTTTTCCCTACCATACCAAGACGACCGGCAGCTTGTTTTTGACTATCAAAATCTGTACCATCAGTTTTACTAAATGTCAACGGATTTCATTTTCCTTTAATAACTGGTTGTTTATCAGTATGAATAGGAGCAGAACCGCCAATATTTAAATTAATAGCATCACCTTTTTGTGGTTTAGGCAGAGCACTAGTAAAATAATCATGATACTTATTAGTAATAAAAGGCATACCACCTAATTCTAAATCTTTAACTCAATCAGTACCATTAGAACCAGTTCCCGTAGAATTAGTTTTATTAATATGAGCTACTGATTGTAAATTTTGGTCGCGAAATCAATCATTAACAATTTGAGTATAAGCTCTAAAAGGTAAAGCACTAACCTTTAAACCTTTTTTATTAATAGGTAAACCCATATAATCAGCAATTGTACCAATTTTTCAACCATCAGTAGGAGAATTAACAGTCGGAACTAAAATTTCGCTAGAAACAGCCCAAGGGTCTTCATTTTCACCAAAAAATTTCTTAAAATCATCTCAAATAATCCGATTTGGAACAAAAAAACCATAAACATCAATATTCGCAACATCCATAACCGGTTTTAACATCGTAGTTTGTCGAATAAGAGCTTTAATATCTAATTTAACATTATCACCAGGCAAAATCTCATCCAAATAAATTGGAACTAAATCACCTGCATTAAAAGCAGTAATAAGCTTGCTATTTCTAACAAACATTGAATGTTGCGGAGAACTATTTAAAGTATTCCCAAAATTATAAACTAATTTATTTTTTTTCATCTACTTCTTCTCCTTTTACATCTAAATCATCTTTAATATCTTCTTGTTTATGATTTTTATTATCATTATTCAAACTTTTTAAATAATCATTAATAACATTTAAATTATCAATATTTTTTAAAAGATTTAAAGTTTCCATTGCTGAACTTGGTAACTGCGATAAATCAACATATGAACCTTCTTTAAAATTCAAATTTACAATTTCGCCGGTTCCATATCTATCAATCATTTCATTTAAAGTTGTACCAACACCAGCTTCCTGGATTTCATTAGACTTGGTACATAACCTTTAATTTTATCTACTATTTTGATAATTATTTTTTAGATGAAATACAAATGTTAGATAAATACAAAGATAAAAATGAATTTTATAGTTTAGTCGGCATAAAATGTTATAGTTATGTACCAAGTCTAAAGAAACAATTTATAAGCTGAATTATACTTGTAAGTGCAAGTAAATAAAATTGCAAAAGATTTCATATAAAAATTTCATGATGCTAAGTTTATTTTAGAAAAAGTAAATTTAAGGAGTTTTTATATGGGATACAAACATCTTGGCATAGATGAAAGAATTTATATTGAGAATCAATTGAAATTTAAAGTAAAAATTAGTGAAATAGCTAAAAATCTTAATCGAAGTATTAGTACTATTAATCGAGAAGTTAATAAGACTTGGTACATAACCTTTAATTTTATCTACTATTTTGATAATTATTTTTTAGATGAAATACAAATGTTAGATAAATACAAAGATAAAAATGAATTTTATAGTTTAGTCGGCATAAAATGTTATAGTTATGTACCAAGTCTATTATATATATTTGCTACTTTACTAACTCGTAAAGAAACTTCACCAGTATCTTTACTAACAACTCTTTCATAAATCTTATATTCAGCTTTACCACTCTCAGAAGGAACACTGACATTTTCAAATTCCTTATAAATTTTTTTCATGTTTTTTACCTTTCATAATATTTTTATTTTGTTGTTCAATTCAAGATGAATAACCATGATTATCTAAATAATCTTTTAAGACATCTAAATCTTTATCAATATTTTTACTTTTAATATATATCGACCTAATTGTTTCAATAATTAAAACAATAATCCCAGCACTAATAAGCATCGCTGAAATAATCACATAAGCTGGTCAATCAATATTTAAATGAGTATGTCCTATAAGACAAATAACAATTCCAGCTATAAAAAATAATGACGAAATTCCAAAGACCTTTAAAAACATAATAATGTCTTTAATACTAATTTTTGACATAAAAAACTCCTTTCTCTTGTTTTGAGAAAGGAACAGATGGTACAATATACCAGGGAAGGAATTACTGTGATTAATTCCTTTCTCATATATCAATTATACATAAAAAAAGAAATTATTTAAAATAATTTCTTTTTTAAGATTCTATTTTTTAGAAATTTTCTTTAATATAACAATTATAACTATAAGAGTAATTAAAATTAAAAGACCCATAATATATATATTAAATTAGAATCTTATTCCACCACGAGATGTGGAACGAAATAGATTAGCAGCACGAACAGTTTTTGCAGTATTGCTCAAATAACGACGATGTGCTTTAGTATTATTAACTTTTTTACGAAATGCCATTTTATATTACCTCCTTATGTGTAATAATATATTAAAGCTATTTGTTATCTTTGACAATACGCTTTAAACTTTTAACTCTCTCATGAAGGATATGGTCTTTATTACCCAATAGTTTGACATATCCAACACCAGCTTCTTGAACAGAAGCAGTTAAATTAAATTTCGCATTAACAATGCGATTTTTTTTTATTGCTTCTAAATGTTCAGCATTCTGCTTCTCATAAAGTCGGTCAAAATAACGCGGTGGTTGAAGCTTTATCAAACCTTTCTCAGTATTTAAATTAATAACATCATATTGATAAATATCTTCAAAATTATCTTCAAAATATTTTTTACCAATTCCCTTACTCATATACAATTTTTCTTGTTCAATATTAAGTTTCTCATAATCTAATTTATTAGCTTTTTTTAAAGTATAACGAGCAACATAACCCGCACTCTGATAAGTAACTCGACCAATTTTATGTATTCCTTTTCCTCAAATACGGTCAACAACTTTACTAATAAAGTATGGATGACCTAGTTTTGAGACCTCTCCGGTCAATTCCAAGTCCATTTAATGGTAGACCAAAGAAACAGATGTGATAATGGGGTCTCTGTGTGCGAGAACCATATTCTGAACTTGCTAAGTACTTAATATCAAATATATTTTCACGTTCAAAATTTTTACGTAAAGAATTAATAAATCTTTTTAAATCAGAATATCGACAAGTATATCTACCTTCATCATTAATCGGAATAAATTCATCAGCATAAGTCAAAGTAATAAATCAATTATCATTAGAACTTTTACATTCCAAAGCTGAACGTACTGCTCACTCCTTAGAATTATCTAATTTACATCCGATACACTTACGACAAGGAACAGCATTGTTATTTTTATAATAGCGGTTCATATCTTTTGTAAGTTTTTCAATAGACTTGGTACATAACCTTTAATTTTATCTACTATTTTGATAATATTATTTACTAGGTGAAGTACAAATGTTAGATAAATACAAAGACGAAAATGAATTTTATAGTCTAATAGGCATAAAATATAAAACTTTCATGAAAATGGTAGAAATTTTAAAAGAAGCTAAAGCTAAACAAAAACAAATTGGTGGTAGACCAAATAAATTATCAATAGAGCAAAGATTACTTATGACTTTAGAATACTGAAAAGAATATAAGACTTGGTACATAACTATAACTAGCTTAATTCAAAATTATATATTCCTGAAATTAAGTTAAATCGTAATCCAAATCTTCTAATCTTATTGCGATAACGATAAACTAGTATTTTAAATCTTTTTAATCTAGCAAAAACATGTTCAATGGCAATTCTAACTTTACTTAAAAAGCTATTATATTCCTTTTTATCTGGATTTAAGGGATTATTTTTACTCTTTTTAATTGGCAATAATGTATTTTTATGAACATTTTGCAAACCTTGATAGCCTGAATCGGCAATTAATTCTAATTTTGGATTTATAAGTGTATTTGATTTTAAAAATAACTTATAATCATGAATACTGCCATAACAAAAATCTACTGAAATAATTTTATTGTTAAATAAATCAATAATTATTTGCGATTTTAATGAATGTTGCCTTTTCTTACCAGAAAATAATAATTTTAGTTTTTTTTAATTCTTTCAATTGGAATTTCTGTAGCATCAATTGCTAATAAATTATTATTAGTAACTTTATGTTCCAATAATATCTTTTTGCCAGGTATATGAAAGTGACTATTTTTTATTAGAGTATTTTCAACTCAAAAGATATTACGAATACAACTAACATGACTAATATTATATTTTTTTGCAATAATACGATATGTACTATATTCTTTTCAGTATTCTAAAGTCATAAGTAATCTTTGCTCTATTGATAATTTATTTGGTCTACCACCAATTTGTTTTTGTTTAGCTTTAGCTTCTTTTAAAATTTCTACCATTTTCATGAAAGTTTTATATTTTATGCCTATTAGACTATAAAATTCATTTTCGTCTTTGTATTTATCTAACATTTGTACTTCACCTAGTAAATAATATTATCAAAATAGTAGATAAAATTAAAGGTTATGTACCAAGTCTAATACAATTAAATCTTTTAAATTTTGCTTTTTCACCCTTTTTCAAGTTATAAACTTGAATTGGTTTTAAACATCCCATAAATTCTCCCAAAAATTTTTTGCGTCAACGGGGCATATCTCTCTTGAATATACTATGCCCCGTTGACGACAAGAAATTTATTTTATAAATTTCGCCGACGAAACAATCAAATTTTTCAAATTATTTTGATATAAATCGGTACGCATATTAGTTCCTTTGGCATTTGCTAAATCACCTAATAGACGAGCACTTGAACCAATAATATTGGAAATAATTCCCGCGGATTGTCCACCAGCTCCGCTAGAACCAGCAGGAACAGCACCAGCAGCACTAGTAAAAGCAGTAAGGGGATTAACCCCTGCTTTTTTCATATCTTCAGTTCCGCGCTGTCATTGGGTGTTGGCCATTCGCTCTTGAAAATCACGATTTAACTGATTTTGTGTTCTGGCGCTACTTGCACCAACACCTAAAATATCGGTAATAACATTTTTAATTCCTTCTCCGAATTTATCAAAACCAGATTGTGTGTTTTCATTAATATTAGGATATACATCTTTAAAATCATTCATAAGAAATCTCCTAAATTCTATCAATACCGGGAATACTAAATACCGGCATTGGTCGTTCATGTTTAACTTCAAAATAAAAATCAGCTTGAAATTGTGGCATATCATTAGTTGATTTAACAGCAAGAGTCCGGTCAATATTAGCCTTATCTTCTTTCAATCATTCAGCAGACAATTTAGGTAAAGAAGAATAATTATCACCATAATGATAATAATCTAAACCTTTCTCAACACTACGCATCATTCCAGTAATCTTATTGAATTTAGTACGATAAGAAGCTCAAGCCTCATTATAACCAAAAATTTCATCATCAACAGTAGTGGTACCACCACTAAAATAAATTTCTTTATTTTTAATTGGTTGTTCACCGATATTAGCAAATATTGGGTCATAAAAATCATTACGAGTACTACGAGTTCATAATTGTTCTAATCCTTGTTGATACGAATGTTCATATCGAACAGCAGCAACCAAAATTAAATAACCATGTTCCAAAAAAGTTTTATTAATTAAACTTTGACTTAAAAAACTTTCACCAAAAGCAGATAAATTTGCTTGAGCACTATCAGAAACAGTACTTGAAGTTTGCGGAACAGTATTGACATTTAAAGGTTTACGATAACCACCTAAATACTCAGCACGCTGTTGAGTTGCATCTAAAGAATTAACACCAAAATGTGAACGCAAATATTCAACATAACGCGTACCACTACGAGCATCTTTTTCTAACATATGCTGATATGTTATCGCTTGTCGTAAATCATTAATAGAAATACCTGTAGCTTTAGATAAATCAGCATATAAATTATTAGGATAAAGTTCATCTTTAGGTGCAACAGTTAAAGGATTTGTCAAATCTAGACCAGCAATTGAATAAGGATATTTACCATCAACATTTTTCCCTACCATACCAAGACGACCGGCAGCTTGTTTTTGACTATCAAAATCTGTACCATCAGTTTTACTAAATGTCAACGGATTTCATTTTCCTTTAATAACTGGTTGTTTATCAGTATGAATAGGAGCAGAACCGCCAATATTTAAATTAATAGCATCACCTTTTTGTGGTTTAGGCAGAGCACTAGTAAAATAATCATGATACTTATTAGTAATAAAAGGCATACCACCTAATTCTAAATCTTTAACTCAATCAGTACCATTAGAACCAGTTCCCGTAGAATTAGTTTTATTAATATGAGCTACTGATTAGACTTGGTACATAACCTTTAATTTTATCTACTATTTTGATAATTATTTTTTAGATGAAATACAAATGTTAGATAAATACAAAGATAAAAATGAATTTTATAGTTTAGTCGGCATAAAATGTTATAGTTATGTACCAAGTCTATTGTAAATTTTGGTCGCGAAATCAATCATTAACAATTTGAGTATAAGCTCTAAAAGGTAAAGCACTAACCTTTAAACCTTTTTTATTAATAGGTAAACCCATATAATCAGCAATTGTACCAATTTTTCAACCATCAGTAGGAGAATTAACAGTCGGAACTAAAATTTCGCTAGAAACAGCCCAAGGGTCTTCATTTTCACCAAAAAATTTCTTAAAATCATCTCAAATAATCCGATTTGGAACAAAAAAACCATAAACATCAATATTCGCAACATCCATAACCGGTTTTAACATCGTAGTTTGTCGAATAAGAGCTTTAATATCTAATTTAACATTATCACCAGGCAAAATCTCATCCAAATAAATTGGAACTAAATCACCTGCATTAAAAGCAGTAATAAGCTTGCTATTTCTAACAAACATTGAATGTTGCGGAGAACTATTTAAAGTATTCCCAAAATTATAAACTAATTTATTTTTTTTCATCTACTTCTTCTCCTTTTACATCTAAATCATCTTTAATATCTTCTTGTTTATGATTTTTATTATCATTATTCAAACTTTTTAAATAATCATTAATAACATTTAAATTATCAATATTTTTTAAAAGATTTAAAGTTTCCATTGCTGAACTTGGTAACTGCGATAAATCAACATATGAACCTTCTTTAAAATTCAAATTTACAATTTCGCCGGTTCCATATCTATCAATCATTTCATTTAAAGTTGTACCAACACCAGCTTCCTGGATTTCATTATATATATTTGCTACTTTACTAACTCGTAAAGAAACTTCACCAGTATCTTTACTAACAACTCTTTCATAAATCTTATATTCAGCTTTACCACTCTCAGAAGGAACACTGACATTTTCAAATTCCTTATAAATTTTTTTCATGTTTTTTACCTTTCATAATATTTTTATTTTGTTGTTCAATTCAAGATGAATAACCATGATTATCTAAATAATCTTTTAAGACATCTAAATCTTTATCAATATTTTTACTTTTAATATATATCGACCTAATTGTTTCAATAATTAAAACAATAATCCCAGCACTAATAAGCATCGCTGAAATAATCACATAAGCTGGTCAATCAATATTTAAATGAGTATGTCCTATAAGACAAATAACAATTCCAGCTATAAAAAATAATGACGAAATTCCAAAGACCTTTAAAAACATAATAATGTCTTTAATACTAATTTTTGACATAAAAAACTCCTTTCTCTTGTTTTGAGAAAGGAACAGATGGTACAATATACCAGGGAAGGAATTACTGTGATTAATTCCTTTCTCATATATCAATTATACATAAAAAAAGAAATTATTTAAAATAATTTCTTTTTTAAGATTCTATTTTTTAGAAATTTTCTTTAATAGACTTGGTACATAACTATAACATTTTATGCCGACTAAACTATAAAATTCATTTTTATCTTTGTATTTATCTAACATTTGTATTTCATCTAAAAAATAATTATCAAAATAGTAGATAAAATTAAAGGTTATGTACCAAGTCTAATATAACAATTATAACTATAAGAGTAATTAAAATTAAAAGACCCATAATATATATATTAAATTAGAATCTTATTCCACCACGAGATGTGGAACGAAATAGATTAGCAGCACGAACAGTTTTTGCAGTATTGCTCAAATAACGACGATGTGCTTTAGTATTATTAACTTTTTTACGAAATGCCATTTTATATTACCTCCTTATGTGTAATAATATATTAAAGCTATTTGTTATCTTTGACAATACGCTTTAAACTTTTAACTCTCTCATGAAGGATATGGTCTTTATTACCCAATAGTTTGACATATCCAACACCAGCTTCTTGAACAGAAGCAGTTAAATTAAATTTCGCATTAACAATGCGATTTTTTTTATTGCTTCTAAATGTTCAGCATTCTGCTTCTCATAAAGTCGGTCAAAATAACGCGGTGGTTGAAGCTTTATCAAACCTTTCTCAGTATTTAAATTAATAACATCATATTGATAAATATCTTCAAAATTATCTTCAAAATATTTTTTACCAATTCCCTTACTCATATACAATTTTTCTTGTTCAATATTAAGTTTCTCATAATCTAATTTATTAGCTTTTTTTAAAGTATAACGAGCAACATAACCCGCACTCTGATAAGTAACTCGACCAATTTTATGTATTCCTTTTCCTCAAATACGGTCAACAACTTTACTAATAAAGTATGGATGACCTAGTTTTGAGACCTCTCCGGTCAATTCCAAGTCCATTTAATGGTAGACCAAAGAAACAGATGTGATAATGGGGTCTCTGTGTGCGAGAACCATATTCTGAACTTGCTAAGTACTTAATATCAAATATATTTTCACGTTCAAAATTTTTACGTAAAGAATTAATAAATCTTTTTAAATCAGAATATCGACAAGTATATCTACCTTCATCATTAATCGGAATAAATTCATCAGCATAAGTCAAAGTAATAAATCAATTATCATTAGAACTTTTACATTCCAAAGCTGAACGTACTGCTCACTCCTTAGAATTATCTAATTTACATCCGATACACTTACGACAAGGAACAGCATTGTTATTTTTATAATAGCGGTTCATATCTTTTGTAAGTTTTTCAATACAATTAAATCTTTTAAATTTTGCTTTTTCACCCTTTTTCAAGTTATAAACTTGAATTGGTTTTAAACATCCCATAAATTCTCCCAAAAATTTTTTGCGTCAACGGGGCATAGTATATTGAATATACTATGCCCCGTTGACGACAAGAAATTTATTTTAAATATACTATGCCCCGTTGACGACAAGAAATTTATTTTATAAATTTCGCCGACGAAACAATCAAATTTTTCAAATTATTTTGATATAAATCGGTACGCATATTAGTTCCTTTGGCATTTGCTAAATCACCTAATAGACGAGCACTTGAACCAATAATATTGGAAATAATTCCCGCGGATTGTCCACCAGCTCCGCTAGAACCAGCAGGAACAGCACCAGCAGCACTAGTAAAAGCAGTAAGGGGATTAACCCCTGCTTTTTTCATATCTTCAGTTCCGCGCTGTCATTGGGTGTTGGCCATTCGCTCTTGAAAATCACGATTTAACTGATTTTGTGTTCTGGCGCTACTTGCACCAACACCTAAAATATCGGTAATAACATTTTTAATTCCTTCTCCGAATTTATCAAAACCAGATTGTGTGTTTTCATTAATATTAGGATATACATCTTTAAAATCATTCATAAGAAATCTCCTAAATTCTATCAATACCGGGAATACTAAATACCGGCATTGGTCGTTCATGTTTAACTTCAAAATAAAAATCAGCTTGAAATTGTGGCATATCATTAGTTGATTTAACAGCAAGAGTCCGGTCAATATTAGCCTTATCTTCTTTCAATCATTCAGCAGACAATTTAGGTAAAGAAGAATAATTATCACCATAATGATAATAATCTAAACCTTTCTCAACACTACGCATCATTCCAGTAATCTTATTGAATTTAGTACGATAAGAAGCTCAAGCCTCATTATAACCAAAAATTTCATCATCAACAGTAGTGGTACCACCACTAAAATAAATTTCTTTATTTTTAATTGGTTGTTCACCGATATTAGCAAATATTGGGTCATAAAAATCATTACGAGTACTACGAGTTCATAATTGTTCTAATCCTTGTTGATACGAATGTTCATATCGAACAGCAGCAACCAAAATTAAATAACCATGTTCCAAAAAAGTTTTATTAATTAAACTTTGACTTAAAAAACTTTCACCAAAAGCAGATAAATTTGCTTGAGCACTATCAGAAACAGTACTTGAAGTTTGCGGAACAGTATTGACATTTAAAGGTTTACGATAACCACCTAAATACTCAGCACGCTGTTGAGTTGCATCTAAAGAATTAACACCAAAATGTGAACGCAAATATTCAACATAACGCGTACCACTACGAGCATCTTTTTCTAACATATGCTGATATGTTATCGCTTGTCGTAAATCATTAATAGAAATACCTGTAGCTTTAGATAAATCAGCATATAAATTATTAGGATAAAGTTCATCTTTAGGTGCAACAGTTAAAGGATTTGTCAAATCTAGACCAGCAATTGAATAAGGATATTTACCATCAACATTTTTCCCTACCATACCAAGACGACCGGCAGCTTGTTTTTGACTATCAAAATCTGTACCATCAGTTTTACTAAATGTCAACGGATTTCATTTTCCTTTAATAACTGGTTGTTTATCAGTATGAATAGGAGCAGAACCGCCAATATTTAAATTAATAGCATCACCTTTTTGTGGTTTAGGCAGAGCACTAGTAAAATAATCATGATACTTATTAGTAATAAAAGGCATACCACCTAATTCTAAATCTTTAACTCAATCAGTACCATTAGAACCAGTTCCCGTAGAATTAGTTTTATTAATATGAGCTACTGATTGTAAATTTTGGTCGCGAAATCAATCATTAACAATTTGAGTATAAGCTCTAAAAGGTAAAGCACTAACCTTTAAACCTTTTTTATTAATAGGTAAACCCATATAATCAGCAATTGTACCAATTTTTCAACCATCAGTAGGAGAATTAACAGTCGGAACTAAAATTTCGCTAGAAACAGCCCAAGGGTCTTCATTTTCACCAAAAAATTTCTTAAAATCATCTCAAATAATCCGATTTGGAACAAAAAAACCATAAACATCAATATTCGCAACATCCATAACCGGTTTTAACATCGTAGTTTGTCGAATAAGAGCTTTAATATCTAATTTAACATTATCACCAGGCAAAATCTCATCCAAATAAATTGGAACTAAATCACCTGCATTAAAAGCAGTAATAAGCTTGCTATTTCTAACAAACATTGAATGTTGCGGAGAACTATTTAAAGTATTCCCAAAATTATAAACTAATTTATTTTTTTTCATCTACTTCTTCTCCTTTTACATCTAAATCATCTTTAATATCTTCTTGTTTATGATTTTTATTATCATTATTCAAACTTTTTAAATAATCATTAATAACATTTAAATTATCAATATTTTTTAAAAGATTTAAAGTTTCCATTGCTGAACTTGGTAACTGCGATAAATCAACATATGAACCTTCTTTAAAATTCAAATTTACAATTTCGCCGGTTCCATATCTATCAATCATTTCATTTAAAGTTGTACCAACACCAGCTTCCTGGATTTCATTATATATATTTGCTACTTTACTAACTCGTAAAGAAACTTCACCAGTATCTTTACTAACAACTCTTTCATAAATCTTATATTCAGCTTTACCACTCTCAGAAGGAACACTGACATTTTCAAATTCCTTATAAATTTTTTTCATGTTTTTTACCTTTCATAATATTTTTATTTTGTTGTTCAATTCAAGATGAATAACCATGATTATCTAAATAATCTTTTAAGACATCTAAATCTTTATCAATATTTTTACTTTTAATATATATCGACCTAATTGTTTCAATAATTAAAACAATAATCCCAGCACTAATAAGCATCGCTGAAATAATCACATAAGCTGGTCAATCAATATTTAAATGAGTATGTCCTATAAGACAAATAACAATTCCAGCTATAAAAAATAATGACGAAATTCCAAAGACCTTTAAAAACATAATAATGTCTTTAATACTAATTTTTGACATAAAAAACTCCTTTCTCTTGTTTTGAGAAAGGAACAGATGGTACAATATACCAGGGAAGGAATTACTGTGATTAATTCCTTTCTCATATATCAATTATACATAAAAAAAGAAATTATTTAAAATAATTTCTTTTTTAAGATTCTATTTTTTAGAAATTTTCTTTAATAGACTTGGTACATAACTATAACATTTTATGCCGACTAAACTATAAAATTCATTTTTATCTTTGTATTTATCTAACATTTGTATTTCATCTAAAAAATAATTATCAAAATAGTAGATAAAATTAAAGGTTATGTACCAAGTCTAATATAACAATTATAACTATAAGAGTAATTAAAATTAAAAGACCCATAATATATATATTAAATTAGAATCTTATTCCACCACGAGATGTGGAACGAAATAGATTAGCAGCACGAACAGTTTTTGCAGTATTGCTCAAATAACGACGATGTGCTTTAGTATTATTAACTTTTTTACGAAATGCCATTTTATATTACCTCCTTATGTGTAATAATATATTAAAGCTATTTGTTATCTTTGACAATACGCTTTAAACTTTTAACTCTCTCATGAAGGATATGGTCTTTATTACCCAATAGTTTGACATATCCAACACCAGCTTCTTGAACAGAAGCAGTTAAATTAAATTTCGCATTAACAATGCGATTTTTTTTATTGCTTCTAAATGTTCAGCATTCTGCTTCTCATAAAGTCGGTCAAAATAACGCGGTGGTTGAAGCTTTATCAAACCTTTCTCAGTATTTAAATTAATAACATCATATTGATAAATATCTTCAAAATTATCTTCAAAATATTTTTTACCAATTCCCTTACTCATATACAATTTTTCTTGTTCAATATTAAGTTTCTCATAATCTAATTTATTAGCTTTTTTTAAAGTATAACGAGCAACATAACCCGCACTCTGATAAGTAACTCGACCAATTTTATGTATTCCTTTTCCTCAAATACGGTCAACAACTTTACTAATAAAGTATGGATGACCTAGTTTTGAGACCTCTCCGGTCAATTCCAAGTCCATTTAATGGTAGACCAAAGAAACAGATGTGATAATGGGGTCTCTGTGTGCGAGAACCATATTCTGAACTTGCTAAGTACTTAATATCAAATATATTTTCACGTTCAAAATTTTTACGTAAAGAATTAATAAATCTTTTTAAATCAGAATATCGACAAGTATATCTACCTTCATCATTAATCGGAATAAATTCATCAGCATAAGTCAAAGTAATAAATCAATTATCATTAGAACTTTTACATTCCAAAGCTGAACGTACTGCTCACTCCTTAGAATTATCTAATTTACATCCGATACACTTACGACAAGGAACAGCATTGTTATTTTTATAATAGCGGTTCATATCTTTTGTAAGTTTTTCAATACAATTAAATCTTTTAAATTTTGCTTTTTCACCCTTTTTCAAGTTATAAACTTGAATTGGTTTTAAACATCCCATAAATTCTCCCAAAAATTTTTTGCGTCAACGGGGCATATCTCTCTTGATTCAATTCAATTCAATTCAATTCAAGAGAGATATGCCCCGTTGACGACAAGAAATTTATTTATATACTATGCCCCGTTGACGACAAGAAATTTATTTTAAATATACTATGCCCCGTTGACGACAAGAAATTTATTTTAATATACTATGCCCCGTTGACGACAAGAAATTTATTTTAATATACTATGCCCCGTTGACGACAAGAAATTTATTTTAATATACTATGCCCCGTTGACGACAAGAAATTTATTTTATAAATTTCGCCGACGAAACAATCAAATTTTTCAAATTATTTTGATATAAATCGGTACGCATATTAGTTCCTTTGGCATTTGCTAAATCACCTAATAGACGAGCACTTGAACCAATAATATTGGAAATAATTCCCGCGGATTGTCCACCAGCTCCGCTAGAACCAGCAGGAACAGCACCAGCAGCACTAGTAAAAGCAGTAAGGGGATTAACCCCTGCTTTTTTCATATCTTCAGTTCCGCGCTGTCATTGGGTGTTGGCCATTCGCTCTTGAAAATCACGATTTAACTGATTTTGTGTTCTGGCGCTACTTGCACCAACACCTAAAATATCGGTAATAACATTTTTAATTCCTTCTCCGAATTTATCAAAACCAGATTGTGTGTTTTCATTAATATTAGGATATACATCTTTAAAATCATTCATAAGAAATCTCCTAAATTCTATCAATACCGGGAATACTAAATACCGGCATTGGTCGTTCATGTTTAACTTCAAAATAAAAATCAGCTTGAAATTGTGGCATATCATTAGTTGATTTAACAGCAAGAGTCCGGTCAATATTAGCCTTATCTTCTTTCAATCATTCAGCAGACAATTTAGGTAAAGAAGAATAATTATCACCATAATGATAATAATCTAAACCTTTCTCAACACTACGCATCATTCCAGTAATCTTATTGAATTTAGTACGATAAGAAGCTCAAGCCTCATTATAACCAAAAATTTCATCATCAACAGTAGTGGTACCACCACTAAAATAAATTTCTTTATTTTTAATTGGTTGTTCACCGATATTAGCAAATATTGGGTCATAAAAATCATTACGAGTACTACGAGTTCATAATTGTTCTAATCCTTGTTGATACGAATGTTCATATCGAACAGCAGCAACCAAAATTAAATAACCATGTTCCAAAAAAGTTTTATTAATTAAACTTTGACTTAAAAAACTTTCACCAAAAGCAGATAAATTTGCTTGAGCACTATCAGAAACAGTACTTGAAGTTTGCGGAACAGTATTGACATTTAAAGGTTTACGATAACCACCTAAATACTCAGCACGCTGTTGAGTTGCATCTAAAGAATTAACACCAAAATGTGAACGCAAATATTCAACATAACGCGTACCACTACGAGCATCTTTTTCTAACATATGCTGATATGTTATCGCTTGTCGTAAATCATTAATAGAAATACCTGTAGCTTTAGATAAATCAGCATATAAATTATTAGGATAAAGTTCATCTTTAGGTGCAACAGTTAAAGGATTTGTCAAATCTAGACCAGCAATTGAATAAGGATATTTACCATCAACATTTTTCCCTACCATACCAAGACGACCGGCAGCTTGTTTTTGACTATCAAAATCTGTACCATCAGTTTTACTAAATGTCAACGGATTTCATTTTCCTTTAATAACTGGTTGTTTATCAGTATGAATAGGAGCAGAACCGCCAATATTTAAATTAATAGCATCACCTTTTTGTGGTTTAGGCAGAGCACTAGTAAAATAATCATGATACTTATTAGTAATAAAAGGCATACCACCTAATTCTAAATCTTTAACTCAATCAGTACCATTAGAACCAGTTCCCGTAGAATTAGTTTTATTAATATGAGCTACTGATTGTAAATTTTGGTCGCGAAATCAATCATTAACAATTTGAGTATAAGCTCTAAAAGGTAAAGCACTAACCTTTAAACCTTTTTTATTAATAGGTAAACCCATATAATCAGCAATTGTACCAATTTTTCAACCATCAGTAGGAGAATTAACAGTCGGAACTAAAATTTCGCTAGAAACAGCCCAAGGGTCTTCATTTTCACCAAAAAATTTCTTAAAATCATCTCAAATAATCCGATTTGGAACAAAAAAACCATAAACATCAATATTCGCAACATCCATAACCGGTTTTAACATCGTAGTTTGTCGAATAAGAGCTTTAATATCTAATTTAACATTATCACCAGGCAAAATCTCATCCAAATAAATTGGAACTAAATCACCTGCATTAAAAGCAGTAATAAGCTTGCTATTTCTAACAAACATTGAATGTTGCGGAGAACTATTTAAAGTATTCCCAAAATTATAAACTAATTTATTTTTTTTCATCTACTTCTTCTCCTTTTACATCTAAATCATCTTTAATATCTTCTTGTTTATGATTTTTATTATCATTATTCAAACTTTTTAAATAATCATTAATAACATTTAAATTATCAATATTTTTTAAAAGATTTAAAGTTTCCATTGCTGAACTTGGTAACTGCGATAAATCAACATATGAACCTTCTTTAAAATTCAAATTTACAATTTCGCCGGTTCCATATCTATCAATCATTTCATTTAAAGTTGTACCAACACCAGCTTCCTGGATTTCATTATATATATTTGCTACTTTACTAACTCGTAAAGAAACTTCACCAGTATCTTTACTAACAACTCTTTCATAAATCTTATATTCAGCTTTACCACTCTCAGAAGGAACACTGACATTTTCAAATTCCTTATAAATTTTTTTCATGTTTTTTACCTTTCATAATATTTTTATTTTGTTGTTCAATTCAAGATGAATAACCATGATTATCTAAATAATCTTTTAAGACATCTAAATCTTTATCAATATTTTTACTTTTAATATATATCGACCTAATTGTTTCAATAATTAAAACAATAATCCCAGCACTAATAAGCATCGCTGAAATAATCACATAAGCTGGTCAATCAATATTTAAATGAGTATGTCCTATAAGACAAATAACAATTCCAGCTATAAAAAATAATGACGAAATTCCAAAGACCTTTAAAAACATAATAATGTCTTTAATACTAATTTTTGACATAAAAAACTCCTTTCTCTTGTTTTGAGAAAGGAACAGATGGTACAATATACCAGGGAAGGAATTACTGTGATTAATTCCTTTCTCATATATCAATTATACATGCCAAATTGTAAAGTTAAGTGCAACTAAATTATTTTTCTAACCAAATATTCGATTGGCGAAAGATAATTTAGTATTTTTCTTGGTCTTTGGTTTAAAGACAATATAAATTTATGAACTGCATTTTTAGTAGTGTTTGAAAAATTAAATTTTTTAGGAAATTTTTCTCTAATTAAACCATTAGTATTTTCATTAGTACCTCTTTGTCAAGGTGAATATGCATCAGCAAAATAAATTTTCACATTTAAATTTTTTTCAAGTTGTTGTCAATTAGCAAATTCTTTACCCCTATCAAATGTTATAGTCTTAACAAGATTATTTGGAAGAATTGATAAATAATGACTAATATTTTTGTTAATAACTTTAGTAGTTCTATTTTCAACTAATATTGCTAAAGTAAATCTTGATGTTCTTTCAACTAAAGTTATTAAACATGATTTACTTTTACCTCGTGATGATACTACAGTATCACCTTCTCAATGGCCAAGAGTTATGCGATTATTAACATTTCGTTCTTTAATGGATTTAATGGATTTACCATTAAATTTACCCCGATTTTCTTGAGATTTTCGTTTCTTACCTTTTCTTCTTAAATTTTTACTAGTAACCTTTTCAAGTAATCCAGAATAAATTCAATTGTAAATTGTTTTAAAACTAATAATTCATTCTTGATGAAAATTTTTAATTCTGCCATAAATTTGTTCAGGCGATCAACCTAATAATAATTTTTGTTGTACATATTTTACTAATTCTCTATTTTTAAATTTATGAAAATAAACATGTAATTGTTTTCTATTTTCTGCTTTATTTTGTGCAATTAATGAAAAATAATGATTATTATCTTTATTTCTATTAACTTCTCGATTAATAGTACTAATACTTCGATTAAGATTTTTAGCTATTTCACTAATTTTTACTTTAAATTTCAATTGATTCTCAATATAAATTCTTTCATCTATGCCAAGATGTTTGTATCCCATATAAAAACTCCTTAAATTTACTTTTTCTAAAATAAACTTAGCATCATGAAATTTTTATATGAAATCTTTTGCAATTTTATTTACTTGCACTTACAAGTATAATTCAGCAATTAAATTATAACTTTTTATACCTAGAAAATAAACCCCATACTTATACAAATAAATAATATTCCATTTTTGAACTTTTGAAAAAGAAATTATAATTTATTTTAAGGACAATCTTGAATTATTAAAATTTATTTATGAAAAAACTGTTATATTAAGTGACACCAAATTTGAAAAACATAAGATTAAAGCTGTACAAAAATTATTGACAAAAACAAAAAATTAAATAATAAATAAAAATTACAACATTTATGAATATCTTAGACTGAAAAATATAACCACAAAAGGCGAGCAATAATTTTATCATTGATATAAGTTATTTTTCATCTAACTATTCTACATAAGGAGAAAGGAGGCAATAAAATGAACAAGTGTAAAGACTGCAAATGTTCTTGTTCTGAGGGACATAATTGCAAAGACTGTAAGAAAGATAGTACTAGTAAACATAGTTGCTAACAAATTAAGACAATAAAATAAAAAAATAAGTCTCTAACTAAATTCCTTTGTTAGAGACTTATTTTACTATATATCTAGTTTTCCATTACAACCACATCGTACACATGGGGTATTTGTCGTAATGATGACAACAATTGTTGAAGCAGAACTTTGTTGGCAATTTTAATAACAAGATTAATACTGTATTTATTATCCGAACTTGTTTCAATATGAATTTGTTGAATCGAAGCATTTAAATTAGCAAGAATATTGGTAATATTAGCCATTAAACCATCACGGTCGTAACAAATTACTTTAATATTACTATAATATTGATGGCGCTTAACGACATTTTCATTCCACCACACTTCCAAAAGTCGTCCTTGGCGTTCTTCTGGAAGAATATTATGGCAATTAACACGATGCACGCGAATCCCACCAAGTTTACTAACATATCCCGTAATTGGTTCTAACGGCACTGGCATACAACAATGAGCTAAAGTTGCTTTAATATTATCAGCACCTTTAACAATAATGTCATCTTTTAAGTTAATTTTTTCAACTTTTTTTTCTTGAAGATGATTTAAATAAGTATTAGGACTAGTTTCATTACTTGCTAATAAAAGATTAATCGCATCATCAAGTTGATATTTCTTATTAGCAACATCTAAATAAAAATCTTCTAAAGTATGATATTTTAATTGCTTTAAGCGATGCATTAGATCTTTTTGGGAAACTAATTTTCATTTTAATTTCCGTTGCGTTAAAACATCATCAATCGTTTTTTTAACATTTTTAATTTTTTTAAGATTTTTAGATTCATTATCTTTATGAGTTTCATCAAATTCTTGTTCTTGTTTTTTTAAAAATCTTTTAATTTTATGCAATGCATAACTAGTTTTAGCAATAACTAGTCAGTCACGGGATGGTCGCATATTTTTGCTAGTTTTAATTTCCACAACATCACCAGATTTTAAAACAGTACTAACAGAAACATAGTTACCATTAATCTTACCACCCGTAGTTTTCTCACCAATATCAGTATGAACTTTATATGCAAAATCTAAAATTGTTGACCCAAAAGGCAAAGTAATAACTTTACCATTAGGAGTTAAAACATAAATTAAAGAAGTAAAAATATCACTCTTAACGGCTAACTCCATATTTGGTTTTTCATTATTTTCTAACTCTTCATTGTTAATATTTTCTAAATCTAAAATCCGATTAAAAATATCTAAGCGCTCATCAATATCAGCTTGGCGTTTTTTAGTATTATAGATTTCGTCCTCTTTGTATTTTCAATGCGATGCTGCTCCATAAGTTGCCTTTTCATCCATATCAACAGTTCGAATTTGAATCTCATAAATTGTTGCATCTTGAATAACTGTTGTATGTAATGACTGATATAAATTATATTTAGGCGTTGCAATATAGTCCTTAAATCTTCCTGGTAAAGGTGGAAATTGCTGATGCAAATAACCTAAAATCGTATAACATTCATCTATCGTATTAGTAATAATTCTTATCGCTAATAAATCATGAATATCTTCAAATTTACGCCCAAAATAATACATCTTACGATAAATTGAATAAATACTTTTGCTACGACCAGAAATTGTTGCTTTAATATTCTTACTATCTAATAATGACTTAATATTGTTAATCATTATGGCCATTAATGATTCTAAATGTTCTTTTTCCAAATCAACATTGCGAGAAATTCTTTTATATTCAACAGGATTTAAAATTGCAAAAGACAAGTCTTCTAAAAGACTTTTTACTTGTCGCATCCCTAACCGGTGCGCAATTGAAGAATAAACTTCTAAAGTTTCTTTCGCAATAACTTTTTGTTTTTCTGGTTCCAAATATTCAATTGTTTGGATATTATGTAAACGGTCTGCTAACTTAATAACAATAACACGAATATCGTGCGCCATACTTAAATATAACTTTCGCAAATAATTAGATTTAATTTCACTACGATTCATTTTAGCAAAATAAGATACTTTCGTGACCGCTTCAACTAAAGTTGATATCTCAATACCAAACTCTTTATTCAAGTCTTCAAAAGTTGTCGGTGTGTCTTCTAACACATCATGTAATAAACCAGAAATTAATGTTGCTAAATCCATATGCCATGTTGCCAAATAATAAGTTGTTCATAAAGGATGATTAATATAAGGTTCACCACTTTTTCTTAACTGCTGATCATGCTTATTATAAGCATAGGCATATGCGCGTTTTATTTCCTCAATATCTTTTTCATTACTAATATAGGTTTTAACTTTATCTAAAACTTGTTTAAATGTTATCGATTTCATAATATCAAACTCACTTATTTTAATACTGAATTAAGCTTTCAATTTTTAAATTAGGAAATTGTTCGCGGGCTTTAAAACTAGTCAATTCAATAACAAATACTGCGGCAATAACCTCGCCTTGTAATTCTTCAATTAAATTAATAATGGCATCAATCGTACCACCGCTGGCTAGCAAATCATCAACAATAACAACTTTCATTCCGGGAACAATCGCATCCTTATGAATTGCTAAAGTACTTTTGTTATATTCTAATTCATAACTTTTATGAATAACTGCTCGCGGTAATTTATCTGACTTACGAATGGGAACAAATCCCAATCCCAATTCACTAGCAACCGGAGTTGCAAAAATAAATCCTCGGGCTTCGGGTGCTACAATAACATCCGGTTTAAATGATTTAACAATTTCTTCTAATTGCTTAACAACTTGTTTAAATGCTACACCATTAGCCAATAATGGTGTTATATCCTTAAATTGAATTCCTGGTTTTGGAAAATTAGGGACATCAATTATTAATTCTTTTAAATCCATTAACTAACTCATCCTTCCAACATTATTAATCATTAACACCGATAACAATTTGCTCATCAGGTCCAGTTAATGATTTATAAATTTTTTGCTTTTTATTTCGTAAAAGTTTTCCTTTAATGTTAGCAAAATATACTCATAATCATCGCAATAAAATTGTTGAAGAATAAATACCAATAACACTACCTAATAAAAGACCAAATGCTGCCCCAATATTTTGACCAATAACAAATAACACCATTGACAATAACAAGACTAACGATAAAACAATTAAACTACTTTTTAAAGTCATTGTAAATCCCGTATTTACCAAATCCGATAAATTACTCTTATTCATTTTCGTACTATCCAAACCAATTTTATTTTCCCGAACACGGTCAAAGATAATTATTTTATGAATAATAGCAAAGATAACTACTGCTAAAATAGCTGTAACAACTTCAATCGTTACTTCAAAACGACAAATAATTATCAAAGAACAAGTTAATAAAACATCATGAATAATTGTCAATATATATACTATGCCCCGTTGACGACAAGAAATTTATTTTAATATACTATGCCCCGTTGACGACAAGAAATTTATTTTATATACTATGCCCCGTTGACGACAAGAAATTTATTTTAAATATACTATGCCCCGTTGACGACAAGAAATTTATTTTAATATACTATGCCCCGTTGACGACAAGAAATTTATTTTAAATATACTATGCCCCGTTGACGACAAGAAATTTATTTTATAAATTTCGCCGACGAAACAATCAAATTTTTCAAATTATTTTGATATAAATCGGTACGCATATTAGTTCCTTTGGCATTTGCTAAATCACCTAATAGACGAGCACTTGAACCAATAATATTGGAAATAATTCCCGCGGATTGTCCACCAGCTCCGCTAGAACCAGCAGGAACAGCACCAGCAGCACTAGTAAAAGCAGTAAGGGGATTAACCCCTGCTTTTTTCATATCTTCAGTTCCGCGCTGTCATTGGGTGTTGGCCATTCGCTCTTGAAAATCACGATTTAACTGATTTTGTGTTCTGGCGCTACTTGCACCAACACCTAAAATATCGGTAATAACATTTTTAATTCCTTCTCCGAATTTATCAAAACCAGATTGTGTGTTTTCATTAATATTAGGATATACATCTTTAAAATCATTCATAAGAAATCTCCTAAATTCTATCAATACCGGGAATACTAAATACCGGCATTGGTCGTTCATGTTTAACTTCAAAATAAAAATCAGCTTGAAATTGTGGCATATCATTAGTTGATTTAACAGCAAGAGTCCGGTCAATATTAGCCTTATCTTCTTTCAATCATTCAGCAGACAATTTAGGTAAAGAAGAATAATTATCACCATAATGATAATAATCTAAACCTTTCTCAACACTACGCATCATTCCAGTAATCTTATTGAATTTAGTACGATAAGAAGCTCAAGCCTCATTATAACCAAAAATTTCATCATCAACAGTAGTGGTACCACCACTAAAATAAATTTCTTTATTTTTAATTGGTTGTTCACCGATATTAGCAAATATTGGGTCATAAAAATCATTACGAGTACTACGAGTTCATAATTGTTCTAATCCTTGTTGATACGAATGTTCATATCGAACAGCAGCAACCAAAATTAAATAACCATGTTCCAAAAAAGTTTTATTAATTAAACTTTGACTTAAAAAACTTTCACCAAAAGCAGATAAATTTGCTTGAGCACTATCAGAAACAGTACTTGAAGTTTGCGGAACAGTATTGACATTTAAAGGTTTACGATAACCACCTAAATACTCAGCACGCTGTTGAGTTGCATCTAAAGAATTAACACCAAAATGTGAACGCAAATATTCAACATAACGCGTACCACTACGAGCATCTTTTTCTAACATATGCTGATATGTTATCGCTTGTCGTAAATCATTAATAGAAATACCTGTAGCTTTAGATAAATCAGCATATAAATTATTAGGATAAAGTTCATCTTTAGGTGCAACAGTTAAAGGATTTGTCAAATCTAGACCAGCAATTGAATAAGGATATTTACCATCAACATTTTTCCCTACCATACCAAGACGACCGGCAGCTTGTTTTTGACTATCAAAATCTGTACCATCAGTTTTACTAAATGTCAACGGATTTCATTTTCCTTTAATAACTGGTTGTTTATCAGTATGAATAGGAGCAGAACCGCCAATATTTAAATTAATAGCATCACCTTTTTGTGGTTTAGGCAGAGCACTAGTAAAATAATCATGATACTTATTAGTAATAAAAGGCATACCACCTAATTCTAAATCTTTAACTCAATCAGTACCATTAGAACCAGTTCCCGTAGAATTAGTTTTATTAATATGAGCTACTGATTGTAAATTTTGGTCGCGAAATCAATCATTAACAATTTGAGTATAAGCTCTAAAAGGTAAAGCACTAACCTTTAAACCTTTTTTATTAATAGGTAAACCCATATAATCAGCAATTGTACCAATTTTTCAACCATCAGTAGGAGAATTAACAGTCGGAACTAAAATTTCGCTAGAAACAGCCCAAGGGTCTTCATTTTCACCAAAAAATTTCTTAAAATCATCTCAAATAATCCGATTTGGAACAAAAAAACCATAAACATCAATATTCGCAACATCCATAACCGGTTTTAACATCGTAGTTTGTCGAATAAGAGCTTTAATATCTAATTTAACATTATCACCAGGCAAAATCTCATCCAAATAAATTGGAACTAAATCACCTGCATTAAAAGCAGTAATAAGCTTGCTATTTCTAACAAACATTGAATGTTGCGGAGAACTATTTAAAGTATTCCCAAAATTATAAACTAATTTATTTTTTTTCATCTACTTCTTCTCCTTTTACATCTAAATCATCTTTAATATCTTCTTGTTTATGATTTTTATTATCATTATTCAAACTTTTTAAATAATCATTAATAACATTTAAATTATCAATATTTTTTAAAAGATTTAAAGTTTCCATTGCTGAACTTGGTAACTGCGATAAATCAACATATGAACCTTCTTTAAAATTCAAATTTACAATTTCGCCGGTTCCATATCTATCAATCATTTCATTTAAAGTTGTACCAACACCAGCTTCCTGGATTTCATTATATATATTTGCTACTTTACTAACTCGTAAAGAAACTTCACCAGTATCTTTACTAACAACTCTTTCATAAATCTTATATTCAGCTTTACCACTCTCAGAAGGAACACTGACATTTTCAAATTCCTTATAAATTTTTTTCATGTTTTTTACCTTTCATAATATTTTTATTTTGTTGTTCAATTCAAGATGAATAACCATGATTATCTAAATAATCTTTTAAGACATCTAAATCTTTATCAATATTTTTACTTTTAATATATATCGACCTAATTGTTTCAATAATTAAAACAATAATCCCAGCACTAATAAGCATCGCTGAAATAATCACATAAGCTGGTCAATCAATATTTAAATGAGTATGTCCTATAAGACAAATAACAATTCCAGCTATAAAAAATAATGACGAAATTCCAAAGACCTTTAAAAACATAATAATGTCTTTAATACTAATTTTTGACATAAAAAACTCCTTTCTCTTGTTTTGAGAAAGGAACAGATGGTACAATATACCAGGGAAGGAATTACTGTGATTAATTCCTTTCTCATATATCAATTATACATGCCAAATTGTAAAGTTAAGTGCAACTAAATTATTTTTCTAACCAAATATTCGATTGGCGAAAGATAATTTAGTATTTTTCTTGGTCTTTGGTTTAAAGACAATATAAATTTATGAACTGCATTTTTAGTAGTGTTTGAAAAATTAAATTTTTTAGGAAATTTTTCTCTAATTAAACCATTAGTATTTTCATTAGTACCTCTTTGTCAAGGTGAATATGCATCAGCAAAATAAATTTTCACATTTAAATTTTTTTCAAGTTGTTGTCAATTAGCAAATTCTTTACCCCTATCAAATGTTATAGTCTTAACAAGATTATTTGGAAGAATTGATAAATAATGACTAATATTTTTGTTAATAACTTTAGTAGTTCTATTTTCAACTAATATTGCTAAAGTAAATCTTGATGTTCTTTCAACTAAAGTTATTAAACATGATTTACTTTTACCTCGTGATGATACTACAGTATCACCTTCTCAATGGCCAAGAGTTATGCGATTATTAACATTTCGTTCTTTAATGGATTTAATGGATTTACCATTAAATTTACCCCGATTTTCTTGAGATTTTCGTTTCTTACCTTTTCTTCTTAAATTTTTACTAGTAACCTTTTCAAGTAATCCAGAATAAATTCAATTGTAAATTGTTTTAAAACTAATAATTCATTCTTGATGAAAATTTTTAATTCTGCCATAAATTTGTTCAGGCGATCAACCTAATAATAATTTTTGTTGTACATATTTTACTAATTCTCTATTTTTAAATTTATGAAAATAAACATGTAATTGTTTTCTATTTTCTGCTTTATTTTGTGCAATTAATGAAAAATAATGATTATTATCTTTATTTCTATTAACTTCTCGATTAATAGTACTAATACTTCGATTAAGATTTTTAGCTATTTCACTAATTTTTACTTTAAATTTCAATTGATTCTCAATATAAATTCTTTCATCTATGCCAAGATGTTTGTATCCCATATAAAAACTCCTTAAATTTACTTTTTCTAAAATAAACTTAGCATCATGAAATTTTTATATGAAATCTTTTGCAATTTTATTTACTTGCACTTACAAGTATAATTCAGCAATTAAATTATAACTTTTTATACCTAGAAAATAAACCCCATACTTATACAAATAAATAATATTCCATTTTTGAACTTTTGAAAAAGAAATTATAATTTATTTTAAGGACAATCTTGAATTATTAAAATTTATTTATGAAAAAACTGTTATATTAAGTGACACCAAATTTGAAAAACATAAGATTAAAGCTGTACAAAAATTATTGACAAAAACAAAAAATTAAATAATAAATAAAAATTACAACATTTATGAATATCTTAGACTGAAAAATATAACCACAAAAGGCGAGCAATAATTTTATCATTGATATAAGTTATTTTTCATCTAACTATTCTACATAAGGAGAAAGGAGGCAATAAAATGAACAAGTGTAAAGACTGCAAATGTTCTTGTTCTGAGGGACATAATTGCAAAGACTGTAAGAAAGATAGTACTAGTAAACATAGTTGCTAACAAATTAAGACAATAAAATAAAAAAATAAGTCTCTAACTAAATTCCTTTGTTAGAGACTTATTTTACTATATATCTAGTTTTCCATTACAACCACATCGTACACATGGGGTATTTGTCGTAATGATGACAACAATTGTTGAAGCAGAACTTTGTTGGCAATTTTAATAACAAGATTAATACTGTATTTATTATCCGAACTTGTTTCAATATGAATTTGTTGAATCGAAGCATTTAAATTAGCAAGAATATTGGTAATATTAGCCATTAAACCATCACGGTCGTAACAAATTACTTTAATATTACTATAATATTGATGGCGCTTAACGACATTTTCATTCCACCACACTTCCAAAAGTCGTCCTTGGCGTTCTTCTGGAAGAATATTATGGCAATTAACACGATGCACGCGAATCCCACCAAGTTTACTAACATATCCCGTAATTGGTTCTAACGGCACTGGCATACAACAATGAGCTAAAGTTGCTTTAATATTATCAGCACCTTTAACAATAATGTCATCTTTTAAGTTAATTTTTTCAACTTTTTTTTCTTGAAGATGATTTAAATAAGTATTAGGACTAGTTTCATTACTTGCTAATAAAAGATTAATCGCATCATCAAGTTGATATTTCTTATTAGCAACATCTAAATAAAAATCTTCTAAAGTATGATATTTTAATTGCTTTAAGCGATGCATTAGATCTTTTTGGGAAACTAATTTTCATTTTAATTTCCGTTGCGTTAAAACATCATCAATCGTTTTTTTAACATTTTTAATTTTTTTAAGATTTTTAGATTCATTATCTTTATGAGTTTCATCAAATTCTTGTTCTTGTTTTTTTAAAAATCTTTTAATTTTATGCAATGCATAACTAGTTTTAGCAATAACTAGTCAGTCACGGGATGGTCGCATATTTTTGCTAGTTTTAATTTCCACAACATCACCAGATTTTAAAACAGTACTAACAGAAACATAGTTACCATTAATCTTACCACCCGTAGTTTTCTCACCAATATCAGTATGAACTTTATATGCAAAATCTAAAATTGTTGACCCAAAAGGCAAAGTAATAACTTTACCATTAGGAGTTAAAACATAAATTAAAGAAGTAAAAATATCACTCTTAACGGCTAACTCCATATTTGGTTTTTCATTATTTTCTAACTCTTCATTGTTAATATTTTCTAAATCTAAAATCCGATTAAAAATATCTAAGCGCTCATCAATATCAGCTTGGCGTTTTTTAGTATTATAGATTTCGTCCTCTTTGTATTTTCAATGCGATGCTGCTCCATAAGTTGCCTTTTCATCCATATCAACAGTTCGAATTTGAATCTCATAAATTGTTGCATCTTGAATAACTGTTGTATGTAATGACTGATATAAATTATATTTAGGCGTTGCAATATAGTCCTTAAATCTTCCTGGTAAAGGTGGAAATTGCTGATGCAAATAACCTAAAATCGTATAACATTCATCTATCGTATTAGTAATAATTCTTATCGCTAATAAATCATGAATATCTTCAAATTTACGCCCAAAATAATACATCTTACGATAAATTGAATAAATACTTTTGCTACGACCAGAAATTGTTGCTTTAATATTCTTACTATCTAATAATGACTTAATATTGTTAATCATTATGGCCATTAATGATTCTAAATGTTCTTTTTCCAAATCAACATTGCGAGAAATTCTTTTATATTCAACAGGATTTAAAATTGCAAAAGACAAGTCTTCTAAAAGACTTTTTACTTGTCGCATCCCTAACCGGTGCGCAATTGAAGAATAAACTTCTAAAGTTTCTTTCGCAATAACTTTTTGTTTTTCTGGTTCCAAATATTCAATTGTTTGGATATTATGTAAACGGTCTGCTAACTTAATAACAATAACACGAATATCGTGCGCCATACTTAAATATAACTTTCGCAAATAATTAGATTTAATTTCACTACGATTCATTTTAGCAAAATAAGATACTTTCGTGACCGCTTCAACTAAAGTTGATATCTCAATACCAAACTCTTTATTCAAGTCTTCAAAAGTTGTCGGTGTGTCTTCTAACACATCATGTAATAAACCAGAAATTAATGTTGCTAAATCCATATGCCATGTTGCCAAATAATAAGTTGTTCATAAAGGATGATTAATATAAGGTTCACCACTTTTTCTTAACTGCTGATCATGCTTATTATAAGCATAGGCATATGCGCGTTTTATTTCCTCAATATCTTTTTCATTACTAATATAGGTTTTAACTTTATCTAAAACTTGTTTAAATGTTATCGATTTCATAATATCAAACTCACTTATTTTAATACTGAATTAAGCTTTCAATTTTTAAATTAGGAAATTGTTCGCGGGCTTTAAAACTAGTCAATTCAATAACAAATACTGCGGCAATAACCTCGCCTTGTAATTCTTCAATTAAATTAATAATGGCATCAATCGTACCACCGCTGGCTAGCAAATCATCAACAATAACAACTTTCATTCCGGGAACAATCGCATCCTTATGAATTGCTAAAGTACTTTTGTTATATTCTAATTCATAACTTTTATGAATAACTGCTCGCGGTAATTTATCTGACTTACGAATGGGAACAAATCCCAATCCCAATTCACTAGCAACCGGAGTTGCAAAAATAAATCCTCGGGCTTCGGGTGCTACAATAACATCCGGTTTAAATGATTTAACAATTTCTTCTAATTGCTTAACAACTTGTTTAAATGCTACACCATTAGCCAATAATGGTGTTATATCCTTAAATTGAATTCCTGGTTTTGGAAAATTAGGGACATCAATTATTAATTCTTTTAAATCCATTAACTAACTCATCCTTCCAACATTATTAATCATTAACACCGATAACAATTTGCTCATCAGGTCCAGTTAATGATTTATAAATTTTTTGCTTTTTATTTCGTAAAAGTTTTCCTTTAATGTTAGCAAAATATACTCATAATCATCGCAATAAAATTGTTGAAGAATAAATACCAATAACACTACCTAATAAAAGACCAAATGCTGCCCCAATATTTTGACCAATAACAAATAACACCATTGACAATAACAAGACTAACGATAAAACAATTAAACTACTTTTTAAAGTCATTGTAAATCCCGTATTTACCAAATCCGATAAATTACTCTTATTCATTTTCGTACTATCCAAACCAATTTTATTTTCCCGAACACGGTCAAAGATAATTATTTTATGAATAATAGCAAAGATAACTACTGCTAAAATAGCTGTAACAACTTCAATCGTTACTTCAAAACGACAAATAATTATCAAAGAACAAGTTAATAAAACATCATGAATAATTGTCAATATTAATGGTAGAATAAAACTTCAATCAAAACGAATAATTAAATAAATTAGAATAATCACCATAATAACTGCTAACACAATAACCCCATTAATGACAACGCTACCACTAGTTTCATTTCATAAAGAACCATAACTAACATCATTAATTCTAATTTCAGATTGGAAATTATTTTCTGATAACCAAGTTTGTAAGGAGTTAACATATTTATTATCAATTAAGGAAGTTTTAATAACAATATTATATCCACGATCTTCCATCCGCCTAAATACTGCTAGCGAATAACTATCTGCTGAATAATCGGTTTTAAATTTACTAATAATTTCATTTTTAGTTTCCTCAATTGCTTTTAGAAACGCCTCATCATCAGCACCATCATCACTCGTAATACTATGTCCAGAAGTTTGCACTTGAAAAATTGTTCCCCGCGTAAATTCTAAACTAGTACCCGGTCCCGCAGTTGTAACAACAATAACACCACACGAAATAATAATCGTAGAAAGTAAAACTAATCATTTAAAACTTTTTTGATAACTAAATTTCTTAGAAAACTGTGTTATCCGATTAAAACCAAGCTTTTTAATAAGATAATGAATTTTTTGTTTTATAATTACAGAATTAGTCATTACTAAATCTTGACGGTTATTAATCCAGTTTAATGATAATAACGAATAATAAATTCCTCGGATTAAAACAATACCAAAAATAAAAGCTCCTAAAATACTAATAATTAGCATAATCGCAAACGATTTAATAATACCGGTTCCAAATCAATAAATAAAGAAACTAATTATCAATGGCAAAACAGTCGTATCAAAAACTGTTGATATTGATTTTCGATTAGCATCTAAAAAAGATTGAATTAAAGATTTACCCCCATTAAACTCAGTTTTCATTCGTTCTAATAAAATAATACTACTACTTAAAGCAACCATCATACCTATCAGCATAGCAATAAACACTTCTCAGCCATAAATCCCTAATAAAACATTAAACACAACCATTGTAACAACGACCATTGTTGCTAAAATAAGACCCAAAATAAGACCCAAAACACGATAAAATACTGCCAAAATAACTAATATTATTAACAAAATAACACTAACAGTAATAATCATCATCACCTTTGTGGCATTACTAATTACGGTATCGGATACTGAATATGACTCAACTTGGTAGGCAATTCCTTTAATGCCGGCACTAAAAATTTTAGCTAAACCAGCGGCTGCCTCTTCACCACTAATTTCAATAAAAGCAATATCACTTACTTTATCACTATTATTAGGTTTAAGCTGTAATGATGAAGATGTAATTAAATACTTATTTTTATATTTGTTATTCATAACATCTTTAAATTCAGTATTAACAAGTTCTACTAAAAAAGGACGAAACGGATTTAAATATTTTTGCTTATCATAAGTATCATCTTCATTATTAATATCAATTGTTAAATCACTATTTGGCGAATTCTTATTATAGCTAAGAACCTCATTAAAAGTAACATCAGCGTTTTGAAAATAGTTATAAATATCAGAATCCGTATTAACACTTTGATCAGCTAAATTTACTTCTTTAACATCACCATTTTCACGATTACGAACACTAGCCGCTAAGAGACTTCGCAGAGCATTTCTTAATTCTTGCGCTTCACCACCTTGCAAAGCTACCGCTTTAGCATTAATAAATTTTCTAAGTTTTATCAAATCGTTATAATTGCTCCGCATCTCATCTAACATTTGCCCAAAATCTTGTCAAACATAAACTGACTTTTTATCTTGATATTTTAAAATCGCATTATATAACTCTAAATTTTTAATTTTGAATTCAATTGATGGCTTATTTATTCCCGAAATTAAAGAATTTTTGATTGAACTACTATCAATAAAATCTTTTAAAACAATTCTTTTACCATCCTTCTTTGCTGGTTTGTAAGTTTCACCTGTCCCTGTACCAACAAGTAAATCATCACCTTTATCATCTAAAAAGAAAATTGATCCGCTGCGTTCAACATCTCGTAAAAAATCAGCAATATTACCATAATTAGCTTGCGGAACGATAACATTTAAACGACTTCCCCCAATATTACTAGCAAAACGACTAATATCCATTCGTTTTTTTCTTAAAGGATCAATTTTATCTTGCAAAGTATTAACAGCCTCATGACGATTTTTCGCATTTTCATAACTAACAATTGTTTGATATGCCCCACCAACTAACATTCCTGAACGAAAATTATTATCAACAAAAAAACTACCCGTAATTAAACCAGCAATAGTACTTAAAATTAAAATAATAAATAAACCGAATTGAATTCAAAGGTTTCGTTGCGTTCCTTTAATATTATTTTTCATATCTATACCTCATTATTTCTTTTCAAACATTTCTTTAAAATCATCTAATGATATTGTTTTATCAGTAATTAATTTATTATTAATATATTCAATAACAATATTTGGTTTAATATTAAATATATCATATGTTGCTTGTTGCAAACTAGTAGCTTGCCGTTTATGCAAAATCACTTCCAAATAATAAGTTGCCACATCAACGATTGACAACGAAGAAATTTCTAATTTCAATTCCATAGTTTTTAATTCTAATAATTTAAGAACATAACTATACAAATAAGACTTTTCCATTATTTTTTCCAACCTTATTGTCAAATCATTTATAATTATACAATATAATTTTTAAAAGTGAAAAAATAATTGTCGCTAACAACTATCGGCAATGTTCTTCCATATTAGTAATATAATTTCCTTTTTAATTATCATCTTCCACAAAGTTATAATAAATATTTTGCACATCATCATCAGCTTCTAAGGAATTAATTAACTGTCAAAACTGTTCAATCGCAATTTCATTTTCTAAGGATACTGTTTTATTCGGTTGAAAAATAATTTCACTAACATCAAAGGCAGTAACACCCTTAGATTCTAAAAAGGTTTTGGTTATTCAAAACCTATCAACAGTTGTCGTAATAATAAATGTTCCTTCATCATTATTAACATCAATAGCCGCAATTTCTAAAGCTCATTCAAAAACTTCATCCACACTAACCATCTTATTAGTAAAAACTAATAGTCCCACCCGAGTAAAAAGATAACGAACACTGCCAGTAACGCCTAATGTTCCTTTAGCTTTATTAAAAATACTCCGAACATTAGTCGCTGTACGATTACGATTATCCGTTAAACATTCAACCATAACAGCAATATGTCCCGCAACAAAACCTTCATAAATAATTTCTTCATAATTAAGATTACTATTATCTTGACTAAATTTCTTTAAAGCACGGTCAATATTTTCTTTAGGCATATTAACTGTTTTTGCTTTTTCAATGAGCAATCGCAATTGATTGTTAGTTTCAACATTAACCCCACCGTTTCTTACCGCAGTATTTAATTGGCGTAAAATTTTTTGAAAAATTTTACCACGAATTTTATCTTGGGCTGCTTTACGATGCTTAATATTTGCTCATTTTGAATGTCCTGCCATAATAATTCTCCTTTTCATTAAAATTTTAAATTAAAAAAAGATAACAGTGTTATCTTTTTTTAATTTAATTAACCATGAATTGGTTTATCAATAATTCCGTGCGCCGCTTCCATCACAACTTCTGATAAAGTTGGATGAGGATGAATTGTTTTTGCCAACTCATAAATTGTTCCTTCACTAACCATTGTTGTTGTCACTTCCGTAATCATATCCGTTGCTGTTCCCGAAATAATATGAGCCCCATAAATCTCACCAGTTTGTTTATTGGCTAAAATTTTAGCAAATCCCGTTATTTCACCATCAGCTAATGCTTTACCATTACCCGATAAAGGAAACTTAAAACTACTAAACGATAATTGTTTATCTTGACATTGTTGCTCTGTTAAACCAACACTAGCAATTTCTGGAAACGAATAAATACAACTCGCAATATAATCCATATCCATTTTACTATTCTTACCTAAAATATTTTCCACCGCAACAATTCCTTGTGCTGATGCCACATGAGCTAACATCTTATCAGCAGCGACATCACCAATAGCATAAATATTTTCCACATTAGTTTGACAACGGTCATTAATTTTAATATTTTTTCTAGGTCCTAATTCAAGATTTAATGCTTCTAACCCCTTAATTACAGGAACTCTACCAACAGAAATTAATATAAAATCACTAGTAAGTTGCTTTTCTTGTCCCGATTGCATAAACACTAATGTTTTATCTTTAATCGCTGTTATTTTAGCATTAAGTTCAAGCTTAACGCCCATTGATTTTAATACTTTTGTCATTTCTAAACTAATATCATTATCTAATAATTCTAAAATCTTATCCACTCCTTGAACAATGGTAACTTCTGTTCCTAAAGTACTAAATAAACAAGCAAACTCAATGCCAATAACACCGCCACCAATAATTGTTAATTTTTTAGGAATTTCTTTTAATGATAAAATTTGCCGACTAGTAATTAAAAAATTATTTTCTTTCGCTTCTTTAAAACCAGGTAAATCTAAAACTCGTGATACCGAACCAGTAGCAATAATTAAATTATTACCAGCATATCTTTTACCATTAACTTCCACAGTATTTTTATCAATAATCTTAGCTTCACCAAATACTTTTTCAACTTGGTTTTTTTTCAATAAATGTTCAACACCTTGGGTTAATTTTTTAACAACCCCAGATTTTCTAATTTGCATTTCATCTCAATTAGGTTTAATTGTTGTCGCATTAACATCAACACCATAACTTTTAGCATGCTTAAAATAATTTAAAACTTTAGCACTTTTTAATAATGCTTTTGTTGGAATACAACCAATATTTAAACAAACACCACCTCATCATTGTTTTTCAATAATAAGGGTTTTTAAACCAACTTGGGCTGCTTTAATGGCAGCCACATAGCCACCAGGACCACCGCCAATAATAATTACATCAAATTTATCCATTTATTTTCTCCTTAATATGAAATTAGCAATGAAGTTGGTGCTTCTAATAATTTCTTTAAATGCAACATAAATCTTCCAGCATCAGCACCATCAATTATACGATGGTCAATTGATATTGATAACGGTAATAAATCATTAACAACAATATTGCCACTGTCATCAACAACCGGTGTTTTTTTAATTGCCCCAATACCCAAAATCGCTGCTTCGGGATAATTAATAACTGGCGTTCCAAAATCTAAACCAACAGAACCATAATTAGTAATCGTAAAAGTTCCATCTTTCATTTCCGAAGGAATTAATTTCTTATTTCTAACTCTGGCAACTAAGTCATTGTAAACAACAGCTAAATTAAAAATATCTTGTTGATCAGCATCTTTAATAACAGGAACAATTAATCCCGCATCAGTATCAGCAGCAATGCCAATATTATAATAATTATGATAAACAATTTCTTCTGTTACTTCATCTAATCGGGCATTAATTATTGGAAATTCTTTTAAAGCCATCGTAACTGCCTTAATAAAAAATGGCATATAAGTTAATTTAAAATCAGGTTTAATAACTGTCGTTTTTAATTGTGCTCGTAATTGCACTAAAGCAGTAACATTTACTTGTGTCATTAAACTAGTATGCGGAATTGTAAATACTGAATTTTTCATTGCTTTAGAAATTGCTTTTCTGGTTGGTGTCATTTTTACCCGCTGTTCTGCTTGTGATGCTGGCTTTGAAGAAAAATCATCACCACGAGATTGCATTGGTGGAACAACCGCTAACGGTTTTTCTGTTACTAATTTTGATGATTTAGCTTCACTAGATAAAGAATGCCCACCGACTAAATCTTGTTTTAATACTCTGCCGTTAGGACCTGTCCCCTTAATAGTTGTAATATCAATCCCTAATTCACGAGCCATTCTTCGTGCTAATGGTGTTGCTAATACTTTCTTATTTGATTTTTCAGGATTAGTTTCCATCACATTTGATAAAACTTGTTTATTAATAATTTCTTCTGACTTATTAGATGAAGGAACATTATTACTAGGATTACTACTAGCAAAGACATCACCGGCCTTAATAAATATCGCCAATTGCAAAATTAATTTGACCAATTTTACCATCAAATTCAGCAACTATTGGTTGAGAAAGTTTATCTGCTTCTAACTCAAATAAATCTTGACCTTTTTTAATATCATCGCCAACCTTAACATAAATTTGTGTTATTTGACCTTCATTAATATCACCATCAAGACCTAAAAATTTAAATTCTATCATATCTCTACTCCTTTCTCACTTAAGCTAAATATGTCATCATTGTTTTTACTTTATCAATAATTCTTTTTTCAGTAATTTTAAATCAATGTTCACCTTGATATAAAGGAACAGTCACATCATAACCTGTTAATCTCGCTGGCGGACATTGTAAATATTCAAAACATTTTTCATTAATTGTCGTAATAATTTCTGAAGATACTGAAAAAGATTTAACTGCTTCATGCGCTACTAATATTCTTCCTGTCTTTTTAACAGAAGCAACAACTGTTGCCTCATCTCACGGATGAATTGTCATTAAATCAATTAATTCAATTTTCATTCCTTCTTGTTGCAATTTAGCAACAGCAGCTTCACAATCATAAACTAACGGTCCATAAGTAACAATTGTTAAATCAGGATTATCACTCGCTTCTCATTTAGTAATTTGTTTTGCCTTACCAATTTCAATTGTATAATGCCCATCAGCAACTTCTTCTTTGGGCGTATAATAATTTCTTAACGGTTCTAAAAATATTACGGGATCATCACATTCCACTGCAGCTAACATTAATCCTTTAACATCACTAGGTTTAGCCGGAATAACAACTTTAAAACCAGGCACATGTGCAAACATTGCTTCAATCGCTTCAGAATGATGTTCCAAACCTTTTAAACCTCACAAATTAACTGGCATTCGGATAACCATTGGACAAGTAAATCTTCCTCTTGTACGATTACGAAACCGAGCTATATGGCAAAATAATTGTTGAAACGCCGGATAAGCAAACCCTTGAAACTGTAATTCTACAATCGGACGAAGTCCATTAAAAGCCATTCCAGCAGCAATTCCTACTAAACTAGCTTCAGCAATTGGCGCATCAAAACAACGATTTTCACCATGTTTCTTTTGTAAACCTCTCGTTGCCCGAAAAACGCCACCAACAAAACCAACATCTTCACCATAAGTAACTATTGTCTTATCGCGTTCCATTGCAATGTCTAATGCATTAGTTAATGCTTGAATATTACTATATAGTGCCATTAGTTATTACCTTCCTTTGCAAAATATGCTTGTGCCTCTGCTAATTGTTCTTCTAATTGCGGTGTCATTTTTGCATATGTATATTGAAAAATATCTGCCAATTTTGTATCTTTTTTATTCATTGCACTATTAATTTCATTACGAATTAATACTTCATTTTCAACATCTAATTGTTTTTGTTTGGTTTCATCTCATTTTTTATTAGCAATTAAATAATTTCTTAACCGGTCAAGCGGATCTTTTTTTAATCATTCAGCTTCTAATTGCGGATCATAATAATCTTTTTTAATATCCGATGCTGAATGAGCAAAACGCCGATAAGTAATTGCTTCAATAAAGGTTGGCCCTTCACCAGCTTTTGCACGAGCAATTGCTTTTTCAACCATTGCATAAACTGCAAAAAAATCATTGCCATCAACTTGCGCACTAGCAATCCCAACACCCACACCTCTAATTGCTAAAGATGCCGTTGCTGATGCTTTTTTTCGCGGCGTGGTTAATGACCACTGATTATTTTCCACCATAAAAATTACGGGTAATTTATGAATCGCAGCAAAGTTCATTGCTTCATAAACTTCACCTTCACTCGTTCCCCCATCACCAATCGTAGTAATAACAATACCATCACTTTGTTTAAACTTTTCAGCAAACGCAATTCCGGTTGCATGGGAATATTGAGTCCCAATCGGAATATTAACTGGTAAGACATTAATATCTTCGGGAACTTTACTTCCTGCTTCATTTCCTAATCAATACAAGTAAATATTTTCAATCGGAAAACCAGCTGTAATTCAAGCAGCATTATTACGATATGCCGGAACTAATCAATCAATTCCTTTTCGTAAATGAATCGCATACCCCACTTCGGTTGCTTCTTGTCCTGCTGATGCTAAAAAATTAAGATTTTTACCACCCTCACTAATTTCAGTTTGAATTTCTTCTTGTTTTCTTGATAAACACATAAAACGATACGCTTTTAGTAATAATTCATCACTAATTTTTGGCATCAAATCAGGCTTAACAATTTCACTTTTTTCATTCATAATTTGAAATACTTCAAACTTCAAATCACTATAATCATTAAACATTTAAATAATTCCTTTCTTAAATTATTAAATCAATAATTTCCGAAGCAATAAAATTAACTCCAAAAATTTCTTCAATATTTATATTTTGCAATTGCCCAGCAATATGCTCATAATCATACTTACAACCAACTAACTGTTGTTCAATAATCTCAGTACCATAATAACCCATAAAATCACCAGAAATTTTAATATCAGTAATAATACCAGCATTAACATTTAAACCAACAGTAACAGTTCCTTTATGCTCATAAAGTTTCTTATTTTGAATTTGAAATTTAGGAGCAATACCATAATTCCATTCTCACGATGCATACTTCGCTATTGCTAATTTATTAATTTCCTCCAATTGTTCAGAAGATAAAATAACCTTTTTATTTTCTCCTTTTAATAACTCAGTAATAATCAAAGCTTTAAATTCCATAATCGTAATTTTATCTTTTAATAGCGGTAAAATATTAGTAACCCGTGCTTGCACAGACTTAATCGCCTTAGACTGCATCTTTAATGGATCAACATTAAGGTATGCCCCTAACTTTAACAAATCCACATTAAAAAGAACTGTTCCATGATGTAATATTTTATTACTATTTGCATACTGAGCATTACCAGAAATCTTTTTACCAGCAATTAAAATATCATTTTTACCAGAAAATTCAGCATATATTCCTAATTTTTGCAAAACACTAATTATTGGTTGCAAAAAATGATAATAGTTATTAACAACATTTGAACTTCGTTTTTTTATAAAAGAAAAATTTAAATTCCCTTCATCATGATACACAGTACCACCACCAGATAATCGGCGAACTACTTTGACATTATCCGCTTTTACTTGCTTAACATTAATTTCTTCATACGCATTTTGATTACGACCAATAACAATTGTATTATCATTTTGTCAAAGTAATAAAATATCATCATCATTCGGATAATTTTTCATTAAATATTCTTCAAGAGCTAAATTAAAATAAGGATTTTTACTATTATTTTCAATATAAATCATAACTAAAATTTATTCTTAATTATTATTATTTTCATCAACTGATTGATGAAAATAATCCATCCCTAATGCTTTTAAACTTGCTAAAGTTACAAAATTATATGGTTTATTAAAATGCGGTAAAAAGAAAATATCTACTAACGGTAACTCATCAATCGTTAAACCTTTCATAATTGCCAAAGAAAACATATAAATAACTTCCGTATGATTTGCTTTTGAAGCAATTTGTGCCCCAATAATTTTTCTAGATGCTTTTTCTCAAACAATTTTAATTTTTACCTTAACATGCGGTTCTAAAAACTCAGGACGATCATTATCTTCAAAAAATACTGTATCAACATCCATCTGACTCATTTTTGCTACTGTTTCGCTAACACCAACACCCGCCATTTTTCAGCCAAATACTGAAATCGCATTCGCAGCTTGAAATCCCGGACTTGTTAATGAATTATCCCTAACGATATTAAAAGCAGTCACTAAACCCGTTCGTACCGCAGTTGTTGCTAATGCAATATTAGCATTTTCTTTTGTAGCATTATTATGAACCGCAACGCAATCACCAATGGCATAAATATCAGGGTCACTAGTTTGAAAATAACTATTAGTTTTAATCGCTCCCCTTGCTCCTAATTCAACAACATCTTTTAAAATCTTTGTTTCGGTATTAAAACCTACGGCTCAAAGTACCATATCAACAGCATATTCATTTTTATCAGTAATTACTTTAGTAACAATACCATTTTCTTTAATAAACTCTTTAACAACTTCACCTGTACGAATAATAACACCTGCTTTTTCCATACTTTGTTGAACAGGTGTTGTAAACTCTTCATCATAATATCGTGGCATAATCCGATCTTCAATATCAATTAAAGTTACCTTTTTATTATTATGACTAAAAGCTTCAACTAATTCAATCCCAATATATCCAGCACCAACAACAACATTTTTAATTGCTGAATTATCAATTATTGCTTTAATTTGTTTTGCATGTTGAAATAATTTAACAATATTAACACCAGCACTAACTGTACCATCATCATTTTTAAGTCCCGGAATTGAAGGAATAATTGGTCAAGTACCAACACCAATAACTAACTTATCATAAGTGTCAAAAAACTCTTCATTTGTTTCTAAGTTTTTGATTAAAACTTTCTTTTCTTTATTATTAACAGCCAAAAGTTCATGTTTCATATGAACTTCAATACCTTCTGATTGTAACAATTCTGGCGTTGCATAAAATAGGCCATCAGGTTTACTAATTTCACCACCAACTCATAAAGCAATTCCACACCCTAAAAAAGAAATATTGTCATTACGATCGTATGCTACAATTTTAATATCCTTTTTATCTTGTTTACTTAAATGACTTAAGGTTCTAACTAAGGTAGTCCCTGAATGGTTAATACCAATAGCAATAACTTTCATCGTCTTTTGACTCCTTCTATAATTTTATTTGTTTCTAAGTTTCTAGTTATTTTTCATGATAATTATTAAAATAGCTGAATTATACTTGTAAGTGCAAGTAAATAAAATTGCAAAAGATTTCATATAAAAATTTCATGATGCTAAGTTTATTTTAGAAAAAGTAAATTTAAGGAGTTTTTATATGGGATACAAACATCTTGGCATAGATGAAAGAATTTATATTGAGAATCAATTGAAATTTAAAGTAAAAATTAGTGAAATAGCTAAAAATCTTAATCGAAGTATTAGTACTATTAATCGAGAAGTTAATAGAAATAAAGATAATAATCATTATTTTTCATTAATTGCACAAAATAAAGCAGAAAATAGAAAACAATTACATGTTTATTTTCATAAATTTAAAAATAGAGAATTAGTAAAATATGTACAACAAAAATTATTATTAGGTTGATCGCCTGAACAAATTTATGGCAGAATTAAAAATTTTCATCAAGAATGAATTATTAGTTTTAAAACAATTTACAATTGAATTTATTCTGGATTACTTGAAAAGGTTACTAGTAAAAATTTAAGAAGAAAAGGTAAGAAACGAAAATCTCAAGAAAATCGGGGTAAATTTAATGGTAAATCCATTAAAGAACGAAATGTTAATAATCGCATAACTCTTGGCCATTGAGAAGGTGATACTGTAGTATCATCACGAGGTAAAAGTAAATCATGTTTAATAACTTTAGTTGAAAGAACATCAAGATTTACTTTAGCAATATTAGTTGAAAATAGAACTACTAAAGTTATTAACAAAAATATTAGTCATTATTTATCAATTCTTCCAAATAATCTTGTTAAGACTATAACATTTGATAGGGGTAAAGAATTTGCTAATTGACAACAACTTGAAAAAAATTTAAATGTGAAAATTTATTTTGCTGATGCATATTCACCTTGACAAAGAGGTACTAATGAAAATACTAATGGTTTAATTAGAGAAAAATTTCCTAAAAAATTTAATTTTTCAAACACTACTAAAAATGCAGTTCATAAATTTATATTGTCTTTAAACCAAAGACCAAGAAAAATACTAAATTATCTTTCGCCAATCGAATATTTGGTTAGAAAAATAATTTAGTTGCACTTAACTTTACAATTTGGCGTATTAAAAATGTCTAAACAAGCTTTGGGTTGTCATCCAGCGGTGCCAAAACCAGTCTTTAACTTTGTCGTACAAACTTTTCCCGGACCAATACCAACTTTAACACAATCAGCTCCTCAAGAAACTAAATCTTGTGCTGCTTCAACCGTAGCAATATTTCCCGCAATAACAAATGTTTGTGGTAAATGAATTTTAATGTATTTAAGCATCTTTTCCATATATTGCGAATGTCCATGAGCAATATCAATAGTAATAAAATCAGGAATTAAATTTTTTGCTTTCAATTCATCAATGACATTATAATCCTCTAATTTAATTCCCAAACTAATCGAACTATAAAGATTTTGGGCTTTCATTTTAGCAACAAAAGCCACATTATCAAACTCAAAACGATGCATAATGTAAAAATAATTATTTTTAGCTAAAAATAATGCCATTGTTTCACTAATAACTGTTGTCATATTAGCAGGAACAATTGGTAACTTAAATTTAAAGTTACCTAACTGCACACTGGCATCACAGTCTTTCCTTGATTCAACAATACATTTTTTAGGTAATAACCGAATATTTTCAAAATTATAATATTCTCTTTTCATACTTTTCTCCTTAAACATTAACTACTATTCTCAATTCATTGATGAATCATTTTACAATATTGCTCATAGTTTTTACTTCATAGTAAATCATGCGCATCATCAATGAAATATAGTAAATGAGCCCCCATTAACTTTTTAATTTTTTTTTGATTACTAAACGGATGATTATTACTTTGTAATAATAAAACTTTTTTATTTGAATTTTTAAGTTTTCAATACGATTTATTAATTAAAGAGTTCATTTGTAACCGATATCATAATAAAAACGGCTTATTTTCAAAATATTTCTTAATTTGTAACTGATAAGTTTTATTCTTACTAATTAATTTCTCCACCAAAACAACTGGTAATTTAACATTACGATCAAATCAAAAACCATACAACGAAATAAATTTTGTTTTCAAATCACTATCAAGATAATTAGGATTACTAATTATATTCAATAATATTATCCCAGTAACCGATACTTTATTACTAAGACAAGATATAATATTAGCACCTAATCCCTGTCCAAGCAAATAAATTTGTTGATGAGGATATTTGCTATTAAATAAATTAATAATTGTTACTAAATCTTTAATATTACTTCCTAATGTTACTTTTTTATTAGCGATTTCATTATGATGATATCGTAAATCAAACGCTAGAAAATTATACCCAATTTTTTGAAAATAATCAATATAAAACTTAAAATCGGTCGCGTTTAGTTTTCTTAGGTATTGCTTTGAAGAAGTAAAACAATCAGCTAATTATATTATTTAATTACTAAACTAACCCTGCCTTTCCTTGTTATTGTCATTTTTATTCATGATTATTTTACCATATTATTGAATTTTTACACACTAAAAATTATTAATATTATTAAATTTTCACTAATATATATTAATTTTATATTTTTACTTACTTAAATCTATTATATTTATTTGTTACAGCATTACCTTTATAATTAATTCAACTATCATCATTTTTATTATTATATTTATTTCATAATGAATTTTTATATATTTCTTTTCTGATTTCTATTTCTGAATTAATATTTTCATTAATATAATAGACTTGGTACATAACTATAACATTTTATGCCGACTAAACTATAAAATTCATTTTTATCTTTGTATTTATCTAACATTTGTATTTCATCTAAAAAATAATTATCAAAATAGTAGATAAAATTAAAGGTTATGTACCAAGTCTAATGTAATACATTTAATTTGTTTAAATTTGCCATTCTTAACTGTAATAAGTTATTTAAATTCTTATGATTATATATTTTTGCTCCATATCCTAATTGTTGTTTTACTAAATGTGATACATCACTCTCGATGCTACAACCGATATTTCATTAGACTTGGTACATAACCTTTAATTTTATCTACTATTTTGATAATTATTTTTTAGATGAAATACAAATGTTAGATAAATACAAAGATAAAAATGAATTTTATAGTTTAGTCGGCATAAAATGTTATAGTTATGTACCAAGTCTATTAAAATAATTTTTTACAACAAAAATCATACATAAGAAATATATACTTAATTTGCATATTGAAATAATTTATAGTAAATGACTATTTTTTCTTTTTTAAAAAATACCTAAGAAAACTAAACGCGACCGTTATTTTGTTTTAATTTTTATTTTGTTTAGTGTTATGATAGCATTAATAGTGGAAAATACATATAGAGGAGACTAGAGATGTTACAAGAATTATTAGAAAAAGCGAAAATCGAATTACAATCATTGGATAATAAACGCCGGTTAATTTTTCCTGAGGGTACTAATTCAAAAATTCAAGAAGTAGCACTCAAATTAAAAAGTGATAATTATATTGAACCAATTTTATGTTGTGAAAATAAGATAGATATTCCTAAAAGTTTGTTAGGAGCAGGTATTAAAACGATTGCGATTGATGATAGTTTAACTGATGAATTAGCCCAACAGTTGTTTACAATGCGTAAAAATAAAATTACTTTAGACTTGGTACATAACTATAACATTTTATGCCGACTAAACTATAAAATTCATTTTTATCTTTGTATTTATCTAACATTTGTATTTCATCTAAAAAATAATTATCAAAATAGTAGATAAAATTAAAGGTTATGTACCAAGTCTTTTAGAAAAAGCTCAAGAATTAGTTCAAGAAACTAACTATTTTGCAACAATGCAATTAAAGAATAATAATGCTGATTGTTTGTTAGGGGGGATTGAGTATGCAACAAAAAATATTTTAGTCCCAGCATTACAAATTATTAAAACGACAAAAGATGTAGGAATTGCATCAAGTGCTAATTTACTAGTTAAAGATAATCAACGGTATGTATTTACTGATATTTCTTTAAATATTGACCCAACTACTGAACAATTAGTAAGTATTACAAAATCAGCAATTAATTTAGCTCATAAATTGGGCATAACATCGCCACAAGTAGCAATGTTATCTTTTTCTACTGCTAATAGTGCTAGTAGTGATTCGGTTATTAAAGTTCAAGAAGCAACAAAGATATTACAAAAAGAAAATTTAGATGCTTTAATTGAGGGTGAGATGCAGTTTGATAGTGCTTTGTTAGAAGAAGTACGAATGAAAAAAATGCCTTATTCAAAGATGAAAGGTAGTGCGGATATTTTTGTATTTCCTAATTTAGATGCTGGTAATATTGGTTATAAAATTGCTGAACGATTAGGGCAATATCATGCTGTTGGACCAATGATTTTAGGTTTAAATCAAGTTGTTAGTGATTTATCACGCGGGTCAACAGTGGAAGATATTTATTTGACAGCGATTTTAACAGCTTGAAGATCAATTTAAAATATTAATGAAAGGAAATAAAATGATGCTATCTAATTTAAAGAAAAAAATTTTAGTTATTAATGCTGGTTCAAGTTCAATTAAGTTTCAGTTATATGAAATAACAACAAATAAAGAATTTAATCCAATTTGTAAGGGATTAGCAGAAAGAATTTTTGTTGATGGTAAAACGACGATTAAATATAATAATAATGAATTTGTTAGTGATACCCCGTTATCAAATCATAATGTGGCCGCAGAAGTTATTTTAGAACTTTTAAAATCACAAAATGTGATTCAAAATTTTAATGAAATTATTGCTGTGGGGCATCGCATTGTTCATGGCGGTGAAAAAATCAAAGAAAGTGTCTTTGTTAATGATGACATTACAAAGATAATTGCCGAAAATATTAAGTTGGCACCGTTACATAATCCTGCGGGGTTAAGTGCTTTAAAAGCATTTCAAGCGGTTGCTAACTGTCCGCATATTGCTGTTTTTGATACAACATTTCATACCACAATGCCAAAAATAAATTATATTTATCCCGTACCATATAATTGATATACTGATTATAATGTTCGAAGGTATGGATTTCATGGTATTAGTTATCATTATATTATTAATAAACTAAGTTTGATTATTAATAAACCGGTTAGTAATATTAATGCGATTGTTTGTCATTTAGGAAATGGTGCTAGTATTTGTGCAATTAAAAATGGGAAATCATATAATACATCAATGGGATTTACACCCTTAGCAGGATTAATGATGGGTTCTCGTAGTGGTGATATTGATCCAGCGATTCATCAATATATTGCTGAACAATTAAATTTAGATATTGTTGGTGTTGTTAATAAACTAAATAATGAATCTGGTTTATTGGGAGTTAGTCAAATTTCTTCTGATACGAGAGAAGTTAGTCAGGCTGCTAAGGATGGTAATAGTCAAGCACAATTTACCTTGGAATTATATGCTAAAAGAGTTGTTGATTATATTACTCAGTATCAAAATGATTTGGATAATAAGGTTGATGCGATTGTTTTTACGGCTGGTGTTGGTGAAAATAGTGCTTTAATTCGCGAAATGATTATTAAAAATATTAAAACTATGCCATTAGATTATAATCGTGGTAAGAATAACCAATCATATGATGATTATTTACAAATATCTAATGATTTGAGTTCGGTGGCGATTTATGCGATTCGAACTAATGAGGAATTAATGATTTGTGAAGAGACATATCGGTTATTAAATAATATTAATTAAATTAACATATTTTATAAAAAAACTGAAATTAATCAGTTTTTTTGTTTATTAAAGATTTTATTAGTATTTTAAAGTATGATAAAATTAATAATGTTATAGGCGAGAAATTAGAAACTGGAGCGATATATATGAAGTTTTTTAATAAATATAAAAGTGTTTTAAAAAGCATTAGAGCTGATGTTCAAGAAATTTTAAATCTAGATTTAGAAATGCAAGAATTATCTGCTGATAGTTTAAAAAATAAAACTAATGAATTTAAAAAGCGATTGGAAGCGGGTGCCACTATAGATGATATTTTAATTGAAGCTTTTGCTGTGGCGCGTGAAGCAACGAGAAGAGTTTCGGGATTACATGCTTTTGCTGTTCAGTTAGAAGGCGGTATTGTTTTACATAATGGTGATGTTGCGGAAATGCGAACTGGGGAAGGAAAAACTTTAACAGCGATTATGCCAATGTATTTGAATGCTTTACTTGGTAAGGGCGTTCATATTGTTACTGTTAATGAATATTTAGCACAGCGTGATGCTGAAATTAATGGAGCGGTGTTAGAATTTTTAGGTTTAACAGTTGGTGTTAATTTAAGAGATTTAAGTAATGACCAAAAGCGAAAAGCTTATTTGTGTGATGTTACATATACTACTAACTCGGAATTAGGATTTGATTATTTAAGAGATAATATGGTACATACTTATGATGAAAAAGTCCAACGCGGGTTGAATTTTGCAATTGTTGATGAGGCGGATTCAGTTTTAATTGATGAATCAAGAACACCGTTAATTATTTCTGGTGGTTCTAAAAGTCGTGAACCTTTATATGAAAATGCTGACCGGTTTGCTAAAAGTTTGGATAAAAAGGCAGATATTAAAATTGATTTAGAAACTAAGCAGGCAGCTTTAACAATATCTGGTGTTAAAAAGGCAGAAAAACATTTTGGTGTTAAAAACTTGTTTAGTTTGGAGCAATCAGAATTATTTCATCATATTTTAAATGCTTTAAAAGCTGTTCATGTTTTTACGAATGGGATTGAATATGTTGCTCAAAATGATGAAATAATTTTAGTTGATCAATTTACGGGGCGATTAATGCCAGGAAGAGCTTATAGTGATGGTTTACAACAAGCTTTACAAGCTAAAGAAGCAGTTACTATTGAACATGAAACAACAACGCTGGCAACAATTACTTATCAAAATTTCTTTCGCTTATATAATAAATTGAGTGGGATGACAGGAACAGCAAAAACGGAAGAAGAAGAGTTTATTAAGATTTATAATATGCGAGTAATGGAAATTCCTACTAATCTTCCAATCGTGAGAAAAGATGATACGGATTTAGTTTTTGCATCACAAAATTCTAAATATAAGGCTTTACTTAAAGAAGTTAAAGAACGACATACCAAAGGGCAACCAATATTAATTGGAACAGCATCAATTACAACATCTGAGGAAGTATCAAATATTTTAAAAGAAGCTAAAATAGCTCATAATGTTTTGAATGCACGAAATCATGTTCAAGAAGCAGAAATTATTGCTGGTGCGGGACAAATTGGTGCTGTTACAATTGCTACGAATATGGCAGGAAGAGGTACTGATATTAAGTTAGGTGCTGGTGTTATTGCTTTAGGTGGTTTGGCTGTTTTAGGTACGGAACGAAATGAAGCGAGAAGAATTGATAATCAGTTACGGGGTAGAACGGGGCGTCAAGGAGATCCGGGTTATTCACGATTTTATCTTTCAGTAGAGGATGAATTAATGCTTCGTTTTGGTAGTAAAAAATTACAAGGATTATTTAGTCGTTTAGGCGATGACCATATTCAATCAAAATTGTTATCACGAAGTATTACTAATGCTCAGAAAAAAGTTGAAGGATTAAACTTTGATACTAGAAAGAATTTGTTGGATTATGATAATATTTTAGCTCAGCAAAGAGAAGTAATGTATGAACAACGGGATGCAATTTTACAAACTAAGGTTTATGCTCCATTAGTTGAAAGAATGATTTTTACTGTTAGTGGTGATTTATTGGATATTTTTACAAAAGAGATTAATAAAGAAATTATGATTGATTTTGTTAGTTTAGTAAAAAGTTTAGAAACAAAGTTAATTAATAGTAATCATGAATTAGATGCTAAAGAATTACGATCAATGACACGGCATGATGCTGTTTTAGCAATTAGTCGGGTAATTTTTAATCACTATGAGAAAACTATTGAAAATATTCCAGAAGTGATGTTATGAAAAATTGAAAATCAAATTATTTTACAAGCTTTTGATCATCATTGGACAGAACATATTGATGGTGCTAGTAAATTAAGAACGGGAATTTATTTACGAAGCTATGGACAGTCAAATCCATTACATGCATATATTGATGAATCAGCTCAATTATTTAATCGGATGCGAATTAATATTGCTCATCAAGTAGTTATTAGTTTATGTAGTTTAGAAATTGGTTCTGATATTGATGATGGTATATCCGATGAGGTAATGGAGGCTATTGAGAGGACAAAGGCAAAGCAAGGTGGTTAGGAAAAATTTTTATGTTTAAATTAGTTGCTGATTTTAAGCCAGCAGGTGATCAACCAAAAGCAATTGCGAGTTTAATCCAAGGAATAAAAGAAAATCAACAATTTCAAGTATTATTAGGAGCAACGGGTACGGGAAAAACTTATACGATTGCTAATGTTATTGCTAAAATTAATAAACCAACTTTAATTTTGTCACATAATAAAACCTTGGCAATGCAATTATATGGTGAATTAAAAGGCATGTTTCCTGAAAATCGGGTAGAATATTTTGTTTCTAACTTTGATTTTTATCAACCAGAAGCATATATGCCAAAAACGGATACATATATTGATAAGACAGCAAAATCTAATAGTGATATTGAAATGATGCGGTTAAGTGCGATGAATGCTTTAGTTACTAGAAAGGATGTTATTGTTGTAGCATCAGTTGCTGCGATTTATGGTGCACAAGACCCTGACGAATATAAAAAATCTTTTTTTGAAATTCGTAATGGTCAAAAAGTTGAAAGAAAAGCATTATTATATTTTCTTGTTAATTCTGGTTACACTCGTAATGATTTAGAAATTCGTCCGGGAATGTTTACGGCAAAAGGTGATGTTATTAAGTTAGCACCGGGTTGAACGGATGAATTTTATTTACGCATTGATTTATTTGATGATGATATTAATGAAATTGCTAAGATTGATGTTTTAACTGGTAAAGTAATTGAAAGATATCAATCTTTTACAATTTTTCCTGCTCAGGACTATATTACTTCTAAAGAAAGATTAGCAAAGGCAATTACTAGAATTGAAGCAGAATTAATAAAATATTTAGAAGTTTTAAAGGCTAATAATCAATTATTGGAGTATCAAAGGATTGAACAAAGAACTAATCATGATTTAGAAGCATTGCAAGAGTTTGGTATTTGTAGTGGTATTGAAAACTATTCACGACATTTAGATTTAAGAGATAAAGATGTGCCACCATATACTTTAATTGATTATTTTGGTGATGATTTTGTAACTATTATTGATGAATCCCATATTTCTTTACCACAAGTTAGAGGAATGTTTAATACTGATCGGAGTAGAAAACAAACATTAGTTAATTATGGTTTTCGCTTACCGAGTGCCTTAGATAATCGGCCATTAAATTTTACAGAATTTATGAATAAATTAAAAACGGTGATATATACATCAGCAACTCCTGGTGATTTTGAATTAAATCAAGTTAATTATCAAGTGACGGAACAAATTATTCGTCCGACAGGTTTAGTGGATCCAACGATTGTTGTTAAACCAACAATGAATCAGATTGATGATATTATTGAAAATATTTTAGTGCGAAAAGAAAATTGTGAAAGAGTATTAATTACCACTTTAACAATTCGACAAGCCGAAGATTTAACTACTTATTTGCAAGAGCGAAATATTAAAGTAGCATATTTGCATAGTGAATTAAAAACTCTGGATCGTTCAAAGATTTTATTAGAACTAAGAAAAGGGGTTTATGATGCTGTGGTAGGGATTAATTTATTACGCGAAGGCTTAGATATTCCTGAAGTTTCGTTAATTTGTATTTTAGAAGCTAATAAGCAAGGATTTTTACGCGATGCGCGGTCATTAATTCAAACTATTGGTCGGGCAGCAAGAAATGTTAATGGTAATGTTATTATGTATGCTGATACAATATCGGATGCAATGCAAAAGGCGATGGCTGAAACGCTACGCCGAAGAAATGTGCAAATTGCTTATAATAAAGAACATAATATTATTCCTCAAACAATAAAGAAAAAGATTGATGATTCGTTATTTGCTAATAAATTATTACAAGAATTTAATATTGTTAATAAAAGAAAGTCTAAAGATTATGTTGCAACAAAAACGCAAATCATTAATGATTTGCGAAAGGAAATGTTAGTCGCAGCAAAAGATTTACAGTTTGAACGAGCGGCACAGTTACGAGATTTAATTTTGGAATTGGAAACCGAATAAGATTAAATATTTCATTGTTCTTTTTCAAAGATTTCATCAACTTGCCGATAAAGTTCTTTTGTGGAGTCATTATTGATGATTTGATAATCAATAACATCTTTATAAGTTTCGTAATCATTTTGTTGTTGACTAATCTTCATAATTTCTTCAACAGTAAGGTTATCGCGTTCAATAATTCGTTTAACACGGGTTTCTCAATCGCTATTAACAAAAATAATTTTATTAACGAGTTTGTTTCATTTGGTTTGTAAGATGACTGCGGCTTCAACAATAATTAATGTCTTATCACTGTGATTTTTAATTTGTTGTTGGAGACTTTTTTTTAGTAGTGGTCACATAATGTTATTAAGTTTTAGGCGTTCTTTGGAGTCATTAAAAATGATTGCTCGGAGTTTTTTAGTGTCTAATTCATTATCAGTAAACGCAACACTTCCAAAGCGTTTTTTGATGGTTTTTATTACTTTGGGAAGGGTTCTTACTTCTTGACTTAGAATGTCCATATCAATACAATAGGCACCTTTTTTTTGCAAATATTTACTAACAATACTTTTTCCGCTACCGATTTTTCCTGTGATGGCAATAATTAGCATTTTGTTCTCCTTAGTTTAATTTTTAACTTTACAATTTACATTATAATTGATTTTATGGAAATATAATAGTACTTTATATTTTATCGTAAATTCACTATAATATATATGGATATATCAATTGATATAAGACAGAGGTGGCATTTTGCCTGAGAGATACTCTTGGAACTTGAACTAGGTAATACTAGCGGAAGAAGTCTTGTATATTTTAAAGTATATTAGATTTCTTGCTATCATTAAGGAGGTTAAAAAATGATGCAAGAAGTAAATAAGACTAATCAAATTTATCGTTGAATTTTAATGTTAATTAATGGAATTTTTTGTTTCTTAATTGTCGGAGTAATAATTTTGATAACGATAAGTTCGGAAGAAAAATTTTTAAGCATTTTTTCTTCTAATGTTAGGAATACACAATTAATTAATAATAAAATTGTCTTATTTATTAAAATTGCAGTTATTGTGATTTTATTATTATTTTTAGTTGCTAGTTTAATATTAATTTGGTTATTAAGTTGGCAAAAAATAATAAAATCTAATGTTGATTTTAAAGTGATTAAAAAACAATGCTTTAAAATTTACCATTGAAAAACATTTGATTTAGTATTAATCGCTTTTTTTGTTAGTTTATCATTAATTTTTGATTATCTGATGATATTTTTTCCTAAATTACCAATGGGGGGCAGTATTGGTTTAAAATATTGACCCGTATTTTTAATTGCTTTCGTTACTAGTTTTTGACACGGAATTGTAACCGGTGGTATTAGTGCTTTAATTTCGTTAATTATTATTCCCCAAGGAGCAATTATTAATCCTTGACAATATTTACTAGATTATTTTATTCCTATGATTATGCCTTCTTTAATAGGAATAGTGAATATTAATTTTAAAAAGCGGTTTAATGCTAACATTAAAATTTCCTTTATAATAACAGTTATTTGTATTATTATATATATATGCAATGTATTATCGGGAGTATTATATTTTGGTAATTATGCGTGAGATGGTTTTAGTATTTGAGGTTATGCATTAATATATAATTTAATTTATGTTTTTATTTTTGTGTATCCTTTAATGATATTATCATTGCCGTTATTATTTAGAGTATTAATGCCGTGAAAAGAAAAATATAATGATCAAATTAATTAGCATTTGCTAATTAAATATTGGAGGTGATTTGATGGATGATGCAACAAAATATATTATTGTTAAAGGAGCTAGAGAACATAATTTAAAAAATGTTGATTTAACAATTCCTAAAAATAAATTAATTGTTTTTACTGGCGTTTCTGGTAGTGGAAAGTCATCATTAGCCTTTAATACGATTTATGCTGAAGGACAAAGAAGATATATGGAGTCACTGTCGGCTTATGCCCGACAATTTTTAGGTAATAGTGAAAAACCTGATGTTGATTCTATTGAAGGATTATCACCAGCAATTTCTATTGATCAAAAAACCACTAGTAATAATCCTCGTAGTACTGTGGGCACGGTGACGGAAATATATGATTATTTACGATTATTATATGCTCGTGTGGGGCTACCATACTGTATTAATGGTCATGGTTTAATTAAAGCAATGACAATTAAGGAAATGATTAAACGATTAAAACAAATAACAACGGAAGAACGCATTGAAATTTTGTCGCCAGTAGTTATTGATAAAAAGGGGACGCATTATGAGTTGTTTTTAACTTTACGACATGAAGGATTTTTACGGGTTAAAGTTAATAACCACGCTTATTCGTTAGATGATGATATTCAATTAGATAAAAATAAACGGCATAATATTGATATTGTTGTTGATCGCATTAAATTAAGTGATGATGATAATGTTTGATCTAATATTCATGATAGTTTAGAAAAATCATTAAAATATAGTAAAGGATTAGCAAAAGTTGTTCTTGTTAATAGTAAAGAACAATTATTATTTTCGCAAAATCATGCGTGTAATCAGTGTAATTTTACCATTCCGGAGTTAGAACCCCGTTTATTTTCTTTTAATGCGCCAATGGGGGCTTGTTCTGAATGTAAAGGTATTGGGATTCGCTTGGAAGTTGATGAAGATTTATTATTTCCTAATCGTAATCTTTCAATTAATCAAGGTGGGATTGAATTTTATAAAAATTTTATTGGTGGTGATACTTTAGAATGACAGAAATTAAAAATTATTTGTAAAGAATATGGTATTGATTTAGATCAACCAATTAAAAATCTTAGTGATGAACAAATTAATTATTTAATGTATGGTAGTGATGAACAATTAAATTATACTTTAGTATCTAGTAATAATAATACTTATAAAAGTTATGACTATATTGAAGGTGTTGCTAGTATTATTGAACGACGCTTTGTTGAAACTGTTAATGAAATGCGTCGTGAATATTATCGGAAATTTATGAGTGATAAAACTTGTTGGTCTTGTAAAGGGGCACGACTAAATCCTAAAGCATTATGTGTTAAAGTAGGAACGATAAATATTAATGAATTTACTAATTTAGATATTGATGAAAGTTTGGATTATATTCTTAGTTTGAAATTATCAGAACAACAACAAGAAATTGCTAAGTTAGTTATTAATGAATTAGTAAATCGTTTAAGTTTTTTAAATGATGTTGGTTTACGATATTTAAATTTATCAAGACCAGCCCAATCATTATCTGGTGGCGAAGCGCAACGAATTCGTTTAGCAACGCAAATTGGTTCAAAATTGACAGGAGTATTATATGTATTAGATGAACCTTCAATTGGTTTACATCAGAAAGATAATGACCGCTTAATTAAAACTTTAAAATCGTTACGAGATTTAGGAAATACCGTTATTGTTGTTGAACATGATGAAGATATGATGCATCAAGCTGATTGGCTTGTTGACATTGGTCCTAAAGCTGGTAAATTTGGTGGCGAAATTATTGCTGTGGGAACAATGGCAGATATTATCGCTAATGAAAAGTCAATTACAGGGAGATATTTATCACATCAAGAAACGATTACAATTCCAAAAAAGCGCCGAAGTGGCAATGGCAAGAAAATTATTATTATTGGAGCAAGAGAAAATAATTTAAAAAATATTGATGTTACTATTCCTTTAGGAAAACTTATTGTTGTTACAGGGGTTTCTGGCAGTGGAAAATCAACTTTAGTAAATGAAGTGTTATATAAAAATCTGTTACGAAATTTAGGACAAAAGGTTAATCGTCCGGGTAAACATCAAAATATTAAGGGAATGGATAATATTGATAAAGTTGTTAATATTTCGCAAGAACCGATTGGAAGGACACCGCATAGTAATCCAGCAACTTATACTTCAGTTTTTGATGATATTCGTGATTTATTTGCTGCGGCGCCATTAGCTAAAACTCAAGGTTATCTTAAAGGAAGGTTTTCTTTTAATGTTCGTGGTGGCAGATGTGAACGCTGTCAGGGAGCAGGAATTATTAAAATTGCGATGCATTTTTTACCAGATGTTTTTGTTACTTGTGAAATATGTGAAGGAATGCGCTATAATGATGAAACTTTACAAGTTAAATATAAAGGGAAAAATATTTATGATGTTTTAAATATGTCAGTTATTGAAGCGCAAGTGTTTTTTGCAAATATTCCAAAAATTAATGTTAAATTGCAAACCTTACTTGATGTTGGTATGGGATATATTAAGTTAGGACAACCAACAACTCAATTATCTGGCGGGGAAGCGCAAAGAGTTAAATTAGCGACTTACTTACAAAAAAGAGCAACTGGAAAAACACTATTTATTTTAGATGAACCAACAACAGGATTACATATTGATGATGTTAAAAGATTATTGTCAGTTCTTAGCCGTATTGTTAATAATGGTGATACTGTTCTTGTTATTGAACATAATTTAGATGTTATTAAGTTAGGTGATTACATTATTGACTTAGGACCTAATGGTGGGAAGTATGGTGGGGAAGTAATTGTTACAGGAACACCAGAGCAAGTAATTAATAGTAATAAAAATTCATATACGGCTGAATATTTAAGAAAAGTTTATCAAATTAATGATAATATTAAATTAAATATAAAGTAGGTGACTATTAATGAAAATTCGTTTGAAAATAGCAATAATCATTTGTTTAACAATATCACCAGTTGTAGTTATTGTGGCTTGTAATAGTGCTAGTGATGAAACTGGTGATGTTGCTGAAGCAATTAAAGCATTGGAAAATGTTGTTTTAAATGAGATTGATTTGGGGTTAGTTAAAGAAAATCAAGATATTAAAGAACAAGTCATTGATAATTTATTAATTGATAATGTCATTGAAGCTCCGCTTGATAAAGTAACTGATTTACGAATTATTTTAGATACTGATAAAATAATTAGTGATGATGTTTTTGTTGTTGAGAAAGATATTGAATTTAAAGAATTTTTTGTGCTTTTAATTGGTAAAACTATTGGAACAAAGCCACAACAAATTACTGTTAGTCGGAAAGTAAAATTTGTGTTTGAAATTGAAAATCCAGAGTTATTAGCAGCGCAAAAAGCACTTAATGAGGTTTCATTAAAGGAGATTACGATTTCGGAGTTAGTTATTCGTGGAAGTAATATTACGACTTTAATTGCATCAAAAGTTCAAGAATTAATTGCTTCAATTCAAAGTCTTGATTTTACAGATTTATCATTTGCTTTAAAAGATAAAGTCATTCCGGCGCCTAATGCTGGTTTACTTATTAATATTGGTGTTAGGTTAATTGCCAAAGCAAAAGATTCTGAACAAAGCCGAGTTAGAAGTGAAAAAACGGTAATGGTTAATTTTACTAATATTAAAACCCAAGCTGAGGATGATGCTGAGAAAATAATGGCAGCAAGAACGGCATTAGATAGTATTGTGTTAAAAGAAATCGTTTTTAGTGAAAGTTTTATTATTGGGAAAAATATTACGGTGACATTAGCTAGGTTACAAGAAACAATTGCTGGTATAGTAAGTAGTGATTTTGCTAATTTAAAAATTGCTTTTAAAAGCGGGGGTTCAAGTTTTATTTATCAAGTTGCTGATTTGACGACGACCTCATTTATGATGGATGTTATTATTAGTGCTAATGCTAAAGATAGTAAGAAAACATTAGTAAGTAATCCTACTAAGAAAGTAAAAGTTAAATTTACACCGATACAACATCCTGCGCAAGTTGAAATTGATAATTTAGTTTTAGAAGCAATTACTGTTGATGATTTAGTAATTCGTGGTGATGATATTAAGGCAGTCATTAATGCTAAGTTGTTAGCGATGAGTACGACAATTAAAGGGAAAGAATTTAAACAATTACAAATAATATTAAAAGATAGTACACTTATTGCTCCTAGTAGTGGTAATAGTTTAAGTGTAAAGGGTCGCGTTTAGTTTTCTTAGGTATTTTTTAAAAAAGAAAAAATAGTCATTTACTATAAATTATTTCAATATGCAAATTAAGTATATATTTCTTATGTATGATTTTTGTTGTAAAAAATTATTTTAATGTTGTTTTTATAAGCATTTTACTTAGTTTTTATAACCTTTTATTAAGAATATGTTTGTTAATATTAAATATTTTGTTTTATTAATTATTTTTCAAGTAAAAAGGTAATAAATTTTTAGTTGCTTTTCTTTCAAAATTATTCAAATCTTTACCCACCTAACAAAACTTTATGCGCCCGTGTTAAAGTTATTCTGACAGCCAAAGCAAATTTAGATAATACAACAATTACTAATGATAAAAAAGCAGTAACCGTTAATTTTGCTGATATTAAAACAAGAGATGAAGATAATAAAGAAAAGATTAAACAAGCCCAAAATGCTTTAGATAGCCTAATATTAAAAGATATTAATGTTTCGGGTACTTTCTATATTGGTCAAGAAATAAAAATTAGTGCTACTAAATTGCAAGAAGCAATTGCGGGATTGACAAATATTAATTTTACTAATTTGACAATTGCTTTTAAAAATACTGATAGTTATCAAGTAGTAGATTTAACAACTAAGTTTTTCAATTTGGATGTTGTTCTTACTGCTAAGGCAAAAGATACTAATGTAACGGTTGTTAGCAATACAACACAAAAAGTGAAGGTTAATTTTACAGCGATTGTTAATCCTGAACAAGCAAAAATTGATGCCGCGCAAAAGGCGTTAGATAAATTATTATTAAAAGACTTTTCATTGCAAACAAAAATTTTGACAGATGCTAATGTGATGAAGTTGATTAGTTTAGAGTTAAAAAGTGCTATTAGTGGTTTAGAAAGTAATGATTTTACTAATTTAACTATTGAATTGAAAGATAAGACAAAAATATTATCATATGCAGAAGCAAAAGAAAAATATGAAGCAGAGGGAACGAGTGTTCCTGTTGATGTAATTGTTAAGGCTCATGCTAAGGATAAAAATAAAATGGAAGTAACAAATGATAAATATACTGTTAAAGTTGATTTGGCGATTTTTATTGCACAAGAGGAACTTAATATTTCGTATCTTAAATTGGCTTTACAATTTTTAAATTTAAAAGCAATTACTTTAGCAGGTAATGTTGTTCGTGGTGAAGATGTTACTTTAAAAATTAAAGAAATTTTAAATGATGCGATTAAAGATGTTTATGATCCAGCGACTTCAAAAGTTATTGCTAATTTACAAATTGCTTTGAAAGATGCGACGATTGTTTTAAAAATTCCTTTGACTGGTAATAGTATGGAAATTGATGTAATTATTAGTGCTACTAATAAAAATGGTTCGGTTAATCGCGTGCCGATTGATGATAAAGTTATTGTTAATTTTACTGTTAAATAACTCAAAATTTTTATTTAACTTGTAATAAATGTCGTTAATGAATTTAATTTATAAAATAGACTTGGTACATAACTATAACATTTTATGCCGACTAAACTATAAAATTCATTTTTATCTTTGTATTTATCTAACATTTGTATTTCATCTAAAAAATAATTATCAAAATAGTAGATAAAATTAAAGGTTATGTACCAAGTCTAATATAAAATATGAATGCATCTTAAAGAGATGCATTTTTTAATTTAGGAGAATTTGATGTCGTAGTTATTTGGGTGTGTTCTTTATCAATTTTGTGATATTATATTTAATAGAAAACATTAAATTATATGAAATGATAGGTGATGTTATTATGAATAAAAAAGTATTAACTTTACGAGAAGTTGTGGAAAAATTTAATTTATCATTATTGTCTGGTGATGAACAAGTGCTGGAACGAGAAATTGAAATTGGGGGCATTAATCGTGCAGGATTAGAATTAGCAGGTTTTATTTCTGATGAAACTAGTCGTAAGCATCGGATTGTTTTATTAGGTGGTAAAGAGAATGAATACATTAATAAGTTACCAGCAACAGAGCGCAAGGCTCGTTATGAGAAACTTATTAATCAAGATGTTCCAGCGATTTTTACTAGTATTCGTTTTAATGAACCGGTATTAGTAGAATATGCTAAAGAGATAAATTTTCCTGTTATTGAGGCTAATTATTCTTCTAATGATTTTTATAATATTATTGTTAGTTACATTGATAATCGTTTAGCACCAATGGAAATGGTTCATGCATCGTTAATTAATATTTATGGTTTGGGAGTTTTAATTAAAGGTGATAGTGGAATTGGAAAATCAGAAAATACTTTAGAATTAGTTAAAAAAGGACATTTGTTTGTTGGTGATGATGGGATTGTTTTGCAAAGATATGTTAATAAAGTTATTGGTCGTAGTGATGAAAAGTTAAAGCATCATATTGAAATTAGAGGCATTGGGATTTTAAATTTAACGAAGATGTATGGTTCAAGAACAACTTTGGAAGTTACTGATATTGATATTATTGTTAATTTAAAATTGGCTGATAGTGAGTATTTTGCTAATTTAAATCGTGTGCAAACAGAAATTGATAGAGAAGAAATTTTTGGTATTAAAATTCCAGCGATTACGATTTCTGTAACTTTAGGAAGAAATATTTCGGAATTAATTGAAGCAGCTGTTATTAATATTAAGTTGCATAATGAAGGTATAAATAGTTCTGAGTTATTTATTAACCGAATTGATAGTGAACTTAAAACATAAGAGAAAGGTTTAAGTGTAAAAGTAAAAATGATGAATATATATTCAAATTGAGTACCTAATGAAATTCCAGGGACTAATGGTATTTTAAGATTTTATCCGCTTTTTATTCTTTTAGGAATAATTGTTTCGATTTTAGCTTCTTGGATTAAATTAAAACGCCGCGAGATTCCAACTGAACCATTTGAATGAAGTATTTTTTTAACTGTTCCGAGTGCAATTTTTGGTTCTTCAATTATTGGGAAAATTAATAGTCCTATTATTGATCAGTATGGGTTTTGAGGTTATTTTATGATTTGAGAACCGGGATTAGCAGTTCATGGTGGTGTTATTGCTGGTGTTATTGTTGGTTATTTTTGATTTCGGCATTATTCTAAAAAATATGAAATATCGTTATGAATATTTGCTGATGCCATTATTCCAAATATTTTATTAGGGCAAGTTATTGGTCGTTGAGGTAATTTTTTTAATCATGAACTTTTAGGACAGATAACGACTTCATTAGATTGATTACCTGATTGATTATTAGAAAATTTAAGAAAAGCTAATGCGGATGGTAGTCCAGCTGAAGGAATTGGGATTGTTCGTCACCCTTTGTTTTTGTATGAATCATTAATTAATTTATTTTCTTGGGTACTAATTACTTTTGTTATTCCTAAAATTGGTATGTGAAATAGTGTTAAACCTTGAAAGAAATATCCTAAAAAATTTATTCCGCTTTGAGAAAAAGATGTGGAATTATTGGAAAGTGAAAAAAATTGGGCAACACCGTTTAAAAAAATTTATTATCGTCGTCTTTGAAAGTTAAATTGTTGAAATCAAGCTTATTTTGAACAAACTCCGAGTAAAACAAAAAAGTTAACGGTAGTAAGAAAATATCCAGAACCGCATTTAAAAGCTAATAATCCATTTTTTAGACTTATGGAACGATGATTTAAAAATCAATGAATAAGAATTAAACAATTATGAACTCAAGATGCTAAACCTTTAGAAAAAAATGCTAATCCGGATAAATATTGAATGACGCGAGTTGGTGTTCAAACTGGAAGTTATGTAGTTATGTATAGTATGGTGCGAATTATTTTGGAAATGTTTCGTGATGAAAGTGATATTTTATTTCCTTATGATTATGTGGGTACTTATATATTTTTAGGGCTAGGTGTTATTACTGGAATTATTTTGATAATTTTTGCACAAGTTATTAGCGTTCGTAAATGAAGACAAATTAGGTGATTATATGAAAAACAATATTAATACTGATTATGATTTAATTATTATTGGTGCGGGTCCGGGTGGATTTACTAGTGCGATTTATGCGTGTCGGGCGGAGTTGAAAGTACTTCTTATTAACGAAGGTCCTCCCGGAGGGAAAATGGTAAAAACTTATGATATTGAAAATTATCCGGGTTTTGATAAAATATTAGGACCTGACTTGTCATTAGCAATGGATGGGCAAGTTAGAAAATTAGGCGCTGAATATGAAGCTACTAAGGTAATGAATATTGAAATTGCAACCGACGGTAATAATAAGATTATTACTGGTGAAAATGGTAAAATATGGCTTACTAAAGCGGTTATTATTGCTACGGGAACGGTTGAAAATGAGTTATTGGTGGATGGTGCTAAGAGATTATATGGTCACGGAGTTTCTTACTGTGCGGTTTGTGATGGGGCATTTTTTCGTAATAAGGATATTGTTGTTGTTGGTGGGGGTGATTCTGCTATTGAAGAAGCGGTATATTTAACTAAGTTTGCTAGAAAGTTATATTTAGTGCATCGCCGAAATGAATTTCGGGCTTCGAAAGGAGCATTAACAATTGCTCAAAATAATAATAAAATTGAATGACTGTTAAATTATGTTGTTAAGGAAGTTATTGGTAAAAATTCTCTTGAACAAGTTGTTATTGAACATACTGCGACAAAAGAGCAACAAGTAATTGATGCTAGTGCAATTTTTCCTTATATTGGTTCAACACCAATTTCTAATTTTGTTAAAGACTTGAAAATTTGTGATGAAAATGGTTATATTATTACTAATGAAATAATGCATACTAGTGTTTTGGGAATATTTGCGATTGGTGATGTTCGTCAGACAGTTTTAAGACAAATTGCTACTGCTGTTGGTGATGGTGCGATTGCTGCTCAAGAAGCAATAAAATATTTAGATCAATTGAAATTGTAATTGATGCTTAATTAATAGCAGTTTTATGAATGGAGTGATTAATAGTGATGTCTTTTTCTAAAATTGTTAAGCAAGAAATTATGAAAAAGGAATTTAGTCATCCAGCAAAGCAAGCTATTTTATTGGGATTAATAAAATCGTTAGCAATATTTAATAGTAAGCAATTAATTTTTGAATGTTCTAATAAAACTGTTGCTATTTTTGTTAAAAAATTAATTGCTGAAATTTATAATTATTATCCAGAAATTTTGACAATGGGAATTAAAACTATTGTATATAAGTTAGATCTTTCACATATTGTTTCTTTAATCATTAATGATAAAGATATTAGTTATGATATTAAACGAAATGAATTAGTTGTTAATTTTGAAAGATTAACGAGTGAAATATCAAAAAGAGCATTTATTGCGGGAGCATTTATTGCTACTGGTAGTGTTAATTCGCCAAGGATTAGTAATTATCATTTAGAAATTCAAGGAATTGATATTTTATTTATTCGGAAGTTACAATTACTAATAAATAGTTTTGGTTTTAAATTTAAACGCATTTATCGTCGTAAAAAACCTTTAATTTATTTAAAAAAATCAACTGAAATTGCTGATTTTTTGAAATTAATTGATGCAAGTCTTTCACTATTATCGTTTGAAAATGAACGGATTTCACGCGATATGTATAATAGTATTAATCGTTTAACAAATATTGAGATTTCTAATCAGCAAAAAACTAATAAAGCGGCTATTGAACAAATTAAGATGATTAATTTTTTAAAAGCGAATGATTATTTTTTAAAGTTATCATTAAAAACTCAACAAATTGCTAATTTACGGTTAGATAATCCTGAAGCTTCGTTGAGTGAGCTTTGCAATTTATATGAAAATATTTATCATGGTATGATTTCTAAATCAGGAATAAATCATATGATGCGCGAAATTAAAAATAGTTATTTATTGTTTAAAAGTATTTCTTCTGATGACAATTAAATATTTTATAAAATGTTTTGTATTAATATATATAAATTTGTGATATAAAGAAATTGTTATTAATTTAGTAGTAAAATTTGTTTTGCTATTAATTTTTTATATTTTAAGTGTTAATTAAGAAAATATTGTAATTGGGTGGAACTAATGAAATTAAAAATTAATTGAAAACAATATTGAGATTGAGAATTTAATAAAAAAGTTTTACGGATGATGTTACCTTTGATTTTGCAAAGTTTGATTGTTGCTTTTATTAATGTTTTAGATACAATTTTTATTTCAATTTTTAATCCTGAACAATTAACTGGTTTAGGTTTAACGAATGATATGTTTATTTTATTAATTTATAGTTTTTGAGCGATTTCGGGTGCTGGGGGTATTTATACAACACAATATTTAGGGAAAAAGAATTATGCTAAAGTTGCGGAAACCACAAGAATAAAATTAATTTTAGCACTTATTTTGGCAGTAGTTTATTTTACCTTAATATCGACATTAAGAACATCATTAATTAATATTATTGTGAATTTAGATAATCATTTGCCGGAAGATAAGAAAAATTTGATTTCTCAATCTGCAAATGATTATTTGCAGATTATTAATTATACAACTTGGTTTTTAGGTATTTCGTTAATTTTTTATAATACAATGTATGAGTGTGGCGATGCTTGAACACCGTTGTATATTAACTTTTTGCCTTTAACAATTAATGCGATTTTAAATCCAATTTTTATTAAACTTTGTGGTTGAGGTGTTGTTGGTGCTGCGTGGTCAACATTTATTGCTCGGGTTTGTGAATTTATTGTTGTCATTGCTTTTATAGTTTGAAAGAAGCCAGTTTATTATCCAGGATGAAAAATTTGAAAAACAACATTAGATTTGTGAAAAAAAATTATGAAAAACTTTGTGTTTATTTTTATGGCGAATGCCTTGTTTGCGCTTTCATCGTTTGTGCAAAAGATGATTATTTTAAAAGAAGGATTTAGAGGGCGCATAAAGTTTTGTTAGGTGGGTAAAGATTTGAATAATTTTGAAAGAAAAGCAACTAAAAATTTATTACCTTTTTACTTGAAAAATAATTAATAAAACAAAATATTTAATATTAACAAACATATTCTTAATAAAAGGTTATAAAAACTAAGTAAAATGCTTATAAAAACAACATTAAAATAATTTTTTACAACAAAAATCATACATAAGAAATATATACTTAATTTGCATATTGAAATAATTTATAGTAAATGACTATTTTTTCTTTTTTAAAAAATACCTAAGAAAACTAAACGCGACCTTTTTAGATAATTCTTATCAAGCGGCAATTTTAACATTTAGCATTATTGGCGTGTTTTATTCATTTTTTAATGGTTATTATGTGGCTGTTCCATATTTTGTTGGTCGGGAGTTAGGAGCTAATCATATTGTTAAAGCAAAAGTTAATTTTTATAAAATTTTAGGTTTTGGTTTAATTTTAAATGCGACAATTGCTTTATTAATCATATTTAGTTCGCCATTTATTCTTAATTTCTTTACGGGAAGTCCAGCAGTTATTTATGTTGCTAAGTGGTACTTAGCTTTTCAAGGGATAGCGTTCTTTTTCTTATCAACATCAATTATTTTCTTTAATATTTTAAGGATCGGTGGTAAAAATTTGTTATCAAGTTTAATTGATATTCTTTGCACTTGGGTTTTTATTGTGGGGTTAACTTGATTTGCATTTACAATTTTTAAATCCAATGATTATGAAGTGTTTTCTGAGAATTGAGTAATGGTGACAATAATTGTATTTTTAATTGTTTCTTTAGCTGAAATTATTCAATTTTCAATATTAATTATTACTGTGCGAAAAGTTAATTGAGCTAATAATTTAGTAAAACAATAAAATAAAGGGATGTTTAAAAATGATTAAGGATGTTATGAATGTTAAAATTAAGTTTGGTCAACAAATTAGACGATTACGAATAAATTTGCATTTGTCACAAGAAGAATTAGCATATGAATGTGATTTAAATAAAAATTATGTTTCTGATATTGAACGCGGTGAAAGAAACATTTCTTTACAAAGTATTGCTAAACTTGCTAAGGGTTTGCAAGTATCGTTATCGGAATTATTTGATTTTGACTATCAAATTTAAATACTATGATATTTTTAAATAGGGGGTGGAATTATTTCACAGTGATTATTTGGTTGAACAAAACCGGAATATTTATGGGTATTTTTTGTTATTTTTGCGAGTATTAATTTTTTTGCTTCTAGACGGATGATTAAATATTTGTCAGCATTAAAAATGCGAACAAAAATGTCAACGGCGGTTGCGGGAGCATTATTATTATCAATTATAACTTCATTGCCAGAACTTGTATCAGCGATAACAGCCGGTGCTTTGGGGAGTCCTGAAGTTAGTATGGGTGATGTTATGGGGGCAAATTTATTTTCAGGAGCGATGTTAGCTGTTGCTGATATTATTTTTATTCGTTATTTATTTTTTAAAAAAATAAATAACTCTAATCGCTTTATTATTTATTTAATGATCGGAATTAATATAATTTTAGTATTAGCTTTAATGCCAATTAAAGCATTTGATTTTATGTGGTTAACGATTCCTTATATCAATGTTTCTTGACCATTTTTAGTTTTATTATTAGTTTATGGGGGATTTTTAATAATGATGTTTAAAGGATTTCATGATGAGGAAAAAGAACCTAAAACTAATAAAGATGTTGGTTTAAAAAAATTATCATTAAAGATGATTATAATTTTTTTCGTTATTTCGGCTATTGGTTTAGTTCTTTCTTCAATAATATTAGTTGCGGTTATTGATAACTTTGATAATGTTTATGGGATTAAAAAAGAATCGGCAGGAGCAATTTTTTTAGGAATGACAACGGCCTTACCAGAAGTAGTATCACTATTTTCTTTAGCAAGGATTGGTTATGGTAATGTTGCCATTGCTGGAATTGTTGGTAGCCATCTTTTTAATTCAATTATTTACTTTGTTGCTGATATTATTAATCATCCTGTTGGAAGTTTAGAATATTTAGCAAATGGTAATATGATGAATTTAATGCCATTATTTGTTATTGCGATTTTGCTATTGTTAACAATTATTATTTTTACTGTTAAAACAATTTCGCGTTGAAGTAGTAGTAAAATTTTTACAGTAATAACTTCTGGAGTAATTATAATATTTTATGGTTTTAATATTATTTTTCAAATTTTACAAAGTCAATATCATTTTTTCTAATTTAAGTTGTAAAATAATTGTCATAAAACATATATGATAGATTATGATATAATTTACAAGGTAATTATTAAAATTTATAAAAGTAGAGGTTTAATATATGAGTAAACAAAATATTTTATTAATCTTTGAGATTATTCTTTTAATTGTTGGTTTTGCAATGATTGTTATTGGACTATTACAGCCAAAGAAAACGCAAGCAGGGTTAGGAGCATTAAGTGGTGGTAATCAAGAGCTTTTTGCACAAACTAAAGAGCGAGGACTTTCACGAACTTTATCATTTATGATGTTAGGTTGTGGATCTTGTTTATTTGTTCTTTCAATGATTATTAGAATTTTAGAAAATTCTTTATAATTTTTATTTAAACTATTAGTTCTTGAAAGTTCTAATAGTTTAATGACTGATGGAGAGTATATGAAGCAAAAAATTTTAAATATTTTAAAAAATGAAAAGCGAACCCTTTCAAAGTTAGAAATTAGTAATTATCTTGAAACTACTAATAAAGAACAATATGAATTAATGGTGTTGGAACTTAAGGAATTAGTAATTAATGATGTTTTAAAAGTTAATAGTAATAATGAATATTCCTTAAATTTACAAAATCAATTACTTACTGGTATTATTCAACTGCATTCTAAGGGTTTTGGTTTTATTAAAACTAAAGATAATCAAGAGTATTTTGTTAAATCACAAGACTTAAATGGTTGTTTAGATATGGATGAGGTTTTATTTGCTACTAAAAATATTAAGCAAAATGATGCCCGACATTTTGAGGCTCGAGTAATTGAAGTATTAAAAAGGCCTTTAACGACGGTTGTCGCTACTGTTTGTTTTAATGAAGTAAATAAAACAAAATTTTTAAAAATTAATAATATTAAATTGCAACATTTAGTCCTTGTAGTTACTAATTTAAATATGGCAATTATTGATACAATTGTTATTGCTAAAATAGTGTCTGTTAGTAAAAATCAATTGGTCTCATTAGAAATTCAGGATATTATTGGTAATATTAATACTCCGGGAATTGATGTCATCGCTGTTGTTCACGAGTTTTTTGTTAAGACAAAATTTGATGATGCGACATTAAATGAAGTAAAAAAAATCTCGCCATTGGTAATGGCTGAAGAATTAATTGGTCGGAGAGATTTACAAAATAATTTATTTATTACTATTGATGGTAGTGATGCTAAAGATTTAGATGATGCTATTAGTGTTGTTAAGTTGGATAATGGAAATTATAAATTATTTGTTGCGATTGCTGATGTGGCACATTATGTTGCTGAGAATAGTGCTTTAGATAAAGAAGCTTTTATTCGTGGGACTTCTGTTTATTTAGTTGATCGTGTTATTGCGATGTTACCACCACAATTATCAAATGGTATTTGTTCTTTAAATGAAAATGAGATGCGGTTAACGATAGTTTGTGAAATGGAAATTAATGCTGTTGGTGAAACTATTAGTAATGAAATATATCCAGCAGTTATTAAAACTAAGCGAAGAATGTCGTATGATGAAGTAAATTTAGCTTTTAGTAATCAAAATCCAGATTTTATTAAAACTCATCCTGAAATTTATCAAATGCTTTTAATTGCTCGTGATTTACATCATATTTTAAGAAAATATAAAGAGCAAGCGGGGGTTATTGATTTTAATTTAAATGAAGCTAAATTAATTATTAATCAAAATGGTAAAATTAGTGATATTACTTTGGGAAATCGGGCAACAGCAGAAATGTTAATTGAAGATTTTATGATTCGTGCTAATGAAACTGTTGCTAGCACTATTTATTGAATGAATTTGCCATTTATTTATCGCATTCATGATAAACCAAAAATTAAAAAATTAAGAGAAGTGTATAATGTATTAAAAATAATGGGTTATAACATTAAGGGTAAAGTTGAGAATGTTTATGCTAAAGATTTACAATTAACTTTGGAAAATATTAAAGATAAACCTTGATTTCAAGTTGTTGCTACTTTGTTTTTACGAAGTATGGAAAAAGCGCGTTATGATATTAATAATATTGGGCATTTTGGTTTAGCAAGTGACTGTTATACTCATTTTACATCACCAATTCGTCGCTATCCAGATTTAATTGTTCATCGGATGTTAAGAAAATATCTTTTTGAAAAACAAATTAATAATGTTATTGTTGATAAGTATACAGCGATTTTACAAAATCAAGCCGAACAGTCTAGTATTTCTGAGATGAAAGCATTAGAGTGTGAAAGAGCAGTAGAACAAATGAAAAAAGCTGAGTATATGGAAACACAAATTGGAAAAAGATTTTCGGGAATTGTTAGTTCAGTTACTAATTTTGGGATTTTTGTAGAATTAGAAAATACTATTGAAGGATTGGTTCGTGTTAGTGATATGCGAAATGATTATTATAACTATAATGAAAAAACAATGCGCTTAGTTGGTGAAAGAACAAGAAAAGAATATTATCTTGGACAAATTGTTAATATTGAGGTTAAGCACGCTAGTAAGTTAGAAAGAAAAATTGATTTTATCCTTAAAGATCCTAAAAATGGTAATGGTAGGGTTAAACAATGAAAATAATTGCTTCAAATCGTAAAGCACGATTTAATTATGAATTAATAGATAGTTATGAAGCTGGAATTGCATTGCAAGGTTCTGAGGTTAAATCTTTAAGGGAATCTAATGTATCATTACAAGAAAGTTATGTTTTGATTAGAAATCAAGAAGCACTAATTTTAAATTTACATATTAGTACTTATGCTTATGCATCAAGTGCTAAACTGGATCCTAATCGTTCAAGAAAGTTATTATTACACAAAAAAGAGATTTTAAAGTTGGAAGCGAAAATAAAATTGCAAAATTTACAATTAGTTCCTACTAAAATATATTTTAATAGTAAGGGTTTAGTTAAAATTGAAATTGCGTTAGCAAAAGCTAAGAAACTTTATGATAAAAGAGAGACTATTAAAAAACGCGATATGGAACGAAAAATTCAAAAGATTTAATAAATTTGATATAATATACTTATGGGGGTGCACTGGATTCGACAGAAATAACAAACAATTAACTGCAGTGGTGTGGTAAACCTTATCTACTTCGAGGTGTTATAACCGGAAATAAAAAAGAACATCAAGCTATTCCAACATATATGTTAAATCATAACTTTGTTGGGGCAACATTAGTTGCTTAATTCAACCTTTTAAAGGATATAAATAGCACATTATTTTAGCGTAAGTTTATCTAGGCTAGTTTAATGTTGATACTTGATAAACTAGATATTGTGATGTTAATAAGCAATGTTGAAATTCTATTAACTAGTTAGAGATATTACTTGTTTATTCATATTTTTCTTTAATGAACTTTTCTTGAATAAAATAAACTGTAGATGTTAATTGGGACTTATTTTTGGACGTGGGTTCAATTCCCACCATCTCCACCATAAATGTAAATATAAAATAAAAAGTAAACAATAAGTTTACTTTTTATTTTATTGTTAAATAACAAAAGACTTTTATTGTTAAACAAGATATAATTAATATTACATAAATAGTAAAATAACATTGTTGTGAGGTAAAATGCTAGTGTCTATTAATAATAAGTCGTTATTACAAATAAATATTAGCAATTTGCAAAAATTAGTTAATATTAATGATAAGAAAAGCTTAGAAAAAATTTTAAAAAATTTGCATAGTGCTGATTTAGCTGATGTAATTAATAAAATGGAAAATCTTAGTGAAGTTTTATATTTAGTACGGTTGTTAGATTCAAAAATAGCTAGTGAAGTTTTTATTAATCTTGATACGGAAATAAAAATAATGTTATTAAATGAGTTAAATAATACGGAAATAACGCAAATTGTTAATCAATTATATGCTGATGATATTGTTGAATTATTGGAACAAATACCTGAAGAAGTTGTGAAAAAGCTTATTATCAATGCATCGCGTGATAAAAGAAAAGAAATTAATATTTTATTAAATTATGAAGAAAATAGTGCTGGTTCAATTATGTCAGTTGATTTTGTGCAGTTGCTTCAACATGAGAAAGTTGGTCAAGCATTGGAAAAAGTGAAACAACTGGGTGAAAGAGCAGAAAATAGTGATAAGTATTATGTTACTGATAGTAAGAATAAGTTATTAGGAGTTATTAGTTTAAGAAATTTAGTTTTTGCTAATAGCAAAGAAGAAGTTAATAGTGTAATGGAAACTAATGTTGTTAGTGTTGATGCTCATAGTGATCAAGAATTAGTTGCTAATATTGTTCAAAAATATGATTTAAATGAAGTTGCTGTTGTTAATAAGCAAAATGTGTTAATTGGAATTATTACTGTTGATGATATTTTAGATGTTATGGAAGAAGAAGCAACAGAAGATATTGAAAAGTTAGCTGCGATTAAACCAACTGAGATGTTATATTTAAAAACTCCAGTTTGAAGAATTGTTCGTTCGCGAATATTTTGATTGTTATTTTTATTAGTATCAGCTACTTTTTCGGAATTAGTTATTGATGCTTTTTTACCTTTATTTGGTGCTAATAAAAATAGTAGTGATTTATCTAATAAGTTTTTAACTTTATTAGTACCGTTATTACCAATTATTGCTGATACGGGAGGAAATTCTGGAAGTCAAGCATCAACGACTATTGTGCGTGCATTATCATTAGGTGATGTTACAGTTAAAGATTATGGGCAAGTTGTTTGGAAAGAATTAAGAATATCTTTTTTTGTTGGTTTAATTTTAATTTGCTTTAACTTTATTAGAATGATTATTATTAATCTTATTAAATATGATGGTGTTTTACATTGAGATCAGTGAGCTTCAATGATTACAATTTCATTATCTTTATGAATCGTTATTATTATTTCTAAAGTAGCGGGAGGAATTTTACCAATTGTTGCAAAATTATTAAGAATGGATCCAGCTGTTATGGCTGCTCCTTTGGTAACAACAATTATTGACTGTGTATCAACAACAATCTTTTTTTCTATCGCTTTACTATTTTTTGTTACTTAATAGATAGGAGAATAATATGAGATTACGAAATAATCCGCAAGCAAAAATATTTTTAAAAAATAATTATCAAATTGTTATTCAAGAGCCCCAAACTTATCAAGGTAATTGAGCATCAAAAATTTTTAATAATACTCAACCTTGTCATTTAGAAATTGGATGTGGTAAAGGAGACTTTATTATTGCTATGGCACATAAATATCCAATGATAAATTTTATTGCCATTGAAAAATCGGAAGTAGTATTAATGGTAGCAGTAAAGAAAGTGGTAGCATTAGAAAAAATTCCTAATAACTTAAAATTTGTTCAAATTGATGCTAATAATATTTTAAATATATTTGCTATTAATGAAATTACCGAAATATATCTTAATTTTTCTGATCCATGACCAAAGAAAAAACATTATAAAAGAAGGTTAACGCATCCTAAATTTTTATTAGCATATAAAAATATCCTTGTTGATGCTGGTAAAATTTTAATTCGTACTGATAATGCGATATTATTTGACTTTACTATTAATAGTTTGAGGAGTGATTCTCATTGAAAATTATTAGTTCAAGAGCAAGATAGTTTATCTAGTATGTTTTTAACAGAGTATGAGAAGAAATTTATTAAACGCCAAATTGTAAAGTTAAGTGCAACTAAATTATTTTTCTAACCAAATATTCGATTGGCGAAAGATAATTTAGTATTTTTCTTGGTCTTTGGTTTAAAGACAATATAAATTTATGAACTGCATTTTTAGTAGTGTTTGAAAAATTAAATTTTTTAGGAAATTTTTCTCTAATTAAACCATTAGTATTTTCATTAGTACCTCTTTGTCAAGGTGAATATGCATCAGCAAAATAAATTTTCACATTTAAATTTTTTTCAAGTTGTTGTCAATTAGCAAATTCTTTACCCCTATCAAATGTTATAGTCTTAACAAGATTATTTGGAAGAATTGATAAATAATGACTAATATTTTTGTTAATAACTTTAGTAGTTCTATTTTCAACTAATATTGCTAAAGTAAATCTTGATGTTCTTTCAACTAAAGTTATTAAACATGATTTACTTTTACCTCGTGATGATACTACAGTATCACCTTCTCAATGGCCAAGAGTTATGCGATTATTAACATTTCGTTCTTTAATGGATTTACCATTAAATTTACCCCGATTTTCTTGAGATTTTCGTTTCTTACCTTTTCTTCTTAAATTTTTACTAGTAACCTTTTCAAGTAATCCAGAATAAATTCAATTGTAAATTGTTTTAAAACTAATAATTCATTCTTGATGAAAATTTTTAATTCTGCCATAAATTTGTTCAGGCGATCAACCTAATAATAATTTTTGTTGTACATATTTTACTAATTCTCTATTTTTAAATTTATGAAAATAAACATGTAATTGTTTTCTATTTTCTGCTTTATTTTGTGCAATTAATGAAAAATAATGATTATTATCTTTATTTCTATTAACTTCTCGATTAATAGTACTAATACTTCGATTAAGATTTTTAGCTATTTCACTAATTTTTACTTTAAATTTCAATTGATTCTCAATATAAATTCTTTCATCTATGCCAAGATGTTTGTATCCCATATAAAAACTCCTTAAATTTACTTTTTCTAAAATAAACTTAGCATCATGAAATTTTTATATGAAATCTTTTGCAATTTTATTTACTTGCACTTACAAGTATAATTCAGCATATATATTTCTAATATATAAATTTTGCTGTAAATATTGCAAATTATTATTATGATCTTGATGATTATGACTAATAAACACAGCATCAAGAGTATTAATACCTTCTCGTTTTAAATAATCTAAAATTAATGAATTATTTTTATTCAAACTATCAATTCCCGCATCAAAAAGAATATTTCCTTGATTATGAGGTAATTTTATTAAAATACTCAAAGCATTACCAACATTTAACATTTGCACGGATAATGATGAATTTAAATATGGGACCAGCATTCAATATCCTCATACACAAACATATCCCAAAAATGCCATTATTTTTCCAACATAATTATTTCACCCATAGCAAAGCAAAATAACAATAACATAATATATAAAATAAAATCACACTGGCATTTCTGTTAAATGGAAAAATATCGTTGTTGAAACTAAAAAATAAGTAAATATTAAAATTCCTTGATAAAGATAATGTAAAAAAACAATAACGGTTTAATTCAAATAATAACAAGAAAAAAATAATAAAAAATTTGAACTAAACTACTAAAAATAATTTGATGAACTAAAAATAATAAATTAATATGACCTTGCATATATATCGTTATTGGCAAAGTAATAATACTAATAGTTAATTGCGTAAATAATAACTTCATAATTTTATTAAAATTTCAACAAATTTGATTAACATAAATTATTATTAAACTAATTAAAAATGAAAATTGCCAATTAGTTTGATAAAGTACCAAGGGATTCATTATCAGAAAAAAACAACAAACTACTGCTCATAAATCTAATGATGAAATATTTAATTTAAAAATTTTATTAATATATGAACCTGTTCAATATAACAATGCTCTTAATGCTGATAATTGTCAATTTAATAAATAAACATAAAAACTTAATCAAGCAAAAATAATACTATTTCGCAAAATACTTTTTTTAATTAACTTACATAAAACCCAACGCAATAATGTTATTTGTAAATTAATATGAAAACCACTAACTACTAATAAATGACTAACATTTAATTTTTGTCACATTGCTAATAACTCAGAATGATTATCAGAATAATTTTGCAAAAGAAAAAAATCTAACAAATTATTATAATCATACTGTTGTAATCATTTTCAAATATAATTTCGTAATGTGAACACTTCATAATGAAAATACTGCTTATTAGTTAATTTAATTTCACCAACAATATGCTTACCATAATAATCTCAACCCCAATTATATTGATGAAAATTATTAATTGCTTGATGCTTAAATATTATGCCTTTAATTTTAACTTGATCAGCAATATTTAAACTAATATTAAAAAAATATTTTTTTATCAGCTGAATTATACTTGTAAGTGCAAGTAAATAAAATTGCAAAAGATTTCATATAAAAATTTCATGATGCTAAGTTTATTTTAGAAAAAGTAAATTTAAGGAGTTTTTATATGGGATACAAACATCTTGGCATAGATGAAAGAATTTATATTGAGAATCAATTGAAATTTAAAGTAAAAATTAGTGAAATAGCTAAAAATCTTAATCGAAGTATTAGTACTATTAATCGAGAAGTTAATAGAAATAAAGATAATAATCATTATTTTTCATTAATTGCACAAAATAAAGCAGAAAATAGAAAACAATTACATGTTTATTTTCATAAATTTAAAAATAGAGAATTAGTAAAATATGTACAACAAAAATTATTATTAGGTTGATCGCCTGAACAAATTTATGGCAGAATTAAAAATTTTCATCAAGAATGAATTATTAGTTTTAAAACAATTTACAATTGAATTTATTCTGGATTACTTGAAAAGGTTACTAGTAAAAATTTAAGAAGAAAAGGTAAGAAACGAAAATCTCAAGAAAATCGGGGTAAATTTAATGGTAAATCCATTAAAGAACGAAATGTTAATAATCGCATAACTCTTGGCCATTGAGAAGGTGATACTGTAGTATCATCACGAGGTAAAAGTAAATCATGTTTAATAACTTTAGTTGAAAGAACATCAAGATTTACTTTAGCAATATTAGTTGAAAATAGAACTACTAAAGTTATTAACAAAAATATTAGTCATTATTTATCAATTCTTCCAAATAATCTTGTTAAGACTATAACATTTGATAGGGGTAAAGAATTTGCTAATTGACAACAACTTGAAAAAAATTTAAATGTGAAAATTTATTTTGCTGATGCATATTCACCTTGACAAAGAGGTACTAATGAAAATACTAATGGTTTAATTAGAGAAAAATTTCCTAAAAAATTTAATTTTTCAAACACTACTAAAAATGCAGTTCATAAATTTATATTGTCTTTAAACCAAAGACCAAGAAAAATACTAAATTATCTTTCGCCAATCGAATATTTGGTTAGAAAAATAATTTAGTTGCACTTAACTTTACAATTTGGCATCATTAAATATTTTTTTTGATATTCAACAACATAATAATTACGATATTTTTGAACAACTTTAACAGTTAATCATTGCTCAGAACTATTATTTTCAAAAACAACAGTTTTAATTACTAGTAAAAAAATTAAGACAATAAATAAGAAAATAACAATAAAAAAGAAATATTTTCAATAAAATTTCATATTATAAAACACAAATCCTAATGATGCTACGCCTGTTAATAACAACGAATAATAACTAATATTTGTTATTAACAACAACCAGCAAATAATCAAAATGATTGTCGGAAATATTTTTAAACTCATATTAACTGCAAAATAATTTCATAATATTTATTTAATTTACTATCCTGTAAATATTTCTCTAAAGTTGGTCACCGAACTTCAATGGGTAAAGAAGATAATAAAATATTCACAATGTCATTAATAATGCGTCGCTCTAACTTTAAAATACCTTGCAAAAAAGACACAGTAATATCTTCAATATAAACTTTAGCAATGTCTTGCGAAAATGGTTCTAATTCAATAGTAATATCATTGTAAATAACTTGTAATAATTTTTTGCTGCCAAAGGCTGAAAATAATACAACGGCACTTGATAATAAAAAATGATGTCCACTAAGCGCTGTTTATTAATTTTTTGTTCATTTTTACTAATACTAATCTTTTTTGGCAAAATATTTCTTAGCAACGGCAAGTTATTTTTGACTAAAAAATTAATCTCAATACTTGATTTAGTAATAATATTTGGTTGTGGTTTTATGATATTAATATCAGCATTAATAAAAAAATGCGATAATAAAAATCCCATTAAAATAAGAATACTTATTATAATAGCAAAAATAATAATTTTAGTTTTCTTCATTTTTTCACCCGTAATTAAATTACTTATAAAACAATGAATTTCCTTTAAAATATTTATTAATAACTAAGATAAAATGTCTTGTAATTTTTTTTGCAATTGTTTATATAATTCTTCATACTGTTCATATTTATGCTTTTCAGCATTAACTTTTGCAATTGGTGCCTTATTTAAAAACTGTTCATTATTTAATATTGTTTTACTTCGTTCTAACTCATAATGAATATCTTGTAACTGTTTTTGAATAAATAATTCTTGTTCTTTTTTATTAATTGTCATATCTAAAAAAACATCAATTGTTCCATCAATTAAAGGAAGCGCGATTGTTTGTCCTAAATGAGATATTTTCTTATTAATAGTTGTCATTTGACTATTAGTTAACTTTTCCAAAAAACCATTAATTTCCTGAGCATACTTCTGATAATCAAGATTATCAGAATTTAAATTAAAATTCAAAGCAATGTGATGTTTAATATTTCTTGTTGCCCGTAATTCTCTAATAACTGTTGTAATATTAATAACATTAACTAAATAATTTACGGGAGCAATATTTTCTAAAACTATCGGATATTTTTCTTCCATAATTGATTTTTCATTATTAAACATCTTTTGATAAATTTCTTCAGTTACAAAAGGAATTAAAGGATGCAATAAAATAATAATTTGCTTTAAAAGATAAAATAAGACTTGAATTGATGCCACTTTAGTTTTAGGATTTTGTAAATTACTTTTTGATAACTCAATATATCAAGAGCAAAAATCATCTCAAACAAAATTAAAAAGATATTTACCGCTAACAACAAATTCATATTTCTCCATATTTGCTTGCACTTTTTCAAGAACAAAATTAAAATTATTTAAAATTCAATAATCAACAGCTTCTAATTGTAAATCCAAAATATTATTCACTGGCTTAAAATCATCGGCTAAATTTAAAAGCACGTATCGGCTCGCATTTCAAAGTTTATTAATAAAATTTCACGAAGAACGAACTTTAGTAATACTAAATCGTAAATCTTGCCCCGGAGTACTATTAGTTAATAAAAAAAATCGTAAACTATCAGCACCATACTCAGTAATAATATCCATTGGATCAATCCCATTACCCAAAGATTTTGACATTTTTCTTCCTTGTTCATCACGAATTAAACCATGAATTAATACCGCTTTGAAAGGTTTTTTATTAACTAAATATAATGATTCAAAAATCATCCGACTAATTCAAAAGAAAATAATATCATAACCAGTAACTAACAAGGAATTTGGCAAATATTTTTCAAAAAATAATTTATCATTATTTTGTTGCGCAAATATTAAAGGTCACAAAGCACTAGAAAATCAAGTATCTAAAACATCACTATCTTGTACTCATTCTTCTTTATTAGGTGGCGTTATGGCCACAATAATTTCCTTAGTATCTTGATGATATCATACTGGCAATTGATGACCCCATCACAATTGTCGGGAGATACATCAATCCTGAATATTTTCCAACCATTGATCTAAAATATTTGCAAATCTTGATGGATAAAACAAAATCGCATCAGCACTATTTTGTAATTTTAAAGCTCTGTTTACTAATGGCTGCATTTTAACAAACCATTGTTCTGATAAATATGGTTCAATAATAGCATCACTGCGTTCTGAATATCCTACTTGATGAACAAAATCAGCAATTTTAACAACTAAATTTTGTTTTTCTAAATCACCTATTAACTGTTGTCGACAAACAAAACGGTCTAATCCCTCATATTGTAAAGCTGTGGCATTCATTATGCCACCAGAATCCATACAAATAATTAAATCCAAATTATGTCTTTTAGCAATTTGATAATCATTAAAATCATGAGCAGGCGTACATTTCATTATTCCTGTTCCAAGTTCCATTACAATGTATTCATCAGCAATTATCGGAATTCTTTGTTTATTAACCGGATTAATAACTTCTTTATGAAGATACTTTTGATAACGAACATCATTAGGATGAAAAACTAAGGCTTGATCAGCAAACATCGTTTCTGGTCTTGTTGTGGCAATTGTAATCATTTCATCACTATCTACTAAGGGATAATTAAGATAATACATTTTACCTTGAACTTCTTTATAAGTTACTTCCATATTTGATAACGCTGTTTTTAACTGTGGGTCTCAATTAATAATTTTTTTGCCACGATAAATTAAACCATCATTATATAATTTAACAAATGTTTCATTAACTAATTGATTAACATCACTATCTAAAGTAAACTTCTCATAACGATAATCTAATGCTAATCCTAATTTTGCTCATTGCTCACGAATTATCTGAGCATATTCATCCTTTCACGAATTAACTTTAGTAATAAACTGATCACGAGAAAAACTAGTAATCCGTTTTTTCTCTTCATCTCATATTCTTTCAGCAACTTTTACTTGGGTAGCAATTCCCGCATGATCCATTCCTGGAAATCAAGTAACACCATAACCAGTTAAAATTTTATAACGCGCCATAACATCTTGTAAAGTATTATTCCAAGCATGACCCAAATGTAATTTACCAGTAATATTAGGTGGAGGCAAAATCATACTAAAAACAGGTTTATTATTAATATTATCAGCACTAAATAATCGTTTTTCTAGTCAATAATCATACTTACCATTTTCTACTTCAAAATGCTCATATTTTTTACTTAATGATTTCATTAATTCTCTCCTACTTATTTTCAATAATTATATCAAACATTAAGAAATATAAAAAATGATACTTAATTAATCTAATATTTAATCTTTTTTCAACGATAATATAATAGACTTGGTACATAACTATAACATTTTATGCCGACTAAACTATAAAATTCATTTTTATCTTTGTATTTATCTAACATTTGTATTTTATCTAAAAAATAATTATCAAAATAGTAGATAAAATTAAAGGTTATGTACCAAGTCTAATGAATTTAAAACAACAGTAAGATCAGAAAATGCCATCGCCGCGGCTGCAAAAATTGCAAATTCAAAATTAGGAATTGATATTCAAAATCAACCAGATAACATTGCTACTGGTAAGGCAATAAGGTTATAACCAAATGCTCACATAAAATTAGTTCAAATAACCCTTCTTGTTTGCTTCGTTAACACAATCGCTTTATAAATATTTAAAACATCAGGTTTAATGAGGGCGCATAAAGTTTTGTTAGGTGGGTAAAGATTTGAATAATTTTGAAAGAAAAGCAACTAAAAATTTATTACCTTTTTACTTGAAAAATAATTAATAAAACAAAATATTTAATATTAGCTGAATTATACTTGTAAGTGCAAGTAAATAAAATTGCAAAAGATTTCATATAAAAATTTCATGATGCTAAGTTTATTTTAGAAAAAGTAAATTTAAGGAGTTTTTATATGGGATACAAACATCTTGGCATAGATGAAAGAATTTATATTGAGAATCAATTGAAATTTAAAGTAAAAATTAGTGAAATAGCTAAAAATCTTAATCGAAGTATTAGTACTATTAATCGAGAAGTTAATAGAAATAAAGATAATAATCATTATTTTTCATTAATTGCACAAAATAAAGCAGAAAATAGAAAACAATTACATGTTTATTTTCGCTGAATTATACTTGTAAGTGCAAGTAAATAAAATTGCAAAAGATTTCATATAAAAATTTCATGATGCTAAGTTTATTTTAGAAAAAGTAAATTTAAGGAGTTTTTATATGGGATACAAACATCTTGGCATAGATGAAAGAATTTATATTGAGAATCAATTGAAATTTAAAGTAAAAATTAGTGAAATAGCTAAAAATCTTAATCGAAGTATTAGTACTATTAATCGAGAAGTTAATAGAAATAAAGATAATAATCATTATTTTTCATTAATTGCACAAAATAAAGCAGAAAATAGAAAACAATTACATGTTTATTTTCATAAATTTAAAAATAGAGAATTAGTAAAATATGTACAACAAAAATTATTATTAGGTTGATCGCCTGAACAAATTTATGGCAGAATTAAAAATTTTCATCAAGAATGAATTATTAGTTTTAAAACAATTTACAATTGAATTTATTCTGGATTACTTGAAAAGGTTACTAGTAAAAATTTAAGAAGAAAAGGTAAGAAACGAAAATCTCAAGAAAATCGGGGTAAATTTAATGGTAAATCCATTAAAGAACGAAATGTTAATAATCGCATAACTCTTGGCCATTGAGAAGGTGATACTGTAGTATCATCACGAGGTAAAAGTAAATCATGTTTAATAACTTTAGTTGAAAGAACATCAAGATTTACTTTAGCAATATTAGTTGAAAATAGAACTACTAAAGTTATTAACAAAAATATTAGTCATTATTTATCAATTCTTCCAAATAATCTTGTTAAGACTATAACATTTGATAGGGGTAAAGAATTTGCTAATTGACAACAACTTGAAAAAAATTTAAATGTGAAAATTTATTTTGCTGATGCATATTCACCTTGACAAAGAGGTACTAATGAAAATACTAATGGTTTAATTAGAGAAAAATTTCCTAAAAAATTTAATTTTTCAAACACTACTAAAAATGCAGTTCATAAATTTATATTGTCTTTAAACCAAAGACCAAGAAAAATACTAAATTATCTTTCGCCAATCGAATATTTGGTTAGAAAAATAATTTAGTTGCACTTAACTTTACAATTTGGCAAATTGAATTGGCAGATGTTATTACAACACCTGAGTTAGGAAATATTGAAATTAGTAGTGGACAAACAATTCCAACTGAAGAACAAATGAACAAATTAAAGAACGATTAGAAGAAAAAAATCAACAATTAGATATTAGTCAAGTTAAAGTACAAGGAAACAGCATTACTAATATTGCGGCAATTATTGAAGCAAATAATGAAAATTATTACCCTGGCGAAGTTACAGTAACATTTACACTTGCTAAAAAAGCAAGTAAACCAAGTAAGACACAAAAAACAATTACAGAAGATAAATCAAATTATGGCGGATTTAAACCTGGTTTTTTAAACCAATCTTCTAAATCTAATAGCAGTAGTAAGAGAGTGAGTGTTGGCGACCAGGCCGGAACTAGTGGCACCCAAAACCAAAATACTAGAGGAACAAATCACAATAATCAGTATGATGTGCCGGCGGATAATAGTTGTTTATTTTGATCGGTAGCAACAGCTTATTTATTACCAGTGAGAAATAATTATGAAGAATTTAGAACAAGATTTATTCAATTATTTGGTGAAGAAAATTTAAAAAATATATTAGACTTGGTACATAACCTTTAATTTTATCTACTATTTTGATAATTATTTTTTAGATGAAATACAAATGTTAGATAAATACAAAGATAAAAATGAATTTTATAGTTTAGTCGGCATAAAATGTTATAGTTATGTACCAAGTCTATTACATATTCAAAAATTACTACAACAATATGATTTAGAAAATAATAGAGATTTAAATCAATTATGATATCAAGATGCCGCCGCCCACAGACTGGTAATAATTGTCTTTCGCAATCGCGTTGTCGATTATATCAGAGACAATTTAGATAGACAAACAAATTTATTATTAGAAAATCAAAATCCAACATTTCGAGATTTTATTAATATTACTGAAACTAATGAGGTTGATATCGATAATTATTTAATAAGAATGCGACAAGCCCCAACATGGGGTGGGACACCAGAAATAGTAGCGATGAGTAATCTTATGAATAATAATATTAGAGTAGATAACGATAGCCCATATCAACCCGTGCATCAAAATGCAAATAATAACATACAAATATTTCATATAAATGGAAACCATTATAATTTTGCTTTAATACCAGAAGAAAATCGAACAAATCACCCTATTGCTATTAATGACAATCAGGGAAATATTCCGGTAGTTGATACAACAAAAAGACCAGATAATTTACCACCAACAACCCCGAAACCAGATACAAACGCAATTAAATTACCGGTTGATGATCACGCGCAACACCATACTATTTTATCTAACAATAATGAGGATGATGATGCTAATCAAGGTGATATTATCAACGCACCAGAACCAACAACAACCCCATTACAAAAAGATGAATATCATTTTGTAGATAAAAAAACAGAAGAAAAAAGTTTAAAAAATGATGAAAATTTAGAAATTAACTTAATTAAAAAAAATAATAAAATCAAGCAAAATGTACCTGTAGTAAATAAACCAATAAACAAAAATATTATCAACGCACAAATAACAGCTACCAAGGCAATAAATAAATACAACGCTCTTTCAAAAGAAGAAAAATTAAAAAAATTAAATGAAATTAATCGTTATTATCAAACATTATCTGAAAATGATAAAAAAGCTTTTAAAGAAAAATTAACAAATACGGGATTAGCAGCTTTAAGTTGAGGAGCATTAACAGCTTACGGAACAAAAATGACTGTTAGTAGTACCGCTGCCACTAGTGTCACAAATGCAGAAGCAATGGAAATGACTCCGTTTTTATCAACAAGCACAACAGAAAGCTTAGCCGCTGCAGAAACAATTACTGTTGCCGAAACAGCGGCGGTTGAAGGCGGAGTTATAGCTGGAGAAACTGGTACCGCTGCCGCTCTGGCTCCGGAAACTCTAGGGCTATCCTTAGTAATTGGAGGATTAGCAATTGCAGGAACATGAATGTATTTTGCTTTTCATCATCATTCAACATCTGATATTGCGTTGCCGGCTTCAATTCATCATAATGTTTATGATAACATTGAAAAATGATATAAATTTCTAGCCCATGATAAATTAAAAATTAAAATTAACAAAAACACATGAAATGAAATCAAACAAAATAAAAATTCACAAGCAAACATTACTAAAATTATTAAAAATAAATTTGTTATAAGTGATCATTCTGGCTGAGGCGGAAGTATCACAAATGAAGATTTCAATACTCTCGTAAAAGTAATATTGCTTCATTTTGAACAAATAAATGGTTATTTTGAAATATTAGATAATAAAAATGATGGTTTTGTCATTATAACCAACACTGAAGGCGATTGACTGGGAATAGAATAAAATTTAACATTATTAATTAAAAGAGCAAGATATTTCTTATATGTGTTATGTAGAATAATCTGAGTCCAAATTTTAATATTATTTAAATTAAGGGGAATGTACAATTAACTGTGTCTCTAAGTAATTAACTTAAATTCACTCTGTCCTCAAATTTTATCATTAAATGTGAAATCGCACTACCCCGATTTTGAATTGGCATCGTTCATTTCTTAACCATATTTTAAAAACTGATGAGTCATTAGGGAAAATCTTTTTATTCTTAATGACTTTTCTTAATTGACTATTAACAGATTCAATCGCATTAGTTGTGTAAATAATCTTTCTAAATTTCTGGGGATATTCAAGAAAAATTATTTAAGTTATTTTTTCTATTTTAATATGCCAAATTGTAAAGTTAAGTGCAACTAAATTATTTTTCTAACCAAATATTCGATTGGCGAAAGATAATTTAGTATTTTTCTTGGTCTTTGGTTTAAAGACAATATAAATTTATGAACTGCATTTTTAGTAGTGTTTGAAAAATTAAATTTTTTAGGAAATTTTTCTCTAATTAAACCATTAGTATTTTCATTAGTACCTCTTTGTCAAGGTGAATATGCATCAGCAAAATAAATTTTCACATTTAAATTTTTTTCAAGTTGTTGTCAATTAGCAAATTCTTTACCCCTATCAAATGTTATAGTCTTAACAAGATTATTTGGAAGAATTGATAAATAATGACTAATATTTTTGTTAATAACTTTAGTAGTTCTATTTTCAACTAATATTGCTAAAGTAAATCTTGATGTTCTTTCAACTAAAGTTATTAAACATGATTTACTTTTACCTCGTGATGATACTACAGTATCACCTTCTCAATGGCCAAGAGTTATGCGATTATTAACATTTCGTTCTTTAATGGATTTACCATTAAATTTACCCCGATTTTCTTGAGATTTTCGTTTCTTACCTTTTCTTCTTAAATTTTTACTAGTAACCTTTTCAAGTAATCCAGAATAAATTCAATTGTAAATTGTTTTAAAACTAATAATTCATTCTTGATGAAAATTTTTAATTCTGCCATAAATTTGTTCAGGCGATCAACCTAATAATAATTTTTGTTGTACATATTTTACTAATTCTCTATTTTTAAATTTATGAAAATAAACATGTAATTGTTTTCTATTTTCTGCTTTATTTTGTGCAATTAATGAAAAATAATGATTATTATCTTTATTTCTATTAACTTCTCGATTAATAGTACTAATACTTCGATTAAGATTTTTAGCTATTTCACTAATTTTTACTTTAAATTTCAATTGATTCTCAATATAAATTCTTTCATCTATGCCAAGATGTTTGTATCCCATATAAAAACTCCTTAAATTTACTTTTTCTAAAATAAACTTAGCATCATGAAATTTTTATATGAAATCTTTTGCAATTTTATTTACTTGCACTTACAAGTATAATTCAGCATATCTATTAATTTTATTATACTTTTTCATCTTGTAAGTTTTAAATTTATTTTATTTCCTTTAAATTTTATTTTATCTGTTATGTTTATGCCTAATTTTTGAATTGATTTTCAGCCGTTGTCATTTTTATAAAAGTAAGCGTTGTTTAAAGACCCATATTGATTTTTTATTCATTTAGGTGCATTTAAGAGTTCATTTTTATCTTCTTCCGAAAAATCTAAGTAGTAAAGATTTTCTATATTTTCAATTGGCACACCTGCATATTTGTTTATTGTTATTTTTGCACTAGGCAAGTTTAACAGATGAGTTTTATTCTCATTAGGTAATATTGTTTTATTTTCTTTTTTAGAACATCCAACTATTGGTAATATTGTTAGTCCCAAAAGAGCTATTTTATTTAAAAATGCTGAATTATACTTGTAAGTGCAAGTAAATAAAATTGCAAAAGATTTCATATAAAAATTTCATGATGCTAAGTTTATTTTAGAAAAAGTAAATTTAAGGAGTTTTTATATGGGATACAAACATCTTGGCATAGATGAAAGAATTTATATTGAGAATCAATTGAAATTTAAAGTAAAAATTAGTGAAATAGCTAAAAATCTTAATCGAAGTATTAGTACTATTAATCGAGAAGTTAATAGAAATAAAGATAATAATCATTATTTTTCATTAATTGCACAAAATAAAGCAGAAAATAGAAAACAATTACATGTTTATTTTCATAAATTTAAAAATAGAGAATTAGTAAAATATGTACAACAAAAATTATTATTAGGTTGATCGCCTGAACAAATTTATGGCAGAATTAAAAATTTTCATCAAGAATGAATTATTAGTTTTAAAACAATTTACAATTGAATTTATTCTGGATTACTTGAAAAGGTTACTAGTAAAAATTTAAGAAGAAAAGGTAAGAAACGAAAATCTCAAGAAAATCGGGGTAAATTTAATGGTAAATCCATTAAAGAACGAAATGTTAATAATCGCATAACTCTTGGCCATTGAGAAGGTGATACTGTAGTATCATCACGAGGTAAAAGTAAATCATGTTTAATAACTTTAGTTGAAAGAACATCAAGATTTACTTTAGCAATATTAGTTGAAAATAGAACTACTAAAGTTATTAACAAAAATATTAGTCAGTATTTATCAATTCTTCCAAATAATCTTGTTAAGACTATAACATTTGATAGGGGTAAAGAATTTGCTAATTGACAACAACTTGAAAAAAATTTAAATGTGAAAATTTATTTTGCTGATGCATATTCACCTTGACAAAGAGGTACTAATGAAAATACTAATGGTTTAATTAGAGAAAAATTTCCTAAAAAATTTAATTTTTCAAACACTACTAAAAATGCAGTTCATAAATTTATATTGTCTTTAAACCAAAGACCAAGAAAAATACTAAATTATCTTTCGCCAATCGAATATTTGGTTAGAAAAATAATTTAGTTGCACTTAACTTTACAATTTGGCATATAATATCACTACGAAAGTAATACTACTTTCGTAGTGATATTAAAAGATAAGTATTTGGAAAGGAACAATAATAATGAAAAAAATATTTGTTTATAACGCGGGACCATTATTTAGTGAAGCAGAACAAAATCAGAGAAAAGCAGAAGGAATAAATTTAAGAAAGCAATTAGGTGATAATTTTGAAATTTTAAATCCGATTGAGTTTAGTTTTAATAGTGAAAATGCTACGCCAAAAAATAACGAGATATTTAAAAAAGATTATGAAGAGATTAAAAAGTCAAAATATGTAATATTTGATATTGATGGCCGTGATAGTGGAACATATATGGAATATGGTTTTGCCTTTGAACAGTGTTTGCAGGAAGAAAAATATTTAATATGTGTTTATAGTGATTTTAGGTTGTATCAATCAAATATTGATGTTGAGGAAATTCCTGGATATGGTATTAATGAGATGATATCAGGTAGTTTACAATACAATGATATTAGTAAAAAGAAAATTTTTAAGGTTAAAAATTTTCAAGAAGCAATTAATAAAATTAAAGAAATTGAAGGAATTTTAAAATAGTAAAAGGGAATAAATTTTTAATTCTTTTTACAAATGAAGAAGCAATGTTGATAGAATTTAAAAAATAATTTCTATCAACATTTTTGTAAAATTATTTATTAACATTTTTTTATATGCTGAATTATACTTGTAAGTGCAAGTAAATAAAATTGCAAAAGATTTCATATAAAAATTTCATGATGCTAAGTTTATTTTAGAAAAAGTAAATTTAAGGAGTTTTTATATGGGATACAAACATCTTGGCATAGATGAAAGAATTTATATTGAGAATCAATTGAAATTTAAAGTAAAAATTAGTGAAATAGCTAAAAATCTTAATCGAAGTATTAGTACTATTAATCGAGAAGTTAATAGAAATAAAGATAATAATCATTATTTTTCATTAATTGCACAAAATAAAGCAGAAAATAGAAAACAATTACATGTTTATTTTCATAAATTTAAAAATAGAGAATTAGTAAAATATGTACAACAAAAATTATTATTAGGTTGATCGCCTGAACAAATTTATGGCAGAATTAAAAATTTTCATCAAGAATGAATTATTAGTTTTAAAACAATTTACAATTGAATTTATTCTGGATTACTTGAAAAGGTTACTAGTAAAAATTTAAGAAGAAAAGGTAAGAAACGAAAATCTCAAGAAAATCGGGGTAAATTTAATGGTAAATCCATTAAAGAACGAAATGTTAATAATCGCATAACTCTTGGCCATTGAGAAGGTGATACTGTAGTATCATCACGAGGTAAAAGTAAATCATGTTTAATAACTTTAGTTGAAAGAACATCAAGATTTACTTTAGCAATATTAGTTGAAAATAGAACTACTAAAGTTATTAACAAAAATATTAGTCATTATTTATCAATTCTTCCAAATAATCTTGTTAAGACTATAACATTTGATAGGGGTAAAGAATTTGCTAATTGACAACAACTTGAAAAAAATTTAAATGTGAAAATTTATTTTGCTGATGCATATTCACCTTGACAAAGAGGTACTAATGAAAATACTAATGGTTTAATTAGAGAAAAATTTCCTAAAAAATTTAATTTTTCAAACACTACTAAAAATGCAGTTCATAAATTTATATTGTCTTTAAACCAAAGACCAAGAAAAATACTAAATTATCTTTCGCCAATCGAATATTTGGTTAGAAAAATAATTTAGTTGCACTTAACTTTACAATTTGGCATATTTAAAGGATTTATTGACTATTAATTTTATTTAAAATAATTGCAGTTTAAAGCTAATAATGTTATTATTTTTTATGTAGTATAAAATATGCCCATGTAGCTCAGTTGGATAGAGCATGCGCCTTCTAAGCGCAGGGTCAAGAGTTCAAGTCTCTTCATGGGCGCCATTTAAAATAAAAATGTTGGTGAATAATTTTAATGAATAATAAATATTATAGTTTTTTTATTAAGGAAATTGAACAGTTAATTGCTAATGAAAACTATGAGCAAGCAAAAGTTAAGTTAAAAATTGAATTAGATTTACCTTATATACCAAAAAAATATGAACAACAAATTATTAAATTTTATGATGAAATTCAACAGTTAACAAAAGAAAAACCAAATATTAAGCAATGAGATTTAGAGACAATTAAAGAAATTATTAATAATCCTTTTGATGAGGAAATTCATTTAGTAGCATTTAATTTTTTAGAACAGCAAAATGCTAGGAAAATATTATCAACATTACGAGATTATTTAAAAAATTCTTTGTTTAAAAATGAAAATAAAACGCATTTGTTAATAGCTTTAAAGAGACAAGATATTGATGGGGTGTTTATTGTTCAAAAAACACATGGTCAGTATTTTGTTAATCCGATATTGATTTCTGAATTTCATCTTGATGAATGTACTAAAAAAGTTAAAACTATTTTAAGTAATTTTGTTTATAATGATAATCCTAGTTTAGAACAGGTTTGTTGATACTTATGAGAAAATTATTGATATAGTCAGTATCCTAATTTGCCATTAATGGCGGATCTTTCTGCGGTAGTTAGTGCTATTATTTATAAAGCACAAATTATGCAAGGTGATGATGAATGTAAGTTAGAACAGATTTGTCAAAATTTAAAGACTGATGTTGTTCTTACCCAAAGATTTTTATTACAAATTGAGAAAGAACAAATTTTTTAAGATTTTATTGTTGAGATATTTGCTAAAGTTTAATTGCATTTAGTAATTAATCAAGGGTATAATTAAATAGTTGAAATATAGGAGGATATTTGATGAAATTTACAAGTAAAAAAAATATTGAAGAAAATAAAGGAAAGTATATTATTGAATTTGAATCAGAAGAATGACAAGATATTATTGAAAAGGTAACAAAGAAGTTGAAAGCCCGTTTACAAATACCAGGTTTTCGTAAAGGCAAAGTACCAGAAGCGATGGTAGAAAAATATTTAAGTGAAGCAGAAATTTTAAATAAAGCTCATAATATTGCAGCTGATAAAGCGTGACAATTTGCTTTATTACGAAATGATCCATTGCAACCTTTTAATCAGCCAAGTTGAAATATTGATACTTTGTCAATGGCAAAATATATTATTTCTTTTGAATTTGATTTAAAACCGGAAGTTAAAGTTGAAAAATATACAAATATAAAAATTGAGAAAATGGCAAATATTGTTAATGATGAGGATATTAATCAAGCACTTAGTCAGTTACAAGAAAAATCAGTTATTTTAGAAATTAAAGAAGATAAGATTACTAATGGTGATGTTGTTATTTTTGATTTTGAAGGGTTTAAAGATGGCGAACCTTTTGCTGGTGGAAAAGCTGAAAATTTTAGTTTAGAAATTGGTTCAAAAAAGTTTATTCCTGGTTTTGAAGAACAAATGATTGGATTGATGGCTGGTGAAGAAAAGGATTTACTTGTATCGTTTCCTAAAGATTATTTACAACCAGATTTAGCAGGAAAAGAAGTAACTTTTAAAGTTAAGATTAAAGAAGTTAAAAATAAGATTGTTCCAGAAATTAATGATGATTTGGCAAAAGATGCTAATATTGATGGTATTGAAGATTTAGCACAATTAAAAGATTATATTAAAGAAAATTTGATTAAGCAAAATGAAGAAAAAATTAAAGATGAGTTTATTAATAATTTATTATTAGAAATTTCTAAAACAGCAACGATTCATATTCCTCAATCAATTATTGATAAAGAAGTATTAAATCTTCAAGGTCAGTTTGAGGAGAAGTTAAAAGAACAAAATATTGATTTAAAACAATATTTAAAGTTAACTAAATTAACTGAATTAGATATTAAAAAAGAGTTCCGAGGCGAGGCTAAAGCAAAAATTAGTAATTATTTAATTATACAAGAAATTATGAAGCAAGAAAATATTCAAGTTAGTAATGATGAGGTAGAACAAGAAATTATTGAGTTGGCTAAGTTTTATAAGATGACACCAGAAGAAGCTAAAGAAAAAATTATGGATACTAGTATTGTTGAAGAAGGTTTAAAACATCGTAGGATATTAAATTTTCTTTATGAGAATAATGGATAAAATAGATTTAGCACTTTAATATTGCAAGTGCTAAATTTTTATTATATGCTGAATTATACTTGTAAGTGCAAGTAAATAAAATTGCAAAAGATTTCATATAAAAATTTCATGATGCTAAGTTTATTTTAGAAAAAGTAAATTTAAGGAGTTTTTATATGGGATACAAACATCTTGGCATAGATGAAAGAATTTATATTGAGAATCAATTGAAATTTAAAGTAAAAATTAGTGAAATAGCTAAAAATCTTAATCGAAGTATTAGTACTATTAATCGAGAAGTTAATAGAAATAAAGATAATAATCATTATTTTTCATTAATTGCACAAAATAAAGCAGAAAATAGAAAACAATTACATGTTTATTTTCATAAATTTAAAAATAGAGAATTAGTAAAATATGTACAACAAAAATTATTATTAGGTTGATCGCCTGAACAAATTTATGGCAGAATTAAAAATTTTCATCAAGAATGAATTATTAGTTTTAAAACAATTTACAATTGAATTTATTCTGGATTACTTGAAAAGGTTACTAGTAAAAATTTAAGAAGAAAAGGTAAGAAACGAAAATCTCAAGAAAATCGGGGTAAATTTAATGGTAAATCCATTAAAGAACGAAATGTTAATAATCGCATAACTCTTGGCCATTGAGAAGGTGATACTGTAGTATCATCACGAGGTAAAAGTAAATCATGTTTAATAACTTTAGTTGAAAGAACATCAAGATTTACTTTAGCAATATTAGTTGAAAATAGAACTACTAAAGTTATTAACAAAAATATTAGTCATTATTTATCAATTCTTCCAAATAATCTTGTTAAGACTATAACATTTGATAGGGGTAAAGAATTTGCTAATTGACAACAACTTGAAAAAAATTTAAATGTGAAAATTTATTTTGCTGATGCATATTCACCTTGACAAAGAGGTACTAATGAAAATACTAATGGTTTAATTAGAGAAAAATTTCCTAAAAAATTTAATTTTTCAAACACTACTAAAAATGCAGTTCATAAATTTATATTGTAGACTTGGTACATAACTATAACATTTTATGCCGACTAAACTATAAAATTCATTTTTATCTTTGTATTTATCTAACATTTGTATTTCATCTAAAAAATAATTATCAAAATAGTAGATAAAATTAAAGGTTATGTACCAAGTCTTGTCTTTAAACCAAAGACCAAGAAAAATACTAAATTATCTTTCGCCAATCGAATATTTGGTTAGAAAAATAATTTAGTTGCACTTAACTTTACAATTTGGCATATAATTAAGTAAATCTGTTTTATGGAGGTATCATAATGATAGATAAAGAACAAATAAAGTCTTTGGAAAATATTCCGGTTTTGGTTACACGAGGTAGTTATATTTATCCCGGATTTGAGCAGGTTTTAGAAATTGGTCGTAATAAATCATTAAAGACTATTGAAGTGGCTAAGGATAATTTTGATAATCAAGTTATTTTAGTATCACAAAAAAAACCTTTAGATGATGAACCAACAATTGATGAAATATTTGATGTTGGAGTTATTGCTAATTTAAAAATAAAAAAAGTTTGAGAAGAAGGTTCGTTTACGGTTAATTTTAAGTCACTTAATCGGGTTAAATTACTGAATTTAAAAGATAATGGTACTTATTATGAAAGTGATATTGAGGTTTTAGAATCAAATCATGAAGGTAGTGTTGAAGAATTAGTTCAAAAAATTACTAATAATTTAACAGGATTATTGGAAATGCAAGAAGGTCTTCCTGAAGATGTCTTACAAGAGATTAAGGTAAATATTAATAGTAGTCCTGGAGAAGTAATTGATACATTAGCACAGTTTTTACCTTTTTTACCGTTAGATAAAAAACAAGCTATTTTAGAAGAGTTGAATGTTGAACAACGCTTGAATCTTTTAGTTGATAATGTTAATAGTCGCAAGCAAACTGGTGAAATTGATCAAAATATTTCTGAAAGAATTAAAGTTAGAATTGATGAACAGCAAAAGAAATTTTATTTACGAGAAAAACTTGAAGCAATTAAAGAAGAATTAGGTGAAATTGATGACGATAGTAATGAGATGAAGAAATATTTAGATCGTCTTCAAAAAGAACCATTTCCTGAGAATATTAAAGTTCGTGTTAAGGAAGAAATTAATCGTTATGAAATGATGCCACAAGCATCAAGTGAAGCTAATATTATTAGAACATACATTGATTGGGTAATGGCGATTCCTTGACATGAAGAAAAGGAAGAAATTGAGGATTTACCATTTGCTTTACAAACTTTAGATAAATATCATTATGGTTTGGAAAAAGTTAAAGAACGAATTATTGAACATTTAGCTGTTAAACAAATGACTAAATCATTAAAAGGGCAAATTATTTGTTTAGTAGGTCCTCCCGGAGTAGGAAAAACTTCACTTGCTAAGTCAATTGCTGAAGCAACAGGAAGAAGTTTTGTGAAGTTATCATTAGGTGGTGTTCGTGATGAATCAGAAATTCGTGGTCATCGAAAAACATATATTGGTTCAATGCCAGGAAGAATAATCCAATCAATGAAACGAGCTAAAAGTATTAATCCTTTATTTTTGCTTGATGAAATTGATAAGATGGCTAATGATTATCGTGGTGACCCTGCTAGTGCGATGTTGGAAGTATTAGACCCAGAACAAAATTTTGAGTTTTCTGATCATTACTTAGAAGAAAATTATGATTTATCAAAAGTAATGTTTATTGCTACGGCTAACTATATGGAAGATATTCCCGAACCATTATTAGACCGAATGGAAATTATTCAATTATCATCTTACACAGAAATTGAAAAAATGGAAATTGCTAAAAATCATTTAATTGCTAAAGTATTGCAAGGTAATGGTTTAAATGAGCAGTTATTAAAATTTGAAGATGGTGCAATTAAAGAAATTATTAAATATTATACTCGTGAAGCTGGTGTACGACAGTTAGAGCGATATTTGCATCAAATTGCGAGAAAGTTTATTGTTCGTTATTTAGCTAAACATTTAAGTGATGAATTAGTGAATATTGAAAAGGTTAAGCAATATCTAGGTAAACATAAGTTTGAATATACTGAAAAAGAAGGAACAGCCCAAATTGGTGTTGCTACTGGTTTAGCATATACTGCTTTTGGTGGCGATATTCTTTCAATGGAAGTAAATTTCTTTTCAGGTAAAGGACAGTTAGTTTTAACAGGAACTTTAGGTGATGTTATGAAGGAATCAGCAAATATTGCTTTGGATTATTTAAAAGCTAATAGTAAGAAGTTTAATATTGATTCCAAGTTTTTTAGTAATAATGATATTCATATTCATGTTCCTGAAGGGGCAGTACCTAAAGATGGACCTTCAGCGGGGATTACAATAACAACAGCAATAATTTCTGCTTTAACTAAAAGACCTGTATCTAGTGATGTTGGAATGACTGGGGAAATAACTTTACGAGGGAATGTTTTACCGATTGGTGGTTTAAAAGAAAAATCAATTTCTGCTCATCGCAGTGGGATTAGTACAATTTTAATACCTGATAAAAATATGAAAGATTTAGATGATATTCCTAACGAGGTGTTAAATGAATTAAAAATTATTCCGATTAAACATTATGAAGAAGTATATGACTTTATTTTTAATTCTAATTCAACAATAACATCCACTGATGTTATTACTGATGCTGTAGCAGTTGCTGCTTAATTATGAAGATAATTAATACTATAGACTTGGTACATAACTATAACTAGCTTAATTCAAAATTATATATTCCTGAAATTAAGTTAAATCGTAATCCAAATCTTCTAATCTTATTGCGATAACGATAAACTAGTATTTTAAATCTTTTTAATCTAGCAAAAACATGTTCAATGGCAATTCTAACTTTACTTAAAAAGCTATTATATTCCTTTTTATCTGGATTTAAGGGATTATTTTTACTCTTTTTAATTGGCAATAATGTATTTTTATGAACATTTTGCAAACCTTGATAGCCTGAATCGGCAATTAATTCTAATTTTGGATTTATAAGTGTATTTGATTTTAAAAATAACTTATAATCATGAATACTGCCATAACAAAAATCTACTGAAATAATTTTATTGTTAAATAAATCAATAATTATTTGTGATTTTAATGAATGTTGCCTTTTCTTACCAGAAAATAATAATTTTAGTTTTTTTTAATTCTTTCAATTGGAATTTCTGTAGCATCAATTGCTAATAAATTATTATTAGTAACTTTATGTTCCAATAATATCTTTTTGCCAGGTATATGAAAGTGACTATTTTTTATTAGAGTATTTTCAACTCAAAAGATATTACGAATACAACTAACATGACTAATATTATATTTTTTTGCAATAATACGATATGTACTATATTCTTTTCAGTATTCTAAAGTCATAAGTAATCTTTGCTCTATTGATAATTTATTTGGTCTACCACCAATTTGTTTTTGTTTAGCTTTAGCTTCTTTTAAAATTTCTACCATTTTCATGAAAGTTTTATATTTTATGCCTATTAGACTATAAAATTCATTTTCGTCTTTGTATTTATCTAACATTTGTACTTCACCTAGTAAATAATATTATCAAAATAGTAGATAAAATTAAAGGTTATGTACCAAGTCTAATATATATATATATATATTACAGGAAAATCCTTAATATCATTAGAAAGATGGCAAAACCGATTAAAAATTGAAAGGTATAGTAAAAAGCTGGTACCGTTTTAAAAACTGGGAAAATAGCGGTTGAAAAGTTAACTGTTGCTTTTGCAATAATTGTTAATGGTCGTAAAATGGTAATTACTTGTGAAGCTGTCAGCATTCAGTTTATCATTTTGATACCAGCATTTTGAATGGCGCAGCTAATATCATTAAAGGTTGGTATTCATCGTCCGGAATATTTGCAATTTGCTGGCGGAATTAAGTCATCTCATTCTGAGTTGGTGGAACCGTCGGCAATAAAAGCTGTGGAATTAAGTACATTAAAATCATAGATTTTAAAATTGTAGTTAGAGATATTACTTTTGTGATAAAGGGGGAATGTTAAGGTAAAAATATTAATACCATAACGAATATCAATGTCAGTATTAAGATAATTAATTTTGTTATTTGCTGGTTCAGATAATAAAGTAATGAGTTTATTATCATAGGATTTAAGGACATTACTTTAACATCCGCATCCTACCCTTGGAACTAATTTAATAGCGTGTATATTTTTAGGAAATCCACCCATTCATTTTTTTATTGCAAAACGAAACAAATTGCTATAGCTAATAGGATGTTATCTATCAACCGGTAAACTTCTTTTGGTTATGGCGACCACCCACAATTTATCGTGCTTTAATACATACCAACATTATTAATTCACTTGTATTTAATTTTCAAAGAACAAATTTTTAACACCTTATAAAATAAAAAGACAATCATTGCTGAATGTCTTAATACTTATTCAAATCTTTACCCACCTAACAAAACTTTATGCGTCCTTATTAATTTTATTAAATTTTAACTAATATTTTTGCTTACTTAAATCTATTATATTTATTTGTTATAGCATTACCTTTATAATTAATTCAACTATCATCATTTTTATTATTATATTTATTTCATAATGACTTTTTATATATTTCTTTTCTGAGGGCGCATAAAGTTTTGTTAGGTGGGTAAAGATTTGAATAATTTTGAAAGAAAAGCAACTAAAAATTTATTACCTTTTTACTTGAAAAATAATTAATAAAACAAAATATTTAATATTAACAAACATATTCTTAATAAAAGGTTATAAAAACTAAGTAAAATGCTTATAAAAACAACATTAAAATAATTTTTTACAACAAAAATCATACATAAGAAATATATACTTAATTTGCATATTGAAATAATTTATAGTAAATGACTATTTTTTCTTTTTTAAAAAATACCTAAGAAAACTAAACGCGACCAATTAATAATTTTTCATTAGACTTGGTACATAACTATAACATTTTATGCCGACTAAACTATAAAATTCATTTTTATCTTTGTATTTATCTAACATTTGTATTTCATCTAAAAAATAATTATCAAAATAGTAGATAAAATTAAAGGTTATGTACCAAGTCTATTTAAGAATGGCAAATTTAAACAAATTAAATGTATTACATTACATTAATGAAAATATTAATTCAGAAATAGAAATCAGAAAAGAAATATATAAAAATTCATTATGAAATAAATATAATAATAAAAATGATTATAGTTGAATTAATAAGGGCAGTATTGTATATACGAATAAATATAGAAAACATAAATTTAGATAATTAGTGAAAATTTAATAAAATTAATAATTTTTTGTTGTGTAAAAATTCAATAATATGATAAAATCATAACGAATAAAAATGACAATAACAAGAAAGGCAGGGTTAGTTTAGTAATTAAATAATATAAATTAGCTGATTGTTTTACTTCTTCAAAGCAATACCTAAGAAAACTAAACGCGACCGACTTGGTACATAACCTTTAATTTTATCTACTATTTTGATAATATTATTTACTAGGTGAAGTACAAATGTTAGATAAATACAAAGACGAAAATGAATTTTATAGTCTAATAGGCATAAAATATAAAACTTTCATGAAAATGGTAGAAATTTTAAAAGAAGCTAAAGCTAAACAAAAACAAATTGGTGGTAGACCAAATAAATTATCAATAGAGCAAAGATTACTTATGACTTTAGAATACTGAAAAGAATATAGTAGACTTGGTACATAACCTTTAATTTTATCTACTATTTTGATAATTATTTTTTAGATGAAATACAAATGTTAGATAAATACAAAGATAAAAATGAATTTTATAGTTTAGTCGGCATAAAATGTTATAGTTATGTACCAAGTCTAGTACATATCGTATTATTGCAAAAAAATATAATATTAGTCATGTTAGTTGTATTCGTAATATCTTTTGAGTTGAAAATACTCTAATAAAAAATAGTCACTTTCATATACCTGGCAAAAAGATATTATTGGAACATAAAGTTACTAAGAATAATTTATTAGCAATTGATGCTACAGAAATTTCAATTGAAAGAATTAAAAAAAACTAAAATTATTATTTTCTGGTAAGAAAAGGCAACATTCATTAAAATCGCAAATAATTATTGATTTATTTAACAATAAAATTATTTCAGTAGATTTTTGTTATGGCAGTATTCATGATTATAAGTTATTTTTAAAATCAAATACACTTATAAATCCAAAATTAGAATTAATTGCCGATTCAGGCTATCAAGGTTTGCAAAATGTTCATAAAAATACATTATTGCCAATTAAAAAGAGTAAAAATAATCCCTTAAATCCAGATAAAAAGGAATATAATAGCTTTTTAAGTAAAGTTAGAATTGCCATTGAACATGTTTTTGCTAGATTAAAAAGATTTAAAATACTAGTTTATCGTTATCGCAATAAGATTAGAAGATTTGGATTACGATTTAACTTAATTTCAGGAATATATAATTTTGAATTAAGCTAGTTATAGTTATGTACCAAGTCTATTATTAGAAATTAAAGAACTTCCTTATAAGAAATAATAGCAATTAAATTTCTAATATTGCTAAATTGCCTTCACTTTTCACAATATGAAAACACATTCAATTATTAATTGCTAAACAATCTTTTATTTTCTTTTTCTTAATTAAAACCGCTTATAATTAATATAAATGGTAAATAAAAACACACCCTTAGGTGTGTTTTGTGAAAAAAATATCGTTTAGTGAATCTTATTTTTATTTTTTTGGCGATTTTTTTTCCGATAATTAAAAAGAATCATTTGCGGTTCAGTAATTTTATTTTGCATTCGGGCCACAATTGTTGTTGCTTGTAAACCACCAGCAACATTAACCGCCGTTCTTCCCATATCAAGAATCCCATCTAGTGCTCCCAAATAAGTATATACCGTACCATAATATGTAGGAAATCCTAACCCCGATAAAACACCAGCAGTAACTAATGGTGCTGTACCAGGAACACCAGCAATTCCTAATGAAGTAATAACGGTAACAATTAATCCCATTAAAAATCAAATCCATACTGAATATTGACTATTAATACTACTAGCACCGTTATAAACAAACATTAAAACAACACCAGCTTGAACACCAGCACATCCAGTTAATCCCATCGTTGAAGATAATGGTAATACTAAGTTTACGGCTTCTTCTTTAATTTTCATATCATCTTTTAAGGCATCAATTGATATAGGAATTGTTGCTTGAAATGATTGCGTTGCAAAGCCTTGAATAACGGGTTTCCAAGCAAATTTTCATCACTGTACGGGATTAATCCCAAAAAATAATATCGTTAATGTATGCCACACTAAACTAATAAATAAACCAATGTACGCTGTTCCCATTACTTTACCAATATCTACTAAGTGGGCAATTGGACCACCAATAATAGCAACTGTTACCATTGACATTACAGCATAGGGCATAAACTTCATAAAAGTCATTAACATTGACATCACAATTTTTCAAAAGCGCTCTAAAGTATCTCTTGAAGTATTCATTTCTCGTTCATACCGTTTGCTTTGCTTTTTAATCGCATATCCAACTAACGCCGCAATAACCATTACTGGAATAATAGCACCCCCAACAAAAGCCCCAATAAAATTTGCTGGCATATAGTTACTAATTACTTCTGGTAATTCCTTAACCGTAGTTTCATCACGCATTCCTTCTGGTTGTAAATTTAAACCACTACCAATGTCTAATACCATACCAACTAAATATGTCACTGTATAAGCAACAGCAACATTAATTAATAAAATAATAATGCCTTTAATTGTCATTGTTGCTAAACCACTAGTATGTGGCTTAGCAACCACCCGAGCAATTGCTAAAAATACAACGGGAACAGATAACATCAACATTCCATTAATAAAAATAGTTTTTAACAATGTTATCCAAGTAATAACTTGATGCAATCAAAGATTGTAATTAGGATTTTCTGTTTTTTTATCCTCTAAGAATTCCTTTCAAATACTAGTAGCACTATCATCATTAGGAAAACCTAATATCGCTTGAATACCAATTGCAAAGATAACACCACCACCAATAGCAGTAAAAATTCGAAAACTAAATCGCATTTTAGTTAACTTAACTAAAATTCCTAAACTTACAACTAAAACAAGGAAAATTAAAATAATAACTAACGATTGTCAAGTTGAAATACTAAAAAAATCCTTTAAAATGTCAACTTTTTTATCTTCTGGCATATATTTACCTCCCTTCAAAATAAAGTTATTTTTTAATAATTGATTTACTTGTCATTTCATCAGGAATGCTAATTCCTAATAAATCACAAATTGTTGGAGCAATATTTGCTAAACTAATATCGGTATTTGTTACCAATTTTAAATCTGATTTAGTAATAACTAACGGCACTAATTGTGAAGTATGTTTCTTATTAATATCACCCGTCTCATCAATCATAATTTCAGCATTACCATGATCAGCTGTTAATACCATAATGCCCCCTAACGATTTTAATGGTTCATATATTTCTTTTAAACATTTATCAACTACTTGTAATGCTTTAATAGTAGCTAATAAATTACCAGTATGACCTACCATATAAGGATTAGCAAAATTAAGAACAATCAAATCATATTTTTGCATTTTAATTTTACTAATTAATTCCTTAGTAACTTCGTTGGCAGCCATTTCTGGTTTTAAGTCATAAGTGGCAACTCGTGGTGAAGAAACTAATATGCGGTCTTCACCAGAAAACATAATATCTCAGCCACCATCAAAGAAATAAGTAACATGAGCATATTTTTCGGTTTCAGCAATTCGTAATTGTTCTAATCCTTGCTTACTAATTCATTCACCAAGACCATTATTCACATTTTGACTTTGAAAAGCAATTTGATTAGCTTTAACATCAACACTATATTCTGTCATTGTTACAAAAAATAAATTATTACGAACTACTTCTGAATTTCACACATATTCACGATTAGTTATTGCCGCAGCTAATTGAATAGCACGGTCAGGACGGAAATTAGTAAAAATTACACTATCATTATCTTTAATATGACCATCAGCAACTTGTTCATTATATGCCGGAATAATAAATTCATCATTACGAGAACAAGCATATTCATCATCAATATATGTTAAAGGATTACTAAAACTAGCGCCATTCCGTTGCACAATGACATCATACGCTAACTTCATTCGCTCTCATCGCTGGTCACGATCCATTGCGTAATATCTTCCCGAAATACTAGATAAATATCCAACTTGTAATTCATTCATCACCGACATTAACTTTGTTAAGTACTTTTTAGCAACATCCTGTTTAGTATCACGACCATCTAAAATCGCATGCACATAAACATCTTTAAACTGTTGCTCTTTTGCCATTGTCAAAATTGCTAATAAATGATTAATATGCGAATGAACGCCACCATCAGATAATAAGCCAATAATATGCAATCGAGAATTATTACTTTTAGCTTGATAAATAGCAGCTAACAGAGCTGGATTTTCATAAAAAGATTTATCACCAATAGCATTATTAATTAGCGATAATGATTGATATAAAATTCTTCCCGCACCAATATGCAAATGGCCCACTTCCGAGTTTCCCATTTGTCCATCTGGTAAACCAACTCATTTTCCTGAAGCATGAATTGCTAATGACGGATAAGTACTTTGTAAATATTTAAAATGTTCCATCTTAGCTTTCGTAACGGCATTAGAAGCTTGTTCAGCAGCAATGCCAAAACCATCTAAAATTGCTAATAATATTGGATTTTTAGTTCTCATCTTTCTCTTTCCTTCTCTTATTTTCATCAATATTATTTTAAAATATATTTAAGTATCGCTTTACCAACACCATTTTTATTATTACTATCACACATATCTGTTGCTACTTTTATTAAATCTGAATAACCATTTTTCATCATTATTCCTAAACCAGCTTTTTGTAACATTTCATAATCATTTAAAGAATCACCAATTGCCATACAATTTTTTAGTTTAAGATGTCATTTATTCACAAGAAACTTTAAAGCTTTAGATTTATCAAAATTTGCTGGCATAATCTCTAAATATTGATATTTTTCTAACGATGACGATGTTATTCTAATTCGTTTATTAGCTTCAATTTCAATTTTAAAATTTTCACAAATCTTATCCTCTAAATCATCTAAACTAATAGTTAATGTATAACAAGCTGGCAATGCTTGGCAATCATTTAAAACCTTTAACTTATATTTAGAATTTATTTTTGCTTCTCGCATAATCGCAACAGATTTTTTTCTTGTATAAGCAGAATTTTTTAAACCATAACCTCAAAAATTCAAATCATATTTTTTAATAATTTCATAAATATATTTTGTATCCTCTTCATTTAAATGAGCATTTCAAATATTCTTTTTAGTTTTTAAATCATAAATAACACAACCATTAAAACAAATAATATGTTGCGCATACTCATCTAACTTTAATTGCTGAGCATATAAAAGTGCTGCACTAGGTGCCCTTCCCGTTGCTAAAACAACTTTAATGCCTTTCTCTTGCGCTTGAATAATAGTCTCCCTAGTATCATCTAATATTTTTCCTTTATCAGTTAATAAAGTGCCATCAATATCAATTGCAATTACTTTAATATTCATACTATTTATCACTCCTTAGAAATTAATTAAGAAATTAATTGCAAGAATGAATCCACTTGCAATGATGCACCACCAACCAATGCTCCATCAATATCTGGTTGTTCTAAAAGTGCTTTAATATTATCTGGTTTAACAGAACCACCATATTGAATTCTAATCTTATTACTTAGAGCAACATTATATATTTCCATTATATTTTTACGAATAAACTGACAAACTTGTTGTGCTACTTCTACTGTTGCGGTTTTTCCAGTTCCAATAGCTCAAACCGGTTCATAAGCAATAACAATTTGTTCTAATTGTTTCTCACTAACATTTTCTAATGCTATCTTTAATTGGTGAGCAACAACTACTTCTGTTTGCTTATTAATATATTCTTCTTCCGTTTCACCACAACAAAGAATAATTTTTAAATTATTTTCTAAAGCCTTTAAAACTTTTTTGTTAATAATCTTATTACTTTCATTAAAAAGAATTCTTCTTTCAGAATGCCCTAATACAACATAGGAAACATTCATAGTTTTTAACAATAATGGGGAAACCTCTCCCGTAAATGCACCGTCATTTTCAAAATGACAATTTTGAGCACTAATAATTAATTTACTAGCCTCACGAATAGATGTTTCCAATAAAGGAAAACTAACAGCAATTCCAACATCAATATTCTGATTCATCATTTTCTGTTCAACTTGCAAAATAAAATCTTTTGTTTCATTAATATTTTTATACATTTTTCAATTACCGATAATAATTGGTTTACGCATTTAAATAATTCCTTTCTTAATTGTTTTCCTCTTTGATTATAACATATCTATTTTTGGATATGCTGCCACTAGAAAATCGCAATTTTCAATAAAAAACTTTATCAACAAAAGATAAAGCTTTTTATTTTTTCTTTCTTTTAATTCTTTTTTGAGATTTTAGTTTAGCCTTTTTAGAAGCCTTTTTTGCTTTTTTCAAATCTTGATTATTTTTCTTAATAAGTTTTTTCTCTTTTTTATCTTTGTTTTTATTAGCAGAAACTTTAGTTCGCTGTGCCTTTAATTCAATTTTTTGCTGTAATTTTTCTTGTTGTTGTCGTTTTTTAATTTCAATGCGTTCCTTTTTAAGAAATTTACGATAAATGATTCATTCTTGAATATGTTTCTCTCGCAATCTTTGCTTTTCCTCAATTGAAGCATCATTTTTCTTTAAAATTTGATATTCACTGCGATGCTTATTCCTAATTTCTTGATATCGTAAATCTTGAAAGTTTTTGCCAGTAAAAAAATAATAGACTTGGTACATAACCTTTAATTTTATCTACTATTTTGATAATTATTTTTTAGATGAAATACAAATGTTAGATAAATACAAAGATAAAAATGAATTTTATAGTTTAGTCGGCATAAAATGTTATAGTTATGTACCAAGTCTAATGAATCGCACCTAAATATCCTAAATTAACAGCATTACCATTTTTCTTAGCTATACTATTAGCAATTAATATAAAGGGAACATAAATTACCATCCCTAATATTAAATTAGAAAATACTAAAATAATTGCTTTCCAACGGTCGCGTTTAGTTTTCTTAGGTATTGCTTTGAAGAAGTAAAACAATCAGCTAATTATATTATTTAATTACTAAACTAACCATACCTTTCTTGTTATTGTCATTTTTATTCATTACTATTTTATCATATTATTGAATTTTTACACAATAGACTTGGTACATAACCTTTAATTTTATCTACTATTTTGATAATTATTTTTTAGATGAAATACAAATGTTAGATAAATACAAAAGACTTGGTACATAACCTTTAATTTTATCTACTATTTTGATAATTATTTTTTAGATGAAATACAAATGTTAGATAAATACAAAGATAAAAATGAATTTTATAGTTTAGTCGGCATAAAATGTTATAGTTATGTACCAAGTCTAAAGATAAAAATGAATTTTATAGTTTAGTCGGCATAAAATGTTATAGTTATGTACCAAGTCTAATATCATTTGAGGGGGAGAAGCAAGTGGAAATTAATAAAATTATTTCACAAATTAAAGAACTTGCAACCTCTACTCATAATTATGCGTTATTAGCAAATTATATTATTACTAATACTCAAAAGGTTATTACTTTTCGGATTAATGATTTAGCAAATAAGACATATGTTTCAACATCTACGGTGTCACGATTTGTTAAATTATTAGGTTTGAGTGGATATAATGAATTTCAACATGTTTTAAAATATTATTTGCATAATATTGCTGGTGACTATATTAGTCATTCATCGCCTGATAATAAAGGTGATTATATAAAAACATTATATGAGAATACTACTAAAAGTTTGCAAGATACTCATAACATTATTGATACTAAAAAAATTGAGCAGGTTAGTTTATATTTGACTAAAACTCAAGAAGTTATTCTCATTGCGGGGCAAGCATCATATGTTCCTTGCCTTGATTTAGCAGAAAAATTAATTCGTTTAGGTTTTAATGTTAAGTTTAGTAATAATGCTTATATTCAAAATACTTATTGTAAACTATCAAGTAAAAATAGTCTTGTTATTGCTGTGAGTTATTCGGGAATTAATTTTGAGGTGTTGCGTAATTTAAAAATTGTTAAAGGTAATAATAGTCATATTGTAACTGTTACTAAACGAAATAAAAATGAAGTAAATAGTTATAGTGATGTTGCGCTCCATGTTTTGTCCAATGAATCAATTGAGCGGTATGTATCGTTAACAAGTCATTTAACTTTAATATATTTATTTGATGCTATTTTTGTTACGGTTTTAGAAAAATATCATAATAAATATATTCATAATTTAAGAAAAACGAAGTTGGATTATGATTTAAAATAGATTAATTTATTATTTGTTACATATATATGTTTTGATTATTTTAGGGGATGCTTTTATGAAGTATTCTTTTTTCATAAGCAAATAAGAAAATTAGTAATTACTAATTTTTAAAAAATAGTTCTAACTAACAAATAGTCAATTTTTTGTGTTAACATTATAAAGAATATTTTAAATTATTTAAGGAAGTATTCTAATTATTATTTATATGAGAGGAGTATTATTCATAATGAAACTAAATATAGGTACTGTTTTTAGCGGAATTGGTGCATTTGAACAAGCCCTAGAAAAAATGAATTTAGCATATAATGTTATATTTGCTTGTGATAATGATAAGTATGTTAAGCAATCTTATTTTGCAAATTATGATATCTCTGAAGAAAATTGATATAACGATATTATTCAATTAAATGGTAGTAAGTATAAAAATAAGATAGATTTATTTGTGGGCGGTTCACCGTGTCAAAGTTTTAGTTCTATTGGATTTCAAAAGGGCTTAGATGATGATAGAGGATTGTTAATATTTGAATTCATAAGATTAGTTAATAGACTTGGTACATAACCTTTAATTTTATCTACTATTTTGATAATATTATTTACTAGGTGAAGTACAAATGTTAGATAAATACAAAGACGAAAATGAATTTTATAGTCTAATAGGCATAAAATATAAAACTTTCATGAAAATGGTAGAAATTTTAAAAGAAGCTAAAGCTAAACAAAAACAAATTGGTGGTAGACCAAATAAATTATCAATAGAGCAAAGATTACTTATGACTTTAGAATACTGAAAAGAATATAGTACATATCGTATTATTGCAAAAAAATATAATATTAGTCATGTTAGTTGTATTCGTAATATCTTTTGAGTTGAAAATACTCTAATAAAAAATAGTCACTTTCATATACCTGGCAAAAAGATATTATTGGAACATAAAGTTACTAATAATAATTTATTAGCAATTGATGCTACAGAAATTCCAATTGAAAGAATTAAAAAAAGCTGAATTATACTTGTAAGTGCAAGTAAATAAAATTGCAAAAGATTTCATATAAAAATTTCATGATGCTAAGTTTATTTTAGAAAAAGTAAATTTAAGGAGTTTTTATATGGGATACAAACATCTTGGCATAGATGAAAGAATTTATATTGAGAATCAATTGAAATTTAAAGTAAAAATTAGTGAAATAGCTAAAAATCTTAATCGAAGTATTAGTACTATTAATCGAGAAGTTAATAGAAATAAAGATAATAATCATTATTTTTCATTAATTGCACAAAATAAAGCAGAAAATAGAAAACAATTACATGTTTATTTTCATAAATTTAAAAATAGAGAATTAGTAAAATATGTACAACAAAAATTATTATTAGGTTGATCGCCTGAACAAATTTATGGCAGAATTAAAAATTTTCATCAAGAATGAATTATTAGTTTTAAAACAATTTACAATTGAATTTATTCTGGATTACTTGAAAAGGTTACTAGTAAAAATTTAAGAAGAAAAGGTAAGAAACGAAAATCTCAAGAAAATCGGGGTAAATTTAATGGTAAATCCATTAAAGAACGAAATGTTAATAATCGCATAACTCTTGGCCATTGAGAAGGTGATACTGTAGTATCATCACGAGGTAAAAGTAAATCATGTTTAATAACTTTAGTTGAAAGAACATCAAGATTTACTTTAGCAATATTAGTTGAAAATAGAACTACTAAAGTTATTAACAAAAATATTAGTCATTATTTATCAATTCTTCCAAATAATCTTGTTAAGACTATAACATTTGATAGGGGTAAAGAATTTGCTAATTGACAACAACTTGAAAAAAATTTAAATGTGAAAATTTATTTTGCTGATGCATATTCACCTTGACAAAGAGGTACTAATGAAAATACTAATGGTTTAATTAGAGAAAAATTTCCTAAAAAATTAAATTTTTCAAACACTACTAAAAATGCAGTTCATAAATTTATATTGTCTTTAAACCAAAGACCAAGAAAAATACTAAATTATCTTTCGCCAATCGAATATTTGGTTAGAAAAATAATTTAGTTGCACTTAACTTTACAATTTGGCAAAAACTAAAATTATTATTTTCTGGTAAGAAAAGGCAACATTCATTAAAATCGCAAATAATTATTGATTTATTTAACAATAAAATTATTTCAGTAGATTTTTGTTATGGCAGTATTCATGATTATAAGTTATTTTTAAAATCAAATACACTTATAAATCCAAAATTAGAATTAATTGCCGATTCAGGCTATCAAGGTTTGCAAAATGTTCATAAAAATACATTATTGCCAATTAAAAAGAGTAAAAATAATCCCTTAAATCCAGATAAAAAGGAATATAATAGCTTTTTAAGTAAAGTTAGAATTGCCATTGAACATGTTTTTGCTAGATTAAAAAGATTTAAAATACTAGTTTATCGTTATCGCAATAAGATTAGAAGATTTGGATTACGATTTAACTTAATTTCAGGAATATATAATTTTGAATTAAGCTAGTTATAGTTATGTACCAAGTCTAATATATATTCTCAACGCATTTTTAAATTTTTTAGAAAATTTATCATATTATTCTTAGAAAACAAGATATTGCCTTTACTTTGCGAACCAAAAATCTCATCAAACTCTATATTACTAAATTTTATTTTAGACTGTCCATGAGTTCTACTAATGCTGTGCTTATTTTGAGTAGTTACATACTCATTTGAAATAGTTATAACTTTTTTTATAAAAAAGTTATCTGTTGTAATATTTTTTTGCATTTTTTCTTTCTATCCTTAGCATAATTTTTATTATCTAAATAAATCAATATATTAGGAATAATACGCTCAAAAACATCAACAACTATACTATTACCAGATTGCTTATATATTTGAGTATTTGACACTACTATCTTAAATGAATCAGAAAACCCCATTAACCTTAAACATTCTCTAGGTGTTAATCTTCGAATTCGTTCTTGATCATAACTTACATAGTTATCAGTACTTGCATAATGATATTTAAAAGATGAACTTAATATTGTCTTAGCAATTTTAGGATTAGCAGTACCTTTTTTTAAAACTGTTTTCTGTAATTTTTCAGATAATACAAAACTCTTAATATAACTCTCTGAAATAAAATCTCCAATAAAATTAGCTTGTTGATTTTTAACTTGACAAAGAGATATTTCACCATCAACTTGAGTAAGCTTTTTTTTCATTCTAGTTTCATTTAATATGTACCTTTTTGCTTTTTCAGATATCTCTTGTTCATCTAAAAATACTTTTTCTAAATAATCACTCATCTTTTTTTCAAGAACTATTGGTTTAGGGAAATCAAAATTATTAACAATATCTTGTCTAAAACCTATAAGAAAAAGTCTAGTTCTGCTTTGAGGTACTCCATAATGGGCGCATAAAGTTTTGTTAGGTAGGAAAATATTTGAATAAGTATTAAGACAGTCAGCAGTGATTGTCTTTTTATTTTATGAGGTGTTAAAATTTTGTTCTTTGAAAATTAAATACAAGTGAATTAATAATGTTGGTATGTATTAAAGCACGATAAATTGTGGGTGGTCGCCATAACCGAAAGAAGTTTACCAGTTGATAGATAACACCCTTGCATCATTTAAATCTTCTCCCCCATTATCTTCTTTGTTTATATGGGCCCCTCAAAAATCATCATTATTTGTTCAATAGACTTGGTACATAACTATAACTAGCTTAATTCAAAATTATATATTCCTGAAATTAAGTTAAATCGTAATCCAAATCTTCTAATCTTATTGCGATAACGATAAACTAGTATTTTAAATCTTTTTAATCTAGCAAAAACATGTTCAATGGCAATTCTAACTTTACTTAAAAAGCTATTATATTCCTTTTTATCTGGATTTAAGGGATTATTTTTACTCTTTTTAATTGGCAATAATGTATTTTTATGAACATTTTGCAAACCTTGATAGCCTGAATCGGCAATTAATTCTAATTTTGGATTTATAAGTGTATTTGATTTTAAAAATAACTTATAATCATGAATACTGCCATAACAAAAATCTACTGAAATAATTTTATTGTTAAATAAATCAATAATTATTTGTGATTTTAATGAATGTTGCCTTTTCTTACCAGAAAATAATAATTTTAGTTTTTTTTAATTCTTTCAATTGGAATTTCTGTAGCATCAATTGCTAATAAATTATTATTAGTAACTTTATGTTCCAATAATATCTTTTTGCCAGGTATATGAAAGTGACTATTTTTTATTAGAGTATTTTCAACTCAAAAGATATTACGAATACAACTAACATGACTAATATTATATTTTTTTGCAATAATACGATATGTACTATATTCTTTTCAGTATTCTAAAGTCATAAGTAATCTTTGCTCTATTGATAATTTATTTGGTCTACCACCAATTTGTTTTTGTTTAGCTTTAGCTTCTTTTAAAATTTCTACCATTTTCATGAAAGTTTTATATTTTATGCCTATTAGACTATAAAATTCATTTTCGTCTTTGTATTTATCTAACATTTGTACTTCACCTAGTAAATAATATTATCAAAATAGTAGATAAAATTAAAGGTTATGTACCAAGTCTATTAAATAACAAAGTTTCTGATTATAAAAAACCAAATATGACAAACATTAATAATAAAATAAATGATTTTTTAGAAAAATATAAAGATAAAAAAGATAATGAGTTAATTTCAGAAGACTATACAATTACTGAATATAGTAAAAATAGATATGCGTTAACAATAGATATTTATTCTTCATTTATTTTTTATTTAGGTATACCATTTGAAAGCTATATTGAAATTTTTAAAAATGCCAAATTGTAAAGTTAAGTGCAACTAAATTATTTTTCTAACCAAATATTCGATTGGCGAAAGATAATTTAGTATTTTTCTTGGTCTTTGGTTTAAAGACAATATAAATTTATGAACTGCATTTTTAGTAGTGTTTGAAAAATTAAATTTTTTAGGAAATTTTTCTCTAATTAAACCATTAGTATTTTCATTAGTACCTCTTTGTCAAGGTGAATATGCATCAGCAAAATAAATTTTCACATTTAAATTTTTTTCAAGTTGTTGTCAATTAGCAAATTCTTTACCCCTATCAAATGTTATAGTCTTAACAAGATTATTTGGAAGAATTGATAAATAATGACTAATATTTTTGTTAATAACTTTAGTAGTTCTATTTTCAACTAATATTGCTAAAGTAAATCTTGATGTTCTTTCAACTAAAGTTATTAAACATGATTTACTTTTACCTCGTGATGATACTACAGTATCACCTTCTCAATGGCCAAGAGTTATGCGATTATTAACATTTCGTTCTTTAATGGATTTACCATTAAATTTACCCCGATTTTCTTGAGATTTTCGTTTCTTACCTTTTCTTCTTAAATTTTTACTAGTAACCTTTTCAAGTAATCCAGAATAAATTCAATTGTAAATTGTTTTAAAACTAATAATTCATTCTTGATGAAAATTTTTAATTCTGCCATAAATTTGTTCAGGCGATCAACCTAATAATAATTTTTGTTGTACATATTTTACTAATTCTCTATTTTTAAATTTATGAAAATAAACATGTAATTGTTTTCTATTTTCTGCTTTATTTTGTGCAATTAATGAAAAATAATGATTATTATCTTTATTTCTATTAACTTCTCGATTAATAGTACTAATACTTCGATTAAGATTTTTAGCTATTTCACTAATTTTTACTTTAAATTTCAATTGATTCTCAATATAAATTCTTTCATCTATGCCAAGATGTTTGTATCCCATATAAAAACTCCTTAAATTTACTTTTTCTAAAATAAACTTAGCATCATGAAATTTTTATATGAAATCTTTTGCAATTTTATTTACTTGCACTTACAAGTATAATTCAGCAAATAGTAAAGTTGCAAGAAAAATAAAAGCAATCATATTAGGCAAGTATGCAACAAACGATGCTAATAGTGCTCCAGTAATACCAGCTATTTTATAACCAACAGAAGCTGATACTTGAAAAATGCTTGGTCCAGGAATAGTATTTGCTAAAATTAATAAATGATTAAATTCATCCTCAGTTATTCATCGCTTCTTAACTACAACGGGCGCATAAAGTTTTGTTAGGTGGGTAAAGATTTGAATAATTTTGAAAGAAAAGCAACTAAAAATTTATTACCTTTTTACTTGAAAAATAATTAATAAAACAAAATATTTAATATTAACAAACATATTCTTAATAAAAGGTTATAAAAACTAAGTAAAATGCTTATAAAAACAACATTAAAATAATTTTTTACAACAAAAATCATACATAAGAAATATATACTTAATTTGCATATTGAAATAATTTATAGTAAATGACTATTTTTTCTTTTTTAAAAAATACCTAAGAAAACTAAACGCGACCAACTACAACTTCATTTTTAATTAAAGGCATTACGGCATTACCGCCACCAAAACCAAAAAAAGATATTTTCAAAAAAACATAAAACAATTGTCAATATAATTGCCATTTTGAATATTTTGTTTTTTTCATCATATCAACCCTTAATATCTTATAAAAAGAAAAAGAATCAGCATCTAATTCTCTTTCTTAATAATTTCAATTTATTATTTTCTTAGTTTTAATTGTTCAATTATTTTACGATAACGATTAATATCATGATCTTTTAAGTAATCTAACATATTTCGTCTTTGTGATACTTTTCTTACTAAACTTCGTTCAGTAATAACATCTTTACGATGTACTTTTAAATGTGCCGTTAAATTAATAATTTTCTCTGTTAAAAGTGCTATTTGTACTTCTGCTGAACCCGTATCTTTTTCTTTTCTCCCAAATTTAGCAATAATTTGTTTTTTATCCTCAGCTGTAATTGCCATTTAATAAATCCTCCAATAATTATAAACTTAACTAAAACCAATTAATAAAATAGAAGGTATTTTAAAAACTTGTAATAGTCGTATTCGTATTAAATATTAACCTATTTTACGAAAATATTCAAGGGTTTTGCTGTAATCTTCGCTAATTAACTGTTTTAAATGTTCTAAACTTTTAACAGCAACATTATCTCGTAAATACTTTAAAAAGGAAATTTTAATTTTTACACCATAAATATTATTATTAAAATTAAGAATATATGATTCACATTTTAAAACATTATCAATTCTAATAATACAAGAAATTGCTTGATAGTTTTTATTATCTAAACTAACATTAGTAATATAGACACCCTCATTTAATATTGAAAAATTATCATTTAAATGAATATTTGCTGTTGGAAATTGAATTTTATTACCTAATTTATTACCTTTAACAACAATACCTTTAATATTATAAGGTTGCAATAATAACTTATTAGCACTAACAATTTGTTTTTTTTGTAGTAACTGACGAATATATGTTGTTGATACCCGAATATCATTATTAATTAAAACTTTATTAACAACAATTACTTTAGAAAAATTTTTCTGCAAATGACTAATATTTCCCAAACCAAAATTTGCAAAACGAAAATCATCACCAACAACGATAATATCAATATTCAATTGTTTAAGATAAAAAATAAACTGTTCAATTGATCATTTTCTTGTATTATCATTAAATGGAAAAATAACAAAATTATCAAATCCCATTAATGAAACTAATTTTTGCTTATCATCCATATCAAGCAAGTCATCATATTGTTGTTGTAAAATTATTTTCTTTGGTGCGATTGAAAAAGTAAAAAATAGTGATTGATAATTATTTTCTTTAGCTTCCTTTAATACTGTTTGAGTTAATAACTGATGTCCAATATGAAGCCCATCAAAAAATCCTAAACACGCTACTTGTTTATTTGAAAATTGCTGTTTTTCATCAATAGTATTAATTATTTTCATCATTTCATAATCCTTTTTTACAATAATATTTATTATCTAGTCCCTTAACATATATTGCTAATGGGATTTGATTATTATCAGTTAACAACACAGTATCACTTTCAATCTCTTTTAATTGAATAGCCTTACCATTTTTAATATCTTTTGTTTCCTTAATATTAATAAGTGGCATATAGTCTTGTAATACATTTGATAATGAAATCATATTTTGTTCTTGAATTTTATCAAGTTCGCAACAATTACTAATCTTATATGCACCACTAGCTATTCTTTGCAATTTTTTTACTGTTGCTATCGTATTTAAAGTTTTAGCAATGTCTACTACTAAACTACGAATATATGTTCCTTTTGAACATTTAACTTTTAGGGAAACATAAGGAAAATCAAAACTTACTAACTCTAAATAATCTAACTTCACAAGTCGTTTTGCTAATAATACTTCTTGATCCTTGCGAGCATATTCATAAAGTTTTTTCCCTTGAAACTTAATCGCCGAATATTTAGGTGGTATTTGATTGTATGATAACGGAAAAAACTTTAAACAATTAAGAAATTGCTCTTTCGTAATTAACTTATTATCATTAGCAATAACATTACCAGTAATATCACCACTATTAGTTAAAATATTAAATTGCATTGTTACTAAATACTCTTTCGTTTCGTTCAATAATAATGAAGAAATCTTTGTCGCTTGATTGACCAAAATTATTAGTACACCAGTAGCTAGAGGGTCTAAAGTTCCGGCATGACCAACTTTATAATATTTAAACTTTTTTTTAAGATAAGATACTACTTGATGCGATGTCATCTCAGTAGGTTTATCAATTAGTAAAATTCCTGAATTCATTATAATAAAAAATCTCCAAAGATATTATATCATACGCCAAATTGTAAAGTTAAGTGCAACTAAATTATTTTTCTAACCAAATATTCGATTGGCGAAAGATAATTTATTATTTTTCTTGGTCTTTGGTTTAAAGACAATATAAATTTATGAACTGCATTTTTAGTAGTGTTTGAAAAATTAAATTTTTTAGGAAATTTTTCTCTAATTAAACCATTAGTATTTTCATTAGTACCTCTTTGTCAAGGTGAATATGCATCAGCAAAATAAATTTTCACATTTAAATTTTTTTCAAGTTGTTGTCAATTAGCAAATTCTTTACCCCTATCAAATGTTATAGTCTTAACAAGATTATTTGGAAGAATTGATAAATAATGACTAATATTTTTGTTAATAACTTTAGTAGTTCTATTTTCAACTAATATTGCTAAAGTAAATCTTGATGTTCTTTCAACTAAAGTTATTAAACATGATTTACTTTTACCTCGTGATGATACTACAGTATCACCTTCTCAATGGCCAAGAGTTATGCGATTATTAACATTTCGTTCTTTAATGGATTTACCATTAAATTTACCCCGATTTTCTTGAGATTTTCGTTTCTTACCTTTTCTTCTTAAATTTTTACTAGTAACCTTTTCAAGTAATCCAGAATAAATTCAATTGTAAATTGTTTTAAAACGCCAAATTGTAAAGTTAAGTGCAACTAAATTATTTTTCTAACCAAATATTCGATTGGCGAAAGATAATTTAGTATTTTTCTTGGTCTTTGGTTTAAAGACAATATAAATTTATGAACTGCATTTTTAGTAGTGTTTGAAAAATTAAATTTTTTAGGAAATTTTTCTCTAATTAAACCATTAGTATTTTCATTAGTACCTCTTTGTCAAGGTGAATATGCATCAGCAAAATAAATTTTCACATTTAAATTTTTTTCAAGTTGTTGTCAATTAGCAAATTCTTTACCCCTATCAAATGTTATAGTCTTAACAAGATTATTTGGAAGAATTGATAAATAATGACTAATATTTTTGTTAATAACTTTAGTAGTTCTATTTTCAACTAATATTGCTAAAGTAAATCTTGATGTTCTTTCAACTAAAGTTATTAAACATGATTTACTTTTACCTCGTGATGATACTACAGTATCACCTTCTCAATGGCCAAGAGTTATGCGATTATTAACATTTCGTTCTTTAATGGATTTACCATTAAATTTACCCCGATTTTCTTGAGATTTTCGTTTCTTACCTTTTCTTCTTAAATTTTTACTAGTAACCTTTTCAAGTAATCCAGAATAAATTCAATTGTAAATTGTTTTAAAACTAATAATTCATTCTTGATGAAAATTTTTAATTCTGCCATAAATTTGTTCAGGCGATCAACCTAATAATAATTTTTGTTGTACATATTTTACTAATTCTCTATTTTTAAATTTATGAAAATAAACATGTAATTGTTTTCTATTTTCTGCTTTATTTTGTGCAATTAATGAAAAATAATGATTATTATCTTTATTTCTATTAACTTCTCGATTAATAGTACTAATACTTCGATTAAGATTTTTAGCTATTTCACTAATTTTTACTTTAAATTTCAATTGATTCTCAATATAAATTCTTTCATCTATGCCAAGATGTTTGTATCCCATATAAAAACTCCTTAAATTTACTTTTTCTAAAATAAACTTAGCATCATGAAATTTTTATATGAAATCTTTTGCAATTTTATTTACTTGCACTTACAAGTATAATTCAGCACTTATTTCTATATTAGACTTGGTACATAACTATAACATTTTATGCCGACTAAACTATAAAATTCATTTTTATCTTTGTATTTATCTAACATTTGTATTTCATCTAAAAAATAATTATCAAAATAGTAGATAAAATTAAAGGTTATGTACCAAGTCTATTGAAACAATTAGGTCGATATATATTAAAAGTAAAAATATTGATAAAGATTTAGATGTCTTAAAAGATTATTTAGATAATCATGGTTATTCATCTTGAATTGAACAACAAAATAAAAATATTATGAAAGGTAAAAAACATGAAAAAAATTTATAAGGAATTTGAAAATGTCAGTGTTCCTTCTGAGAGTGGTAAAGCTGAATATAAGATTTATGAAAGAGTTGTTAGTAAAGATACTGGTGAAGTTTCTTTACGAGTTAGTAAAGTAGCAAATATATATAATAGACTTGGTACATAACTATAACATTTTATGCCGACTAAACTATAAAATTCATTTTTATCTTTGTATTTATCTAACATTTGTATTTCATCTAAAAAATAATTATCAAAATAGTAGATAAAATTAAAGGTTATGTACCAAGTCTAATGAAATCCAGGAAGCTGGTGTTGGTACAACTTTAAATGAAATGATTGATAGATATGGAACCGGCGAAATTGTAAATTTGAATTTTAAAGAAGGTTCATATGTTGATTTATCGCAGTTACCAAGTTCAGCAATGGAAACTTTAAATCTTTTAAAAAATATTGATAATTTAAATGTTATTAATGATTATTTAAAAAGTTTGAATAATGATAATAAAAATCATAAACAAGAAGATATTAAAGATGATTTAGATGTAAAAGGAGAAGAAGTAGATGAAAAAAAATAAATTAGTTTATAATTTTGGGAATACTTTAAATAGTTCTCCGCAACATTCAATGTTTGTTAGAAATAGCAAGCTTATTACTGCTTTTAATGCAGGTGATTTAGTTCCAATTTATTTGGATGAGATTTTGCCTGGTGATAATGTTAAATTAGATATTAAAGCTCTTATTCGACAAACTACGATGTTAAAACCGGTTATGGATGTTGCGAATATTGATGTTTATGGTTTTTTTGTTCCAAATCGGATTATTTGAGATGATTTTAAGAAATTTTTTGGTGAAAATGAAGACCCTTGGGCTGTTTCTAGCGAAATTTTAGTTCCGACTGTTAATTCTCCTACTGATGGTTGAAAAATTGGTACAATTGCTGATTATATGGGTTTACCTATTAATAAAAAAGGTTTAAAGGTTAGTGCTTTACCTTTTAGAGCTTATACTCAAATTGTTAATGATTGATTTCGCGACCAAAATTTACAATCAGTAGCTCATATTAATAAAACTAATTCTACGGGAACTGGTTCTAATGGTACTGATTGAGTTAAAGATTTAGAATTAGGTGGTATGCCTTTTATTACTAATAAGTATCATGATTATTTTACTAGTGCTCTGCCTAAACCACAAAAAGGTGATGCTATTAATTTAAATATTGGCGGTTCTGCTCCTATTCATACTGATAAACAACCAGTTATTAAAGGAAAATGAAATCCGTTGACATTTAGTAAAACTGATGGTACAGATTTTGATAGTCAAAAACAAGCTGCCGGTCGTCTTGGTATGGTAGGGAAAAATGTTGATGGTAAATATCCTTATTCAATTGCTGGTCTAGATTTGACAAATCCTTTAACTGTTGCACCTAAAGATGAACTTTATCCTAATAATTTATATGCTGATTTATCTAAAGCTACAGGTATTTCTATTAATGATTTACGACAAGCGATAACATATCAGCATATGTTAGAAAAAGATGCTCGTAGTGGTACGCGTTATGTTGAATATTTGCGTTCACATTTTGGTGTTAATTCTTTAGATGCAACTCAACAGCGTGCTGAGTATTTAGGTGGTTATCGTAAACCTTTAAATGTCAATACTGTTCCGCAAACTTCAAGTACTGTTTCTGATAGTGCTCAAGCAAATTTATCTGCTTTTGGTGAAAGTTTTTTAAGTCAAAGTTTAATTGCTGAATTATACTTGTAAGTGCAAGTAAATAAAATTGCAAAAGATTTCATATAAAAATTTCATGATGCTAAGTTTATTTTAGAAAAAGTAAATTTAAGGAGTTTTTATATGGGATACAAACATCTTGGCATAGATGAAAGAATTTATATTGAGAATCAATTGAAATTTAAAGTAAAAATTAGTGAAATAGCTAAAAATCTTAATCGAAGTATTAGTACTATTAATCGAGAAGTTAATAGAAATAAAGATAATAATCATTATTTTTCATTAATTGCACAAAATAAAGCAGAAAATAGAAAACAATTACATGTTTATTTTCATAAATTTAAAAATAGAGAATTAGTAAAATATGTACAACAAAAATTATTATTAGGTTGATCGCCTGAACAAATTTATGGCAGAATTAAAAATTTTCATCAAGAATGAATTATTAGTTTTAAAACAATTTACAATTGAATTTATTCTGGATTACTTGAAAAGGTTACTAGTAAAAATTTAAGAAGAAAAGGTAAGAAACGAAAATCTCAAGAAAATCGGGGTAAATTTAATGGTAAATCCATTAAAGAACGAAATGTTAATAATCGCATAACTCTTGGCCATTGAGAAGGTGATACTGTAGTATCATCACGAGGTAAAAGTAAATCATGTTTAATAACTTTAGTTGAAAGAACATCAAGATTTACTTTAGCAATATTAGTTGAAAATAGAACTACTAAAGTTATTAACAAAAATATTAGTCATTATTTATCAATTCTTCCAAATAATCTTGTTAAGACTATAACATTTGATAGGGGTAAAGAATTTGCTAATTGACAACAACTTGAAAAAAATTTAAATGTGAAAATTTATTTTGCTGATGCATATTCACCTTGACAAAGAGGTACTAATGAAAATACTAATGGTTTAATTAGAGAAAAATTTCCTAAAAAATTTAATTTTTCAAACACTACTAAAAATGCAGTTCATAAATTTATATTGTCTTTAAACCAAAGACCAAGAAAAATACTAAATTATCTTTCGCCAATCGAATATTTGGTTAGAAAAATAATTTAGTTGCACTTAACTTTACAATTTGGCAATAATAAAACTTTTTTGGAACATGGTTATTTAATTTTGGTTGCTGCTGTTCGATATGAACATTCGTATCAACAAGGATTAGAACAATTATGAACTCGTAGTACTCGTAATGATTTTTATGACCCAATATTTGCTAATATCGGTGAACAACCAATTAAAAATAAAGAAATTTATTTTAGTGGTGGTACCACTACTGTTGATGATGAAATTTTTGGTTATAATGAGGCTTGAGCTTCTTATCGTACTAAATTCAATAAGATTACTGGGATGATGCGTAGTGTTGAGAAAGGTTTAGATTATTATCATTATGGTGATAATTATTCTTCTTTACCTAAATTGTCTGCTGAATGATTGAAAGAAGATAAGGCTAATATTGACCGGACTCTTGCTGTTAAATCAACTAATGATATGCCACAATTTCAAGCTGATTTTTATTTTGAAGTTAAACATGAACGACCAATGCCGGTATTTAGTATTCCCGGTATTGATAGAATTTAGGAGATTTCTTATGAATGATTTTAAAGATGTATATCCTAATATTAATGAAAACACACAATCTGGTTTTGATAAATTCGGAGAAGGAATTAAAAATGTTATTACCGATATTTTAGGTGTTGGTGCAAGTAGCGCCAGAACACAAAATCAGTTAAATCGTGATTTTCAAGAGCGAATGGCCAACACCCAATGACAGCGCGGAACTGAAGATATGAAAAAAGCAGGGGTTAATCCCCTTACTGCTTTTACTAGTGCTGCTGGTGCTGTTCCTGCTGGTTCTAGCGGAGCTGGTGGACAATCCGCGGGAATTATTTCCAATATTATTGGTTCAAGTGCTCGTCTATTAGGTGATTTAGCAAATGCCAAAGGAACTAATATGCGTACCGATTTATATCAAAATAATTTGAAAAATTTGATTGTTTCGTCGGCGAAATTTATAAAATAAATTTCTTGTCGTCAACGGGGCATAGTATATTTGAATATACTATGCCCCGTTGACGCAAAAAATTTTTGGGAGAATTTATGGGATGTTTAAAACCAATTCAAGTTTATAACTTGAAAAAGGGTGAAAAAGCAAAATTTAAAAGATTTAATTGTATTGAAAAACTTACAAAAGATATGAACCGCTATTATAAAAATAACAATGCTGTTCCTTGTCGTAAGTGTATCGGATGTAAATTAGATAATTCTAAGGAGTGAGCAGTACGTTCAGCTTTGGAATGTAAAAGTTCTAATGATAATTGATTTATTACTTTGACTTATGCTGATGAATTTATTCCGATTAATGATGAAGGTAGATATACTTGTCGATATTCTGATTTAAAAAGATTTATTAATTCTTTACGTAAAAATTTTGAACGTGAAAATATATTTGATATTAAGTACTTAGCAAGTTCAGAATATGGTTCTCGCACACAGAGACCCCATTATCACATCTGTTTCTTTGGTCTACCATTAAATGGACTTGGAATTGACCGGAGAGGTCTCAAAACTAGGTCATCCATACTTTATTAGTAAAGTTGTTGACCGTATTTGAGGAAAAGGAATACATAAAATTGGTCGAGTTACTTATCAGAGTGCGGGTTATGTTGCTCGTTATACTTTAAAAAAAGCTAATAAATTAGATTATGAGAAACTTAATATTGAACAAGAAAAATTGTATATGAGTAAGGGAATTGGTAAAAAATATTTTGAAGATAATTTTGAAGATATTTATCAATATGATGTTATTAATTTAAATACTGAGAAAGGTTTGATAAAGCTTCAACCACCGCGTTATTTTGACCGACTTTATGAGAAGCAGAATGCTGAACATTTAGAAGCAATAAAAAAAATCGCATTGTTAATGCGAAATTTAATTTAACTGCTTCTGTTCAAGAAGCTGGTGTTGGATATGTCAAACTATTGGGTAATAAAGACCATATCCTTCATGAGAGAGTTAAAAGTTTAAAGCGTATTGTCAAAGATAACAAATAGCTTTAATATATTATTACACATAAGGAGGTAATATAAAATGGCATTTCGTAAAAAAGTTAATAATACTAAAGCACATCGTCGTTATTTGAGCAATACTGCAAAAACTGTTCGTGCTGCTAATCTATTTCGTTCCACATCTCGTGGTGGAATAAGATTCTAATTTAATATATATATTATGGGTCTTTTAATTTTAATTACTCTTATAGTTATAATTGTTATATTAAAGAAAATTTCTAAAAAATAGAATCTTAAAAAAGAAATTATTTTAAATAATTTCTTTTTTTATGTATAATTGATATATGAGAAAGGAATTAATCACAGTAATTCCTTCCCTGGTATATTGTACCATCTGTTCCTTTCTCAAAACAAGAGAAAGGAGTTTTTTATGTCAAAAATTAGTATTAAAGACATTATTATGTTTTTAAAGGTCTTTGGAATTTCGTCATTATTTTTTATAGCTGGAATTGTTATTTGTCTTATAGGACATACTCATTTAAATATTGATTGACCAGCTTATGTGATTATTTCAGCGATGCTTATTAGTGCTGGGATTATTGTTTTAATTATTAGACTTGGTACATAACTATAACATTTTATGCCGACTAAACTATAAAATTCATTTTTATCTTTGTATTTATCTAACATTTGTATTTCATCTAAAAAATAATTATCAAAATAGTAGATAAAATTAAAGGTTATGTACCAAGTCTATTGAAGAAATTACTTTAACAAAACTTATTAAAAAATATTTTAAAAATGCAACGAAAACCTTTTATCGTTGGGCAGAAAAAATTATGACCGCTTATTATTCTGACAATTTAGATTTGTTATTGTTTAAAACTACAAAACCACAAAATCTTAATTATCAATATAGTTTAAATTCTCGTGAAAAAGTATGTGATTTATATTTTGATTACAAAAATCTTCAAACCGGTGGAATGTGGTCTTTATTTAACAATTTAAAAATCGGTTTTCACGATATTAAAAATTCAGAAGTTCCTAAAAACATCAAAACTTTTTATCGTTGAATTAAATCTGACCCTCGCTGAAAAGAATTAAAACAACAAATTAAACAAACAAAACGCCATTTTAAGCGTTATGAAGTTGGGCGCATAAAGTTTTGTTAGGTGGGTAAAGATTTGAATAATTTTGAAAGAAAAGCAACTAAAAATTTATTACCTTTTTACTTGAAAAATAATTAATAAAACAAAATATTTAATATTAACAAACATATTCTTAATAAAAGGTTATAAAAACTAAGTAAAATGCTTATAAAAACAACATTAAAATAATTTTTTACAACAAAAATCATACATAAGAAATATATACTTAATTTGCATATTGAAATAATTTATAGTAAATGACTATTTTTTCTTTTTTAAAAAATACCTAAGAAAACTAAACGCGACCTATGAAGTTTCCGAGATTGGTCTTTTACAAATGGATGCTAAAATTATTACCACATCAAATTTTCCAGTTGATAAAAAATATTACATTTATGATTTCATTGACGAAATGACACGCATAGTATTTGGTTATGTTTATGATAGTTTAGGAACCAATAACGCAATTAATGCCACGCAAAGAGCAATGAAAGATTTTAGCAAGCTTGGCATAACAATTAAACGCCTTCGTACTGATAATGCTCCCGAATTTACTACTACTAACTGAAGTAATAAAAAATCGTACAAAGTAAAAGAAAGGCCTTTTACAACCTTTCTTTCAAAAAATGGAATTGTTCACGAAACTACACCGATTCGTTCTCCGCAAAGTAACGGAAAGATTGAACGATTCCACCAACATTATACCAAATTATTTTATGCTAAGGATAAAAAATTAAACCAAAACGAACTCCAATATTATTTAAATGAATATTATTACTTTTATAATTTTAAACGCTGTCATTCATCTTTAAACACTAAAACCCCATTTCAAACATTACAAAAACTTTTAATAAAGTAATTTCTAGAAGTTTGAATAATTATTTTTTATATTCTGTTTATTAACTTGCTGAATTATACTTGTAAGTGCAAGTAAATAAAATTGCAAAAGATTTCATATAAAAATTTCATGATGCTAAGTTTATTTTAGAAAAAGTAAATTTAAGGAGTTTTTATATGGGATACAAACATCTTGGCATAGATGAAAGAATTTATATTGAGAATCAATTGAAATTTAAAGTAAAAATTAGTGAAATAGCTAAAAATCTTAATCGAAGTATTAGTACTATTAATCGAGAAGTTAATAGAAATAAAGATAATAATCATTATTTTTCATTAATTGCACAAAATAAAGCAGAAAATAGAAAACAATTACATGTTTATTTTCATAAATTTAAAAATAGAGAATTAGTAAAATATGTACAACAAAAATTATTATTAGGTTGATCGCCTGAACAAATTTATGGCAGAATTAAAAATTTTCATCAAGAATGAATTATTAGTTTTAAAACAATTTACAATTGAATTTATTCTGGATTACTTGAAAAGGTTACTAGTAAAAATTTAAGAAGAAAAGGTAAGAAACGAAAATCTCAAGAAAATCGGGGTAAATTTAATGGTAAATCCATTAAAGAACGAAATGTTAATAATCGCATAACTCTTGGCCATTGAGAAGGTGATACTGTAGTATCATCACGAGGTAAAAGTAAATCATGTTTAATAACTTTAGTTGAAAGAACATCAAGATTTACTTTAGCAATATTAGTTGAAAATAGAACTACTAAAGTTATTAACAAAAATATTAGTCATTATTTATCAATTCTTCCAAATAATCTTGTTAAGACTATAACATTTGATAGGGGTAAAGAATTTGCTAATTGACAACAACTTGAAAAAAATTTAAATGTGAAAATTTATTTTGCTGATGCATATTCACCTTGACAAAGAGGTACTAATGAAAATACTAATGGTTTAATTAGAGAAAAATTTCCTAAAAAATTTAATTTTTCAAACACTACTAAAAATGCAGTTCATAAATTTATATTGTCTTTAAACCAAAGACCAAGAAAAATACTAAATTATCTTTCGCCAATCGAATATTTGGTTAGAAAAATAATTTAGTTGCACTTAACTTTACAATTTGGCATCTAAAAAATAATTATCAAAATAGTAGATAAAATTAAAGGTTATGTACCAAGTCTAAAATATAATTCCTTTGAAAGGAGGATTTTTTGTTATGTGAAAATTTTTATCAGCTTTAAATTTAGTTGGGCTAATATTTATCTCTGCGTGTAGTAATAGTAATAATTTTAAAGAATAGACTTGGTACATAACTATAACATTTTATGCCGACTAAACTATAAAATTCATTTTTATCTTTGTATTTATCTAACATTTGTATTTCATCTAAAAAATAATTATCAAAATAGTAGATAAAATTAAAGGTTATGTACCAAGTCTATTAAATAAACCTTCTTGTTGTTGCTGAATATTTTTTTCCACTAAACAAATATTAGCATCACTTTTCTTAATATTCTTATTAACTTGTTCTCACATCAAATTTCTTATTTCAAAATTATTAAAATATTCTCCAAGTTCAAATGGTGTGGCCCCATTTAATCCTCTAATATTAATATTAGCGTTTGCTTCTAAGAGAATAGTAGTTGTTATGACATCACTATTATAAACTGCTCAGTGTAAGGGCGTAAGACCACAATAATCTTGCACATTAACATTAGCACCATTTTCTAGTAATAGCTTCACCATTTTAAAATCTTTCCCCATAGCTGCTAAGTGTAATGGCGTATCAAGATTATTATTTCTAATATTGACATCAGCCCGATTTCTTAATAAAAAAGTTGCTGTTGTAATCGCACCAGTAATTATTAGACTTGGTACATAACCTTTAATTTTATCTACTATTTTGATAATTATTTTTTAGATGAAATACAAATGTTAGATAAATACAAAGATAAAAATGAATTTTATAGTTTAGTCGGCATAAAATGTTATAGTTATGTACCAAGTCTATTGTAATATGCAATGGCGCTCCAATATTATTAATAACATTGACACTAGCTCCTTCACTAATTAATAATTGCATTGCTGAAATATTATTTACAAATGTCGCTTCATGAATTGGCATACTACCCACCATATTAGTAGTATTTACATTAACACCTTGTTGAATTAACATTTGCATAAATGTTAATCCGGCAAAATTGCGACTTGCGATATGTAACGGGGTATTATTATCATTAAATAGAATATCTGGATTAGCACCCCTTTCAATAAATAATTGTGCTAATTCAAAGTCATTTTCATTTAACGCTAAATGTAGAGGCGTATCACCACTAGAAGTACAACAATTAACATCAGCACCATACTCAATAAATAACTTAATCATTTTTAAATCATCATCAAGTAAAGCTAAATAAATTGGTGATTGATTTTCAGAATCTAGTATTGTCACATCAGCACCATTGGTTACTAATAAATGGACCGCATCATAATTAGCACAACGCACAGCAATATTAAGGGCTGTCTCTTCACTATCATTTTGGGCATTAATATCAGCAGCATATGCTAATAAGCACCGAGCTAATGGCAAAACATTAATGCTCCGCATTGCAAGATGAAGCGGGGTTTCACTATTTTCATTTTGTAAATTAGGATTTGCACCATTTTCTAGTAAAAGTTGTACTAATAAAAGATTATCGTGATGGACAGCAAGATGAAGTGGCAGATCCTCTTCAGATTCTTCATCAGGTAAATTTGGGTCAGCACCAGCTTCTACTAATAAACTAGCTAATACTAAATTATTATTATCAACAGCATTATAAAGGGCTGTCAGATTGCCATTATCTTGAACATCAACATTGGCACCATTGGCAAGTAATAATTCACTTAATCTAATATTATTAGTACGCGTAGCTAGATGAAGCGATGTTTCATTATTGGGTGTCTGAAAATTAACATTACTACTATCACATTGTAACAATAACTGTGTTAGCGGGATATTACCTTCTAAAATAGCGAGATGCAGGGGAATATATCCGCCGTCAACATCATTATTAGCATTTTCTCATAATCTTGATATAATAAAATTACTTTGCTCTTGAATCGATAATTCTATTGGCATTCTAGCAATTCCTAAAATATTACTAAGATTTTCACTAACAAAAATAATTTGTGAATTTCTTGTTTGCCAATCAACATTTTCTCAATTATTAAAACAATTTTGTTGAAATGTTCGCAATTGTTCTTGTAAAAATGCTAAATTAGTCGCATCAGCATATCTTTCTTGCATATGTTGTAAAGTTAACGGATTACTCAGTTGCTCTTCAACTTGTTGTAATTGCATATTTCTATTAGTATTTAATGCCAATATTTGACATAAAAATTGCGGAATTCTTACTAGCAACCCATTTATTTGCATTAAAAATATCTCATTATTCATCCTTAAAACTTCCTATTCATTTAGCTAACTTTTAATTATTATTCACTTATTTCGTTATATTGCTTTTTTAATGATTCTGCTTTTTCTTTTCGTTTTTGTTGTTTCTCATTGTTATCTATCTCTGAAATGCAAAGTTCTTCTTGCGAACTTAAATGACTAAAATCAATAACATCACTTTTAGAGTCTCGCTTATTTTTCTTATTATTAGCACCTATTAGCACTTCTTGATAAACAGGTTGGATTAACTTTAAATTATCTTCTTGTTTAGGAAATAACTCTTCTTTAACTTTATTTTGATGCGATATTAATGGCATTATGTATAAACGACTCCTTGTTCCATTTTCAGAAAATAACTTGCATTTTTTTCGTAAACAATCAATAAAAGAAACTTCTTCATCAGTTACTATTTTATTAACATATTTAGAAATAATATTTTTTCTTCTAAAAGAATTATTTAATTTTGAACTGCGTTGAAATAAACTATATTTATCTAAGATATCACAAATTTTTTCATATTTTTTATCATCAATGAACTTTTGAAATTTACTATAAGCAACTTTTAATTGTTTTTTATGCGAATGCGTCGCGTGTTCATATTCAGGCATTAAGTATAAGGTAATACTAATACTCCTTTTACTTAATTCCTCTCCTTGTTCCATTCACTGTAAACATTCAGCTTTTGAATAAATTGACGAATTAAGAAAACTCACAGTTTTACTCGTAATGTCATCAAAGGTTTTACTTAAAAATTTAACTGTTTGTTCAAAATCAGGTTCAAAAGATTTTTTTCAAACATCAGTTAATAAAATTTTATAACTTTCAATAGACTTGGTACATAACTATAACATTTTATGCCGACTAAACTATAAAATTCATTTTTATCTTTGTATTTATCTAACATTTGTATTTCATCTAAAAAATAATTATCAAAATAGTAGATAAAATTAAAGGTTATGTACCAAGTCTAATTAATAAATGATTTCTATCAGGTCATCTTTGATAATATTTTTTGTCTTCTAATAACTTTAAACCTTCAAAAATTCTTTTACTATTAATTTTTTCACTTAAATTAATGTTTTGACTATTTTCTAAATTATTTATTAATTGAATAATTTCATTTCTTTCCTTATCATCCTTAGGTATATAGTGATGCATTAAAAACAAATTTAATTTATTTGCTGTTGTCATTAAAAGTTCATCATTAGTTTTGTGCGAATAATCTTTGTTTCAAATTTGATATAATTTCTTAATTTCATTTTTTCCTAATTCATTTAAATTACTGCCAATTTTTTCATTCTCAAAAAATAATTTAAAATTATCTTCACTTTGATATTGTAAATATAATTTACTTAGTGTTTTACCAACACTTTCATATAAATTTGCATAATCAGAAACACTTTTAATATACTTATCAAATAGATTATCAATTTCATCTAAACTAACCACTTTTTTTAGCTTAGACTGTGGAACTGCTCGGCGCTTATTAACCAGTTCCTTTGTAAAACAACTAACATTATTTTTAACAACTTTGTTTTTTGTTACAATTGACAGAGAATCTTTTGGTAATTTATCATTTGTTGTCAATAAAATTGATGACGAATCATTTTTTATTTCATTAACAATAGTTGCTTTAAGAAAATTATTATTGTTATTTAATTTAGTAAGTACCTCGCTATTTCTTAAAAATTCACATCCCTTTTCTTCGGTTCAATTTTGACTACTTTGTTTAAAAGTTTTTTCTTTATAATCAAAATAATAATTCTTATTAATAAAACTAGTAAACTGTTCATTTAATTCCGTTAAAGAACCTAAATTATCAAAAAATTCATCAATATCTTTTTTATTAGACTTGGTACATAACTATAACTAGCTTAATTCAAAATTATATATTCCTGAAATTAAGTTAAATCGTAATCCAAATCTTCTAATCTTATTGCGATAACGATAAACTAGTATTTTAAATCTTTTTAATCTAGCAAAAACATGTTCAATGGCAATTCTAACTTTACTTAAAAAGCTATTATATTCCTTTTTATCTGGATTTAAGGGATTATTTTTACTCTTTTTAATTGGCAATAATGTATTTTTATGAACATTTTGCAAACCTTGATAGCCTGAATCGGCAATTAATTCTAATTTTGGATTTATAAGTGTATTTGATTTTAAAAATAACTTATAATCATGAATACTGCCATAACAAAAATCTACTGAAATAATTTTATTGTTAAATAAATCAATAATTATTTGTGATTTTAATGAATGTTGCCTTTTCTTACCAGAAAATGCTGAATTATACTTGTAAGTGCAAGTAAATAAAATTGCAAAAGATTTCATATAAAAATTTCATGATGCTAAGTTTATTTTAGAAAAAGTAAATTTAAGGAGTTTTTATATGGGATACAAACATCTTGGCATAGATGAAAGAATTTATATTGAGAATCAATTGAAATTTAAAGTAAAAATTAGTGAAATAGCTAAAAATCTTAATCGAAGTATTAGTACTATTAATCGAGAAGTTAATAGAAATAAAGATAATAATCATTATTTTTCATTAATTGCACAAAATAAAGCAGAAAATAGAAAACAATTACATGTTTATTTTCATAAATTTAAAAATAGAGAATTAGTAAAATATGTACAACAAAAATTATTATTAGGTTGATCGCCTGAACAAATTTATGGCAGAATTAAAAATTTTCATCAAGAATGAATTATTAGTTTTAAAACAATTTACAATTGAATTTATTCTGGATTACTTGAAAAGGTTACTAGTAAAAATTTAAGAAGAAAAGGTAAGAAACGAAAATCTCAAGAAAATCGGGGTAAATTTAATGGTAAATCCATTAAAGAACGAAATGTTAATAATCGCATAACTCTTGGCCATTGAGAAGGTGATACTGTAGTATCATCACGAGGTAAAAGTAAATCATGTTTAATAACTTTAGTTGAAAGAACATCAAGATTTACTTTAGCAATATTAGTTGAAAATAGAACTACTAAAGTTATTAACAAAAATATTAGTCATTATTTATCAATTCTTCCAAATAATCTTGTTAAGACTATAACATTTGATAGGGGTAAAGAATTTGCTAATTGACAACAACTTGAAATAAATTTAAATGTGAAAATTTATTTTGCTGATGCATATTCACCTTGACAAAGAGGTACTAATGAAAATACTAATGGTTTAATTAGAGAAAAATTTCCTAAAAAATTTAATTTTTCAAACACTACTAAAAATGCAGTTCATAAATTTATATTGTCTTTAAACCAAAGACCAAGAAAAATACTAAATTATCTTTCGCCAATCGAATATTTGGTTAGAAAAATAATTTAGTTGCACTTAACTTTACAATTTGGCTATTATATTTATTTCATAATGAATTTTTATATATTTCTTTTCTGATTTCTATTTCTGAATTAATATTTTCATTAATGTAATGTAATACATTTAATTTGTTTAAATTTGCCATTCTTAAATAGACTTGGTACATAACCTTTAATTTTATCTACTATTTTGATAATTATTTTTTAGATGAAATACAAATGTTAGATAAATACAAAGATAAAAATGAATTTTATAGTTTAGTCGGCATAAAATGTTATAGTTATGTACCAAGTCTAATATAAATCACTAAAAACACCACTAGGAATTTCAAAGGAAACAATACCAATAAAAAATAAAGTTTGAACTAACCCATAATTACTAATAGTAACCCCCTTACTAATAAAATAAGTAAACAAGATTGCATGCGGTAAAGCTCTAAAAAAGTGAAAAAACGCAGTAATCAAATAGTATCGTTTTAACATCTATTAATCATAATCCTTTCATAAATAAAACAATTATTTTTATTTTATTATTTTAAAATTGTAACACCAAGCTAATTAAATCATATTAATTGAATTTATGTACCAATTTTAGAAAATATTAATATTTTATCTAAATTTATTTTGTAATATTATACAAAATTTAAAAATAAAAATTTAATGAGATAAATTTTTCAATTAAAAAAGTGAAGCCAAAGCTTCACTTATAAAAATAAGAATTTTATTTTTTTGTTTTAAATGATGTTAATGTTCATAAGACTGAACCTACTGCTAAAAACGCATAAGGTGCTGCTCCAAAATAAGTTCATATTGATTTATAATCAACATCAATAAGACTACCAATAAGAATAATGATTGATAGGGTTGCTATTAAAGCACCTCAAACTAATGATCAAATTCCCACTTTAACAGAAAAAGGAATCAATATATATACTAACCCTAAAAATAATAATAACGGTCACGAAATTTTTAAACCATACATCACACCAGCATTTTCATCTTTACTAATTGCAATCGCAACTGCAAAAACCATAATTCAAATAGCGCCAATCATCATTAATATTTTAGGAATTATTAGTCCTGTTGGATTTATTTTTGCCATATATAATACATCCCCTTTAACTAAGATATATTATACTATTTTCAAATAGTCTAATGCAATACTATTTTATAATTCTGTAATTTCATCACCAAATTCAGAATCATTACCAGTCTCATTAGGAGTAATTTGTCCCAGAGAAACATAAATTTCTGGCACATTATTATCATTAGAAAAATTATTTGTCGTCCCATTATCACTTGTTGATTGTCCAAGTTCTGATGCATTACCAGCTTCATTATCATTTTCTAATTCATTATCTTTCATAAATAATCCTAATCAAGGCAAAGCAAGAATTAATAGTAAAAAGAAAATTTGTAAAATTGCTCCTACTTTATTTTCAGAGGTTACTAATAAAGCAAAGTAAGAATAAACATTATATCCCAATATTAAAGTAATACATAATATGGAAATAATCGCTGCCGGAATAAAATATCAAGCATTAAGCGTTTTAATTTTTTTACGATAACGATTTAATAAACCATAAAAAATAATTACACCATATAACATAAATGCCATCACAACACCAGCATTACTAATAAAATCAAAGAAATTATAATTATCATCAGTAACTATCGTTGGTAGTGCCATAATTACAATTCAAACTGCAAATAATACTCCCATCACCATTAATGTTGCTGTTTTAATACCAAAACGATTAATAACTTTTTGTCATATTTTATCGTTACCAACAACAAAACCATCATCTAATGATGACCTTGTTAACTTTGTCATTGAAAAACAATAACCATTTAAAGTGCCAAAAGCACTAATAAGAATAAAAATAAAAATTAAGCGCGTACAAACAGCATTAACTGTTGGATTATTAAATATTTTCCCCGCAGCAATAGCAACGCTACCACTAGGGTCTAAATTTAATGTTGAAATTGAAGTTAAAACATAAATAAAAGTAATTCCTGTTAAACCAAAAACTAAGGCTAAAGGAATATTTTTACTAGAATTCCGAACATCTTTTTGAATATAAGTTGTTGATAAAAAACCATCAAAGGCAAAAAGAATTCCTGGTAACGCCATTAATAGCATTTCAAAATGACCTTTATTTTTAACAATTTCATATTTTTTTGGATCACCTAATCCAGTTTCTAAAAAAGCACCTGCTCCTGCATTAACAACAATTAATCCAGCAACACCAATAAAAATTAATGGTATTAATTTTAAAACAACGGTAATCATTTGTACTCATTTACTAATTGATTCATTATAAATGCAACAAACAATAACAAATAAAGTATATAAAACTGCAAAAATACTTAATAATAATTCATACACATTAGAACCACCTAAGACATTTGCTAAACGCATTTCCGCATCTTGACCGCCACCAATTGCTCAAACAGAAGCCTTACTAGTATAATAAGCTACTGTAAAAGCAGTTAATGGCAAATAAATATTATTCATTGCGTTACGAACAACACGACCAAATTTACTACCAGCAAACATTTTTGCATATAAAGCAATTCCCGAATTACTATCTTGTTTTGCCGATGAAATTTCCATAAATGATAAACCAAAAGAAATTGCTACAACACCACCAATAATTCAAGCAATGATTCCTAAAATTCCATTACCATTAACAAAGCCGTAAACACCTTCATTTTTAAAGAAAATCCCAGTTCCAATTACTGTCCCCACAACCATACAGAGGCACATAAATAAACCATATTTTCTTGCGACATTTTGACTCATATATTTTTTCCCTTCTAAATTATTAATTTTATTTAATTTTTTTATTTTCATAGTATTATATATATTTATTATAACAATAATAAATATAAATATTAAAACAATTTTACAATTATAAAATTGTTTTAAAAAATAAAACGGTAACTACCATTTTATTTACTAAATATGTATTTAATTAAGTTGTTCAAAATTAAATATTTTCATTCCTATTAATTTTTTCTCGTTACTATAAGAAAACTTTCAACTAAATTTAAATTCTTGCTTTTCTATCGTTATATTATAAAATACTAACCCTGCACTCGGATCATAAACAATTTCTGCTTTTGTATCCTGAATATAACTTAATTTATTAACAAAATCAGCAATATAATCACCATCTTCTTCTCAAATACTTTTATTATCAATAATGTTTTGCAAAGCATTATCTTGAAATCATTTATTACCAAGAATTTTAGTTAAATAATCTAAAATAGTTTCTTTTTCAATACTAGTTTTATCATTAATATTAGCACCCATTATCTTAATAAGTTTTTTAAGAAAATCCACTTTACTAATAGCAGTTTTGTCTTCTAATAAAGTTATAAAATCATCATACACTTTAGGTAATTTTAAAAGCAATTGATCAATTATTGCGATAAAATCATTATCAAGCTCATCACCATTCAAATTTTGATAAAAATTATTGAACTCTTTTTCACCAACAACACCTTGTAAAGCCATAAATATAGAATTAAATGGTAAACTTGAATCAGATATTAATTTTATTAAAAAATCGACTTTTTTCTTATTAACTCCAAAAATATTTTTAAAAGTATTCTTGATATTTTGTAAAGTAAACGGTTGGTCTTTATTATCTAATAAACCTTGATATGGTTTTGCTTTTAAATCATTAATTATTTCTTCATTAAAACCATTTTCTAATTTTTCAGCAAAATTAATCATAAAAGTTATTAATATTGGCACATAAGTAATTATTGTTTTTATTAAAATCGCAATATCTTTAATTTCTATTGATTTATTCTGAATTTTTAAAAATTTACTAAAAATATTATCTTCTATAATTTTATTATGTTTTATATCCGCAAAAATTTCACCAAATGTTTTTTTATCAGTAATGAATTTTTTATTAGTATCAATACCACTCTTAATAGCAACAACGATATCTTGATATTGTGTTGTTAGAATTGCTTTAATATCTGGAATATGAATAGCAATTTGCTCACGGTCGCGTTTAGTTTTCTTAGGTATTTTTTAAAAAAGAAAAAATAGTCATTTACTATAAATTATTTCAATATGCAAATTAAGTATATATTTCTTATGTATGATTTTTGTTGTAAAAAATTATTTTAATGTTGTTTTTATAAGCATTTTACTTAGTTTTTATAACCTTTTATTAAGAATATGTTTGTTAATATTAAATATTTTGTTTTATTAATTATTTTTCAAGTAAAAAGGTAATAAATTTTTAGTTGCTTTTCTTTCAAAATTATTCAAATCTTTACCCACCTAACAAAACTTTATGCGCCCTTTGCTCACTATTTAATAGACTTGGTACATAACTATAACATTTTATGCCGACTAAACTATAAAATTCATTTTTATCTTTGTATTTATCTAACATTTGTATTTCATCTAAAAAATAATTATCAAAATAGTAGATAAAATTAAAGGTTATGTACCAAGTCTAATAAACCTAATAACTGTTCTAATAATTTTTCCATAAAATTCTTAATTTCAAAATCATTATTTTTAATAAACTCTTGTAAAACTGCTTTTATTTTTTCTAAAAGCTGAATTATACTTGTAAGTGCAAGTAAATAAAATTGCAAAAGATTTCATATAAAAATTTCATGATGCTAAGTTTATTTTAGAAAAAGTAAATTTAAGGAGTTTTTATATGGGATACAAACATCTTGGCATAGATGAAAGAATTTATATTGAGAATCAATTGAAATTTAAAGTAAAAATTAGTGAAATAGCTAAAAATCTTAATCGAAGTATTAGTACTATTAATCGAGAAGTTAATAGAAATAAAGATAATAATCATTATTTTTCATTAATTGCACAAAATAAAGCAGAAAATAGAAAACAATTACATGTTTATTTTCATAAATTTAAAAATAGAGAATTAGTAAAATATGTACAACAAAAATTATTATTAGGTTGATCGCCTGAACAAATTTATGGCAGAATTAAAAATTTTCATCAAGAATGAATTATTAGTTTTAAAACAATTTACAATTGAATTTATTCTGGATTACTTGAAAAGGTTACTAGTAAAAATTTAAGAAGAAAAGGTAAGAAACGAAAATCTCAAGAAAATCGGGGTAAATTTAATGGTAAATCCATTAAAGAACGAAATGTTAATAATCGCATAACTCTTGGCCATTGAGAAGGTGATACTGTAGTATCATCACGAGGTAAAAGTAAATCATGTTTAATAACTTTAGTTGAAAGAACATCAAGATTTACTTTAGCAATATTAGTTGAAAATAGAACTACTAAAGTTATTAACAAAAATATTAGTCATTATTTATCAATTCTTCCAAATAATCTTGTTAAGACTATAACATTTGATAGGGGTAAAGAATTTGCTAATTGACAACAACTTGAAAAAAATTTAAATGTGAAAATTTATTTTGCTGATGCATATTCACCTTGACAAAGAGGTACTAATGAAAATACTAATGGTTTAATTAGAGAAAAATTTCCTAAAAAATTTAATTTTTCAAACACTACTAAAAATGCAGTTCATAAATTTATATTGTCTTTAAACCAAAGACCAAGAAAAATACTAAATTATCTTTCGCCAATCGAATATTTGGTTAGAAAAATAATTTAGTTGCACTTAACTTTACAATTTGGCAAAATATTAAAACCAGCAACTTCTAAAGTTTTAGGTACTTGATAGTCCGGTTTTGAAAAATTATGATGTTCTTTTGTTAATACTAAATTTTTAATTGTATCATCAACAAAGTAGTCATTTAAATCTTTAAAATTATTTTGTAACGCCCTTTTTAAAATCTCATTTGGATTTCATTGTTTAGTTCGTGCCAAAATTAGCGACTTAGCAATTAATTTTGATTTATTAACATCTAAAGTACTAACATTAATCCCATTTGTGGTAATAATGTAATCATTAGCATTATTACTACAAGCTATTGCTGGTAATAATGGCCCACTAATAATTGTTATTGTCGCCATTAACTTTAATAACTTTTGCATATTCATTAATTTCATATATTTCACCTCATCGAAATGTAAATTTAGTCAATATTTTTTAATTTACATTTTTTTCAGTATAGCACATATTATTTTTATTTACTACTATTTGACTAATTTTTAAAAATAAATTTTTTAGGAATAATTGCTGATTTTCGCTTATGTTCAGTATTTTTGTGCATCATCTTAATTTTATTAACAATATTATTATCTAACAATTTCTCTTGACCGTTTAAAAAGTTATCTAACTCAGCATAAGTTATTCCCATCTCTTTTTCATCAGTTTGCCCTGCTCATAAACCTGCTGATGGAGGCTGATTAATAATTTCTTGCGGAATATTTAATAACTTAGCAGCCGTATTTATTTGACTTTTTAATAAATGAATTAATGGTAAAATATCACAAGCACTATCACCATGTTTAGTAAAATAACCTGTATATCATTCATCAAAGTTACTAGTGCCGACAACTAAATATTCATTTGCTTGTGCTAAGGCATATAAAGAAGTCATTCGGAGACGAGGTTTACAATTAACTAATGCTTTTTGTTGCAATGATGATAAACCATCGTGTCAATTAAAGTTATTTTGTAATTCATTATAAGCTGACTCTAAATTAATAATTTGTAATTTTAAATCTAATGTCGCTACTAATTTTTTTACTAAAATTTCATCATTACTTGATGAATAGCAAGGCATAAAAACAGCTAAATGGTTATCTGGCATTGCTTTTTTAATCAAAGCAACAGTAACGGCTGAATCAATACCACCAGATACACCAACAATTAATCCTTTAGCATTAGCTAATTTTACTTGTTCTTGTAATCATTGAACTAAATAATCTAAATATTTCTGTAATTCCATTAATTAATATCCTTTCACTTAAAAATTTTCGTCAAGTCATTGCAACTCATAATCAAAAATTTTAATTGTATCCCCTTTTTGAATGCCTTTTTTAACGAGAATTTTAAAAACTCCTAAATCTCGTAACTTCTGATTAAATAATAATAAATTATCATGTGTTGTTAATGGAAATTTGTGATAAATGCGATGCACACTAGCACCAATTACTTTTCAATGACCATTTCCTAAATTTTCAACAATGACTTCTTCGTTTGTTGGTGTAAAACGATAGATTGTTGGTGCCATTTCTTGCTTTAATTCTGGTATTTTTTTAATAGTTTGCAATTGCCTATGAATAATATGAACTAATGATTCAATTCCTTCTCTAGTTCAAGCAGAAATTGAGTAAACTTTTTGTTTAATTTGCTTACTAAAAAGTTCTAAATTACGAGAAGCATCAACTTGATCCATTTTACTAGCAACAACTATTTGTTGCTTATTTTCTAATTGTAAATTATAATCTTTAAGTTCTTTTTGAATCACTGAATAATTATCATAAGCATTGGGTAAACTAATATCAATAAGATGAACTAATAACCGGCATCGTTCAATATGCCGTAAAAATTCATATCCTAAACCTTTTCCTAAACTAGCACCTGCAATTAATCCTGGTAAATCAGCAACTACAAAAGAAAAGTTTTGATGTTTAACTACACCTAATTGCGGGGTTAAAGTTGTAAAAGGAAAATCACCAATTTGTGGTTTAGCGTGAGAAATAGTTCCTAATAAAGTAGACTTCCCAGCATTAGGCATACCAACAATCCCGACATCTGCTAATAATTTTAATTCACAAGTAATTTCTTTTTCATCGCCTAAATCACCACGAGTAAATATTGTCGGAGCACGATTTCTGGAATTAGCAAACCGACTATTTCCTTTACCTCCACGACCACCATTCGCAACAATAACTTCTTGTTTGTTAGTAACAATATCACCAATTTCTTCTTTATTTAAAGCATCATAAATAATAGTACCTAAGGGAACACTAATATAAGTATTTTTAGCATTTTTACCGTGCATATTTTTATGTTGCCCATTTTCACCATCAACACCTTTAATTTCTTTTTGATAGTTTAATTCTAATAATGTATTTATTCCTTCATCGCCAATAAAAATAATGTTACCACCATTACCGCCATCACCACCAGCCGGCCCACCTTTTGGAACATATAATTCACGACGAAAAGCAACAGCACCATCACCACCTTTGCCAGCTTTAACTTTAATTGTAATCTTATCAATAAATTTCATTCATATCATCCTAGTCTTTTAAAAAAAAATCAAATCAATAATATTTTAACATAAAAAAATGTTTTCTTTTTAAAGGATAATATTTACTAAATATTTTAAGCAGGTTCCAATTGTCTTGTTTTTCGCTTTGTTATTGCTTTTTGCTTATTTTCTTCCTGTAGTTTTTTTAATCGTGCTTGGTTATTTAGCTGTCTTCGAATTTCTTGCTCTTGTTTTAATTTTTCTTCTTCACGAAGTTTTTGATTTTTACTTTGTGCGATCTTAGCAGTTTGTTCAGCAAGATTTTGTTGTAAATTTACACAATTACTAATTTGTGATTCTGCTATTTGTTCTTGCCTCTTTTCTAATCTACTATTTATTAATGATTGTTCATCTTCTTTCTTATTTTTTTGTTGTATAAATATCTCTTCTAGTTCTTGTAAATATTTAATATCTTTGTTCTCTTCTTCTTGATTAACATTAAAACTATCATTTTTAGTTTGAAAATTTTCTTTGCTAGAAGCTATTAATTTTCCTTCTTCTTGAAACTCTTGATAAAATTTTGCTCGGTTTTCCTTACCTTGTAAAACTTTATCGGTTTGGGGATTATATGTTGAATATGACATTGAAACAGTGTCTTCATCAATATAACTATCGGTTTGGGGATTATATGTTGAATATGACATTGAAACAGTGTCTTCATCAATATAACTATCGGTTTGGGGATTATATGTTGAATATGACATTGAAACAGTGTCTTCATCAATATAACTATCGGTTTGGGGATTATATGTTGAATATGACATTGAAACAGTGTCTTCATCAATATAACTATCGGTTTGGGGATTATATGTTGAATATGACATTGAAACAGTGTCTTCATCAATATAACTATCGGTTTGGGGATTATATGTTGAATATGACATTGAAACAGTGTCTTCATCAATATAACTATCGGTTTGGGGATTATATGTTGAATATGACATTGAAACAGTGTCTTCATCAATATAACTATCAGTAGATTGTTCTAATAATGAAGCAGTGTCTTCTTTAATATGACTATCTGACAGCGGTAATTTAATATTAAATTGACTAGTATTTTCTTTTGCAATAATAGATAACTTGTCTTTTAATTTAATATTAACTGCTAAGAGTTCACTAGTATTTCTACAAATAAATTTATCATTCTCGGTAATATTTCTTGATAGAAAACAACCATGCTGAGTATGTTTTCAGTTAGATTTATTTAATCTTTGTAAGTCTAAGCATTCAAGATCTTTTGAAATTGGGTAATCAATTCGAGTTTTTCTCCATTCACCATCACCAAGGCAGGCTATCGGACTTGGTTTACTGAATTGAAGAAGAGAAAATCTACAATTTTTTACCTGTTTTATCGTTTTACTTGAAAAATTTAACAAATCTAAATATTTTGATTTTTCTAAACAATGACCAGTTGTAATATAAATATTCCTTAATAAGTGGTCATACAAAAAATTAAGTTTTGTACTTCGATTGTATAAGGTCTTAGAATCAAAATATGGATTAGTATCAACTGTTGAATTATTACTAAAATGAATATCAATATTCATTGATTTTTTAAGTTTATTAATTGCTTCACCATTATCACTAACGAATTCATTAACAATGGTTTTAGCAATATCTAAACTTAAATCTTCAATATTTTTAGTTAATGTTTTTATCTCATCATTACTAATATTCCCATTCAATATTGCCTTTTGTGTAATACAAGCAATTGGTTCATAAATACTTTCATTAATAAATTGTAAATAAATTTGTGGTGGTAAATAGTAATCAGTTATTCATTTTTTTAATTCTTTTCAATACTTTTTAATATTAGAATATGATGTTGTTAATGATTCTTCTTTTATTTCTTTATTAATAACTGCTACTTCTTTGCTTACTAAATAATTTTTAACTAAACTTTTAATTTCATTATTAGAAGGAATTAAAGGACCAGAAATACTTTCAATATTACTATGTGGCGTACTATCTTTTCTGACAACATTTTTTCTAATTGCTTCATTTAAACCAGATGCTTCTAAAAAATCATTAACTTCTTTTAGAATCTTCTTATATTCATAGTCACTACTTCCTTTTATATTATAATCACTATACATTTCTTTAAAACTATCTCTACTATGTAAATATTGCAATACTTTTTTCGTTAATTCTTCATTCTTTGAATCAAAACTTGGATTACTAAATTGATTAATTTTTTCAATAGCATTAATTTGTGAATTTGTAGAAACCATATACATATGACAAGATTTTGGTTTCTACAAACTTGCTTTTAATTAATAGACTTGGTACATAACCTTTAATTTTATCTACTATTTTGATAATATTATTTACTAGGTGAAGTACAAATGTTAGATAAATACAAAGATAAAAATGAATTTTATAGTTTAGTCGGCATAAAATGTTATAGTTATGTACCAAGTCTAGTGTAGAAATTTCTATATAGGGGATATACTAAGTTTAAAATTATTAAAATCTTTATCTAATTAAAAAACAAAATTTACTAACAAAGCTTGTTAAACACTTAAATCTACGATATATAAGTGTTTAAAAAACTAAGTTAACTAACTTAGTTAATATAACTTAGTTTATAACAAATAAGAAAGGTAATTTATTATGAAAAACATTGAAAACATTTTCTTAAATACTAAAAAATATCTCTTAAAAGAAACACAAAACGCAATGCTTATTAAAGCGCCAAAAATTCCATGATTTAATAGACTTGGTACATAACTATAACATTTTATGCCGACTAAACTATAAAATTCATTTTTATCTTTGTATTTATCTAACATTTGTACTTCACCTAGTAAATAATATTATCAAAATAGTAGATAAAATTAAAGGTTATGTACCAAGTCTATTACAAGAAATATAAGGTTAAATTAATATTTATTATTTTTAGTTATGCCTTGTATTTTTTTGTGCCTTGTTGTTGATAAACTAAGTTTTTTAGTAAACGAAGTTTACTAACAAGTTATGTTAATTTAGTTTAAAGAAAGAGTTTAAAGAGAAATATATTAGACTTGGTACATAACTATAACATTTTATGCCGACTAAACTATAAAATTCATTTTTATCTTTGTATTTATCTAACATTTGTATTTCATCTAAAAAATAATTATCAAAATAGTAGATAAAATTAAAGGTTATGTACCAAGTCTAATGTATTTTTATGAACATTTTGCAAACCTTGATAGCCTGAATCGGCAATTAATTCTAATTTTGGATTTATAAGTGTATTTGATTTTAAAAATAACTTATAATCATGAATACTGCCATAACAAAAATCTACTGAAATAATTTTATTGGCCAAATTGTAAAGTTAAGTGCAACTAAATTATTTTTCTAACCAAATATTCGATTGGCGAAAGATAATTTAGTATTTTTCTTGGTCTTTGGTTTAAAGACAATATAAATTTATGAACTGCATTTTTAGTAGTGTTTGAAAAATTAAATTTTTTAGGAAATTTTTCTCTAATTAAACCATTAGTATTTTCATTAGTACCTCTTTGTCAAGGTGAATATGCATCAGCAAAATAAATTTTCACATTTAAATTTTTTTCAAGTTGTTGTCAATTAGCAAATTCTTTACCCCTATCAAATGTTATAGTCTTAACAAGATTATTTGGAAGAATTGATAAATAATGACTAATATTTTTGTTAATAACTTTAGTAGTTCTATTTTCAACTAATATTGCTAAAGTAAATCTTGATGTTCTTTCAACTAAAGTTATTAAACATGATTTACTTTTACCTCGTGATGATACTACAGTATCACCTTCTCAATGGCCAAGAGTTATGCGATTATTAACATTTCGTTCTTTAATGGATTTACCATTAAATTTACCCCGATTTTCTTGAGATTTTCGTTTCTTACCTTTTCTTCTTAAATTTTTATTAGTAACTTTTTCAAGTAATCCAGAATAAATTCAATTGTAAATTGTTTTAAAACTAATAATTCATTCTTGATGAAAATTTTTAATTCTGCCATAAATTTGTTCAGGCGATCAACCTAATAATAATTTTTGTTGTACATATTTTACTAATTCTCTATTTTTAAATTTATGAAAATAAACATGTAATTGTTTTCTATTTTCTGCTTTATTTTGTGCAATTAATGAAAAATAATGATTATTATCTTTATTTCTATTAACTTCTCGATTAATAGTACTAATACTTCGATTAAGATTTTTAGCTATTTCACTAATTTTTACTTTAAATTTCAATTGATTCTCAATATAAATTCTTTCATCTATGCCAAGATGTTTGTATCCCATATAAAAACTCCTTAAATTTACTTTTTCTAAAATAAACTTAGCATCATGAAATTTTTATATGAAATCTTTTGCAATTTTATTTACTTGCACTTACAAGTATAATTCAGCATTTTCTGCTTTATTTTGTGCAATTAATGAAAAATAATGATTATTATCTTTATTTCTATTAACTTCTCGATTAATAGTACTAATACTTCGATTAAGATTTTTAGCTATTTCACTAATTTTTACTTTAAATTTCAATTGATTCTCAATATAAATTCTTTCATCTATGCCAAGATGTTTGTATCCCATATAAAAACTCCTTAAATTTACTTTTTCTAAAATAAACTTAGCATCATGAAATTTTTATATGAAATCTTTTGCAATTTTATTTACTTGCACTTACAAGTATAATTCAGCATTAAAAAAGATTAAAACTAAAAGAATAATGAAAAATAAAATATTTTAAAAAGGAGTGATAAAAATGTTTATGAAAATATTTACCGTGCTAACTATTGGTTTCAATAACATTTTTACTATTCCCACAAACATTAACAACAAAAAAACCACAGCACAACTAGTTAGAAATAAAAGAGAAGATAATAAAATTTATGATTTTGAAATCAAAGACTTACAAAAGGTGAGGTTTCATTTTGGCGATCGCGTAACTTGGCCAACAACCAGACTTATAGAAGTTAACATAAAAAAAGAAGATAATATCAATCTAAATGAAAAATTACCAGAATTTAAAAACTTAAACGATTTTACTTTCAAATTTATACAATCAGAATTCTCTAATAATAAAAATAAACAAGATGAAATAAGACAATTAATAACTACATACGGAACCAAAGTAGGAAAGAAAGAATAGACTTGGTACATAACCTTTAATTTTATCTACTATTTTGATAATTATTTTTTAGATGAAATACAAATGTTAGATAAATACAAAGATAAAAATGAATTTTATAGTTTAGTCGGCATAAAATGTTATAGTTATGTACCAAGTCTAATGAGTAATCAATAAAAAAATAACAATCAAAGCACAAGGCAAAAATTTAAATTACTACAAACAAGATGATAATACAATAGATTATAGTTTAATATGTACAAATGATTTTGAAATTGAAATTAAAAAAGATAGCACCGATATTGATTTACCAGAAACAACCAACAAATTTGATGGAAACCATAACTATACAGATATCATTGATAATCTTGACTATTTAATGATTCATCGTGGTGATTTTGACAAATTTAATTATTCTTATCTTTATTGAACACCAGTGTTTAATTTTATTGACACCTTAGAAAAAGGTTATTACAAAGAATTTACAATTAAAAACCACGGTTTTAAAAACGAAAGCTATTTTTATCACAAAACTTCTAGTAGTAAAGATGAAATTAATAAGAATATTTTAAAAATTAAAGCTTTTAATAAAACCTTAATCGCAGGTAATAACTATTTGCAATTACTCCACGGTGAAACCGAAATCTGAAAATATGACACTGCAAATGCTAACGATTATTACTTAATTAAGTATCTTTTTGGTACCTTAAATTATCTTAATGTTAAATTTAGTTTTTTGAGATATGACCCCGAATTAAAAAATGACATTTACCTTTATTTTAAAAACAACATTCCTAGTATTAACAACAGCGAGTACAAAAATATTTTTGACGAAATCTATGAAATTCTTGGCAATTTCTTTTCCAGTTTATTTTATACGACTTTTGACATGGACGAAAAAACTCATACCGAAATTGATTTTAAGGGAGTAGATAATTACAACAAAGATTACTTTATTCAAATCGGTTTCTTTTATCGCTCATTAATTACCTTTTATCCTAAAAAATATTTAATCAATGTTACTGGTAATTCAGAATTATTACTAAGAAGTTATTTTTTTACTTTTGACAAAAAAATTCACCAAGAAAATTATAATGCCATTAAAAACAACAATAGCGTTTATCAAATTAATTTTAATGTCCTTAAATCCTATGACAATAAACTGATCACCTTGCCAACCAGCAAGACTACTAACAGTATTAATTATCTCAATACCGATATTGATATTCGTTATGGTATTAATATTTTTACCTTGACATTTCCTTTATACCATAAAAAAAATACCGCTAACTACAATTTTAAAATTTACGACTTTAATGTCCTTAATTCCATGGCGTTTATCCCTGACGGCTCAACCAACTCGGAATGAGATGACATAATCCCGCCAGCAAATTGTAAATATTCTGGACGGTGAATACCAACCTTTAACGATATTGGCTGTGCCATTCAAAATGCCGGTATCAAAATGCTAAACTGAATGCTTACGGCTTCACAAGTCATTACGATTTTACAACCATTAGCGATTATTGCAAGAGCAACAGTTAACTTTTCAACTGTCATTTTTCCAGTTTTTAAAACAGTACCCGCCTTTTACTATACCTTTCAATTTTTAATCGGTTTTGCCATTTTTCTAATGATTTTAAGAATTTTTGTATAATATATATATACTGAAAAAAAGGAGTTAAATTTATGAAATTTTTAAATATAACCGCTGTTTTAGGACTAATAACATTACCAATAGTTGGTTGTTCTAAAAAAGCAAATGAACCAGTAGAACAAAAAAATAAAGATAGTAATAAAGATATTAATAAAATTTATGATTTTGAAATCAAAAACTTACAAAAGGTGAGGTTTCATTTTGGTGATCGCGCAACTTGGCCAACAACCAGACTTATAGAAGTTAACATAAAAAAAGAAGATAATATCAATCTAAATGAAAAATTACCAGAATTTAAAAACTTAAACGATTTTACTTTCAAATTTATACAATCAGAATTCTCTAATAATAAAAATAAACAAGATGAAATAAGACAATTAATAACTACATACGGAACCAAAGTAGGAAAGAAAGAATGAGTAATCAATAAAAAAATAACAATTAAAGCACAAGGCAAAAATTTAAATGACTACAAACAAGATGATAATACAATAGATTATAGTTTAATATGTACAAATGATTTTGAAATTGAAATTGAAAATTCGTAATAACTAAATTTAAAAACTGTTAAATACTGCCCCAACACACACCCAGCAAGGTAGTTTTCTATGATGACAAGACAAGGCCCTTAAACAACTTTTCATTTTAATTTTTCCTTTATATTTTGTCGGAATAAAAACCAGTAATTAAAATTACTGGTTTGAATAGTTTGATTATTTTTCACAAACAATTAAATTATTGAAGTCTTAATAATTAATTTCGGTTCTGCTTCTTGTGTCAAAGAAATTTTGCCTTTTCCATTAAAAGTTATACTGTTATCTTCATTGAGAGTAATTTCATCTGGCAATAAGCTATATTTTTGTAATATTTGCATTGCTTCTTTGATTGATAACGTAATTGTTTGTTCTTCATTATTATCATCAATTATTTTAGCAGTAATTGTTCCGGTAATTTTTTGTTTTAAATTTAGTGTATTTTCAAGATGAATTTCTCGGACTGAATATTCAACCACCGCTTGTTCGTGAGGGGCAATTTCTGCTTCAAATTCTGTTTTTTTATCAAATGAATGCAAAATCATTTCTTGTTCTTGTTTATTAATATCTGATAAATCAAAATTATTTGATAATTCATTAATAATTTCAGATTGTTTATTATTTAAATCAATAAAGTCGTGTAATTGCATTTCGTCATCAGGACTTATGTTTCAACCATCTAATTCATTTTCTTGTTTTGTTTTAGTTAATCCTGTTGTAATTTGAAATTCTAATTTTGATTTTGAATTATATTCGCATGCGGGTATAACAATTATTTTTGATAATGAAGACTTATTACTATATTTTTTCTTTTCAAAACAAGCATTTTTAAAATTAACACTATGTAATAATTTTGAATCTCTTGTAACTTCAACATTTCAATAAACAATATCGTCAGTATTAATATTAGTAATATCTTTTCAATTAAAAAATAAAACACGATCATTATAGTGTAAAAAAATAGATAATTTTAGTAAAGCATTAAAAATTAAAATATTTTGATTTTTATCAAAAATAATAGAATTAATATTATTTTTGATAAATGAATTAACACCTTTAATTTTTATTAGTTTATTTTTTAAAATAAAAATTTCATTAGACTTGGTACATAACCTTTAATTTTATCTACTATTTTGATAATTATTTTTTAGATGCCAAATTGTAAAGTTAAGTGCAACTAAATTATTTTTCTAACCAAATATTCGATTGGCGAAAGATAATTTAGTATTTTTCTTGGTCTTTGGTTTAAAGACAATATAAATTTATGAACTGCATTTTTAGTAGTGTTTGAAAAATTAAATTTTTTAGGAAATTTTTCTCTAATTAAACCATTAGTATTTTCATTAGTACCTCTTTGTCAAGGTGAATATGCATCAGCAAAATAAATTTTCACATTTAAATTTTTTTCAAGTTGTTGTCAATTAGCAAATTCTTTACCCCTATCAAATGTTATAGTCTTAACAAGATTATTTGGAAGAATTGATAAATAATGACTAATATTTTTGTTAATAACTTTAGTAGTTCTATTTTCAACTAATATTGCTAAAGTAAATCTTGATGTTCTTTCAACTAAAGTTATTAAACATGATTTACTTTTACCTCGTGATGATACTACAGTATCACCTTCTCAATGGCCAAGAGTTATGCGATTATTAACATTTCGTTCTTTAATGGATTTACCATTAAATTTACCCCGATTTTCTTGAGATTTTCGTTTCTTACCTTTTCTTCTTAAATTTTTACTAGTAACCTTTTCAAGTAATCCAGAATAAATTCAATTGTAAATTGTTTTAAAACTAATAATTCATTCTTGATGAAAATTTTTAATTCTGCCATAAATTTGTTCAGGCGATCAACCTAATAATAATTTTTGTTGTACATATTTTACTAATTCTCTATTTTTAAATTTATGAAAATAAACATGTAATTGTTTTCTATTTTCTGCTTTATTTTGTGCAATTAATGAAAAATAATGATTATTATCTTTATTTCTATTAACTTCTCGATTAATAGTACTAATACTTCGATTAAGATTTTTAGCTATTTCACTAATTTTTACTTTAAATTTCAATTGATTCTCAATATAAATTCTTTCATCTATGCCAAGATGTTTGTATCCCATATAAAAACTCCTTAAATTTACTTTTTCTAAAATAAACTTAGCATCATGAAATTTTTATATGAAATCTTTTGCAATTTTATTTACTTGCACTTACAAGTATAATTCAGCTTATGAAAATAAACATGTAATTGTTTTCTATTTTCTGCTTTATTTTGTGCAATTAATGAAAAATAATGATTATTATCTTTATTTCTATTAACTTCTCGATTAATAGTACTAATACTTCGATTAAGATTTTTAGCTATTTCACTAATTTTTACTTTAAATTTCAATTGATTCTCAATATAAATTCTTTCATCTATGCCAAGATGTTTGTATCCCATATAAAAACTCCTTAAATTTACTTTTTCTAAAATAAACTTAGCATCATGAAATTTTTATATGAAATCTTTTGCAATTTTATTTACTTGCACTTACAAGTATAATTCAGCTTTAATAATATTTTGTTTACTATCTTTGACACCTGACATTCATCAATGAAAATCTTGTAATAATTCTTTTGGATAATTTTCTTTAATTAAATTATTTCTTGTTGTTTCTTTATGAGTATCTTGCAAACGATTAGAAACAAACATCACTAATCCCCCATTTTTATAAACATGTTGAACAAAATCTAAAACCCCTGGGAAAATTGTTGCTTGTTGCGAATTAACCCACTTATCTCATTCAAGAGGATGAAATGGTTTGTTATTTAACAGATTGTATGCTGATGATGGCGTATTATCAATAAATGTTTCATCTAAATCAACAGCTACAACAGGAATAAACTCATTTTCTTGGGTTTGATTAATTGTTAGTTTATTATGTTCTCATTTCACAAGATTATTATTCAATTTACCCTTAGTTAATGCCTTATCAACTTGCTTTTGTTTTGCGATAACTTGACTATATAAGTCTTTTTTTAAGCGATATTGTGTTAATAATTGTGCTTTTCTTTCAGCAGAAATTGCTCATAATACCGACTGTAATGCTCCATATTCATTAAAAATAGTAGTCAAATTGTCTTTACTAGTATGATTACAAGATACTAAAAAGTTAGCACTTATTGTTAATGGGGCAATTGTTAATAACATATTTGCTGAATTATACTTGTAAGTGCAAGTAAATAAAATTGCAAAAGATTTCATATAAAAATTTCATGATGCTAAGTTTATTTTAGAAAAAGTAAATTTAAGGAGTTTTTATATGGGATACAAACATCTTGGCATAGATGAAAGAATTTATATTGAGAATCAATTGAAATTTAAAGTAAAAATTAGTGAAATAGCTAAAAATCTTAATCGAAGTATTAGTACTATTAATCGAGAAGTTAATAGAAATAAAGATAATAATCATTATTTTTCATTAATTGCACAAAATAAAGCAGAAAATAGAAAACAATTACATGTTTATTTTCATAAGCTGAATTATACTTGTAAGTGCAAGTAAATAAAATTGCAAAAGATTTCATATAAAAATTTCATGATGCTAAGTTTATTTTAGAAAAAGTAAATTTAAGGAGTTTTTATATGGGATACAAACATCTTGGCATAGATGAAAGAATTTATATTGAGAATCAATTGAAATTTAAAGTAAAAATTAGTGAAATAGCTAAAAATCTTAATCGAAGTATTAGTACTATTAATCGAGAAGTTAATAGAAATAAAGATAATAATCATTATTTTTCATTAATTGCACAAAATAAAGCAGAAAATAGAAAACAATTACATGTTTATTTTCATAAATTTAAAAATAGAGAATTAGTAAAATATGTACAACAAAAATTATTATTAGGTTGATCGCCTGAACAAATTTATGGCAGAATTAAAAATTTTCATCAAGAATGAATTATTAGTTTTAAAACAATTTACAATTGAATTTATTCTGGATTACTTGAAAAGGTTACTAGTAAAAATTTAAGAAGAAAAGGTAAGAAACGAAAATCTCAAGAAAATCGGGGTAAATTTAATGGTAAATCCATTAAAGAACGAAATGTTAATAATCGCATAACTCTTGGCCATTGAGAAGGTGATACTGTAGTATCATCACGAGGTAAAAGTAAATCATGTTTAATAACTTTAGTTGAAAGAACATCAAGATTTACTTTAGCAATATTAGTTGAAAATAGAACTACTAAAGTTATTAACAAAAATATTAGTCATTATTTATCAATTCTTCCAAATAATCTTGTTAAGACTATAACATTTGATAGGGGTAAAGAATTTGCTAATTGACAACAACTTGAAAAAAATTTAAATGTGAAAATTTATTTTGCTGATGCATATTCACCTTGACAAAGAGGTACTAATGAAAATACTAATGGTTTAATTAGAGAAAAATTTCCTAAAAAATTTAATTTTTCAAACACTACTAAAAATGCAGTTCATAAATTTATATTGTCTTTAAACCAAAGACCAAGAAAAATACTAAATTATCTTTCGCCAATCGAATATTTGGTTAGAAAAATAATTTAGTTGCACTTAACTTTACAATTTGGCATTTTTTTAATACTTTTTTCATATTTAATACTCCTATATCTAGTTTATAAATTTAATCATTGCATTTTATTTTCAATAAATAATATCCTCCTTCTATTTTATTAAAAATAAAAATGCTTATATTTTTATATAAGCATTTTAGCATCAAATTAGTAATAAATTTTTCGATTTAACGAATAAAATTTCTAAATTAATTATCTTTTAAATAAGCAATTAATTCCTTTGTTGTTGTTTTATTTTTAATAATAGCATTTAATTCAGCAAATGAAACTGCTTTCATTTTTGTTATTGTTTCAAACTGTTGATATAACTTTTTAATAGTTAACTCACCTAATCCTTTAACTTTTTTTAACGAATTAACAAATAAAGAATTAGTTCGTTGTTGACGATGAAATGAAACTGTATAATTATGGACCTCTTCTTGAACTTTAGTTAATCAATGAAATAAAGCACTCTTTTTAGCAATATCCAACCGATAACCTTTATTATCTAATAAACAATCAGTTTTGTGATGACTATTCTTAACAAGACCGACAACTGGTAAACTAATATTTAAATTTTCTAATTGCAACTGCACACTATCAATTTGTAATTTACCACCATCAACAATAATTAACTCTGGCATTGGTTCTTTATTCATTAATTTTTTTCAATAACGACGATAAACTAAATTTTGTAAATAATGATAATCTCCTTGTTGTTCAATTTGAATTTTATAACGACGAAACAGTTTTTTAATTGCTTGACCATTTTGATAAACAATAACCCCACCAATAACATTATCATGTCCTAAATTGGCAATATCCATAATTTCGATATATTGTGGTGTCGCAATTTTTAAAAGCTTTCCTAATTGTTTAACAATCTCATAATAACGATACTTAATTTGATAGGAATCAACAAGTTGTTGCTTTAATAATTCTTGAGCATTCTTAGTAGCTAAAGAAATAATTTCTTGCATTTTTTTAGTAAGCTTAGTAATAATTTTAATATTTAATGCTTCTGCCAAATCATCTAAAACAATATTTGCAACATATAATTCTTGGGGAACAGTATTGTTAGTATATAACTGTTGCAAATAATTTCTCATTGCATCAGTTAAATCATCATTAAATAAAGTAAAAATTTGTTCATCTTTGGAAAGCAATTGTCCATTACGATAAAATAATGCTGTTATTGACAATTTATGATCTTTAATAGCATAACCAATAAAATCACGATTACGAAAATCAGGAAATTGAACAAACTGATGAGAAATAAATAATTGTAACTTATCTAAAACATTTTTTAATCTTTGTGCTTCTTCATATTGTAAATTAATCGCTGCTTGTTGCATTCGCTCAGCAATCTTATTTTTAATATCTTGATTTTTTCCTTGAAAAAAATCATTAATTTTCTTTTTCATCAAGGCATAATATTCCTCAGGAACCTTTTTAAAACAAGCACCTGAACATAATTGCAGATGATAATATAAGCACGGCGTTCCTAAACTTTCTTTACATCTTCGCAAAGGAAATAATTGTTGCAATATCTTTAAAACTTCTCTAGCTCCCGTACCATCAGGAAAAGGACCATAATACTTACCATTATCTTTTTGAACTTTACGAACAAAACGATATTCAGGATTATTTTCATCAGTAATTTTAATATAAGGATAGGTTTTATCATCATTTAATAAAATATTATATCGGGGACGCTTATCTTTAATTAAATTATGTTCTAACAATAATGCTTCTTTTTCATTAATTGTTAAAATATAATCCACATCAGCAATTTCACGAACTAATTTAGTAGTTTTAAAATTATGTACTTTATTAAAATAATTATTTACCCGCTGTTGAATATTTTTTGCTTTACCAACATAAATTAATTGTCGCGCTTCATTATAAAACTGATAACATCCCGAACTTTGTGGTAAATTTTTAATTTTTTCTTGTAAAACAAGGGGTTTAACTCACATCATTATCAAAATTCCTACTCTTTATTCATAATCAAAACTTCACGAGGTTTGGACCCATTTTGCGGTCCAACAATACCATTAGCTTCTAAACTATCAATTAATCTTGCTGCCCGATTATAACCAACACCAAATCTTCGTTGAATTAATGAAGCTGATGCCTTTTTATTGGCAATAACAAAATCACAAATCTCATCATACAATTCATCATCTTCACCTGTAATAATATGACTAGTATTCATCCTTTGTGTAGATTCATGGAATTGTTCATTAAACTGCGGTTTTTGTTGCTGAGAAATAAATTTAATTAACGCACTAATGTCTTCGTCATTAATATATACCCCTTGAGCTCTAGTTGGTGTTATTTGACCATAAGGAGCAAATAACATATCACCACTACCAATTAACTTTTCAGCTCCCATACTATCTAAAATTGTTCTAGAATCAATTGAAGAACTAACAGCAAAAGCAATTCTTGATGGAATATTATTTTTTATAACGCCAGTAATAATATCTGTTGATGGTCTTTGGGTTGCAATAATTAAATGAATTCCTGAAGCTCGTGCCATTTGCGTTATTCGCATAATACTTTCTTCAACTTCTTTTCCGGCAACAACCATTAAATCAGCAAGCTCGTCAATAATTATCACAATATATGGTAACATTTCTTCAATTGCCACCTTTTGATTATAACTAGCAATATTTCGCACGCCAATATTAGAAAAAATAATATATCTTCGTTCCATTTCACTAATAATTTGTTTTAAAGCACGATTGGCTTTTCTTAAATCAGTAATTACTGGTACTAATAAATGTGGCAAATTATTATATACTGATAATTCAACGCGTTTTGGATCAATTAACAAAAATTTTACTTCATGCGGTTTAACCCGAAGAATTAAAGAAGCAATAATACTATTAATACAAATTGATTTTCCACTACCAGTAGCACCCGCAATTAATAAATGTGGCATCTTATCTAATTCCGCAAATAAAATTTTTCCCATTACATTTTTACCAATGGCCATTAATAATTTACTATCTTTCTTATTAAGGGGAACATTTTCCATCACTTCACGAATCGTAACTAATGCTGGTGAAATATTTGGAATTTCAATTCCCACTGCTGACTTACCATGAATAGGTGCTTCTAAACGAATATCTTTTGACGCTAAAGCTAACTTAATATCATTTTCTAACGAAGTAATTTTACTTACCTTAACGCCCATTCCTAGTTCAATTTCAAACTTAGTTACTGCTGGTCCAATATTAATATTAGTAACTCGCGCTTCAATATTAAAATGTTTAAAAAGACGATGAATTTTTTCAACATTATTTTTTGCGGTTTTAATATTTAAATCACGATTAACACTAATTATTGGTTTTGTTAAAAGACTAACTGGTGGCAATTGATAATTAGGATTAATTATTGAAGGAAAATAATTACTTGGTATTATTGAAGAAGAAACTTTATTATCCAAAGGATTAATCTCTTCAATAAATTCTGGAGACAAATTGTCACTAATAACAACTGCTTGTTTTGCTTGATTATCGGATTGATCAATAACTGAAAATACCTCATCTAATGCTGATGAGCTAGTTGGATAAGATTTTATCCGTTCTTTTTGAATTGGTGGTTGTTCTTTATTAAAAGGTGTTAAATAACTATTAGCAGCAAAATCTTTACGCACCACATCTAATTCCATTAATGATGTTTGATCATAACCAAAATCATCACGAGAAAATGCTTGTTGATGATACTCTTGTTCTTTAATTACCTTCTCATTAAGATTAATTTTTGGTGTTAACTTCGAATCTCAATTATCAATATGGTGATAATTTTTATTACTATAAATATCATCAAATAATAAATCTTCATTCATTAATGAATGATGTAAATTAACGGATGGTAATTTAATTGTAATATCAGAATTTTTTGTTGTATGTAAAACTTGCCGATCATTACCATTAATATTTTTAACATTAACAGTTTCAAAATATTGCTGATATTTCTTCTCAGCATTTTTCTTATTTTTAACATTCTTTTTAGCCATAAAACTAACAATATGTAAACTATTATGTTCCTTATTAACTTTTCATTGATAAAGATATCAAGGATTTCCTGTTAAAATTCAAAGAATAATTGTCGTTAAAAAAACTAAACTACATATTAAAGAAACAATTGTTGTTAAATAACCAAATACTGCTGAAAACAACATTCCAATAAATCCGCCACCAGCAAAAGGAATAAAATATGAGCCATTAATATGAAAAAATTTCTTAATATCTAATCGTTGCATAAAAAGAGAATTTTGTAATCAATTATCCGTATAAGAACTAATAACTTGTGAAAACCAATTTTGTTCTGCATTAATAGAAGAACGATGATAACTAATCAATAATACAATATCATTCACAAATCAACAAATAGCTAAAACAAGTAATATTATCATTACTTGAACTCGTTTCTTAATTTTAATTTGAATACCACCAAAAATTGCAAAACTCACTACTAAAATAACAAAATAGATAATATATTTAAATCATCCAAAAAGAAAATTGAAAAGAACATCATCTAAAAATTGACCAATAACCGTTAAACGAGCAAGAGCCAAAATACTAGCAAAAATAATGAACAAAGCTCATATTTTTCCACCAATTTTATCACTACGCCGAATTTTCTTCTTTAACTGAATAATTTTGGATTTCGCTTGTTGTTCTTGTTCATATTTTGTAGTATTGCGAGGATTATTTTCAAACTCGACAAAATCACTACTTATTTTATCGCTATTCATCCTTTTATCTCCTCATATTTTTTAAGTAATAGTTAATTTATCTCATTAATTATTGCTAAAACCATTGGATTTTTACCCGTTTCTTGACGACATAACTCTTGCAACTCACTACGGATTTGATTTTTAACTGTTGTACCATCAAACTCTGATTTTTTTTGATGTTCTTCAACAATAGTACGAACTTTCGCTTGCATTTTATTAGTTAATTCCTCATCATCTTGAATAAAAACAACCCCACGCATTTGCACATCAACTAAAGAAACAATCTCTTTACTACGACGATTTAATGTAATGCCACTAATTAAAACTCCATCACGAGCTAATTGCTTTCTTTCATTTAAAACAACAGCACCAATATCGCCAACCCCAAGACCATCAACATAAATATTATTATATTTTAAAGAAGATGGTGATGGTCCTAATTTACCATTAATAAACTCTAAAATTTGACCATTATCCTTAATTAAAATATTATTAATTAGAATTCCTGCTTCTTGAGCACTATTTTGCGCACTAACAAAATTTTTATGTAATCCTTTAATTGGCATAAAAAATTTTGGTTTCATAATTCCAATCATCATCTTAATATCTTCATATGAAGCATTCATATCTCACACTTTTTTATCGGATAACGCCATAAAACGAGCATCAGTTCTTGCTAATTCATCCAATATTCTCGCATGTTTTAATTCATAACCAGGAATCGGTAGCGTTGCTAAAATCACAGTATCTGACTTTTCTATTTCTAAATGCTCATCATCGCCACTAATAATTTTATATAATCTTGTATAAAGTCGCTCACCACTACCTGTAACAAAAATTACTGAATTGTCATTAATAGCATCACTAGTTAAATTTCTAAACTTAATTTTATTAAATTGCAAATAAGTTCCTGACTTAAATTCTTCTAAAATTGATTTTAATGTGCCCCCCATAACGATGGCCTCACGATTAGTTTCACTAACCAACTCCAAAATTTCACTTATTTTATATAAATCCTGTTCATGACAAGCAATAATAATTTTAGACTTTGCTGCTTTAAAAGTTGATTCCACTAACTTCTTACATTTATGATTAGGAGCCGTATAATCATTACGACTAGCATAACCAGAACCACTCATCAATAATAAAATTTTATTATTAGCAATTTTTGCTAAGTGTGCCATATCTGTAGCAAAATTAGTTCGTTCTTCACTATCAAAAATATAATCACTCGTATAAACAATAGTTCCATCAACAGTCTTTAAAGCAAAACCAAAACTTCCCGGAATACAAGTTGTCGTATTAAAAACTTCAATTTCATTATCACCAAAAGATAACATATCCTTTTCTTTAATTTCAATTAATTCATTTTCACTATGTCATACCTTAAACTTGTAGAGTTTTTGTTTAATTAAAAAGATTGTTAATTTACTACCATAAATAGGAATTTTAATATCCTTTAAAAGATATGTTATTGCTCCAAAACATTCGTCTGATGGTTTAGAAATAAATAATCCTTTAATCCGATTAACATTTTCTTTTAAATAAGAAAAATCGGGAATAACAGTATCAATTCCTAATGCTTCTCGTTCAGGGATTTTACTACCAGCATCAAAAATAAATATATCACGGTTAACTTCCACCACATACATATTTTTTCCGCGTTCATCAAGTCCCCCTAATGCAAAAACTTTTATTGTTGCCATAACTATTTTTTCTCCTCTAATTTAATATAATTTTATTTTAAAATATTGCTTTTATTATTATAACACATTGATTATCCAGCTAAGCAGAGAATAATTTCTTATCTTATTTGTTTCCTCAATAATTAAAATTCATTCTGATTTTTATCTTTTAATTATACTATAACTATTCGCAAATGCAAAAAGGTCGCGTTTAGTTTTCTTAGGTATTTTTTAAAAAAGAAAAAATAGTCATTTACTATAAATTATTTCAATATGCAAATTAAGTATATATTTCTTATGTATGATTTTTGTTGTAAAAAATTATTTTAATGTTGTTTTTATAAGCATTTTACTTAGTTTTTATAACCTTTTATTAAGAATATGTTTGTTAATATTAAATATTTTGTTTTATTAATTATTTTTCAAGTAAAAAGGTAATAAATTTTTAGTTGCTTTTCTTTCAAAATTATTCAAATCTTTACCCACCTAACAAAACTTTATGCGCCCATGCAAAAATTTGATAAATGCTGTTTATTATTAAATTAACTTAATCACAATTGACTTAATCTTATTAGTAAAATATAATTGTTCTTATATATTTAAGAAACCGAGGTACTAACATAATGAAACTCACTAATATCAACCAAAAATGAAAATTATCACCATACTTTGACAGTAAGTTTATGAAACAAGCACTTATCATTATGATTCCTCTAATCGGTCAATCATTACTAATTGCATTAATGAATGTTATTGATGTCTTTATGATTGGTTCTTTTTTAAGTCAAGAAGTTCTTAATGGCGTTGGTGCTGCTAATACCATTCTGTTACTGGCAATGTTCGGTTTTTTTGCTACGAATATGGCCGGAAGCATTTATGCTTCTCAATATATTGGTAATAATAATCTCAAAAAAATGCAAGAGGTAAATAACATTAGAATTATGATTAATGTCACAATGTCAATAATATTTACCATCTTTATCTTCACATTAAGAAATGATTTAATTAAACTAATTATTGCTTCTGAAAGCAGTAAAACAATGTTAAATTTTAATTCCCAAATCGCAATTGATAATGGCAGTTTATATTTAGCAACTGTTATTTGAATTTATCCGCTTCTAAGCGTTATAACAACCTTATACCAAAATATGAACGAATGTAATAAAACATATTTACCGTTTCTTTTTACAATTTTTCCGGTATTGACTAATGGCATTCTCAACTTCATCTTTTTATTTTATTTAAAAATGGGAGTTATGGGAGTTGCTATTCCTACTGTAATAGCAAGAATTTTAGAAATAACTATTGTTATTACATTTCTTTTAATTACTAAACCCGTGTTTCGCCCAATGAAAAAATTTTGATATGTTACTAAAGATTTATTATTAAAAATTCTTAAATCGCTTTTGCCAATATTTTTAGCTAACATTCTTTTTGTATTATCATTAACAGCACAAACAGTTATTTATTCATATTATGGTGGAGCCGATATCCTATCAGCAACCGTTGTTGTAATGAATATTATGAATATTTTTTATGCCGTATTTAATAGTTATAGTGCCATTATACCAATCTTTATTGGTAAACAATTAGGTGTTGGTAAACTGTCACAAGCAGTTGCCAATCTTAAAAAAATTATTGGTTTGCTATTTCTAATTGCGATTACTTTCACAATAATAATTTTTAGTCTTTCATTTTTTATTTTTGATATTCTATTTACTAACAAAATTAGTAATGAAGCCATTAGCACGGCAAGATTTTATTTAGGATTACAATCCCTAGCCTATTTCTTCTTATCTTTTTCAATTATCTTTTTTAGTGTTTTACGCGCCGGCGGATTTGTAAAGTTAGCTACTGCCTTAGATATTCTTTGTACTTGAATTATTATTGTTATGACACCATTAATTGTTAGTATTATTGTAACTAAATATTTTCCTAACTTTGATTACAAATATATTTTTATTATTTCTACTATTGGTGAAATTATTCAATTTGCTCTTGTTACCATCTGTGTTATTAAAATAAAATGAGCACGAAAATTAATTTAAAAAATAAAATGAACTCCTATTTTAAACTAATAAGAGTTCATTTTATTTTTCTATTCAATTTTAATTCTAGTTTCATTAATTAATTCTAAATTAACACGATTTTTTTCATCAATACTAATTACTTTTACTGTTACTTCTTGTTTTAATTTTAATAACGGCGTATTTTTGGGTATTTTTGAATTATGTAATAATCCATCAATATTCTCTTTTAAATTAATGAAGTAACCAAACTTTTCAATCCGAACAACAGTTCCCATAATAATTTCTCCAATGATAACTGGTTCAATAATATCTTTAATTAATTTATCTGCCATTAATATTGATGCTTCATCTTTGTGATAAATAGTCACTTTCCCTTGGTCATTAATATCAATTTTAACATTGCCAGAAGTCTCAACAATATTAGTAATTACTTTACCACCAGCACCAATAACATCACGAATGCGATTAATCGGAATTTGTAATTGCTTAATTTTAGGAGCATTTTTATTTACTTTATTACGCGAAATATTAATTGTTTGCTTCATATTATCTAAAATATGCTTTCTCCCAATTTTAGCTTGTAATAATGCTTCTTTAAAAATTTCCATTGTAATGCCATCAATTTTAATGTCCATTTGTAAAGCACAAATTCCTTGGTTTGTTCCCGAAACTTTAAAATCCATATCGCCAAAGTGATCTTCACTACCTTGAATATCACTTAAAATAACATAATCATTACCTTCTTTAATTAATCCCATTGCAATCCCGGCAACACTAGATTTCAATGGTACTCCACTAGCCATCAAAGCTAATGAAGAAGCACAAATTGCTGCTTGGGAGGTTGAACCATTAGATGCCAATACTTCCGTCACAACTCTAATCGTATAAGGAAAATCATCAATACTAGGCAATACTTGTAACAATGCTTTTTCTGCTAATGCTCCATGACCAATTTCTCTTCTATTGGGCGGTCCAAATCTTCCAGTTTCACCAACTGAAAATGATGGAAAATTATAATGAAGCATAAAGCGTTTACTTTCCTCTTCTGTTAAACCATCAATAATTTGATGTTCGCCTAGAGCTCCTAAAGTTACAATTGATAATACTTGCGTTTCGCCACGAGTAAATAAAGCACTACCGTGAACAATTGGGAGAACATCAATTATTGATGTTAACGGTCGAATTTCATTGCTCACACGACCATCTAAACGAATTTTCTTATTAATAATAAAATCACGAACAAGTTTCTTTAATAAAGTTTGATAAATAGCTCTAATCTGTTTAATAATCATTTTTTTTTCTAATTCATTAACATATTGTTGATTATCATAAACAGCAAATAAAGCATTATAAACATCTTTTAAAGCTTTTTTTTGTTCTTGCTTCGTTTTAATATTTAAAGCACTAATAATTTGTGGTTCATACTGACTAGTAATAGTTGATACTAACTTATTATCAAATTCTAATTCAATAATAGGTAATTTTTCTTGACCAATAATATTAATAATTTCTTCTTGAAAGGCAACTAACTTTTTAATTTCTATATGTGCCATCGCAATTGCTATTAACATTTCTTCTTCACTAATTTCTTGACCACTAGCTTCAACCATATTAATTGATGCTTTTGTTCCCGCAACAATTAATTCTAACGATGATTGTTCCAATTGTTGACTTGTAGGATTACAAATTAATTCCCCATTTATTTTTCCAATAATAACTCCTGCTACGGGACCATTAAAAGGAATTTTTGAAATACATAATGCTAATGAAGAACCTAATAATGCTGCCATTCTGACATCAGCATTAGAATCAACCGCTCATACATTATTAATTACTTGAATCTCATGATTAAAATTATTAGGAAATAAAGGTCGCAAAGGACGATCAATTAACCTTGATGCTAATGTTGCATATTCACTAGGTTTGCCTTCACGCTTAAAAAACCCTCCAGGAATTTTTCCAACAGAATATAATTTCTCTTGAAATACAACTGTTAAGGGAAAAAAATCTAATGTTGATGGCTCTTCATTAAAACTAACAATACTTAATACCGTACTTTCCTCATAGCGTACTAAAATTGAACTTGTTGCTAGTGATGCTAAACTACCATATTCAATAACAATTTTCTTCCCATTAAAATTATTTGTAAATCTTTGTTCTTTATTCATTTGCTGTTACCCTTCTCATCTTCCCACATCTTATTTTATCATATTGTTTTAGCAACAAAAAATATGATCGCTATTTTAAACGACCATTAATAATCTCTGATAATGCCTTAGCATAGTTACCAAAAATAATACTAATAGCATTAGTTTGTTTAATTATTCCTTGCTGTTTTAACTTCCGAATCTTTTCAATATTAACTTGTTTAATATCTTTAATAATAATTTTAATCTTTGTATTTGTTGCTTGTGCCTCAATAATATTACTAATTGTTCCTAAATAATCAATAAAAACATCTACTTTAAAAGGAATTAATTTTTGCCATTGTTTTTCTGTTGAATTTTTATTTTTTAAAAATATCATATTTATTAAGCAAGCAATTATAAAAACTAATAATATTAATCCTAAATCTAACAACAGTATCTGTCATAATTCCATCGCTTCTCTTCCTTTTGTTTAATTATGAATAAATGTTTTTTGAATTTGATTAATCATTATTAAATCATTAACATCAGTTACTAAAATTTTAATTTTATTAGCAATTAAATTAATAATTAAATTATCACTATTAAAGTCATGTTTTTGACTATCAATTACTAAAAAAGCATCTTTCATATTACCTTTAATAGTAACTGTGTGGGTATTATCTAAAATTAATGGTGCCTTTAAAGAATTATGTTTATTATGAAAAACCGGAGCAATTTCTAAGAATTCCATTAAATTTTTTTCACTTAAAATAACTGCGCCATTAATACTTTTAGTATAGCCGGTTGAACCAGTTTTAGTAGTTAAAACAAATCCTGAACTTTGACAATTTTGTAATAATTGATTATTAATATAAACTGTAAAAAATATTGTTTTTGCAATACTCATTAATTTAATCTCATTAAGACTATAAAAATTTTTATTATTAATAGTTATTTTTAAAGCATCAAGAGATTTTGTTTTCAAAATATTATTTTTTAAATTAGTAATTAACTTATCAATTTCATTAACTTGATAAAGAGCATTAAAACCAATATTTCCCGTATTAATAGTTATAAAATGAATATTATCAATATTTTCATTAAAACGATTAACCGCTGATAAAAAAGTGCCATCACCACCAATAGCAAATACGATTTCTGGATTTTGTTCATCAAATATCATCTTTAATGCTAATAATTTACTAGATAAGTTTTTAGCCACAGCAATTGATTCATCGGCCTTATTAGTAACAATTGTAAATTTCTTTTGTTGCATTAATTACACCTCATAATATAATTCTATCAATAAGGTAATAATATCATAAATTAAGAATCCAGGACGCATAAAGTTTTGTTAGGTAGGTAAAGGTTTGAATAAATATTAAGGCAGTCAGTAATGATTGTCTTTTTATTTTATAAGGTGTTAAAATTTTGTTCTTTGAAAATTAAATACAAGTGAATTAATAATGTTGGTATGTATTAAAGCACGATAAATTGTGGGTGGTCGCCATAACCAAAAGAAGTTTACCAGTTAATAGATAACATCCTATTAGCTATAGCAATTTGTTTCGTTTTGCAATAAAAAAATGAATGGGTGGATTTCCTAAAAATATACACGCTATTAAATTAGTTCCAAGGGTAGGATGCGGACATTAAAGTGTAGAAATTTCTATATAAGGGTATACTATGTTTAAAATTATTCAAATCTTTATCTAAATCTAATTAAAAAACAAAATTCAATAACAAAGCTTGTTAAACACTTAAATCTGCGATATATAAGTGTTTAAAAAACTAAGTTAACTAACTTAGTTAATATATAACTTAGTTTATCTATAAGAAAGGGAATTTACTATGAAAAATATTGAAAACATTTTCTTAAATACTAAAAAATATCTCTTAAAAGAAACGCAAAACGCAATGCTTATTAAAGCCCCAAAAATTCCATGATTTAATGAACAAATCGGTATTTGGTTTTCAAAACGATTTGTTTATAAAGGAAAATATGAAAATTCAATTTGCATCGGAATAATAAAAGATAGTAAATATCAAGTAATTTCAATTAATCAAAAAGAAAAAGAAACCAAATTAATTAAAGGACAAGAATTATTAGGTTTTTTCATTGCCGAAAAAGAAAACAACAAAAAAGATATAAATTATAATTATTTTAAAGGAGCTTAAAAATGAATATTGCAATTGGACTAATATTTATTATTATCAGCATAATGCTATCGGCATATTTTGCTTATAAAATTTATGCCAAAATAAAAATTAGAATTAAATATAAAAATGCCATTAAAAATAATACTAGTAATTTTACAAAAGACGAAAAAGTATTTATTGCTCGCTTTGAAGAATGAGTTAAAGCTCCTAATTCAAAAGAAAATAACGCGGATAAAAAATAATGTTTTGAGAAATTATTATGGAATTCTTAAAACTGTTTGTTCCGATAGAAAAAATGCCTGCACAAATTGCGTTTATTGCCGGATTAATTATTATCATTACTTTTCTTTTCGCATTAATTTCAATTATATATTTACCAATAAAAATGATTTTTGGGAGATAAAAAATGACAATAAACTTAAAAGAATTTGATTGAGAACAAATTAAACAAACTTTCTGAGATTTATTTATTCAAATTACAACCATTCCCGCTCATATTACTGGTGATAAAGAAATTAAATTAACCGAAGCACCACTTTGACTTTTAATAGCAAACATTGCCTTTTGATTCTTAACAGCAATTATGGTGTGATTTATTTTAATGCTACTTTGAAAAACCATATCAGTATTTAGATAAGACTTGGTACATAACTATAACATTTTATGCCGACTAAACTATAAAATTCATTTTTATCTTTGTATTTATCTAACATTTGTATTTCATCTAAAAAATAATTATCAAAATAGTAGATAAAATTAAAGGTTATGTACCAAGTCTATAGAAACAACAGTAATGTCGCGAAGTTACATTGTGATGCGTTCACAAAGAAATTCAAAATTAATTAGGAAAAAATACAATCGTGTTAAAGTTAATCGTGGTTTTAACAAATTTAAGAAAAACTTTGAATATAAATGATGAATGCTTTAAAAAGAAAGGGGGTGATTATATGTTTGTAACTTTCTTAGCCGATGCACCAGCAACAGTAGAAAAAATAACAGCTAGTGATGCAATGACTAAATTATGAAATGCGATTATAACAGCGTTTACTAAAATGTGAGAAATTATTGCTGTTAATATGCCACAAGTCGGTAACTTCTTTGCTGATTACTGAATATTCATTTTTCCATTTATTTTGGCAATATTCTTTATTTGCTTTAAAATGTTTGAAAAATTACTTGGAGCAGTACGCTAACAAAAAAATAAAGTGAGGTGCAAGATGAAATTTTGCAAATGAGTAATAGAAAAAAATAACAATTTTATTGAATTAAATCGCACCTCATTTTTAATTTTATGACATTGAGGAGCAATTTGGTACATTTACAACGGTTATTTTAAAAACATTGTGAGCTATTTATTTTTAGCAGGTTGTATTTTAATTTTCCTTTTCAAAATTGGTAATTTAACACAAATTAACAAAGTTATTAATTTTTTAAAAAATTCACCATTAAATATTGTTATTGGTTCATTAGGAACTGGAAAAACCGCCTTTCTAGTATACGCATCAAAATTACTAAAAAAGAAGAAATATCACATGGCATCAACATTTCCATTACTAGAAACTCAAAAATTAAGTTTAGGACATATGGGATTATTAGACTTTGATTATCCGGTATTGCCAGACAAAACCTTACTTTTGTGAGATGAAACCAACTTATTTTTAGAAGGAACTGATTGAGAAAAAAATAATACCAAAAACGAAGAAAGCGGTATCCAAGAATATTTCGCTCTGGCACGGCATTTTGGTCATATTGTGCTGGCTAGTGGTCAAAGAGATAAACATATTTGAGTTAAAGTTCGTGATATTGCTAATAATGTAATTGTGGGGATTCGCAAAAAACCAGTTAATATCTTTCGTCCCTACTTAAAAGTCATCTATGGTACCTTTACGAGCATTGAAGAATATGAACGCTGACGAAACACCTTAATTGATGCTAAAAATAGTAAAAAAGGGCGTCGCATTAAATATCGTGATATTCCTGAACTTGATATTTATTTTTTTAAACTAAAAATTCCTCTACCAATATTAAACACTTACAATTCTTTTTACTTAGCGTTTTTAAGAGATTACTTAAATTCAAAAGTAAATCCTGATTATGAAGACAAATACTATACTGACACCGCAATTGATTTAGAAGATTTAGAATATTTAAAAATGGATAAATTCAGCAAATTTTTAAGAAAAATGAAAGAAAAATAACGGTTAATTCTTTTTTTAGTAGCGACAATTATTATTTAGACATTAATTAAATTAAATTAAGTTTTATTTAATATTTTTGTTTCATTATCAGTGCAATTCCAATAACAATCATAATTCAGAAAAAATTGCCATTGGTGTAAAACCAAATAAAAAACTCAAATATATTACATACAAGAGTTTCAAGCACCTTATAAAAATTTTAACGAAGCTTCTTTGGCGGTTGAACTATTTATCATATTTCACTTCCTTTCTAAATATTATCGCTACTAAAAACACAATCAACCACAACATTATTTTATTCTATAGACTTGGTACATAACTATAACATTTTATGCCGACTAAACTATAAAATTCATTTTTATCTTTGTATTTATCTAACATTTGTATTTCATCTAAAAAATAATTATCAAAATAGTAGATAAAATTAAAGGTTATGTACCAAGTCTTATGAAAGGAACAATAAAAAATGGAAAATCTTGCAAAAATGGCCGACTTTCTCGCCCAAATGCTTTATAAAGTTTTTGATTTAATTTGAAGTCTTGAAGTACCAGGAACGAATATTCAACTAATATTTCCTTTATTTTTAACGCTTGCTGTAGAATTTCTTATGGCAATTATTCTTGGATTTGGTAGTCAACAAGTTAATTTAGAAAAGCAACGCCGATATGCCGTTAAAAATAGTGGTCGTTTAAGTGCGTGAGGAAAAGTTAAAAAACAAATACAACCAATAAATCCAAATAAAATTAATTGAAAACAAAGAAATAAAAAAACAAAACAAGGTAACTAACGATGTTTAAACTAATTATTATTTTTATCTTAATAACTGTTCTTGGACTTTTGGCTGGTAGCCATTTTGAAACTTTAACAAACTATATTAGCGAAGGCCTTGCCAATTTCCAAAAGTTTATTACTAGCAATTTAACAATTTTAGAACTATTTAAACCAATGGCACGAACATTTTCGCAACATCCAATCTTTACCATTCTCGGCGTTACCTGTGTACTTATTGCCTTATTTATTGTGATTAAAGGTAGATAAAAAATGAAAAAATGAACTAAAAAACAAGAATTAAAAAAATAGAGAATGACAAATTAGAAAGACAAAGAAAGGAATTAATAGTTAATTATGTTAAATTCTAATTTATTAAATAAAATTAATGTTAATGATGAATGATATACACAGGAATATGCTATTAAACCAATTTTAGAATTTTTAAAACCTAATAGTACTATTTTATGCCCTTTTGATAAAATTGATAGTAAATTTGTATGTGTTTTAGAAAGAAATGGGCATAAAGTTTGGAATAGTCATATTGATGATGGAATTGATTTCTTTAATTACATTAAAAGTGATGTGGGTAGATATGATTATATTATTTCTAACCCTCCATTTAGTAAAAGAAAGCAAGTAATAGAACATTTATTTAATTTAGGTAAACCGTTTGCGATGTTAATACCATTAGTAAGTATTGCATTAAAACCAATTAGAGAAAAAATAGATCAGTGTGAGTTATTAGTTTTTAATAAAAGCTGAATTATACTTGTAAGTGCAAGTAAATAAAATTGCAAAAGATTTCATATAAAAATTTCATGATGCTAAGTTTATTTTAGAAAAAGTAAATTTAAGGAGTTTTTATATGGGATACAAACATCTTGGCATAGATGAAAGAATTTATATTGAGAATCAATTGAAATTTAAAGTAAAAATTAGTGAAATAGCTAAAAATCTTAATCGAAGTATTAGTACTATTAATCGAGAAGTTAATAGAAATAAAGATAATAATCATTATTTTTCATTAATTGCACAAAATAAAGCAGAAAATAGAAAACAATTACATGTTTATTTTCATAAATTTAAAAATAGAGAATTAGTAAAATATGTACAACAAAAATTATTATTAGGTTGATCGCCTGAACAAATTTATGGCAGAATTAAAAATTTTCATCAAGAATGAATTATTAGTTTTAAAACAATTTACAATTGAATTTATTCTGGATTACTTGAAAAAGTTACTAGTAAAAATTTAAGAAGAAAAGGTAAGAAACGAAAATCTCAAGAAAATCGGGGTAAATTTAATGGTAAATCCATTAAAGAACGAAATGTTAATAATCGCATAACTCTTGGCCATTGAGAAGGTGATACTGTAGTATCATCACGAGGTAAAAGTAAATCATGTTTAATAACTTTAGTTGAAAGAACATCAAGATTTACTTTAGCAATATTAGTTGAAAATAGAACTACTAAAGTTATTAACAAAAATATTAGTCATTATTTATCAATTCTTCCAAATAATCTTGTTAAGACTATAACATTTGATAGGGGTAAAGAATTTGCTAATTGACAACAACTTGAAAAAAATTTAAATGTGAAAATTTATTTTGCTGATGCATATTCACCTTGACAAAGAGGTACTAATGAAAATACTAATGGTTTAATTAGAGAAAAATTTCCTAAAAAATTTAATTTTTCAAACACTACTAAAAATGCAGTTCATAAATTTATATTGTCTTTAAACCAAAGACCAAGAAAAATACTAAATTATCTTTCGCCAATCGAATATTTGGTTAGAAAAATAATTTAGTTGCACTTAACTTTACAATTTGGCAAAAGAATAAAATTTATTGCTTATAATGGTATAGTTTGCAAGAATCCACCAAGTGAAACTGCTTATATTTGTCATAATGTTTTGCCTAAGCAAATTGTTTATAGAAAATTAAAGGAGTTAAAAAATGAAAGAAAAAATGCCATTAAAATTAAGAATTAAAAATTCTTTTAAAAGGCAGTGGTTAAAAATAGTATTAAGTATCATTTTCATCTTTATAAGCCTATTAATTTGTGCATTAACAGCAATCGATACTAAATGAATAACTGGAACAAGTAACGAATTTAATGATTTTATGAATAAACAGATGGTTAATTTCTTTGGCAAGTTCAATAGTGGTATTATGCTAGCGGGAATATTTGTTTTTTGATGAGGCGGAGCAATATATTTTGCAATTAAATTTGAAAAATTAATCCGCTTTATTATTCAAAAAATTAAAGCAAAAAGAGCCTTGAAAAATGAAATCAAACAAACTCATTAATTCTTTAAAAAAATATTGATGAATAATACTTAATTACATTATATTCATATCTTTAAGTATAATTTCATTATTACATACAGATATTGAGAATTTGCAACAATTTATTAAAAATTTTGGAGCAATTGGCAAGTTAATGATTATAGGTTGCTCATTAGTGTGAGTAACCATAACAGAAATAGTAAACGGTCGCGTTTAGTTTTCTTAGGTATTTTTAAAAAAAGAAAAAATAGTCATTTACTATAAATTATTTCAATATGCAAATTAAGTATATATTTCTTATGTATGATTTTTGTTGTAAAAAATTATTTTAATGTTGTTTTTATAAGCATTTTACTTAGTTTTTATAACCTTTTATTAAGAATATGTTTGTTAATATTAAATATTTTGTTTTATTAATTATTTTTCAAGTAAAAAGGTAATAAATTTTTAGTTGCTTTTCTTTCAAAATTATTCAAATCTTTACCCACCTAACAAAACTTTATGCGCCCTATAATGCTTAATCCGAAAACATCGCCAACAATAAAAATGAGAATTATCTTGAAGTTTTGCAATGTAACCAGCTTGTAAATTATTATTAGATTGTAATTCTGAACCACACCCATAACATATCATCGCAATCATTTTAACGATTTAAAAAATTATTAAATTGCTTATTTTTAAACATTATAATTTCTTCCTTATATGGTGGTTCAGAATTATTTCAAGGAGTTTCTAAAATTTTAATTATATTAACAAATTTAGGATGATAAAGAATACTACACAAACTATCAAACCCTAAATTACCATAACCAATATTCTCATGGCGGTCTTTATGGGAACCTTTAATATTTTTAGAATCATTAAGATGAATAACAAATAATTTATCCAATCCAATTATCTTATCAAATTCTTCAATAACTTGTTCTAAATTATTAACTAAATCATAACCCGCATCATTCAAATGACAAGTATCTCAACAAACACCAACTAAATGCGAATATTTAACCCCCCGAATAATTGTTTGTAATTGCAAAAAATTAATTCCTAATTCACTACCTTTACCTGACATTGTTTCTAAAGCAATTTTAATATTTTGATTAGGCTCCAATACTTCATTTAATCCATCAATAATATATTAGACTTGGTACATAACCTTTAATTTTATCTACTATTTTGATAATTATTTTTTAGATGAAATACAAATGTTAGATAAATACAAAGATAAAAATGAATTTTATAGTTTAGTCGGCATAAAATGTTATAGTTATGTACCAAGTCTATTGTAAACCAATACTAGCATCAGCACCAACACTACTTCCAGGATGCAATACGATATATTTAGCACCAATTGCTAAAGAACGATTAATTTCTGTTTTTAAAAACTCCTTAGCTAGCATATAAGTATTAGGATTAATACTATTAGCTAAATTAATAATATAGGGTGCATGAATAATAACATTATTAATATCTAAATTATGGTTGTCTAATCCTTGTTTAAATTCATCAATTTTTAACTGGTCTAAGGGCTTTCTTCTTGTATTTTGAGGAGCTCCTGTATAAAACATCATAGCATTAGCTCCATAACTAATAGCCTCATTTAATGCTCCTACTAGATAATCAGGACTTTTCATTGATACATGACAACCTAATATTAATTTATTTTTCATCAACATAATCACCTTTATATTTTAAGTTATATGCAAATTATACTATAAATTATTTTCTTATCTTACATAAAATAAGAAGTAAGGCGAATAACCTTACTTCTTAAAACTTTTCTTACGATATTTTTGAATAACTTTTTTAACTTCTTCTTTTCTTTGTTTTTTATAACCTGGTTTAATTGGTTGAGAGTGAAACTTTGAAATAACTTTTTGTAAATCATTTACTGACGCTTGGGGAATATTTTTAATAACCTTCTTTGTTGGTTTCTTAACTTTTTCATTTCATAATGTAAAATTAATTCCCTTTTTAGTTAAATATGCAATTCCCTCTTCATCTGACGAATCATAAAATAAATAAGAATATCCATGATATTTTCCTCTACCTGTTCTTCCTGCACGATGAAAATAATATGTTAAATCATACGGTAAATTTAATGAAATAATATGTGAAACTCCTGGTAAATCAATACCTCTTGAAGCAATATCAGAGCAAACAACAAATTTAAATTCAAGATTATTAATTCGTTTTAGCATTTTAATGCGTTCACGCGATTTTAAACTACTATGAATTTGTCCGACTTTAATATTTTGTTCTTGTAACAAATCAAGAACTTGGTCCATATCTTCTTTTTTATTAACAAAAATTAAACATAAAAATGGATCAACTGTTGTTAAAAGATTTTTCAAAATTTCAATCCGATTACGATATCGGGTTTTAACTAAAAAATGTTCAATATTTGTTTGAATTTTATAATCACTTAAATCAAAAATTGTCGTATTTTTTAAATATTTCTTTAAAAAATTTTGTAATTCATTATTAATAGTTGCTGAAAATACCATAAATTGTGTATTTGAAGCAAGTTTCGATAATAAAAAATCTACTTCATTAACAAAATCTAAATCAAAAACCATATCCACTTCATCCAAAACAACCATCTTACTAGTAGTTAAAGCTAACGCTTGTTCATCAATCATTCGCTTTAATCTTGTTGGTGTTCCAATAACTAAATGCGGATAATTAGTATTAAACTTTTGCTTTTGTTGCTCTAAATCTTGACCACCAATTAAATTAGCAATTTTCAAATTAGGATTATTTTTAATAAATTTTTGACTAACATTATATATTTGCACCGCTAACTCTCTTGTTGGTACAATTATAATTGCTTGCGTCTTGTTAATCGTTGGATTAATTTTACTTAAAATTGCTAATAAATAACCAACAGTTTTCCCAGTTCCTGTATTGGCACTAACAATAACATTTTGTCCCTTAACCATTAAAGGCAACATTTTCTTTTGAATATTTGTTGGAGCAACAAATTTTAATGAATCAATTGTTGCTAACACTTCATTACTTAAACCAATATCTTGAAATCTCATTACTACCACCTCTAAATAGTTTTATTAAAACTATTATTTTTTTCAAATCAGAAGTAATTATACCACAAAAATAAAACCGCAGAGAATTTACCCTACCTATCGTTCATTAAGAAATCACAATATATTTTTATAAATTAATTAACTAGTTGTTGCAATTGGTAAATTAACTGGTATTAAATTAGTTAATATACCATTTATTTTTCTGTATCCAATAATTCTAATTTTTGCAAATTTTGAAGTTGTTAAATCATAAGGTTGTGTAATAATCTTATCATTTACAAAAATTCAAACTCCGATATCAAAATCATTTTCAGTTAAAGCATTATTAATTTTTGTAAGTTCTTTAAAAACTTGTGGTTTTAATGCATTTTTTACTTCAGTTAAATCAACTTTGAAAGGATTTTTAGCAATAATCTTTGTTGGTGATTCAATTGAACTAATACTATAAATTCCTTTTTCAATTTCTTTTGATTTATTGTCATTATTGCAAGAAACAACAATAGACTTGGTACATAACTATAACATTTTATGCCGACTAAACTATAAAATTCATTTTTATCTTTGTATTTATCTAACATTTGTATTTCATCTAAAAAATAATTATCAAAATAGTAGATAAAATTAAAGGTTATGTACCAAGTCTATTATATTTTTTTGATAGCTTAGAATTTTCTAGTTTTAATGATATTTTTAAAATTGAAATTTCTTTAGGGATGGTTACTTTTTATTTAAATGATGAACAATTGATTAAGTTTAGATGATTAGATGGTTGAGCCAAAGATTTTATTAATACCTTTTTTGGACAAATTAATTATTATGGTAATACTTTCGATTTTTTACGATACGATGACAAATTAAAATCAGATTTTAAAGATTTTATGCTTTATTATCAAAAAAATTTAACTATTGATTTTATTAATGGTTTATTTAATAAAATTTATAAAGTTTTAGGTGACTTTTTTGTACAATTTTTTTATTCGAGTTTTGATATGGATGCTTCCACTTATGTAGAATTAGATTACAAAGGAATGAAACAAATCCCTAAAAATGTTTTACAAATGGGATTTTTCTATCGTTCCTTAATTACCTTTTATCCCAAACAGTATTTAATTAACTTTGGTTCCACAATCGAAAATAGTAAGAATATGATTTTTCGTTCCTATTTTTTTGTTAAAGATAAACAAACCGCCAATGGTTTTAACACTGGTAAAAGTTCTTATCAAATAAATTTTAATGTGTTAAAAGCATATGATAACCAATTATGGAATGTTACTAGCAATAAATTGCATTTTTACAATGCCAAAGTTGATGTCATGTATGGAATTAATATTTTTACACTAAGTTTTCCGCTATATAAAAAGAAAAATGAAAGTACTGAATATCATTATTCTTTATACGATTTTAACATTTTGAATTCAACAGCTTTTATTGGTGGCGGAATAAGTGGTAATATGGATGATTTAATTCCGACGCCTAATTGTTCTTATTGGGGATTATTTAGTGCTATATCTTGTGGTATTCAACACGCTTCTGTTAGTGTGTTGAATTGATTACTTGGTCTTTCTGGAATTAATCTTTTAATTCACCCTCTTGCAGATATTGCCAAAACGACGATTAATTTTACCAAAACTGCCTTTCCGGTATTTGAAGTTATTCCAGCATTTCAGATGTTATTTGAATTTGTAGTGCCATTAGCAATTTTATTAATGATATTAAAAAAGTTCTCTTAAATATTTCCAATATTTTTTATAATAGACTTGGTACATAACTATAACTAGCTTAATTCAAAATTATATATTCCTGAAATTAAGTTAAATCGTAATCCAAATCTTCTAATCTTATTGCGATAACGATAAACTAGTATTTTAAATCTTTTTAATCTAGCAAAAACATGTTCAATGGCAATTCTAACTTTACTTAAAAAGCTATTATATTCCTTTTTATCTGGATTTAAGGGATTATTTTTACTCTTTTTAATTGGCAATAATGTATTTTTATGAACATTTTGCAAACCTTGATAGCCTGAATCGGCAATTAATTCTAATTTTGGATTTATAAGTGTATTTGATTTTAAAAATAACTTATAATCATGAATACTGCCATAACAAAAATCTACTGAAATAATTTTATTGTTAAATAAATCAATAATTATTTGCGATTTTAATGAATGTTGCCTTTTCTTACCAGAAAATAATAATTTTAGTTTTTTTTAATTCTTTCAATTGGAATTTCTGTAGCATCAATTGCTAATAAATTATTATTAGTAACTTTATGTTCCAATAATATCTTTTTGCCAGGTATATGAAAGTGACTATTTTTTATTAGAGTATTTTCAACTCAAAAGATATTACGAATACAACTAACATGACTAATATTATATTTTTTTGCAATAATACGATATGTACTATATTCTTTTCAGTATTCTAAAGTCATAAGTAATCTTTGCTCTATTGATAATTTATTTGGTCTACCACCAATTTGTTTTTGTTTAGCTTTAGCTTCTTTTAAAATTTCTACCATTTTCATGAAAGTTTTATATTTTATGCCTATTAGACTATAAAATTCATTTTCGTCTTTGTATTTATCTAACATTTGTACTTCACCTAGTAAATAATATTATCAAAATAGTAGATAAAATTAAAGGTTATGTACCAAGTCTAATATAATTCCTTTGAAAGGAGGATTTTTCTTTATGCGAAAATTTTTATCAGCTTTAAATTTAGTATGTGTAATGTTTGTTTTTGGTTGTAGTAAAAATAGTAATGTTTTAAATAAATATGAGGGCGCATAAAGTTTTGTTAGGTGGGTAAAGATTTGAATAATTTTGAAAGAAAAGCAACTAAAAATTTATTACCTTTTTACTTGAAAAATAATTAATAAAACAAAATATTTAATATTAACAAACATATTCTTAATAAAAAGGTTATAAAAACTAAGTAAAATGCTTATAAAAACAACATTAAAATAATTTTTTACAACAAAAATCATACATAAGAAATATATACTTAATTTGCATATTGAAATAATTTATAGTAAATGACTATTTTTTCTTTTTTAAAAAATACCTAAGAAAACTAAACGCGACCTAAATATGATTTAAAGTTTACTAGTATTCAAAATAGTGGTTTAATTATAATCCCTAATGTAAAAAGTGTTATGATTGATTTTACTAAAAGTGATATTTTATTACCTAATTTTCTATTACCACAAAAACAATTTTATTTAGCTAGTTCAGAATTTACTAATCTTTATAACAAAAATGGTGTTTATAAAAAAATAAATGGTTATCGTATTTATAATTTTACTTATGATGTTGATAGTTATTGACTCGAAGAAATTGTTAATGTTAAAATTTCATTTGAAAAAGTTTCAAGTCTTTATCGTATAGTTTTATTTTCTGCCGAAATGCCTCATTAATTTAGTAATTTAATAACCATTCTTGAAAATCGTATTTTTGTAATACGATTTTCTTAATTTAAGGAGTTTTAAAATGAAATATATTATTTCTCAAGCAGATTTAGCAGATTTAAAAGCAAAAATCCAAAGTTGACTAAGTGCTAATTGCCGCAATCCTTATTACTATAAAACTAAAAAACGCATTACTGCCTATTTAAACTTATGTACTTATTTCTATATTAGACTTGGTACATAACTATAACATTTTATGCCGACTAAACTATAAAATTCATTTTTATCTTTGTATTTATCTAACATTTGTATTTCATCTAAAAAATAATTATCAAAATAGTAGACTTGGTACATAACTATAACATTTTATGCCGACTAAACTATAAAATTCATTTTTATCTTTGTATTTATCTAACATTTGTATTTCATCTAAAAAATAATTATCAAAATAGTAGATAAAATTAAAGGTTATGTACCAAGTCTAGTAGATAAAATTAAAGGTTATGTACCAAGTCTAATACTTAAAATAGTTACGCTTAAAATTATTACTCCTAATAAACTAAATAATTTTTTCAATTTTTTACCCTCATTTTTATTTTTTATTAATATAATTGACATTATATGTATGCAAAGATATTTAAATTAATCAAAAGCAAATTAAACTATCAACACTTCTCTCACCAAATTTCAGTCTGTTAATCTTTTTAATTTGGAATTTAATTATAAAATATTTCTCAAACTTTCAATAAAAATGATTTTTCTTAACTTCTTTTAAATTTGTTATTTTTGAAATAAAATTAATAAATAGAAAAAACTGTAAAACTTGAAAGTTTTACAGTTTTTATTAAATACTTATTTCAATTAAACTAAATCTCAATTTGCAATCCTTGCAGTCTTATGCTTTTAAAAATTCTATTTATTCTCTCTTCACATATAAACTAAACAATCAGCTGGTTCACCACAAGCACAAGTACCAGCATTTTCTTTATCTTCTTTAAATTCTACTTGCGCATCAAAAAATTCTGAATAACCGGTTTCAATTGATTTATTTGCTAATGGTCCTTTATTAACAGCCATAATAATTGTTTTTCCTTCGCTTAATGCTGATGTAACTAAATCAACATTACCATCAAAGATTTCTACAACATTTTCTAAATTTTTAGGCATTACTATAACTCCTTAAAATTATGTCTTCCTTACTAATTAATAGCTTCAATAGCCACAGTAATAACTTTTCTTAAAGCATCACAAGAACTATTAAATTGTTCTTGTTCTTGTTCACTAATATCCAATTGTACTACTCTTTCAATGCCATTACTTCCTATGACTGCGGGAATACCTGTATAAATATCTTTTTGGTGATATTCACCGTTTAAATAAGCACCAACAGGTAAAATCACTTGTTCATCATTTAAAACTGCTTTAACAATTCTTGCTAAACAAACACCAATTCCATAATGAGTAGCTTTTTTTAATTTAATTATTTCATAAGCTTTTTGAATAACTAATTTATGAATTGATTTTAATGTTTCATTATTAATTAACTGGTTTTTCTTTAAAGTCATTAAATTTTCAGCACCAACAATTGCTTTGGAGTATAATGCAACAGATGAATCACCGTGTTCACCAGCAATATATGCGGTCACCGATGTTGGTGAAATTTTAAAATGTTCTCCTAAAGCAAACATTAATCGTGAAGAATCAAGAATTGTTCCTGATCCAAAAATACGATTTGTAGCAAAACCACTAACTTTTTGAGCAACAAATGTTAATACATCAACAGGATTAGAAGCAATAATTACAATACCGCCAAATCCAGAATTTTTAATTTCTTTCATAATATTACTAATTATTTTAGCATTATCAACTACTAAATCTAGTCTTGTTTCATCAGGTTTTTGCGGACGACCTGCGGTAACAACAATAATATCAGCATCTTTACAATCAAGATACGAACCGTTTGTTACTTTATGAAAGGGTCTTTCTTGTCATGCTAAAGTATCTTCAAAGTCTAATCTATTACCGTGGGCAACATCTTGAAAAGCATCAATTAAAACATATTCTGATGCTAAACCAGTATTAATGCAAGAATACAAGAATGATGAGCCTACTGCTCCACAACCAACTAAAACTATTTTTCTTCTATTATTCAATATTACCTACCTCCTATTAAGTTTATTTTATCATTTTTTTAACATAAATTATTTTACAAATATTAAATCTCTTGAAGACTTAGTTAATATTTCATAACCTTTCTTAGTTACTAAAATATCATCTTCAATTCTAACACCACCTAATTGAGGAATATAAATTCCTGGTTCAACAGTAATTACCATTCCTACTTCTAAAATAATATCCGAATTATTGGTTATATATGGATATTCATGAACTTCAATGCCTAAACCATGACCAGTACTATGAGTAAAATATTTACCATAACCTTTTTTAGTAATATATTCACGACATATTTTGTCAATTGTACCTGATGATATTCCAGGAGCAATCGCCTTAATTCCTAAATCTTGAGCTTCTAAAACAATCTTATAAATATCTTCCAATTTTTTATCTAGTTTATTACCAATAACAAAAGTTCTTGTCATATCAGAACACAATCCTTGATAAATAACACCAAAATCACAAGTGATAATTTCATTATTATTTATTACTTTATTAGTAGCCCTACCGTGGGGTAACGATGAACGAACGCCTGATGCTACAATGCAATCAAAACTCGGTTTTTCACCACCAAATTTAAGGAAATTATCAATAATAATTCTTTCTAATCGCTTTTCAGTCATATTAGGCTTTACTTTTTTAATAATTGCTTTAAATGTTTTATCACCGATCTTAGCAGCCTGTTTTAATTTTTTAATTTCATCCTTAGTTTTAATCATACGGATTTTATTTACTAATACAGCTTTTAATGAAACCGCTAATTTTTCACTTCAAGTTGTAAATAAAGCATATGAAGTATATTCGCTTTCAAAGCCTAATGTTATAATGTTATATTTCTTAATTAATTCATTTAATTGTTCATAAATATTTTCCATTAAAATAATGTTATCAATATTTTTTGCTTGCATTTTTCCATCTTCAATATATCGTCCATCTAAAATTAAAAACGACTTTTCTTTAGTAACTAATAAATATCCTGCTGTTGAAGAAAATGTTGTATATCACAAACGATTATAATCAGATGTAATTAATAAAGCATCAACTTTTTGTTCTTTTAATAGTTTTTTAACAATTTTATGTTGCATAATATTTATCCTTTCGTATTAATAAATTAAATATGCCAAATTGTAAAGTTAAGTGCAACTAAATTATTTTTCTAACCAAATATTCGATTGGCGAAAGATAATTTAGTATTTTTCTTGGTCTTTGGTTTAAAGACAATATAAATTTATGAACTGCATTTTTAGTAGTGTTTGAAAAATTAAATTTTTTAGGAAATTTTTCTCTAATTAAACCATTAGTATTTTCATTAGTACCTCTTTGTCAAGGTGAATATGCATCAGCAAAATAAATTTTCACATTTAAATTTTTTTCAAGTTGTTGTCAATTAGCAAATTCTTTACCCCTATCAAATGTTATAGTCTTAACAAGATTATTTGGAAGAATTGATAAATAATGACTAATATTTTTGTTAATAACTTTAGTAGTTCTATTTTCAACTAATATTGCTAAAGTAAATCTTGATGTTCTTTCAACTAAAGTTATTAAACATGATTTACTTTTACCTCGTGATGATACTACAGTATCACCTTCTCAATGGCCAAGAGTTATGCGATTATTAACATTTCGTTCTTTAATGGATTTACCATTAAATTTACCCCGATTTTCTTGAGATTTTCGTTTCTTACCTTTTCTTCTTAAATTTTTACTAGTAACCTTTTCAAGTAATCCAGAATAAATTCAATTGTAAATTGTTTTAAAACTAATAATTCATTCTTGATGAAAATTTTTAATTCTGCCATAAATTTGTTCAGGCGATCAACCTAATAATAATTTTTGTTGTACATATTTTACTAATTCTCTATTTTTAAATTTATGAAAATAAACATGTAATTGTTTTCTATTTTCTGCTTTATTTTGTGCAATTAATGAAAAATAATGATTATTATCTTTATTTCTATTAACTTCTCGATTAATAGTACTAATACTTCGATTAAGATTTTTAGCTATTTCACTAATTTTTACTTTAAATTTCAATTGATTCTCAATATAAATTCTTTCATCTATGCCAAGATGTTTGTATCCCATATAAAAACTCCTTAAATTTACTTTTTCTAAAATAAACTTAGCATCATGAAATTTTTATATGAAATCTTTTGCAATTTTATTTACTTGCACTTACAAGTATAATTCAGCATATAATAATAAAAATGATGATAGTTGAATTAGTAAAGGTAATATTGTAAATTCACAAATAAATAAATACATTTAAGTAAGTAAAAATATTAGTTAAAATTTAATAATTTTTTATTGTGTAAAAATTCAATAATATGATAAAATGGTAATGAATAAAAATGACAATAACAAGAAAGGTAGGGTTAGTTTAGTAATTAAATAATATAATTAGCTGATTGTTTTACTTCTTCAAAGCAATACCTAAGAAAACTAAACGCGACCCCTATTTATTAAATCATTTGCATTTTATAGCAAAAAAAATTATAATTATAGGGTCTAGCTATAAAATATTCATATGTAAAAAAATATAGGAAAATGGAGTTGAAAATTAAATGGCCACAGTTGTTGTAAAAAAGGATGGAGAAGATATTGATCAAGCTTTACGCAGATTTAAAAAAGCTGCTTCTCCAATTAAAAGAGAATTAGAAAAGCGTAAACACTTCCTTTCTCCCAGAGAAAAACGTTTATTTAAACAAGCACAAAATCGTAAATTTTCTCGTTAATAATTAACGAGATTTTTTTATGTTTTACAAGGAAAAAAATATTAGATAAGTAAAAGTAGTAATGGGGATTAAATGTTGTATCCATTAATATGACAAGAGCAAAAAAATGATTGTGCTGTTGCTTGTTTAGCAATGTTAATTAAGTATTATCACAAGCAACGAATTTCATTAGAAACTTTAAAACAAGAAGCATCATTTCAATGAGAATATTGAAGTATTAAAACATTGAAAGCGGTAGCCTATTCACAGGGAGTATTATTAACACCATATCATTGTAATTTTGAGCAACTTCAAAAGTTATCGTTAAAAACGCCTTGAATTTTATATGTTAATAATGACAATGGTGAAGCTCATTTTATTGTTGTTTATAAAAAACATCGAAAAAAATTTTTAATTGCTGATCCTAGCAAGGAAAAATTACAATAGACTTGGTACATAACTATAACATTTTATGCCGACTAAACTATAAAATTCATTTTTATCTTTGTATTTATCTAACATTTGTATTTCATCTAAAAAATAATTATCAAAATAGTAGATAAAATTAAAGGTTATGTACCAAGTCTTTTGTATTTATCTAACATTTGTATTTCATCTAAAAAATAATTATCAAAATAGTAGATAAAATTAAAGGTTATGTACCAAGTCTAATGAGTAACAAATGAATATTTACAAAATATTTATTTGGATACTTTAATTATTAGTGCTAAAACAATAATTCTTGCTAGTAAACAAAAAAATATGTTATCTTGTTCATTATTTTATTTATTGCAACCATATTTAATGATAATTTTAGGGCTATTGATTATTAATTTATTATTAACGGTAATTAATTTTTTAGCAAATATGTTAGTAAAAGTATTTATTGATAGTCATCATCTTTTTATTTTAAATAGTATTTGATTAAAGATTTTATTAGGTTTTATAATTATTATTTTAATGAAAATGATTGTTAGTTTTTGTCAACAAAAAATAATTTTAATGTTAACTCATAATTTTATTACTAGTATGACACATCGATATTATTTTGCTATTAGTGAAAGTAATTTTATAATAATGGAACAATATCAAGATAGTGATTGATTGCAAAGAGTTGAGGATTTAACTATTGTTTGTAGTTTATTAACAACAAAGTTATTACAAGGTATTCATATTTTTGTTATGGCAATTATTAGTACTATATTGTTATTTTTTATTCATTGATGATTTTTACTAGCGATTGGATTGCAGTCATTAATTTTGTTATGTATTAATTTGTTATTTCATAATTTTTGTTATCATCAACAAATTAAACAAAAACAAGAAACGATTTTTCATTATCAACAATATTTACAACTAATTCAATCAGCAACGCAAAGAATAGGTTGTGATGTTAATGATGTTGTTTTATTTAAAATTCAACAAAGTTATGACCAATTACAAAAAACTAGTATTAGTTTATCTAATGCTGAAGTTAAAGTTAATCACTATGAACAGTTGATTATTAGTCTTTGTAATTTATTAATATTGTATTTAGCAAGTAAGTTACTTGCTAGCAATATGATATCTTTAGGACAAATAATATTTGCTAGTTCATTAACAGGCTATGTAACAAACTTTTTTCAAGAAATTGGTCAGCTAATTATTACGAGAAAAAAACTGAAGCAAGCGATTAATCGTGTAAAACCCCTGTTATTTTTTAAAAAGGAAATTAAGCATAATTCTTTGTGCGAAACAACTATTTCAACAATCTCATTGCAAAATGTGTCGTTTAAATATTGTGATCAAATTATTTTTCAAAAAATTAATTATCAATTGCTGAATTATACTTGTAAGTGCAAGTAAATAAAATTGCAAAAGATTTCATATAAAAATTTCATGATGCTAAGTTTATTTTAGAAAAAGTAAATTTAAGGAGTTTTTATATGGGATACAAACATCTTGGCATAGATGAAAGAATTTATATTGAGAATCAATTGAAATTTAAAGTAAAAATTAGTGAAATAGCTAAAAATCTTAATCGAAGTATTAGTACTATTAATCGAGAAGTTAATAGAAATAAAGATAATAATCATTATTTTTCATTAATTGCACAAAATAAAGCAGAAAATAGAAAACAATTACATGTTTATTTTCATAAATTTAAAAATAGAGAATTAGTAAAATATGTACAACAAAAATTATTATTAGGTTGATCGCCTGAACAAATTTATGGCAGAATTAAAAATTTTCATCAAGAATGAATTATTAGTTTTAAAACAATTTACAATTGAATTTATTCTGGATTACTTGAAAAGGTTACTAGTAAAAATTTAAGAAGAAAAGGTAAGAAACGAAAATCTCAAGAAAATCGGGGTAAATTTAATGGTAAATCCATTAAAGAACGAAATGTTAATAATCGCATAACTCTTGGCCATTGAGAAGGTGATACTGTAGTATCATCACGAGGTAAAAGTAAATCATGTTTAATAACTTTAGTTGAAAGAACATCAAGATTTACTTTAGCAATATTAGTTGAAAATAGAACTACTAAAGTTATTAACAAAAATATTAGTCATTATTTATCAATTCTTCCAAATAATCTTGTTAAGACTATAACATTTGATAGGGGTAAAGAATTTGCTAATTGACAACAACTTGAAAAAAATTTAAATGTGAAAATTTATTTTGCTGATGCATATTCACCTTGACAAAGAGGTACTAATGAAAATACTAATGGTTTAATTAGAGAAAAATTTCCTAAAAAATTTAATTTTTCAAACACTACTAAAAATGCAGTTCATAAATTTATATTGTCTTTAAACCAAAGACCAAGAAAAATACTAAATTATCTTTCGCCAATCGAATATTTGGTTAGAAAAATAATTTAGTTGCACTTAACTTTACAATTTGGCATATAAAAATTTCATGATGCTAAGTTTATTTTAGAAAAAGTAAATTTAAGGAGTTTTTATATGGGATACAAACATCTTGGCATAGATGAAAGAATTTATATTGAGAATCAATTGAAATTTAAAGTAAAAATTAGTGAAATAGCTAAAAATCTTAATCGAAGTATTAGTACTATTAATCGAGAAGTTAATAGAAATAAAGATAATAATCATTATTTTTCATTAATTGCACAAAATAAAGCAGAAAATAGAAAACAATTACATGTTTATTTTCATAAATTTAAAAATAGAGAATTAGTAAAATATGTACAACAAAAATTATTATTAGGTTGATCGCCTGAACAAATTTATGGCAGAATTAAAAATTTTCATCAAGAATGAATTATTAGTTTTAAAACAATTTACAATTGAATTTATTCTGGATTACTTGAAAAGGTTACTAGTAAAAATTTAAGAAGAAAAGGTAAGAAACGAAAATCTCAAGAAAATCGGGGTAAATTTAATGGTAAATCCATTAAAGAACGAAATGTTAATAATCGCATAACTCTTGGCCATTGAGAAGGTGATACTGTAGTATCATCACGAGGTAAAAGTAAATCATGTTTAATAACTTTAGTTGAAAGAACATCAAGATTTACTTTAGCAATATTAGTTGAAAATAGAACTACTAAAGTTATTAACAAAAATATTAGTCATTATTTATCAATTCTTCCAAATAATCTTGTTAAGACTATAACATTTGATAGGGGTAAAGAATTTGCTAATTGACAACAACTTGAAAAAAATTTAAATGTGAAAATTTATTTTGCTGATGCATATTCACCTTGACAAAGAGGTACTAATGAAAATACTAATGGTTTAATTAGAGAAAAATTTCCTAAAAAATTTAATTTTTCAAACACTACTAAAAATGCAGTTCATAAATTTATATTGTCTTTAAACCAAAGACCAAGAAAAATACTAAATTATCTTTCGCCAATCGAATATTTGGTTAGAAAAATAATTTAGTTGCACTTAACTTTACAATTTGGCATTAACTAAACTATCAACAACATAAGCATTACTTGAATATGTAGCATTATTACGATAAAAATTATTAATTTTATCATAAACATTGGATTTTTCTTTAACCAATAAAATAAGGCTAGGATTCGGAAAATAACCACCTCCAACATTTCTTGGAATATCATACGGAATATTTAAACCCTCAATCTTAACTTGTAAAAGATTAGAATTAAAATTATTTTGAAAATAAGGATTATAAATAAAAGCACTCTGTTTAATACGAGCAAATTCTAATTCACAACTATTACCACATTGACTAGAATTTGTAGCTCGTTTTTCTCGCTTCATAAAGAATTGTTCCATATTAGGTTTTGGTGGTTTTTTTGTATCAAAGAAGGCACCTAGAGGAACTAAACCAATAAAAGCGATAATTAACCACGACATAAATTTATACATATTTATTTGTCCTTTCTTCTATAGACTTGGTACATAACTATAACATTTTATGCCGACTAAACTATAAAATTCATTTTTATCTTTGTATTTATCTAACATTTGTATTTCATCTAAAAAATAATTATCAAAATAGTAGATAAAATTAAAGGTTATGTACCAAGTCTTATGTTTAACTTCTTAAAATAAAGTATATTGTTGATAAAATACAAATCGTTCCTAAAATTTGGAAAATCGGATGTTGAGAAAATAACCTTATCATTGGTTTAAAGAGTTCTAAAATTTTAATATTACTTGATAGAACTTTATTAAAATATTCTAAACCCTCACGCACATAGGCCCATAAACATAAAAAGTCGTTTAAAGCAAAAATAGAAAAAACAGCAACAAGAATAAATAATATTATCAATTTAAACATTTTCTAAAACCTACCTTTTTATTCGCCGTCCGTGTTGGTTAACTCACGGTCTGTTTTTAGGATTATTACCACTAAATTTCTTAATTGGACCGCTAGATGATTTTTTCTTAACTCCTCAATTAGCAACTGATTTTCGATATTTTTTAAGAAAACCAACTTTTGGTCGTTCAATATGAATTCCTAAAATGCCCCCAATTACAAGATTTATCACAAGCATAATTAGCGGAAAAATAATAATGCGAATATCTGTTCCAGGAATGGTTAAAGTTCAAATTAAATCAAAAACTTTATAAAACATATCGCCAATCAAACTAGCCATTTTTTCTAAGTTTTCCATTTTTTAAACTCCTTTACTTATTTTTTTTATTGGCCAAATTGTAAAGTTAAGTGCAACTAAATTATTTTTCTAACCAAATATTCGATTGGCGAAAGATAATTTAGTATTTTTCTTGGTCTTTGGTTTAAAGACAATATAAATTTATGAACTGCATTTTTAGTAGTGTTTGAAAAATTAAATTTTTTAGGAAATTTTTCTCTAATTAAACCATTAGTATTTTCATTAGTACCTCTTTGTCAAGGTGAATATGCATCAGCAAAATAAATTTTCACATTAGACTTGGTACATAACCTTTAATTTTATCTACTATTTTGATAATTATTTTTTAGATGAAATACAAATGTTAGATAAATACAAAGATAAAAATGAATTTTATAGTTTAGTCGGCATAAAATGTTATAGTTATGTACCAAGTCTTTTATGTCCGGTGTGAAAAGTAACTAAACGAATTCTTTGGTCTTGTTTAACTTTATGGTCTAATGTCGCTAAAAATGTCTCATCTAGTTGAATATATAAATCCTTACTTTTGACATCAATTCTATTTTTAGTTTCTTTTTCTGCTAGTTGAAAATATTCGGCAATATCGTATTTATTTAAAATATTTGAAATACTAGCTTTTGAAATATAACAATGATTTAGAGCGTCTAAAACATCGCGATACCGCTTACCATCACCCAGAAGACTTAAAACTTTAAATTGGACATCAAAATAAATGCGTTGTTTGGGTAATAGACCAATTTCTTTGTCTAACAAACATACATATTCAAATTTACCTGATTTTTTATTTCAATAGACTTGGTACATAACTATAACATTTTATGCCGACTAAACTATAAAATTCATTTTTATCTTTGTATTTATCTAACATTTGTATTTCATCTAAAAAATAATTATCAAAATAGTAGATAAAATTAAAGGTTATGTACCAAGTCTATTTAAATTTTTTTCAAGTTGTTGTCAATTAGCAAATTCTTTACCCCTATCAAATGTTATAGTCTTAACAAGATTATTTGGAAGAATTGATAAATAATGACTAATATTTTTGTTAATAACTTTAGTAGTTCTATTTTCAACTAATATTGCTAAAGTAAATCTTGATGTTCTTTCAACTAAAGTTATTAAACATGATTTACTTTTACCTCGTGATGATACTACAGTATCACCTTCTCAATGGCCAAGAGTTATGCGATTATTAACATTTCGTTCTTTAATGGATTTACCATTAAATTTACCCCGATTTTCTTGAGATTTTCGTTTCTTACCTTTTCTTCTTAAATTTTTACTAGTAACCTTTTCAAGTAATCCAGAATAAATTCAATTGTAAATTGTTTTAAAACTAATAATTCATTCTTGATGAAAATTTTTAATTCTGCCATAAATTTGTTCAGGCGATCAACCTAATAATAATTTTTGTTGTACATATTTTACTAATTCTCTATTTTTAAATTTATGAAAATAAACATGTAATTGTTTTCTATTTTCTGCTTTATTTTGTGCAATTAATGAAAAATAATGATTATTATCTTTATTTCTATTAACTTCTCGATTAATAGTACTAATACTTCGATTAAGATTTTTAGCTATTTCACTAATTTTTACTTTAAATTTCAATTGATTCTCAATATAAATTCTTTCATCTATGCCAAGATGTTTGTATCCCATATAAAAACTCCTTAAATTTACTTTTTCTAAAATAAACTTAGCATCATGAAATTTTTATATGAAATCTTTTGCAATTTTATTTACTTGCACTTACAAGTATAATTCAGCATATATAATTGATTTATTCATTGGAAAGGAGTATTAATAAGATGTTTTAAAAATTATTAATATTTTAGATAATTCTTTATACTAACAAGTTATAATAATGTAGTTATTAGTTTAGAAATAACTAAAAGACAAAAATAAAAGGAAGGTTAATCGTCGATGATAAAATCAAATAAAAATATGTTAAAAATACTAGTTGCGTTAGCATTTACAATGTCACCAGTTTTTGCTGTTGCTGCTTGTAATCCTAGTACTAAAGATGACCAAGCAAAATTAAAAATAGGAGACTTAAATAAATTAAGGATTATAGCCCCTGAAATTGAAGCTTTTAATAATGTTAAAGACAAAACTGCTGTAACAACAGACGAAATTACTACTGTTGTGAATACAATTGTTAAAACTGCCATTGATCAAATTGTTACTAAAACTAATTTAAAAATTGACTATCGTATTAACATTGAAAAAGATTTAAAAACAATTACGGGTACTTATGATTTGACAAGCAAAACTGCTCTTGATAGAACTTTTGATATTACAGTTATTAAAACTCAAACTGCAAAATTAAAAGGAATACATAAATCACAAAGTATTGTGTTTCCGGAATTAAAAGGAGCAGAAGAAGTTGTTATCAAAGCAGATTTAAGCACCTTAACAGATATTGATTCTCCAATAACTGTTGAAGCCACTGAAAGTACTAATACAAGTGCTGATATGATTAAAACTGCTGTTAAAGAAGAAGTTTTAAAATTAGTTAAAAATTTAACAAATGGAAATAATGTTGAAGCCACTGATTTAGATATTACTGTGAAAAAAGGTAATAATAATTTAACTGGCGATTCAATTGATTTAAAAGATGGTCTTACTTTAAATGTAGAAGTTAAAGCAAAAGATGCTGGTAAAACAAAACTTGAAGGTGAAAAAACTATTACTGTAAAAATTGCTAAAATTACACCAGTAGTGGTAAAAGCAGATTTAAGCACCTTAACAAATATTGATTCTGCAATAACTGTTGAAGCCACTGAAAGTACTAATACAAGTGCTGATATGATTAAAACTGCTGTTAAAGAAGAAGTTTTAAAATTAGTTAAAAATTTAACAAATGGAAATAATGTTGAAGCCACTGATTTAGATATTACTGTGAAAAAAAATGGTACAGATAACTTAGATGCTACAACTAGTTTAGCAACGGAAATTACTGTAAGTGTAACAGTTAAAGCAAGTAAAGCTGGTCAAGCAAAACTTAAAGGTGAAAAAACTATTACTGTAAAAATTGCTCAATTAATTTAATTTATTAAATAAAATTAATGTGGATATAAAATTTAATTAGGGAAAGGACATAATGTTCTTTCTTTTTATTTTGTAAATATTGGGCGCATAAAGTTTTGTTAGGTGGGAAAAGATTTGAATAAGTATTAAGACAGTCAGCAATGATTGTCTTTTTATTTTATAAGATGTTAAAAATTTGTTCTTTGAAAATTAAATACAAGTGAGTTAATAATGTTGGTATGTATTAAAAAAGCACGATAAATTGTGGGTGGTCGCCATAACCGAAAGAAGTTTACCAGTTAATAGATAACATCCTATTAGCTATAGCAATTTGTTTCGTTTTGCAATAAAAAAATGAATGGGTGGATTTCCTAAAAATATACACGCTATTAAATTAGTTCCAAGGGTAGGATGCGGATGTTAAAGTGTAGAAATTTCTATATAGGGGATATACTAAGTTTAAAATTATTAAAATCTTTATCTAATTAAAAAATAAAATTTAATAACAAAGCTTGTTAAACACTTAAATCTGCGATATATAAGTGTTTAAAAAACTAAGTTATATTAACTAAGTTAATTAACTTAGTTTATTCATAAGAAAGGTAATTTACTATGAAAAACATTGAAAACATTTTCTTAAATACTAAGAAGTATCTTTTAAAAGAAACGCAAAACGCAATGCTTATTAAAGCGCCAAAAATTCCATGATTTAATAAACAAATCGGCATTTGGTTTCCAAAGCGATTTGTTTATAAAGGAAAATACGAAAATTCAATTTGCATTGGAATAATAAAAGATAGTAAATATCAAGTAATTTCAATTAATCAACAAGAGCAAGAAACGAAGTTAATTAAAGGCCAAGATTTATTAGGCTTCTTCATTGCCGAAAAAGAAAATAACAAAAAAGATATGAATTATAACTATTTTAAAGGAGTTTAAAAATGAATATTGCAATTGGACTAATATTTATTATTATCAGCATAATGCTATCGGCATATTTTGCTTATAAAATTTATGCCAAAATAAAAATGCGAATTAAATATAAAAATGCCATTAAAAATAATACTGGTAATTTCACAAAAGACGAGAAAGTATTTATTGCTCGCTTTGAAGAATGAGTTAAAGCTCCTAATTCAAAAGAAAATAACGAGCACAAAAAATAATGTTTTGAGAAATTATTATGGAGTTCTTAAAACTGTTTGTTCCGATAGAAAAAATGCCTGCACAAGTTGCATTTATTGCCGGATTAATTATTATCATTACTTTTATTTTCGCCTTAATTTCAATTATGTATTTACCAATAAAAATGATTTTTGGGAAATAAAAAATGACAATAAACTTAAAAGAATTTAATTGAGAACAAATTAAACAAACTTTCTGAGATTTATTCATTCAAATCACAACTATCCCGGCTCATATTAGTGGTGGTAAAGAAATTGATTTAACCAAAGAAACACTTTGAATTTTAATAGCAAACATTGCTTTTTGATTCTTAACAGCAATTATGGTGTGATTTATTCTAATGCTACTTTGGAAAACCATATCAGTATTTAGATAAAAGCGAAATTAATTTCAAGAAGTTACATTAAAGAAAGGGGGTGATTATATGTTTACAACTTTCTTAGCTGAGGCACCAGCAAAAATAACAGCTAGCGATGCGATGACTAAATTGTGAAATGCAATTATAACAGCATTTACTAAAATGTGAGAAATTATTGCCGTTAATATGCCACAAGTCGGTAACTTCTTTGCTGACTACTGAATCTTCATTTTTCCATTTATTTTGGCAATATTCTTTATTTGTTTTAAAATGTTTGAAAAATTACTTGGCGCAGTCCGCTAACAAAAAATAAAGTGAGGTGCAAGATGAAATTTTGCAAATGAATAATAGAAAAAAATAACCATTTTATTGAATTGAATCGCACCTCATTTTTAATTTTATGACATTGAGGAGCAATTTGATACATTTACAACGGTTATTTCAAAAACATTGTGAGCTATTTATTTTTAGCCGGTTGTATTTTAGTTTTCCTTTTTAAAATCGGTAATTTCACACAAATTAACAAAGTGATTAACTTCTTAAAAAACTCACCATTAAATATTGTGATTGGTTCGTTAGGAACTGGAAAAACCGCCTTTCTAGTATATGCAGCAAAATTACTAAAAAAGAAGAAATATCACATCGCATCAACTTTCCCATTACTAGAAACCCAAAAATTAAGCTTAGGGCATATGGGATTATTAGACTTTGATTATCCGGTATTGCCAGACAAAACCTTACTGTTGTGAGATGAAACCAATTTATTTTTAGAAGGAACCGATTGAGAAAAAAATAATACCAAAAACGAAGAAACTGGTATTCAAGAGTATTTCGCTCTTGCACGCCATTTCGGTCATATTGTTCTCGCTAGTGGTCAAAGAGATAAACATATTTGAGTTAAAGTTCGTGATATTGCCAACAATGTGATTGTGGGAATTCGCAAAAAACCAGTTAATATTTTTCGCCCCTACTTAAAAGTCATTTATGGCACCTTTACGAGCATTGAAGAATATGAACGCTGACGAAACACCTTAATTGATGCTAAAAATAATAAAAAGGGTCGTCGCATTAAATATCGCGATATTCCTGAACTTGATATTTATTTTTTTAAACTAAAAATTCCTTTACCAATACTTAACACTTACAATTCTTTTTACCTAGCGTTTTTAAGAGATTACTTAAATTCAAAAGTGAATCCTGACTATGAAGATAAATACTATAATGACACATCAATTGATTTAGAAGACTTAGAATACTTAAAAATGGATAAATTTAGCAAATTTTTAAGAAAAATGAAAGAAAAGGAATAATGAAAAATGGAAAATCTCGCAAAAATGGCCGACTTTCTCGCTCAAATGCTTTATAAAGTTTTTGACTTAATTTGAAGTTTAGAAGTACCAGGAACAAATATTCAACTAATATTTCCTTTATTCTTAACGCTGGCTGTAGAATTTCTTATGGCAATTATTCTTGGATTTGGTAGTCAACAAGTTAATTTAGAAAAACAACGCCAATATGCGGTTAAAAATAGTGGCCGTTTAAGTGCATGAGGAAAAGTCAAAAAACAAATAAAACCAATAAAAACAAAACAAGGTAACTAACAATGTTTAAACTAATTATTATTTTTATCTTAATAACTGTTCTTGGATTATTAGCTGGTAGTCATTTTGAAACTTTAACAAACTACATTAGCGAAGGTCTTGCCAATTTCCAAAAGTTTATTACTAGTAATTTAACAATTTTAGAACTATTTAAACCAATGGCACGAACATTTTCACAACATCCAATCTTTACCATTCTTGGCGTTACTTGTGTACTTATTGCTTTATTTATTGTGATTAAAGGACGATAAAAATATGAAAGGAGAATTAAAATGAAAAAATTTTTAGCAAAATTATTTAAAAAAGATAATTTAAAAGAAAAAATGTCATTAAAATTAAGAATTAAAAATTGATTTAAAAATCATTGGTTAAAAATATTGCTTAGCATTATTTTTATCTTTATAAACTTAATACTTTGAGCTTTAACTTTATTGGATACTAAGTGAGTAATGGGAACAAATGACGAATTTATTGATTTTATTGAAAAAGATATGTATAAGTTTTTTGGTTTAAATACCGCAATTATGTTGCTTGGATTATTTGTTTATTGATTTGGTAGTGCAATATTTATTGCTTTTCAAGTTGAAAAATTAGTTTGACTTATTGTTAAGAAAATTAAGGAAAAAAGAGCTTTGAAAAATGAAACTAAACAAACTCATTAATTTTTTAAAAAGATATTGATGAATAATACTTAATTACATTATATTCATATCTTTAAGTATAGTTTTATTGTTACATACAGATATTGAAAATTTGCAACAATTTATTAAAAATTTTGGAGCAATTGGTAAGTTAATGATTATAGGTTATTCCTTAGTATGAGTAACCATAACAGAAATAGTAAACTGCTTAATTCGTTTTATGTTAAAAAATATTAAAACTAAAAGAATAATGAAAAATAAAATATTTTAAAAAGGAGTGATAAAAATGTTTATGAAAATATTTACCGTGCTAACTATTGGTTTCAATAACATTTTTACCATTCCACAAAACATTAATAATGACAAAGCAACAGCACAATCACTAATTAGAAGTAAAAGGCAAAATAATGAATCATACGAATTAAACTTAAAAAAATCAAAATTAACACTTAAATCATCAAAAGATGACAACAGCAAGTGAAATCAAAAATGAGAAATAAAAGTTAATGTAGAAAATGAATTTATGCCCAAAAACTTGCCTCCACGAATGAAACTTAATGGTTGAGAATTTTATGTTGACAAAAATGACAAGATTACACTACCAATATTAAAATCATTAGAATATGATTTAAATTGAGAAAAAAACAGTGAACCAAGATATTGAGAAAATAAAGATTTTTTATCATATGCTGAATTATACTTGTAAGTGCAAGTAAATAAAATTGCAAAAGATTTCATATAAAAATTTCATGATGCTAAGTTTATTTTAGAAAAAGTAAATTTAAGGAGTTTTTATATGGGATACAAACATCTTGGCATAGATGAAAGAATTTATATTGAGAATCAATTGAAATTTAAAGTAAAAATTAGTGAAATAGCTAAAAATCTTAATCGAAGTATTAGTACTATTAATCGAGAAGTTAATAGAAATAAAGATAATAATCATTATTTTTCATTAATTGCACAAAATAAAGCAGAAAATAGAAAACAATTACATGTTTATTTTCATAAATTTAAAAATAGAGAATTAGTAAAATATGTACAACAAAAATTATTATTAGGTTGATCGCCTGAACAAATTTATGGCAGAATTAAAAATTTTCATCAAGAATGAATTATTAGTTTTAAAACAATTTACAATTGAATTTATTCTGGATTACTTGAAAAGGTTACTAGTAAAAATTTAAGAAGAAAAGGTAAGAAACGAAAATCTCAAGAAAATCGGGGTAAATTTAATGGTAAATCCATTAAAGAACGAAATGTTAATAATCGCATAACTCTTGGCCATTGAGAAGGTGATACTGTAGTATCATCACGAGGTAAAAGTAAATCATGTTTAATAACTTTAGTTGAAAGAACATCAAGATTTACTTTAGCAATATTAGTTGAAAATAGAACTACTAAAGTTATTAACAAAAATATTAGTCATTATTTATCAATTCTTCCAAATAATCTTGTTAAGACTATAACATTTGATAGGGGTAAAGAATTTGCTAATTGACAACAACTTGAAAAAAATTTAAATGTGAAAATTTATTTTGCTGATGCATATTCACCTTGACAAAGAGGTACTAATGAAAATACTAATGGTTTAATTAGAGAAAAATTTCCTAAAAAATTTAATTTTTCAAACACTACTAAAAATGCAGTTTATAAATTTATATTGTCTTTAAACCAAAGACCAAGAAAAATACTAAATTATCTTTCGCCAATCGAATATTTGGTTAGAAAAATAATTTAGTTGCACTTAACTTTACAATTTAGCATATCAAAATAAAAAATTAAAAAACATAAAAATGAAAGTACAAGAATGAGATAAAAATGAAAGATATGTCAAATGAAAAATATTAGAATTTGACGCACAATCAGAAATTAAACCCTCGACTGATATTGATTTGCCAGAAAAAACCACCAAATTTGATGGCAACCATAACTATAACGATGTTCTTGATAATCTTGATTACTTAATGATTCACCGTGGTGATTTTGATAAATTTAATTACTCGTATCTCTATTGAACGCCCGTATTTAATTTCATTGACACTCTAGAAAAAGGTTATTACAAAGAATTTACGATTAAAAATCACGGCTTTAAAGACGAGAGCTATTTTTATCATAAAACTTCTAGTGATAAAAATGTAGTAAATGAGAATGTTTTGAAAATTAAGGCATTTAACAAAACTCTAATTGCCGGAAATAAGTATTTACAATTGCTACACGGTGAAACCGAAATCTGAAAATATAACACTGTAAATACTAACGATTATTATTTAATTAAGTATCTCTTTGGTACCTTAAATTACCTCAATGTTAGATTTAGTTTTCTGCGCTATGACCCCAATTTAAAAAATGATATTTACCTATATTTTAAAAACAACATTCCTAGTATTAACAACAGCGATTACAAAAATGTTTTTGATGAAATCTATGAAATTCTTGGCAATTTCTTTGCTAGTTTATTTTATGCGACTTTTGATATGGACGAAAAAACTCATACCGAAATTGATTTTAAGGGTGTAGAAAACTATAAGAAGGATTACTTTATTCAAATCGGTTTCTTTTATCGTTCATTAATTACCTTTTATCCCAAAAAATACTTAGTAAATATTATAGGAAACTCAGAATTATTACTAAGAAGTTATTTCTTTACTTTTGACAAAAAAATGCACCAAGAGAATTACAATGTTATTAACAACACTAATGGCATTTATCAAATTGATTTTAATGTCCTTAAATCTTACGACAATAAACTGATTACCTTGCCAACCAGCAAGACTGCTAATAGTATTAATTATCTCAATACCGATATTGATATTCGTTATGGTATTAATATTTTTACCCTAACCTTTCCTCTTTATCACAAAGGTAATATCTCTAATTACAATTTTAAAATTTATGACTTTAATGTCTTAAATTCCACAGCCTTTATTCCTGATGGTTCCACCAACTCAGAATGAGATGACTTAATCCCGCCAGCAAATTGCAAATATTCAGGGCGATGAATACCCACATTTAATGATATTGGTTGTGCCATTCAAAATGCTAGTATTAAAATGCTAAACTGAATGCTGACAGCGTCACAAATCATTACAATTTTGCGACCATTAGCAATTATTGCAAAAGCAACAGTTAACTTTTCAACCGCCATTTTTCCAGTTTTTAAAACGGTGCCAGCTTTTTACTATACCTTTCAATTTTTAATCGGTTTTGCCATTTTTCTAATGATATTAAGAATTTTTGTATAATTATTATATATATATATATATATTAAAAAAACAAAATAAAGGAGTTAAATTTATGAAAATTTTAAATATAATAGTTCTTTTGGGGCTGACAACATTGCCAATAGTTGGGTGCTCTAAAAAAGAAAATAAACCAATATTAGAAATTAAGAATGAATCATACGAATTAAACTTAAAAAAATCAAAATTAACACTTAAATCATCAAAAGATGACAACAGCAAGTGAAATCAAAAATGAGAAATAAAAGTTAATGTAGAAAATGAATTTATGCCCAAAAACTTGCCTCCACGAATGAAACTTAATGGTTGAGAATTTTATGTTGACAAAAATGACAAGATTACACTACCAATATTAAAATCATTAGAATATGATTTAAATTGAGAAAAAAACAGTGAACCAAGATATTGAGAAAATAAAGATTTTTTATCATATCAAAATAAAAAATTAAAAAACATAAAAATGAAAGTACAAGAATGAGATAAAAATGAAAGATATGCCAAATGAAAAATATTAGAATTTAAAAATAATTAAACTGTTAAAATCACTACCCCCAAAATGTAGCTTTATATGACGATACTGCTCTTAAACAACTAAGTAAGCAACTTTTTATTTTTTCTCTTTTATATTTTGACAAAACAAAAAAACAGTAATTAATTAAAATTACTGGTTTGAATAGTTTGCTTATTTTTCAAAAACAATTAAACTATTGAAGTATTAATAATTAATTTCGGCTCCGCTTCTTGTGCCAAAGAAATTTTTGCTTTTCCATTAAAAGTTATACTGTTATCTTCATTGATAGTAATTTCATCTGGCAATAAGCTATGTTTTTTTAATATTTGCGTCGCCTCTTTAATTGATAATGTAATTGTTTATTCCTTGTTATTATCATCAATTATTTTAGCAGTAATTGTTCCAGTAATTTTTTGTTTTAAATTTAGTGCATTTTCAAAATGAATTTCTCGGACTGAATATTTAAATATTATGCGTTCGTGAGGTGCCAAGTCTATTTCATCTCCTACATCGCTAAAACAATATAAAATCATTTCTTGTTCTTGTTTATTAATATTTGATAATACATTAATGATTTCAGATTATTTATTAGACTTGGTACATAACCTTTAATTTTATCTACTATTTTGATAATTATTTTTTAGATGAAATACAAATGTTAGATAAATACAAAGATAAAAATGAATTTTATAGTTTAGTCGGCATAAAATGTTATAGTTATGTACCAAGTCTATTATTTAAATTAACAAAGTTATGTAATTGCATTTCATCATCAGGATTTATATTTTAACCATTTAATTTATTTTCTTGTTTTACTTTAGTTAATCCTGTTGTAATTTGAAATACTAATTTTGATTTTGTATCATAGTTAAATTTAGGTATTTTAACTGTTTTTATAACTGAAGAATTATTAATGCGTTTTCTCTTTTTAAAACATGCCTCTTTAAAATTAAAAATATGTAATAATTCTGAATCTAAAATTTTTATGGTTTTTATTTAGAAAAACTTGTAATTATGAGCTCATGCAATTTTCCCTTCATATTAAATATCATGCCCCTGTCCCGACAATAGCACCTTCAATATTACCTATGATAGGAACCACGGTCCCCACGGCCAGCCCACCACCTAAACCAATAGCAGCTTCAGTAAAATTAGTTTTAGATATTTCCGGAACTTGACAACTACTTCCCGCAGAAGCGTGATCATTAAATCATAATGTATGTTCTCTTCGATAATTTCAATCTGTCATACTTCCCATAATTCCAGTAAAAGATGCTAATTGCCCTCCATACGGGAGCGGTGATTCTTCATCATCATGCATTCTTGTAGGAGTTAAAAATGAATTTAAACCAGAAGAATTAAATGTATCAAATGTTCCTGTTCATGGATCCATATATGTATAAATAGCATTATTATATTCATTTGTAACACCAGTAATTAAAATAAAATGACTATGATCATCTTCATTTAATTGTCTAGAACCATGATACATAAATGCAGCCGGAGCATCATTTTGCAAGCTATAGGAAACAAGATTATAAAATCTATTAGTAATAGTATTATCATTATATGCTAAATCAAAATTATTTATTGAATATGTTCTACTATGATTTAATCTATTAACTGAAATAATATTATTAATTCTGGCAGTTCAATCTTCCATTGTTGTTCCGCCCTCTTGTGTATTCATTCGCTGAGCTAAAGTATTTTGAAATTGTTGGTTGGTTTGATTATTAAAATTGTTGTCTGCTGATTGTAATCCAAAATATCTTAATATCGCCTCAGCAATAGCGGGGCCACACCAAAAATCTTCTTGTTGTGTAACTGAATTTAAAATTAAATTAATTATTCTATTATTGTTAGCCCTTCTATTCAATGTGGGTGAATTTGTCGGGGTATTTTTATTTAATAAATTTAATTTAATAATATGTACACTATTAATTTTGTCAGGATATGTTTTAATAAACATTATTGGTCCATCAATACCATTAATTTTTGTTGCGGTTGTTTCTCCAGCTTTACGTAAATAAATCCCATTTGTGGTTCCGAAGTAAATATCACCAATTTTACGATTGCCACCATCAGTTGTAAAAGTATACATCGTTATTACTGGATTAGAAGCAATAGTTTGTTTATTTGCAACACTATTTCCGTCAATATAATAAACATCACCTTTAAAAGTTATAACATGTACAGAACCATTATTATTATGATTATAATGTTGTATTAAAACAACAGGATCATTGATCTCTTCAATTTTAGTTACGGTTGTTTCTCCAACTTTACGTAAATAAATCCCATTTGTGGTTCCGAAGTAAACATCACCAATTTTACGATTGCCACCATCAGTTGTAAAAGTATACATCGTTATTACTGGATTAGAAGCAATAGTTTGTTTATTTGCAACACTATTTCCGTCAATATAATAAACATCACCTTTAAAAGTTATAACATGTACAGAACCATTATTATTATGATTATAATGTTGTATTAAAACAACAGGATCATTGATCTCTTCAATTTTAGTTACGGTTGTTTCTCCAACTTTACGTAAATAAATCCCATTTGTGGTTCCGAAGTAAACATCACCAATTTTACGATTGCCACCATCAGTTGTAAAAGTATACATCGTTATTACTGGATTAGAAGCAATAGTTTGTTTATTTGCAACACTATTTCCGTCAATATAATAAACATCACCTTTAAAAGTTATAACATGTACAGAACCATTATTATTATGATTATAAGGTTGTATTAAAACAACAGGATCATTGATCTCTTCAATTTTAGTTACGGTTGTTTCTCCAGCTTTACGTAAATAAATCCCATTTGTGGTTCCGAAGTAAATATCACCAATTTTACGATTGCCACCATCAGTTGTAAAAGTATACATCGTTATTACTGGATTAGAAGCAATAGTTTGTTTATTTGCAACACTATTTCCGTCAATATAATAAACATCACCTTTAAAAGTTATAACATGTACAGAACCATTATTATTATGATTATAAGGTTGTATTAAAACAACAGGATCATTGATCTCTTCAATTTTAGTTACGGTTGTTTCTCCAGCTTTACGTAAATAAATCCCATTTGTGGTTCCGAAGTAAATATCACCAATTTCACGATTGCCACCATCAGTTGTAAAAGTATACATCGTTGTTATCGGATAAGGAACATCTGTTTCTTTTTTTAAACTTGTTTCAGAATTAATTCAATATATTTCAGTATTAACATTAATATTAGAATTATTTTCTTTTTTAACTCTATTTAAATTTTCTGAATTATTTGTTTGTTGATAGCTGAATTATACTTGTAAGTGCAAGTAAATAAAATTGCTGAATTATACTTGTAAGTGCAAGTAAATAAAATTGCAAAAGATTTCATATAAAAATTTCATGATGCTAAGTTTATTTTAGAAAAAGTAAATTTAAGGAGTTTTTATATGGGATACAAACATCTTGGCATAGATGAAAGAATTTATATTGAGAATCAATTGAAATTTAAAGTAAAAATTAGTGAAATAGCTAAAAATCTTAATCGAAGTATTAGTACTATTAATCGAGAAGTTAATAGAAATAAAGATAATAATCATTATTTTTCATTAATTGCACAAAATAAAGCAGAAAATAGAAAACAATTACATGTTTATTTTCATAAATTTAAAAATAGAGAATTAGTAAAATATGTACAACAAAAATTATTATTAGGTTGATCGCCTGAACAAATTTATGGCAGAATTAAAAATTTTCATCAAGAATGAATTATTAGTTTTAAAACAATTTACAATTGAATTTATTCTGGATTACTTGAAAAGGTTACTAGTAAAAATTTAAGAAGAAAAGGTAAGAAACGAAAATCTCAAGAAAATCGGGGTAAATTTAATGGTAAATCCATTAAAGAACGAAATGTTAATAATCGCATAACTCTTGGCCATTGAGAAGGTGATACTGTAGTATCATCACGAGGTAAAAGTAAATCATGTTTAATAACTTTAGTTGAAAGAACATCAAGATTTACTTTAGCAATATTAGTTGAAAATAGAACTACTAAAGTTATTAACAAAAATATTAGTCATTATTTATCAATTCTTCCAAATAATCTTGTTAAGACTATAACATTTGATAGGGGTAAAGAATTTGCTAATTGACAACAACTTGAAAAAAATTTAAATGTGAAAATTTATTTTGCTGATGCATATTCACCTTGACAAAGAGGTACTAATGAAAATACTAATGGTTTAATTAGAGAAAAATTTCCTAAAAAATTTAATTTTTCAAACACTACTAAAAATGCAGTTCATAAATTTATATTGTCTTTAAACCAAAGACCAAGAAAAATACTAAATTATCTTTCGCCAATCGAATATTTGGTTAGAAAAATAATTTAGTTGCACTTAACTTTACAATTTGGCGTTAATATTAATTATGACAAAATAATTGTTTGTGGCGATGGTGATGCTTGAATTAGAGAAATTGCTAATAGTTTTGGTAATGTTAGATATATTTTAGATGGTTATCACGCTATTAAAAAATTAAAACAAACGGCATTTAATATTATTTTTGAAAATCGTAAAGTAACACTAAATAGTTGAATTAAATTATATAAGGATGGAAATCATCAAGAATTAATTAAAAACATTCGTAATGTCGCTAAAAATGAATTAAATAAAGATATTAAAACAAATTTAAGAAAAGCGAGTAATTATTTCAGTAATAATAAGCAAGGTATTCATAACCAAAATTTAGAATGAAATATCGGTTGTAGCATTGAAAGCGATGTATCGCATTTAATAAAACAACAATTAGGATATGGAGCAAAAATATATAATCATAAGAATTTAAATAACTTATTACATTTAAAAATGGCAAATTTAAACAAATTAAATGTATTACATTATATTAATGAAAATATTAATTCAGAAATAGAAATCAGAAAAGAAATATATAAAAAGTCATTATGAAATAAATATAATAATAAAAATGATGATAGTTGAATTAATTATAAAGGTAATGCTATAACAAATAAATATAATAGATTTAAGTAAGCAAAAATATTAGTTAAAATTTAATAAAATTAATAATTTTTCATTGTGTAAAAATTCAATAATATGATAAAATGGTAATGAATAAAAATGACAACAACAAGAAAGGCAGGGTTAGTTTAGTAATTAAATAATATAATTAGCTGATTGTTTTACTTCTTCAAAGCAATACCTAAGAAAACTAAACGCGACCAGAATCCATATAAATATTCTTTTTTATTATTATTTATAGTAAAATTGATACATTACCAATGAGATTTATTTATTTTAGGAGGAATTACTATTGAAACCACGCTTATTATCAGGTATTACTAATACTGGAAAAATTACTATTGGTAATTATATTGGTGTTATTCAAAATTTTATTAAATTACAAGAAGAATATGATGTTTTTATCTTTGTTGCCAATTTGCATGCTATTGTCTCAATAAAAAATCATGACCACGATGTTCTTAAAAATAATATTCGTGATTTAGTTGCCTTATATGTTGCTTGTGGTTTAGATCCCAATAAGATTACAATTTTTGCTCAATCTGACATTTTAGAGCATTGCCAATTAGGTCATATTCTGCTATGTCATACATCAATGGGAGAACTAAATCGCATGACACAATTTAAAGATAAAACACAATCATTTAAACAACATAATAATACTGAAACGATACCAACAGGATTATTTACTTATCCAGCATTAATGGCAGCTGATATTTTACTATATGATGCTGCTATTGTTCCTGTGGGAATTGATCAAAAGCAACATCTAGAATTAACAAGAAATATTGCGATCAGAATGAATAATAAATATGGTAATATCTTTACAATTCCAGAACCATATATTGCTCCTAATGGTAAAAAAATAATGAACCTACAAAATCCCTTAAAAAAAATGTCAAAATCACATGAAAATCCTAAAACTTATATTTCTCTTTTAGATAATTTAAATGATGTTACCACAAAAATTAAAAGTGCCATTACTGATAGTGAAAATAAAATTTTTTATGATGAAATTAATAAACCAGGAATTAGTAATCTTTTAAATATTTACTGTGCTTTTACAAATACTACAATTGAAGAAGCAACTAATGAGTTTTCTGACCAAAATTATGGTGCTTTTAAAGAAAAAATCGCTAAAGTTGTTTGCCATCAACTTGAAATTATTCAAAGAAAATATAACGAAATTATTGCTAATGATGAATGAAAACATTGATTATTGCAAGGAAAAGAAAAAGCAACAAAAATTGCTCACGAAAAATTGCAATTAATCCAAGATAAAATTGGGATTAATTACTAAAAATAAAGGAGAAAAACAATGATTAAACTTAATCATATTGATAAAAAAAGATTAATCCTTATTGACCTTGATGGAACTACATTAATGAATGACGGAAAAACAATGCATCCATTAACTATTCAAGGATTACAAAAAACTATTGCCCAAGGTCATATTGTTTGTATTGTTACGGGAAGACCCCACCGTGGAAGTATTTCGTTTTATAATAACCTAGGATTAAAAACATTACTTTGCAATTTTAATGGTGGTCACATTCATGATCCATTATTAAGAGAATTTAAACGCTTAGTATTTCCAATTTCTTATGATACTGTAAAAGCAGTTTTAAAAGAAAACGATGTCAAAACTTCTTTATATAATGGTCTTGTAGAATACTACAACAAAGCAGTATGCTTAAAGCAAACGGACAATTTTGAACGCTACTTTCATTTAACAGACATTCCAACGGACAATTTTATTATTGGCAATCTTTTAGAAAACTGAAATGGTTCTGCTAATAATATTGTTTTACAATTAAAAAGTCCCCTACATTTAGATAAAGTTATTCGTAGTTTAGAAAAATATACTAATACTTTAAAAATTAATATTTGAACGCATGATAATGACAAAGAACATCCTGTTCTAGACCTATCAAATAAATTTATTAATAAAGGAATGGCTGCTGAAATTCTTTCACAATATTACAATATAGATATTAGAGATGTTATTGCCTTTGGTGATGAATTTAATGATTTAGAGATGATTACCAAAGTTGGTTATGGTATTGTAATGAAAAATGGTATCGAAACTTTAAAAGTATTTTCTAAAGATATTACTGAACATACTAATGATGAAGGTGGTGTTGGCATATATTTAGAAAAACTATTAAACTTATAACAAATAAAAAGATGCTTGTAAATTTATTACAAGCATCTTTTTATCTACCAATATTATTATGAATAATAAAATTTTTCGGTTAATTTACTATTGTTTGAATTATTACCAATTTTAAGATGCCAAACATTCATTAATTATTTTTTGTTTACTATTAATTCATTACATAAATTAATAAACTCATCAATCGTAACTGTTACTTGTTCTTCTTTACCATATTGACGATAAGTAATCTTTTTAGTAGCAATTTCTTTTTGACCGATAACAATTTGGAAAGGTATTTTTTTAGTTTGCGCAATACGAATTTTATAACCTAACCGTTCACTACTAGCATCAACAAATGACCGTAAATTATGGGTTTTAAATAGTTTTTCTAATTCATAACAATATGCTTGATGCTCTTCTTTAATAGGAATTAAAGTAATTTGTTTAGGACTTAATCATAGTGGTAAAACTCCACCTGTTTGTTCTAATAAGACAGCTATAAAGCGTTCATAAGTGCCAATTAAACCACGATGAATAATAACAGGGCGAACTTCTTGTCCATTCTCATCTTGATAAGATAAATCAAATTTTTCTGGTAGTAAAAAGTCCAACTGAATCGTTGAAACCGTAATATCGTGTCCTAACACCGTTTTAATTTGAATATCTAATTTCGGACCATAAAAAGCTGCTTCGCTAATCATTACAATATATTTAATTTTTAATTCATCTAAGGCTTCTTTTAAAACTTTTTCAGCTTTAATTCACATTTCATCATTATCATAATAATTTTTTTTATCTTGAAAATCTCTTAATGATAATGAATAGTAATCAACTTCAATATTTAATGCTAACAATATTTCACTAATTAATTTAAATGTTGTTTGAAATTCAGTTTTTATTTGATCAAAACGACAAAAAATATGAGCATCAGTCAATTCCATTGCTCGAACGCGCTCTAAACCAGTTAAAGCGCCACTAGCTTCATAACGATATAATAATTCGTGCTCAGCAAATCGTAATGGCAAATCACGATAAGAGCGTAATTTATAACAATAAATTAAACAATGATGTGGACACGACATCGGACGAAGCACAAGTTGCTCATTATTCAATGGCATAACCGGAAACATATTCTGTTGATAATGATCTCAATGACCACTAGTACGATATAATTCTATTGCTCCCATTACTGGTGTTGCGACTTCTAAATAGTCATAAAAGAACTCTTGTGAACGCAAATACTCTTGTAATTGTTTTTTAAGAATCATTCCATTAGGCAATCAAATTGGTAATCCTTGACCTGCTAATGAATCAAACATAAAAATTTCTAAATCTTTGCCAATTTTTCGATGATCTCGTTCTTTTCTTAAAGCAATTAATGCTAACAAGGTTGCTAATTTTTCTTGTGAAAAATGACAAACACCATAAATTCTTTGAATTTGCTTATTGTTAGCATCATTATTTCAATAAACTCCAGCAAGTGATGAAAGCATAAAATTTTCAACAATTTTAGTATTATCTAAAGCAATAAAATTATTAATGAAAGAACTGTTATCAACAGTATATATACCAACAATATCTTTAAGTGTTAAAAGTTTTTCTAAAAAATAAGGATTATTTTCATATAATCGTTGTAAATCGTGCGGTGATTTTAACTCATATTTAATTTCTAAGTCTTTTTTAAGAAATTCTTGCATTTGCTTAGTAATAATCTCTAAATCTTGTTCTTTAATGCGGGTTTGAAAATCAAAATCAACAAAAAAACCTTCATCACCAACATTAATATTGGCAATTAATAAACCCTTTCAATTAGTTTGTAATGTTTTTGCTAAAACAATAGCTGCTGAATAATTAAGTACTTTTAATGCCTCATCTAAATCTTTTGTAATTATCTCTAATATAATATCATTTTCTAAAACATAAGTTTTAATATCTTTTCATTCATTATTAACTTTAACAGCAATAATATTTTCTTGTCAATTAGCATCAATACTTGTTAAAACATCACTAAGCATTATTCCTAATGGATACGATTTATTTTCATTATTAATTTTTACAGTAACAATTTGTTCCATTGCCGACATATCCTTTCTAGCGAAAAAGACGTTCATTAGCAAATTGAACGTCTTTAACTCTGTTAATGCAATTATTTTATTTGTAATTTTCTCATTTCATTACCATTAACAATTAAAACTTGTTCATTAGTTTTAGCACCATATTTTCTAGCAATATTATTTAATAAATTATCATCATTAATTACTTTATTAATATCCATAACTAATTCTGGATAAACACCATACCAAATCCCAAAACTATTTCTAATTCTTTCATCAGTAACTAATGGGATTAATGTACTGCGAACACGAGCATTAGATAAAGTTTTAGTTAATAATTGATGATCACTATCATCTAAAACAATTACTTGATGAATTCGTTTTTGCTTTTGAATTTTTTCACCAAGAACCTCTTTACCAACTTGATAAACAAAATCTTTAAAAGGTGAAGTTGATCATTTAATAAATCTTTCTAAATAACCTTCATATCAAAAATGAATTTCTGCTTTTCTAACGACTCTCGTCATTGCTTCAATTGATTTTTCAGGATACTCACCATTAGCTGTTTCGCCAGATAACATTGTTGTATCCACACCTAAATCAACTGCTCAATAAATATCTGATACTTCAGCTCTTGTTGGCAAAGGATTAGATAACATTGATTCTAACATTTGCGTAGCGACAATTACTGGCACCATTGCTTTATTACATTTACGAATAACATGTTTTTGAATTAAAGGCACCTCAGCATAAGGCACATCAACACCTAAATCACCACGAGCAATCATAATACCATCACTATTAGCAATAATTTCATCAATATTATCAACAGCATATCGTGATTCAATTTTGGCAATAATTTTAATATCAGCACCACCATTTTCATCTAACAATTGACGCATCTCTTGTAAATCTTTAGCATCATGAACAAAAGAAGCAGCTACATAATCTACTTTTTGCTCACATCCAAAAATAAGATCGGCACGATCTTTGTCAGAAATAAAAGGTAATGACAGTTTAATTCCCGAAACAATAATCGCACGATGATTTTTGACAAGATGAGTATTAACAGCGCGACAAATAATTGACTTATCATCATCTTTATTATTAATTCCTAAAACAATTAACTGTAACTTACCATCATCTACTAATAATCTTTGTTCAACTTGAATATCATTAACAAGATTTTCATAATTAATTGAAAATTCCGTTTCCGTACCTTCAATTTCTTTATTCGTATAAACAATAACCCTACTATCTTTTCTTATTAACGCCTCACCATCTTTAAAAGAGTGAGTTCTAATTTCTGGACCTTTAGTGTCTAATATTAGTGATAGTGGTCTTTGTACTTGTTGAATAATAGATTTAGCAAACTCAACACGCTTACCATGTTCTTCAAAATCACCGTGAGAAAAGTTTAAACGATATACATTTGCTCCCTTTTGTGCTAAACGAAGCATCAAATCTCTGGTTTCACTAGCCGGACCAATTGTCGTAATGGTTTTTACTCTTTTATTTATAAAAAGCATTTATTTTAATCCTCGTTTCTATTTTTGTAAATAACAGTTTAATTTTAACATAAAAACACATTTTAAATTAATTTGTTAATTGTAAAGAAAGTAAATTCAATTATTTCTTTTATTAATTATATCAAATATTCTTAATAAACAATAAAATTTAAAAAACAAGTCTTATTATTCAATATCAATAAATAACCATTCATTTTTTCTAATTTAAAAATGTCTGCATTGTAATTTCTAACCCTTCCTTTAATAAATCGTGATTTAAAACAACATAAATTCTATCATCAATTATCTTGTAAGATGAAATTCAAAATGAGTCCATTGAAAACTTATATGTTTTATTATCAATAATCATTAATTCCTTTTGTAAAATTTGCGAAATAATTTGAAAAATCTGAAACTTTTGATTACTACTATCTAATAATTCCTGATTTATATATGCTCCTTCCAATTTACTTTTAATATTAGACTTGGTACATAACCTTTAATTTTATCTACTATTTTGATAATTATTTTTTAGATGAAATACAAATGTTAGATAAATACAAAGATAAAAATGAATTTTATAGTTTAGTCGGCATAAAATGTTATAGTTATGTACCAAGTCTATATATTGTTATTTCTTAAACTAATATAATTTTATTTTCATCCCATTTTTCATTTCTATCTGTTTCAACAAAAATATAAGTATAAAAATTAGAATTAATTAAATCACATAATTTTTCATTGAAATGTGAAAAATGTTCTCAAATAAAATTAGCAGCTTTTTCATAATCACTATCTAAAATTCCGCCCAAAAAATTACCCGTCTCATCTATTTGTCTAATTTTTTTAAATAAACTTATTAAATATTCTTTAAAAGTTACTTTATTTTTTAAATAAAAAACTTCTTTTATTTTAATAGCAGTATCTCTCGCTAAATTTATTTTAATAACGTCATGACATAAAAAACAATAATCTACTTGAAAATAATCATTATAATTATAAACTGGTGTTAAATCATTTGCAGAAGAGCAAAGTTCGTTATTATTTAAATCTCTTCTTATTCTTTTATTATAATTACGATTATTGTAATCTCTAATACAAAAATTAAAAAAGGCTAATGCCCCAGGACGAGAAAGTATTGATATTTGGTTGGGCAGTTCTGTTAAAATATTTGTTAAAAGTTTAATTCTATTATAAAATTGTTCTGAATTTCGACTTCAATTATTTACAATATTATGTATATTATCGTCATTTCAATTTATTGAATGATTTTGTGATAGTCGGTGCCCTTCTTCTATTCTATATCTATTTGAGAAAAATCTTTGATTTATTAAATTTCGAATACTATTAAATCTTAAACTTTCTGATGTATAAAAAATTATATTTGTCAAAGACCCCTCTATGCTAATATTGCCATTAATGTTATTACGATTTCCTTGAAAAGATATTAAATTAATAAAAGATTCATACATTTCACTTCACGAAACAGAATGATTGTCAGGAGTTAAATTAATATAATTACTCGAAAAACCTAAATTTTCTGACCTATATCCACCAATACTTCTGGTTGTAGAATCATCAAAATGATAATAACTATTAATCGTTTCATGATTATGAATCAAATAATAACTTGTTGTATCCCTTTCAAACGTTATGCCATAGCCTTGCAAATATAAATCTCTTGATCTAAAAACTAAATTTATTATATTATTTTGAATTGATATTGAAATAATGAAAATGTTATTATCATCCAAATGATTATTTAAAGCATATGGTCTTGTTGAACTACCATCAGAATTAGATGTAGTTGAAACAACAATATTTCTATTTATTAAAAAATTAATAGTCCATTTTATTAATTCCAAAAAATTATTATCTTCAGGATTTTTTTTAATTTCTCATTGAATTGTATTGATATTATTATTTCTTTTACTTCTCTTTAAAGTTTCTAAATTATTTTTTTGTTGATAATTAATTTCGTTATTTATTAGACTTGGTACATAACTATAACTAGCTTAATTCAAAATTATATATTCCTGAAATTAAGTTAAATCGTAATCCAAATCTTCTAATCTTATTGCGATAACGATAAACTAGTATTTTAAATCTTTTTAATCTAGCAAAAACATGTTCAATGGCAATTCTAACTTTACTTAAAAAGCTATTATATTCCTTTTTATCTGGATTTAAGGGATTATTTTTACTCTTTTTAATTGGCAATAATGTATTTTTATGAACATTTTGCAAACCTTGATAGCCTGAATCGGCAATTAATTCTAATTTTGGATTTATAAGTGTATTTGATTTTAAAAATAACTTATAATCATGAATACTGCCATAACAAAAATCTACTGAAATAATTTTATTGTTAAATAAATCAATAATTATTTGTGATTTTAATGAATGTTGCCTTTTCTTACCAGAAAATAATAATTTTAGTTTTTTTTAATTCTTTCAATTGGAATTTCTGTAGCATCAATTGCTAATAAATTATTATTAGTAACTTTATGTTCCAATAATATCTTTTTGCCAGGTATATGAAAGTGACTATTTTTTATTAGAGTATTTTCAACTCAAAAGATATTACGAATACAACTAACATGACTAATATTATATTTTTTTGCAATAATACGATATGTACTATATTCTTTTCAGTATTCTAAAGTCATAAGTAATCTTTGCTCTATTGATAATTTATTTGGTCTACCACCAATTTGTTTTTGTTTAGCTTTAGCTTCTTTTAAAATTTCTACCATTTTCATGAAAGTTTTATATTTTATGCCTATTAGACTATAAAATTCATTTTCGTCTTTGTATTTATCTAACATTTGTACTTCACCTAGTAAATAATATTATCAAAATAGTAGATAAAATTAAAGGTTATGTACCAAGTCTTATGAAAAACTTACAAAAGATATGAACCGCTATTATAAAAATAACAATGCTGTTCCTTGTCGTAAGTGTATCGGATGTAAATTAGATAATTCTAAGGAGTGAGCAGTACGTTCAGCTTTGGAATGTAAAAGTTCTAATGATAATTGATTTATTACTTTGACTTATGCTGATGAATTTATTCCGATTAATGATGAAGGTAGATATACTTGTCGATATTCTGATTTAAAAAGATTTATTAATTCTTTACGTAAAAATTTTGAACGTGAAAATATATTTGATATTAAGTACTTAGCAAGTTCAGAATATGGTTCTCGCACACAGAGACCCCATTATCACATCTGTTTCTTTGGTCTACCATTAAATGGACTTGGAATTGACCGGAGAGGTCTCAAAACTAGGTCATCCATACTTTATTAGTAAAGTTGTTGACCGTATTTGAGGAAAAGGAATACATAAAATTGGTCGAGTTACTTATCAGAGTGCGGGTTATGTTGCTCGTTATACTTTAAAAAAAGCTAATAAATTAGATTATGAGAAACTTAATATTGAACAAGAAAAATTGTATATGAGTAAGGGAATTGGTAAAAAATATTTTGAAGATAATTTTGAAGATATTTATCAATATGATGTTATTAATTTAAATACTGAGAAAGGTTTGATAAAGCTTCAACCACCGCGTTATTTTGACCGACTTTATGAGAAGCAGAATGCTGAACATTTAGAAGCAATAAAAAAAAATCGCATTGTTAATGCGAAATTTAATTTAACTGCTTCTGTTCAAGAAGCTGGTGTTGGATATGTCAAACTATTGGGTAATAAAGACCATATCCTTCATGAGAGAGTTAAAAGTTTAAAGCGTATTGTCAAAGATAACAAATAGCTTTAATATATTATTACACATAAGGAGGTAATATAAAATGGCATTTCGTAAAAAAGTTAATAATACTAAAGCACATCGTCGTTATTTGAGCAATACTGCAAAAACTGTTCGTGCTGCTAATCTATTTCGTTCCACATCTCGTGGTGGAATAAGATTCTAATTTAATATATATATTATGGGTCTTTTAATTTTAATTACTCTTATAGTTATAATTGTTATATTAAAGAAAATTTCTAAAAAATAGAATCTTAAAAAAGAAATTATTTTAAATAATTTCTTTTTTTATGTATAATTGATATATGAGAAAGGAATTAATCACAGTAATTCCTTCCCTGGTATATTGTACCATCTGTTCCTTTCTCAAAACAAGAGAAAGGAGTTTTTTATGTCAAAAATTAGTATTAAAGACATTATTATGTTTTTAAAGGTCTTTGGAATTTCGTCATTATTTTTTATAGCTGGAATTGTTATTTGTCTTATAGGACATACTCATTTAAATATTGATTGACCAGCTTATGTGATTATTTCAGCGATGCTTATTAGTGCTGGGATTATTGTTTTAATTATTGAAACAATTAGGTCGATATATATTAAAAGTAAAAATATTGATAAAGATTTAGATGTCTTAAAAGATTATTTAGATAATCATGGTTATTCATCTTGAATTGAACAACAAAATAAAAATATTATGAAAGGTAAAAAACATGAAAAAAATTTATAAGGAATTTGAAAATGTCAGTGTTCCTTCTGAGAGTGGTAAAGCTGAATATAAGATTTATGAAAGAGTTGTTAGTAAAGATACTGGTGAAGTTTCTTTACGAGTTAGTAAAGTAGCAAATATATATAATGAAATCCAGGAAGCTGGTGTTGGTACAACTTTAAATGAAATGATTGATAGATATGGAACCGGCGAAATTGTAAATTTGAATTTTAAAGAAGGTTCATATGTTGATTTATCGCAGTTACCAAGTTCAGCAATGGAAACTTTAAATCTTTTAAAAAATATTGATAATTTAAATGTTATTAATGATTATTTAAAAAGTTTGAATAATGATAATAAAAATCATAAACAAGAAGATATTAAAGATGATTTAGATGTAAAAGGAGAAGAAGTAGATGAAAAAAAATAAATTAGTTTATAATTTTGGGAATACTTTAAATAGTTCTCCGCAACATTCAATGTTTGTTAGAAATAGCAAGCTTATTACTGCTTTTAATGCAGGTGATTTAGTTCCAATTTATTTGGATGAGATTTTGCCTGGTGATAATGTTAAATTAGATATTAAAGCTCTTATTCGACAAACTACGATGTTAAAACCGGTTATGGATGTTGCGAATATTGATGTTTATGGTTTTTTTGTTCCAAATCGGATTATTTGAGATGATTTTAAGAAATTTTTTGGTGAAAATGAAGACCCTTGGGCTGTTTCTAGCGAAATTTTAGTTCCGACTGTTAATTCTCCTACTGATGGTTGAAAAATTGGTACAATTGCTGATTATATGGGTTTACCTATTAATAAAAAAGGTTTAAAGGTTAGTGCTTTACCTTTTAGAGCTTATACTCAAATTGTTAATGATTGATTTCGCGACCAAAATTTACAATCAGTAGCTCATATTAATAAAACTAATTCTACGGGAACTGGTTCTAATGGTACTGATTGAGTTAAAGATTTAGAATTAGGTGGTATGCCTTTTATTACTAATAAGTATCATGATTATTTTACTAGTGCTCTGCCTAAACCACAAAAAGGTGATGCTATTAATTTAAATATTGGCGGTTCTGCTCCTATTCATACTGATAAACAACCAGTTATTAAAGGAAAATGAAATCCGTTGACATTTAGTAAAACTGATGGTACAGATTTTGATAGTCAAAAACAAGCTGCCGGTCGTCTTGGTATGGTAGGGAAAAATGTTGATGGTAAATATCCTTATTCAATTGCTGGTCTAGATTTGACAAATCCTTTAACTGTTGCACCTAAAGATGAACTTTATCCTAATAATTTATATGCTGATTTATCTAAAGCTACAGGTATTTCTATTAATGATTTACGACAAGCGATAACATATCAGCATATGTTAGAAAAAGATGCTCGTAGTGGTACGCGTTATGTTGAATATTTGCGTTCACATTTTGGTGTTAATTCTTTAGATGCAACTCAACAGCGTGCTGAGTATTTAGGTGGTTATCGTAAACCTTTAAATGTCAATACTGTTCCGCAAACTTCAAGTACTGTTTCTGATAGTGCTCAAGCAAATTTATCTGCTTTTGGTGAAAGTTTTTTAAGTCAAAGTTTAATTAATAAAACTTTTTTGGAACATGGTTATTTAATTTTGGTTGCTGCTGTTCGATATGAACATTCGTATCAACAAGGATTAGAACAATTATGAACTCGTAGTACTCGTAATGATTTTTATGACCCAATATTTGCTAATATCGGTGAACAACCAATTAAAAATAAAGAAATTTATTTTAGTGGTGGTACCACTACTGTTGATGATGAAATTTTTGGTTATAATGAGGCTTGAGCTTCTTATCGTACTAAATTCAATAAGATTACTGGAATGATGCGTAGTGTTGAGAAAGGTTTAGATTATTATCATTATGGTGATAATTATTCTTCTTTACCTAAATTGTCTGCTGAATGATTGAAAGAAGATAAGGCTAATATTGACCGGACTCTTGCTGTTAAATCAACTAATGATATGCCACAATTTCAAGCTGATTTTTATTTTGAAGTTAAACATGAACGACCAATGCCGGTATTTAGTATTCCCGGTATTGATAGAATTTAGGAGATTTCTTATGAATGATTTTAAAGATGTATATCCTAATATTAATGAAAACACACAATCTGGTTTTGATAAATTCGGAGAAGGAATTAAAAATGTTATTACCGATATTTTAGGTGTTGGTGCAAGTAGCGCCAGAACACAAAATCAGTTAAATCGTGATTTTCAAGAGCGAATGGCCAACACCCAATGACAGCGCGGAACTGAAGATATGAAAAAAGCAGGGGTTAATCCCCTTACTGCTTTTACTAGTGCTGCTGGTGCTGTTCCTGCTGGTTCTAGCGGAGCTGGTGGACAATCCGCGGGAATTATTTCCAATATTATTGGTTCAAGTGCTCGTCTATTAGGTGATTTAGCAAATGCCAAAGGAACTAATATGCGTACCGATTTATATCAAAATAATTTGAAAAATTTGATTGTTTCGTCGGCGAAATTTATAAAATAAATTTCTTGTCGTCAACGGGGCATAGTATATTTATTTATATATAAGACTTGGTACATAACCTTTAATTTTATCTACTATTTTGATAATTATTTTTTAGATGAAATACAAATGTTAGATAAATACAAAGATAAAAATGAATTTTATAGTTTAGTCGGCATAAAATGTTATAGTTATGTACCAAGTCTATAGTATATTCAAGAGAGATATGCCCCGTTGACGCAAAAAATTTTTGGGAGAATTTATGGGATGTTTAAAACCAATTCAAGTTTATAACTTGAAAAAGGGTGAAAAAGCAAAATTTAAAAGATTTAATTGTATTGAAAAACTTACAAAAGATATGAACCGCTATTATAAAAATAACAATGCTGTTCCTTGTCGTAAGTGTATCGGATGTAAATTAGATAATTCTAAGGAGTGAGCAGTACGTTCAGCTTTGGAATGTAAAAGTTCTAATGATAATTGATTTATTACTTTGACTTATGCTGATGAATTTATTCCGATTAATGATGAAGGTAGATATACTTGTCGATATTCTGATTTAAAAAGATTTATTAATTCTTTACGTAAAAATTTTGAACGTGAAAATATATTTGATATTAAGTACTTAGCAAGTTCAGAATATGGTTCTCGCACACAGAGACCCCATTATCACATCTGTTTCTTTGGTCTACCATTAAATGGACTTGGAATTGACCGGAGAGGTCTCAAAACTAGGTCATCCATACTTTATTAGTAAAGTTGTTGACCGTATTTGAGGAAAAGGAATACATAAAATTGGTCGAGTTACTTATCAGAGTGCGGGTTATGTTGCTCGTTATACTTTAAAAAAAGCTAATAAATTAGATTATGAGAAACTTAATATTGAACAAGAAAAATTGTATATGAGTAAGGGAATTGGTAAAAAATATTTTGAAGATAATTTTGAAGATATTTATCAATATGATGTTATTAATTGCCAAATTGTAAAGTTAAGTGCAACTAAATTATTTTTCTAACCAAATATTCGATTGGCGAAAGATAATTTAGTATTTTTCTTGGTCTTTGGTTTAAAGACAATATAAATTTATGAACTGCATTTTTAGTAGTGTTTGAAAAATTAAATTTTTTAGGAAATTTTTCTCTAATTAAACCATTAGTATTTTCATTAGTACCTCTTTGTCAAGGTGAATATGCATCAGCAAAATAAATTTTCACATTTAAATTTTTTTCAAGTTGTTGTCAATTAGCAAATTCTTTACCCCTATCAAATGTTATAGTCTTAACAAGATTATTTGGAAGAATTGATAAATAATGACTAATATTTTTGTTAATAACTTTAGTAGTTCTATTTTCAACTAATATTGCTAAAGTAAATCTTGATGTTCTTTCAACTAAAGTTATTAAACATGATTTACTTTTACCTCGTGATGATACTACAGTATCACCTTCTCAATGGCCAAGAGTTATGCGATTATTAACATTTCGTTCTTTAATGGATTTACCATTAAATTTACCCCGATTTTCTTGAGATTTTCGTTTCTTACCTTTTCTTCTTAAATTTTTACTAGTAACCTTTTCAAGTAATCCAGAATAAATTCAATTGTAAATTGTTTTAAAACTAATAATTCATTCTTGATGAAAATTTTTAATTCTGCCATAAATTTGTTCAGGCGATCAACCTAATAATAATTTTTGTTGTACATATTTTACTAATTCTCTATTTTTAAATTTATGAAAATAAACATGTAATTGTTTTCTATTTTCTGCTTTATTTTGTGCAATTAATGAAAAATAATGATTATTATCTTTATTTCTATTAACTTCTCGATTAATAGTACTAATACTTCGATTAAGATTTTTAGCTATTTCACTAATTTTTACTTTAAATTTCAATTGATTCTCAATATAAATTCTTTCATCTATGCCAAGATGTTTGTATCCCATATAAAAACTCCTTAAATTTACTTTTTCTAAAATAAACTTAGCATCATGAAATTTTTATATGAAATCTTTTGCAATTTTATTTACTTGCACTTACAAGTATAATTCAGCAATTTAAATACTGAGAAAGGTTTGATAAAGCTTCAACCACCGCGTTATTTTGACCGACTTTATGAGAAGCAGAATGCTGAACATTTAGAAGCAATAAAAAAAAATCGCATTGTTAATGCGAAATTTAATTTAACTGCTTCTGTTCAAGAAGCTGGTGTTGGATATGTCAAACTATTGGGTAATAAAGACCATATCCTTCATGAGAGAGTTAAAAGTTTAAAGCGTATTGTCAAAGATAACAAATAGCTTTAATATATTATTACACATAAGGAGGTAATATAAAATGGCATTTCGTAAAAAAGTTAATAATACTAAAGCACATCGTCGTTATTTGAGCAATACTGCAAAAACTGTTCGTGCTGCTAATCTATTTCGTTCCACATCTCGTGGTGGAATAAGATTCTAATTTAATATATATATTATGGGTCTTTTAATTTTAATTACTCTTATAGTTATAATTGTTATATTAGACTTGGTACATAACCTTTAATTTTATCTACTATTTTGATAATTATTTTTTAGATGAAATACAAATGTTAGATAAATACAAAGATAAAAATGAATTTTATAGTTTAGTCGGCATAAAATGTTATAGTTATGTACCAAGTCTATTAAAGAAAATTTCTAAAAAATAGAATCTTAAAAAAGAAATTATTTAAAATAATTTCTTTTTTTATGTGCTGAATTATACTTGTAAGTGCAAGTAAATAAAATTGCAAAAGATTTCATATAAAAATTTCATGATGCTAAGTTTATTTTAGAAAAAGTAAATTTAAGGAGTTTTTATATGGGATACAAACATCTTGGCATAGATGAAAGAATTTATATTGAGAATCAATTGAAATTTAAAGTAAAAATTAGTGAAATAGCTAAAAATCTTAATCGAAGTATTAGTACTATTAATCGAGAAGTTAATAGAAATAAAGATAATAATCATTATTTTTCATTAATTGCACAAAATAAAGCAGAAAATAGAAAACAATTACATGTTTATTTTCATAAATTTAAAAATAGAGAATTAGTAAAATATGTACAACAAAAATTATTATTAGGTTGATCGCCTGAACAAATTTATGGCAGAATTAAAAATTTTCATCAAGAATGAATTATTAGTTTTAAAACAATTTACAATTGAATTTATTCTGGATTACTTGAAAAGGTTACTAGTAAAAATTTAAGAAGAAAAGGTAAGAAACGAAAATCTCAAGAAAATCGGGGTAAATTTAATGGTAAATCCATTAAAGAACGAAATGTTAATAATCGCATAACTCTTGGCCATTGAGAAGGTGATACTGTAGTATCATCACGAGGTAAAAGTAAATCATGTTTAATAACTTTAGTTGAAAGAACATCAAGATTTACTTTAGCAATATTAGTTGAAAATAGAACTACTAAAGTTATTAACAAAAATATTAGTCATTATTTATCAATTCTTCCAAATAATCTTGTTAAGACTATAACATTTGATAGGGGTAAAGAATTTGCTAATTGACAACAACTTGAAAAAAATTTAAATGTGAAAATTTATTTTGCTGATGCATATTCACCTTGACAAAGAGGTACTAATGAAAATACTAATGGTTTAATTAGAGAAAAATTTCCTAAAAAATTTAATTTTTCAAACACTACTAAAAATGCAGTTCATAAATTTATATTGTCTTTAAACCAAAGACCAAGAAAAATACTAAATTATCTTTCGCCAATCGAATATTTGGTTAGAAAAATAATTTAGTTGCACTTAACTTTACAATTTGGCACTTAAATCTATTATATTTATTTGTTACAGCATTACCTTTATAGTTAATTCAACTATCATCATTTTTATTATTATATTTATTTCATAATGAATTTTTATATATTTCTTTTCTGATTTCTATTTCTGAATTAATATTTTCATTAATGTAATAGACTTGGTACATAACCTTTAATTTTATCTACTATTTTGATAATATTATTTACTAGGTGAAGTACAAATGTTAGATAAATACAAAGACGAAAATGAATTTTATAGTCTAATAGGCATAAAATATAAAACTTTCATGAAAATGGTAGAAATTTTAAAAGAAGCTAAAGCTAAACAAAAACAAATTGGTGGTAGACCAAATAAATTATCAATAGAGCAAAGATTACTTATGACTTTAGAATACTGAAAAGAATATAGTACATATCGTATTATTGCAAAAAAATATAATATTAGTCATGTTAGTTGTATTCGTAATATCTTTTGAGTTGAAAATACTCTAATAAAAAATAGTCACTTTCATATACCTGGCAAAAAGATATTATTGGAACATAAAGTTACTAATAATAATTTATTAGCAATTGATGCTACAGAAATTCCAATTGAAAGAATTAAAAAAAACTAAAATTATTATTTTCTGGTAAGAAAAGGCAACATTCATTAAAATCACAAATAATTATTGATTTATTTAACAATAAAATTATTTCAGTAGATTTTTGTTATGGCAGTATTCATGATTATAAGTTATTTTTAAAATCAAATACACTTATAAATCCAAAATTAGAATTAATTGCCGATTCAGGCTATCAAGGTTTGCAAAATGTTCATAAAAATACATTATTGCCAATTAAAAAGAGTAAAAATAATCCCTTAAATCCAGATAAAAAGGAATATAATAGCTTTTTAAGTAAAGTTAGAATTGCCATTGAACATGTTTTTGCTAGATTAAAAAGATTTAAAATACTAGTTTATCGTTATCGCAATAAGATTAGAAGATTTGGATTACGATTTAACTTAATTTCAGGAATATATAATTTTGAATTAAGCTAGTTATAGTTATGTACCAAGTCTAATGTAATGTAATACATTTAATTTGTTTAAATTTGCCATTCTTAAATGTAATAGATTATTTAAATTTTTATGATTATATATTTTCGCCCCATATCCTAATTGTTGTTTTACCAAATGTGATACATCACTTTCAATGCTACAACCGATATTTCATTCTAAATTTTGATGATGAATACCATGCTTGTTGTTTTCGAAATAATTACTCGCCCTCCTTAAATTTTTTTTAATGTCTTTATTTAATTCATTTTTAGCACCATTGCGAATGTTTTTGATTAATTCTTGATGATTACCATTTTTATATAATTCAATTCAACTATTTAGTGTTACTTTGCGATTTTCAAAAATAATATTAAATGCCGTTTGTTTTAATTTTTTAATAGCGTGATACCCATCTAAAATATATCTAACATTACCAAAACTATTGGCAATTTCTCTAATTCAAGTAGCGCCATCGCCACAAACAATTATTTTGTCATAATTAATATTCACATAATGTTTTTGTAATTCTCTAATTAATAAGTCACGATAATCCATCGTATTTATTCGTTTACCAACTTTTAACATTAGAAAATGACCTCGTTTGTTTTCTAATTCTCTACGAGCATTTTTGTCGTTTTTTTCTTTATGTCCGGTGTGAAAAGTAACTAAACGAATTCTTTGGTCTTGTTTAACTTTATGGTCTAATGTCGCTAAAAATGTCTCATCTAGTTGAATATATAAATCCTTACTTTTGACATCAATTCTATTTTTAGTTTCTTTTTCTGCTAGTTGAAAATATTCGGCAATATCGTATTTATTTAAAATATTTGAAATACTAGCTTTTGAAATATAACAATGATTTAGAGCGTCTAAAACATCGCGATACCGCTTACCATCACCCAGAAGACTTAAAACTTTAAATTGGACATCAAAATAAATGCGTTGTTTGGGTAATAGACCAATTTCTTTGTCTAACAAACATACATATTCAAATTTACCTGATTTTTTATTTCAATATTTATATCGGCGTCGTTTAAAATTAACATCACCAAAAATTGTAATAATTGTTCTTGATGCAAAATGAACTACTTTATAACCTTGTTTTAAGCGATAATGATATTTATATAAGTATTCATCTAATTTTTCGTATTCATTAGCTAGTTGTTCGCATTTATTGGTGTACATATTTTTATGGGTTGTAAATAAGTTTAATCAATGCTTATTTTCCGGGGTTTTTACATTAGACTTGGTACATAACTATAACATTTTATGCCGACTAAACTATAAAATTCATTTTTATCTTTGTATTTATCTAACATTTGTATTTCATCTAAAAAATAATTATCAAAATAGTAGATAAAATTAAAGGTTATGTACCAAGTCTTTTGTATTTATCTAACATTTGTATTTCATCTAAAAAATAATTATCAAAATAGTAGATAAAATTAAAGGTTATGTACCAAGTCTATTATATTTTTTTTGCAATAATACGATATGTACTATATTCTTTTCAGTATTCTAAAGTCATAAGTAATCTTTGCTCTATTGATAATTTATTTGGTCTACCACCAATTTGTTTTTGTTTAGCTTTAGCTTCTTTTAAAATTTCTACCATTTTCATGAAAGTTTTATATTTTATGCCTATTAGACTATAAAATTCATTTTCGTCTTTGTATTTATCTAACATTTGTACTTCACCTAGTAAATAATATTATCAAAATAGTAGATAAAATTAAAGGTTATGTACCAAGTCTAATATATTTATTCATTGTCATTATATAATAAAATTAATTACTTGGGAGGTATGATATGAAAATAAATTGAACTAAAGCAAAATTAACAAAATATGGTTTAACAAATATTAATTATTCTTATTTAGATTATATTATTCATAAATCACAACCATTTTGTGATATTTTCTTAGACCATAAAACTGAACAACTAGTTTTACCATTAGTTAAAAATATTAATGTTCCGGTTATTGATTATTTTCAAAATGATAAATATTTCTTTTATATTACTAAACATATTAAAGATGCTTTAAATTTAACGCAAATTAAAATAACTCCTTCATTAGTTAAGAAAATTGCTCATCTTATTAAAGATTTACATCAAATAGAAATTCCTACAACTATTAAAACTTGAAACTGAAAATCACAATTAGAACTATTTAAAGGACTTGTAAATACTTCCCAACAAAATTTAACTAGTGATGAACAAAAAATAATTAATTTTTTTACTAACTATGAACCCCAAGAATTAAAACTTTGCCATAATGACTTAGTTCCTGGCAATATTTTAATTACTAAGCAACAAATTTATATTATTGACTATGAATATGCAATGAAAAACGACCCCTTATTTGATATTGCTTCTTTTATTAGCGAAACTATTTATCGTAATAACAATTTAATTAATCATTTTTTACACGAATTTAGTTTAACAATAACTGATGTTAAAACGATTTGATGATGAATTCAATATCAAAACCTAATTTGATGCTATTGAGCCAATTACCTATGAGAACAAACTTCATCATCAATCTATCAAGAAATATTAAATGATAAATACGAAGAGTTACAAAAAGGTTGAACAAATGACTTATTATTTATTTAGTTATTATTCTTTATAAAAATAATTTGTAATTGTCATCACAATAATTGTCATCACTAAAGTTCCTAAAATAGCTAATGAGATGGCAATAATAAAGCGTCAAAAAACTGATAATAATCATAAACTAGTTAAATATAACACAACAAATTCTAACATCACAATAATACTATAAATAAACTGTTCTTGTTGATGATAACCACATAAAAAACAAACTAATGTTGTAATAAAAGCATATAGTAGCATTCCCATTCCAATTAAAAACATATATCCAAAAGCAATACTATCTTTAAAATTCAATTTTAATAAATTTAATTGCGGATCTAAAAGTAATCAAATCATCAACCCAGGGATTAGTGCTTGCCACAAAACAAAAAAAATACTTCTTAACTTATTATCACTTCGCATCTTTTCACTACTTAACATCACTATTTCCTCACTCTCATGAATTATACAACAAAAAACTAGACTTCTAAAAGTCTAGTTTTATTTATCTAATGGAGCGAGTGATGGGAATCGAACCCACACAATCAGCTTGGAAGGCTGAAGTTCTACCATTAAACTACACTCGCATAATGTAAGTTCATTACAAAATATATCACATTTAAAAATAAGAAGCAATAAGTTTTACTAAAAAATCTGTAATATACCACAGACTTATGACAAGCACAAGAGGGTTTTTAAAAAAGGGATGATAAATTTAAAATAATGCAAAAAAATTTTTAAAATGGTTTATAATTAGATTCCAAGGCAAAGAGACTGTAGATTAATTTTTGGAGAAAGGAAAAGGTGTTGTAAATTTTATTAATTAATAAAAACTTACGAAAAGGATTTGATTAATATGAAAAAATTACTAGCAATGTTAACAACAATTACAAGCTTATCGAGCATAACACCAATAGTCTTGGCGAACGCCTCAGCAGAAATACCAGAAAATAAAATAATAGCTGAATTATACTTGTAAGTGCAAGTAAATAAAATTGCAAAAGATTTCATATAAAAATTTCATGATGCTAAGTTTATTTTAGAAAAAGTAAATTTAAGGAGTTTTTATATGGGATACAAACATCTTGGCATAGATGAAAGAATTTATATTGAGAATCAATTGAAATTTAAAGTAAAAATTAGTGAAATAGCTAAAAATCTTAATCGAAGTATTAGTACTATTAATCGAGAAGTTAATAGAAATAAAGATAATAATCATTATTTTTCATTAATTGCACAAAATAAAGCAGAAAATAGAAAACAATTACATGTTTATTTTCATAAATTTAAAAATAGAGAATTAGTAAAATATGTACAACAAAAATTATTATTAGGTTGATCGCCTGAACAAATTTATGGCAGAATTAAAAATTTTCATCAAGAATGAATTATTAGTTTTAAAACAATTTACAATTGAATTTATTCTGGATTACTTGAAAAGGTTACTAGTAAAAATTTAAGAAGAAAAGGTAAGAAACGAAAATCTCAAGAAAATCGGGGTAAATTTAATGGTAAATCCATTAAAGAACGAAATGTTAATAATCGCATAACTCTTGGCCATTGAGAAGGTGATACTGTAGTATCATCACGAGGTAAAAGTAAATCATGTTTAATAACTTTAGTTGAAAGAACATCAAGATTTACTTTAGCAATATTAGTTGAAAATAGAACTACTAAAGTTATTAACAAAAATATTAGTCATTATTTATCAATTCTTCCAAATAATCTTGTTAAGACTATAACATTTGATAGGGGTAAAGAATTTGCTAATTGACAACAACTTGAAAAAAATTTAAATGTGAAAATTTATTTTGCTGATGCATATTCACCTTGACAAAGAGGTACTAATGAAAATACTAATGGTTTAATTAGAGAAAAATTTCCTAAAAAATTTAATTTTTCAAACACTACTAAAAATGCAGTTCATAAATTTATATTGTCTTTAAACCAAAGACCAAGAAAAATACTAAATTATCTTTCGCCAATCGAATATTTGGTTAGAAAAATAATTTAGTTGCACTTAACTTTACAATTTGGCAATAAATAATGAAATTAATTATCAACAAACAAATAATGTAGAAGCTTTAAGTAGAGTTAAAAGAAGTCCAAATGATGGTGATGGAAACGATTTGTCGGCTTCTAGTGAAAATATGTATTTTCATTTTAAACCTAATTTATGAGAAGAAATTATTATAGAAAAATATAGAGTGGGCAATAATTTTGAAAATTTTAAAGAAAAATTTAAAGATATTCTTAAAGATTATTATTATAATAAAAATGATATTGGTGAATGAGATAGGAGAGTAACTTATTATTATGTTGATAAATTTGCAGAGGGGTTATGAAACAATTGAAGTACAGTAATTTCTAAATGAAGAGAATGTAGTAAACGCGAACGTATAAGAATTATAATTAATTGAAACGGGGGGTTTACTAGTGTAAATATAATAACAGAAGATACAAATTTTTATGAAAATAAATATTTAAATAAACAAATTATAAACGAAGCACTTTTAAATACAAATTTAAGTGAAATTTATGAAAGTAAAGAAACTAATATTTTAGATGCTATTAAAATAAAAAATCCTAATATAGATATTTCTCATTTATCTGTATCTGATATAACTAATAAATCTGCAAAAATTACAGTAAATTTAACCGGGAAATATAGCCCGGGTTCATGAGTAGTTGTTTATTTTGTGATTCCTGATTTATTTAATGACTTTAAAAAATGTTTAAATCCTGTTGATAATATTAATGATGAAACAATTTTAGCGGCCGCTAAACAAGCTAACCCTGATTTAGACATTACACAAATATATGTTAAAGAAAAAGTTCCAAATGGTAAATTAACAATCGCAGTAAAAGCTGACTCAAATAAATATAGTATTGATAGTTATGTTTTTTGTAGTAATTTTAAAGTTAGACAAGATTTAAATGAAATTATTACAAATACTGATTTAAATATTATTAATAATAACAACAATGCCATTTTAAACGAATTAAATTATTTAAACCTAAATTTAGATATTTCACAATTAGAAGTAGTTGAAAAAACTAATATTTCTGTTACGATACAAGCAAGAAAAGATAGTGATAAATATTTTGGTGAAAAGAAAATTTGATACATAATAAATAATCAAGAAAATAAAATTATTAATTTAAACGAACTAATTAAAAAGGGGATATTTTTAAGTTATCGAGATAAAAATCAAGGAATTACTATAAAAGAAATTAAAAATATTAATTCAGGTAATTTGATATATTCAAATGTAACAGCAACAAAAAGTATTGAACCAATATATAATCAAAATAGTAAAAACATCTGTTTTGGGACAACCACATTATTTCATAATTTACCTGAAAAACAAAAAATGAAAACGCCAAATTGTAAATATACAAAAGAAACAACCGTAAGTTCTCAAATTACAACAGGTTTAAGCAAAACTGAAGGTGAAGAGAAAAGTTCAGAACAAAGTTCAAGTTCAGATATGAAACATAATTGAAATTTTGAACTTGGTATAAGTACGACGGCTGAAGCTAATGTTTGACCTTTTGCAGGTGTATCAGCAACTATTGATAAAAAATTAGGTATCGGGGGAGAATATGGTTCTTCAAATACAAATACATCATCAGAAACAAAAACCTTAAGTAATACATTTGATTTTTCAAGTAATAAAACAAATGAATATAAAGAAGTTTCAGAAGTGGAATTACCGTCACAAGAAATTGAAGTTAACCCAAATCAAAAGATTAAGGTTACTGCTTCATTAGATGAAGTTTTAGGGCAAATAACATTAAAATTAACACAAAATATTTATGGTAACATTACTTCACAAATAACAAATACAAGCAATGAAGAAAAATCATTTGAAATTTTAATTAAAGAAATTATGCAAAAATTAAAAGAATATAATCTTTTGCCACAAGAAATTACCATAAATAATGATGATAGTATAACTTTTAATGGGAGTGCGCATAGGTCATTAAAACAAGGATTTGATGGTAATATTGAGTTTCATGAAGTAAAATAAAAATCATAAAATATTAAGTTTTTTAGGAACAATCGCTTCATAACCATAACGAGACTAATAAATTAAATATTTTGTAAAAAATAATTATTTAAACTTCTAGAAATTATTTTATTAAAAGTTTTTGTAATGTTTGAAATGGAGTTTTATTGTTTAAAGATGAATGGCGTCGTTCAAAATTATAAAAGTAATAATATTTGTTTAAATAATGTTGAAGTTCATTTTGATTTAGTTTTTTATCCTTAGAATAAAATAATTTGGTATAATGTTGATGAAATCGTTCAATCTTTCCATTGCTCTGAGGAGAACGGATTGGCGTGGTTTCGTGGACAATTACGTTCCTCGAAAGAAAGGTTGTAAAAGGCCTTTCTTTTACTTTGTATGATTTTTTATTACTTCAGTTAGTAGTAGTAAATTCTGGAGCGTTGTCAGTACGAAGGCGTTTAATGATTATGCCAAGTTCGCCGAAATCTTTCATCGCTCTTCGTGTCGCATTAATGGCATTGTTAGTTCCCAAACTATCATAAACATAACCAAATACTATGCGCGTCATTTCGTCAATAAAAGCCAAATTGTAAAGTTAAGTGCAACTAAATTATTTTTCTAACCAAATATTCGATTGGCGAAAGATAATTTAGTATTTTTCTTGGTCTTTGGTTTAAAGACAATATAAATTTATGAACTGCATTTTTAGTAGTGTTTGAAAAATTAAATTTTTTAGGAAATTTTTCTCTAATTAAACCATTAGTATTTTCATTAGTACCTCTTTGTCAAGGTGAATATGCATCAGCAAAATAAATTTTCACATTTAAATTTTTTTCAAGTTGTTGTCAATTAGCAAATTCTTTACCCCTATCAAATGTTATAGTCTTAACAAGATTATTTGGAAGAATTGATAAATAATGACTAATATTTTTGTTAATAACTTTAGTAGTTCTATTTTCAACTAATATTGCTAAAGTAAATCTTGATGTTCTTTCAACCAAAGTTATTAAACATGATTTACTTTTACCTCGTGATGATACTACAGTATCACCTTCTCAATGGCCAAGAGTTATGCGATTATTAACATTTCGTTCTTTAATGGATTTACCATTAAATTTACCCCGATTTTCTTGAGATTTTCGTTTCTTACCTTTTCTTCTTAAATTTTTACTAGTAACCTTTTCAAGTAATCCAGAATAAATTCAATTGTAAATTGTTTTAAAACTAATAATTCATTCTTGATGAAAATTTTTAATTCTGCCATAAATTTGTTCAGGCGATCAACCTAATAATAATTTTTGTTGTACATATTTTACTAATTCTCTATTTTTAAATTTATGAAAATAAACATGTAATTGTTTTCTATTTTCTGCTTTATTTTGTGCAATTAATGAAAAATAATGATTATTATCTTTATTTCTATTAACTTCTCGATTAATAGTACTAATACTTCGATTAAGATTTTTAGCTATTTCACTAATTTTTACTTTAAATTTCAATTGATTCTCAATATAAATTCTTTCATCTATGCCAAGATGTTTGTATCCCATATAAAAACTCCTTAAATTTACTTTTTCTAAAATAAACTTAGCATCATGAAATTTTTATATGAAATCTTTTGCAATTTTATTTACTTGCACTTACAAGTATAATTCAGCAAAATCATAAATGTAATATTTTTTATCAACCGGAAAATTTGATGGGGTAATGATTTTAGCATCCATTTGTAAGAGACCAATATCAGAAACTTCATAACGCTTAAAATGGCGTTTTGTTTGTTTGATTTGCTGTTTTAATTCTTTTCAACGAGGGTCGGATTTAATTCAACGATAAAAAGTTTTGATATTTTTCGGAACTTCTGAATTTTTAACAGCGTGAAAACCGATTTTTAAATTGTTAAATAAAGACCACATTCCGCCAGCTTGAAGATTTTTGTAATCAAAATATAAATCACATACTTTTTCGCGAGAATTTAAACTATATTGATAATTAATATTTTGTGGTTTTGTAGTTTTAAACAATAACAAATCTAGATTGTCAGAATAATAAGCAGTCATAATTTTTTGTGCCCAACGATAAAAAGTTTTCGTTGCATTCTTAAAATATTTTTTAATAAGTTTTGTTAAAGTAGTTTCTTCAATAGACTTGGTACATAACCTTTAATTTTATCTACTATTTTGATAATTATTTTTTAGATGAAATACAAATGTTAGATAAATACAAAGATAAAAATGAATTTTATAGTTTAGTCGGCATAAAATGTTATAGTTATGTACCAAGTCTAATATAGAAATAAGTACATAAGTTTAAATAGGCAGTAAGGCGTTTTTTAGTTTTATAGTAATAAGGATTGCGGCAATTAGCACTTAGTCAACTTTGGATTTTTGCTTTTAAATCTGCTAAATCTGCTTGAGAAATAATATATTTCATTTTAAAACTCCTTAAATTAAGAAAATCGTATTACAAAAATACGATTTTCAAGAATGGTTATTAAATTGCTGAATTATACTTGTAAGTGCAAGTAAATAAAATTGCAAAAGATTTCATATAAAAATTTCATGATGCTAAGTTTATTTTAGAAAAAGTAAATTTAAGGAGTTTTTATATGGGATACAAACATCTTGGCATAGATGAAAGAATTTATATTGAGAATCAATTGAAATTTAAAGTAAAAATTAGTGAAATAGCTAAAAATCTTAATCGAAGTATTAGTACTATTAATCGAGAAGTTAATAGAAATAAAGATAATAATCATTATTTTTCATTAATTGCACAAAATAAAGCAGAAAATAGAAAACAATTACATGTTTATTTTCATAAATTTAAAAATAGAGAATTAGTAAAATATGTACAACAAAAATTATTATTAGGTTGATCGCCTGAACAAATTTATGGCAGAATTAAAAATTTTCATCAAGAATGAATTATTAGTTTTAAAACAATTTACAATTGAATTTATTCTGGATTACTTGAAAAGGTTACTAGTAAAAATTTAAGAAGAAAAGGTAAGAAACGAAAATCTCAAGAAAATCGGGGTAAATTTAATGGTAAATCCATTAAAGAACGAAATGTTAATAATCGCATAACTCTTGGCCATTGAGAAGGTGATACTGTAGTATCATCACGAGGTAAAAGTAAATCATGTTTAATAACTTTAGTTGAAAGAACATCAAGATTTACTTTAGCAATATTAGTTGAAAATAGAACTACTAAAGTTATTAACAAAAGCCAAATTGTAAAGTTAAGTGCAACTAAATTATTTTTCTAACCAAATATTCGATTGGCGAAAGATAATTTAGTATTTTTCTTGGTCTTTGGTTTAAAGACAATATAAATTTATGAACTGCATTTTTAGTAGTGTTTGAAAAATTAAATTTTTTAGGAAATTTTTCTCTAATTAAACCATTAGTATTTTCATTAGTACCTCTTTGTCAAGGTGAATATGCATCAGCAAAATAAATTTTCACATTTAAATTTTTTTCAAGTTGTTGTCAATTAGCAAATTCTTTACCCCTATCAAATGTTATAGTCTTAACAAGATTATTTGGAAGAATTGATAAATAATGACTAATATTTTTGTTAATAACTTTAGTAGTTCTATTTTCAACTAATATTGCTAAAGTAAATCTTGATGTTCTTTCAACTAAAGTTATTAAACATGATTTACTTTTACCTCGTGATGATACTACAGTATCACCTTCTCAATGGCCAAGAGTTATGCGATTATTAACATTTCGTTCTTTAATGGATTTACCATTAAATTTACCCCGATTTTCTTGAGATTTTCGTTTCTTACCTTTTCTTCTTAAATTTTTACTAGTAACCTTTTCAAGTAATCCAGAATAAATTCAATTGTAAATTGTTTTAAAACTAATAATTCATTCTTGATGAAAATTTTTAATTCTGCCATAAATTTGTTCAGGCGATCAACCTAATAATAATTTTTGTTGTACATATTTTACTAATTCTCTATTTTTAAATTTATGAAAATAAACATGTAATTGTTTTCTATTTTCTGCTTTATTTTGTGCAATTAATGAAAAATAATGATTATTATCTTTATTTCTATTAACTTCTCGATTAATAGTACTAATACTTCGATTAAGATTTTTAGCTATTTCACTAATTTTTACTTTAAATTTCAATTGATTCTCAATATAAATTCTTTCATCTATGCCAAGATGTTTGTATCCCATATAAAAACTCCTTAAATTTACTTTTTCTAAAATAAACTTAGCATCATGAAATTTTTATATGAAATCTTTTGCAATTTTATTTACTTGCACTTACAAGTATAATTCAGCATCTTTGTATTTATCTAACATTTGTATTTCATCTAAAAAATAATTATCAAAATAGTAGATAAAATTAAAGGTTATGTACCAAGTCTAATGGATTTACCATTAAATTTACCCCGATTTTCTTGAGATTTTCGTTTCTTACCTTTTCTTCTTAAATTTTTACTAGTAACCTTTTCAAGTAATCCAGAATAAATTCAATTGTAAATTGTTTTAAAACTAATAATTCATTCTTGATGAAAATTTTTAATTCTGCCATAAATTTGTTCAGGCGATCAACCTAATAATAATTTTTGTTGTACATATTTTACTAATTCTCTATTTTTAAATTTATGAAAATAAACATGTAATTGTTTTCTATTTTCTGCTTTATTTTGTGCAATTAATGAAAAATAATGATTATTATCTTTATTTCTATTAACTTCTCGATTAATAGTACTAATACTTCGATTAAGATTTTTAGCTATTTCACTAATTTTTACTTTAAATTTCAATTGATTCTCAATATAAATTCTTTCATCTATGCCAAGATGTTTGTATCCCATATAAAAACTCCTTAAATTTACTTTTTCTAAAATAAACTTAGCATCATGAAATTTTTATATGAAATCTTTTGCAATTTTATTTACTTGCACTTACAAGTATAATTCAGCTAAAAAATACCTAAGAAAACTAAACGCGACCTATTTTCTGTGTGTCTTTGTCTAGTTTTTGCTATAATAGACTTGGTACATAACCTTTAATTTTATCTACTATTTTGATAATTATTTTTTAGATGAAATACAAATGTTAGATAAATACAAAGATAAAAATGAATTTTATAGTTTAGTCGGCATAAAATGTTATAGTTATGTACCAAGTCTAATATATAATATATATCTCATTTAGAGGAGGATAGTAATAGATGTCAAGAATTACAGATGTAAGAGCAATAGAAGTTTTAGATTCTCGTGGTAATCCCACAATTCAAGTGGAAGTGTGAAGTGAATTTGGTTACGGCAAAGCCTTGGTTCCGTCAGGGGCATCCACAGGTGAATTAGAAGCTTTAGAATTAAGAGATAACGATGAAAAGCGATATATGGGTAAAGGTGTTTTAAAAGCTGTTGCTAATATTAATAAAATGATTCGTGAAAAAGTAGTAGGAATGGATGTTACTAATCAACTTTTAGTTGATCAAGTGATGATTAAATTAGATGGTACAGATAATAGACTTGGTACATAACTATAACATTTTATGCCGACTAAACTATAAAATTCATTTTTATCTTTGTATTTATCTAACATTTGTATTTCATCTAAAAAATAATTATCAAAATAGTAGATAAAATTAAAGGTTATGTACCAAGTCTAATAAAGAAAAATTAGGAGCTAATGCGATTTTAGGAGTATCAATGGCAGTTATGCGTGCAGGTGCTGATGAAGTAGGTTTACCATTATATCAATATATTGGTGGTATTAATGCTAGAAAATTACCAGTACCAATGTTAAACATTATTAATGGTGGAGAACATGCAGACAACACAATTGATTTTCAAGAGTTTATGATTATGCCGGTTAGTGCTCCTGATTTTAAAGAAGCAATTAGAATGGCAGCAGAAGTATTTCATACTTTAAAGAAAATTTTACACGATGCTGGTGATACTACTTCTGTTGGTGATGAAGGTGGATTTGCTCCAAATTTAGATAATGAAGGTGCATTAGATGTTATTGTTAAAGCAATTGAAACAGCAGGATATAAAGCTGGTACGGATATTAAAATTGCAATGGATTGTGCTTCTAGCGAACTATATGATAAAGAACGAAAAATTTATGTCTTTAAAAAACTAAGCAAAAAAAGTGGCAAAGTTGTTGAAAAAACTACTGATGAAATGATTTTGTATTTAGAACAGTTAGTTAATAAATATCCGATTATTTCTATTGAAGATGGACTATCAGAACATGATTGAGATGGTTTTGTTAAATTAACAGAAAAATTAGGTAATAAAGTCCAAATTATGGGAGATGATATTTTTGTAACTAATCCTAAAATAACAAAAGAAGGTATTGAAAAGCAAGCGGCTAACTCAATTTTAATTAAAGTAAATCAAATTGGAACAATGAGTGAAACGATTGCGACGATTCAAATGGCGCAAAAAGCTAATTGAACAACAGTTGTATCACATCGTTCAGGTGAAACTGAGGATACAACTATTGCTGATTTAGCGGTCGCTTTAAACACTGGACAAATTAAAACTGGTTCAATGTCAAGAACCGATCGGATTGCTAAATATAATCGTCTCTTAACGATTGCACATGAATTAGGTGCTACTGGTGAATATGATGGAATGGAAACATTTTATAACTTAACAAAAAAATCTTAAAATCTTAAAACCTTTAAATATCTCCTAGTTAATTGGGAGATATTTTTTATTTAAGAATATTATTTCTTTAATTAGAAACGATTTTCACTCTATTCTTGCTATTGTAGTAGTAAAGGAGGTTTAACGATAAAATTAAAATTTTATTAAGGATACCTTTTTAAAAAATAACAAATTAATAGTATAGTCCCCAACTAATTAATTATTAAGGAGACAAATAGCACTTTAATAAATTAGTATATTGTGGAGAATATATTTTTGCTATAATTAAAATACTAAATATTTAGAAGGGATAAATTAAAAATGGCAAAATTGATGAAGAAAGTTGCGATATTAACTTCTGGTGGCGATGCGCCAGGAATGAACAATACGGTGGCGCAAATAATTAAAAAAGCAATAGCAAATAATATTCTGCCTTACATTGTTAGGGATGGTTATGAAGGTTTAACACAAGGTTGAATTGAAGAAACTAATGAAGACTTTGCGAGAAAAATTGTTAATCGTGGGGGAACAGCGATTGGTACTTCCCGTTATCCTGAATTTGCAAAGGAAGAAGTAAGACAACGAGCGATTAATAATTTAAAACAATTAGAAATTAATAATTTAATTGTTATTGGTGGTGATGGTAGTTATCAAGGTGCTAATAAATTAGTAGCAATGGGATTAAATTGTATTGGTTTGCCAGGAACAATAGATAATGATGTTGTATCAAGTGATTTTACTATTGGTTTTGATACGGCATTAAATACCGTTATTGAAGCAATTGACCGTGTTCGCGATACTAATGAATCTCATAATCGTTGTGGAATTATTGAAGTTATGGGTCGTTATTGTGGAGATATTGCGATGCTGGCGGGAATTGGTAGTGGTGTGGAAATTATTAGTACATCAGAAAATAAATTGACAGAAGAAGAAATTATTCAGCAAACTAAAAAATGTTATGAGAAAAAGTATCGTTCGGTAATTATTCTTGTAACGGAAAAACTGTATGATGTTCATCAATTGGCGAAAGAAGTTGAAAAAGGTAGTGGTTATGTTACGCGAGCAACAGTCTTAGGACATATTCAAAGAGGCGGTATGCCAACAGCAATGGATCGCTATTTAGCAACAATTTTAGGAACTGAAGCTATTAAGCAATTAATTGCTGGCAATACAGGGATTTGTATTGGATTAAGTGGAAATGGTTTACAAAGTTATTCTTTTACTAAAGCATTAGCAATGAAACGAAAATAAGCTGGTCGTATTCATCATTAGTCATAAAATATACAAGGAGTAAATTAATGGAAAATAATAATTATGCAATTTCTATTAGTGGATTAACCAAAAGGTTTAAAAAACAAGTTGCTGTTAATAACATTACTATTAAAGTAAAAAGTGGTAAAATTCATGGTTTTATTGGACCTAATGGTAGTGGAAAAACAACAACAATTAAATGTTTAATCGGTTCAATTATTCCTAATAGTGGTGAAATACAAATTGATGGTAAAGATGCTACGCTGTCTGTAGCTAAAGAAGTTTTAGGATATATTCCTGAAAATGCTCGTTTTCCAATGCACTTATCAACATATAAATATTTAACTTGAATGAGTTTTTTACGAGGAAACGATTGAAAAAAAAGTAAAAAGGAAGCTAAAGCATCATTAGAACAATTAAATTTATGAAAGTTTCAACGAAAAAATCCTAATAGTTTTTCTTCTGGAATGAAAAAAAAGGTATTATTAGCACAAGCTCTTATTTCTAATCCTAAAATATTAATTTTAGATGAACCAGCAGCTAATTTAGATCCAACAGCGAGAATGGAATTATTTGATGAATTAATTAAACTTCGTGATATGGGAAAAAGCATTTTGATTTCATCACATATTTTATTAGAGTTACAAAATATTATTGATGAAGTTACAATTTTAAATCATGGTAATGTTATTTACAGTGATATCATTCAAACTAAAAAACAAAATTTATATATGTTTGATCCTTTAAAACCAGAATTGTTTATTAAAGTATTAAAAAAAGCTGGTTATGATGTTCAAATAATGAATGAAAAAATTGTGGTGCAAATTAAAAATGATCAAGAATTGTTAAATATTAGTGAATTAGCGCTTGAACATAAAATTTTAATTAAATCAACACAACCGTATACAACAGACTTAACTGAGTTGTATGAACAAATTATTAAAAATGATCAACAATCAGAAATTGTGTCTAGTCATAAAAACAGTAATAAAAAGGAAGGTAAGAAGTAATGCCGATTAAAACTCAAAAAGTAACAAGTAAAAACTATAAATTTAGTTTTAGAGCGCCAATTTTGCTTTATACTTTAAATGCTGAATTATACTTGTAAGTGCAAGTAAATAAAATTGCAAAAGATTTCATATAAAAATTTCATGATGCTAAGTTTATTTTAGAAAAAGTAAATTTAAGGAGTTTTTATATGGGATACAAACATCTTGGCATAGATGAAAGAATTTATATTGAGAATCAATTGAAATTTAAAGTAAAAATTAGTGAAATAGCTAAGAATCTTAATCGAAGTATTAGTACTATTAATCGAGAAGTTAATAGAAATAAAGATAATAATCATTATTTTTCATTAATTGCACAAAATAAAGCAGAAAATAGAAAACAATTACATGTTTATTTTCATAAATTTAAAAATAGAGAATTAGTAAAATATGTACAACAAAAATTATTATTAGGTTGATCGCCTGAACAAATTTATGGCAGAATTAAAAATTTTCATCAAGAATGAATTATTAGTTTTAAAACAATTTACAATTGAATTTATTCTGGATTACTTGAAAAGGTTACTAGTAAAAATTTAAGAAGAAAAGGTAAGAAACGAAAATCTCAAGAAAATCGGGGTAAATTTAATGGTAAATCCATTAAAGAACGAAATGTTAATAATCGCATAACTCTTGGCCATTGAGAAGGTGATACTGTAGTATCATCACGAGGTAAAAGTAAATCATGTTTAATAACTTTAGTTGAAAGAACATCAAGATTTACTTTAGCAATATTAGTTGAAAATAGAACTACTAAAGTTATTAACAAAAATATTAGTCATTATTTATCAATTCTTCCAAATAATCTTGTTAAGACTATAACATTTGATAGGGGTAAAGAATTTGCTAATTGACAACAACTTGAAAAAAATTTAAATGTGAAAATTTATTTTGCTGATGCATATTCACCTTGACAAAGAGGTACTAATGAAAATACTAATGGTTTAATTAGAGAAAAATTTCCTAAAAAATTTAATTTTTCAAACACTACTAAAAATGCAGTTCATAAATTTATATTGTCTTTAAACCAAAGACCAAGAAAAATAATAAATTATCTTTCGCCAATCGAATATTTGGTTAGAAAAATAATTTAGTTGCACTTAACTTTACAATTTGGCACTTGCACTTACAAGTATAATTCAGCATAAACATAAATTATATTTTTTAAGTAGTAGTAATATTAACTGTTAAGTAGGGCGCATAAAGTTTTGTTAGGTGGGTAAAGATTTGAATAATTTTGAAAGAAAAGCAACTAAAAATTTATTACCTTTTTACTTGAAAAATAATTAATAAAACAAAATATTTAATATTAACAAACATATTCTTAATAAAAGGTTATAAAAACTAAGTAAAATGCTTATAAAAACAACATTAAAATAATTTTTTACAACAAAAATCATACATAAGAAATATATACTTAATTTGCATATTGAAATAATTTATAGTAAATGACTATTTTTTCTTTTTTAAAAAATACTTAAGAAAACTAAACGCGACCAATTAATAATTTTTCATTGTGTAAAAATTCAATAATATGATAAAATAGTAATGAATAAAAATGACAATAACAAGAAAGGTATGGTTAGTTTAGTAATTAAATAATATAATTAGCTGATTGTTTTACTTCTTCAAAGCAATACCTAAGAAAACTAAACGCGACCTGTTAAGTAAACTTACTTGACATATATATCGATTAACGATATTATTAATTATGGTTTAAAAAGATAACTAAACCAATAATAGTGAGAGGAGTACTTATATTTTATGGTTAAATTAAGACTGAAAAGGATGGGAAAAACTAAACAACCTTTTTATCGTATTGTTGCTATTGATTCTCGTATTAAAAGAGACGGTGAATATATTGAATTAATTGGAACATATGATTCTTTAAATGATTCGTTAAAAATTAATAAAGAATTAGCTTTAAAGTGATTAACCGTTGGTGCTCAACCAACTGAAACAGTTCGTAGTTTATTTGCAAAAGAAAAAATTATGCAAGCATTTCATGAATTACGACAAAAAAATAAAGCAAAGAAATCAACAGCAGAGAAAAAAGTGATTAAAAAAGAAGTTTTAGCTAAGGAAGTTAAAAACAAAGTAAATGATGATAAAAGTAGTAATTCTAAATCAACAGTTAAAGTTTCAAAAGAAGCAAAGGTTATTGATGAAAAAAATTCGAGAGAATAAATGGAGTTAGCTAATGATGAATTACATTAATACTGTTAAAATATTAATTAGTCCAATTGTTAAAGATATTAATAATATTCAAATTAGAATGTTAAATGAAAATGACAATGAATTAGAAATTCTTATTATGACTAGTGATAGTGATTTGGCAAGATTAATCGGTAAAAAAGGATTAATTATTGATTCGATTCGTCGTTTAGTTAATGTTAAGGCATCAAGAGAGCAAAAAAGAATTAAAGTATCTTTAGAGGCTTTTAACGAATAATGAAGTTTGTTAAAATTGGTAAGGTTATTAATACTCATGCTTTAAAGGGCGAAGTAAAGATTAGATGTTTAATGCCTAAATATGAGCGATTCTTTGATGCTAATCATGATATATATTTTTATGATTCTAATAATTATACTTATGAAATATTAACGGTTGTTAGTTCTAGAAGTCATAAAGGTGATCTTTTAGTTAAATTTAAAAATTATGATTATATTAATGACATTTTATTTTTAAAGACTCAAGATTTATTTCAACTTAGTAATAATCCTCATTTAGTAAATGATGACGAAGTTGAAAACTATATTGGATTACAAGTTATCAATGTTGATGATAATTCACTTATTGGTGAAGTGATTGATTACTTTATTACTAAAGCGCACGGTGTTTTTGTTATTCAAACAGTTATTGGTGAACAAAAAATGTTGGCCGATGTTTCACAGTTTATTATGAATATTCTTTGAGAACAAAATACTGTTTATGTTAAGTTAATTAATAATTGATAAATTATAAAGGAGGCAAGAAATTAATGACAACAATTCAAATTATCACTTTATTTCCCGAACTCTTTGTTAGTTTTATTAATACATCAATTATTAAGAATGCTGTTAAGAAAGAAAAAGTAAAGTTTAATATCATTAATCTTCGTGATTTTGCTATTGATAAGCATCAACAAGTTGATGATTATCAATATGGTGGTGGTAATGGGATGGTATTAATGGCACCGATTGTAGTTGCAGCGATAAATTATGCTCGTGAGCAAATCCCTAATAGTCAAGTGATTTTATTATCGCCACAAGGAAAAACATTTAAACAGGATATTGCTAGTGCAATGGCTAGTAGTAATAATTCATTAATTTTAGTTTGTGGTCATTACGAAGGTTTTGATGAAAGAATTAGAGATTTTGTTGATATGGAAATATCTATTGGTGATTATGTTCTTAGTGCTGGTGAAATTGCCAGTATGGTTATAAGTGATGCTGTTATTCGCTTATTACCAGGTGTTATTCAAGAAGCATCACATCAAAATGATTCATTTACTAATAAGTATTTAGATTATCCTGTATTTACTAAACCATTAGTTTTTAATAATCAGCAAGTTCCTGATGTCTTATTATCAGGTCATCATAAAAATATTGATATTTGAAGAAAAGAACAAGCGTTTTATAATACATATAAAAAGCGACCAGATTTGATTGACTTAAATCAATTAACACCACAAGAGCAAATTTGAATTGCTGAATTAGAAAAAGATAAAAAATAAATAATAATGGAAGGAGCAATTGTTATGAATATGCAATTAGATCGACAAATTACTGAACAACAACTTCGTACTGATATTCCAAAATTTAAATCTGGCGATACAGTAAGTGTTGCTGTTGAAATTAATGAAGGTAACAAAAAACGAACACAAGTTTTTACTGGTTTAGTTTTAAAGCGTCAAGGGTCAGGTATTAGTTCTAGTTTTACTGTAAGAAAACTTACTGGTAGTACTAGTGTTGAAAGAACTTTCCCTTTACATTCACCGCTAATAAATAAAATTGAAGTTTTAAAAATTGGTCGTGTTAGAAGAGCGAAGTTATACTATATGCGTGATCTTATTGGTAAAGCTGCAAGAATTAAAGAAGTAGTTAGTTCTAATAAGAGAAATAAGGGATAATAATTAATAAAGGTAAAGGTAGAATTTGCCTTTATTTTTCAATTAAGGAGACATATTAATGGAAAAGTTAAATATTAATTGATTTCCAGGTCATATGGCAAAAGCTATTCGCTTGATGAAAGAAAAATTAGCATTAGTTGATTTAGTAATTGAACTTCGCGATGCGCGAGCCATTAACTCTAGTATTAATCCAATTATTCAAGAATTATTTAAAAATAAACCACGAATTATTATTTTGAATAAAAAAGATTTAAGTGATATGAAAGTAAATCAAGAATGAATGGCATTTTTAAAAAAAGACCCGTTAGTTAAAGTAGTATTAACTAATTTATTAGTTGATCAACCCAAAAATGAAATTATTTTATTAATTAATCAATTATTGAAAGATAAAATTAATCATCAAAAATCTCGTGGCATTCCAAATTGACAAATTAAGGTGATGATTATTGGGATTCCTAATGTCGGCAAATCACGGTTAATTAATAATTTAGTTAAAAGAAAAGTAAGTAATGTTGCTAATCAACCAGGAGTTACGAGAGGGATTCAATGAGTCAAGTTAGCGCAAAATATTCATTTACTAGACACGCCGGGAATTTTATGACCTAAACTTGATGATCCACTAGTGGCAATGCATTTGTCATTAATTGGAGCTATTAAAGAGCAATTATTACCATTTATTGATATTAGTTATTATGCGTTTAATTTTTTAGCAAAGCATTATCCTCATATTTTAAAGGAACATTATGCGCTTATTATTCAGTGAAAACAAGATATGCAAACTAAAGAAATGGATTATTATTTTTTGCAAATGGCGAAAGCAAATAATGTATTAGGTTCTTCTGAACAACAAATTATTCAAATGATGACAAATTTTTATTATGCTTTTACAAAAGGAACAATTAAAAATATTTCCTGAGAAAGACCGAAATAATAATGGGGGCGTATTAAATAAATATTGATATTATAATTTTGTTTTTGGATTTTTGCAAATATGTAAGTAAGAATATTAAATATATAACACAGTATTGTGCCGCTAGTATTTTTTATTTAAATTATAGAAGTAGCTATTTTTGATATTTTAATTTTTAGAGATGAAACAGAAACTAAATGAAAAGAAAAATTTAATAGCGATGTTCATTTATTAATTAAAAATATGAAAAAATTCGTTGTAAATTTGAATTGCCAAATTGTAAAGTTAAGTGCAACTAAATTATTTTTCTAACCAAATATTCGATTGGCGAAAGATAATTTAGTATTTTTCTTGGTCTTTGGTTTAAAGACAATATAAATTTATGAACTGCATTTTTAGTAGTGTTTGAAAAATTAAATTTTTTAGGAAATTTTTCTCTAATTAAACCATTAGTATTTTCATTAGTACCTCTTTGTCAAGGTGAATATGCATCAGCAAAATAAATTTTCACATTTAAATTTTTTTCAAGTTGTTGTCAATTAGCAAATTCTTTACCCCTATCAAATTTTATAGTCTTAACAAGATTATTTGGAAGAATTGATAAATAATGACTAATATTTTTGTTAATAACTTTAGTAGTTCTATTTTCAACTAATATTGCTAAAGTAAATCTTGATGTTCTTTCAACTAAAGTTATTAAACATGATTTACTTTTACCTCGTGATGATACTACAGTATCACCTTCTCAATGGCCAAGAGTTATGCGATTATTAACATTTCGTTCTTTAATGGATTTACCATTAAATTTACCCCGATTTTCTTGAGATTTTCGTTTCTTACCTTTTCTTCTTAAATTTTTACTAGTAACCTTTTCAAGTAATCCAGAATAAATTCAATTGTAAATTGTTTTAAAACTAATAATTCATTCTTGATGAAAATTTTTAATTCTGCCATAAATTTGTTCAGGCGATCAACCTAATAATAATTTTTGTTGTACATATTTTACTAATTCTCTATTTTTAAATTTATGAAAATAAACATGTAATTGTTTTCTATTTTCTGCTTTATTTTGTGCAATTAATGAAAAATAATGATTATTATCTTTATTTCTATTAACTTCTCGATTAATAGTACTAATACTTCGATTAAGATTTTTAGCTATTTCACTAATTTTTACTTTAAATTTCAATTGATTCTCAATATAAATTCTTTCATCTATGCCAAGATGTTTGTATCCCATATAAAAACTCCTTAAATTTACTTTTTCTAAAATAAACTTAGCATCATGAAATTTTTATATGAAATCTTTTGCAATTTTATTTACTTGCACTTACAAGTATAATTCAGCTAAAAAATACCTAAGAAAACTAAACGCGACCTATTTTCTGTGTGTCTTTGTCTAGTTTTTGCTATAATAGACTTGGTACATAACCTTTAATTTTATCTACTATTTTGATAATTATTTTTTAGATGAAATACAAATGTTAGATAAATACAAAGATAAAAATGAATTTTATAGTTTAGTCGGCATAAAATGTTATAGTTATGTACCAAGTCTAATATATAATATATATCTCATTTAGAGGAGGATAGTAATAGATGTCAAGAATTACAGATGTAAGAGCAATAGAAGTTTTAGATTCTCGTGGTAATCCCACAATTCAAGTGGAAGTGTGAAGTGAATTTGGTTACGGCAAAGCCTTGGTTCCGTCAGGGGCATCCACAGGTGAATTAGAAGCTTTAGAATTAAGAGATAACGATGAAAAGCGATATATGGGTAAAGGTGTTTTAAAAGCTGTTGCTAATATTAATAAAATGATTCGTGAAAAAGTAGTAGGAATGGATGTTACTAATCAACTTTTAGTTGATCAAGTGATGATTAAATTAGATGGTACAGATAATAGACTTGGTACATAACTATAACATTTTATGCCGACTAAACTATAAAATTCATTTTTATCTTTGTATTTATCTAACATTTGTATTTCATCTAAAAAATAATTATCAAAATAGTAGATAAAATTAAAGGTTATGTACCAAGTCTAATAAAGAAAAATTAGGAGCTAATGCGATTTTAGGAGTATCAATGGCAGTTATGCGTGCAGGTGCTGATGAAGTAGGTTTACCATTATATCAATATATTGGTGGTATTAATGCTAGAAAATTACCAGTACCAATGTTAAACATTATTAATGGTGGAGAACATGCAGACAACACAATTGATTTTCAAGAGTTTATGATTATGCCGGTTAGTGCTCCTGATTTTAAAGAAGCAATTAGAATGGCAGCAGAAGTATTTCATACTTTAAAGAAAATTTTACACGATGCTGGTGATACTACTTCTGTTGGTGATGAAGGTGGATTTGCTCCAAATTTAGATAATGAAGGTGCATTAGATGTTATTGTTAAAGCAATTGAAACAGCAGGATATAAAGCTGGTACGGATATTAAAATTGCAATGGATTGTGCTTCTAGCGAACTATATGATAAAGAACGAAAAATTTATGTCTTTAAAAAACTAAGCAAAAAAAGTGGCAAAGTTGTTGAAAAAACTACTGATGAAATGATTTTGTATTTAGAACAGTTAGTTAATAAATATCCGATTATTTCTATTGAAGATGGACTATCAGAACATGATTGAGATGGTTTTGTTAAATTAACAGAAAAATTAGGTAATAAAGTCCAAATTATGGGAGATGATATTTTTGTAACTAATCCTAAAATAACAAAAGAAGGTATTGAAAAGCAAGCGGCTAACTCAATTTTAATTAAAGTAAATCAAATTGGAACAATGAGTGAAACGATTGCGACGATTCAAATGGCGCAAAAAGCTAATTGAACAACAGTTGTATCACATCGTTCAGGTGAAACTGAGGATACAACTATTGCTGATTTAGCGGTCGCTTTAAACACTGGACAAATTAAAACTGGTTCAATGTCAAGAACCGATCGGATTGCTAAATATAATCGTCTCTTAACGATTGCACATGAATTAGGTGCTACTGGTGAATATGATGGAATGGAAACATTTTATAACTTAACAAAAAAATCTTAAAATCTTAAAACCTTTAAATATCTCCTAGTTAATTGGGAGATATTTTTTATTTAAGAATATTATTTCTTTAATTAGAAACGATTTTCACTCTATTCTTGCTATTGTAGTAGTAAAGGAGGTTTAACGATAAAATTAAAATTTTATTAAGGATACCTTTTTAAAAAATAACAAATTAATAGTATAGTCCCCAACTAATTAATTATTAAGGAGACAAATAGCACTTTAATAAATTAGTATATTGTGGAGAATATATTTTTGCTATAATTAAAATACTAAATATTTAGAAGGGATAAATTAAAAATGGCAAAATTGATGAAGAAAGTTGCGATATTAACTTCTGGTGGCGATGCGCCAGGAATGAACAATACGGTGGCGCAAATAATTAAAAAAGCAATAGCAAATAATATTCTGCCTTACATTGTTAGGGATGGTTATGAAGGTTTAACACAAGGTTGAATTGAAGAAACTAATGAAGACTTTGCGAGAAAAATTGTTAATCGTGGGGGAACAGCGATTGGTACTTCCCGTTATCCTGAATTTGCAAAGGAAGAAGTAAGACAACGAGCGATTAATAATTTAAAACAATTAGAAATTAATAATTTAATTGTTATTGGTGGTGATGGTAGTTATCAAGGTGCTAATAAATTAGTAGCAATGGGATTAAATTGTATTGGTTTGCCAGGAACAATAGATAATGATGTTGTATCAAGTGATTTTACTATTGGTTTTGATACGGCATTAAATACCGTTATTGAAGCAATTGACCGTGTTCGCGATACTAATGAATCTCATAATCGTTGTGGAATTATTGAAGTTATGGGTCGTTATTGTGGAGATATTGCGATGCTGGCGGGAATTGGTAGTGGTGTGGAAATTATTAGTACATCAGAAAATAAATTGACAGAAGAAGAAATTATTCAGCAAACTAAAAAATGTTATGAGAAAAAGTATCGTTCGGTAATTATTCTTGTAACGGAAAAACTGTATGATGTTCATCAATTGGCGAAAGAAGTTGAAAAAGGTAGTGGTTATGTTACGCGAGCAACAGTCTTAGGACATATTCAAAGAGGCGGTATGCCAACAGCAATGGATCGCTATTTAGCAACAATTTTAGGAACTGAAGCTATTAAGCAATTAATTGCTGGCAATACAGGGATTTGTATTGGATTAAGTGGAAATGGTTTACAAAGTTATTCTTTTACTAAAGCATTAGCAATGAAACGAAAATAAGCTGGTCGTATTCATCATTAGTCATAAAATATACAAGGAGTAAATTAATGGAAAATAATAATTATGCAATTTCTATTAGTGGATTAACCAAAAGGTTTAAAAAACAAGTTGCTGTTAATAACATTACTATTAAAGTAAAAAGTGGTAAAATTCATGGTTTTATTGGACCTAATGGTAGTGGAAAAACAACAACAATTAAATGTTTAATCGGTTCAATTATTCCTAATAGTGGTGAAATACAAATTGATGGTAAAGATGCTACGCTGTCTGTAGCTAAAGAAGTTTTAGGATATATTCCTGAAAATGCTCGTTTTCCAATGCACTTATCAACATATAAATATTTAACTTGAATGAGTTTTTTACGAGGAAACGATTGAAAAAAAAGTAAAAAGGAAGCTAAAGCATCATTAGAACAATTAAATTTATGAAAGTTTCAACGAAAAAATCCTAATAGTTTTTCTTCTGGAATGAAAAAAAAGGTATTATTAGCACAAGCTCTTATTTCTAATCCTAAAATATTAATTTTAGATGAACCAGCAGCTAATTTAGATCCAACAGCGAGAATGGAATTATTTGATGAATTAATTAAACTTCGTGATATGGGAAAAAGCATTTTGATTTCATCACATATTTTATTAGAGTTACAAAATATTATTGATGAAGTTACAATTTTAAATCATGGTAATGTTATTTACAGTGATATCATTCAAACTAAAAAACAAAATTTATATATGTTTGATCCTTTAAAACCAGAATTGTTTATTAAAGTATTAAAAAAAGCTGGTTATGATGTTCAAATAATGAATGAAAAAATTGTGGTGCAAATTAAAAATGATCAAGAATTGTTAAATATTAGTGAATTAGCGCTTGAACATAAAATTTTAATTAAATCAACACAACCGTATACAACAGACTTAACTGAGTTGTATGAACAAATTATTAAAAATGATCAACAATCAGAAATTGTGTCTAGTCATAAAAACAGTAATAAAAAGGAAGGTAAGAAGTAATGCCGATTAAAACTCAAAAAGTAACAAGTAAAAACTATAAATTTAGTTTTAGAGCGCCAATTTTGCTTTATACTTTAAATAAAATTATTAAAGCAATTTCATCTTGAGTTTTTCTAATTATTGGTTTAATAATTCCTTTAGCGATTGTCGGTTCATTATCTTATTTTTTAAATATGCGTTTAGAAACTGTTTCTAATATTACTACTGATGTGATAAGAGCAGAATATGTTTCTTTAAATAATCAAATAATTACTATTTTATATGGTTTTTTTATTAGTTTTTTAATTTTATTAAGTTATTCTAAAGCATCACAAATTTTTCGTGATGAAATTAGTGATGGAACATTATTAATTTTTAATACTTTACCAATGACAAGAACAAGACTTGTTACAGAAAAAATCTTAGCATTTCACATTACAATTATAACTTATATAATTATTTGTTTAGGATTGCCAATTTTAATAACACCATTATTTTTTAAAGTTTTACCATTTATTTTTATGGGTCAATTTGCTAAAAATATTTTTATTTTAATTGGAGTTTTAATATTATTGCAGTTTTTAATTTCTAGTCCTGCTTTATTATTGTCATTAGTTTTTTCTTCAAAAGTTTTAATATTATTTGCTGCTTTATTTCTTGGTTTAATTCAAATTTTTGGTTTAGTTGATACATTTATAAGTCCGATGGCTGCTGGTTCAAATTTATTTCAAAGACAATCAGAATGAGATGAAGACTTTAAGTTAATTCCTGATTTTAGGAAATTACTTTTATTAAGTGATGTTGAATTAGAAAAATCAGGATTTAATGAATGAAAAAATGCAATTAATAAATATGCACAAGACAATGGTGGTGAAGTTGGATATAATTATTTTGATTATTCAATAGAACCGTGAAAAGAAACAAATTTTCAATTAGCAGTGGATAATACAAATAATATTAGTAACCCATATAACATTAATTATAAACAAATGTTTAATATCATTTTGAAATATAAAATATTTAATAAAATTACGAGAGTATGAGATGATAGTCAAGAATTTAATAAGGTTATGGGATATTGGTTTGCAATCAAATTTGATGAATGAAGAAAATTATTAGGTCAGAAGATACCACCATTTACTGTTACGATGGGGAAAATAGCTACTGCAATTTCATATTTAAATGTTGTTAAACATTGACAGTTATTAGTGTCACCAGCCTTGAATGATAATAATATAAATAAGATTAATACTAACAAGAATATTGGATTTGTAAAAAATGGTGATAGTTCATATTCATATCGCCCTGATATTACAAGAGAAATTATTAATATTCCTGGTGCTTATGTTTTCTATATTCTTTTAACTATTGGTGTCATTTTTGGAACCTGATGGGTGTTTAAAAATAAAGATTTTACTTAATTTATTACTTTTAAATTGATTAATATTAATAATAAAAATAGTTCTTATACAATATGTGTAAGAACTATTTTTTAAATTAAAATTATTATTATTTTTCTAGTAGTAATTAAATATTAAATTTGTTAATATTATTCATAAGAATGTTATGAAGTTAGACTAATAAATAGTTATTTTTTAAAAAAGGAGGTTGTAAGTATTATCTTTTACTATTAACTTATTATTTTAATTGTCAGGAGAGTTTTTGGTGAATAAACTATTTTCTAGTTTAGTATTAATTAGTATTTTTGCTACTAATAATATAGCATTGCTATTAGAAACGGATCAATTTGTTATCATTAATAATGATGAAGGAAAAATAATTGATTTATCAATTTTATCTAATCATTTTAATGCTGAATTATACTTGTAAGTGCAAGTAAATAAAATTGCAAAAGATTTCATATAAAAATTTCATGATGCTAAGTTTATTTTAGAAAAAGTAAATTTAAGGAGTTTTTATATGGGATACAAACATCTTGGCATAGATGAAAGAATTTATATTGAGAATCAATTGAAATTTAAAGTAAAAATTAGTGAAATAGCTAAGAATCTTAATCGAAGTATTAGTACTATTAATCGAGAAGTTAATAGAAATAAAGATAATAATCATTATTTTTCATTAATTGCACAAAATAAAGCAGAAAATAGAAAACAATTACATGTTTATTTTCATAAATTTAAAAATAGAGAATTAGTAAAATATGTACAACAAAAATTATTATTAGGTTGATCGCCTGAACAAATTTATGGCAGAATTAAAAATTTTCATCAAGAATGAATTATTAGTTTTAAAACAATTTACAATTGAATTTATTCTGGATTACTTGAAAAGGTTACTAGTAAAAATTTAAGAAGAAAAGGTAAGAAACGAAAATCTCAAGAAAATCGGGGTAAATTTAATGGTAAATCCATTAAAGAACGAAATGTTAATAATCGCATAACTCTTGGCCATTGAGAAGGTGATACTGTAGTATCATCACGAGGTAAAAGTAAATCATGTTTAATAACTTTAGTTGAAAGAACATCAAGATTTACTTTAGCAATATTAGTTGAAAATAGAACTACTAAAGTTATTAACAAAAATATTAGTCATTATTTATCAATTCTTCCAAATAATCTTGTTAAGACTATAACATTTGATAGGGGTAAAGAATTTGCTAATTGACAACAACTTGAAAAAAATTTAAATGTGAAAATTTATTTTGCTGATGCATATTCACCTTGACAAAGAGGTACTAATGAAAATACTAATGGTTTAATTAGAGAAAAATTTCCTAAAAAATTTAATTTTTCAAACACTACTAAAAATGCAGTTCATAAATTTATATTGTCTTTAAACCAAAGACCAAGAAAAATACTAAATTATCTTTCGCCAATCGAATATTTGGTTAGAAAAATAATTTAGTTGCACTTAACTTTACAATTTGGCACTTGCACTTACAAGTATAATTCAGCATAAACATAAATTATATTTTTTAAGTAGTAGTAATATTAACTGTTAAGTAGGGCGCATAAAGTTTTGTTAGGTGGGTAAAGATTTGAATAATTTTGAAAGAAAAGCAACTAAAAATTTATTACCTTTTTACTTGAAAAATAATTAATAAAACAAAATATTTAATATTAACAAACATATTCTTAATAAAAGGTTATAAAAACTAAGTAAAATGCTTATAAAAACAACATTAAAATAATTTTTTACAACAAAAATCATACATAAGAAATATATACTTAATTTGCATATTGAAATAATTTATAGTAAATGACTATTTTTTCTTTTTTAAAAAATACCTAAGAAAACTAAACGCGACCAATTAATAATTTTTCATTGTGTAAAAATTCAATAATATGATAAAATAGTAATGAATAAAAATGACAATAACAAGAAAGGTATGGTTAGTTTAGTAATTAAATAATATAATTAGCTGATTGTTTTACTTCTTCAAAGCAATACCTAAGAAAACTAAACGCGACCTGTTAAGTAAACTTACTTGACATATATATCGATTAACGATATTATTAATTATGGTTTAAAAAGATAACTAAACCAATAATAGTGAGAGGAGTACTTATATTTTATGGTTAAATTAAGACTGAAAAGGATGGGAAAAACTAAACAACCTTTTTATCGTATTGTTGCTATTGATTCTCGTATTAAAAGAGACGGTGAATATATTGAATTAATTGGAACATATGATTCTTTAAATGATTCGTTAAAAATTAATAAAGAATTAGCTTTAAAGTGATTAACCGTTGGTGCTCAACCAACTGAAACAGTTCGTAGTTTATTTGCAAAAGAAAAAATTATGCAGGCATTTCATGAATTACGACAAAAAAATAAAGCAAAGAAATCAACAGCAGAGAAAAAAGTGATTAAAAAAGAAGTTTTAGCTAAGGAAGTTAAAAACAAAGTAAATGATGATAAAAGTAGTAATTCTAAATCAACAGTTAAAGTTTCAAAAGAAGCAAAGGTTATTGATGAAAAAAATTCGAGAGAATAAATGGAGTTAGCTAATGATGAATTACATTAATACTGTTAAAATATTAATTAGTCCAATTGTTAAAGATATTAATAATATTCAAATTAGAATGTTAAATGAAAATGACAATGAATTAGAAATTCTTATTATGACTAGTGATAGTGATTTGGCAAGATTAATCGGTAAAAAAGGATTAATTATTGATTCGATTCGTCGTTTAGTTAATGTTAAGGCATCAAGAGAGCAAAAAAGAATTAAAGTATCTTTAGAGGCTTTTAACGAATAATGAAGTTTGTTAAAATTGGTAAGGTTATTAATACTCATGCTTTAAAGGGCGAAGTAAAGATTAGATGTTTAATGCCTAAATATGAGCGATTCTTTGATGCTAATCATGATATATATTTTTATGATTCTAATAATTATACTTATGAAATATTAACGGTTGTTAGTTCTAGAAGTCATAAAGGTGATCTTTTAGTTAAATTTAAAAATTATGATTATATTAATGACATTTTATTTTTAAAGACTCAAGATTTATTTCAACTTAGTAATAATCCTCATTTAGTAAATGATGACGAAGTTGAAAACTATATTGGATTACAAGTTATCAATGTTGATGATAATTCACTTATTGGTGAAGTGATTGATTACTTTATTACTAAAGCGCACGGTGTTTTTGTTATTCAAACAGTTATTGGTGAACAAAAAATGTTGGCCGATGTTTCACAGTTTATTATGAATATTCTTTGAGAACAAAATACTGTTTATGTTAAGTTAATGCCAAATTGTAAAGTTAAGTGCAACTAAATTATTTTTCTAACCAAATATTCGATTGGCGAAAGATAATTTAGTATTTTTCTTGGTCTTTGGTTTAAAGACAATATAAATTTATGAACTGCATTTTTAGTAGTGTTTGAAAAATTAAATTTTTTAGGAAATTTTTCTCTAATTAAACCATTAGTATTTTCATTAGTACCTCTTTGTCAAGGTGAATATGCATCAGCAAAATAAATTTTCACATTTAAATTTTTTTCAAGTTGTTGTCAATTAGCAAATTCTTTACCCCTATCAAATGTTATAGTCTTAACAAGATTATTTGGAAGAATTGATAAATAATGACTAATATTTTTGTTAATAACTTTAGTAGTTCTATTTTCAACTAATATTGCTAAAGTAAATCTTGATGTTCTTTCAACTAAAGTTATTAAACATGATTTACTTTTACCTCGTGATGATACTACAGTATCACCTTCTCAATGGCCAAGAGTTATGCGATTATTAACATTTCGTTCTTTAATGGATTTACCATTAAATTTACCCCGATTTTCTTGAGATTTTCGTTTCTTACCTTTTCTTCTTAAATTTTTACTAGTAACCTTTTCAAGTAATCCAGAATAAATTCAATTGTAAATTGTTTTAAAACGCCAAATTGTAAAGTTAAGTGCAACTAAATTATTTTTCTAACCAAATATTCGATTGGCGAAAGATAATTTAGTATTTTTCTTGGTCTTTGGTTTAAAGACAATATAAATTTATGAACTGCATTTTTAGTAGTGTTTGAAAAATTAAATTTTTTAGGAAATTTTTCTCTAATTAAACCATTAGTATTTTCATTAGTACCTCTTTGTCAAGGTGAATATGCATCAGCAAAATAAATTTTCACATTTAAATTTTTTTCAAGTTGTTGTCAATTAGCAAATTCTTTACCCCTATCAAATGTTATAGTCTTAACAAGATTATTTGGAAGAATTGATAAATAATGACTAATATTTTTGTTAATAACTTTAGTAGTTCTATTTTCAACTAATATTGCTAAAGTAAATCTTGATGTTCTTTCAACTAAAGTTATTAAACATGATTTACTTTTACCTCGTGATGATACTACAGTATCACCTTCTCAATGGCCAAGAGTTATGCGATTATTAACATTTCGTTCTTTAATGAATTTACCATTAAATTTACCCCGATTTTCTTGAGATTTTCGTTTCTTACCTTTTCTTCTTAAATTTTTACTAGTAACCTTTTCAAGTAATCCAGAATAAATTCAATTGTAAATTGTTTTAAAACTAATAATTCATTCTTGATGAAAATTTTTAATTCTGCCATAAATTTGTTCAGGCGATCAGCCTAATAATAATTTTTGTTGTACATATTTTACTAATTCTCTATTTTTAAATTTATGCCAAATTGTAAAGTTAAGTGCAACTAAATTATTTTTCTAACCAAATATTCGATTGGCGAAAGATAATTTAGTATTTTTCTTGGTCTTTGGTTTAAAGACAATATAAATTTATGAACTGCATTTTTAGTAGTGTTTGAAAAATTAAATTTTTTAGGAAATTTTTCTCTAATTAAACCATTAGTATTTTCATTAGTACCTCTTTGTCAAGGTGAATATGCATCAGCAAAATAAATTTTCACATTTAAATTTTTTTCAAGTTGTTGTCAATTAGCAAATTCTTTACCCCTATCAAATTTTATAGTCTTAACAAGATTATTTGGAAGAATTGATAAATAATGACTAATATTTTTGTTAATAACTTTAGTAGTTCTATTTTCAACTAATATTGCTAAAGTAAATCTTGATGTTCTTTCAACTAAAGTTATTAAACATGATTTACTTTTACCTCGTGATGATACTACAGTATCACCTTCTCAATGGCCAAGAGTTATGCGATTATTAACATTTCGTTCTTTAATGGATTTACCATTAAATTTACCCCGATTTTCTTGAGATTTTCGTTTCTTACCTTTTCTTCTTAAATTTTTACTAGTAACCTTTTCAAGTAATCCAGAATAAATTCAATTGTAAATTGTTTTAAAACTAATAATTCATTCTTGATGAAAATTTTTAATTCTGCCATAAATTTGTTCAGGCGATCAACCTAATAATAATTTTTGTTGTACATATTTTACTAATTCTCTATTTTTAAATTTATGAAAATAAACATGTAATTGTTTTCTATTTTCTGCTTTATTTTGTGCAATTAATGAAAAATAATGATTATTATCTTTATTTCTATTAACTTCTCGATTAATAGTACTAATACTTCGATTAAGATTTTTAGCTATTTCACTAATTTTTACTTTAAATTTCAATTGATTCTCAATATAAATTCTTTCATCTATGCCAAGATGTTTGTATCCCATATAAAAACTCCTTAAATTTACTTTTTCTAAAATAAACTTAGCATCATGAAATTTTTATATGAAATCTTTTGCAATTTTATTTACTTGCACTTACAAGTATAATTCAGCAATTAAAAACAAAATTAAATAATAAAGTAATTTTAAAAATATTAATTTTTAATTTATAGTAATGATAAAATTAAAATAGAATAAATATTTAAAATAGTCCTTTAAAGTACTATTTTTTATTTGTCAAAATAGAAATAAATAATAAAAAAGGGGTTGCATTGTTTAGAAATATTTTTATTATTCAATTGCTGGAATTTAGTGTGGAGATTATAGTAAAAAAGGAGAGATATCATATTATATATGTGCTGAATTATACTTGTAAGTGCAAGTAAATAAAATTGCAAAAGATTTCATATAAAAATTTCATGATGCTAAGTTTATTTTAGAAAAAGTAAATTTAAGGAGTTTTTATATGGGATACAAACATCTTGGCATAGATGAAAGAATTTATATTGAGAATCAATTGAAATTTAAAGTAAAAATTAGTGAAATAGCTAAAAATCTTAATCGAAGTATTAGTACTATTAATCGAGAAGTTAATAGAAATAAAGATAATAATCATTATTTTTCATTAATTGCACAAAATAAAGCAGAAAATAGAAAACAATTACATGTTTATTTTCATAAATTTAAAAATAGAGAATTAGTAAAATATGTACAACAAAAATTATTATTAGGTTGATCGCCTGAACAAATTTATGGCAGAATTAAAAATTTTCATCAAGAATGAATTATTAGTTTGCTGAATTATACTTGTAAGTGCAAGTAAATAAAATTGCAAAAGATTTCATATAAAAATTTCATGATGCTAAGTTTATTTTAGAAAAAGTAAATTTAAGGAGTTTTTATATGGGATACAAACATCTTGGCATAGATGAAAGAATTTATATTGAGAATCAATTGAAATTTAAAGTAAAAATTAGTGAAATAGCTAAAAATCTTAATCGAAGTATTAGTACTATTAATCGAGAAGTTAATAGAAATAAAGATAATAATCATTATTTTTCATTAATTGCACAAAATAAAGCAGAAAATAGAAAACAATTACATGTTTATTTTCATAAATTTAAAAATAGAGAATTAGTAAAATATGTACAACAAAAATTATTATTAGGTTGATCGCCTGAACAAATTTATGGCAGAATTAAAAATTTTCATCAAGAATGAATTATTAGTTTTAAAACAATTTACAATTGAATTTATTCTGGATTACTTGAAAAGGTTACTAGTAAAAATTTAAGAAGAAAAGGTAAGAAACGAAAATCTCAAGAAAATCGGGGTAAATTTAATGGTAAATCCATTAAAGAACGAAATGTTAATAATCGCATAACTCTTGGCCATTGAGAAGGTGATACTGTAGTATCATCACGAGGTAAAAGTAAATCATGTTTAATAACTTTAGTTGAAAGAACATCAAGATTTACTTTAGCAATATTAGTTGAAAATAGAACTACTAAAGTTATTAACAAAAATATTAGTCATTATTTATCAATTCTTCCAAATAATCTTGTTAAGACTATAACATTTGATAGGGGTAAAGAATTTGCTAATTGACAACAACTTGAAAAAAATTTAAATGTGAAAATTTATTTTGCTGATGCATATTCACCTTGACAAAGAGGTACTAATGAAAATACTAATGGTTTAATTAGAGAAAAATTTCCTAAAAAATTTAATTTTTCAAACACTACTAAAAATGCAGTTCATAAATTTATATTGTCTTTAAACCAAAGACCAAGAAAAATACTAAATTATCTTTCGCCAATCGAATATTTGGTTAGAAAAATAATTTAGTTGCACTTAACTTTACAATTTGGCGTTTTAAAACAATTTACAATTGAATTTATTCTGGATTACTTGAAAAGGTTACTAGTAAAAATTTAAGAAGAAAAGGTAAGAAACGAAAATCTCAAGAAAATCGGGGTAAATTTAATGGTAAATCCATTAAAGAACGAAATGTTAATAATCGCATAACTCTTGGCCATTGAGAAGGTGATACTGTAGTATCATCACGAGGTAAAAGTAAATCATGTTTAATAACTTTAGTTGAAAGAACATCAAGATTTACTTTAGCAATATTAGTTGAAAATAGAACTACTAAAGTTATTAACAAAAATATTAGTCATTATTTATCAATTCTTCCAAATAATCTTGTTAAGACTATAACATTTGATAGGGGTAAAGAATTTGCTAATTGACAACAACTTGAAAAAAATTTAAATGTGAAAATTTATTTTGCTGATGCATATTCACCTTGACAAAGAGGTACTAATGAAAATACTAATGGTTTAATTAGAGAAAAATTTCCTAAAAAATTTAATTTTTCAAACACTACTAAAAATGCAGTTCATAAATTTATATTGTCTTTAAACCAAAGACCAAGAAAAATACTAAATTATCTTTCGCCAATCGAATATTTGGTTAGAAAAATAATTTAGTTGCACTTAACTTTACAATTTGGCATGTTAATAAAAATAAATATTTTGTTAAAGGAAATTACTTATTTAATAACAAAATATAATAACAGGAGGTTCATAATAATTATGGAAAAAGTATTATTATATTTTGCTATCAAATACGATGGTAATTGAGATAAAGTATATGAAGCATTGGATAAAAAGGAAAAAATTGCGTTGGAAGAATTACAAAATATTGAAGATAAAATTACTTGCCAATATTTAACAATTTTAAGTTCACAATATCCGGCTGGTTTAAAAACAATTTACAAACCACCGTTTGTAATTTTTTATGAAGGAAATATTGATTTATTAAAATATTCTCAAAAAATTATTGCTATTACAGGTTCACATTATCCTAATGTTTATATTAAAAAAGTTGCTAACGATATGGTTCAGCAATTAGTTAATCATCAAAAAATTTTAATGACTTCATTTAATGCTGGGGTTGAAATATTAGTTCATCAATTAATTAAAGAAAATAGTATTTCTGGAAATAGTGTGGTTATTATTAATGATAGTAATAATTATGATGCAAACCAACAAGAATTGCTTTTGTATCTTAAAAGATATCATTTAGTAATTAGTGAATATCCGCTTCATATGACAAGAGAAAATATTAGTCCAATTGATAGTAATGTTCAAAGAATCTTATTAGGATTATCAAAAGCATTATTGGTATTATCGTTTGCTGATGAAAAAATTATTCATTCATTAGTAGATAGTGCTTTTAATGAAAATAAAGATGTTTTTGCAGTTCCTAATCAAATTTATGAGAACTTTGCTACTAATAATCTTATTAAAAATAGTGCTAAATTAGTGCAAACTATTGATGATATTTTATAAACTTGATAAAGTCTTTAAAATGTACTAAAATATTGCCGTATTTATAAAAATGTTGAGAATCAAAAGATTCTTTTAAGGAGTAAAGTGTTATGAGTAAAAATGTTGTTATTATGGAGTCGCCAACGAAAACTAAAGCGGTACAAAAGTATCTTGGAGATGATTATACTGTTGTTTCTTCCGAGGGACATATTACCAATTTAGCGAATAAAGGTGAATATTATTTAGGGATTGACTTAGAAACATTTACTCCATATTATCGAATTGAAACTAAGAAAAAGCCACTTGTTAAGAAATTACAAGGTTTAGTAAAAGATGCCGATAAAATTTTTCTGGCAACTGATCCCGATCGTGAAGGAGAAGCAATTTCATATCATTTAAATGAAGTTTTAAAAATTCAAAGTAAATCCGTTCGGGTGAGTTTTAATGAAATTACTAAAGATATTGTTATTGAAGCATTTAAAGTACCAAGAGAGTTAGATATGAATTTAGTTCATTCACAAGAAGCAAGAAGAATGATTGATCGGATGATTGGTTTTCGGTTAAGTAAGTTATTGCAAAAGAAAATTCGTTCAAAATCAGCAGGAAGAGTTCAGTCAGTAGCTTTAAAACTTCTTGTGTTGCGAGAAAAAGAACATCAAATTTTTATTCCCGAACAATATTGAACAATTGAAGCTTATTGAAAGCAACATATTTTAAAATTAACAAAATATTTAAATAAAAATATTGAGATTAAAACTGAAGCAGATTCTCAAAATATTATTAAAAATTTAAGTAGTAAATATAAAGTTATTGATATTCAAGAAAAACCTCGAATTAGACAAGCAAATAATCCTTATACTACTTCAACAATGTTACAGGATGGGTCATCACGATTAAATTTTGCTGCTAATAAAACATCTTTATTAGCACAACAATTATATGAAGGAATTGATATTGATGGATTGCTAACAGGATTTATTACTTATCCAAGAACTGATTCAATTCGTTTAAGTGATAAATTTGTTAGTGATACTTTTGCTTTTATTACGGAATCATTAGGTAAAGATTATTTAGGACAAGTAAAAATTACTAAAAAGAAAAACAATGTTCAAGATGCGCATGAAGCAATTCGGCCAACAGATATTTTAATGACTCCTGAGAAGGCAAAAAATTATTTAGGTAAAGATCAATTACGACTTTATAAACTAATTTATAATCGGGCGATGGCATCATTAATGGCTCCAGCAAAAATTACGGGGAAAACTATTATTTTGGATAATAATGATTATGAATTTCGGTTGACAGGACAAACAATTTTATTTTTAGGATTTTTAAAATATTATCAAAGTGATGAGGAAGATAATATTAGTATTAAATTACCAGCTTGAAAAATTGGCGATGTGGTAAATATTAAAGATATTAAGGCATTGCAACATTGAACTAAACCAAAACCACGATATAGTGAAGCACGATTAATTAAAACATTGGAAGAATTAGGAGTAGGGCGGCCTAGTACTTATGCTCCGATTATGAGAACTTTGCGCGAGCGAGGATATGTTTTATTTGAGAATAAGGCTTTAAAAGCTAGTGAAAAGGGAATTTTAACTAGTGATAAACTGCAAGAGTTTTTTCAAGATATTATTAGTGAATCATATACTTCACAAGTAGAATCGCAATTAGATTTAATTAGTCACGGTGAAAAAGATTATCAAGAGCTAGTTGGTTCTTTTTGAGAAAAATTTGAACCTCGTGTTGAAGAAGCTTTTGAAAAAATGACGGAAGTTGAAATTGAAAAGACGGGTACTAAATGTCCAAGATGTGATAGTGATTTAGTTTATCGATTTGGAAAGTATGGTAAATTTATTGGTTGTTCAACATTTCCAAAATGTCGTTATATTTCATCATTAAATCCAGTTAATTTAGGATTTTGTCCACAATGTATTGAAGGCGAAAAAGTTATTAAAGTTAATCGTCGTAATCAAAAATTTATTGCTTGTAGCAATTATCCTGAATGTGATTTTGTTGAATCTTATGAACAATCCAAAGATGAAACAGAAAAAGCAACATTAGAATAATTAATTTTTCTGTTTTTAAAACTAAAAACGATATAATTATATTTAGAGGTGATAAAATGGAAAAAGGTCAAGCATTAATTAATGGTAAGTTGCTTTCTTCAACAAATGTTATTGAAATTACGAGTCCAAACACATTAGAAGTAATTGGTAGTGTTCCTGCTCTTTCGTTAGAAAATATTAATGATGCGTTTTTGGCAGCTAAGGATGTCCAAAAGCAATGAGAGGGATTATTAATTAATGAAAGAATTAAGTTTATTGAACAATGAAAGCAGTTAATAATTGAAAATACTGATGCGCTTGCTAATTTGATGGTCTTAGAAATTGCTAAAGGTAAAAAAGCAGCTATTTCTGAAATTAATCGCACAATTGAATATATTGATTTTACTGTTAATGAAGCATATCGTATTTATCCTGAATCATATACAGGTGATGCTTTTAATGTGAAAAATAAGTTGGCAATTTTTTCGCGAGTTGCTAAAGGAGTTGTTTTAGCAATTTCACCTTTTAATTATCCTGTTAATTTATCGTTAGCAAAAATAATTCCAGCATTAATTATGGGGAATACAGTGGTTTTTAAACCAGCTTCACAAAGTTCTTTAACAGGATTATTTTTAGCTAAGTTAGCATTTGATGCTAATTTTCCTGCTGGTGTCATTAATGCGGTTACTGGTAAGGGCAGTGTTATTGGTGATAGTTTAGTAACCCATCCAGCAATTAATGTTATTTCTTTTACTGGTTCTGATGTTACAGGAAAACATATTACAAAGATTACTAATAAAGTGGATATTATTTTGGAATTAGGTGGTAAAGATCCAGCCATTGTTCTTAAAGACTGTAATCTCGCAATGACGGCGAAAAAAATTGTTAAAGGAGCATTTAGTTATTCAGGTCAAAGATGTACTGCTATTAAAAGAGTTTTAGTTGATAATACGATTGCTGATGAATTGGTATCTTTAATTAAAGTTGAAACAGAAAAATTAACAGTTGGAAGTCCGAATGATAATGCTGATATTACGCCAATTATTGATATGAAAACCAGCGATATTCTTCAAAAATTAGTTGATGACGCGTTAGAAAAAAAGGCATTGTTAGTTTTAGGAAATACTAGAAAAAATAATTTGTGATATCCAACAATTATTGATAATGTTACTAAAGATATGGATATTGCTTGGATTGAACCATTTGGACCGGTGTTGCCAATTATCAGAGTAACATCAATTGGTGAAGCGATTACGCTTGCAAATAGTTCTAAATATGGTTTACAAGCATCAATTTTTACTAATGATATTGATACGGCGGTTAAAATTGCTAATCAATTAGATGTTGGTTCCATTAACATTAATGATGCTCCCCAACGCGGACCAGATTATTTACCTTTTTTAGGAATTAAAGATTCAGGGATGGGCGTACAAGGGATTCGCGAAGCATTATTATCAATGACCCGACATAAAGGTATTGTTTTTAATTGAAAGGCAGACAAATAATAACAAGAAATTTAATAATGATATTGTTTTTAAAGTTAAGTATTTACTTAACTTTTTTTTGGATTTTTAAATTAGACTTGGTACATAACCTTTAATTTTATCTACTATTTTGATAATTATTTTTTAGATGAAATACAAATGTTAGATAAATACAAAGATAAAAATGAATTTTATAGTTTAGTCGGCATAAAATGTTATAGTTATGTACCAAGTCTATTATAAAAATTAGATAAAACTCTTGCTTATTGATAGTAAAATATTTCATAATTTAATAACAGATAGTTATATTGTATTTTATTAACAGTTAACATCAGAAAGGATACTTTAAAAATATGAAAAATATTTATCAATTATTAAAAGTTTTTACACCACTTTTGTTTTTAACCCTACCACTTTTAGTTATTGTTGGTTGTAATTCTGAATATAATATTGCCGAAGAAAAAAATAATAAAAAAATTGCTATGACCATTATTGAAGAAGATTTAAAAACAATGGAAAGTATTAATAGCACAGCTTATTATCAGTTAATGAATCATAAAGTCTTTGAATATGAAACCAAAAAAAATCAGAAAATTGAACAATTATTAGTTATGGGAACTCAATTAAATGGTAGTAAACTTATTACTAATGAAGAAGCCTCAGAGGCGCTTAATTTTATTGTTAGTGATTTTGAGAAAAAATTTAATAATATTAATGATAAAGTCGCTGTAACATATTCCAATTACTATCCTAATCTTGAGGATAAGCCCTTAGAACTTATTTAAGGAGACAATAAAGTTTTCTTTAAATGAAATTAATTTAAGTGATTTAACAAGTTTAACTAAAAAAGATCCAAAATTAAAATTTCGGGCTACAAGATTAGATGTAACTTATCGTTATAATATTAACTTTAAAAATTATGATGCATCCAAAAAAAATCATTTTGCTCGTTATATTCTTTCTGATGATCTTCAAGCAATAAATGAAATCATTAATAGTTTAGAAACTGAAATTAGTAAACTTACATATGAATCGCTGAAAACGCGTTATGAAGTTATTAATATTGATGAAAATAATCAACAATATCCGAGAATTGATAAAGCATCATTTGCACTGTGAAATATTTGGAATTATTTTAGAAGTAAAATGTTTACTGAATTTAAAGATTTAATTAATAAATCAGCATTATTTAAAGATTTTTATATGGATAATAAAATTGAATATGAGAGTATTGATAGTTTTTGAAAAGAAAATCAGTGAATGCGTTATCCATTAAGCACTCATAGTGCTGAAAACAAATATAATCAACTTTATAACGAAACTGGTACGACATCAAAGATATTGTTTGATGATTTGTTAGAAAATGATACAACTATTAAATATCAAGATACTAGTAATCCTTTACATACTTTTAGTATTGATCAAGTAGCGTTAGTTCCAATGATTATTGCTGGTTTGCCTTTAAAAGGTTTAGTAAAAAAACCTGAAAATAATGCTATTTTAACAGTTACAATGACACTACCAAAATTAATTTTTAAACAGCATTTAGAACAAATGACAAAAATTATTGCGGGATTCTTTTTTGAATATCAAATTAAATGAGAAAAAGATAATATTACAGTTTATGTTAATGATGAGACTTTTCAAAAATTATTAAAAAATATGGGGAAAAATATCCAAGGAATTTATGATATTTTAATAAATGATTTCAAAAATACAGATTTTGTCACAAATGATAGTAATTTAAAAAATAAAAAGTTTACTCTTCAAAGTGCTGAATGTGAAAAATGTGCTTCTAATGTAAATAATGATGATATTATTTATGATTCTGAGAATAATATGATTTTTTTAGCAATTGATAAAGATAACAGATGAGATTTTAATTTTATGTATCCTGACAAATCTTATTTTTATGCTGAATTATACTTGTAAGTGCAAGTAAATAAAATTGCAAAAGATTTCATATAAAAATTTCATGATGCTAAGTTTATTTTAGAAAAAGTAAATTTAAGGAGTTTTTATATGGGATACAAACATCTTGGCATAGATGAAAGAATTTATATTGAGAATCAATTGAAATTTAAAGTAAAAATTAGTGAAATAGCTAAAAATCTTAATCGAAGTATTAGTACTATTAATCGAGAAGTTAATAGAAATAAAGATAATAATCATTATTTTTCATTAATTGCACAAAATAAAGCAGAAAATAGAAAACAATTACATGTTTATTTTCATAAATTTAAAAATAGAGAATTAGTAAAATATGTACAACAAAAATTATTATTAGGTTGATCGCCTGAACAAATTTATGGCAGAATTAAAAATTTTCATCAAGAATGAATTATTAGTTTTAAAACAATTTACAATTGAATTTATTCTGGATTACTTGAAAAGGTTACTAGTAAAAATTTAAGAAGAAAAGGTAAGAAACGAAAATCTCAAGAAAATCGGGGTAAATTTAATGGTAAATCCATTAAAGAACGAAATGTTAATAATCGCATAACTCTTGGCCATTGAGAAGGTGATACTGTAGTATCATCACGAGGTAAAAGTAAATCATGTTTAATAACTTTAGTTGAAAGAACATCAAGATTTACTTTAGCAATATTAGTTGAAAATAGAACTACTAAAGTTATTAACAAAAATATTAGTCATTATTTATCAATTCTTCCAAATAATCTTGTTAAGACTATAACATTTGATAGGGGTAAAGAATTTGCTAATTGACAACAACTTGAAAAAAATTTAAATGTGAAAATTTATTTTGCTGATGCATATTCACCTTGACAAAGAGGTACTAATGAAAATACTAATGGTTTAATTAGAGAAAAATTTCCTAAAAAATTTAATTTTTCAAACACTACTAAAAATGCAGTTCATAAATTTATATTGTCTTTAAACCAAAGACCAAGAAAAATACTAAATTATCTTTCGCCAATCGAATATTTGGTTAGAAAAATAATTTAGTTGCACTTAACTTTACAATTTGGCATTTTTAATTTCTTTTATAGTAATTCCTTGATTTTTATCTCGATAACTTAAAAATATCCCCTTTTAAATTAGTTCGTTTAAATTAATAATTTTATTTTCTTGATTATTTATTATAGACTTGGTACATAACTATAACATTTTATGCCGACTAAACTATAAAATTCATTTTTATCTTTGTATTTATCTAACATTTGTATTTCATCTAAAAAATAATTATCAAAATAGTAGATAAAATTAAAGGTTATGTACCAAGTCTATTATTAATTAAAAGAGAAAAATATTTCTTATATGTGTTATGCAGAATAATTTAAAAATATTTTTACTAAAGCAGTATTTAAATTTAAATACTGCTTTTCTATTTTGACAAAATAAAAAAATTGCTTAGTTGTTTAAGAATTGCGTCATAGTATAGTAAAAAACTATCTCTTTTTAATTATGTTGAAAATTAAATTCTAATCAATTATAAAAATTCTGTGTTTTAATTATTTTACCTTTGATATTTGTTACTTTTAAGTTGCCATTTCTTCCGAGATTATCAGTTTTTAATGTGCTTATTCCTTCTTCATCTAAATAAATATAACTATTTTTCATAGCTAGTGTATTTTTAAAATCAATTGGTAATTTATTTAATCCACTTTCATTTTTATCAAATTCACTTAAAGCTATACTAAAATTTTGTCTAAATCCGTCTCACATTCAATTAATTTTTGCTTTTAATAAAGTAAATTCGTATGTTTCATTCTCAATTTGTAATATTGTTTTATTTTCATTTTTAGAACAGCCAAATATTGGTAGTGTTATTAATCCTAAAATAGCGGTTATATTTAAAAATTTCATAAAATTAACTCCTTTATTTTGTTTTTTCAATATATATATATATATATTATACGAAAATCCTTAAAATCATTAGAAAAATGGCAAAGCCGATTAAAAACTGAAAGGTATAGTAAAAGGCGGGCACCGTTAGACTTAGACAGTAAAAAAAGTAATCAAGTTTCTGAAATTAACTTAGAAAAAGCGGGAATGTTAAGGTAAAAATATTAATGCCGTAGCGAATATCAATGTCGGTGTTAAGATAATTAATACTATTAGCGTTTCCGTCGGCCGGCAAGGTAATGAGTTTATTGTCATAAGATTTAAGAACATTAAAATCAATTTGATAAATGCTATTGTTGTTGTTAATAGCGTTATAATTTCCTTGGTACGTTTTTTTGTCAAAAGTAAAAAAATAACTTCTTAGTAGTAATTCTGAATTACCAGTAACATTGATTAAATATTTTTTTGGATAAAAGGTAATTAACGAGCGGTAAAAGAAACCAATTTGAATAAAGTGGTCCTTCTTATAGTTATCTACGCCTTTAAAACCGATTTCGGTATGAGTTTTTTCATCCATATCAAAAGTAGCATAAAATAAACTAGCGAAGAAATTGCCAAGGATTTCATAGATTTCATCAAAAACATTTTTGTAATCGCTGTTATTAATACTAGGAATGTTATTTTTAAAATATAGGTAAATATCATTTTTTAAATCGGGGTCATAGCGTAGAAAACTAAATCTAACATCAAGGTAATTTAAGGTACCAAAAAGATACTTAATTAGGTAATAATCGTTAGCATTTACAGTATTATATTTTCAGATTTCACTTTCACCGTGTAATAATTGTAAATAATTATTTCCGGCAATTAGAGTTTTGTTAAACGCCTTTATTTTCAAAACATTCTTATTAATTTCATCTTCACTACTGGAAGTTTTGTGATAAAAATAGCTTTCGTTTTTAAAACCGTGATTTTTAATCGTAAATTCCTTGTAATAACCTTTTTCTAAGCTGTTAATGAAATTAAATACCGGTGTTCAATAAAGATAAGAGTAATTAAATTTATCAAAATCACCACGATGAACCATTAAATAATCAAGGTTATCAATAACATCACTGTATTTATGGTTACCGTCAAAATTAGTGGTTGTTGTCGGTAATTCAATATCGGTAGTTTTTTTATGTTGAAAATTAAATTCTAATCAATTATAAAAATTCTGTGTTTTAATTATTTTACCTTTGATATTTGTTACTTTTAAGTTGCCATTTCTTCCGAGATTATCAGTTTTTAATGTGCTTATTCCTTCTTCATCTAAATAAATATAACTATTTTTCATAGCTAGTGTATTTTTAAAATCAATTGGTAATTTATTTAATCCACTTTCATTTTTATCAAATTCACTTAAAGCTATACTAAAATTTTGTCTAAATCCGTCTCACATTCAATTAATTCTTGCTTTTGATAAAGTAAATTCGTATGTTTCATTACTTTGTCTTTTGTTTCTAATTAATGATTGTGTTGTTATTTTGTCATTATTAATATTTTGGGGAATGGTAAAAATGTTATTGAAACTAATAATTAACACGGTAAATATTTTCATAAACATTTTTATCACTCCTTTTTAAAATATTTTATTTTTCATTGTTCTTTTAGTTTTAATCTTTTTTAATATAAAACGAATTAAGCAGTTTACTATTTCTGTTATAGTTACTCATACTAATGAGTAACTATAATCATTAACTTGCCAATTGCTCCAAAATTTTTAATAAGTTGTTGCAAATTTTCAATATCTGTATGTAATAATAAAACTATGCTCAAAGATATGAATATAATTTAATTAAGTATTATTCATCAATATTTTTTTAAAGAATTAATGACTTTGTTTTATTTCATTTTTCAAGGTTCTTTTTGCTTTAATTTTCTGAATAATCAAGCGAATTAATTTTTCAAATTTAAGTGCAAAATATATTGCTCCGCCTCATCAAAAAACAAATATTCCTGCCAGCATAATACAACTATTAAATTTGCCAAAGAAATCAACCATTTCTTTATTCATAAAATTATTAAATTCATCACTTGTTCCGGATATTCATTTAGCATCGATTACTGTTAATGCACAAATTAATAAGCTTATAAAGATGAAAATGATACTTAATACTATTTTTAACCACTGCTTTTTAAAAGAATTTTTAATTCTTAATTTTAATGGCTTTTTTTCTTTTGAATTATCTTTTTTAAATAATTTTACTAAAAGTTTTTTCATTTTAATTCTCCTTTCATATTTTTATCGTCCTTTAATCACAATAAATAAAGCAATAAGTACACAAGTGACACCAAGAATGGTAAAGATTGGATGTTGCGAAAATGTCCGAGCCATTGGTTTAAACAGTTCTAAAATTGTTAAATTGCTAGTAATAAACTTTTGGAAATTGGCAAGCCCTTCACTAATATAGTTTGTTAAAGTTTCAAAATGACTACCAGCTAATAAGCCAAGAACAGTTATTAAGATAAAAATAATAATTAATTTAAACATTTTTAGTTACCTTGTTTTGTTTTTATTGGTTGCCAAATTGTAAAGTTAAGTGCAACTAAATTATTTTTCTAACCAAATATTCGATTGGCGAAAGATAATTTAGTATTTTTCTTGGTCTTTGGTTTAAAGACAATATAAATTTATGAACTGCATTTTTAGTAGTGTTTGAAAAATTAAATTTTTTAGGAAATTTTTCTCTAATTAAACCATTAGTATTTTCATTAGTACCTCTTTGTCAAGGTGAATATGCATCAGCAAAATAAATTTTCACATTTAAATTTTTTTCAAGTTGTTGTCAATTAGCAAATTCTTTACCCCTATCAAATGTTATAGTCTTAACAAGATTATTTGGAAGAATTGATAAATAATGACTAATATTTTTGTTAATAACTTTAGTAGTTCTATTTTCAACTAATATTGCTAAAGTAAATCTTGATGTTCTTTCAACTAAAGTTATTAAACATGATTTACTTTTACCTCGTGATGATACTACAGTATCACCTTCTCAATGGCCAAGAGTTATGCGATTATTAACATTTCGTTCTTTAATGGATTTACCATTAAATTTACCCCGATTTTCTTGAGATTTTCGTTTCTTACCTTTTCTTCTTAAATTTTTACTAGTAACCTTTTCAAGTAATCCAGAATAAATTCAATTGTAAATTGTTTTAAAACTAATAATTCATTCTTGATGAAAATTTTTAATTCTGCCATAAATTTGTTCAGGCGATCAACCTAATAATAATTTTTGTTGTACATATTTTACTAATTCTCTATTTTTAAATTTATGAAAATAAACATGTAATTGTTTTCTATTTTCTGCTTTATTTTGTGCAATTAATGAAAAATAATGATTATTATCTTTATTTCTATTAACTTCTCGATTAATAGTACTAATACTTCGATTAAGATTTTTAGCTATTTCACTAATTTTTACTTTAAATTTCAATTGATTCTCAATATAAATTCTTTCATCTATGCCAAGATGTTTGTATCCCATATAAAAACTCCTTAAATTTACTTTTTCTAAAATAAACTTAGCATCATGAAATTTTTATATGAAATCTTTTGCAATTTTATTTACTTGCACTTACAAGTATAATTCAGCGAAAATAAACATGTAATTGTTTTCTATTTTCTGCTTTATTTTGTGCAATTAATGAAAAATAATGATTATTATCTTTATTTCTATTAACTTCTCGATTAATAGTACTAATACTTCGATTAAGATTTTTAGCTATTTCACTAATTTTTACTTTAAATTTCAATTGATTCTCAATATAAATTCTTTCATCTATGCCAAGATGTTTGTATCCCATATAAAAACTCCTTAAATTTACTTTTTCTAAAATAAACTTAGCATCATGAAATTTTTATATGAAATCTTTTGCAATTTTATTTACTTGCACTTACAAGTATAATTCAGCAGACAATATAAATTTATGAACTGCATTTTTAGTAGTGTTTGAAAAATTAAATTTTTTAGGAAATTTTTCTCTAATTAAACCATTAGTATTTTCATTAGTACCTCTTTGTCAAGGTGAATATGCATCAGCAAAATAAATTTTCACATTTAAATTTTTTTCAAGTTGTTGTCAATTAGCAAATTCTTTACCCCTATCAAATGTTATAGTCTTAACAAGATTATTTGGAAGAATTGATAAATAATGACTAATATTTTTGTTAATAACTTTAGTAGTTCTATTTTCAACTAATATTGCTAAAGTAAATCTTGATGTTCTTTCAACTAAAGTTATTAAACATGATTTACTTTTACCTCGTGATGATACTACAGTATCACCTTCTCAATGGCCAAGAGTTATGCGATTATTAACATTTCGTTCTTTAATGGATTTACCATTAAATTTACCCCGATTTTCTTGAGATTTTCGTTTCTTACCTTTTCTTCTTAAATTTTTACTAGTAACCTTTTCAAGTAATCCAGAATAAATTCAATTGTAAATTGTTTTAAAACTAATAATTCATTCTTGATGAAAATTTTTAATTCTGCCATAAATTTGTTCAGGCGATCAACCTAATAATAATTTTTGTTGTACATATTTTACTAATTCTCTATTTTTAAATTTATGAAAATAAACATGTAATTGTTTTCTATTTTCTGCTTTATTTTGTGCAATTAATGAAAAATAATGATTATTATCTTTATTTCTATTAACTTCTCGATTAATAGTACTAATACTTCGATTAAGATTTTTAGCTATTTCACTAATTTTTACTTTAAATTTCAATTGATTCTCAATATAAATTCTTTCATCTATGCCAAGATGTTTGTATCCCATATAAAAACTCCTTAAATTTACTTTTTCTAAAATAAACTTAGCATCATGAAATTTTTATATGAAATCTTTTGCAATTTTATTTACTTGCACTTACAAGTATAATTCAGCAAATATAATAGATTTAAGTAAGCAAAAATATTAGTTAAAATTTAATAAAATTAATAATTTTTCATTGTGTAAAAATTCAATAATATGATAAAATGGTAATGAATAAAAATGACAACAACAAGAAAGGCAGGGTTAGTTTAGTAATTAAATAATATAATTAGCTGATTGTTTTACTTCTTCAAAGCAATACCTAAGAAAACTAAACGCGACCAATTAATAATTTTTCATTGTGTAAAAATTCAATAATATGATAAAATAGTAATGAATAAAAATGACAATAACAAGAAAGGTATGGTTAGTTTAGTAATTAAATAATATAATTAGCTGATTGTTTTACTTCTTCAAAGCAATACCTAAGAAAACTAAACGCGACCATATAAAATAAAATATTTGTCTAAAATAATAAAATCATATATAATAAGTTATATTAAGAATACTAATTAGTAAGGAGAATAAAATGAAATATTTTACAAAAATTATTACCATCGGTTGCTTTTCTTTGTTATCAGTTTTATCAGTAGTTGGATGTAACTATTTTGATAAGAATGATAAAATTGATAATAAGATTAAAAATAAAATCTTGGAAGAAGATATGGCAACGATGCGAGATATTCACTTAAATTTTAGCAGTAATTTAAGAAAATTTGCCAGAAGTGATTATGATACTAAAAGCGAAAAAGACCTTAGTGATGTTTTAGACTTTGGAATGAACCAACCACTGCCAAGGCAAGTTCTTAAACATACTGACGCAAAAAAATCTCTTGATTTTATTAAAAATTCGTTTGAAAATAATTTCAATAAAGCCAATAGTGAGTTACAAATAAAATACAGTAATTATTATAAGTTATTGCCACCTTTTAAACTTTCTATTAATGATACGAAGTTTACAGTATTTAAAATTGCTTTAGATAAAGTCGCTGATTTAGCGGGACTAGATGTAACTAAAGATAGCGCGATTAGACTAGATATAGTTTATGAATATAGTTTTAGTTTTAAAGAATATAGTCCTACAAATCAAAACTTTATTGCAAGTCATATTATTACTAATAATCTTGAATTAACAAAGAAAATTATTACTAATTTGGAAGTTAAAATTGGTGAAGCTACATATGATCAGCTGAAAGCAGAATATGAACGCATTGAAATTAACGAAGATAATAATCAATATCCGAAAATTACTAATGATTTTTTAACATATAATATTTGGTCTCATTATAATAATAAAATTTTTGGTCGTTTTAAAGAACTTATTGCTTCTTCTAATCGCTTTAAAAAAGCTAGTGATGATAATGATATTAAGTATAATTCTTATTCTGATTTCTTAGACTCAATAAGTATAAAAATCGAACCATTAACTAATCGTTTTAATAATGATGAATATAATAAATTTTATGATGAGCAAGGGAGTTTATCAACTCACAAGGAACTTTTTAACCATCTTGTAAATAAATATCCAAGTGATTATGATTTTTCTAACAATGAATGATTTACTTTTAGTACTAATAATTTAAGATTGGCACCAATGACGATTTATGGTTTACCAATGACTGGTGAGGTACAAAAAAATCAGCAAAAATTAACAGTGACAATGGTTTTGCCAACAAAAATTTTAAATGCTCATTTAGAACAAATAACTAAAATGGTATTTGGTTTCTTTAAAGAATATGAAATTAAATGAGCAAAGGATCAGATTACACTTTTTGTAAATAATGATATTTTTGCAAAACTACTAGATAATGAAACAAGTAAAGATGGTAAACCTAATAATCTTGATGGAATTTACAAGATTTTAGAAAACCATTTTAAGAAATCAGATTTTATGATTAAAGATGATATTTTAAAACATAAAGATTTTACTGTTGGTGCTGGTAATATTTCTAATATATATAATGAAGATATCGTTTATGATAAAAATAATAATATTATTTCCTTAGCAAGTAATCAAGAAATTAATTGAGATTTAGTTTTTGGTCATAAGGAGCAATATTTTAAAGTTAATAATGTATATAAAACAAAATCTTTAAAGATTATTAATAAGGATCAGCAAAAATAAAAGTATGAAATTAGGAAGTAAAAACAATTCATATTTATCAGTTTGTTTATTTGCAATTTTTAAAATTAGAAAAATGATGGCAGTTTGATTTTTATTATTTATTTCTTTAGTTATATTTGCCACCTTAACGCTTTTTATTTTTTTTAAATCTGATAATCTTAACAGTGTTATTAGCAATTTTCAATATGGTGTTTTAATTTTTACAAATATTATTTTATTATTATTTATTTTATTAATAATAATAAAAATTTTTGGTCGTGAATTTACTGATGGTACATACTTATTGTTAATTTCGCGTCCATATTCACGATTACAAATATTTATTTTAAAATTAATAACAATTTGATTTTTAATTTTAATTTTTATTGTTATTAATCTAGGATTTACTTTAATATTAGTTCATATTATGGGCATAATTAGTAATAAAAATGATTTTGTATCAGCTTTTCAGGAATTAATATTAAAACTCTTTGTATTTTCAGTTTTTGTTTCTTATTTAGCATCCAGTGGTATTATTTTTATTTCAACATTTTTTAGTGTGCAAACGGTATTATTAATTGGTTTTATTTTTTGTAGTTTATTTTTATTAGGGGGAATGCCTTATTCTTTAATAACAACAATTGCTAATAATCTTGAAATTAAATTTAAAAATGAAACGCAAAAATATACAATTTCTCAAATTAAGGAAACCTTCTTATTTAAAGAAAAATTAGACAAAAAAGAAGTTAAATATTATAATTTAACAAAAAAAATCTATGATTTTTATAATCAAGAAAGTCTCCAAGGGTTACAAAATATTATTTTTGATCGTTATGAAGATAATGTTAAAGAAAAATGATTGAAATTTTATGAACAAGAATTAGGTTTAACCAAACCCATAGATTTTGAAATTACTGGTAATAATGTTGAACAGTGAAGAGGACAATATCAAACAAATGAAGTTAATGAATTGATTACAAAAAATAAAGAAAAAGGTCAAAATACAAAAATTTTTCTGCAATTAAAAATGCCATATTTTTTTAAAACTAGTGCAGAACTTGAAAATAGTCGGATTGAACATGAACATCAAGAATTAGCAAATATGGTAAAAGATTATCTTGATAGTGCTTCAATAAAAGATTTGATGTTTTTTAATTTAAGTCGAATTTCTTCTTTAATATTATTTGATAAAGCAAATACTTATTTTAAAATTAATAATGATTCTTATATGGAAAAAACCTTTGATCCGTTTCTAATATTTAAACAATTATATGATGATAAGATGAATAGCGATATGGGATATCCTAATGCTAATAGTAATTATAAAGTTAAAGATAGTAATTTTTATGAAAGTTATGAAAAAGTTTTTAATAATCAACTGTTATATGTTTTCAAAGATTTTGAATATAATATTATTAAAAAAGTTATTGATTTTAAAATAATTACTACTAATCAAGTTGATGATAATCACTTTTTCTTTAAATTTTATTTATCAGCAAGTCAACTATATGGGATTCTTTCTAAAATTAATATTATTGAACATATAAATCAAATATGAACAAGTAGTGTGCGATATAATCTTTATTCGTTTGAAAAGTTCCAACAAGGTTTTATTGATTTTAATAATCAGAGGAATTATTTAATGAGTTATGATGATTTTCCATTAGTTAAAGATGAAAACGGTATTTTTGTTCGGCAAGAAAATTTTATTAATACTAATAATTTATTTATTTTTTATCTTACTTTAAGTTCTTGCTTTTTATTAGTAGCTTACTTAATATTAAATCGCAAGACAATTATCTAGTAAGATTTAAGGAGAAAAGTTATGAAATATAAAATTGAAGCTAAAAACTTTATTAAAAGTTTTAAAAAAAATATTGTTGGTCCTTTTAATTTGCAAGTAAACCCCGGAAAAATTCATGCAATTATTGGACTTTCTGGTAGTGGTAAAACAGTATTTATTAAATCATTAATTCGCGGAATTAATTCTTTTAAGGGCACGATATCCATTAATGGTAAAAATAACAAAAATATTAAAGTAAAACATAGTATTGGTTATGTTCCTGAGTTTATTACTTTTCCTGAGAATATAACAGCATATCAATTTTTACGATATATGGGAAAATTAAGTGGTGTTAAAGGTAAGAAATTAAAAAATCGGATTGAAGACTTAATGACTAAATTAGGAATTTGAGAACATCGTAATAAGAATGTTAATGCTTTTTCTTCGGGAATGAAAAAACGGGTAATGATTATTCAAGGGTTATTGCATGATCCAGATATTGTTATTTTAGATGAACCAGAAGCAGGATTGGATATTACCAATCGTCGGATAATTATGGAATATTTAAAATTTTTAGCATCGCAAAAGAAAACAATTTTTTTGTCTTCCCATTTATTAAATGAAGTTAAATATTATCTTGATGAGTTTACATTAGTACTTAATGGTAAACAGTTTTATTCTGGTTCAATTGCACCATTTGGTGTTGATTCTTCTTATTTTTTAATGTCAGATAATGATTGAAAAATCATTGATTTTTTTATTAAATATAATATTCCTTACTGATATGAAGAGGCTAGTCAAGAATTAAATTTTGTTTTAAATAATCCGTTATCATTTTTAGATGTTATGCAATATGCTGAACAAATGGAAGTTACAATTTATAAGATTAGTGAATCTAATTTTTCCATTGATTTTTTACTGCAAAAGTTAAATAAGGACGCATAAAGTTTTGTTAGGTAGGAAAAGATTTGAATAAGTATTAAGACAGTCAGCAATGATTGTCTTTTTATTTTATAAGATGTTAAAAATTTGTTCTTTGAAAATTAAATACAAGTGAATTAATAATGTTGGTATGGTCGCGTTTAGTTTTCTTAGGTATTGCTTTGAAGAAGTAAAACAATCAGCTAATTATATTATTTAATTACTAAACTAACCATACCTTTCTTGTTATTGTCATTTTTATTCATTAGACTTGGTACATAACTATAACATTTTATGCCGACTAAACTATAAAATTCATTTTTATCTTTGTATTTATCTAACATTTGTATTTCATCTAAAAAATAATTATCAAAATAGTAGATAAAATTAAAGGTTATGTACCAAGTCTATTACTATTTTATCATATTATTGAATTTTTACACAATGAAAAATTATTAATGGTCGCGTTTAGTTTTCTTAGGTATTTTTTAAAAAAGAAAAAATAGTCATTTACTATAAATTATTTCAATATGCAAATTAAGTATATATTTCTTATGTATGATTTTTGTTGTAAAAAATTATTTTAATAGACTTGGTACATAACCTTTAATTTTATCTACTATTTTGATAATTATTTTTTAGATGAAATACAAATGTTAGATAAATACAAAGATAAAAATGAATTTTATAGTTTAGTCGGCATAAAATGTTATAGTTATGTACCAAGTCTAATGTTGTTTTTATAAGCATTTTACTTAGTTTTTATAACCTTTTATTAAGAATATGTTTGTTAATATTAAATATTTTGTTTTATTAATTATTTTTCAAGTAAAAAGGTAATAAATTTTTAGTTGCTTTTCTTTCAAAATTATTCAAATCTTTACCCACCTAACAAAACTTTATGCGCCCGTTATGTACCAAGTCTCTTGTAATAACCTTTTTCTAAGCTGTTAATGAAATTAAATACCGGTGTTCAATAAAGATAAGAGTAATTAAATTTATCAAAATCACCACGATGAACCATTAAATAATCAAGGTTATCAATAACATCACTGTATTTATGGTTACCGTCAAAATTAGTGGTTGTTGTCGGTAATTCAATATCGGTAGTTTTTTTATGTTGAAAATTAAATTCTAATCAATTATAAAAATTCTGTGTTTTAATTATTTTACCTTTGATATTTGTTACTTTTAAGTTGCCATTTCTTCCGAGATTATCAGTTTTTAATGTGCTTATTCCTTCTTCATCTAAATAAATATAACTATTTTTCATAGCTAGTGTATTTTTAAAATCAATTGGTAATTTATTTAATCCACTTTCATTTTTATCAAATTCACTTAAAGCTATACTAAAATTTTGTCTAAATCCGTCTCACATTCAATTAATTCTTGCTTTTGATAAAGTAAATTCGTATGTTTCGTTACTTTGTCTTTTGTTTCTAATTAATGATTGTGTTGTTATTTTGTCATTATTAATATTTTGGGGAATGGTAAAAATGTTATTGAAACTAATAATTAACACGGTAAATATTTTCATAAACATTTTTATCACTCCTTTTTAAAATATTTTATTTTTCATTGTTCTTTTAGTTTTAATCTTTTTTAATATAAAACGAATTAAGCAGTTTACTATTTCTGTTATAGTTACTCATACTAATGAGTAACTATAATCATTAACTTGCCAATTGCTCCAAAATTTTTAATAAGTTGTTGCAAATTTTCAATATCTGTATGTAATAATAAAACTATGCTCAAAGATATGAATATAATTTAATTAAGTATTATTCATCAATATTTTTTTAAAGAATTAATGACTTTGTTTTATTTCATTTTTCAAGGTTCTTTTTGCTTTAATTTTCTGAATAATCAAGCGAATTAATTTTTCAAATTTAAGTGCAAAATATATTGCTCCGCCTCATCAAAAAACAAATATTCCTGCCAGCATAATACAACTATTAAATTTGCCAAAGAAATCAACCATTTCTTTATTCATAAAATTATTAAATTCATCACTTGTTCCGGATATTCATTTAGCATCGATTACTGTTAATGCACAAATTAATAAGCTTATAAAGATGAAAATGATACTTAATACTATTTTTAACCACTGCTTTTTAAAAGAATTTTTAATTCTTAATTTTAATGGCTTTTTTTCTTTTGAATTATCTTTTTTAAATAATTTTACTAAAAGTTTTTTCATTTTAATTCTCCTTTCATATTTTTATCGTCCTTTAATCACAATAAATAAAGCAATAAGTACACAAGTGACACCAAGAATGGTAAAGATTGGATGTTGCGAAAATGTCCGAGCCATTGGTTTAAACAGTTCTAAAATTGTTAAATTGCTAGTAATAAACTTTTGGAAATTGGCAAGCCCTTCACTAATATAGTTTGTTAAAGTTTCAAAATGACTACCAGCTAATAAGCCAAGAACAGTTATTAAGATAAAAATAATAATTAATTTAAACATTTTTAGTTACCTTGTTTTGTTTTTATTGGTTTTATTTGTTTTTTAGCTTTTCCTCATGCGCTTAAACGACCCTTATTTTTAACGGCATATTGGCGTTGTTTTTCTAAATTAACTTGTTGACTACCAAATCCAAGAATAAATGCCATAAGAAATTCTACAGCAAGCGTTAAGAATAAAGGAAATATTAATTGAATATTCGTTCCTGGTACTTCAAGACTTCAAATTAAATCAAAAACCTTATAAAGCATTTGAGCCAGAAAGTCGGCCATTTTTGCGAGATTTTCCATTTTTTATTGTTCCTTTTCTTTCATTTTTCTTAAAAATTTGCTAAATTTATCCATTTTTAAGTATTCTAAGTCTTCTAAATCAATTGCTGTGTCAGTATAGTATTTGTCTTCATAGTCAGGATTTACTTTTGAATTTAAGTAATCTCTTAAAAATGCTAGGTAAAAAGAATTGTAAGTGTTAAGTATGGGTAGAGGAATTTTTAGTTTAAAAAAATAAATATCAAGTTCAGGGATATCACGGTATTTAATACGGCGACCTTTTTTGCTATTTTTCGCATCAATTAAGGTGTTTCGTCAGCGTTCATATTCTTCAATGCTCGTAAAGGTACCATAAATGACTTTTAAGTAGGGGCGAAAAATATTAACGGGTTTTTTGCGAATTCCCACAATCACATTATTAGCAATATCACGAACTTTAACTCAAATATGTTTATCTCTTTGACCACTAGCGAGAACAATATGACCGAAATGGCGCGCCAGAGCGAAATACTCTTGAATACCAGTTTCTTCGTTTTTGGTATTATTTTTTTCTCAATCAGTTCCTTCTAAAAATAAATTGGTTTCATCTCACAACAGTAAGGTTTTGTCGGGCAATACCGGATAATCAAAATCTAATAATCCCATATGTCCTAAACTTAATTTTTGGGTTTCTAGTAATGGGAAGGTTGATGCGATATGATATTTCTTCTTTTTTAGTAATTTTGATGCGTATACTAGAAAAGCGGTTTTTCCAGTTCCTAATGAACCAATAACGATGTTTAATGGTGAATTTTTAAAAAATTAATAACTTTGTTAATTTGTGTTAAATTACTGATTTTAAAAAGGAAAATTAAAATACAACCTGCTAAAAATAAATAACTTACAATGTTTTTAAAATAACCGTTGTAAATATATCAAATTGCTCCTCAATGTCATAAAATTAAAAATGAGGTGCGATTTAATTCAATAAAATGGTTATTTTTTTCTATTATTCATTTGCAAAATTTCATCTTGCACCTCACTTTATTTTTTTGTTAGCGTACTGCTCCAAGTAATTTTTCAAACATTTTAAAGCTGAATTATACTTGTAAGTGCAAGTAAATAAAATTGCAAAAGATTTCATATAAAAATTTCATGATGCTAAGTTTATTTTAGAAAAAGTAAATTTAAGGAGTTTTTATATGGGATACAAACATCTTGGCATAGATGAAAGAATTTATATTGAGAATCAATTGAAATTTAAAGTAAAAATTAGTGAAATAGCTAAAAATTTTAATCGAAGTATTAGTACTATTAATCGAGAAGTTAATAGAAATAAAGATAATAATCATTATTTTTCATTAATTGCACAAAATAAAGCAGAAAATAGAAAACAATTACATGTTTATTTTCATAAATTTAAAAATAGAGAATTAGTAAAATATGTACAACAAAAATTATTATTAGGTTGATCGCCTGAACAAATTTATGGCAGAATTAAAAATTTTCATCAAGAATGAATTATTAGTTTTAAAACAATTTACAATTGAATTTATTCTGGATTACTTGAAAAAGTTACTAATAAAAATTTAAGAAGAAAAGGTAAGAAACGAAAATCTCAAGAAAATCGGGGTAAATTTAATGGTAAATCCATTAAAGAACGAAATGCTAATGTTAATAATCGCGTAATTCTTGGCCATTGAGAAGGTGATACTGTAGTATCATCACGGGGTAAAAGTAAATCATGTTTAATAACTTTAGTTGAAAGAACGTCAAGATTTACTTTAGCAATATTAGTTGAAAATAGAACTACTAAAGTTATTAACGAAAATATTAGCCATTATTTATCAATTCTTCCAAATAATCTTGTTAAGACTATAACATTTGATAGGGGCAAAGAATTTGCTAATTGACAACAACTTGAAAAAAATTTAAATGTGAAAATTTATTTTGCTAATGCATATTCACCCTGACAAAGAGGCACTAATGAAAATACTAATGGTTTAATTAGAGAAAAATTTCCTAAAAAATTTAATTTTTCAAATACTACTAAAAATGCAGTTCATAAATTTATATTGTCTTTAAACCAAAGACCAAGAAAAATACTAAATTATCTTTCGCCAATCGAATATTTGGTTAGAAAAATAATTTAGTTGCACTTAACTTTACAATTTGGCTAAAGCAAATAAAGAATATTGCCAAAATAAATGGAAAAATGAATATTCAGTAGTCAGCAAAGAAATTACCGACTTGTGGCATATTAACAGCAATAATTTCCCACATTTTAGTAAACGCTGTTATAATCGCATTCCATAATTTAGTCATCGCGTCACTAGCTGTTATCTTTGTTACTGCTGGTGCTTCTGTTAAGAAAGTTCCAATCATATAATCACCCCCTTTCTTTTTAAAACATTCATCATTTATATTCAAAGTTTTTCTTAAATTTGTTAAAACCACGATTAACTTTAACACGATTGTATTTTTTTCTAATTAATTTTGAATTTCTTTGTGAATGCATCACAATGTAGCTTCTTGACATTACTTTTGTCTCTATCTAAATACTGACATGGTTTTCCAAAGTAGCATTAGAATAAATCAGACTATAATCGCTGTTAGTAATCAAAAAGCGATGTTGGTTGTTAAAAGTCAAAGTGGTTCTTCAGTTAAATTAATTTCTTTACTACCAGTAATATGAGCCGGAATAGTTGTAATTTGAATAAATAAATCTCAGAAAGTTTGTTTAATTTGTTCTCAATTAAATTCTTTTAAATTTACTGTCATTTTTTTATCTCCCAAAAATCATTTTTATTGGTAAATACATAAGACTTGGTACATAACTATAACATTTTATGCCGACTAAACTATAAAATTCATTTTTATCTTTGTATTTATCTAACATTTGTATTTCATCTAAAAAATAATTATCAAAATAGTAGATAAAATTAAAGGTTATGTACCAAGTCTATAATTGAAATTAAGGCGAAAAGAAAGGGCGCAGGGCGCATAAAGTTTTGTTAGGTGGGTAAAGATTTGAATAATTTTGAAAGAAAAGCAACTAAAAATTTATTACCTTTTTACTTGAAAAATAATTAATAAAACAAAATATTTAATATTAACAAACATATTCTTAATAAAAGGTTATAAAAACTAAGTAAAATGCTTATAAAAACAACATTAAAATAATTTTTTACAACAAAAATCATACATAAGAAATATATACTTAATTTGCATATTGAACTAATTTATAGTAAATGACTATTTTTTCTTTTTTAAAAAATACCTAAGAAAACTAAACGCGACCAATTAATAATTTTTCATTAGACTTGGTACATAACCTTTAATTTTATCTACTATTTTGATAATTATTTTTTAGATGAAATACAAATGTTAGATAAATACAAAGATAAAAATGAATTTTATAGTTTAGTCGGCATAAAATGTTATAGTTATGTACCAAGTCTATTGTGTAAAAATTCAATAATATGATAAAATAGTAATAGACTTGGTACATAACCTTTAATTTTATCTACTATTTTGATAATATTATTTACTAGGTGAAGTACAAATGTTAGATAAATACAAAGACGAAAATGAATTTTATAGTCTAATAGGCATAAAATATAAAACTTTCATGAAAATGGTAGAAATTTTAAAAGAAGCTAAAGCTAAACAAAAACAAATTGGTGGTAGACCAAATAAATTATCAATAGAGCAAAGATTACTTATGACTTTAGAATACTGAAAAGAATATAGTACATATCGTATTATTGCAAAAAAATATAATATTAGTCATGTTAGTTGTATTCGTAATATCTTTTGAGTTGAAAATACTCTAATAAAAAATAGTCACTTTCATATACCTGGCAAAAAGATATTATTGGAACATAAAGTTACTAATAATAATTTATTAGCAATTGATGCTACAGAAATTCCAATTGAAAGAATTAAAAAAAACTAAAATTATTATTTTCTGGTAAGAAAAGGCAACATTCATTAAAATCACAAATAATTATTGATTTATTTAACAATAAAATTATTTCAGTAGATTTTTGTTATGGCAGTATTCATGATTATAAGTTATTTTTAAAATCAAATACACTTATAAATCCAAAATTAGAATTAATTGCCGATTCAGGCTATCAAGGTTTGCAAAATGTTCATAAAAATACATTATTGCCAATTAAAAAGAGTAAAAATAATCCCTTAAATCCAGATAAAAAGGAATATAATAGCTTTTTAAGTAAAGTTAGAATTGCCATTGAACATGTTTTTGCTAGATTAAATTAAAAAGATTTAAAATACTAGTTTATCGTTATCGCAATAAGATTAGAAGATTTGGATTACGATTTAACTTAATTTCAGGAATATATAATTTTGAATTAAGCTAGTTATAGTTATGTACCAAGTCTAATGAATAAAAATGACAATAACAAGAAAGGTATGGTTAGTTTAGTAATTAAATAATATAATTAGCTGATTGTTTTACTTCTTCAAAGCAATACCTAAGAAAACTAAACGCGACCGTTAAATAAAACTGGTGTAATTGATTTAATGTAAATGTGTTATAATTTATTTGCTAATATTTTAAAAGCAACACATATGTGGATTCATTAGTCTAGTGCTTATTAATTAAGTGATTAATGTTAGAAGGATATGGAAGAAAAACGAAAGGAAATAAATATGGCAAGTGTTACTAAGGAACAGTTATTAGAAGCGGGGACTCATTTTGGTCATCAAGCTAAAAGATGAAATCCCAAGATGAAAAAGTATATTTTCACTGAAAAAAGTGGAGTTTATATTATTGATTTACATAAAACAATAATTATGTTGGAAGAAGCTTTAGAGTTTATTAAATCAATAACTAAAACTGGTGGAAAAATTATTTTTGTTGGTACTAAGAAACAAGCTCAAAATATTGTTAAAGAACAAGCAGTAAGAAGTAATTCTTTTTATGTTAATAAGCGATGACTTGGAGGAACTTTAACTAATTTAAGAACAATTCAAAAAAGTGTTAAAAAATTATGAAATATTGAACGACGGGAAAAAACTGGTGAATTATCTGTTTTACCAAAAAAAGAGCAAATTTTAATTCAAAAAGATAAAGAGAAATTAGATAAGTTTTTAAGTGGAATTCGCCATATGCGTTCGTTACCACAAGCAATATTTGTTATTGATACTAATGTTGAACACAATGCAATTAAAGAAGCATTGAAGTTAAATATTCCTATTATTGCTATTTGTGATACTAATAGTGATCCTGATGGTATTAGTTATCCCATTCCTGGAAATGATGATGCCGCTAAAACAATTGCTTTAATTTCAACATTAGTTGCAGATGCTATCATTGAAGCTACTGATTTAACTATTGTTAAAGAAGAAAAACTACAAACTAATGTTAGTGCTGATTCAGCGCCAGCAGTTATTTCTCCAAGTAAAAAGGAAGCAGAAATTATTGAAAAAAATGACGATGCGAAAGGAACTAAAGAATAATGCCAATAACAATGGAAATGATTAAAAATTTGCGTGACCGTACTAGTGTTGGCCTTATGGATTGCAAAAAAGCATTAGAGGCAAGTAATGGTAATATTGAAGCAGCGATTCAATGATTAAGAACCAATGGTATTGCAAAGGCACAAGCTAAACAAGCGCGGATTAATACTGAGGGATTATCAAAAGTTTTAGTTGTTGATGATATAGCAATTATTTTAGAATTAAATTGTGAAACTGATTTTGTTGCTAAAAATAAATTATTTCTTGAATTATTAGACAATATTTTAACTTTATTTTTGAAACATCAACCGCTTACTTTAGAAGCAGGATTATTGTTAAAAAATGAAGAAAATATTGTTGTTAATGATTTATTAAATGAAGCAACATATAAATTAGGTGAAAAGATTAGTATTCGTCGTTTTATGATTATTACTAAAAGTGATCAAGACACATTAGTGGGATATAATTATGGTAATTATCGTATTGCTAGTTTAGTTAAGTTGCAAGGTCAAGTTGATAGTGATATTGCTAAAAAACTTGCGATGCATGTTGTGGCTTCAAAACCTGCTTTTATTAGTCGTGAAGATATTCCTCAAGATTTTATTAATAAGGAAATGGATATTATTAATAGTCAAATGGCAACAGAAAATAAACCACCAGAAATTTTGGAAAAAATTAAGCAAGGTCGTTTAGATAAGCAGTTAGCGGAATATTCTTTATTAGATCAACCTTTTATGTTTGATGAAAAGAAAAAAGTTCAAGAAATTCTTACAATGCATAATACAAAAGTTTTAGTAATGTATCGTTATGAAGTTGGTGAAGGAATTACTAAAACTGATTAATTTTTATTAATTAGCGTTACATTAGCATTGAAATAAAGATAAAATAAAGGAGGCATAATTAAGTGTATTTATCAGTAATAGTTTATTTCTTATTTGCATTTTATTTTGGTTTGATAGCAATAATTATTGGTAGTTTTACAATGTTTAACAAAGTTGCATCAAAAGTAGGATTTTGAAATAAGAAACAATCATTGATTTTATTAACAATTATTGTAATGAATTTACCGTTACAGTTAACAACATTAATATTAGCAATTACTAGTAAAACATATAATTTTTCCATTAGTGATACTTTATCCTCTGATGATAAATTTGCTATTAGTTTATTAACAATAAATTTTGCTTTACTTATTTTTACTGTTGTTTATTGTATTTTAGTTTCTGATTATTTAGCTGTTAAGTTTACAAAACAATTTGTTTTTCTTTTTGGACGAAAGATTCGGATTGAAAAAATTTATGAAATAAATGAAAATGAAAATGATTATTTAACAGTTCGGTTTATTGAAGGTTCTAGAGCAAAAAGAAAAATTAGTTGAAATAAAAAAAGTTTAACAACAAAATTTATTTTGGAAAATTATCAAGATTATATTCATAAGCTAATGAATTTAGAAGCAAATAATTTGACTAGCAAAAAGCCACTTAAAACGGTGCGTTCAAAAAAAGAAAAGTAGTAATATTTTAAAAGAAAAACTTTAAAATTTTAATTAAAGTTTTTCTTTTTATTTAAAAAAATCTCGTATAAAATATATATGGGAAAAAGAAGTAGGTGTGAATAATGGAATTTAAATATAAGCGATGTTTATTAAAAATTAGTGGTGAAGCTTTAGGCGGTGTTAGCATTTATGATCCACAACGAATGAAAAATATTGTTAAACAAATTATTACTTTATCGCAAGAAGGAATTGAAATTGCTGTTGTTGTTGGTGGTGGTAACATTTGAAGAGGAGTTAATGCTAAAATCGCTGGTTTGGATAAGGTTAATGCTGATTATATGGGGATGTTAGCTACGGTAATGAATGCTTTAGCTTTAGAAGCTGAATTTAAAAATCAAAACTTTGATAAAGTAATTATTCAATCATCAATTGAAATGAATAAAATTTGTGAACCTTATTATTTTAAAAAATGTCTATCACGATTATCTAAGGGTTATGTTGTTATTTTAGCAGCTGGAACGGGATATCCTTATTTTACAACTGATACCGCAGCAGCATTACGAGCGGCGGAAATTAAAGCTGATGTCTTATTAATGGCTAAAAATGGTGTTGATGGTGTTTATAGTGCTGACCCAAAAATAGATAACACTGCTACTCATTATAAGTTTTTAACTTATGAGGATATAACGCAAAAGCAATTACGGGTAATGGATTTAACAGCAATTACAATGAGTATGGAAGCTAATTTAAAGATTATTGTGTTTGATATTAATGAACCAGATAATATTGTTAAAGCTTTACAGGAAAATACTAAAATTACAATTATTAGTAGTAGCAATAAATAGTTAAAGTTTTTAAGAAATAAGATTAAATTACAGTAATAAAAGTAAGGAGAATAATTAATGTTAATTGAGGCATTACAATTAGAAATTGAACAAATAAAAGAAGAAATGGAAAAGGTTTTAGAAAGTTTACGATATGAATTAAGTAAGATTCGTACAGGAAGAGCTAATCCTTTAATTCTTGATTCTGTTTTGGTAGATTATTATGGTAGTTTAATGCCAGTTAATCAAGTTGCTGCAATTACGGTTGTTGAAGGGCGACAACTTGTTATTAAACCTTATGATCGAAGTATTATTAAGCAAGTTATTGCTGCGATTACTAAAGCTAATTTGCAAGTTTCATTGCAAGACCAAGGTGATTATATTAGAATGAATGTCCCGCAGTTAACTGAAGAAAAACGCAAAGAATTTGTTCGGCAAGTAAAAAAGATTACTGAAGAAATGCGAGTTCGGATTCGTAATTTAAGACGAGATATTAATGAAATTATTAAAAAATCTAAATTGCCTTTAGATGATGTTAAATCTTATCAAGAAGATATTCAAAAATTAACTGATGAATATATTGCTAAGGCTGATGCTATTGCGTTAGAAAAAGAAAAAGAATTAATGACAGTTTAATGGAAATAAAACTCTCCTTTATTTAGGAGAGTTTTATTTTTTAAAGTTATTTACGAGCATATTTTTTACAGTAATATAAATTTCAATATAATGCGGGACAAAATAGGAAAATCAGAATTAGAGCGGAGACAGCAATCTCGCGATAACTGCATCACATTGTTCCACCAAAATCTTCAATTCTAATAAGCGACATTGTTGCTACTAAAGTTAAGAGAATTAAGGCAAGCAATGAAATGCTAAAAAGCACAATTGCTATTTTTGCTTTTATTTGACTGAAATAAGAAAAAATTTGTAAACTGATAAAGATAATACTAAAAGTAACAAAGGTTATAAAATAATGAAATGGAAAAAAAGTAACATTATTTGGGATAAGACATTTTTCAAGAATAATTTTAATTTCATCATAGGCATTGGCACGATTACTTCCAGTTAAACTATTAGGATAAAGAAACATCATTGTTATTCAAAAAATAATGTTGAGGATTAGCCACACTGTTGTGACTGTAAAAACTATGTTGCGATTTGTCATATGTTTTTCTCAATCAGTTCTGTTCAGCGGTCTTTTCAGTGAATGGCACAATCTGGATAAGGCCCTCCTCAGCAATCTGTTCAAGTGTGGTATCTAATTCTATCAATATCACTAACATAGTGAAATTTAATTTCATCACCATTATCTAGTTTATCTTGTGAAAATAGTCCAATTCAATCATAACTAAATCGTTTTCATCAATTTAATCCGTTGTTGATAATGCATAAGGCACTAAAATATCTAGCTAGTACTTTTGTATTCATTATTTTTACCTCTTTCTTAAAAGATCTTATTTTATTTTTTAAAAAGCAAAAATATTTTTTAATTTGGTCAAAACCCCTCCTTATTAAATTTTATTATAGCATTGATTGTCTGAATATATTTTCACAATTAGATGCGATTTTATTCTTTCAATTTAATTATCAGTTATAATTAGTTAATATTGATAGAAGGAGTGCTTAAATGAAAAAGCGAATTATTACTAGTATCTTTTTAATTTCTTTTGCAATTTTATATTTATTTGTTGGGGCGATATATCAAGAGTGAAAAGGTTTTAATGTTTGATATATGCCATATGCATTTTTAACAGTTAATAGTATTTTATTAGGGATTACAATTTTTGAGGTGATGAATTTAAGTAAAGGAGAAAGTTTTAATTGAATTATTAAAGCTATTATTTTTGTTTTTGCAATTATATTATTATGGTTTCCCATAGCAGAGAATATTAAGTATGAACCGTATTGAAATAAGTACGATGGTCCAAGTCGTATTGAATGATGACAATCATGAATGGTATTGTTAATTTATATGATATTTTTATTAGTTATTTTACTAATGGTGAAAGTTTTTAAGAAATTTAGTGCTAATGATGCGCTATTTATATTTTGTATGACACTTTATTTAGTATTTGCTTTTAAAGCAATGAATTATATTATGCTCCAACCAGGGTTTGGTTGACCAGCAGTTAGTGTAGTTTTATTAATTACTATTAGTAATGATACATTTGCTTATATTGGCGGAACATTAGTTGGCAAAAATGCTCTTGCTCCAAAAATTAGTCCTAGTAAAACATGAGAAGGGGCGATTATTGGTATTTCAGTAACCTTGGTGCTTATTTTAGGATATATTGTGTTATTAACGGAATTTACGAAGTATCAGCCATTTGTTAACTTTTTTACAACGAAAACAGATGATTATAAATATGTAATTTATTTCTTGTTAATTTTATTTTTATCATTAATAAGTCATATTGGTGATTTACTTTTTTCATTTATTAAACGGAATCATAATGTAAAAGATTTTTCTAAGGTTTTACCAGGTCATGGCGGATTTTTGGATCGGATTGATAGTTTGTCGTTAGTATTAATATTTACTGGATTTTTTATGTTAATCCAGAGTTTTTCAACAATTTAAGTCAGGGGTGAAAGTATGGAAAAGAATTTACAGCAATTGTGAAAAATAATGAAGTTTTCTTTAAAAAATGACATTTTACAACAAGCAAAATTATTGAAAATAGAATTTAAGAAAAAGAATGATACGCTGTATTTTACATTGCAAATTAACAAAATTTTACCAATTGAAATTATTAGAGAACTTGAACAATGTTTATTGAAACTTGATTTTCGTAGTAAAATAACTTTTTTATGTGTTGATGCTAATTATGTAATAGAACAAATTGTTGATTATTGAGAATATATTAAGCAAACTAAGACAAAACAAAAAGAGTACATTAATAGTAATATTTCTTGTGATAATTTAGTGTTGGAAAATAATGATTTACTTATTAAAGTTCATAATGAATCACAAGGGGCATTGACTAATCGGCATTTAAAATATTATCAGGAGCGAATGCGTCGGTATGGTTTTCAAAACTTGTCTTTAAAAATAAAAATTGAACAATATGATGTTTCTGTTGATCCAGCAATGATACAAATTGAAGATGAAGAACGAATGAAAGTCCAACAAAGAGAACAACAACAAGTAAAGGCTTTGCCTGCAAAAAAACGGGCGTTTAAAGGCAATTTGTCTAGTAGTGACAATTTATTGTCGCAAGTATCGTGTAAAATTTCAGAATTGGAAGAAGATGTGCGGGGGGTTTCTATTCAAGGACAAATTTTTCGTAAAGATTGTAAATTAACAAAAACTAAACGATGAATTTATTCAATATTAATTAGTGATTTTAGTGATGCGATTGCTTTACGATATTTTACAAGTGATGATATGAAAGACAAGCTTTTGGAAGAACTACAAGAAAAGGATTGAGTTGTTGTTAAAGGTGATGTGCGGTTTGATAATTTTTCTCGTGAACAAGTTTTGTGAGTAAATAAAATTCAAAAGATTGCTGATCCGCATTTACGAACTGATGATATGGTAGAAAAGCGGATTGAATTTCATTTACATACAAAAATGAGTGCGATGGATGGGGTTACAAGTATTGGTGAATATATTAAACAAGCAAGTCTTTGAAAACATTCAGCAATTGCGATTACTGATCATTTAAATGTTCAATCATTTCCTGATGCGCAAATCGCCCAAAAGAAATATCCTACTGTTAAGGTTATTTATGGTGTGGAAATGCAAATGATTGATAGTAGTGTTAAAGCAATTACTAATGCTACTAGTGATGCGATTAATGCTTGTAAGTTTGTTATTTTTGATATTGAAACAACAGGATTATCTAGTCGTTATGATGAAATTATTGAATTTGGAGCGGTAGTTATTGAGGGTCGAGGATTAAGCAATAAAAAATATGATTTTTTAATTAAACCCAAAAGTAATGTTAGTGCTTTTAGTGAATCATTAACTGGGATTAGTAACGAAATGTTACAAGATAAGCCCCCAATTGAAATTGTGGCTGCTGAGATTAAAGAAGTTTTACAAGATGCTGTCCTTGTGGCTCATAATGCATCGTTTGATGTTGGTTTTATTCAAGAACTGTGAAATCAAATGGGTTATGGAAAACTTACTAATCCGATTATTGATACCTTGCAATTATCACGGTTATTACAGCAACAGTTACGCTATCATCGTTTAGGAACGGTTGCTAGAAAATATAATATTAAGTATAATGAAGAAATTGCTCATCGTGCTGATTATGATGCTGAAATATTAGCTGATGTGTTTGCTGTGATGTTAACGGATTTAGAAGATAATTATCAAGTAAAAACATTATTAGATATTGAAAAAATTAATTATGAACCAATTTTTGCCAAGTTATTTGGTAATCATACGACAGTAATTGCTAAAAATGAGCAAGGATTGAAAGATTTATTTTCGTTAGTTTCGTTATCGCATACTAAGTACTTTTATAGTAGTCCTAAAATTACGATTGCGGCATTGCAAGAAATGCGTGCTAATGTTTTTATTGGTTCTGGTTGTGTTAATGGTCAGGTTTTTGAGTTTGCTCGTAATCGGAGTCAACAAGAATTGGAAGCAATAATGCAATTTTATGATTATATTGAAGTACAACCGCTAAGTGTTTACAATCATTTAGTTGAAAGTGGTGAGATGACAGTTGAACATTTAATGCGGATTGTAAAAAATATTGTTCATACTGCAAAGAAACTTAATAAAGTGGTTATTGCTTCTTCTGATGTTCATTATTTAAATCCGCAAGATAAGATTTTTCGTGATGTATATATTAATACTAAGGGTTTAGGAGGAAGAATGCATCCTTTATTTGACCGTAAAGGTCGTGTTAAAAATAATCCTGAGCAACATTTAAGAACGACTGCTGAGATGTTAAATGAGTTTAGTTTTTTAGAAGATGAAGTTTTAATTAAAGAGTTGGTTGTTATTAGTCCTAATTATTTAAATGAGCAAATTTCGTGGTTGCGACCGATTAAAGATGATTTGTATACCCCAGTAATTGATAATGGTGATGTTGATAGCAATTTGAAAAGATTATGTTATGATAACGCGAAAAAAATTTATGGTGCAGTATTGCCAATAATGGTAGAAGAAAGGTTAACGCGGGAGTTAGACGCGATTTTAAAGCATGGTTTTGGGGTTGTTTATTGAATTGCTCATTTGTTAGTTACAAGGTCATTAAATGATGGTTATTTGGTTGGTTCTCGTGGTTCTGTAGGGTCATCATTAGTTGCGACAATGGCGAAGATTACCGAAGTAAATCCATTAGTGCCACATTATGTGTGTTCGCAATGTCAATATAGTGAATTTGTTAGTGATGAAAATATTCGTAGTGGTTATGATCTACCACCAAAAAATTGTCCGCAATGTCGGCATCTTTTAACTGGTGATGGTCATGATATTCCGTTTGAAACCTTTTTAGGTTTTGATGGTGATAAAGTACCAGATATTGATTTGAATTTTTCTGGTGAGTATCAAATGATTGCTCATAATTTTACTAAAGAGATGTTTGGTGCGGATAATGTGTTTCGGGCGGGAACAATTTCTACCGTGGCACAGAAAACAGCATTTGGTTATGCTCGTGGTTATTTGGAAGATGTGAAAGGTAATCATTTTGTTAAAAAGGCGTATTTGGAATGATTAGCACAAGGTTGTGAGGGTGTTAAACGAACAACCGGACAACATCCGGGGGGAATTATTGTTGTTCCTAAGAACTATGATGTTAATGATTTTACGCCAGTAAATTTCCCAGCTGATGATATTACTTCGCAGTGAAAAACAACGCATTTTGATTTTCATGCTATTCATGATAACTTGTTAAAGTTAGATATTTTGGGACATGTTGATCCCACAGCTTTAAAAATGTTACACGACCTTACTGGATATGATCCGCAAAATATTTTGTGTAATGATGCCGAAGTGCTTTCATTATTTAGTTCCCCAGAAATTATGAAGATTACTAGTAGTGATATTAATAATGAAAAAACTGGAGCGGTGGGCTTACCTGAGTTTGGCACTCAATTTGTTCGTAAAATGTTAGAAGAAACAAATCCGACGAGTTTTGCTGATTTAGTGCAAATTTCTGGATTATCGCATGGTACTGATGTGTGAGTAAATAATGCCCAAACATTAATTACCCATCAAGATTTAAAATTAAAAGATGTTATTGGTTGTCGTGATGATATTATGACTTATTTAATTCATCGTGAAATTCCGTCAGATATTGCTTTTAACATTATGGAAACCGTTCGTAAAGGAAAAGGTGTCACTGATGAGCAACAAAAAATTATGATTAGTCATAATGTTCCCCAATGATATATTGCATCGTGTCAAAAAATTAAGTATATGTTCCCTAAGGCACACGCGACAGCTTATGTTCTAATGGCTTTGCGAATTGCTTGATATAAAATTAATTATCCGCACGAATATTATGCGACTTATTTTTCAACACGATGTGATGTTTTTGATATTAAAACGATTGCTAAGGGAAGGAACGCTGTTTTAACAAAATTAACCGATATCTTATCACGAATGGATAATGGTTATAATGCTGTTAATAAGTTAACTCAAAAGGAGAAGGATTTAGTACCAGTGTTGGAAGTAGCATTAGAAATGTATGCTCGCAAAATTGAATTTATTGGTATTAATTTAGAATATTCTTTAGCAACAAATTTTGTTGTTCAAGAGTTTGCTGGTTTTAAAAAGATTGTTCCGCCATTATCAGCATTAGATGGTTTGGGTAGTACTGTTGCTAATTCAATTGTTGAAGCTAGAACTGAAAGAGCGATTGCTTCTTTGGAAGATTTGCAAAAAAGAACTAGTATTACTAAAACTCATTTAAAGGAATTTGAGGAGATGGGTATTTTATCAGGTTTAGATAAATTTGATCAAATATCTTTGAACTTTTTTGAATAGTTAAAAGTGAAAAAATGCATTAGTTAAGAGTTAAATAAAACCTATTAAGGTTTTACTTTTTCTGTAAGATGCTAAACAAAAATTTTTGTTGTTGCTTTTCTTTTATTAAAATGATACCTAAAATATGTAGTTTAGTTTTTTAAAAATGCCAAATTGTAAAGTTAAGTGCAACTAAATTATTTTTCTAACCAAATATTCGATTGGCGAAAGATAATTTAGTATTTTTCTTGGTCTTTGGTTTAAAGACAATATAAATTTATGAACTGCATTTTTAGTAGTGTTTGAAAAATTAAATTTTTTAGGAAATTTTTCTCTAATTAAACCATTAGTATTTTCATTAGTACCTCTTTGTCAAGGTGAATATGCATCAGCAAAATAAATTTTCACATTTAAATTTTTTTCAAGTTGTTGTCAATTAGCAAATTCTTTACCCCTATCAAATGTTATAGTCTTAACAAGATTATTTGGAAGAATTGATAAATAATGACTAATATTTTTGTTAATAACTTTAGTAGTTCTATTTTCAACTAATATTGCTAAAGTAAATCTTGATGTTCTTTCAACTAAAGTTATTAAACATGATTTACTTTTACCTCGTGATGATACTACAGTATCACCTTCTCAATGGCCAAGAGTTATGCGATTATTAACATTTCGTTCTTTAATGGATTTACCATTAAATTTACCCCGATTTTCTTGAGATTTTCGTTTCTTACCTTTTCTTCTTAAATTTTTACTAGTAACCTTTTCAAGTAATCCAGAATAAATTCAATTGTAAATTGTTTTAAAACTAATAATTCATTCTTGATGAAAATTTTTAATTCTGCCATAAATTTGTTCAGGCGATCAACCTAATAATAATTTTTGTTGTACATATTTTACTAATTCTCTATTTTTAAATTTATGAAAATAAACATGTAATTGTTTTCTATTTTCTGCTTTATTTTGTGCAATTAATGAAAAATAATGATTATTATCTTTATTTCTATTAACTTCTCGATTAATAGTACTAATACTTCGATTAAGATTTTTAGCTATTTCACTAATTTTTACTTTAAATTTCAATTGATTCTCAATATAAATTCTTTCATCTATGCCAAGATGTTTGTATCCCATATAAAAACTCCTTAAATTTACTTTTTCTAAAATAAACTTAGCATCATGAAATTTTTATATGAAATCTTTTGCAATTTTATTTACTTGCACTTACAAGTATAATTCAGCAAATATTTAATTTATATCGCTAAATAGTTAAAATTTGTGGTAATATATATTTACGGTTTTGAAATACTCCGAGGATATATATTGAATTTAATTGATTAAATATTGGTTTAAAAGATAATTAGAATTATTTTAAAAAAAGTTTAAATTTATGTTGACATTTATTTCCAAATTCAGTATTATCTTAAATGTGCTAGTAATTAAGTCGTTAAACTTCTTACTATTACAGAATGATCTTTGAAAACTAAACAGAACAATCTGTCAATCTGATGAGTTATGAAATAAACAATAAAAATTGAAAACATTACTATAAAATGTTTTTTTATTTTCACTTTTTAATGAGAGTTTGATCCTGGCTCAGGATTAACGCTGGCGGCATGCCTAATACATGCAAGTCGAACGAGAGTGCTTGCACTCTAGTGGCGAACGGGTGAGTAACACGTATCTAATTTGCCTTTTTGAGGGGAATAACCGTTGGAAACGACGGCTAATACCGCATAGGTTATCGTTAGGCATCTAATGATAATTAAAGGTGCATTTGCACTACAAAAAGATAAGGATGCGTTGCATTAGTTAGTTGGTAAGGTAATGGCTTACCAAGACGATGATGCATAGCCGACCTGAGAGGGTGAACGGCCACACTGGGACTGAGACACGGCCCAGACTCCTACGGGAGGCAGCAGTAGGGAATTTTTCACAATGGGCGAAAGCCTGATGGAGCAATGCCGCGTGACTGATGAAGGCCTTCGGGTTGTAAAGGTCTGTTGTAAGGAAAGAATAGTAAGAATAGGAAATGATTCTTATTTGACGGTACCTTACCAGAAAGCCACGGCAAACTATGTGCCAGCAGCCGCGGTAATACATAGGTGGCAAGCGTTATCCGGATTTATTGGGCGTAAAGGGTGCGTAGGCGGTAATATAAGTCTAAGGTTAAAGATCGAAGCTCAACTTCGATTCGCCTTGGAAACTGTATAACTAGAGTACAGGAGAGGTTAGTGGAATTCCATGTGTAGCGGTGAAATGCGTAGATATATGGAGGAACACCAGTGGCGAAGGCGACTAACTGGCCTGTAACTGACGCTGAGGCACGAAAGCAGGAGTATCAAATAGGATTAGATACCCTAGTAGTTCCTGCCGTAAACGATGAGTACTAAGTGTCGGCTTTAATGTCGGTGCTGCAGCTAACGCATTAAGTACTCCGCCTGAGTAGTATGCTCGCAAGAGTGAAACTCAAAGGAATTGACGGGGACCCGCACAAGCGGTGGATCATGTGGTTTAATTCGAAGCAACGCGAAGAACCTTACCCAGACTTGACATCCAGTGCAATGCTATAGAAATATAGTGGAGGTTAACACTGAGACAGGTGGTGCATGGTTGTCGTCAGCTCGTGTCGTGAGATGTTGGGTTAAGTCCCGCAACGAGCGCAACCCTTATCATTAGTTGCTAACATTTAGTTGAGGACTCTAATGAGACTGCTAGTGCAAGCTAGAGGAAGGTGGGGATGACGTCAAATCATCATGCCCCTTATGTCTGGGGCTACACACGTGATACAATGGTCGGTACAAAGAGTCGCAAACTCGCAAGGGCAAGCTAATCTCAAAAAGCCGATCTCAGTTCGGATTGAAGTCTGCAACTCGACTCCATGAAGTTGAAATCGCTAGTAATCGCGGATCAGCAATGCCGCGGTGAATACGTTCTCGGGTCTTGTACACACCGCCCGTCACACCACGAGAGTTGGTAATGCCAGAAGTTCGTATCTTAACAGTTTACTGAGAGAGCGACCCAAGGTAGGATTGACGATTGGGGTGAAGTCGTAACAAGGTATCCGTACCGGAAGGTGCGGATGGATCACCTCCTTTCTATGGAGTTTATATTTATAAACTAATTACATTAGATTTTAACAAATAACTTTGGTTGAGGATGTTCTGTTTAGTTTTGAGAGATTATTTATCTCTCAAACGCAATATGAGAAATTACACTGTAATTTCTATGAGCATTGTTCTTTGAAAACTGGATATAAACATTTATTTTTATAATTGCAATAGGTTTTTCTTTTGACAAAGAAAAATTAGTAAGTTAATAAGAGCATATAGTGGATGCCGTGGGATTAGGAGCCGATGAAAGACGTGACTACCTGCGATAAGCCTTGGGGAGCTGGAAGTAAGCTTTGAGCCAGGGATTTCTGAATGGGGCAACCTACTATTCTTAATCGAATAGTGTCATATGATGAATACATAGTCATATTGATGGGATACCTAGGGAAATGAAACATCTTAGTACCTAGAGGAAAAGAAAGCGAATGCGATTCCCTTAGTAGCGGCGAGCGAACAGGGAACAGGACAAACCACTCTTCGGAGTGGGGTTTGGACCATCTATATAGAGTTTTAGAAAATTTTTTGATAGTAGAAATCGCTGGGATGCGATGCCATAGAGAGTGAAAGCCTCGTATACGAAATTGAAAAGTCTCTTGATGGGATCCAGAGTACGGCGAGACACGAGAAATCTTGTCGGAAGACGCGCAGACCACTGCGTAATCCTAAATACTACCTAATCACCGATAGTGAACCAGTACCGTGAGGGAAAGGTGAAAAGTACCCCGAGAGGGGAGTGAAATAGTATCTGAAACTATATGCTTACAAGAAGTCGGAGCTCGTTAATGAGTGACGGCGTGCCTTTTGTAGAATGAGCCGGCGAGTTACGATTATATGCAAGGTTAAGTGGAAAACATGGAGCCGTAGTGAAAGCGAGCCTTAATAGGGCGTTTAGTATGTAGTCGTAGACCCGAAACCAGGCGATCTAGCCATGAGCAGGTTGAAGTTAAGGTAATACTTAATGGAGGACCGAACCAACGTTCGTGAAAAGACCGTGGATGACTTGTGGCTAGTGGTGAAATTCCAATCGAGCCTGGAGATAGCTGGTTCTCCCCGAAATAGTTTTAGGACTAGCGTCAAAATTAGCGCAACGGAGGTAAAGCACTGAATGTATGATGGCCCCATCTCGGGGTACTGAATGCAATCAAACTCTGAATGCCGTTGTTGTATGTTTGGCAGTCAGTCTGTGGGTGATAAGGTCCATGGACGAGAGGGAAACAGCCCAGATCATCAGTTAAGGTCCCAAAATCAATGCTAAGTGTAAAAGGATGTGGAATGACTTAAACAGCTTGTAGGTTGGCTTAGAAGCAGCCATCCTTTAAAGAGTGCGTAACAGCTCACAAGTCGAGTTATTTTGCGCCGAAGATGTACCGGGGCTAAGCATTGTACCGAAACTATGGATTTTAAATTATTTTAAAGTGGTAGGGGAGCGTTCTAAACGGGACGAAGGTAGATCGTAAGGACTACTGGACTGTTTAGAAGTGAGAATGCCGGCATGAGTAACGATTGAAAGTGAGAATCTTTCATGCCGTTTGACTAAGGTTTCCTGGGCAAGGTTCGTCCACCCAGGGTTAGTCGGGACCTAAGGCGAGGCCGAAAGGCGTAGTCGATGGACAACAGGTTGATATTCCTGTACCACCATGGTATGGAATGGAGTGACGGAGAAGGCTAGGATATCCCGGTTAATGGATTCCGGGCTAAGCGCAAAGAGGGTCATTTAGTAAATTTTATGGCATAACCTTGAAGCGTTATGGGGAGTGAAAGCTTCGGCAAGTAGCGAAGAGTCTGACGCCACGCTTCCAAGAAAAACTTCTACTATTAACTATCATGGTGCTCGTACCGAGAACGAACACACGTGGTCAAGGAGAAAATCCTAAGGCAAGCGAGATAACTATAGCTAAGGAACTCTGCAAAATCATCCCGTAAGTTAGCAAGAAGGGATGCTCATATAAGTAATTATGTGAGCCGCAGTGAAGAGGCCGGGGCGACTGTTTAGCAAAAACACAGCTCTCTGCTAAGTCGTAAGACGATGTATAGGGGGTGACGCCTGCCCAGTGCTGGAAGGTTAAGAGGATGGGTTAATAATTTATTATGAAGCTCAGAATTGAAGCCCCAGTGAACGGCGGCCGTAACTATAACGGTCCTAAGGTAGCGAAATTCCTTGTCAGGTAAGTTCTGACCCGCACGAAAGGCGTAACGATCCCGGCGCTGTCTCGGCTATAGACTCGGTGAAATTTTAGTACCTGTGAAGATGCAGGTTACCCGCAACTAGACGGAAAGACCCCGTAGAGCTTTACTATAACTTGATATTGATTTTTGATCTAATATGTACAGGATAGGTGGGAGACTTTGAAGTAGATACGCTAGTATCTATGGAGTTAACCTTGGGATACCACCCTTATTATTTTGAAAATCTAACCTTATTCAGTTATCCTGAATAGGAACAGTGTCAGGTGGGTAGTTTGACTGGGGCGGTCGCCTCCTAAAGAGTAACGGAGGCGCCCAAAGGTACCCTCAGTATGTATGGAAATCATACGCAGAGCGCAAAAGTAGAAGGGTGCTTGACTGTGAGACTTACAAGTCGAACAGGAACGAAAGTTGGGTTTAGTGATCCGGCGGTCCTGAGTGGAAAGGCCGTCGCTCAACGGATAAAAGTTACCTCGGGGATAACAGGCTTATCTCCCCCAAGAGTTCACATCGACGGGGAGGTTTGGCACCTCGATGTCGGCTCATCACATCCTGGAGCTGAAGTTGGTTCCAAGGGTCGGGCTGTTCGCCCAATAAAGTGGTACGTGAGCTGGGTTTAGAACGTCGTGAGACAGTTTGGTCCCTATCTGTTGTGGGCGTAGGAAGTTTGAGGAGATCTGTTCTTAGTACGAGAGGACCGGAATGGACCTACCTCTGGTGCTCCAGTTGTCATGCCAATGGCACAGCTGGGTAGCTATGTAGGGAATTGATAAGTGCTGAAAGCATCTAAGCACGAAGCAAACTTCAAGATGAGACTTCCCATCCAGAAATGGAATAAGACCCCTTAAAGATTATGAGGTTGATAGGTTGGGTGTGTAAGTATGGTGACATATTTAGCTGACCAATACTAATAGGTCGAGGACTTACTTTATTTTAAAAGTAATTCCTATTGTTGAAAGTCTAAAATAATGTTTATGTCTAGTTTTGAGAGAGCAATCTCTCTATCTGGTGCCTATAGCGGCGTGGCCACACCTGTTCCCATTCCGAACACAGAAGTTAAGCATGCCAGCGCTGACGATACCTTCACGGGGAAAATAAGACGGTGCCAGATTTTTTAATTTATTAATTCACTTTTTTTATTAAAAATATAATACAATTATTATTAACTATTGAATAATATTTTTGCCAAATTGTAAAGTTAAGTGCAACTAAATTATTTTTCTAACCAAATATTCGATTGGCGAAAGATAATTTAGTATTTTTCTTGGTCTTTGGTTTAAAGACAATATAAATTTATGAACTGCATTTTTAGTAGTGTTTGAAAAATTAAATTTTTTAGGAAATTTTTCTCTAATTAAACCATTAGTATTTTCATTAGTACCTCTTTGTCAAGGTGAATATGCATCAGCAAAATAAATTTTCACATTTAAATTTTTTTCAAGTTGTTGTCAATTAGCAAATTCTTTACCCCTATCAAATGTTATAGTCTTAACAAGATTATTTGGAAGAATTGATAAATAATGACTAATATTTTTGTTAATAACTTTAGTAGTTCTATTTTCAACTAATATTGCTAAAGTAAATCTTGATGTTCTTTCAACTAAAGTTATTAAACATGATTTACTTTTACCTCGTGATGATACTACAGTATCACCTTCTCAATGGCCAAGAGTTATGCGATTATTAACATTTCGTTCTTTAATGGATTTACCATTAAATTTACCCCGATTTTCTTGAGATTTTCGTTTCTTACCTTTTCTTCTTAAATTTTTACTAGTAACCTTTTCAAGTAATCCAGAATAAATTCAATTGTAAATTGTTTTAAAACTAATAATTCATTCTTGATGAAAATTTTTAATTCTGCCATAAATTTGTTCAGGCGATCAACCTAATAATAATTTTTGTTGTACATATTTTACTAATTCTCTATTTTTAAATTTATGAAAATAAACATGTAATTGTTTTCTATTTTCTGCTTTATTTTGTGCAATTAATGAAAAATAATGATTATTATCTTTATTTCTATTAACTTCTCGATTAATAGTACTAATACTTCGATTAAGATTTTTAGCTATTTCACTAATTTTTACTTTAAATTTCAATTGATTCTCAATATAAATTCTTTCATCTATGCCAAGATGTTTGTATCCCATATAAAAACTCCTTAAATTTACTTTTTCTAAAATAAACTTAGCATCATGAAATTTTTATATGAAATCTTTTGCAATTTTATTTACTTGCACTTACAAGTATAATTCAGCATTCGTTAATATTATTTTCAACAGCACTTTTTTCTTATATTTTTAAATTTGTAAACATTAAAGAAAAATTGCTTCCTATTTTTATGTTAATCTATTTGATTGGAGGATTATTTTTCTTTTTAAATAATGTTATTGTGATGGCAATAGTATTTTTTATTGTAACATTGGCGAATACATTTATTATGTTATTCTATAATAATAAAATTCAAAATGCGATTTCATCAAAACAAAGGTCAACGATTACTTCAACAATTAGTTTTTTTAGTCGTATTGTTTCAATGGTTGCAATGTTGGTCTTAACATTATTTAATAGAATTTTAAATAATCCTTTTTCAGCTTTTGCAACTGTGATTTTTATTGGTGCTATTAGTTTATTTATAGTATTTTTTATTTTGCAAAATAGCAATTCAAGACAAAAAGTCGCTTTTGATGCAAATTTAGATTATAAAATTCCTTATCATATTAATTTAGTTACTAACTATAAAAAAAAGCGCATTCAAATTATTGGCACGGATGTTAAATTTTTAAAAAATTTACGATTTAGTTGACGAAAGCAAGAATTTTTAAAATTTTTTAATAATTTTCAAAATAAACAATTTAAGTTAATAGAGTTAAAAGATTTTTTAATTGCAAATAATAAAAAATCGCATCGTCATATTAATAATTTTATTTCATTTTTATTACGAAATAAAATTATTTTATCGGATGAATTAATTGATATGCGGTCGCGTTTAGTTTTCTTAGGTATTTTTTAAAAAAGAAAAAATAGTCATTTACTATAAATTAGTTCAATATGCAAATTAAGTATATATTTCTTATGTATGATTTTTGTTGTAAAAAATTATTTTAATGTTGTTTTTATAAGCATTTTACTTAGTTTTTATAACCTTTTATTAAGAATATGTTTGTTAATATTAAATATTTTGTTTTATTAATTATTTTTCAAGTAAAAAGGTAATAAATTTTTAGTTGCTTTTCTTTCAAAATTATTCAAATCTTTACCCACCTAACAAAACTTTATGCGCCCTTGATATGCAAGACCGCTATTCGCGCCATAATTTATATTTTGAAATGATTGGTAATAATAATTTTAATTTTTTAAATTCAAAAACAATAACCTTAGTTGGTGCGGGTGGTATTGGTACTAACATTGCTCTTTTATTAACAGTTGCGGGTATTAAAAAAATATATTTGGTAGATGATGACATTGTTGAATTATTAAATTTAACTAGACAATATATATTTTCAGAAAAAGAAGTTGGTCAAAAAAAAGGTAAAGTGCTTAAAAAACAGTTACTAAAACGAAATCATAATTGTGAAATTGAGCATCTTGATTTTAAAATTTCTAAAGATAATTATGAAGAAATTGCTTTGAAAATAAATGATAGTAATTTTATTATTGTTTCTGCTGATTCTAGTTTTTTAGTTTATTATTTAATAAATGAAATCGCAACTAAATATAAAATTCCTTATAGTATTGCGGGGTATGTTAATAAGTATGGGATTGTTGGACCGTTAATAGTTCCCGAAGTAACTAAATGTTGAAACTGTATTGTTCCCCAAGATAAAAAACCAACTCTTAAATTTTGAAATTCAAATTTTAAATCACCAAGTTATGGTCCTTTAAATAGTTTAGTTAGTTCTATTCAAGTAAATGAGATTTTAAGATATTTTGCTAATGCTAAAGGAATAGAAACATTAGGAAAACGAATGTTTATTAATTCGGAAAGTTATCAGATTTCTTTTGAAAATGCCAAATTGTAAAGTTAAGTGCAACTAAATTATTTTTCTAACCAAATATTCGATTGGCGAAAGATAATTTAGTATTTTTCTTGGTCTTTGGTTTAAAGACAATATAAATTTATGAACTGCATTTTTAGTAGTGTTTGAAAAATTAAATTTTTTAGGAAATTTTTCTCTAATTAAACCATTAGTATTTTCATTAGTACCTCTTTGTCAAGGTGAATATGCATCAGCAAAATAAATTTTCACATTTAAATTTTTTTCAAGTTGTTGTCAATTAGCAAATTCTTTACCCCTATCAAATGTTATAGTCTTAACAAGATTATTTGGAAGAATTGATAAATAATGACTAATATTTTTGTTAATAACTTTAGTAGTTCTATTTTCAACTAATATTGCTAAAGTAAATCTTGATGTTCTTTCAACTAAAGTTATTAAACATGATTTACTTTTACCTCGTGATGATACTACAGTATCACCTTCTCAATGGCCAAGAGTTATGCGATTATTAACATTTCGTTCTTTAATGGATTTACCATTAAATTTACCCCGATTTTCTTGAGATTTTCGTTTCTTACCTTTTCTTCTTAAATTTTTACTAGTAACCTTTTCAAGTAATCCAGAATAAATTCAATTGTAAATTGTTTTAAAACTAATAATTCATTCTTGATGAAAATTTTTAATTCTGCCATAAATTTGTTCAGGCGATCAACCTAATAATAATTTTTGTTGTACATATTTTACTAATTCTCTATTTTTAAATTTATGAAAATAAACATGTAATTGTTTTCTATTTTCTGCTTTATTTTGTGCAATTAATGAAAAATAATGATTATTATCTTTATTTCTATTAACTTCTCGATTAATAGTACTAATACTTCGATTAAGATTTTTAGCTATTTCACTAATTTTTACTTTAAATTTCAATTGATTCTCAATATAAATTCTTTCATCTATGCCAAGATGTTTGTATCCCATATAAAAACTCCTTAAATTTACTTTTTCTAAAATAAACTTAGCATCATGAAATTTTTATATGAAATCTTTTGCAATTTTATTTACTTGCACTTACAAGTATAATTCAGCAAATACAAAGAAATTTAACTTGTGTAAACTTTGTTTTGTCAAGAAAGGGGTGTAGTTATTATGTTTGAAGTTATTACTCAAAATTAATTATTAAAATAAAATTTTTATACGATGTGGTTAATAAATTTCATTAAACACATCGTATTTTGTTTTGTTAATGTTATTTATTTTATTTGCTGAATTATACTTGTAAGTGCAAGTAAATAAAATTGCAAAAGATTTCATATAAAAATTTCATGATGCTAAGTTTATTTTAGAAAAAGTAAATTTAAGGAGTTTTTATATGGGATACAAACATCTTGGCATAGATGAAAGAATTTATATTGAGAATCAATTGAAATTTAAAGTAAAAATTAGTGAAATAGCTAAAAATCTTAATCGAAGTATTAGTACTATTAATCGAGAAGTTAATAGAAATAAAGATAATAATCATTATTTTTCATTAATTGCACAAAATAAAGCAGAAAATAGAAAACAATTACATGTTTATTTTCATAAATTTAAAAATAGAGAATTAGTAAAATATGTACAACAAAAATTATTATTAGGTTGATCGCCTGAACAAATTTATGGCAGAATTAAAAATTTTCATCAAGAATGAATTATTAGTTTTAAAACAATTTACAATTGAATTTATTCTGGATTACTTGAAAAGGTTACTAGTAAAAATTTAAGAAGAAAAGGTAAGAAACGAAAATCTCAAGAAAATCGGGGTAAATTTAATGGTAAATCCATTAAAGAACGAAATGTTAATAATCGCATAACTCTTGGCCATTGAGAAGGTGATACTGTAGTATCATCACGAGGTAAAAGTAAATCATGTTTAATAACTTTAGTTGAAAGAACATCAAGATTTACTTTAGCAATATTAGTTGAAAATAGAACTACTAAAGTTATTAACAAAAATATTAGTCATTATTTATCAATTCTTCCAAATAATCTTGTTAAGACTATAACATTTGATAGGGGTAAAGAATTTGCTAATTGACAACAACTTGAAAAAAATTTAAATGTGAAAATTTATTTTGCTGATGCATATTCACCTTGACAAAGAGGTACTAATGAAAATACTAATGGTTTAATTAGAGAAAAATTTCCTAAAAAATTTAATTTTTCAAACACTACTAAAAATGCAGTTCATAAATTTATATTGTCTTTAAACCAAAGACCAAGAAAAATACTAAATTATCTTTCGCCAATCGAATATTTGGTTAGAAAAATAATTTAGTTGCACTTAACTTTACAATTTGGCATTTACAAATAAAATAACAAATTTTTAATTAAGGCGGTATATAATCTTATTACAACAAGGAAATAAAGAGTGATTTATAAATGAAAGAAAAAGGTTATTATGATTTATTATTAAAATTAGGTGAAACAATTAATGAAGATTATATTGTTAAAAATCTTAATGATGAAAAAAATGCTATTAAAGACATTGATAAATATTTATTGAAGCAATTTAATAATATTTTAAGTATTAAATTGCAAGAACATAAAACAGTTGATGATAAGTTAAAATTTTTAAATCAAATTATTGGTATTTATAGTGAACAATCACAATTATCTAATAATGTTTTATTACAAATAGGTAATGATTTGCAAGAAAAAGTTAGTTATCATCAAGACATTCGATTAATTGATAATCACTTATTTACTAATGAAAATGAACAAGAATTAATTAATGAAATTAATAAAGAAATTAAAACTGCTGATAGTGTTTATTTTATTTATCCTTTTATTTCTAAGGGAATGATTAATAAAATTAGAAATTCTTTTTTGTATGCTCAACAACATAATATTAAGATTAATTTTATTACGACAACTTTTGATGATATTGCTTTATTTGTTAATTTATATGAATTAGAAAACTTAGTTAATAGTTATAATAATATTTTAATTAGGGTAGAAGATAATACTGAAAAGCGTAGCGAAAGAATTCATATTAAAGCAGCGATTTTTAAAAGAAAATCAGGTTTTTCAACAGCAATTGTCGGCTCTTCTAATTTAACTTATAAGGGAATGATGCGTGGAAGAGAATGAAATATTAAAATTAGTGAGTTTAGTAATCCTAATTTATATTATCATCTCTTTCGTGAATATGAAAAAATTTGAAATGATAATCTTGTTAATTTTAATAATGCTAATGAGCGTGAGATATTACTAACAAGAATTGATAATAATCGTTTACATATTAAAGCACAAAGTGAGGGAACGATAACAAGAAAATATTCAATGTATGATTTTCAGCAAAAAATTGTTAATCGTTTACAATATCGTCGCAAGATTAATAAAACTAAGCATTTAATTATTATGGCTACGGGAACTGGGAAAACTATTATTAGTGCTTTTGATTATTTAAATCAAATTAAAGAAAATAATAATTTTCGCCCCCGATTATTATTTTTAGCTCATCAACGAGAAATTATTGATCAAGCAATATTAACTTTTCGTAATGTTTTACAAGATAATAAGTTTGGTTGTGTTTTTTATGAAAATCAAACATTAGATAATACTAATTATTTATTTGCTACTGTGCAATCAGTTTATCGTAATTTAAAAAAGTTTTTACCGGATCAGTTTGATGTTATTATTTTTGATGAAGCCCATCATATTGCTGCTAAATCATTTGTAACGATTTTTAATTATTTTCAATCAAAACAAGTTATTGGTTTAACAGCAACTCCCGAAAGGGAAGATAATAAGTTAATTACGCCGTATTTTGATAATGAATTTGCATATGAATTACGATTATGAGATGCTATTAATCAACGCTTATTATCGCCATTTGACTATTATTGTATTGATGATATTAGTAGTAATCTTGAAGGTATTGATTTAAATAATGATGTTGAATTGTTTAAGAAGTTGAATACTAGTGAACGCAATAAATTATTATTTAGTGTGATAAATAATTATATTGGTATTTATGCTCAACCATTTTGTTTAGTATTTTGTATCACAACAACGCATGCTAAAATTGTTGCTAATTTTCTTCAAAAGGAAGGGTTACAGGCTGCTTATTTAACTAATGAAGTATCTCAAGAGCGAACAACAATTATTAATAATTTTAAAAAGGGTAAAATTAATTATTTATGTGTTGTTAATATGTTTAATGAAGGCATTGATGTTCCGCAAATTGATACAATTATAATGTTACGACCAACAAGTTCAAAAACTATTTATTTACAACAATTAGGTCGTGGTTTAAGAAAAACTGACAGTAAAAATAAGTTAGAAGTTTATGATTTAATTGCTAATGTTGATAAAAAATATGATATTACTGTGGGAATTAAAAATCTTTATAATTCTCATTTAGAAAGGAATAAAGCATTTTTAGGTGGTAATAGTGGTTTACCCTATGGGTGTACGATTACTTTAGAGAAACGCAGTCAAAAAGTTATTTTGGCAAACTTACAAAAATGATATGAAAATAAAAAACGCATCCATTTAGTTATTAAACATTATTATCGGATTTATGGTGTTGATGGTTTAGTTAAAGTTTTACAAGATTATGAATTAACCTTATGGGAATTTTATAATTTTTTAAATGATTTTTATTTAAAAATTGGTCAAGATATTAAAGTTTATGCAAATGGTATTAATAATTCTAATCGTAATAAAAATCTTTTAAAGCAATTTTTATTTCTTAATGATTATCATTTAATAAATTATTTTTATCAGCGATTGTTAAAAAACATTAATAATGAAGCAATTAATTATGAATATGATAATTTATTAATTTGTTCGCTTTTATATGAAGTAACTAGTATGAAAGCCTTTTTAAAAGTGTTTCCTAATTATTTAGCAATTGATGATTTAGTAGCAGAATTTATTAATCATAATAAATTAGTTGTTAATGAACTAGTAATGATATTAAAATATAAATTAGAAAATGAAACCTTATTAGTTAATGAACATAATTTTTTGTTGTATCCATTGTTAGCTTATGAATCAATATTTACTGTTCGTCAAGCCTTATGTGCAATTCGTCGCGTAAATTTTATTAAACAATTAGGTGAATTAAGAATTATTGCTTTTCAAGCGGGACATTTAACTTTTGATCAAACAAAAGCAGTTATTTTTGCTGATGTTGCTGGTAGTAAATATGGTAAGAAAACGAAATATAATGCTACAAGTAAAGAATATTGGTGGTCAATTCCTGAGGATAAAACAATGCAAAGTAAACTAGTGAATGATTTACAAAATTTAAAAATTGCTAAATTTTTATTTTTAGATAATAAAATTAATCACAATTTACCAAATTTATATTTAAAACTTTATAATTTTATTGGTTTGGGAAAATACATTGATTGTGTACAAGAAGATTACATTACTGTAAAGTTTTTGATAGAATAAATGTATATACAATAACTTTGATTGGAGGCATTTTATTTAAAAAATTTTTATAATTAAAATTACAAGAATTTGATGAATTAGAAAAAATGTTGCCAAAATAAGGAATGATAGTTATGACGAGAAGTAATTTATTTAAAGTTAGTTTAGTAGTTAGTAATATTTTTTTAGTAGTATCTTGTAGTAAAATTAGTGATTTTTTACTTAATAATCCACAATTACAATATCATATGTTAGCAGTTGGTAATGGTTTATCAACGATTATTACGAATTCGCAATATAAAAATCGGGCAATAATGTTTGATACGGGTATTGGCGGTAATCCGCAAGATTGATGAAAAAATAAATATGCAAAAAATAATTTTGTTGCTAATTATTTAAAAAACCTAGAAATTAATCAATTAGATGCAATTTTTATTTCTCACGATCATACTGACCATACAAGTAATTTAGAAACGATTGTTAATACGGTTAATGTTAAAAATATTTATGGTAGTCGTTCATTTTTTGAACGTTATCAAGGCAAAGCCAGCAAAAAATGACCAAAACAATGAGCAGATTTAGGACGCATAAAGTTTTGTTAGGTAGGAAAATATTTGAATAAGTATTAAGGCAGTCAGCAATGATTGTCTTTTTATTTTATAAGGTGTTAAAAATTTGTTCTTTGAAAATTAAATACAAGTGAGTTAATAATGTTGGTATGTATTAAAAGCACGATAAATTGTGGGTGGTCGCCATAACCAAAAGAAGTTTACCAGTTAATAGATAACACCCTATTAGCTATAGCAATTTGTTTTGTTTTGCAATAAAAAAATGAATGGGTGGATTTCCTAAAAATATACACGCTATTAAATTAGTTCCAAGGGTAGGATGCGGATATTAAAGTGTAGAAATTTCTATATAGGGATATACTAAGTTTAAAATTATTAAAATCTTTATTTAATTAAAAAATAAAATTTAATAACAAAGCTTGTTAAACACTTAAATCTGCGATATATAAGTGTTTGCCAAATTGTAAAGTTAAGTGCAACTAAATTATTTTTCTAACCAAATATTCGATTGGCGAAAGATAATTTAGTATTTTTCTTGGTCTTTGGTTTAAAGACAATATAAATTTATGAACTGCATTTTTAGTAGTGTTTGAAAAATTAAATTTTTTAGGAAATTTTTCTCTAATTAAACCATTAGTATTTTCATTAGTACCTCTTTGTCAAGGTGAATATGCATCAGCAAAATAAATTTTCACATTTAAATTTTTTTCAAGTTGTTGTCAATTAGCAAATTCTTTACCCCTATCAAATGTTATAGTCTTAACAAGATTATTTGGAAGAATTGATAAATAATGACTAATATTTTTGTTAATAACTTTAGTAGTTCTATTTTCAACTAATATTGCTAAAGTAAATCTTGATGTTCTTTCAACTAAAGTTATTAAACATGATTTACTTTTACCTCGTGATGATACTACAGTATCACCTTCTCAATGGCCAAGAGTTATGCGATTATTAACATTTCGTTCTTTAATGGATTTACCATTAAATTTACCCCGATTTTCTTGAGATTTTCGTTTCTTACCTTTTCTTCTTAAATTTTTACTAGTAACCTTTTCAAGTAATCCAGAATAAATTCAATTGTAAATTGTTTTAAAACTAATAATTCATTCTTGATGAAAATTTTTAATTCTGCCATAAATTTGTTCAGGCGATCAACCTAATAATAATTTTTGTTGTACATATTTTACTAATTCTCTATTTTTAAATTTATGAAAATAAACATGTAATTGTTTTCTATTTTCTGCTTTATTTTGTGCAATTAATGAAAAATAATGATTATTATCTTTATTTCTATTAACTTCTCGATTAATAGTACTAATACTTCGATTAAGATTTTTAGCTATTTCACTAATTTTTACTTTAAATTTCAATTGATTCTCAATATAAATTCTTTCATCTATGCCAAGATGTTTGTATCCCATATAAAAACTCCTTAAATTTACTTTTTCTAAAATAAACTTAGCATCATGAAATTTTTATATGAAATCTTTTGCAATTTTATTTACTTGCACTTACAAGTATAATTCAGCTCATAAATTTAAAAATAGAGAATTAGTAAAATATGTACAACAAAAATTATTATTAGGTTGATCGCCTGAACAAATTTATGGCAGAATTAAAAATTTTCATCAAGAATGAATTATTAGTTTTAAAACAATTTACAATTGAATTTATTCTGGATTACTTGAAAAGGTTACTAGTAAAAATTTAAGAAGAAAAGGTAAGAAACGAAAATCTCAAGAAAATCGGGGTAAATTTAATGGTAAATCCATTAAAGAACGAAATGTTAATAATCGCATAACTCTTGGCCATTGAGAAGGTGATACTGTAGTATCATCACGAGGTAAAAGTAAATCATGTTTAATAACTTTAGTTGAAAGAACATCAAGATTTACTTTAGCAATATTAGTTGAAAATAGAACTACTAAAGTTATTAACAAAAATATTAGTCATTATTTATCAATTCTTCCAAATAATCTTGTTAAGACTATAACATTTGATAGGGGTAAAGAATTTGCTAATTGACAACAACTTGAAAAAAATTTAAATGTGAAAATTTATTTTGCTGATGCATATTCACCTTGACAAAGAGGTACTAATGAAAATACTAATGGTTTAATTAGAGAAAAATTTCCTAAAAAATTTAATTTTTCAAACACTACTAAAAATGCAGTTCATAAATTTATATTGTCTTTAAACCAAAGACCAAGAAAAATACTAAATTATCTTTCGCCAATCGAATATTTGGTTAGAAAAATAATTTAGTTGCACTTAACTTTACAATTTGGCATTATCATCAATTAAAATTTTCTTAATACTATCTCTAACAGAAAAAACCGCATTGATTCTGATGTTATAAAAATAGTTCGTACTAAATCATTTTTAATAGTATGCCTATTTTCTTTGGTGATATTACTTAAATTACTAATAGAGTTATTAATATCTTCCCTACTAATTTCTATTGTATCTTCACCTACTAAACGGCTATAATTTCCTGAAAAATGAAGAGATTCTGAAGTAATGTTATTATCTAAATTTTTTATTTTTGAATCAGAAAAATATCAATATGTTTTGTTGTGATTTTTATCAATATTAATAATTCCCTCTAAATATAAATTACTTGTATCAAAAACTAATTCAATTTCATGATTTTCATTACTTAATGGAATAATTTTATGTTTATCAATACCATTTTTTAATTTAAATACTTTTTTGTTTGGGTAATTTGTATTAATAACTCCTTCTAATTTTTCAAACACTACTAAAAATGCAGTTCATAAATTTATATTGTCTTTAAACCAAAGACCAAGAAAAATACTAAATTATCTTTCGCCAATCGAATATTTGGTTAGAAAAATAATTTAGTTGCACTTAACTTTACAATTTGGCAAAGGGCGCATAAAGTTTTGTTAGGTGGGTAAAGATTTGAATAATTTTGAAAGAAAAGCAACTAAAAATTTATTACCTTTTTACTTGAAAAATAATTAATAAAACAAAATATTTAATATTAACAAACATATTCTTAATAAAAGGTTATAAAAACTAAGTAAAATGCTTATAAAAACAACATTAAAATAATTTTTTACAACAAAAATCATACATAAGAAATATATACTTAATTTGCATATTGAAATAATTTATAGTAAATGACTATTTTTTCTTTTTTAAAAAATACCTAAGAAAACTAAACGCGACCTTTGGCAAATAAAATATTGCTAAAAAATGATAAAAAATGTAAAATAAATAATAATATTTAGATAAATATATTTATTTGGGAGGATAAAAAATGGCAAAAATTTTAAAGTTGTTAAGCAACATAACAATTATTGCTATCGCTGGTAGTACAGTAGAACTTGCAGAAATAGATATTATCTTTAATTATTGTTCATTAATCAGAAGAAGTATGAGTAAAGTTTTATTAAAAATAAGTAGTAATTTAGTTAAAATTTTTTCTACTAAAAAACAAGCAAAAAAATCTAACAAATTAATTTTAAATAAAATAATTGTTACAATGAATTTGTTGTTCTTAACATCAAAAAGTAGTTGTCAACAAATATTACTGGCTCACCAATCAGAATCAATAACAACAACTGAAGAAGCGACGGTTGCCAGTGATAAATTTAAAAATGAAAGTCAAGATTAACATAAATAAGGAGTTTAAATAAATGCGAATTATATTATCAGGAGTCGTGGGGGCTGGCAAATCAACTATTAGTGAAAAATTATCAAAAAGATATGCCGATTATTTATTAATGAATGAGCCAGTAAAGGAAAATCCATATTTGGATGAATATTATCGCAATCCGCAACAAACAGCTTTTAAAATGCAAGTATATATGTTAATGGCACGAAGTCAGCAATTAAAATTAACTAAGGGTAAAACAAATGTAATTTTTGATCGTAGTGTGATGGAAGATGTTATTTTTGTTGAAGTGTTAAAAGACTTACAACTTATTAATGATATTGATTATCAAGTTTATTGTGACTTTTATCACAATGTGGTTTTAGAAAGTATTTATTTAGATAATTTAATTACTCCGGACTTAATTGTTTTTTTACGCGTGTCTTCAGCAACGGCGATTCAGCGCATAAAAGTTCGTGGCCGAACTAGTGAATTATTAGTAGATGAAAATTATTGAGTTTTATTAAATGAGAAGTATGAACAATGATATGAAAAATATAAAACTAAGTTTAATTTTTTAGTTATTGAAAGTGATGATAAGTCAATTGATGAAATAACTAATATTATTATTAGTAAATTAAAATAAAAAATAAATCATTAAGTAGAAGATAATAAATATTTACGGACGCATAAAGTTTTGTTAGGTAGGAAAATATTTGAATAAGTATTAAGACAGTCAGCAGTGATTGTCTTTTTATTTTATGAGGTGTTAAAATTTTGTTCTTTGAAAATTAAATACAAGTGAATTAATAATGTTGGTATGTATTAAAGCACGATAAATTGTGGGTGGTCGCCATAACCGAAAGAAGTTTACCAGTTGATAGATAACACCCTATTAGCTATAGCAATTTGTTTCATTTTGCAATAAAAAAATGAATGGGTGGATTTCCTAAAAATATACACGCTATTAAATTAGTTCCAAGGGTAGGATGCGGATATTAAAGTGTAGAAATTTCTATATAGGGGTATGCTAAGTTTAAAATTATTAAAATCTTTATCTAATTAAAAAACAAAATTTAATAACAAAGCTTGTTAAACACTTAAATCTGCGATATATAAGTGTTTAAAAAACTAAGTTAACTAACTTAGTTAATATAACTTAGTTTATCTATAAGAAAGGTAACTTACTATAGACTTGGTACATAACTATAACATTTTATGCCGACTAAACTATAAAATTCATTTTTATCTTTGTATTTATCTAACATTTGTATTTCATCTAAAAAATAATTATCAAAATAGTAGATAAAATTAAAGGTTATGTACCAAGTCTTATGAAAAACATTGAAAACATTTTCTTAAATACTAAGAAATATCTTTTAAAAGAAACACAAAACGCAATGCTTATTAAAGCACCAAAAATTCCCTGATTTAATGAACAAATCGGCATTTGGTTTCCAAAGCGATTTGTTTATAAAGGAAAATACGAAAATTCTATTTGTATTGGAATAATAAAAGATAGTAAATATCAAGTAATTTCAATTAATCAACAAGAGCAAGAAACCAAGTTAATTAAAGGACAAGAATTATTAAGTTTCTTCATTGTCGAAAAAGAAAACAACAAAAAAGATATGAATTATAACTATTTTAAAGGAGTTTAAAAATGAATATTGCAATTGGACTAATGTTTATTATTATCAGCATAATGCTATCGGCATATTTTTCTTATAAAATTTATGCCAAAATAAAAATGCGAATTAAATATAAAAATGCCATTAAAAATAATACTGGTAATTTTACAAAAGACGAAAAAGTATTTATTGCCCGCTTTGAAGAATGAGTTAAAGCTCCTAATTCAAAAAAAAATAACGAGCATAAAAAATAATGTTTTGAGAAATTATTATGGAGTTCTTAAAACTGTTTGTTCCGATAGAAAAAATGCCTGCACAAGTTGCATTTATTGCCGGATTAATTATTATCATCACTTTTCTTTTCGCCTTAATTTCAATTATGTATTTACCAATAAAAATGATTTTTGGGAGATAAAAAATGACAATAAACTTAAAAGAATTTAATTGAGAACAAATTAAACAAACTTTCTGAGATTTATTTATTCAAATTACAACCATTCCGGCTCATATTACTGGTGGTAAAGAAATTGATTTAACCCAAGAAACACTTTGACTTTTAATGGCAAACATTGCTTTTTGATTATTAACAGCGATTATGGCCTGATTTATTCTAATGTTACTTTGAAAAACCATATCAGTATTTAGATAAAGACAAATGACGAATGCCTTAAGAAGAAAGGGGGTGATTATATGATTGGAACTTTCTTAGCCGAGGCACCAGCAAAAATAACAGCTAGTGATGCGATGACTAAATTGTGAAATGCAATTATAACAGCATTTACTAAAATGTGAGAAATTATTTCTGTTAATATGCCGCAAGTCGGTAACTTCTTTGCTGACTACTGAATCTTCATTTTTCCATTTATTTTAGCAATATTCTTTATTTGCTTTAAAATGTTTGAAAAATTACTTGGCGCAGTCCGCTAACAAAAAAATAAAGTGAGGTGCAAGATGAAATTTTGCAAATGAATAATAGAAAAAAATAACCATTTTATTGAATTAAATCGCACCTCATTTTTAATTTTATGACATTGCGGAGCAATTTGATACATTTACAACGGTTATTTTAAAAACATTGTGAGCTATTTATTTTTAGCAGGTTGTATTTTGATTTTCCTTTTTAAAATCGGTAATTTAACACAAATTAACAAAGTTATTAATTTCTTAAAAAACTCACCATTAAACATTGTGATTGGTTCATTAGGAACTGGAAAAACTGCCTTTCTAGTATACGCAGCAAAATTACTAAAAAAGAAGAAGTATCATATCGCCGCAACCTTTCCATTACTAGAAACCCAAAAATTAAGTTTAGGGCATATGGGTTTGTTAGACTTTGATTATCCGGTATTACCAGACAAAACCTTACTTTTGTGAGATGAAACCAATTTATTTTTAGAAGGAACTGATTGAGAAAAAAATAATACCAAAAATGAAGAAACGGGTATTCAAGAGTATTTCGCTCTGGCGCGACATTTTGGTCATATTGTTCTCGCTAGCGGTCAAAGAGATAAACATATTTGAGTTAAAGTTCGTGATATTGCCAATAATGTGATTGTGGGAATTCGTAAAAAACCCGTTAATATTTTTCGTCCCTACTTAAAAGTCATCTATGGCACCTTTACTAGTATTGAAGAATATGAACGCTGACGAAACACCTTAATTGATGTTAAAAATAGTAAAAAGGGTCGTCGCATTAAATATCGTGATATTTCTGAACTTGATATTTATTTTTTTAAACTAAAAATTCCGCTACCAATATTAAACACTTACAATTCTTTTTACCTAGCGTTTTTAAGAGATTATTTAAATTCAAAAGTAAATCCTGACTATGAAGATAAATACTATACTGACACCGCAATTGATTTAGAAGACTTGGAATACTTAAAAATGGATAAATTCAGCAAATTTTTAAGAAAAATGAAAGAAAAGGAACAATAAAAAATGGAAAATCTCGCAAAAATGGCCGACTTTCTGGCTCAAATGCTTTATAAAGTTTTTGACTTAATTTGAAGTTTAGAAGTACCAGGAACAAATATTCAACTAATATTTCCTTTATTCTTAACACTGGCTGTAGAATTTCTTATGGCAATTATTCTTGGTTTTGGTAGTAAACAAGTTAATTTAGAAAAACAACGCCAATATGCGGTTAAAAATAAAGGGCGGTTAAGCGCGTGAGGAAAAGTTAAAAAACAAATAAAACCAATAAAAACAAAACAAGGTAACTAACAATGTTTAAACTAATTATTATTTTTATCTTAATAACTGTTCTTGGGTTATTAGCAGGTAGTCATTTTGAAACCTTAACGAACTATATTAGCGAAGGTCTTGCTAATTTCCAAAAATTTATTACTAGCAATTTAACAATTTTAGAGCTATTTAAACCAATGGCTCGGACATTTTCGCAACACCCAATTTTTACTATTCTTAGCGTCACTTGTGTACTTGTTGCTTTATTTATTGTGATTAAAGGACGATAAAAAATATGAAAGGAGAGTTAAAATTGCTGAATTATACTTGTAAGTGCAAGTAAATAAAATTGCAAAAGATTTCATATAAAAATTTCATGATGCTAAGTTTATTTTAGAAAAAGTAAATTTAAGGAGTTTTTATATGGGATACAAACATCTTGGCATAGATGAAAGAATTTATATTGAGAATCAATTGAAATTTAAAGTAAAAATTAGTGAAATAGCTAAAAATCTTAATCGAAGTATTAGTACTATTAATCGAGAAGTTAATAGAAATAAAGATAATAATCATTATTTTTCATTAATTGCACAAAATAAAGCAGAAAATAGAAAACAATTACATGTTTATTTTCATAAATTTAAAAATAGAGAATTAGTAAAATATGTACAACAAAAATTATTATTAGGTTGATCGCCTGAACAAATTTATGGCAGAATTAAAAATTTTCATCAAGAATGAATTATTAGTTTTAAAACAATTTACAATTGAATTTATTCTGGATTACTTGAAAAGGTTACTAGTAAAAATTTAAGAAGAAAAGGTAAGAAACGAAAATCTCAAGAAAATCGGGGTAAATTTAATGGTAAATCCATTAAAGAACGAAATGTTAATAATCGCATAACTCTTGGCCATTGAGAAGGTGATACTGTAGTATCATCACGAGGTAAAAGTAAATCATGTTTAATAACTTTAGTTGAAAGAACATCAAGATTTACTTTAGCAATATTAGTTGAAAATAGAACTACTAAAGTTATTAACAAAAATATTAGTCATTATTTATCAATTCTTCCAAATAATCTTGTTAAGACTATAACATTTGATAGGGGTAAAGAATTTGCTAATTGACAACAACTTGAAAAAAATTTAAATGTGAAAATTTATTTTGCTGATGCATATTCACCTTGACAAAGAGGTACTAATGAAAATACTAATGGTTTAATTAGAGAAAAATTTCCTAAAAAATTTAATTTTTCAAACACTACTAAAAATGCAGTTCATAAATTTATATTGTCTTTAAACCAAAGACCAAGAAAAATACTAAATTATCTTTCGCCAATCGAATATTTGGTTAGAAAAATAATTTAGTTGCACTTAACTTTACAATTTGGCAATTAAAAAACTTTTAGGAAAATTATTTAAAAAAGATAATTCAAAAGAAAAAATGCCATTAAAATTAAAAATTCAAAATTCTTTTAAAAACCAGTGGTTAAAAATAGTATTAAGTATCATTTTCATCTTTATAAGCTTATTAATTTGTGCATTAACAGCAATCGATACTAAATGAATAACCGGAACAAGCGATGAATTTAATAATTTTATGAATAAACAGATGGTTGATTTCTTTGGCAAGTTCAATAGCGGCATTATGCTAGCGGGAATATTTGTTTTTTGATGAGGCGGAGCAATATACTTTGCAATTAAATTTGAAAAATTAATCCGCTTTATTATTCAGAAAATTAAAGCAAAAAGAGCCTTAAAAAATGAAACTAAACAAACTCATTAATTTTTTAAAAAGATATTGGAGCAATTGATAAGTTAATGATTATAGGTTATTCCTTAGTATGAGTAACCATAACAGAAATATTAAACTGTTTAATTCGTTTTATATTAAAAAAGATTAAAACTAAAAGAATAATGAAAAATAAAATATTTTAAAAAGGAGTGATAAAAATGTTTATGAAAATATTTACCGTGCTAACTATTGGTTTCAATAACATTTTTACTATTCCCACAAACATTAACAACAAAAAAACCACAGCACAACTAGTTAGAAATAAAAGAGAAGATAATAAAATTTATGATTTTGAAATCAAAGACTTACAAAAGGTGAGGTTTCATTTTGGCGATCGCGTAACTTGGCCAACAACCAGACTTATAGAAGTTAACATAAAAAAAGAAGATAATATCAATCTAAATGAAAAATTACCAGAATTTAAAAACTTAAACGATTTTACTTTCAAATTTATACAATCAGAATTCTCTAATAATAAAAATAAACAAGATGAAATAAGACAATTAATAACTACATACGGAACCAAAGTAGGAAAGAAAGAATGAGTAATCAATGCCAAATTGTAAAGTTAAGTGCAACTAAATTATTTTTCTAACCAAATATTCGATTGGCGAAAGATAATTTAGTATTTTTCTTGGTCTTTGGTTTAAAGACAATATAAATTTATGAACTGCATTTTTAGTAGTGTTTGAAAAATTAAATTTTTTAGGAAATTTTTCTCTAATTAAACCATTAGTATTTTCATTAGTACCTCTTTGTCAAGGTGAATATGCATCAGCAAAATAAATTTTCACATTTAAATTTTTTTCAAGTTGTTGTCAATTAGCAAATTCTTTACCCCTATCAAATGTTATAGTCTTAACAAGATTATTTGGAAGAATTGATAAATAATGACTAATATTTTTGTTAATAACTTTAGTAGTTCTATTTTCAACTAATATTGCTAAAGTAAATCTTGATGTTCTTTCAACTAAAGTTATTAAACATGATTTACTTTTACCTCGTGATGATACTACAGTATCACCTTCTCAATGGCCAAGAGTTATGCGATTATTAACATTTCGTTCTTTAATGGATTTACCATTAAATTTACCCCGATTTTCTTGAGATTTTCGTTTCTTACCTTTTCTTCTTAAATTTTTACTAGTAACCTTTTCAAGTAATCCAGAATAAATTCAATTGTAAATTGTTTTAAAACTAATAATTCATTCTTGATGAAAATTTTTAATTCTGCCATAAATTTGTTCAGGCGATCAACCTAATAATAATTTTTGTTGTACATATTTTACTAATTCTCTATTTTTAAATTTATGAAAATAAACATGTAATTGTTTTCTATTTTCTGCTTTATTTTGTGCAATTAATGAAAAATAATGATTATTATCTTTATTTCTATTAACTTCTCGATTAATAGTACTAATACTTCGATTAAGATTTTTAGCTATTTCACTAATTTTTACTTTAAATTTCAATTGATTCTCAATATAAATTCTTTCATCTATGCCAAGATGTTTGTATCCCATATAAAAACTCCTTAAATTTACTTTTTCTAAAATAAACTTAGCATCATGAAATTTTTATATGAAATCTTTTGCAATTTTATTTACTTGCACTTACAAGTATAATTCAGCAATAAAAAAATAACAATCAAAGCACAAGGCAAAAATTTAAATTACTACAAACAAGATGATAATACAATAGATTATAGTTTAATATGTACAAATGATTTTGAAATTGAAATTAAAAAAGATAGCACCGATATTGATTTACCAGAAACAACCAACAAATTTGATGGAAACCATAACTATACAGATATCATTGATAATCTTGACTATTTAATGATTCATCGTGGTGATTTTGACAAATTTAATTATTCTTATCTTTATTGAACACCAGTGTTTAATTTTATTGACACCTTAGAAAAAGGTTATTACAAAGAATTTACAATTAAAAACCACGGTTTTAAAAACGAAAGCTATTTTTATCACAAAACTTCTAGTAGTAAAGATGAAATTAATAAGAATATTTTAAAAATTAAAGCTTTTAATAAAACCTTAATCGCAGGTAATAACTATTTGCAATTACTCCACGGTGAAACCGAAATCTGAAAATATGACACTGCAAATGCTAACGATTATTACTTAATTAAGTATCTTTTTGGTACCTTAAATTATCTTAATGTTAAATTTAGTTTTTTGAGATATGACCCCGAATTAAAAAATGACATTTACCTTTATTTTAAAAACAACATTCCTAGTATTAACAACAGCGAGTACAAAAATATTTTTGACGAAATCTATGAAATTCTTGGCAATTTCTTTTCCAGTTTATTTTATACGACTTTTGACATGGACGAAAAAACTCATACCGAAATTGATTTTAAGGGAGTAGATAATTACAACAAAGATTACTTTATTCAAATCGGTTTCTTTTATCGCTCATTAATTACCTTTTATCCTAAAAAATATTTAATCAATGTTACTGGTAATTCAGAATTATTACTAAGAAGTTATTTTTTTACTTTTGACAAAAAAATTCACCAAGAAAATTATAATGCCATTAAAAACAACAATAGCGTTTATCAAATTAATTTTAATGTCCTTAAATCCTATGACAATAAACTGATCACCTTGCCAACCAGCAAGACTACTAACAGTATTAATTATCTCAATACCGATATTGATATTCGTTATGGTATTAATATTTTTACCTTGACATTTCCTTTATACCATAAAAAAAATACCGCTAACTACAATTTTAAAATTTACGACTTTAATGTCCTTAATTCCATGGCGTTTATCCCTGACGGCTCAACCAACTCGGAATGAGATGACATAATCCCGCCAGCAAATTGTAAATATTCTGGACGGTGAATACCAACCTTTAACGATATTGGCTGTGCCATTCAAAATGCCGGTATCAAAATGCTAAACTGAATGCTTACGGCTTCACAAGTCATTACGATTTTACAACCATTAGCGATTATTGCAAGAGCAACAGTTAACTTTTCAACTGTCATTTTTCCAGTTTTTAAAACAGTACCCGCCTTTTACTATACCTTTCAATTTTTAATCGGTTTTGCCATTTTTCTAATGATTTTAAGAATTTTTGTATAATATATATATATACTGAAAAAAAGGAGTTAAATTTATGAAATTTTTAAATATAACCGCTGTTTTAGGACTAATAACATTACCAATAGTTGGTTGTTCTAAAAAAGCAAATGAACCAGTAGAACAAAAAAATAAAGATAGTAATAAAGATATTAATAAAATTTATGATTTTGAAATCAAAAACTTACAAAAGGTGAGGTTTCATTTTGGTGATCGCGCAACTTGGCCAACAACCAGACTTATAGAAGTTAACATAAAAAAAGAAGATAATATCAATCTAAATGAAAAATTACCAGAATTTAAAAACTTAAACGATTTTACTTTCAAATTTATACAATCAGAATTCTCTAATAATAAAAATAAACAAGATGAAATAAGACAATTAATAACTACATACGGAACCAAAGTAGGAAAGAAAGAATGAGTAATCAATAAAAAAATAACAATTAAAGCACAAGGCAAAAATTTAAATGACTACAAACAAGATGATAATACAATAGATTATAGTTTAATATGTACAAATGATTTTGAAATTGAAAATTCGTAATAACTAAATTTAAAAACTGTTAAATACTGCCCCAACACACACCCAGCAAGGTAGTTTTCTATGATGACAAGACAAGGCCCTTAAACAACTTTTCATTTTAATTTTTCCTTTATATTTTGTCGGAATAAAAACCAGTAATTAAAATTACTGGTTTGAATAGTTTGATTATTTTTCACAAACAATTAAATTATTGAAGTCTTAATAATTAATTTCGGTTCTGCTTCTTGTGTCAAAGAAATTTTGCCTTTTCCATTAAAAGTTATACTGTTATCTTCATTGAGAGTAATTTCATCTGGCAATAAGCTATATTTTTGTAATATTTGCATTGCTTCTTTGATTGATAACGTAATTGTTTGTTCTTCATTATTATCATCAATTATTTTAGCAGTAATTGTTCCGGTAATTTTTTGTTTTAAATTTAGTGTATTTTCAAGATGAATTTCTCGGACTGAATATTCAACCACCGCTTGTTCGTGAGGGGCAATTTCTGCTTCAAATTCTGTTTTTTTATCAAATGAATGCAAAATCATTTCTTGTTCTTGTTTATTAATATCTGATGCCAAATTGTAAAGTTAAGTGCAACTAAATTATTTTTCTAACCAAATATTCGATTGGCGAAAGATAATTTAGTATTTTTCTTGGTCTTTGGTTTAAAGACAATATAAATTTATGAACTGCATTTTTAGTAGTGTTTGAAAAATTAAATTTTTTAGGAAATTTTTCTCTAATTAAACCATTAGTATTTTCATTAGTACCTCTTTGTCAAGGTGAATATGCATCAGCAAAATAAATTTTCACATTTAAATTTTTTTCAAGTTGTTGTCAATTAGCAAATTCTTTACCCCTATCAAATGTTATAGTCTTAACAAGATTATTTGGAAGAATTGATAAATAATGACTAATATTTTTGTTAATGCCAAATTGTAAAGTTAAGTGCAACTAAATTATTTTTCTAACCAAATATTCGATTGGCGAAAGATAATTTAGTATTTTTCTTGGTCTTTGGTTTAAAGACAATATAAATTTATGAACTGCATTTTTAGTAGTGTTTGAAAAATTAAATTTTTTAGGAAATTTTTCTCTAATTAAACCATTAGTATTTTCATTAGTACCTCTTTGTCAAGGTGAATATGCATCAGCAAAATAAATTTTCACATTTAAATTTTTTTCAAGTTGTTGTCAATTAGCAAATTCTTTACCCCTATCAAATGTTATAGTCTTAACAAGATTATTTGGAAGAATTGATAAATAATGACTAATATTTTTGTTAATAACTTTAGTAGTTCTATTTTCAACTAATATTGCTAAAGTAAATCTTGATGTTCTTTCAACTAAAGTTATTAAACATGATTTACTTTTACCTCGTGATGATACTACAGTATCACCTTCTCAATGGCCAAGAGTTATGCGATTATTAACATTTCGTTCTTTAATGGATTTACCATTAAATTTACCCCGATTTTCTTGAGATTTTCGTTTCTTACCTTTTCTTCTTAAATTTTTACTAGTAACCTTTTCAAGTAATCCAGAATAAATTCAATTGTAAATTGTTTTAAAACTAATAATTCATTCTTGATGAAAATTTTTAATTCTGCCATAAATTTGTTCAGGCGATCAACCTAATAATAATTTTTGTTGTACATATTTTACTAATTCTCTATTTTTAAATTTATGAAAATAAACATGTAATTGTTTTCTATTTTCTGCTTTATTTTGTGCAATTAATGAAAAATAATGATTATTATCTTTATTTCTATTAACTTCTCGATTAATAGTACTAATACTTCGATTAAGATTTTTAGCTATTTCACTAATTTTTACTTTAAATTTCAATTGATTCTCAATATAAATTCTTTCATCTATGCCAAGATGTTTGTATCCCATATAAAAACTCCTTAAATTTACTTTTTCTAAAATAAACTTAGCATCATGAAATTTTTATATGAAATCTTTTGCAATTTTATTTACTTGCACTTACAAGTATAATTCAGCTATTTAATAAATTAGAATTTAACATAATTAACTATTAATTCCTTTCTTTAATTATTTTTAATTTGTCATTCACTATTTTTAATTCTTGTTTTTTAGTTCATGTTTCATTTTTTACCTACCTTTAATTACAATAAATAAGGCAATAAGTACACAAGTAACACCAAGAATGGTAAAAATTGGGTGTTGCGAAAATGTTCGTGCCATTGGTTTAAATAGTTCTAAAATTGTTAAATTGCTAGTAATAAATTTTTGGAAATTGGCAAGTCCTTCGCTAATATAGTTCGTTAAAGTTTCAAAATGACTACCAGCTAATAGCCCAAGAACAGTTATTAAGATAAAAATAATAATTAATGCTGAATTATACTTGTAAGTGCAAGTAAATAAAATTGCAAAAGATTTCATATAAAAATTTCATGATGCTAAGTTTATTTTAGAAAAAGTAAATTTAAGGAGTTTTTATATGGGATACAAACATCTTGGCATAGATGAAAGAATTTATATTGAGAATCAATTGAAATTTAAAGTAAAAATTAGTGAAATAGCTAAAAATCTTAATCGAAGTATTAGTACTATTAATCGAGAAGTTAATAGAAATAAAGATAATAATCATTATTTTTCATTAATTGCACAAAATAAAGCAGAAAATAGAAAACAATTACATGTTTATTTTCATAAGCTGAATTATACTTGTAAGTGCAAGTAAATAAAATTGCAAAAGATTTCATATAAAAATTTCATGATGCTAAGTTTATTTTAGAAAAAGTAAATTTAAGGAGTTTTTATATGGGATACAAACATCTTGGCATAGATGAAAGAATTTATATTGAGAATCAATTGAAATTTAAAGTAAAAATTAGTGAAATAGCTAAAAATCTTAATCGAAGTATTAGTACTATTAATCGAGAAGTTAATAGAAATAAAGATAATAATCATTATTTTTCATTAATTGCACAAAATAAAGCAGAAAATAGAAAACAATTACATGTTTATTTTCATAAATTTAAAAATAGAGAATTAGTAAAATATGTACAACAAAAATTATTATTAGGTTGATCGCCTGAACAAATTTATGGCAGAATTAAAAATTTTCATCAAGAATGAATTATTAGTTTTAAAACAATTTACAATTGAATTTATTCTGGATTACTTGAAAAGGTTACTAGTAAAAATTTAAGAAGAAAAGGTAAGAAACGAAAATCTCAAGAAAATCGGGGTAAATTTAATGGTAAATCCATTAAAGAACGAAATGTTAATAATCGCATAACTCTTGGCCATTGAGAAGGTGATACTGTAGTATCATCACGAGGTAAAAGTAAATCATGTTTAATAACTTTAGTTGAAAGAACATCAAGATTTACTTTAGCAATATTAGTTGAAAATAGAACTACTAAAGTTATTAACAAAAATATTAGTCATTATTTATCAATTCTTCCAAATAATCTTGTTAAGACTATAACATTTGATAGGGGTAAAGAATTTGCTAATTGACAACAACTTGAAAAAAATTTAAATGTGAAAATTTATTTTGCTGATGCATATTCACCTTGACAAAGAGGTACTAATGAAAATACTAATGGTTTAATTAGAGAAAAATTTCCTAAAAAATTTAATTTTTCAAACACTACTAAAAATGCAGTTCATAAATTTATATTGTCTTTAAACCAAAGACCAAGAAAAATACTAAATTATCTTTCGCCAATCGAATATTTGGTTAGAAAAATAATTTAGTTGCACTTAACTTTACAATTTGGCTAATTTAAACATTGTTAGTTACCTTGTTTTGTTTTTATTTGTTTTTTAGCTTCTCCTCATGCACTTAAACGACCCTTATTTTTAACAGCATATTGGCGTTGTTTTTCTAAATTAACTTGTTGACTACCAAAACCAAGAATAATTGCCATAAGAAATTCTACAGCCAGCATTAAGAACAAGGGAAATATTAGTTGAATTTTTGTTCCCGGCACTTCAAGACTTCAAATTAAATCAAAAACTTTATAAAGCATTTGGGCAAGAAAGTCGGCCATTTTTGCGAGATTTTCCATTTTTTATTGTTCCTTTTCTTTCATTTTTTTTAAAAATTTGCTAAATTTATCCATTTTTAAGTATTCTAAGTCTTCTAAATCAATTGCTGTGTCAGTATAGTATTTATCTTCATAGTCAGGATTTACTTTTGAATTTAAGTAATCTCTTAAAAATGCTAGGTAAAAAGAATTGTAAGTGTTAAGTATTGGTAAAGGAATTTTTAGTTTAAAAAAATAAATATCAAGTTCAGGAATATCACGGTATTTAATGCGACGCCCTTTTTTACTATTTTTAGCATCAATTAAGGTGTTTCTTCAGCGTTCATATTCTTCAATGCTAGTAAAGGTACCATAGATGACTTTTAAGTAGGGACGAAAAATATTAACGGGTTTTTTACGAATTCCCACAATCACATTATTGGCAATATCACGAACTTTAACTCAAATATGTTTATCTCTTTGACCACTAGCGAGAACAATATGACCGAAATGGCGTGCCAGAGCGAAATATTCTTGAATACCGGTTTCTTCGTTTTTGGTATTATTTTTTTCTCAATCAGTTCCTTCTAAAAATAAGTTGGTTTCATCTCATAAAAGTAAGGTTTTGTCTGGCAATACCGGATAATCAAAATCTAATAATCCCATATGTCCTAAACTTAATTTTTGAGTTTCTAGTAATGGGAAGGTTGATGCGATGTGATATTTCTTCTTTTTTAATAATTTTGATGCGTATACTAGAAAAGCAGTTTTTCCAGTTCCTAATGAACCAATAACAATATTTAACGGTGAGTTTTTTAAGAAATTAATAACTTTGTTAATTTGTGTTAAATTGCTGATTTTAAAAAGGAAAATTAAAATACAACCTGCTAAAAATAAATAGCTCACAATGTTTTTAAAATAACCGTTGTAAATATATCAAATTGCTCCTCAATGTCATAAAATTAAAAATGAGGTGCGATTCAATTCAATAAAATGGTTATTTTTTTCTATTATTCATTTGCAAAATTTCATCTTGCACCTCACTTTATTTTTTTGTTAGCGGACCGCTCCAAGTAATTTTTCAAACATTTTAAAGCAAATAAAGAATATTGCCAAAATAAATGGAAAAATGAAGATTCAGTAGTCAGCAAAGAAGTTACCGACTTGTGGCATATTAACAGCAATAATTTCTCACATTTTAGTAAAAGCCGTTATAATTGCATTTCATAATTTAGTCATCGCGTCACTAGCTGTTATTTTTTCTACTGTTGCAGGTGCATCAGCCAAGAAAGTTCCAAACATATAATCACCCCCTTTCTTTTTAAAACATTCATCATTTATATTCAAAGTTTTTCTTAAATTTGTTAAAGCCACGATTAACCTTAACACGATTATATTTTTTCCTAATTAATTTTGAATTTCTTTGGGAATGCATCACAACGTAACTTCTTGACATTAATTTTTTCCCTATCTAAATACTGATATGGTTTTTCAAAGTAGCATGAGAATAAATCACACCATAATCGCTGTTAAGAATCAAAAAGCAATGTTTGCTATTAAAAGTCAAAGTGTTTCTTGAGTTAAATCAATTTCTTTACCGCCACTAATATGAGCCGGAATAGTTGTAATTTGAATAAATAAATCTCAGAAAGTTTGTTTGATTTGTTCTCAATTAAATTCTTTTAAATTTACCGTCATTTTTTATCTCCCAAAAATCATTTTTATTGGTAAATACATAATTGAAATTAATGCGAAAAGAAAAGTAATGATAATAATTAATCCGGCAATAAATGCAACTTGTGCAGGCATTTTTTCTATCGGAATAAACAGTTCTAAAAATTCCATAATAATTTTTCAAAACATTATTTTTTATCCGCGTTATTTTCTTTTGAATCAGGAGCTTTAACTCATTCCTCAAAGCGAGCAATAAATGGTCGCGTTTAGTTTTCTTAGGTATTTTTTAAAAAAGAAAAAATAGTCATTTACTATAAATTAGTTCAATATGCAAATTAAGTATATATTTCTTATGTATGATTTTTGTTGTAAAAAATTATTTTAATGTTGTTTTTATAAGCATTTTACTTAGTTTTTATAACCTTTTATTAAGAATATGTTTGTTAATATTAAATATTTTGTTTTATTAATTATTTTTCAAGTAAAAAGGTAATAAATTTTTAGTTGCTTTTCTTTCAAAATTATTCAAATCTTTACCCACCTAACAAAACTTTATGCGCCCTTTTATCACCCTTTTTAACTAATAACTGATCATCAATTTTAATATCAATAGCAGCAATTGTTGCATATTTATTATTTTCTTTAAAAATAGTCGCCTCTTTTACTTGCAACGACATTAAATCTTGTAAGCCATCAATCGCACGATTACGAACTATTTGCGATATTGCATCGCCGACTAAAACAAAAGCTATAATTGAAGCCCCAATCTCAAAATACATATGTTGAAATTTATTATCAATCATCATATAATTCATTAATTGTTGATGACTAATTCCTTGAAATAAACCAATAATATGTTGCTTACCATATGGTGAATATTGCAACATCAAAACAATTAAATAAATACTATAGATAAATGCCACCAAAGACGACAAAATGATTAATGAATACATGCCGACTCGTCGTTGTTGAAACAATTCTTGATATCAGGCTTTATAAAAATTAAATCCTAAAATAAACTGGACAATACTCGCAAGCATTAATTGAATAATTGGATTACCAAAATATACTGCCAATGGATTTACTTTACCCATTGATATTCACATCGGAATAACTAATAAAATAGCAAAAACTGAGCGTAAAATTTCTTTGATTTCAAATCAACGATGTTGTTTATCAGTATGTGTTAAATGCATCTGATGACAAAGATTACTATTTGACTTGATCTTTCTTAATTTCATTATAACTCTACCTCTAAACTTAGTTTTTAAATATATTCAGTAATTTTTTCAAGAACAGCATCATAACCCATTTTACTAATACTTGATGTTTTAATAATGTCAATATCATTAATAATCAGCAATGTTTCTTTAATTATTTTTTCTTGCTTGCTAATATCATTTTTCTTTAGTTTATCTAACTTCGTAGTAACAATGAGAATATTAATATTTCGTTCTCGTAAAAAATTAAACATTAATAAATCATCCGCATTAGGAGTTCGTCTTAAATCTAATAATAAGATTGCTAACTTTAAATTTTTTCGCTCTAATAAATAAGTATCCATCATTTTAACAAATTGTTTTTTAATACTCTTACTTATTTTTGCAAAACCATAACCGGGGCAATCAACAAAACGAAATTCATTATTATTAATAGCAAAAAAATTAAGCATTTGTGTTTTACCAGGCGAACTAGACACCTTTGCTAATTGTTTATTGTTACATAAAGAATTAATAAATGTTGATTTTCCAACATTACTTCGTCCTAATAACAATACTTCACTAATCTCATCATCAATTCATTGTTCCTTATTAATAGCACCTTTAAGAAACACACTCTTAGTAATTTTCATTGTTTTCACCACTTTTATTTTCTAAAACTAAAAATGAAATAATTTTTAATTTTATTAAAATTTTACCTTGTGCTTAAAATTTTATCGTATAGAATAAAAATATGCAACTATTTAGTTTGTAAGGGTCGCGTTTAGTTTTCTTAGGTATTTTTTAAAAAAGAAAAAATAGTCATTTACTATAAATTATTTCAATATGCAAATTAAGTATATATTTCTTATGTATGATTTTTGTTGTAAAAAATTATTTTAATGTTGTTTTTATAAGCATTTTACTTAGTTTTTATAACCTTTTATTAAGAATATGTTTGTTAATATTAAATATTTTGTTTTATTAATTATTTTTCAAGTAAAAAGGTAATAAATTTTTAGTTGCTTTTCTTTCAAAATTATTCAAATCTTTACCCACCTAACAAAACTTTATGCGCCCATATTCTAATCGTAACTTGACCGCTTTTTTTGATTCAATCTTAAAGGAAAAACTCATCTCCGCTCCAATAAAAATAGACTCAACACTCAAAGAAAAATCATCCACATTCACGCAATCAATATTTTTAAACCCGAATATGTCCAGTACATCCCTATTGCCTTTTTTTAGAAGTGTTCTACAACCATGCTTTACAATCCAATCAGTACGGCTGTTTTTACCATACCATTCCCTTGCAATTTTTGTAACTAGATTAGGATGTGTTTTGGAAATATCATTTAAGTTATTGGCTACACTTTTACGAACATATAGTGAAGGATCATCTTTTAATTGTTCTAAAATATCAAAGATTGGGTAAGGGTTTTTTTGAAACTTGCTAATGATTGGCCTCAAGGTAATTGCGGGCGACAACCTTCGCTAGCAAGTCGTCGCACATGTTCATTCTCATGGTTAGACCAAGCGAGCATTTGTTGCATCATACGCTTTTCATGGTTTATGATAAATTGTCTCACTGCAAATTCAGAAGATGAGAATTTAGTATACCGTTCTAATGCAATTATTGACAAATTCCAATGCCCTTCATTCTGTCCGTAGATTTCAACAAAATCAGGGAAATACATTAAAGTAAAGTCATTAAACCCTACAGGATAATGAGCTATAATTTTATCAATAATTTCAAGTGCTTGTTCATAATCACTTGGCAAATACCTTCCTAAATTCATAGTAATTTTCCTCATACGAGCTTTCAGTTCTAACTTATCTCATGTTTCGTCTATAATGTCATTAATAAAATTATCAATCTTAAACAAAGGATATACAGCTCTAATTCTCAAAGCCAAATCTTGAATTGACTGGTAATTATACCTGTTTTTTAGTAGTTCGGGCATATATTTCTCCTTTTAAATCTTTTTAATAAAATTAAAAAATAAATAAAATCATTCATAATATTTTATCATTCTTTAACCTCCTTTTTGCATATAAAAAGCAATAAATTTTGGGTTATATTTATACGCCAACAAAAATTATGATAATATTTAAGAGTGAAAGAAGGGAATATGATGGCAACTTACAGTTTACAACTGAGTGAAGAAAATAAAAACCAAGTAATAACCTATTATGATGCCTATAAAGTACCTGTTAATAATCCTAACATTATTGCTAAATACAAATACCATAATATAACTATTTTATTATATCGTTCTTTAAAAATCGTTTTCCAAGGTGGTGATGAAGATGAAGTTAAAACACAATGAAACAAATGAAAACCAGAGATGATATTAAAAGAACAAATTAATATTATTGGCAGTGATGAATCAGGCGTTGGTGATTTTTTTGGTCCCTTAGTAGTAACAGCCTGTTATATTAAAGAAAAAGATTTAGCATTAATTAAATCATTAAAAATTCGTGATTCTAAAGTCTTATCAACAATACAAATTAATATTATCGCTAAACAATTAATCCAACAATTAGAATATAGTACTATCATCATTAATAACCGCCAATACAATAAGTTATATGAAACATATCAAAACAGTCATATTTTAAAAACCATTGGGCATCATCAAGTAATAAGAAAACTTGCCAATAAAGTTAACTGCAAAAAAGTAATTATTGACCAATTTGTTAACAAAAAAAAATATGAAGAATATTTAAAAATTCTTAATATTGCTGATAATGATTTAAAGTTATCATTTACAACCCACGCCGAAGATAAATTTCTTGCTGTCGGATGTGCTGCCATTATTAGTCGTTACTTCTTTTTAAAAAGTATTAAACAATTAGAACAAGAATATAACCGGATTTTTCCTTTGGGTGCTAGTACAATTGTTGACAAAGCCATTGCGAAAATAAAACAAGACGGTCTTGAAGATAAGGCAATTGACTTTGGAAAATTACATTTTATAAATTGAAAAAAAGTAATAAAATAAATTAGTAATAATAAATCTACTCATCAAGGAGGAAAAAAATGAATCCCAATATTCATAGTCTATTAAATAAATATGCTGATGACCATAACAAACTACAATTAGATTGCTATGTAATGTCTTCCGTTAGTAACACGCTTGGATTTCCCGGAGCAAGTACTTGATTTCAAATTCAAGCACAAGATGAAGTCTTACATACAAGAAAAATATATAATTATTTAATTGGTCGGGATGAAATACTTATTGTTAATCCAACCCAACCAGAAGCACATCATGAAAAAAGTTTATTAGAATTAATGGAAAAATATCTGACTTACAAACTGCAATTTATTGAAAAAACTAATACTCTAATTGCAACCTGTCAAGAAGCCAAAGATTTCCTAACAATTAAATTTCTTGACTGATTCCTAATTGATTTCTACGAAGAAGTTGAACTCGCAAAAACCTATATTGATAAGATTAAAATGTCTAATAATAACTATTATGGTATTGATAAGCACCTTGCTAAACGCGAAGAACCGGATACTCTAAAAGTTATCCTTCCCTATACTGACAAATAAAAACTACGCTATAGCGTAGTTTTTTTACTAATTAAACCTTTATTGTAATTTCGCTAAACGCCAATTTCTTTAACACGACATTAGCATCACCTAACATTCTTTTAGCAGTGATATTATTTTCGGTATTTTCATATTTATCTTCTTCATAAATAATGGTTTGAATTCCCGACTGAATAATTGCTTTTGCACATTCATTGCAAGGAAATAAACTAACATAAATAACACTATTTTCTAATTTAACTGTGGCACTTAAAATCGCATTCAATTCCGCATGAACAATATATGGATATTTTGTTTCTAAAAATTTTCCTGTCCGAGCTCAAGGATAGTTGTCATCATCTAAAAGTCGTGGTAAACCATTATAACCAGTAGCAATTATTTGCTGGCGGTCGTTAACAATACAAGCACCAACTTGCGTATTAGGGTCTTTACTCCTTAAAGCAGAAACTTTAGCAACACTCATAAAATATTGATCTCATGTTAAATAAGATAAGCGTTTTGACATCATCTATCTAAATATACCAGAAATATCTAATTTTTCCTGTGAAATTAAACCTAGCTTAACATAATCTTCAAGAATTGTATGAGTTCAACCATCTTCATCAGTAAAAAAACGATTATTAGTTAAATACAAAATTAATACCACTAACACTAATACTAAAACAACAACAACAGCAACACCGCGCTTTCATTCTCATGCTTGCTTAGTATAACCTAAAAAATAACTAATAAAAAAACTAACGAAAAAAGTCAAAACTAATGGCATTGCTAAACGGTCACCACTTGAAATAAATGTTACCAACATAAAAACTGTTGGTAAAATTAGTCTTCTGCGAACAACAAAAGCTGAAAAATCCTTTTTAGTAAAACTAAAAATATAAAGTGGTGGAATTACCATTCATGCTCAATATAAAGGTCCTGTTAAAATATTTGGTATCTTTTGCGACTTAAAATGATACATCGCACTAGCAACAACTGAATGAGTAAAGCCAACAATTACTGTTGTACAAAGAATAATTAACCCTAACTTTCATGGTTTATAAAATGACTCAACTAAACGAGCACAATAAAAAATAACTAAACACGATAAAAATAAATTAAACATATTGTCACCCGCTAATGGATAAACTATTCATCGCCAAAACTGACCAGCTTGAAAAATTAAATGTTTATAAGAACCACCTAACATTAATTGTGACTCAAATCCCCCATCAATTAAACTATTATCATTTTTTCCTTGCAAAATCTCACGAATTTGTGGCACAAAAAATGGCACTAAAATTGGTAATAGCAAGGGAATAAATGTAAACACATAAGCTAAAAATATATTTTGCTTAGTTGTTAAACTATGAAAATCCTTCATTCGTTTTTGCAATAACGAACCTTCTTTTAAATCATCACTAGTAATTGACTTCGGATCAAAAACTTCGTCATCATTACTAGGTTTTTCTTGAAAAGTAATGGTTTCAATTTGATCAATTTGTGAATAAATTGGTTTCAATTGCGCAACTAAAGTTTCTGGATTAACAAAAACAATCCCATCGTTATTACTAAAAAGCAATGGTTCATGAATAACTTTAGTTAATACAATTGTTAATACTTGTAATTTACTATGACTACTAGTAGCAATTTCTTTACGAAAACTATCAATATCTAACTGATTTTGTTTTAAATCTTTTGCCGATCACATCTCTGAATGATTAAAATAATCCAAAATCTTAATAACTTGATAACTCTTATTAAATAAATTAATTAAATATAAATTATGTTCTTTATTTCGCTTTCAGCGTCATTTCCGCTGATGAATTTGATATTTTTCAATTTGTTTAAAATACTCAACTAATTGCATTTTTAAAATATCAAATGTATTTCTTTCCATTGTCATACTCCCTTATTAGATAAAGCTTATCACTAAGTGATTAAAAACCTTATTGTAAACTATCTAACCTTGTTTTAAAAGATTCTGGTAATTCACAATTCAACTGCATTTTTTTACCACTAATAGGATGAATAAATGCAATCTCATGAGCATGTAAATATTGTTCATAAGGTTCATCTAAATCTTGTTTAATTCCATATAAATGATCTCCTAAAATAGGATGTTTAATAGAACTTAAGTGAACACGAATTTGATGTGTTCTTCCTGTTAATAACTCACATTCAAGAAAAGTAATATTACTTTCTAAAAATCTTTTAATAACATTAAATTTAGTTTGAGCTGGTTTACTATTTTTAAAAACAATCGCCATTCGTTTACGATTTTTAGGATCACGACCAATGGGACCATCAATAAAGCCATTCTCTTTATTAATAATACCACGAACAAGAGCAAAATACTTTCTAGTTAAAGATTTATTTTGTAACTGACTAGTTAACTTTTGATGAACAGAATTACATTTAGCAATAATAAGTAACCCTGTTGTATTTTTATCTAAACGATGGACAATACCTGGTCTTGCGATATCATTATCAGATAATTTAATATCTTTAGCTAATAAAATATTAACTAGTGTATTATCTCAATTACCAACTCCGGGATGAACAACAAGATTTTTTGGTTTATTTATTACCAATAAATACTCATCTTCATAAACAATATCTAAATCTTTTTCATCAAGATTTTCGCCTTGTCAAGATTTCTCTTCTTGAAAATTAATTATAATCACATCATCTTGCTTAACATTATAGTTATTAGTAATAATTTGATTATTAACAATAACTTTTTTATTAGTAATTAATTTTTGAATTTGACTACGAGAAAGTCCTCTAATTGCAGAAAATTTTAATTGCAAATACTTATCAATTCTTTTAATACTTGGTGTATCTTCAACAATAATAACTAATTTCTTTTCCATCTTATTGTTCTCAATAACTAGTTATTGGTGTTAAAATAATTGCAAAAATAATTACCATTGTTCCGCCAACCACAAACATATCGGCAATATTAAAAATTGAATATGGTGGAAATAATTGTCAAGAAAAATAATCAACAACACCTCATTCAACAATTTGATTTGAAAACCGATCACCAAAATTACTTAATGCACCCGCAACAATTAATGCTAAACCAATATTCATCATTGTTGTTTGGGCAAATAAAAATCCTACTAAAATTAATAAAATAATAATACTTTGCACAACAACCATTAATTGAGGATTTTCAGCACCAATTCCAAATGCCGCTCCTGTGTTATATACTAACTCTATTTGAATAAATCCTGGTAAAAAATTAACCATTTCATTTTCATTTAAATTATTAATAACAACATTTTTAATTACAAAATCAATTAAAATCAGAATAAAAATACCTATTAACAATAATAATTTTTTCTTTAAATTTCAAGTATAATTACTGAAATATTCCTTAACTGAATTTTTTCACTGTTTTAAATGACGATTCATTATTTATTTTCCTCTAATTTACTAATAACCTTTTGACAACGAGAACAAAGTTCATCCATCGTAACACTCACAATCATTCAACAACGAACACACTTATCACCAAGTTTTAATTTTACCGCAATTTTAGCCGTTGGATACTGAACACCCTCACTTAAATTATTAGTAACAATTAACTCACTAATAATAAACATTTGTCCTAAATTATTTATTGTTGCTAACTCTTGATAATTATCATTTAACTCCATAATAACTTGAGCTTGTAAAGACTTACCAATAATTCTTTCATTTCTTGCTAGTTCTAATGCCTTATTAACATCTTCGCGTAATTGTAAAAGTTTATATCCAATATTTTTAATTTCCTTAATATTTTCAAATGTTGGTAAGACAACCATATCCATTAAATGAATTGAAGATAATTTATTTGTTAACGGTAAATACTCATAAACTTCTTCACAAGTGTGAACTAAAATTGGTGCCAAATTAAACAATAGCGTTTGTAAAATATAATAAATTGTTGTTTGTACTTGTTTTCGACGCATACTATTTGCTTCTTCAATATACAAAATATCTTTAGTAAAATCAAGATAAAATGCTGAAAGGCTATTAACAATAAAATTATTTGTTAATACATATACTTCATTAAAATCATAATTATTATATGCTACTTGGGTTGCTTGATGATATTCTTGAGTTTTAACTAATAAATACTGATCAACTATTTCATACTCTTTAACAATATGTTCTAATTTAAAATCAAATAAATTTCCTAACATAAAACGCATTGTATTACGAATCTTACGATAGGTTTCACTAACTTGTTTTAAAATATCATTACCAATTTTCATTTCATCAGTATAATCAACTGATGAAACCCATAATCGTAAAATATCACTGCCATAAGTATTACATACTTCCAAAGGGTCAACAACATTACCTAATGATTTTGACATTTTTTTACCTTTTTCATCATTAATAAAGCCGTGAATAATTACTTGTTCATAAGGAGCTCGTTTTAATGGACTAATAACACCCGTAGTTAATGAAGAATTAAATCATCCCCGAAACTGATCACTGCCTTCTAAATAAAGATCCACAGGATATTTTCAATGCTTTTGTTGCCACAAGTTTCAATGCGAAATTCCACTATCAAATCAAACATCCATAATATCAGTTTCTTTACGAAACTTACCATTAGGGGCTTGATGATGCACATAATTTTTTGGCAATAACTTATCTAATGATCAACTTCATCAAATTGCTGTTCCATATTGCGCAATTAAATCACGAAAATGTTTAATTAATGCCACATCATAAATCGGTTCATTATCTTCACCATATAAAATAGTAATCGGTACTCCCCATAATCTTTGACGCGAAATACATCAATCATCACGATGCATAATCATCTGACGCATTCTTTCTTGCCCTCAAACTGGTAAATATTTAACTTGATTAATTTGTTCCAATAATTGTGATTTAATCGCACTAATAGCAACAAACCATTGTTCAGTTGCACGATAAATAATTGGCTTTTTAGTCCTTCAATCATGAGGATAAGAATGCTTAATAAAAGATAAAGCTAATAATCTATTGTCAGCTTTTAATCTGGTAGTAATAATTTTATTAGTATCTTCATAAAATTTACCATATAATTGTTCATCATTAATTATATCAGTAAAATAACCAGCATCATCAACACTAACAATTGGAGCAGTATTATTTTGTTGACCAATAATAAAATCATCAACGCCAAAACCACAAGCAGTATGAACTAATGCTGTCCCCTCAGTTAAAGTAATATGATGTCCTAAAACTACTTTATTAATAATATTGCTATATAACGGATGAAAATAAGTAATACCAACTAAATTAGCTCCAATTAATTGTTTAATAACTTTAACATCTAATAACTGACATTGTTCACTAACTTTTGCTAATAATTCCTTAGCAACGACCAATTTACCTTGGTTGGAGTTAATAACAACATATTCAATATCTTTACCAACAGCAATAAATTGATTACTAGTTAATGTTCACGGTGTTGTCGTTCATACTACTAATCGTACATCATTATCTAAAACACCATTACCAGCTTTCAAATCACAAGCAACAAAAATACTTGGTGATGTCTTTTCCATATATTCTACTTCTGCTTCAGCTAACGCTGTCTGACTACTTGGTGACCAATATACAGGTTTTAATCCCCGATAAATAAGCTTTTGTTCAATCATCATTATTAAAAAATCAATTTGATAACCTTCATATGTGGGAACACAAGTAATATATTCATCATTAGGAATATTTAATAACCCTAAACGAGCAAATTGTTGCTTTTGAATTGCTATTTGCTCTTGAGCATATTCATAACACTTATTACGAAATAAAACTGGATCTGATTTTTTTCACTCAATATTTAACTTAGTAACTGCGGTTTCAATTGGTAATCCATGTGTATCTCAACCAAATAATAATGGTGCATAATAACCATTAAAACTACGATTTCGCACAATAATATCTTTTAAAATTTTATTCAAAGCATGACCAACATGAATACTACCATTAGCATAAGGTGGTCCATCATGTAAAATAAACTTTTTACCAAATTCATTTTTCAATAAAATTTGTGACCATAATTGTTCTTTTTGCCACTTTTGCTGATAATGCAGTTCTTTATCTTTTAAATTAGCTCGCATTTCAAACATAGTTTGTGGCATTAACAAAGTACTTTTTCAATCACGCATCTACAATTCTCCTTTTTTTAAGAAATTCTCTTACTAACCTTAATAAACATCCAAAATCTAGTTTATTGACGACAAAATGTCTAACAACTGAAACAATAATATCACATTTATTAGCGACATTAAAACCTTCCCTAAATGAATTTATCGTGCACAACTAAGCAATCATTAGATAATCATTTCACAATAAATTATAACACTAACCTAAAATAACAAAAAGTAGAAGGTAAATATTGGTCGCGTTTAGTTTTCTTAGGTATTGCTTTGAAGAAGTAAAACAATCAGCTAATTATATTATTTAATTACTAAACTAACCCTGCCTTTCTTGTTATTGTCATTTTTATTCATTACTATTCTATCATATTATTGAATTTTTGCACAATAAAAAATTATTAATTATTATTAAATTTTCACTAATATGCTGAATTATACTTGTAAGTGCAAGTAAATAAAATTGCAAAAGATTTCATATGCTGAATTATACTTGTAAGTGCAAGTAAATAAAATTGCAAAAGATTTCATATAAAAATTTCATGATGCTAAGTTTATTTTAGAAAAAGTAAATTTAAGGAGTTTTTATATGGGATACAAACATCTTGGCATAGATGAAAGAATTTATATTGAGAATCAATTGAAATTTAAAGTAAAAATTAGTGAAATAGCTAAAAATCTTAATCGAAGTATTAGTACTATTAATCGAGAAGTTAATAGAAATAAAGATAATAATCATTATTTTTCATTAATTGCACAAAATAAAGCAGAAAATAGAAAACAATTACATGTTTATTTTCATAAATTTAAAAATAGAGAATTAGTAAAATATGTACAACAAAAATTATTATTAGGTTGATCGCCTGAACAAATTTATGGCAGAATTAAAAATTTTCATCAAGAATGAATTATTAGTTTTAAAACAATTTACAATTGAATTTATTCTGGATTACTTGAAAAGGTTACTAGTAAAAATTTAAGAAGAAAAGGTAAGAAACGAAAATCTCAAGAAAATCGGGGTAAATTTAATGGTAAATCCATTAAAGAACGAAATGTTAATAATCGCATAACTCTTGGCCATTGAGAAGGTGATACTGTAGTATCATCACGAGGTAAAAGTAAATCATGTTTAATAACTTTAGTTGAAAGAACATCAAGATTTACTTTAGCAATATTAGTTGAAAATAGAACTACTAAAGTTATTAACAAAAATATTAGTCATTATTTATCAATTCTTCCAAATAATCTTGTTAAGACTATAACATTTGATAGGGGTAAAGAATTTGCTAATTGACAACAACTTGAAAAAAATTTAAATGTGAAAATTTATTTTGCTGATGCATATTCACCTTGACAAAGAGGTACTAATGAAAATACTAATGGTTTAATTAGAGAAAAATTTCCTAAAAAATTTAATTTTTCAAACACTACTAAAAATGCAGTTCATAAATTTATATTGTCTTTAAACCAAAGACCAAGAAAAATACTAAATTATCTTTCGCCAATCGAATATTTGGTTAGAAAAATAATTTAGTTGCACTTAACTTTACAATTTGGCATTAAATTAAATTTTCTTTTTTCTTTAATAGACTTGGTACATAACCTTTAATTTTATCTACTATTTTGATAATTATTTTTTAGATGAAATACAAATGTTAGATAAATACAAAGATAAAAATGAATTTTATAGTTTAGTCGGCATAAAATGTTATAGTTATGTACCAAGTCTAATAAAAGATAAAGATATGCAAGAAAAATTATTTTTAGATATTTATAATATTTATGTTAAGGGTTTTGAAAATAAACAAATTATTTTTTCTGATGTTATTAATGATTATTCTAAAAAATTAAATCGGAAACGAAAATTTTTAACTTTTAATATTGATGAATTAAATTTTGGTCGCGTTTAGTTTTCTTAGGTATTTTTTAAAAAAGAAAAAATAGTCATTTACTATAAATTATTTCAATATGCAAATTAAGTATATATTTCTTATGTATGATTTTTGTTGTAAAAAATTATTTTAATGTTGTTTTTATAAGCATTTTACTTAGTTTTTATAACCTTTTATTAAGAATATGTTTGTTAATATTAAATATTTTGTTTTATTAATTATTTTTCAAGTAAAAAGGTAATAAATTTTTAGTTGCTTTTCTTTCAAAATTATTCAAATCTTTACCCACCTAACAAAACTTTATGCGCCCATTATTTTTAAGTGATTTGCATTTTTAAGTGATTAATGTTAATATTTTTAGGAACAATTTAAAATTTTCATTCACTTATTCTGAACTGGATATGCTAGTTTTAACCAGTAGCAACCCTTTTATTTTTAAAAGAAGGTGCTTCTAGCAGGGTAAATACCAACAATAAGGGAAGGATTATATCTAAAATATAAAACCTTCTTTTTAGTTAAAGAAGGTTTTATATTATTTAAATAAATATTAATGGAGGAAAGCATGAGAAAAATATTATTTACTAGTGAATCTGTTAGTGAGGGACATCCTGATAAGATTTGTGATCAAATAGCTGATGCTATTTTGGATGCTTGTTTAAAACAAGACCCGCGAACAAGACTAGCTTGTGAAGTGTTTATTACTACTAATATGGTTATTATTGGTGGCGAAATTAAATCATTAGCAATTGTAAATTATGAAGCGATTGCTAGAAAAGTTATTTGTGATATTGGTTATATTGATGAAAAAATTGGTATTAATGGTAATACTTGTCATATTCAAGTATTAATTCATAGTCAGTCACAAGATATTATTCGTGGTGTGGAACATAATCATCAATTAGCAGCAGGTGATCAAGGAATTATTTTTGGTTATGCTACTAATGAAACTAAAACTTATATGCCGTTAGCCATTCAAATTGCCCATGATTTAGTACATTTGGCTTCTTCTTTAAGAAAAAATCAACAATTTAAAGATGCTCGTCCTGATATGAAATCACAAGTAACGATTGATTATACTGATTGGTTACAACCTAAAATTGATACGATTTTAATGTCAATTCAACATCATCCTGATTATAATGAAAGTGAATTTAAAACATATATTCATCAAAAAATTATGTTAGTTATTGCTAAGAAATATAATTTAAATTTTGATTTTAAATTTTTGATTAATCCGACAGGAAGATTTGTTGTTGGTGGACCTTATGGCGATACGGGATTAACAGGAAGAAAAATTATTGTGGATACTTATGGTGGATATGCTCGTAGTGGTGGTGGTGCCTTTTCTGGTAAAGATGCTACTAAGGTTGATCGGGCCGCTGCTTATATGGCAAGAAAAGTCGCTAAACATATTGTTGCTTTAAATTGGGCTGATAAATGTGAAATTCAATTGGCATATGCTATTGGTATGAAAGATCCGATTGCTATTTATGTTGAAACATTTAATACTGAAAAGATTGCTCTTAATATAATTAGTGGTGCTATTAGTGCTGTTTTTGATTTTTCGATGCAAGGAATGATTGATTGTTTGCAGTTAATGCAACCGATTTATCAAAAAACTGCCGTTTATGGTCATTTTGGTAAAGATGATAATTTTAGTTGAGAAAAATTGGATTATTTAGAACAATTAAAAGATTATGTTAAAGATAAGTAAAAATGAGAATAACTAGTTATTCTCATTTTTGAAATTTAAATTATTTTCTAATATTTTTTTATTGGACGCATAAAGTTTTGTTAGGTAGGAAAATATTTGAATAAGTATTAAGACAGTCAGCAGTGATTGTCTTTTTATTTTATGAGGTGTTAAAATTTTGTTCTTTGAAAATTAAATACAAGTGAATTAATAATGTTGGTATGTATTAAAGCACGATAAATTGTGGGTGGTCGCCATAACCGAAAGAAGTTTACCAGTTGATAGATAACACCCTATTAGCTATAGCAATTTGTTTCATTTTGCAATAAAAAAATGAATGGGTGGATTTCCTAAAAATATACACGCTATTAAATTAGTTCCAAGGGTAGGATGCGGATATTAAAGTGTAGAAATTTCTATATAGGGGTATGCTAAGTTTAAAATTATTAAAATCTTTATCTAATTAAAAAACAAAATTTAATAACAAAGCTTGTTAAACACTTAAATCTGCGATATATAAGTGTTTAAAAAACTAAGTTAACTAACTTAGTTAATATAACTTAGTTTATCTATAAGAAAGGTAACTTACTATGAAAAACATTGAAAACATTTTCTTAAATACTAAGAAATATCTTTTGCTGAATTATACTTGTAAGTGCAAGTAAATAAAATTGCAAAAGATTTCATATAAAAATTTCATGATGCTAAGTTTATTTTAGAAAAAGTAAATTTAAGGAGTTTTTATATGGGATACAAACATCTTGGCATAGATGAAAGAATTTATATTGAGAATCAATTGAAATTTAAAGTAAAAATTAGTGAAATAGCTAAAAATCTTAATCGAAGTATTAGTACTATTAATCGAGAAGTTAATAGAAATAAAGATAATAATCATTATTTTTCATTAATTGCACAAAATAAAGCAGAAAATAGAAAACAATTACATGTTTATTTTCATAAATTTAAAAATAGAGAATTAGTAAAATATGTACAACAAAAATTATTATTAGGTTGATCGCCTGAACAAATTTATGGCAGAATTAAAAATTTTCATCAAGAATGAATTATTAGTTTTAAAACAATTTACAATTGAATTTATTCTGGATTACTTGAAAAGGTTACTAGTAAAAATTTAAGAAGAAAAGGTAAGAAACGAAAATCTCAAGAAAATCGGGGTAAATTTAATGGTAAATCCATTAAAGAACGAAATGTTAATAATCGCATAACTCTTGGCCATTGAGAAGGTGATACTGTAGTATCATCACGAGGTAAAAGTAAATCATGTTTAATAACTTTAGTTGAAAGAACATCAAGATTTACTTTAGCAATATTAGTTGAAAATAGAACTACTAAAGTTATTAACAAAAATATTAGTCATTATTTATCAATTCTTCCAAATAATCTTGTTAAGACTATAACATTTGATAGGGGTAAAGAATTTGCTAATTGACAACAACTTGAAAAAAATTTAAATGTGAAAATTTATTTTGCTGATGCATATTCACCTTGACAAAGAGGTACTAATGAAAATACTAATGGTTTAATTAGAGAAAAATTTCCTAAAAAATTTAATTTTTCAAACACTACTAAAAATGCAGTTCATAAATTTATATTGTCTGCTGAATTATACTTGTAAGTGCAAGTAAATAAAATTGCAAAAGATTTCATATAAAAATTTCATGATGCTAAGTTTATTTTAGAAAAAGTAAATTTAAGGAGTTTTTATATGGGATACAAACATCTTGGCATAGATGAAAGAATTTATATTGAGAATCAATTGAAATTTAAAGTAAAAATTAGTGAAATAGCTAAAAATCTTAATCGAAGTATTAGTACTATTAATCGAGAAGTTAATAGAAATAAAGATAATAATCATTATTTTTCATTAATTGCACAAAATAAAGCAGAAAATAGAAAACAATTACATGTTTATTTTCATAAATTTAAAAATAGAGAATTAGTAAAATATGTACAACAAAAATTATTATTAGGTTGATCGCCTGAACAAATTTATGGCAGAATTAAAAATTTTCATCAAGAATGAATTATTAGTTTGCTGAATTATACTTGTAAGTGCAAGTAAATAAAATTGCAAAAGATTTCATATAAAAATTTCATGATGCTAAGTTTATTTTAGAAAAAGTAAATTTAAGGAGTTTTTATATGGGATACAAACATCTTGGCATAGATGAAAGAATTTATATTGAGAATCAATTGAAATTTAAAGTAAAAATTAGTGAAATAGCTAAAAATCTTAATCGAAGTATTAGTACTATTAATCGAGAAGTTAATAGAAATAAAGATAATAATCATTATTTTTCATTAATTGCACAAAATAAAGCAGAAAATAGAAAACAATTACATGTTTATTTTCATAAATTTAAAAATAGAGAATTAGTAAAATATGTACAACAAAAATTATTATTAGGTTGATCGCCTGAACAAATTTATGGCAGAATTAAAAATTTTCATCAAGAATGAATTATTAGTTTTAAAACAATTTACAATTGAATTTATTCTGGATTACTTGAAAAGGTTACTAGTAAAAATTTAAGAAGAAAAGGTAAGAAACGAAAATCTCAAGAAAATCGGGGTAAATTTAATGGTAAATCCATTAAAGAACGAAATGTTAATAATCGCATAACTCTTGGCCATTGAGAAGGTGATACTGTAGTATCATCACGAGGTAAAAGTAAATCATGTTTAATAACTTTAGTTGAAAGAACATCAAGATTTACTTTAGCAATATTAGTTGAAAATAGAACTACTAAAGTTATTAACAAAAATATTAGTCATTATTTATCAATTCTTCCAAATAATCTTGTTAAGACTATAACATTTGATAGGGGTAAAGAATTTGCTAATTGACAACAACTTGAAAAAAATTTAAATGTGAAAATTTATTTTGCTGATGCATATTCACCTTGACAAAGAGGTACTAATGAAAATACTAATGGTTTAATTAGAGAAAAATTTCCTAAAAAATTTAATTTTTCAAACACTACTAAAAATGCAGTTCATAAATTTATATTGTCTTTAAACCAAAGACCAAGAAAAATACTAAATTATCTTTCGCCAATCGAATATTTGGTTAGAAAAATAATTTAGTTGCACTTAACTTTACAATTTGGCAATATTCTTTTAAGTTTTAATATACCCAACTTTCTGGCATTAAAATGTTGGTTGTCCAATTAATGAACCAATTACTAAAAATACTATTGATAATACCATAATAACTATTAACAAAGGTCAAAGTCCTTTTAATAATGAACCATATGAAATATGTGAGAGAGCAATAGCTCCCATAACAACACCAGAAGTTGGGGTTACTAAATTAACAATTCCTGATGCTAAACTAAAACTAGTAATTGCTCCTGATGTTAAACCGACACCTAATGCAGGAGCAATAATACTAAAAACTGCTGTTGCAAAACCACTAGCAGAAGGAATTAAAAATGATAAGGGAACAAATAAAAAATATAAAATTAAAGGAATAGCTCATTGTGGTAAATTAACAATACTATTTTTAATTCCCGCAATCATAATTTCTTGCATTCCTGTGCGTTGTAAAATTACTGTAATTCCACCAGCTAATGCAATTACTAAACAAACAGATAAAATAGCAGAGCTTCCTTGTAAAATATCATTAACTAACATTTGTTCTGATTTTCAATTAACAAAACCAATAATAATTGTCGCAATTAAAAAGAACGAAGAAACTTCTAATAAACCACCTACACCAACTCCCGGAATAAATTTGGTTATATATGGCACTTCAGTATTAATTGTTTTCCCAAATTCTTTAAAAATACTAATACCAAATTCACTTCAAGCAATTAAATAAAAAATCATTACTACAAATGCTAAAGCAAACAGGATTAATGAAACAATTCTTCGCTTTGTTAATGGCACTTCTAAAATTGATTTTTTAAAAATTTTTTGATGTTCACTATGCATTGAAAAAACAACTGAATTACGGTTATCTTTTTTAACACGATAAGCATAAAGCATTACAAAACCAATCGCCACCGTTGTCATCACAATTCAAATTATAACTCTTCAAACTATTCCTGTAGTTACTGCTAACTTACCAACAATTCCACCATCTATTGCAGCCTGAACAGCAGTACCAATTAAAAATGGATTAATAATTGAACCTAAAACACCAATCCCAGCTCCTAACAAAATAATTAATAATCCCGTAAAAGCATCAAATCCCGCAGCTAAAATAATTGGTAAAATTAAAGCATAAAATCCTAATGTCTCTTCTGCCATCCCATATGTTGTTCCTGAAACGGAAAAGAAAATCATTAAAATAGGAATTAACCACAACTCCTTATTTTTTAAATTAGAAATTAACTTGCCAATCAAAGCATCTAAAGCTTGAGTTTTCATCATCACATTAACAAAAGCCCCTAAAATTAATACAAAGATAATAATTGATGCCCGACCTTTATTAGTAAAACTTTCCATCGGAACTCAAAAAATATCAATAATTCCTGCTGGCGTTTTAGCAACCGCCGGAATTCAAGATAAAAAAACTAAAATAATAATAATTAAAAATAAAATGGTAAATGCCGTTGGCATTTTAAATTTAAATCACTTTTTCATATCGCTAATCAACCATTGCCACTAACAAAACTCATCTAATAATATTAATTTCTAAGAATTTTCCCAGTTCAAAGCTAAATTGATATTTACTATCCTTCATAATTTGTATCCCTTTCTAATTTCACATATTTGCATATATTTTAGCACAAAAAAACAACAAGAATTAACTTGTTGCTTCTCATAATATTTAATTTAACAAAGAAAAAGACTATTTTTTATAAACTGAAACTTTCGTTCTCTTTTTACCATAGCGTTCATATTTAACAACACCGTTAATTAAAGAAAACAAAGTATCATCGCCACCACGACCAACACTATTTCCAGGATGAATCTTAGTTCCCCGTTGACGATAAATAATCATCCCCGTCTTCGCTAATTGTCCATCACTTAACTTAGTACCTAATCGTTTAGAATGTGATTCACGACCATTACGACTAGAACCAACACCTTTTTTAGAAGCAAAGAATTGAATATCTAACTTAAATCTCATCATAATAATTATATCTCCTTAATTTCTATATTTTGTGGATATTGCTCAGCAATAGTTTGTAACTGATAAACCATTGTATTCAACACAATTTGATTAACAGCTTCCACTTCTAAAACCTTAATAATAATATCATCCTTAACCGAAATACTAATACTATCTTGACACTGCCGATCTAATGCATTTAAAGTTCCAAAAACAACAGCACTAATCGCACTACAAACAATATCTTGACCCTTTGCTTTAAAACCAGAATGACCACTAACAATTACTTGATAATAATTATTTTGCTGTCTTTGAATCTGAACCCGAACCATTATTACTATCACTAATTTCTGCTGTCGGCACCGCTTTTGACTTAGTTTCAACAACTTTAGAAACCTTTTTTGCTCCATCTAATAAAATATCAATAATTTTTACTTGTGTATATGGTTGACGATGACCATACTTAGTTTTACTATTTTTTTTCGGTTTATAAGTAAAAACCACAATCTTTTTTTCTTTACCTTGTTTAATTATTTGACCAACAACCTTAGCATTTGGTACAAGCGGTCGACCAATGTTACCATCAATCATTAAAACCTTATCAAACTCAACAACATCGCCAGCATCACCAACGATTTTTTCAATTCAAATTACTTGTTCCTTTTCAACACTTAGTTGCTTGCCACCAGTTAAAATAATAGCAGACATATATACATACCCTCCAGCTTAGACTCGCCAATTTAGGTGAGATTAAACTACTTATAACCTATTTCGTGCGGTTGAAACCGTTTAAAGTTATCACAAATTAATATTGCAATACTTACAACATTAATAATTATAACCTAAAATAAATATTTTCGGTAGCAAAATATGTAAATTGGTCGCGTTTAGTTTTCTTAGGTATTTTTTAAAAAAGAAAAAATAGTCATTTACTATAAATTATTTCAATATGCAAATTAAGTATATATTTCTTATGTATGATTTTTGTTGTAAAAAATTATTTTAATGTTGTTTTTATAAGCATTTTACTTAGTTTTTATAACCTTTTATTAAGAATATGTTTGTTAATATTAAATATTTTGTTTTATTAATTATTTTTCAAGTAAAAAGGTAATAAATTTTTAGTTGCTTTTCTTTCAAAATTATTCAAATCTTTACCCACCTAACAAAACTTTATGCGCCCATGTAAATTTTTTTATGCCCTAATCTTCATTATTACTTATGACAAGGCCTAAATCTGCTAAAGGTATTTCATCTAAAAAATATTTTACATTATTTTGATTTAAAAATTCTTTAACAAGACCATACCTTTTGTGATTAAACCACTCATTTCAAACGCTGAATTATACTTGTAAGTGCAAGTAAATAAAATTGCAAAAGATTTCATATAAAAATTTCATGATGCTAAGTTTATTTTAGAAAAAGTAAATTTAAGGAGTTTTTATATGGGATACAAACATCTTGGCATAGATGAAAGAATTTATATTGAGAATCAATTGAAATTTAAAGTAAAAATTAGTGAAATAGCTAAAAATCTTAATCGAAGTATTAGTACTATTAATCGAGAAGTTAATAGAAATAAAGATAATAATCATTATTTTTCATTAATTGCACAAAATAAAGCAGAAAATAGAAAACAATTACATGTTTATTTTCATAAATTTAAAAATAGAGAATTAGTAAAATATGTACAACAAAAATTATTATTAGGTTGATCGCCTGAACAAATTTATGGCAGAATTAAAAATTTTCATCAAGAATGAATTATTAGTTTTAAAACAATTTACAATTGAATTTATTCTGGATTACTTGAAAAGGTTACTAGTAAAAATTTAAGAAGACAAGGTAAGAAACGAAAATCTCAAGAAAATCGGGGTAAATTTAATGGTAAATCCATTAAAGAACGAAATGTTAATAATCGCATAACTCTTGGCCATTGAGAAGGTGATACTGTAGTATCATCACGAGGTAAAAGTAAATCATGTTTAATAACTTTAGTTGAAAGAACATCAAGATTTACTTTAGCAATATTAGTTGAAAATAGAACTACTAAAGTTATTAACAAAAATATTAGTCATTATTTATCAATTCTTCCAAATAATCTTGTTAAGACTATAACATTTGATAGGGGTAAAGAATTTGCTAATTGACAACAACTTGAAAAAAATTTAAATGTGAAAATTTATTTTGCTGATGCATATTCACCTTGACAAAGAGGTACTAATGAAAATACTAATGGTTTAATTAGAGAAAAATTTCCTAAAAAATTTAATTTTTCAAACACTACTAAAAATGCAGTTCATAAATTTATATTGTCTTTAAACCAAAGACCAAGAAAAATACTAAATTATCTTTCGCCAATCGAATATTTGGTTAGAAAAATAATTTAGTTGCACTTAACTTTACAATTTGGCTTTTTAAAAAATACCTAAGAAAACTAAACGCGACCTCGCAATTATATTATTGTTTTCTTCTTTTACAAGATAGTTTTCATAACTGTAATAATGATTATCTAATAAATATTGTTCTTGAAAGAAAAGAATATCGCTAACTTTATTTTGTGGTAAAAATAACAAGGTATCTTTACTAGCAAATACATTATAAATTAATGTTGCAATTTGCTGTAAATTTTCTAAACTCTCATTTTTCTTTGCTTTTCTAATCATTTATATCCCTCGTTCATACAATTTTATTACACAAAAATTTATTAAATAACTTTGTTATCTTGATTTTTAGTTCATAAGAACGCAAGAGCAATAATCGCAATAATCGCACAAGCATAGAAATAATAAAAGACATTGTCTCAATTACCATTACCAGCAATTCCCGCAACAACTGGTTTTGACATCACAGCATCTCCAAAATATCCAAATAATCCTGTAAGTCCTGAAGCTGTGGCCGCGGCTTTTTTATTCGTTAATTCAATTGCTGTTGCTCCAATCATTGCCTGTGGCATATAGACACCAAAACCAGCAACAATTATAGCAGTAATTAATACGGCGATATTACCTCTAGGAGCATTTTGAAAGATAACTAGACCACCGATACCAATAATTAATCCAAAAATCATTAATGGTGCTTTCCGATTTTGAAATAAATATCTAGCACCATAGGCTGCAAATATTCCACCAGCAATTCCTGACCATTCAAAAAATGACCACAATCATTTACTATCTTTTAACTTAATACCATGCATTTCATCGGCAATTTTTATTGCTCACGAAGACATTCCTTGTCGTAAAACATAAACTCAAATATTTGCAAATGCTAAAATTCAAACATATTTATTTTTTAAAATATATTTAACAAAAATTTCTTTGATTTTTAATTCTGTTTTTTCTTTAGCATGTTCAGTTATTCCTTTTCATTTTTCAACAGTTGGTAATCCTTCGGCCTCAGGTCGGTCTCGCAAACCTCAAAAAACCAAAGGTAAAAAAATTAAAGCAATAATACTAGGTACTCAGTAATATAACCCATAAATTGTACCACCTGGGTCAATTAATTCAATTAAAGGAATAATAATTAGTGGAGCAAAAGCGGCTCCTAATCCTTGTCCGGAATTTCAAATCGCAAGTCGTGGTGATCGTTCTTTATCAGTAAATCAATGTGCCATCATTCTCGCAGTAGCTGGTCAGCCCATACCTTGAAATATTCCTAATGCTGTTAAAATAATAATCATTACCACTAATGGAGCAACCGTAATTTGACCATTACCAATTTGAATAACACCACCTAAAGCAATATTTAAGATGGCTGAAACTAGTAATCCCATCGTCATCACAATTCTTCCTGAACTACGATCAGCAAAACCACCAATAATAAACTTACTACATCCATAAGTAATTGAAAAAAACATTCCCATTAATGCATAATTATATGTACTTAACCCTCCAGTTTCCATTAAATGACTACCAGTTATATCAACTGATTTTCGAGTAAAGTAATACATCATATAACCTAAAATTGATACAATAAATACTTGATTTCTTAAAAAATTAAACTTTTTATTAACAGTTTTTAAATCACTACTAAACGGCTCTTTAGCAGCCGGTGGTTTAAATATATTTTTCATTATTATCTCTTTCCATTTTCATTATTTTTTATTTCTTAGATTTTACTTTTAGAATATTATGTCTCATCTCCTCAATTTCTGCGATTTCATGAACATCATTAAAAAGATGAAATAACATATAATTTAACTCATCAGGCTTTTTAATGTTAAGACGAAAAAATTCAACAGTTTCATCAATAATACCTAATAATTCTAATCCCTGTTTATTATTAATTGCTTGCTCAAAAATCTTTCTTTAATTATTATTGGCATATCACGCATAAAACTATAATCACTAAAAACTTTATCATCTTGTGAATGAACATAAATTTTAAATGCCATTACTCTTACCATAATCGTTTTAACAGCTGTTTTAACAGCTGTAACTTTAGCAGCCATCATATTACGAATAAATATTGCCACAATCACAGTTATGGTTCCAATAGGAATAATTATGGAAACAATAATATCAATATCAACATCAAATTGAGTTGCAAAATATGATTTAGCAATTGTATATGAGTTTTGAATAACTAATACCATTACAAAAAAACCAAAATTACCACCGCGCCATCATTTTCGTGGTAAAAAAGCAGGACTATCAACCTTAAAAATTCAGCGATTTAAAGTAGAAATCACAACATTAAAAATACCATAAATAATAGCAATTATTGTCGTAATAAAGTTAAAAAAGCAAAAAACAATTGTTAAACTAGTAATAAAATCTAAATAAATTTTAGTATTAAAAATAAAGTAGTTATTGGGATATACCGTTGATAATTGATATTTTTTTTCAAAAAGTCTTCTACGAAGATTTTTAATATTAATTAATATATAAAAAAATAAAGCAATAAGAGCAATCGTCGCACTAATAAAAACATAAGAATAAGCAAGATTAATATTTTTGATTCGGTCATTCCAAGCCGCTTCTCAATCAACAACATCAGTTTTTGTCCCAAAAAAATCAAATTTCATTAATGAAAAATCAATAATTGGATAAACAGTTAACTTAATTAATTGCTTATAAATTTCTTGTTTCTCAACATTTGTAAGCGTTGCCTCTTTAAGTTGATTTAAAAGTTTACTAATTTCTGGTGTATTATTTACCATCCCTCTTTCTTGAATAAATAAAATTAGTACATAAATTAACATCGCTGTAAAAATCATTCAAAAAATCGTTAACAATACATATTGTTTACCTAAAAACTTAGATAAGCGCTCTTGTGATAACTGAATTTTTGGTGATAACTTTTTAACCTTGCGACTCACCATCATTCCTCCTATAAAAAATATTAATATTTTTTTAAACTAGACTTGGTACATAACTATAACATTTTATGCCGACTAAACTATAAAATTCATTTTTATCTTTGTATTTATCTAACATTTGTATTTCATCTAAAAAATAATTATCAAAATAGTAGATAAAATTAAAGGTTATGTACCAAGTCTACTATATAAATAATAGCATATTTTATTATTCCCACCAATAAAATATTAGAATGAGGTCGCGTTTAGTTTTCTTAGGTATTTTTTAAAAAAGAAAAAATAGTCATTTACTATAAATTATTTCAATATGCAAATTAAGTATATATTTCTTATGTATGATTTTTGTTGTAAAAAATTATTTTAATGTTGTTTTTATAAGCATTTTACTTAGTTTTTATAACCTTTTATTAAGAATATGTTTGTTAATATTAAATATTTTGTTTTATTAATTATTTTTCAAGTAAAAAGGTAATAAATTTTTAGTTGCTTTTCTTTCAAAATTATTCAAATCTTTACCCACCTAACAAAACTTTATGCGCCCAAAATATTAATTCAGAAATAGAAATCAGAAAAGAAATATATAAAAATTCATTATGAAATAAATATAATAAAAATGATGATAGTTGAATTAATTATAAAGGTAATGCTGTAACAAATAAATATAATAGATTTAAGTAAGTAAAAATATAAAATTAATATATATTAGTGAAAATTTAATAATATTATAATTTTTAGTGTAGACTTGGTACATAACTATAACATTTTATGCCGACTAAACTATAAAATTCATTTTTATCTTTGTATTTATCTAACATTTGTATTTCATCTAAAAAATAATTATCAAAATAGTAGATAAAATTAAAGGTTATGTACCAAGTCTTGTGTAAAAATTCAATAATATGGTAGAATAATCATGAATAAAAATGACAATAACAAGAAAGGCAGGGTTAGTTTAGTAATTAAATAATATAATTAGCTGATTGTTTTACTTCTTCAAAGCAATACCTAAGAAAACTAAACGCGACCTAATGTATAATATTAGTTGTAGTATTAGATAAAATAGTTTATAATAATTAAGTTGTTAAATAAAATACTGTACATTACAATTCCCTTGCTTTATAGGTGCTGATATGTGATGAATTGACAATAAAAAATGTCATAACACCATTTATTTATGCAACTATATTCAAGGAGGAAAAAATATGAGTTTTAATGAATTAAATTTAAAGGAAGATAATATAAGTTTTGATGACTTAAATTTAAATAATAACTTAAAGCGTGCAATTTTAAAGGCGGGTTATGTTAACCCTACTGAAATTCAAAAGAAAACAATTCCGTTAGCATTAGAAAATAAGGACATTATTGGAAAAAGTCATACAGGAACAGGAAAAACTGCTGCTTTCGTATTACCAATCTTAAATAATTTAAATCCAAAACTACGAAGAGTACAAGCAATGATTGTTTGTCCAACAAGAGAGTTAGCATTACAAGTTTTAGATCAAGTAAGAAAATATGCTTTTTATTTAGAAGGAGTTAATGCGATAGCATTATTTGGTGGTTCGGATTTACGAGAACAAATTTATAGTTTAAAAAATAGTAATATTGTTGTTGGGACACCAGGAAGAATTGTTGATCATATTCAACGCAGAACTTTAAGATTGAATGATATTCAAACTGTAGTTTTAGATGAAGCTGATGAAATGTTAAAAATGGGATTCAAACAAGATATTGATAAAATATTTACTAGCATTACATCAAAGTATCAAACATTATTGTTTTCAGCAACAATGAATAGTGCTGTTTTAGAAGTTGCTAATAACTATCAAAATAGTCCGGTTCAAATAAGTATTAAAAGAAATGCTGCGGAATTAAATAATATTAAGCAATATTTTATTAATACAAGAAATACAAGTAAAGATCGCGCGTTAGTGGATTTATTTTTGAAAATTCAACCAAATTTAAGTATTGTTTTTTCTAATACCAAAGCATATACTGAAAGAATTTCTAAAATATTATGAGAAAATGGCATTAAGTCAGCTGTTATTAATGGTGATAAGCGACAAAGTGAAAGAAATAAAGCAATGAATGCTTTTAGAACTAATAAAGTTCAAGTGCTAATTGCTACTGATGTAGCAGCACGGGGAATTGATGTTGATGGGATTGATTATATTTTTAATTATGATTTACCTCGTGAACAAGAAAGTTATGTGCATCGTATTGGAAGAACAGGACGCGCTGGTGAAACCGGAATTGCAATTACATTAGTAAATAATAAAAAAGAATTAATTGATATTAAAAGATTAGAACAAACTTTAAACATTAAGATTAATCCTTACAATACTTAATACTGAATTTAAGGATATTACAGAAGAACATCATTTTAACTAATGATGTTTTTTACTATTCAATAAACTAAAATTAAATGGGCGCATAAAGTTTTGTTAGGTGGGTAAAGATTTGAATAATTTTGAAAGAAAAGCAACTAAAAATTTATTACCTTTTTACTTGAAAAATAATTAATAAAACAAAATATTTAATATTAACAAACATATTCTTAATAAAAGGTTATAAAAACTAAGTAAAATGCTTATAAAAACAACATTAAAATAATTTTTTACAACAAAAATCATACATAAGAAATATATACTTAATTTGCATATTGAAATAATTTATAGTAAATGACTATTTTTTCTTTTTTAAAAAATACCTAAGAAAACTAAACGCGACCGCGACCAAATTCAAATTTGCAAAAATTATCAAAATTCATTAAAATTATTAGCAAAGTTAAATACTTTTTATAAATAAGGAGAAACAGATGAAATTTTCAATTATTATTGAACGATTAATAAAAAAATATCATAATTTTAAACTTAATGATATTTCACTTAAAGTTAGTAGTGGCAAGATGCATGCGATTATTGGCGCTAGTGGTAGTGGGAAAACAGTTACGATTAAATCATTAATTGGCGGTATTAATTATGATGGCGGTAAAATTTATATTAATGGTCAAGATGCTAAGAAACCGTTAGCAAAACAAACTATTGGGTATGTTCCCGAGTTTACTAAATTTCCTCGTAATATTACAACTTATCAGTTTTTAAAATCACTAGCTAAAATGAATGGTTTAAAAAATAATCAGATTAAACAAAGATTACAATCATTAATGGAAGAGTTTAATATTTGAGAATTTCGTGATAAAAATATGAATGCTTTTTCTAGTGGTATGAAAAAGAAAGTAATGGTAATTCAGGGAATTATTCATAATCCGGACATTTTAATTTTAGATGAACCGGAAGCAAATTTAGATACAACAACAAGAAAACAAATTTTAGGTTATTTAAGAACACTAGTTAATCAAGGTAAAACAGTCTTTTTTTCAACTCATTTATTAAATGAAGTTAAGGATGTTATTGATGAATGTTCAATTATTTATCGGGGTAATTTATTATATAGTGGACCAATTAGTGGTTTTCAATTAACAAATTCATTTGTTATTGAATGTGAGGATAATGAAGCGATGGTGATATTTTTTAAAGATAATGATATTGACTATTTTTTTAGAGAAGAAAGTAATGATCTTTTCTTTAAATTAAAAAATTCGTTAGAAATTAATAAGATATTTCTTTATGCCATTGAATATAATCTAATTATTTATCGGATTGAGCCATATACGATTGATTTAGATTTCTTTTATAATACTTTAACCAGTGAAAAATTTAATTTGTAAGAAAGGAATAAAATATGAAAATTTTATCAAGTAATAATTTTTTACCGATTTTTAATTTTGCTTTAAGAAAAATATTAGTTTCCTTGTTAACATTAATAATTGAAATTATTACTTTATTAAGTCTTATAATAACAACACTAGTTCTTTTTATTCAATTAGAAAATGATAATGATAGTTTTTTAGTAAATTTTCAATATATTATTTTAGTATTTTTAAATCTATTATTATTTCTTTTTATTGTTTTAAATGTAGTTCGAATTATTAGTGAAGAAATAACTGATGGAACATTTTTGTTATTAATTTCTAAACCTTATTCACGATTTAAAATATTATTTTCTAAATATCTAAGCTTATTATTTGTAGTTTTTTTATTTATTGCAATTAATTTAGGAATAGCTATTTTATTAGGTTATATTATTAGTACTATTAGTAATAAGCATGCCCAGTTTGTTTTACTTTTAAATATGATGACAAAATTAATGCTTTTCTCATTATTTCTTAGTTTTGTTGTGTTAGCAGGTTCAGTATTAACAGCTTTAATATTTTCATCAAATATTGTTTTTTTAATATTAGTTGTTTTTAGCAGTATGTTTTTATTAGGCGGATTACCATATTCTTTAATTAAAGAAATTAGTAATAAACAAACAGTTAATATTGGTGCGGACACTTTTGATATTAATAATATTAAAGAAATAATCTTATTTAATGATGCTGTCAAAAAACCTGAAAATAACCAAACTAATATTAAAATTCGCTACTCTAAATTAGTAACCGAGATTTTTAATTTTTATAATGAATATGAATATGAACAACTTACAGCAAGGTTAACAGAAATTGATGATAAAAGAAGAGCAATGTATAAAAAATTTGATTTATATACTGATGAAATTAAGACATTTACTGCTGTGGGTAGTGTTACACGATGAACAGGAGATCTTACAAACGAGTTAAAGGATAAAAATGTTAAATTGCATATTCAATTTAAAACATATTTTAAAACATTAGAACAATTAGATACTAGTAATGAATATCAATATGAACTAATACAACTTATTAATAATGATTTATCACCACAAGTTGTTGAACTTACTAAAGATAAAAATGTTTCGTTAATGGAATTAGATATTGACAAAAGTAATTCAACTACTAGTGAAACATATATTGAAGTTAAGAACAAAAAAATGTCTAATTGAAATCCATTTACTGTTTTTAGAGAGAATTATAATTATGAATTTAATGAAAAATTATCTGAAAAATATAATGATTTGTTTAGTAATAAGGTATATTTTGCAATTCAAGAATTAGATAATAATATTTTAGTTAAAGTTCGTCATTTGAAATTATTAACTAATCAATCATTATCAATAAATAAAAATTGGGCTGATTATCAATCATTAATGAAGACATATCGGATTATTAGTTTTCTTAATCTTTTTGAACATTGAAATCAAATGTGAACAACATTTTTAGGATTTAATGATTTCTTTTTTAGCCCCACAGGTAATTCATATATTGATTTTGATAAACAAAAAAATTATTTAAATTCATATCGTGATTTTGAAATTATAACAAATAATAAAGGACAGATTGAGGTTCAAAAGATTAATCACATTTTAAATTCAACAGCAGTAGCTATTGGTTATGGGATATTTGCAATGCTATTAAATATCGGTTCAGTTTTAGTTATTAAACGCCGAGATATTGTTTAGGTTTTCAATAGGGTTGCTTCATTTTATGTAATAAAATTTATGTTATAATTAAAACTGAAATGCAGATGTGAGGATTGTAAATAATGAGATTATTTATTAGTTTAAAAGAATGAAATTGATATCATTGATTAATAACCGGTTTAATTTTTCTGTTAATATTTACTCTTATCATATGACAAATATTATTATTTATTTTGCATCAAAGAAAATTTTTAGAAGGTAAAATCATTAATTTTTTAGAAATAATTAAATTATTGCCACTGCGTCAAAGATTATATCGGTTATCAGAAATTGCTAGTTATCATCATGAATTTGAAACAATTTTACCATATTGAATTTTTCTTTATGAAAAGCATAGTCAAGAACTATTAGCATTAATAAATGAATCATTAATAATTTTAAAACAAGATCAGCAAGATATTAAGAAATTTAGTTTATATAAGTTAAAACAATTATTAGCAAAAATTAATAAGTTAAATAAAACATCACGCGCTTTATTATTAGATTATGAAAATGCTCTTAAAATTGAATTAACCCAACGCGAGCAAGCATCATTATATAAAAGTTTTTTTAATCAGTTAATTAATAATGCTACTAAATTACAAATTCATGTGGCAATAAATCCTGAAAAATTAGATTATTTAGTTAATGTTTTACAAAATATGTTATATAACTTTGAAATTGAATTAACTAAAGGAGTATTTTTGAAGTCATATCAAATTCTTGATAAGATTGCTGTTGGTTTAATTTCCTTTACAGAAATTTTAGATAAGATTCCGCAGTTATTAACGATTGTACATAAAGTTATTCCCAAACAATTAAAACAAATGACTACTTTATATATGAATAAAGGTAATGATATTATTTTACAAGAGCAGTTTGTGAATTTATTTGATGATGTTAATCTTCAAGTTCAACAAGTTAAAAAATTGTTAGATAATTTACAGTATAAAAAGGGACAAGTCAGAGTTGAAAAAATTCTGGTTTTGCTAGCTAATTTTAATTATCAAGCACAAAAAGAAAAAGATTTAAAAACAATTTTTTCAACTTACTATGAGTCAATTATTAAAGTAGTTGAATTAATTGAAAATAGTTTTGAAAATTTAAAAAAAGAATTAGTACAAATTGAAACTATTTATTTATTTTTGCCAATGGAAAAAGAAATAATTAATAATAGTCAAAAATTAGTTAAGAATTTAAGTTCACAAATGAATGAATTAATTGTGATTATGAATCAAACAAAAACTAATGCTTATCATCAATTGGTTAAATTACAGGTAAAAATTTTAGAAAATGCTTTAAAAACTCAAGTTCATTTAGAACAAGTGTACAAATTAATAACGCAAAAAACTGAAGAAGAAAAGCAATTAAAACAGTTACTTTCACATTTAGGAATCCTATTAATGCAATTAAATGCTAAGTTAAATAAAATTACTTATCAAAAAATTGCTTATACTTTCAAAGACCGGATTAGTGATGTTTATAACTCATTTTCGGAACTTAAAGAATTAATTAGTATTAGTGATGATTTACAAGAACAAAAGCGATTATTACGCAAGTTATATTTATTAAAAGATAATATTTATAAATTGCATAGTAAAATCAAAAATATTGCCATCATTGATCAACTAATTCAACGAGCAATTGTCTATGGTTATAAATTTTGTGCTATTGATGATAGTGTTAACAATAAAATTAAAAGTGCACAGCTAATTTATAACAATGCTAATTATGAAGATGCATTACAATTAGTATTACAAGCATTAGAATATTCGTATGAACAACGGTTACATAAAAGATTGCAAAAAAGGTAATAGAGAGTAGGAATAATTAAAAATGAATGATACTATTTTAATTCGTTATGGTGAATTATCAACTAAAGGTAAGAATCGGTATTTATTTATTAATCAGTTAGAAAAAAATTTAAAAGCTAAGTTAATCGCATTTAAATATTTAAATATTGTTGCAACACATAGTCGGATGTTGATTTATTTAAATGAACATCAAACTAATCCTATTGAAATTGAACAAATTACTAATATTATTAGAAATACTTTTGGAATTACTTCGTTTTCTTTTGCTAAACAAGTTATTAAAGATTTAAATGTTATTCAGAAGGAAATTTTGACATTGATTAGCAATTTAGAATTTAAATCATTTAAATTAGATGTTAATCGGATTGATAAAAAATTTCATTGTACTTCGTTAGAAATAATTAATGTTATTGCTGAATTAATCTTAGATTATAAAAAAGGTTGTCAAGTTAATTTAACAAATCCGCAATTAACGATATATTTAGAAATTCAAATTGATAATGTTTTTATTATGTTTGATAAAATTACTGGATTAAAAGGTTATCCTGTTGGTATTGCTGGAAAAGTATTATTACTTATGAGTGGTGGGATTGATTCACCAGTTAGTGCTTATTTATTAATGAAACGCGGATTGGAAGTTCATTATTTACATTTTATAACTCCACCATATACTAAAGATGAATCATTACAAAAAGTTATTAATTTAGTTAAAACCTTAGGAGTTTATGGCGGTAATGTTGCTTCAAAATTATATATATGCAATTTTAGTAGTTTACAACAAGAGTTAAACCATATTCCTTTATCATCGTATCAGATTACAATTATGTGCCGAATGTTTATGCGTATTGCTAATTATTTAGCAAGAAAATTGCGTATTAAAATTTTAGCAACTGGTGATTCTTTAGGACAAGTAGCATCACAAACAATTGAAAGTTTATCAGTTATTGCTGATGTTAGTGATATGGTAATTTTGCGACCATTAATTACTTATGATAAAAATGAAATTATTAATATTGCTAAAAATATTAATACTTATAAAACATCAATTATTCCTTTTATAGATTGTTGTTCATTATTTGTTCCTCAAAATCCAGTAATTAAACCAATAATTGCTATTGCTAAGAAACAAGAACAAAGCATTTTATGAGAAGAGATTTTAGCATTAACAGTTGAAAATAATATTATAAAACAAGAAATTAATTTTCTTGAAAAAAAGTAGGTGAAAATAATTATTAATTTAAATGTTCATAGTGAGTATTCACTATTAAGTTCACCGTTAAAGTTAAAAGATTATTTTAAGTTTGCAATTAAAAATAATCTTTCGGTTTTAGCATTGACTGATAAGAATACAATGTTTGGGACAATACAATTTTATGAACAATGTCAAAAATATAATATTAAACCAATTATTGGCATTGATATTGATGTGTTAGATATTGCTCGTAATTTGAAATTAGAATTAATTGTTATTGCTAAAAATCAGCAAGGTTATGAACAACTTTGTCTTATTTCTTCAATAATTGCTATTTCTAATAATTCAACAATTAGTTGTGAACAATTATTAGAACATTTAAATGAGATTATTGTTATTTTTAAACCACAAAATACTTTAACAATGTCTTTAACAATGCAAGCGGAATATTTAACAAGAATTCAAAAAAAGGCCCACACATATATGGGAATTAATCAGGATAATTTTAGTAATATTCAATATTGAATTGATAGGCAACAATTAGTTGTTCCTTGTAATTTAGTAAAATATTTACAATCGGATGATAATCAAACATTACAGTTAATTGAAGCTATTAAGGAACAAAAATTGTTAGCAGAAACTAGTGTTAATGATTTTAGTAATTATCATTATTTATTATCATTTGATATTTATTGTGAATATGAACAAATATTAATAACTAATTTGGAACAGTTAATTAATAATGTTAATTTACAATTACAATTTAATATTAAGGAAAATATGTTACAGTATGTGCCACCAATTGGTGTGAATAGCAATGAATATTTGCAAAACTTATGTTTACAACGATTACAAAATAATAAAGAAATTAATAATGATTATCGTTATCAACAACGATTATCTTATGAATTATCAATTATTTGTGAAATGGGTTTTGCTAATTATTTTCTTATTGTTTATGATTATGTTAAATATGCTCGTGAGCAAAATATTATGGTTGGTCCGGGAAGAGGCTCTGTTGCTGGTAGTTTGGTAGCATTTTTATTACAAATTTCTACTGTTGACCCAATAAAATATGATTTAATTTTTGAAAGATTTTTAAATCCGCAACGAATATCAATGCCAGATATTGATATTGATTTTCAAGATGATCGTCGCGAAGAAGTAATAAAATATTTAGTTGAAAAATATGGTAAAAATAATGTCGCCCAAATTATTACTTTTCAAACCATTACTTGTAAAATTGCTCTTAAAGATACGGGAAGAGTATTAAATATTCCTTTAGATATTATTGATAAAATCAGTAAAGCGGTGCCATTAGATTTAAATTTAGATTTATCATTAGCTGTTAGTAAAATTGAAATTTTACAAGTGTATATGACACAATATCCGCAGTTATTTTTATTAGCAAAAAAAATTATTGGTTTACCTCGACAATTTGGAACGCATGCTGCTGGTGTTGTTTTATCACAATTACCAATAATGCAAATTGTTCCAATTCAAAAAGGTTATAACAATATCTATTTAACGCAATATTCAATGAATCATTTAGAATCATTAGGATTACTAAAAATGGATCTTTTAGGTTTAAGAAATTTAACAATTTTAAAGCAAATTCTTGATATGATTAATAAAGATTTATCAATGATGATTAGTTTAGATAAAATACCGTTAAATGATAGTAAAACATATCAATTATTAAGTGAAGGATATACGGCGGGGATTTTTCAGTTAGAGTCTAAAGGAATGCAACAAATTTTAATAACCATGCAACCCAAAAATTTAGAAGATATTGTTGTTACAAGTTCATTATTTCGCCCTGGTCCGCAAGAACATATTAAGACATATATTAAAAGAAGATTAAAGCAAGAAGCGGTTTGGTATTTACATCCTGATTTACAACCAATATTAAAAACAACTTATGGAATTATTGTTTATCAAGAACAAATTATTTTAATTGCCCAAAAAATTGCTAATTTTTCATTAGCAAAAGCTGATATTTTAAGAAGAGCAATTAGTAAAAAAAATCAGAACGAGATGACCTTATTAAGTAAAGAATTTATTGCTTCAGGTGTTGCTAATGGTTATGATGAAAAAACTGTTAAGCAAATTTATGATGATATTAATCAGTTTGCTAGTTATGGGTTTAATCGCAGTCATGCGGTGTCATATTCATTATTAGGTTATTGAATGGCTTATTTGAAGGTTAATTATGCATTACAATTTATGTGTGCGTTATTAACTAGTGTGATTGCTAGTGCTAATAAAATTGAACAGTATCTTAAAGAATGTCAAAGATATCATCTAAAAATATTGCCACCGTCAGTTAATTTTTCAACAGAAAATTTTATTATTGAGAATCATATGATTAGGGTACCGCTCACGATAATTAAGCAAGTGGGAATGGTGATGTATGAAGCAATATATGCTGAAAGAGAAGCAAATGGACAATATACTGATTATTTTTCGTTTGTGGCCAGAATGGTGCTTAAAGGTTTAAATATAAGCATATTAGAAGCATTAATTGCTGCGGGAGCTTTAGATGAATTTAAAATCTCACGAAAAACGATGAAATTAAATATGACACTAGCTTTTCGTTATGCACAATTAATTCAGGTATCAAGGAATGAAAATATCACCCTAAATTATGATTTGGTAGCAATACCTAGTTTAAAACAAGAACCAGATAATTTATTAGAAAAAGCTCAAGATGAGTTAAAATATTTTGGTTTCTATTTACAAACTCATCCTTTATTATTAATTAAAAAGCAATTGCAATTAGAAAAAGAAATTATTAAATTACAAAATCTAGATAAATTGATTAATTGAAAAGTTAAAGTATTGGTTTTTATTAATCGGATTAAACAAATTAAAACTAAAGATGGTCAGTATATGTGTTTTTTAACAGTAAGTGATGATTATGGGACAAGTGATGTGACAGTTTTTAGTAATATATATATGCAATATCAAGAACAACTTAAAGAAAATACTATTGTCTTAATTAATGCTACTGTTGAAAAGTATAATGATAAAATTCATTTAGTTTTACGAACTTTAAAAGTAATAAGTATTTAAAAAAATCTTATCTAATTTAGATAAGATTTTTTTATTCGCCAAATTGTAAAGTTAAGTGCAACTAAATTATTTTTCTAACCAAATATTCGATTGGCGAAAGATAATTTAGTATTTTTCTTGGTCTTTGGTTTAAAGACAATATAAATTTATGAACTGCATTTTTAGTAGTGTTTGAAAAATTAAATTTTTTAGGAAATTTTTCTCTAATTAAACCATTAGTATTTTCATTAGTACCTCTTTGTCAAGGTGAATATGCATCAGCAAAATAAATTTTCACATTTAAATTTTTTTCAAGTTGTTGTCAATTAGCAAATTCTTTACCCCTATCAAATGTTATAGTCTTAACAAGATTATTTGGAAGAATTGATAAATAATGACTAATATTTTTGTTAATAACTTTAGTAGTTCTATTTTCAACTAATATTGCTAAAGTAAATCTTGATGTTCTTTCAACTAAAGTTATTAAACATGATTTACTTTTACCTCGTGATGATACTACAGTATCACCTTCTCAATGGCCAAGAGTTATGCGATTATTAACATTTCGTTCTTTAATGGATTTACCATTAAATTTACCCCGATTTTCTTGAGATTTTCGTTTCTTACCTTTTCTTCTTAAATTTTTACTAGTAACCTTTTCAAGTAATCCAGAATAAATTCAATTGTAAATTGTTTTAAAACTAATAATTCATTCTTGATGAAAATTTTTAATTCTGCCATAAATTTGTTCAGGCGATCAACCTAATAATAATTTTTGTTGTACATATTTTACTAATTCTCTATTTTTAAATTTATGAAAATAAACATGTAATTGTTTTCTATTTTCTGCTTTATTTTGTGCAATTAATGAAAAATAATGATTATTATCTTTATTTCTATTAACTTCTCGATTAATAGTACTAATACTTCGATTAAGATTTTTAGCTATTTCACTAATTTTTACTTTAAATTTCAATTGATTCTCAATATAAATTCTTTCATCTATGCCAAGATGTTTGTATCCCATATAAAAACTCCTTAAATTTACTTTTTCTAAAATAAACTTAGCATCATGAAATTTTTATATGAAATCTTTTGCAATTTTATTTACTTGCACTTACAAGTATAATTCAGCAATTACAAAAACTACTTTTTAATATTATGATATTTTATTTTTACTAAAGACTTGGTACATAACTATAACATTTTATGCCGACTAAACTATAAAATTCATTTTTATCTTTGTATTTATCTAACATTTGTATTTCATCTAAAAAATAATTATCAAAATAGTAGATAAAATTAAAGGTTATGTACCAAGTCTTAATAAAAAAGACTTTTTATCATCTTTAAGATAAGCTGAATTATACTTGTAAGTGCAAGTAAATAAAATTGCAAAAGATTTCATATAAAAATTTCATGATGCTAAGTTTATTTTAGAAAAAGTAAATTTAAGGAGTTTTTATATGGGATACAAACATCTTGGCATAGATGAAAGAATTTATATTGAGAATCAATTGAAATTTAAAGTAAAAATTAGTGAAATAGCTAAAAATCTTAATCGAAGTATTAGTACTATTAATCGAGAAGTTAATAGAAATAAAGATAATAATCATTATTTTTCATTAATTGCACAAAATAAAGCAGAAAATAGAAAACAATTACATGTTTATTTTCATAAATTTAAAAATAGAGAATTAGTAAAATATGTACAACAAAAATTATTATTAGGTTGATCGCCTGAACAAATTTATGGCAGAATTAAAAATTTTCATCAAGAATGAATTATTAGTTTTAAAACAATTTACAATTGAATTTATTCTGGATTACTTGAAAAAGTTACTAATAAAAATTTAAGAAGAAAAGGTAAGAAACGAAAATCTCAAGAAAATCGGGGTAAATTTAATGGTAAATCCATTAAAGAACGAAATGTTAATAATCGCATAACTCTTGGCCATTGAGAAGGTGATACTGTAGTATCATCACGAGGTAAAAGTAAATCATGTTTAATAACTTTAGTTGAAAGAACATCAAGATTTACTTTAGCAATATTAGTTGAAAATAGAACTACTAAAGTTATTAACAAAAATATTAGTCATTATTTATCAATTCTTCCAAATAATCTTGTTAAGACTATAACATTTGATAGGGGTAAAGAATTTGCTAATTGACAACAACTTGAAAAAAATTTAAATGTGAAAATTTATTTTGCTGATGCATATTCACCTTGACAAAGAGGTACTAATGAAAATACTAATGGTTTAATTAGAGAAAAATTTCCTAAAAAATTTAATTTTTCAAACACTACTAAAAATGCAGTTCATAAATTTATATTGTCTTTAAACCAAAGACCAAGAAAAATACTAAATTATCTTTCGCCAATCGAATATTTGGTTAGAAAAATAATTTAGTTGCACTTAACTTTACAATTTGGCATTTATTTAACAATAAAATTATTTCAGTAGATTTTTGTTATGGCAGTATTCATGATTATAAGTTATTTTTAAAATCAAATACACTTATAAATCCAAAATTAGAATTAATTGCCGATTCAGGCTATCAAGGTTTGCAAAATGTTCATAAAAATACATTATTGCCAATTAAAAAGAGTAAAAATAATCCCTTAAATCCAGATAAAAAGGAATATAATAGCTTTTTAAGTAAAGTTAGAATTGCCATTGAACATGTTTTTGCTAGATTAAAAAGATTTAAAATACTAGTTTATCGTTATCGCAATAAGATTAGAAGATTTGGATTACGATTTAACTTAATTTCAGGAATATATAATTTTGAATTAAGCTAGTTATAGTTATGTACCAAGTCTTTTATGTCCGGTGTGAAAAGTAACTAAACGAATTCTTTGGTCTTGTTTAACTTTATGGTCTAATGTCGCTAAAAATGTCTCATCTAGTTGAATATATAAATCCTTACTTTTGACATCAATTCTATTTTTAGTTTCTTTTTCTGCTAGTTGAAAATATTCGGCAATATCGTATTTATTTAAAATATTTGAAATACTAGCTTTTGAAATATAACAATGATTTAGAGCGTCTAAAACATCGCGATACCGCTTACCATCACCCAGAAGACTTAAAACTTTAAATTGGACATCAAAATAAATGCGTTGTTTGGGTAATAGACCAATTTCTTTGTCTAACAAACATACATATTCAAATTTACCTGATTTTTTATTTCAATATTTATATCGGCGTCGTTTAAAATTAACATCACCAAAAATTGTAATAATTGTTCTTGATGCAAAATGAACTACTTTATAACCTTGTTTTAAGCGATAATGATATTTATATAAGTATTCATCTAATTTTTCGTATTCATTAGCTAGTTGTTCGCATTTATTGGTGTACATATTTTTATGGGTTGTAAATAAGTTTAATCAATGCTTATTTTCCGGGGTTTTTACATTATTATTAATTTTTAACATAATAAATTACCTTTCTTGATAGTAATTTTAATAGTAATTTTAATAAAGTTTAGTTAGCTTATTTTTCTTCTTTAATGATAAATGTTTTTAGAACTAGTATTTAATATGCTGAAAAAATAATAGACTTGGTACATAACTATAACATTTTATGCCGACTAAACTATAAAATTCATTTTTATCTTTGTATTTATCTAACATTTGTATTTCATCTAAAAAATAATTATCAAAATAGTAGATAAAATTAAAGGTTATGTACCAAGTCTATTAAAACAAAAAAAATAATCAAACTAAATTAAACTTTATTAAAATTACTATCAAGAAAGGTAATTTATTATGTTAAAAATTAATAATAATAGACTTGGTACATAACTATAACTAGCTTAATTCAAAATTATATATTCCTGAAATTAAGTTAAATCGTAATCCAAATCTTCTAATCTTATTGCGATAACGATAAACTAGTATTTTAAATCTTTTTAATCTAGCAAAAACATGTTCAATGGCAATTCTAACTTTACTTAAAAAGCTATTATATTCCTTTTTATCTGGATTTAAGGGATTATTTTTACTCTTTTTAATTGGCAATAATGTATTTTTATGAACATTTTGCAAACCTTGATAGCCTGAATCGGCAATTAATTCTAATTTTGGATTTATAAGTGTATTTGATTTTAAAAATAACTTATAATCATGAATACTGCCATAACAAAAATCTACTGAAATAATTTTATTGTTAAATAAATCAATAATTATTTGCGATTTTAATGAATGTTGCCTTTTCTTACCAGAAAATAATAATTTTAGTTTTTTTTAATTCTTTCAATTGGAATTTCTGTAGCATCAATTGCTAATAAATTATTATTAGTAACTTTATGTTCCAATAATATCTTTTTGCCAGGTATATGAAAGTGACTATTTTTTATTAGAGTATTTTCAACTCAAAAGATATTACGAATACAACTAACATGACTAATATTATATTTTTTTGCAATAATACGATATGTACTATATTCTTTTCAGTATTCTAAAGTCATAAGTAATCTTTGCTCTATTGATAATTTATTTGGTCTACCACCAATTTGTTTTTGTTTAGCTTTAGCTTCTTTTAAAATTTCTACCATTTTCATGAAAGTTTTATATTTTATGCCTATTAGACTATAAAATTCATTTTCGTCTTTGTATTTATCTAACATTTGTACTTCACCTAGTAAATAATATTATCAAAATAGTAGATAAAATTAAAGGTTATGTACCAAGTCTATACTCCATTTTTACTTCATTAAAGAAAATATTATTATCTTGTTGTTGACAAGGTATATTATTGAAAATTTTATTATCTTGTTGAACGCACAGTGAAATTTGATTTATGGGAACTTGAATAAAATTTATTGTCGTTACTATTGAAACTAATGATAATAATTTCAAGAAATTAATCTCCTCTACTAAAATTTAATTTTATTGAGTACAAATTGAAAAAACCGTTGGTAAATAACATTCAAAATGCAAACTTTTAGTATAGCGTTGATAATGTTCAGTAGAAATAATTTTAATATTATTATTAATATTACGATAACTAATAACATTAGATTCAAAAAATGCTTCCAAAGCGACAACAGACAATAAATCATAAAATTTTTGAGCTTCAATAATATTTTTTGCTATTAATAAATTTAAACCTCCTGTAAACTGTTCTGGATTAGATATTGTTTCTAAAGTAATTCAGCTAGTAAAACCCTCCATCTTAGCATTAATAATATTGTTAATAAAAAAACTATTAATTAAATTAATAAGATGTTCCGAGCGATTTTCACTACAAAAGTTATTTAAAAAACCTAACATTAATGAAAAATTTTCATCATTATCTTCTGAAACTTCAAAAGTATTAATATCAATAACTTTCATCAATTTTAAAAATTCAGTAACTAAAAGGACTTTATTTTCTTCTAAATTTAAACTATGTTTATAAACTCAATTATTAAAAAGTAATGACAAATATTTAACATCCTTAAAAAAGTAATAGAATAATAAAGCTTTAAATGAAGGTATATTAATTGTAACTTTTCCTGTATGTGTTATATCTAGTTCTTCATAAGTTAAATTAGATTTAATATCTAAAATATTTTGTTCTTTAACATTTGGTAATATTCAAGTGAAATTATCTTCATTAATCATAGTTGCTAATATTGGTGATATTTTATTAATTAATTGGTAAATATTATCATTGTCTCTAAGGTTTACAATTGATTGTGAATAGTTAATGTTATGAAAAACAATTCATCGATAAGTAAAGAAATTAAAAACTAACATTAAAAATAACATTGATTTTACTATTTTCATTCAAATACACACCTTTCAAAAATTTAAAGATTAATATGAATGGGAATAAGAAAAAAATACTGCATTTCTTCAAAAGACTTGGTACATAACTATAACATTTTATGCCGACTAAACTATAAAATTCATTTTTATCTTTGTATTTATCTAACATTTGTATTTCATCTAAAAAATAATTATCAAAATAGTAGATAAAATTAAAGGTTATGTACCAAGTCTAAATAATAAATCTTTTTGAATTTCCCCTTTATCTTTTAATCGTAATTCCAAAAGAACAGCATTAGGTAATTTTTGTTCATTAGTAATAAAAAATTCTTCTAACCCAGAAGCATACTTATTAAACAAAGCATTATTTTCTTGCGGGTCAATATAAACTGGTCTACTAGTTATCGCCTCAAAATCAGCACCATATAAAATAATATCATTTTCATATAATACAACCCTTTCATATTGAGTAACAATTTTTTTTCAGTGATATGAAATATATCCTAAATACAGTCAATTAAACTTTTCTAATGTGATATCTGATTCATATAATTGTCTCATTCTACTAGCTTGTAAAAATTGTTTGATGCGAGGTTTCTGTCGATTATTATTTTCATCAAGCATTGCCCATTTATAAATTTGTCTTCAAATAATTGTTGATTGTTTAATTAGACTTGGTACATAACTATAACATTTTATGCCGACTAAACTATAAAATTCATTTTTATCTTTGTATTTATCTAACATTTGTATTTCATCTAAAAAATAATTATCAAAATAGTAGATAAAATTAAAGGTTATGTACCAAGTCTAATGTAAAAAACCCAGAAAATAAACATTGATTCAGTTTATTTACAACCCATAAAAATATGTACACCAACAAATGCGAACAACTAGCTAATGAATATGAAAAATTAGATGAATACTTATATAAATATCATTATCGGTTAAAACAAGGTTATAAAGTAGTTCATTTTGCATCAAGAACAATTATTACAATTTTTGGTGAAGTTGTTTTTAAACGACGCCGATATAAATATTGAAATCAAAAATCAGGTAAATTTGAATATGTATGTTTATTAGATAAAGAAATTGGTTTATTGCCAAAACAACGCATTTATTTTGATGTCCAATTTAAAGTTTTAAATCTTTTGGGCGATGGTAAACGCTATCGCGATGTTTTAGATGCTCTAAATCATTGTTATATTTCAAAAGCTAGTATTTCAAGAATTTTAAATAAATATGATATTGCCGAATATTTTCAACTAGCAGAAAAAGAAACTAAAACTAGAATTGATGTCAAAAATAAGGATTTATATATTCAACTAGATGAGACATTTTTAACGACATTAGATAAGAAAGTTAAACAAGACCAAAGAATTCGTTTAGTTACTTTTCATACCGGACATAAAGAAAAAAATTACAAAAATGCTCGTAGAGAATTAGAAAACAAACGAGGTCATTTTCTAATGTTAAAAATTGGTACGCGAATAAATACGATGGATTATCGTGATTTATTAATTAGACTTGGTACATAACCTTTAATTTTATCTACTATTTTGATAATTATTTTTTAGATGAAATACAAATGTTAGATAAATACAAAGATAAAAATGAATTTTATAGTTTAGTCGGCATAAAATGTTATAGTTATGTACCAAGTCTAATATTATTTACTAGGTGAAGTACAAATGTTAGATAAATACAAAGACGAAAATGAATTTTATAGTCTAATAGGCATAAAATATAAAACTTTCATGAAAATGGTAGAAATTTTAAAAGAAGCTAAAGCTAAACAAAAACAAATTGGTGGTAGACCAAATAAATTATCAATAGAGCAAAGATTACTTATGACTTTAGAATACTGAAAAGAATATAGTACATATCGTATTATTGCAAAAAAATATAATATTAGTCATGTTAGTTGTATTCGTAATATCTTTTGAGTTGAAAATACTCTAATAAAAAATAGTCACTTTCATATACCTGGCAAAAAGATATTATTGGAACATAAAGTTACTAATAATAATTTATTAGCAATTGATGCTACAGAAATTCCAATTGAAAGAATTAAAAAAAACTAAAATTATTATTTTCTGGTAAGAAAAGGCAACATTCATTAAAATCGCAAATAATTATTGATTTATTTAACAATAAAATTATTTCAGTAGATTTTTGTTATGGCAGTATTCATGATTATAAGTTATTTTTAAAATCAAATACACTTATAAATCCAAAATTAGAATTAATTGCCGATTCAGGCTATCAAGGTTTGCAAAATGTTCATAAAAATACATTATTGCCAATTAAAAAGAGTAAAAATAATCCCTTAAATCCAGATAAAAAGGAATATAATAGCTTTTTAAGTAAAGTTAGAATTGCCATTGAACATGTTTTTGCTAGATTAAAAAGATTTAAAATACTAGTTTATCGTTATCGCAATAAGATTAGAAGATTTGGATTACGATTTAACTTAATTTCAGGAATATATAATTTTGAATTAAGCTAGTTATAGTTATGTACCAAGTCTAATTAAAAAAAACTAAAATTATTATTTTCTGGTAAGAAAAGGCAACATTCATTAAAATCACAAATAATTATTGATTTATTTAACAATAAAATTATTTCAGTAGATTTTTGTTATGGCAGTATTCATGATTATAAGTTATTTTTAAAATCAAATACACTTATAAATCCAAAATTAAAATTAATTGCCGATTCAGGCTATCAAGGTTTGCAAAATGTTCATAAAAATACATTATTGCCAATTAAAAAGAGTAAAAATAATCCCTTAAATCCAGATAAAAAGGAATATAATAGCTTTTTAAGTAAAGTTAGAATTGCCATTGAACATGTTGTTGCTAGATTAAAAAGATTTAAAATACTAGTTTATCGTTATCGCAATAAGATTAGAAGATTTGGATTACGATTTAACTTAATTTCAGGAATATATAATTTTGAATTAAGCTAGTTATAGTTATGTACCAAGTCTATTCAACTAGATGAGACATTTTTAGCGACATTAGATAATAAAGTTAAACAAGACCAAAGAATTCGTTTAGCTACTTTTCATACCGGACATAAAGAAAAAAATTACAAAAATGCTCGTAGAGAATTAGAAAACAAACGAGGTCATTTTCTAATGTTAAAAATTGGTAAACGAATAAATACGATGGATTATCGTGATTTATTAATTAGAGAATTACAAAAACATTATGTGAATATTAATTATGACAAAATAATTGTTTGTGGCGATGGTGCTACTTGAATTAGAGAAATTGCCAATAGTTTTGGTAATGTTAGATATATTTTAGATGGTTATCACACTATTAAAAAATTAAAACAAACGGCATTTAATATTATTTTTGAAAATCGCAAATTAACACTAAATAGTTGAATTGAATTAGACTTGGTACATAACTATAACATTTTATGCCGACTAAACTATAAAATTCATTTTTATCTTTGTATTTATCTAACATTTGTATTTCATCTAAAAAATAATTATCAAAATAGTAGATAAAATTAAAGGTTATGTACCAAGTCTATTATATAAAAATGGAAATCATCAAGAATTGATAAAAAACATTCGTAATGTCGCTAAAAATGAATTAAATAAAGATATTAAAACAAATTTAAGGAGGGCGAGTAATTATTTCAGTAATAATAAGCACGGCATTCATAATCAAAATTTAGAATGAAATATCGGTTGTAGCATCGAGAGTGATGTATCACATTTAGTAAAACAACAATTAGGATATGGAGCAAAAATATATAATCATAAGAATTTAAATAACTTATTACAGTTAAGAATGGCAAATTTAAACAAATTAAATGTATTACATTATATTAATGAAAATATTAATTCAGAAATAGAAATCAGAAAAGAAATATATAAAAATTCATTATGAAATAAATATAATAATAAAAATGATGATAGTTGAATTAATTATAAAGGTAATGCTGTAACAAATAAATATAAGACTTGGTACATAACCTTTAATTTTATCTACTATTTTGATAATTATTTTTTAGATGAAATACAAATGTTAGATAAATACAAAGATAAAAATGAATTTTATAGTTTAGTCGGCATAAAATGTTATAGTTATGTACCAAGTCTATAATAGATTTAAGTAAGTAAAAATATAAAATTAATATATATTAGTGAAAATTTAATAATATTAATAATTTTTAGTGTGTAAAAATTCAATAATATGGTAAAATAATCATGAATAAAAATGACAATAACAAGGAAAGGCAGGGTTAGTTTAGTAATTAAATAATATAATTAGCTGATTGTTTTACTTCTTCAAAGCAATACCTAAGAAAACTAAACGCGACCCTTAAATAAACTTGTATTGACATTTAAGAAAGTAATTTATATAATACTTAAAGACAATTAAATCACAGCTTTTAAACATAATTAAGTTGCAAATAGATTGCTTAATCTTTTACTTTAAGTAGCCTTTGCTGCAATGGCGAATAGTAATCTATCTTAATTAGAGTTTAATTTAAACTCACTGATTTTATAATGTCAAATATATTGATAAGGGAGTTTTTATTATGTCAAGATATACAGGAGCTATTTTTAGAATTGCAAGAAGAGTTGGATTTTCAATTTTAGAAACTGGAAAAGAATTTGCTAAAGGAAAAAAGCGTACAACTGCTCCAGGACAACACGGAGCAAGAAGAAGAAAATTATCTAACTATGGTTTACAACAACAAGAAAAACAAAAAGTAAGATATATGTATGGTTTAAATGAAAAACAATTTCGAAATACATTTTTAAAAGCCAAAAAAATGAGTGGTGTTACAGGAACTAACTTTTTAATTTTATTAGAATCTCGTTTAGATAACATTGTTTATCGTTTAGGTTTAGCAAGAACAAGAAGTGCAGCTCGCCAATTAGTTAATCACAGTCATATATTAGTAAATAATAAGAAAGTTAATATCCCTTCTTATCGTGTATCACCTAATGATAAGATTACAATTAAAGAAAATTATAAGAACAATCCAAAACTGTTAGAAGCAATTGAATTAAATGCTGGAACATTGGAATTTGTTAGCTTTGATCGCAAAAATATTGTTGGAACTTACATTCGTTATCCTGAAAGAAATGAATTAAATTCGGAAATTAATGAATCTTTAATTGTTGAATGATATAACCGTATTATTTAATAATAAATTAAGTATAATTAAAGATAAGTAAAAAGACTTAGAGTGATAATCCTCTAAGTCTTTTTACTATTTAAAGTTATAAAAGATCTTCTCTTTCTCTGCTCTTTCTTTTTCTATTCTTTCTTTCTCTATCTTCTAGCATCTGCTTGATTAAATCATCATTCTTTTTTTTGTTTTGGTTTTGTTCTGACATTTCTTCATCTATAAAAGTATATTCTGATAAATTTGGTAAAGGACAACTCGGTTCTGGCTGGATATTTATTTTAGTATTAGTATTCATTGTAATTCCTGATGATGTTCCTGCTTCGTCTAAATCTTTTTGTGAAATTTCATTAACTTTAAATTTCTTAGAATTTCTATTATTTGTTGCCACTTCTATTTTTTGCTTGTGACATTTTTTATCATTAGACTTGGTACATAACTATAACATTTTATGCCGACTAAACTATAAAATTCATTTTTATCTTTGTATTTATCTAACATTTGTATTTCATCTAAAAAATAATTATCAAAATAGTAGATAAAATTAAAGGTTATGTACCAAGTCTAATGCCAAAGTTGATGTGATGTATGGAATTAATATTTTTACGCTAACTTTTCCGCTATATAAAAAGAAAAATGAAAGCACTAAATATCATTATTCTTTATATGATTTTAATATTTTGAATTCAACGGCTTTTATTGGCGGCGGAATAAGTGGTAATATGGATGATTTAATTCCTACGCCCAACTGTTCTTATTGAGGTTTATTTAGTGCAATATCCTGTGGTATTCAGCACGCTTCTGTTAGCCTGTTAAATTGATTACTTGGTTTTTCGGGGATTAATCTTTTAATTCGCCCCATTGCGGATATTGCCAAAACAACGATTAATTTTACCAAAACCGCCTTTCCGGTGTTTGAGGTTATTCCGGCGTTTCAGATGTTATTTGAATTTGTAGTGCCCTTAGCAATCTTACTAATGATATTAAAAAAGTTTTCTTAGGTATTTAAAGTATTTTTATATAAAAGACTTGGTACATAACTATAACATTTTATGCCGACTAAACTATAAAATTCATTTTTATCTTTGTATTTATCTAACATTTGTATTTCATCTGCTGAATTATACTTGTAAGTGCAAGTAAATAAAATTGCAAAAGATTTCATATAAAAATTTCATGATGCTAAGTTTATTTTAGAAAAAGTAAATTTAAGGAGTTTTTATATGGGATACAAACATCTTGGCATAGATGAAAGAATTTATATTGAGAATCAATTGAAATTTAAAGTAAAAATTAGTGAAATAGCTAAAAATCTTAATCGAAGTATTAGTACTATTAATCGAGAAGTTAATAGAAATAAAGATAATAATCATTATTTTTCATTAATTGCACAAAATAAAGCAGAAAATAGAAAACAATTACATGTTTATTTTCATAAATTTAAAAATAGAGAATTAGTAAAATATGTACAACAAAAATTATTATTAGGTTGATCGCCTGAACAAATTTATGGCAGAATTAAAAATTTTCATCAAGAATGAATTATTAGTTTTAAAACAATTTACAATTGAATTTATTCTGGATTACTTGAAAAGGTTACTAGTAAAAATTTAAGAAGAAAAGGTAAGAAACGAAAATCTCAAGAAAATCGGGGTAAATTTAATGGTAAATCCATTAAAGAACGAAATGTTAATAATCGCATAACTCTTGGCCATTGAGAAGGTGATACTGTAGTATCATCACGAGGTAAAAGTAAATCATGTTTAATAACTTTAGTTGAAAGAACATCAAGATTTACTTTAGCAATATTAGTTGAAAATAGAACTACTAAAGTTATTAACAAAAATATTAGTCATTATTTATCAATTCTTCCAAATAATCTTGTTAAGACTATAACATTTGATAGGGGTAAAGAATTTGCTAATTGACAACAACTTGAAAAAAATTTAAATGTGAAAATTTATTTTGCTGATGCATATTCACCTTGACAAAGAGGTACTAATGAAAATACTAATGGTTTAATTAGAGAAAAATTTCCTAAAAAATTTAATTTTTCAAACACTACTAAAAATGCAGTTCATAAATTTATATTGTCTTTAAACCAAAGACCAAGAAAAATACTAAATTATCTTTCGCCAATCGAATATTTGGTTAGAAAAATAATTTAGTTGCACTTAACTTTACAATTTGGCAATTATAAAAAATTTAAATAGACTTGGTACATAACCTTTAATTTTATCTACTATTTTGATAATTATTTTTTAGATGAAATACAAATGTTAGATAAATACAAAGATAAAAATGAATTTTATAGTTTAGTCGGCATAAAATGTTATAGTTATGTACCAAGTCTAATGAAATTATTACAAATTCTAATTTAGGGGCCTTAAATGACAACAATAATCAAACAATTATTAATGCAGTTAAAACAAAAAATAATTTAGCAAATTTAACATATACTATTAGAAATAAAACAAATAATTCAGCTGAAATTTGAATTGATAGTGATAATGATTATTATCAAAAATGAAGTTGAGAAAAAGTTTATTTTACAGTTAAACAAGATTTATTGACTGATTTTAAATGATGTATAGATCCAGTTAATGATACTAATGATGAAACAATTTTAGCAGCTGTTAAAGCCAAAAATCCTAACTTAGATACATCACAAGTTTATGTTAAACAAAAAGTAGTAAACGGTCGATTAGAACTTGGTGTAAAAAGCACTTCAAATAAATATAACACCACTAGTAGTGGTCACTGTGATAACTTTACAGTTAGACAAAATATTTCTAATATAATTACAAATACACAACTAGGATCTTTAAATAATAATAACAAAGATACAATTTTAAATGCGGTTAAAACTAAAAACCCTAACTTAGATACAAGTCAAGTTGGTGTTAGCCGAATTACAGATACATCTGCTGATATTGATGGGGCAACATACTATAATTCAAATAAATATCAAGGTTATAAAACAGTTTATTTTACAAATAAAAAATGTTCTTTTAAAGAAATATTTTTAACACCTGTTTGAGATAATTGATACAGATTAATTCCGGGATATGATGCTTATCATGCGATAGAATGTATTTAATTATTAACAAAAAAATATTGTAAATATTACATAATCAATCACTTTAATTGCAACAAGCATTACTAAAATTATTAAAAATAAATTTGTTATAAGTGATCATTCTAGCTGAGGCGGAAGTGTCACAAATGAAGATTTCAATACTCTCGTAAAAGTAATATTGCTTCATTTTGAACAAATAAATGGTTATTTTGAAATATTAGATAATGAAAATGATGGTTTTGTCATTATAACCAACACTGAAGGTGATTGACTAGGAATAGAATAAATTTTAACATTATTAATTAAAAGAGAAAAATATTTCTTATATGTGGGTCGCGTTTAGTTTTCTTAGGTGTTTTTTAAAAAAGAAAAAATAGTCATTTACTATAAATTATTTCAATATGCAAATTAAGTATATATTTCTTATGTATGATTTTTGTTGTAAAAAATTATTTTAATGTTGTTTTTATAAGCATTTTACTTAGTTTTTATAACCTTTTATTAAGAATATGTTTGTTAATATTAAATATTTTGTTTTATTAATTATTTTTCAAGTAAAAAGGTAATAAATTTTTAGTTGCTTTTCTTTCAAAATTATTCAAATCTTTACCCACCTAACAAAACTTTATGCGCCCTTATATGTGTTATGCAGAATAATTTAAAAATATTTTTACTAAAGCAGTATTTAAATTTAAATACTGCTTTTCTATTTTGACAAAATAAAAAAATTGCTTAGTTGTTTAAGAATTGCGTCATAGTATAGTAAAAAACTATCTCTTTTTAATTATGTTGAAAATTAAATTCTAATCAATTATAAAAATTCTGTGTTTTAATTATTTTACCTTTGATATTTGTTACTTTTAAGTTGCCATTTCTTCCGAGATTATCAGTTTTTAATGTGCTTATTCCTTCTTCATCTAAATAAATATAACTATTTTTCATAGCTAGTGTATTTTTAAAATCAATTGGTAATTTATTTAATCCACTTTCATTTTTATCAAATTCACTTAAAGCTATACTAAAATTTTGTCTAAATCCGTCTCACATTCAATTAATTTTTGCTTTTAATAAAGTAAATTCGTATGTTTCATTCTCAATTTGTAATATTGTTTTATTTTCATTTTTAGAACAGCCAAATATTGGTAGTGTTATTAATCCTAAAATAGCGGTTATATTTAAAAATTTCATAAAATTAACTCCTTTATTTTGTTTTTTCAATAGACTTGGTACATAACTATAACATTTTATGCCGACTAAACTATAAAATTCATTTTTATCTTTGTATTTATCTAACATTTGTATTTCATCTAAAAAATAATTATCAAAATAGTAGATAAAATTAAAGGTTATGTACCAAGTCTAATATATATATATGCCAAATTGTAAAGTTAAGTGCAACTAAATTATTTTTCTAACCAAATATTCGATTGGCGAAAGATAATTTAGTATTTTTCTTGGTCTTTGGTTTAAAGACAATATAAATTTATGAACTGCATTTTTAGTAGTGTTTGAAAAATTAAATTTTTTAGGAAATTTTTCTCTAATTAAACCATTAGTATTTTCATTAGTACCTCTTTGTCAAGGTGAATATGCATCAGCAAAATAAATTTTCACATTTAAATTTTTTTCAAGTTGTTGTCAATTAGCAAATTCTTTACCCCTATCAAATGTTATAGTCTTAACAAGATTATTTGGAAGAATTGATAAATAATGACTAATATTTTTGTTAATAACTTTAGTAGTTCTATTTTCAACTAATATTGCTAAAGTAAATCTTGATGTTCTTTCAACTAAAGTTATTAAACATGATTTACTTTTACCTCGTGATGATACTACAGTATCACCTTCTCAATGGCCAAGAGTTATGCGATTATTAACATTTCGTTCTTTAATGGATTTACCATTAAATTTACCCCGATTTTCTTGAGATTTTCGTTTCTTACCTTTTCTTCTTAAATTTTTACTAGTAACCTTTTCAAGTAATCCAGAATAAATTCAATTGTAAATTGTTTTAAAACTAATAATTCATTCTTGATGAAAATTTTTAATTCTGCCATAAATTTGTTCAGGCGATCAACCTAATAATAATTTTTGTTGTACATATTTTACTAATTCTCTATTTTTAAATTTATGCCAAATTGTAAAGTTAAGTGCAACTAAATTATTTTTCTAACCAAATATTCGATTGGCGAAAGATAATTTAGTATTTTTCTTGGTCTTTGGTTTAAAGACAATATAAATTTATGAACTGCATTTTTAGTAGTGTTTGAAAAATTAAATTTTTTAGGAAATTTTTCTCTAATTAAACCATTAGTATTTTCATTAGTACCTCTTTGTCAAGGTGAATATGCATCAGCAAAATAAATTTTCACATTTAAATTTTTTTCAAGTTGTTGTCAATTAGCAAATTCTTTACCCCTATCAAATGTTATAGTCTTAACAAGATTATTTGGAAGAATTGATAAATAATGACTAATATTTTTGTTAATAACTTTAGTAGTTCTATTTTCAACTAATATTGCTAAAGTAAATCTTGATGTTCTTTCAACTAAAGTTATTAAACATGATTTACTTTTACCTCGTGATGATACTACAGTATCACCTTCTCAATGGCCAAGAGTTATGCGATTATTAACATTTCGTTCTTTAATGGATTTACCATTAAATTTACCCCGATTTTCTTGAGATTTTCGTTTCTTACCTTTTCTTCTTAAATTTTTACTAGTAACCTTTTCAAGTAATCCAGAATAAATTCAATTGTAAATTGTTTTAAAACTAATAATTCATTCTTGATGAAAATTTTTAATTCTGCCATAAATTTGTTCAGGCGATCAACCTAATAATAATTTTTGTTGTACATATTTTACTAATTCTCTATTTTTAAATTTATGAAAATAAACATGTAATTGTTTTCTATTTTCTGCTTTATTTTGTGCAATTAATGAAAAATAATGATTATTATCTTTATTTCTATTAACTTCTCGATTAATAGTACTAATACTTCGATTAAGATTTTTAGCTATTTCACTAATTTTTACTTTAAATTTCAATTGATTCTCAATATAAATTCTTTCATCTATGCCAAGATGTTTGTATCCCATATAAAAACTCCTTAAATTTACTTTTTCTAAAATAAACTTAGCATCATGAAATTTTTATATGAAATCTTTTGCAATTTTATTTACTTGCACTTACAAGTATAATTCAGCATTTATCTAACATTTGTATTTCATCTAAAAAATAATTATCAAAATAGTAGATAAAATTAAAGGTTATGTACCAAGTCTAATTGTAAATTGTTTTAAAACTAATAATTCATTCTTGATGAAAATTTTTAATTCTGCCATAAATTTGTTCAGGCGATCAACCTAATAATAATTTTTGTTGTACATATTTTACTAATTCTCTATTTTTAAATTTATGAAAATAAACATGTAATTGTTTTCTATTTTCTGCTTTATTTTGTGCAATTAATGAAAAATAATGATTATTATCTTTATTTCTATTAACTTCTCGATTAATAGTACTAATACTTCGATTAAGATTTTTAGCTATTTCACTAATTTTTACTTTAAATTTCAATTGATTCTCAATATAAATTCTTTCATCTATGCCAAGATGTTTGTATCCCATATAAAAACTCCTTAAATTTACTTTTTCTAAAATAAACTTAGCATCATGAAATTTTTATATGAAATCTTTTGCAATTTTATTTACTTGCACTTACAAGTATAATTCAGCATAAAAATTCATTATGAAATAAATATAATAATAAAAATGATTATAGTTGAATTAATAAGGGCAGTATTGTATATACGAATAAATATAGAAAACATAAATTTAGATAATTAGTGAAAATTTAATAAAATTAATAATTTTTTGTTGTGTAAAAATTCAATAATATGATAAAATCATAACGAATAAAAATGACAATAACAAGAAAGGCAGGGTTAGTTTAGTAATTAAATAATATAAATTAGCTGATTGTTTTACTTCTTCAAAGCAATACCTAAGAAAACTAAACGCGACCATGATTAATTTAGTTCTTGTAATAGTAGTCAAAACACTATATAATTAACAAGTAATTAGGGCAGATGAAGGTGAGGGTTTCCTCACCTTCATCTAATTTAAAAGTCATAATTAAAATGTTGACAATAATAGTGTTAGAAGGAGTAAAATAAGATGATTGATGGAATAGAAATTTTAAAAGCAATTGATCTTTTGGTGGAAGAAAAGAAAATTGATCGCAGTTTAATTATTGAGGCTATTAAAGAAGGAATAATAAAAGCTTATGAAAAATATTTGGACCCACAAGCCTTAATAAAAGTAGACTTTGATGAACAAACTGGTCAAATTAAAGTTTATCGTTTATTAAAAATTGTTAGTAAGATTGAAGATGAGTTTGCTGAAATTTTATTAGATGATGTTAAAAATTTAGAGAAAAATTTAACAATTGATAATATATATTATGAGCCTGTTGATACTGATGAATTTTCTCGTTTAGCAGCGTTACAAGTAGCACAAATTTTAAAACAACATTTAAGAGAAGCAGAAAAAGAAGTTGTCTATGAAAAATATATTTCTAAGAAAGATGATATTTTAATTGGCACAATTGATAATATTGAAGAAAACTACTATTTATTAAAAATTGTTGATCGTACTTTTGCAATTTTACCTAAAAAAAATATTATTCCCACAGAGAAATTTTATTTAGGTGATAAAGTAAAGTTTTATGTTGAGGATGTTAATAAAACGAAAAATTTTGGACAAATTTTAGCTTCAAGAACTCATCCAGGATTTTTAAAAAGATTATTAGAAATTGAAGTTCCAGAAATTTATGAAGGAATAATTGAAATTAAAGTCATTGCAAGAATTGCAGGACAAAGATCAAAAGTTGCAGTATTTTGTAATGACCCAACTATTGATCCGATTGGTGCTTGTGTTGGTAATAAAGGAAAAAGAATTCAAAGTATTATGGAAGAATTGAATGATGAAAAAATTGATCTTATTAAGTGAGATGCGGAAATAAAAACATTTATTATTAATGCGTTATCGCCAGCTAAAGCGATTTCTATTAGTTTAGATGAACAAACTAATGAAGCTAATATTATCGTTGCTGATGAGCATTATTCATTAGCTATTGGTAAAAAAGGAATAACAGCAAAATTAACAGCAAAATTAACAAAATGAAAAATTAATATTATTTCTTTAAGTGATGCTTTAAATCAAAATATTATTTTTAAATGAAATGGTAATTTATCGGAACAGCAAATGCAAGAATTACAAAATAAACATCAATTTAAAATCAAGAAAGATAATTTGCTTGTAGGGTTAGAAACAAGTATTGAAGAAATAGATAATGTTGATAATACTAATACTGAATTAGATAGTGATGAATTAGATAAAGATTAAATAAAGGAAAAAATTATTGGTGGCAAAACAAAAATTAGTATATCGGCAATGCATCGTTACAAAAGTTGTTGTTTTACGAAGTGAGTTAATAAGAGTTGTTAAAACAAAACAAGAACAAGTTTTGGTTGATTTAAATTATTGTCTTGCTGGTAAAGGTGCTTATGTTAAGCGAGAAGTTGCTATTATTGAAAAAATGCAAAAAAAACAATTATTAGAAAAGATTTTTAAAACACAAATTGTTGATAATATTTATTTATTATTACTCAAAGTTGTAAAAGAACAGGAGCATAGTAATTAATTAGGGGTGGTGATTGTATGAAAAAAAGTAATCAAAGAAAAAAGCAAACAACAGTTATTAAAAATCAATTAAAAACAGGAAGTGATTCACATCTTGATAATGGGATTTTTATTTTTAGTGAACCATTATCAATTATTGAGTTTTCTAAAAAAACAAATATTCCTGTTGTGAAAATTATTAAATACTTTTTTAATAAAGGACAAATGTTAACGCAAAATCATTTTTTGAATGAAGAATTAATTGGTGAGTTATGTTTAGAATTTAGTTTAGATTTTAAAAAGGAAACTGTTATTACGCATCAAAATCTGTTAGAAAATTTAGATATTATTGATGATATTAATGATTTAAAAGAACGGCCACCAGTTGTGACCATTATGGGTCATGTTGATCATGGTAAAACAACTTTGTTAGATAATATTAGAAAATCTAAAATTACTGAGAAAGAATTAGGTGGTATAACGCAACATATTGGTGCTTATCAAATTAAAACAAAGGATAGTAAAATTATTACTTTTTTGGATACGCCTGGACATGAAGCATTTACGCAAATGCGTGCTCGGGGCGCTAAAGTTACTGATATTGTTGTATTAGTTGTTGCTAGTAATGATGGTGTTATGCCACAAACTAAAGAAGCAATTGATCATGCTAAAGCTGCTAATGTGCCAATTATTGTGTTTGTTAATAAGATGGATTTGCCGTCTGCTAATGTGGAATTAATTATGAAAGATTTAGCAACTTTAGATTTAATTTCGGAAGAGTGAAGTGGTGATACAATTTTTGTTAAAGGTAGTGCTTTAACTGGTGCAGGAATTGATGAATTATTAGATGTAATTTTATTATTAGCGGAAATGCAAGGTTTACAAGCTAATCCAAATTGTTTTGCTAGTGGGACAGTTATTGAGGCGCATTTAGATCGTAATGTTGGTCCCGTTTGTACATTGTTAGTTCAAAATGGCACTTTAAAAATTAAAGATGCTTTGGTAGCAGGAGTTTCTTTTGGTCGGGTTCGTGATATGAAAAATGATCGTAATGTTGCTATTAAGGAAGCAAAACCTTCAACGCCAATTGAAATTCATGGTTTAGATTTTGTTCCTAAGGCGGGTGAACCATTTATGGTGTTTGGTGATGATAAGTTAGCTCGTGAAGTAGCGTTATCAAGAAAAACACAAGATGAAATTAATGAGCGAAGAAAAACTAAAACTTTAAATTTAGAAAATTTATCTGATGAAATTGCAGCTGGTAATTTGAAACATATTGATATTATTTTAAAAACTGATACTCAGGGAAGTTTAGAAGCTTTAAAACAGTCATTAAGTAAAATTAAAATTGATGATATTAGTATTAGAATTATTCGTTCTTCAGTTGGAACAATTAGTGAATCAGATATTACCTTAGCTGTTGCTTCAAAAGCTTTAGTTTATGGTTTTAATGTGCGACCTAATTCTGTTGTGCGAAAATTGGCATTAGATGAAGGCATTGAGATTCATCTTCATAATGTTATTTATAAAGTAATTGAAGAATTGCAACAAGCAGCCAGAGGTTTATTAGATCCAAAGTTTGAAGAGATTGTTTTAGGACAAGCTGCTGTGCGCCAATTATTTCATTATTCTAAGGTTGGTGTCATTGCGGGATGTATGGTTATTGAAGGTGTTATTAGTCGTCAAAGTAAAGTAAAGGTTTTACGAGATGGTATTGTTATTTATGATGGTGATTTATCATCTTTAAAACATCAAAAAGAAGATATTAAAGAATCACGACAAGGAACTGAATGTGGGTTAACTATTAAAAACTTTAATGATATAAAAGAAAATGATGTTATTGAATCTTATTTATTGAAGGAAATTAAGTAATGGTAAATGTTAAGTTTCAACGATTACAAACTACAATTCAACGTTTGCTAACAAATATTTTGCAAAAAGAAGTTAAAGATGAGAATGAAGTTTTGCAAAAATTAATAATTACGGGAGTAAAATTAAATAATGATCGCACAATTGCTAAAGTATATTATGATTCTTTGGTTTTCCAAGAACAAAAGCAGATTATTGAATTAGCGATAAAACAAAATTTGTGATTAATCCGAAAAAAATTAGGTCAACAGTTAACGATTTATAAAGTTCCGCAATTAATTTTTGTTTATGATCAATCATTAAGTGAAAGTAGAAAAATTGAAGATATTTTAAATAAAATTAAAAAAGATTCTTCTAACTTTTAAACGGTAATTTTTTAAGAATTATTGTAATTATGCTTTTTTTTGTTATTATTACCTTGTTATTTATTATGATAATTAAGGTTATGAATGGGGTATTTAGTCATTGTGATGAAAAAAATGTTTTCTTGATTAGGAGCAAATTTGCTTTCATTCATTACTATTATTAATCTTGTTGCTTGTCAGAAAAGTGAAATTATTTTATTTGGTGGTTCTAGTTCAGTGATGACTTTAATGCATATCTTATTATATGGTGACCAGTTAAATGCTCCGAAATTTCAAGGTTTTAATCATAAATATAATCGTAAGGTGGCATATAATGGTACGGGTTCATCAGCTGGTGAAAATGGTGTTAAAAATCAAACACTAGTGATGGGGTTTACTTCAAGAGATGTTAAGTCAGAGTATATTGATAATAGTAATTATCGTGTTTTTAATTTTGCAATTGATGGGATGGTAATTATTGCTAAAGCTCCTATTAATTGCAATGTTACAAATATTTCTCAGGATAAAGTAAGTGTTTTACGAGATATATATACTGGTAAAAGTAAAACTTGAACAGATTTGTTAGGAAATGGGTGTGCTAATAAAGAAACGATTATTGGTGTTAATCGTGAATCAGGAAGTGGAACCAGAGATGTTTGGCGAGGATTTTTAGAAATGGGTAGTAGTGATTTTTCTAGTGGTTTAAGAATTGCTAATTCAACATCAGTAATGATTAATCAAGTAAGAGATACTAATAATGCTATTGGTTATGTTTCATTTTCAAATGTTGATTCGGTTCTTGCTAATAATTTAGTCCCTTTTACGATTAATGGTGTTAAAGCTAGTATTGAATCGTTAACTAATAAATCATATATTTTGTATCGTTTATTTGCATGTTTATTTTGATATGAAAGTAAACAAAGAGAGTTGATTCGTCAGTTTATTTATTTTATGAATGATGATCATAGTGGTAAATTAGCATTTGAAAAAACAGGTTTAATATTTGATTTTGAATGAAAAAGTGAAGAACCTGAATGGTTGATTAAACAAACTAATTAAGTGATGGAGAAATTATGGTTCAGTTTCATAATAAGATTTTTAAACATAAATATTATCTTGATTTATTTAATAAAATTCTGATTTTTTGTGCGGCTTTGGCGGCTATTATTATATCATTTTTTATTATTGTATTTATTAGTTATCAATCAATACCAGTATTTAGGAAATATGGCTTTTGAAATTTTATTTTTAGTAAAGCTTGATTAGCGGATACTTTACAATTTGGTGCAATGAGTTTTGTTATTTCTACTTTGTTAGTAGTTTTTTTAGCAATGTTAATTGCGATTCCGTTAGCAATTTTTACTTCAGTTTTAATTAGTGAATTTTTAGGAAAGAAAATTAAGCGCATTGTGATTTTTCTAGTTGAATTATTAGCTGGTGTACCACCGGTTATTTTTGGAATTTTTGGTTTAGAAGTTATTGGCAGTTTTTATAAACAAATTGGCGCATCATCACCAGCTAATATGTTAACAGCAGCGACAATTTTAGCATTAATGGCTTTACCTACCATTATTGCTTTAATTTGTAATGCTTTAAATAGTGTCCCTAGTTCTTATCGGTTTGCTTCGTTAGCGATGGGAGTATCACGGACTAGTTCTGCTTTTAAAGTTGTAAAAAAAGCGGTCCGAACCAAGATAATTGGCGCTATTACCTTTGGGATATGTCGGGTTATTGGTGAAGTTACAGCGATGATTATGGTTTCAGGATTAGTATATCAAATACCGACATTTCAAAATGGATTTTTAGGATTTATTTTTTCAGGAATAACATCTTTAGCTGCGGTAATTGGTATTGAGTTAGCTGAAAGTGCTTCAACAATTCATACATCAGCTTTATTTGCTTTAGGATTAGTTTTAATCATTTTTGTATCAATTTTAAATATTGTTATTTTAGCTACATATAAAGTAGCCAACAATCAAATTCAAGGCGTTAGTTATACAAAAAAGCTTAAAATTTATTTTATTACAAAAGTTTTGCGAAGAAATATGACGGTATTAGAAGATCATCAAATTTCTAACCAACGGTTATTAAGTTACTATGATGAAAGTAAAATTTTGAAATTTCATCGTCAGTTTAACAAATTAAAAGATGTTATTTGGATATTATTAATGTTTTTATCAACAATAATAACATTATCAATGGTTATTTGAATTATTGGTGATGTTATTATTAAAGGGATTCAATCAACACTTTTTTTAACGCCGTATCGTGAAGTTTTACAAGGTTCATATGATTTAACACCATTATTTGTTTCAACATTATTATTAATTGTTTGTTCGTTAGTAGTTTCTATTCCGTTAGGAATTTTAGGAGGAATATATTTAAATGAGTATGCTAATAAAACTAGTAAGATTGCTAATTTAATTCGTTTTTCAGTTGATGCTTTAGTTGCAACGCCTTCAGTAGTTTTTGGAATGTTTGGTTATATTGTGTTTGTTAATATTTTAGGAATTGGTCATAACTTTATTAGTGCTGGATTGATGTTTGGGGTCTTAACATTACCAATTATTATTAAAACTACTGAAGATGCTTTAAATGGTGTTGCTCAAGAATATCGTGATTCTTCATTAGCATTAGGAGTTACAAAAATTGGGACAATTTTTAAAATTATTTTACCGAATTGTAAAAAGGGAATTGTTACGGGAATTGTCTTTGCTATTAGTAAAGTTATTAGTGAAAGTATGCCCGCGTTATTAACTTTGTCATCATCACCTTCTATGCCACAAAGTTTATTAGATCCAGGTACTACTTTAACTGTTAAAATTTATCAATTAATAAATGAACCTGATATCGTTGCAGGTCCTGCTCATTTAATTAAAATTAGTGCTTATCAATTGGCAAAAATTATTGCTTATGAGATTGCTGCGATTACAATTTTATTGATTATTGTCTTAAATTTATTAGTTAAATATATTACAAGGGAAAAGAAGAATTTTGGATATTCATATAATAATTTAAAAGGAGTAATGTTATGGCTAAAAAGAAAAAGAACATCAATTGAATACAAAAAATAAAGACATCCTTTCCTAATAAATCTAAAAAGCAAAAACATTCTCGCGATAAGGTTAAAGTTAAAATTGTTGATAAGAAATATAGTATTGCTATTTCTGATTTTAATTTTTATTATAATTTTGGTAAGAAACAAGCACTATTTAATATTAATTTGAATATTAAAAGAAATAAGATTATGGCTCTTATTGGTCCTTCGGGTTGTGGTAAATCAACATTATTGCGCTCAATTAATCGGATGAATGATTTAATTGAAGGAACTAAAATTACGGGAGAAATTATTTATCAACAAAAAAATATTTATGATAATAAACAAGATATTATTGCTTTAAGAACTACGATTGGTATGGTTTTTCAAAAACCTAATCCTTTTCCAAAATCAATTTATGATAATGTTGCTTATGGACCAAGAAGTTTAGGAATTAGAAATCGAAAAAAATTGGATGAAATAATTGAAGATTCATTAAAAAAAGCGGCATTATGAGATGAAGTTAAAAATGATTTAAAAAGTCCAGCTTTAAGTTTAAGTGGTGGTCAACAACAAAGATTATGTATTGCTCGAGCAATTGCTATTAAACCAGAAGTGCTATTAATGGATGAACCAACTTCAGCATTAGATCCGATTGCTACTGGTAAAATTGAGGAGTTAATATTGCAATTAAAAAAAGATTTTACAATTATTATTGTGACCCATTCAATGCAACAAGCAGCAAGAATTTCTGATCAAACAGCATTTTTTTTAATGGGTAAAATTGTTGAAGTGGCAAGAACAAGAAAATTATTTTTATCACCACAACAAAAGGAAACTGAAGATTATATTGCAGGACGGTTTGGGTAATGATTTAAAAATGATATAATTAATATTGGAGTAGGTGATATAATGCAATGTTATTTTGCTCATTTTCAAGATGAATTCGGCAATTTAATTTTTAATGATATTGATACTCATCATTTAGTTAATGTTTTAAGATTTCAAATTAATGACTTGTTAATTGCTGTATATAATGGCAAAAAATATCAAACGAAGATAATTGAAAAGAAACCACAATTAAAAGTTGAAATTCAAAAAAATTTATTGGAAAATACCGAATTAGAAATAGTTGTAACATTATTAATGCCATTGCTTAAACAAGATCGTAATGATTGAATTGTTCAAAAAGCGACTGAATTAGGTGTGACACAAATTATTGGTATTGCTTTAGAACGAAGTGTTACTAAGATTAAACGAAATGATGATAAGAAAAAAAAGATGATGCGTTGACAAAAGATTGCTAAAGAAGCAGCACAACAGTCGAATCGTAATCAAATTCCAAAAATTGTTGATATTATTACTGATTTTACTGCTATTATTCCTTATAAGAGCGAGTTAAATTTAATTGCTAATGAATTATCATTAGCAACCCGTTCATTGTCGGCACTAATGTTACCATTATCCAAGTCAACAAGTATTACTTTTATTTGTGGACCTGAGGGTGGTTTTAGTGATAAAGAATTAGAATTTTTTAATTTTGAAGGTTTTCATGCAATTAATTTAGGAAAAAGAGTTTTAAGATCAGAAACAGCTGTTTTAGCATTTCTTGCTAATATCGGTTATGAACATGAAAAGTTAAAGGAGCAATAAGAATGTCTTTAAGTTCAAAGCGAATGGGTGCAATTTTAAATTTATTATTTGCAATTAATTGATTGTTTTTAACAATGGTATTTATTAGTGTTCAAAAATCAAATTTACCTTTAAGTGGTGGTTTTGAAATTGCTAGTTATTTAATTCCATTAATAACTTTATGTTTAATAATGGTTTATGTTTGATTAACTTATATATCAATTAAGAATTTTGATATTAAATATCAATTTAAAGCATATAAATACTTAATATTAATCGTATTGATGGCAGTGATGTCAATTTTAGCCAATTTATTAATTTTAATTGCTAAAAATCACCAAAATGCTATTTTAGCGTTTGGTTTATCAATTGGAATTTCTGGAATATTTGGTTTAGTAACAATTATCTTTGATATTAAGTTTTTTATTCAAAGGTTAAAATGAGAGGCATTATCAAAAAGTGAAATTTCTACCCTAAATGATGAATTAATAATTAAAAATAAATAATTAGTAGTATAATTAATTTTTAGTAACATATTTGTGTTATTAAAAATTAATTAGTAAGGAGATCTGCTTGTTTTATGAAACTGAATGAATTTATTGATTATACTTTATTAAGTTCACATGCTACGAGTCATGACATTCAAAAAATTTGTGTGGATGCTGAAAAGCACAAATTTGCTAGTGTATGTGTTAATCCTATTTATGTTAGTCATGCTAAAAATTTGTTAAAAAAGACAAAGGTTAATGTTTGTACTGTTGTTGGTTTTCCATTGGGTTCGGTGCCTACAAATATTAAAGTGTTGGAAACTGAACAAGCTGTTCGTGATGGTGCCGATGAGATTGATATGGTTATTAATGTCGGAGCTTTAAAAGAAGGGGCATATACGGTAGTATTAAATGATATTAAACATGTTCGGGCTGTATGTCCAAAACAAATTTTAAAAGTTATTATTGAAACTGCATTATTAACGAAAGAAGAAAAAATTCAAGTTTGTAAATTAGCTTTGCAAGCACAAGCAGATTTTATTAAAACTTCAACAGGATTTGCTAAAAGTGGTGCTAAAGTTAAAGATATTAAATTAATTCGTAGTATTGTTAAAGATGCAATGTATATTAAAGCGTCAGGGAAAATTAAAACTAAAGCACAGGCAATAAAACTTATTAAAGGTGGAGCAGACCGACTGGGGATTAGTAAAGCAGCGTTATTGATGGTTTAGTTGCTAATTAATTTTAGTTATAAAAATGGTTTTAATTTTTTGTGAATTTTGTTTCATTATTTGCAATTTTATATCATATTTATTGGACGCATAAAGTTTTGTTAGGTAGGTAAAGGTTTGAATAAATATTAAGGCAGTCAGTAATGATTGTCTTTTTATTTTATAAGGTGTTAAAATTTTGTTCTTTGAAAATTAAATACAAGTGAATTAATAATGTTGGTATGTGCTGAATTATACTTGTAAGTGCAAGTAAATAAAATTGCAAAAGATTTCATATAAAAATTTCATGATGCTAAGTTTATTTTAGAAAAAGTAAATTTAAGGAGTTTTTATATGGGATACAAACATCTTGGCATAGATGAAAGAATTTATATTGAGAATCAATTGAAATTTAAAGTAAAAATTAGTGAAATAGCTAAAAATCTTAATCGAAGTATTAGTACTATTAATCGAGAAGTTAATAGAAATAAAGATAATAATCATTATTTTTCATTAATTGCACAAAATAAAGCAGAAAATAGAAAACAATTACATGTTTATTTTCATAAATTTAAAAATAGAGAATTAGTAAAATATGTACAACAAAAATTATTATTAGGTTGATCGCCTGAACAAATTTATGGCAGAATTAAAAATTTTCATCAAGAATGAATTATTAGTTTTAAAACAATTTACAATTGAATTTATTCTGGATTACTTGAAAAGGTTACTAGTAAAAATTTAAGAAGAAAAGGTAAGAAACGAAAATCTCAAGAAAATCGGGGTAAATTTAATGGTAAATCCATTAAAGAACGAAATGTTAATAATCGCATAACTCTTGGCCATTGAGAAGGTGATACTGTAGTATCATCACGAGGTAAAAGTAAATCATGTTTAATAACTTTAGTTGAAAGAACATCAAGATTTACTTTAGCAATATTAGTTGAAAATAGAACTACTAAAGTTATTAACAAAAATATTAGTCATTATTTATCAATTCTTCCAAATAATCTTGTTAAGACTATAACATTTGATAGGGGTAAAGAATTTGCTAATTGACAACAACTTGAAAAAAATTTAAATGTGAAAATTTATTTTGCTGATGCATATTCACCTTGACAAAGAGGTACTAATGAAAATACTAATGGTTTAATTAGAGAAAAATTTCCTAAAAAATTTAATTTTTCAAACACTACTAAAAATGCAGTTCATAAATTTATATTGTCTTTAAACCAAAGACCAAGAAAAATACTAAATTATCTTTCGCCAATCGAATATTTGGTTAGAAAAATAATTTAGTTGCACTTAACTTTACAATTTGGCATTTTTAATAAGTCGCTCAATACCACAATTTATAATTACGGCTATTGTAATGCATATATCTAAAATACCCTAATATCATAAGTGAAATTAATTCTTCAAATTTTTCATATAATAATTTCTCATTAATTTTAAATTTTAAAAATGGAATGAAAAAGATAATAATCATAAAAATGTAGGGCAAAATTATCCATCAATATTTTTTTAAAGAATTAATGAGTTTGTTTCGCTTCATTTTTTAAGACTCTTTTTGCTTTAATTTTCTGAATAATAAGACGGATTAATTTTTCAAATTTAAGTGCAAAATATATTGCTCCGCCTCATCAAAAAACAAATATTCCTGCTAGCATAATACCACTATTAAATTTGCCAAAGAAATTAACCATTTCTTTATTCATAAAATCATTAAATTCGTCACTTGTTCCGGTTATTCATTTAGTATCGATTACTGTTAATGCACAAATTAATAAGCTTATAAAGATGAAAATGATAATTAATACTATTTTTAACCACTGCTTTTTAAAAGAATTTTTAATTCTTAATTTTAATGGCATTTTTTCTTTTGAATTATCTTTTTTGAATAATTTTCCTAAAAGTTTTTTCATTTTAACTCTCCTTTCATGTTTTTTATCGTCCTTTAATCACAATAAATAAAGCAATAAGTACACAAGTGACACCAAGAATGGTAAAGATTGGATGTTGCGAAAATGTTCGTGCCATTGGTTTAAATAGTTCTAAAATTGTTAAATTGCTAGTAATAAATTTTTGGAAATTGGTAAGACCTTCGCTAATATAGTTTGTTAAAGTTTCAAAATGACTACCAGCCAACAATCCAAGAACAGTTATTAAGATAAAAATAATAATTAATTTAAACATTTTTAGTTACCTTGTTTTGTTTTTATTGGTTTTATTTGTTTTTTAGCTTTTCCTCACGCACTTAAACGCCCCTTATTTTTAACAGCATATTGGCGCTGTTTTTCTAAATTAACTTGTTGACTACCAAATCCAAGAATAATTGCCATAAGAAATTCTACAGCCAGCGTTAAGAACAAAGGAAATATTAGTTGAATTTTTGTTCCCGGCACTTCAAGACTTCAAATTAAATCAAAAACTTTATAAAGCATTTGGGCAAGAAAGTCGGCCATTTTTGCGAGATTTTCCATTTTTTATTATTCCTTTTCTTTCATTTTTCTTAAAAATTTGCTAAATTTATCCATTTTTAAGTATTCTAAGTCTTCTAAATCAATTGCTGTGTCATTATAGTATTTATCTTCATAGTCAGGATTTACTTTTGCATTTAAGTAATCTCTTAAAAACGCTAAATAAAAAGAATTGTAAGTGTTTAATATTGGTAGAGGAATTTTTAGTTTAAAAAAATAAATATCAAGTTCAGGAATATCACGATATTTAATGCGACGCCCTTTTTTACTATTTTTCGCATCAATTAAGGTGTTTCGTCAGCGTTCATATTCTTCAATGCTCGTAAAGGTGCCATAGATGACTTTTAAGTAGGGACGAAAAATATTAACGGGTTTTTTGCGAATTCCCACAATCACATTATTGGCAATATCACGAACTTTAACTCAAATATGTTTATCTCTTTGACCGCTAGCAAGCACAATATGACCGAAATGGCGTGCCAAAGCGAAATATTCTTGAATACCGGCTTCTTCGTTTTTGGTATTATTTTTTTCTCAATCAGTTCCTTCTAAAAATAAGTTGGTTTCATCTCATAACAGTAAGGTTTTGTCTGGCAATACCGGATAATCAAAGTCTAACAATCCCATATGGCCTAAACTTAATTTTTGGGTTTCTAGTAATGGAAAGGTTGCGGCGATGTGATATTTCTTCTTTTTTAGTAATTTTGCTGCGTATACTAGAAAAGCAGTTTTTCCAGTCCCTAATGAACCAATCACAATATTTAATGGTGAATTTTTTAAGAAATTAATAACTTTGTTAATTTGTGTTAAATTACCGATTTTAAAAAGGAAAATTAAAATACAACCGGCTAAAAATAAATAGCTCACAATGTTTTTGAAATAACCGTTGTAAATGTATCAAATTGCTCCTCAATGTCATAAAATTAAAAATGAGGTGCGATTCAATTCAATAAAATGGTTATTTTTTTCTATTATTCATTTGCAAAATTTCATCTTGCACCTCATTTTATTTTTTGTTAGCGCACTGCGCCAAGTAATTTTTCAAACATTTTAAAGCAAATAAAGAATATTGCCAAAATAAATGGAAAAATGAAGATTCAGTAGTCGGCAAAGAAGTTACCAACTTGCGGCATATTAACGGCAATAATTTCTCACATTTTAGTAAACGCTGTTATAATTGCATTTCACAATTTAGTCATCGCATCGCTAGCTGTTATTTTTGCTGGTGCATCGGCCAAGAAAGTTCCAATCATATAATCACCCCCTTTCTTTAATGTAACTTCTTGACATTAATTTTGTTTCTATCTAAATACTGATATGGTTTTCCAAAGTAGCATTAGAATAAATCACACCATAATTGCTGTTAAGAATCAAAAAGCAATGTTTGCTATTAAAAGTCAAAGTGTTTCTTTGGTTAAATCAATTTCTTCACCACCACTAATATGAGCCGGAATAGTTGTGATTTGAATAAATAAATCTCAGAAAGTTTGTTTAATTTGTTCTCAATTAAATTCTTTTAAGTTTATTGTCATTTTTTATTTCCCAAAAATCATTTTTATTGGTAAATACATAATTGAAATTAAGGCGAAAATAAAAGTAATGATAATAATTAATCCGGCAATAAATGCAACTTGTGCAGGCATTTTTTCTATCGGAACAAACAGTTTTAAAAATTCCATAATAATTTCTCAAAACATTATTTTTTATCCTCATTATTTTCTTTTGAATTAGGCGCTTTAACTCATTCTTCAAAGCGAGCAATAAATACTTTCTCGTCTTTTGTGAAATTACCAGTATTATTTTTAATGGCATTTTTATATTTAATTCTAATTTTTATTTTGGCATAAATTTTATAAGCAACATATGCTGACAGCATTATGCTGATAATAATAAATATTAGTCCAATTGCAATATTCATTTTTAAACTCCTTTAAAATAGTTATAATTCATATCTTTTTTGTTGTTTTCTTTTTCGGCAATGAAGAAACTTAATAATTCTTGGCCTTTAATTAACTTGGTTTCTTGTTCTTGTTGATTAATTGATTGATTAATTGAAATTACTTGATATTTACTATCTTTTATTATTCCAATGCAAATTGAATTTTCGTATTTTCCTTTATAAACAAATCGCTTTGGAAACCAAATGCCGATTTGTTCATTAAATCATGGAATTTTTGGTGCTTTAATAAGCATTGCGTTTTGTGTTTCTTTTAAGAGATATTTTTTAGTATTTAAGAAAATGTTTTCAATGTTTTTCATAGTAAATTACCTTTCTTGTGAATAAACTAAGTTATATTAACTAAGTTGTTAGTTAACTTAGTTTTTTAAACGCTGAATTATACTTGTAAGTGCAAGTAAATAAAATTGCAAAAGATTTCATATAAAAATTTCATGATGCTAAGTTTATTTTAGAAAAAGTAAATTTAAGGAGTTTTTATATGGGATACAAACATCTTGGCATAGATGAAAGAATTTATATTGAGAATCAATTGAAATTTAAAGTAAAAATTAGTGAAATAGCTAAAAATCTTAATCGAAGTATTAGTACTATTAATCGAGAAGTTAATAGAAATAAAGATAATAATCATTATTTTTCATTAATTGCACAAAATAAAGCAGAAAATAGAAAACAATTACATGTTTATTTTCATAAATTTAAAAATAGAGAATTAGTAAAATATGTACAACAAAAATTATTATTAGGTTGATCGCCTGAACAAATTTATGGCAGAATTAAAAATTTTCATCAAGAATGAATTATTAGTTTTAAAACAATTTACAATTGAATTTATTCTGGATTACTTGAAAAGGTTACTAGTAAAAATTTAAGAAGAAAAGGTAAGAAACGAAAATCTCAAGAAAATCGGGGTAAATTTAATGGTAAATCCATTAAAGAACGAAATGTTAATAATCGCATAACTCTTGGCCATTGAGAAGGTGATACTGTAGTATCATCACGAGGTAAAAGTAAATCATGTTTAATAACTTTAGTTGAAAGAACATCAAGATTTACTTTAGCAATATTAGTTGAAAATAGAACTACTAAAGTTATTAACAAAAATATTAGTCATTATTTATCAATTCTTCCAAATAATCTTGTTAAGACTATAACATTTGATAGGGGTAAAGAATTTGCTAATTGACAACAACTTGAAAAAAATTTAAATGTGAAAATTTATTTTGCTGATGCATATTCACCTTGACAAAGAGGTACTAATGAAAATACTAATGGTTTAATTAGAGAAAAATTTCCTAAAAAATTAAATTTTTCAAACACTACTAAAAATGCAGTTCATAAATTTATATTGTCTTTAAACCAAAGACCAAGAAAAATACTAAATTATCTTTCGCCAATCGAATATTTGGTTAGAAAAATAATTTAGTTGCACTTAACTTTACAATTTGGCTATATTATTATTAGTACGGGAGATATTATTACAATGCCAGGATTAAGTAAGAGTCCACAAGCATATAATATTGATGTTGTTAATAATGAAATCATTAATATGAATTAATATTAGACTTGGTACATAACTATAACATTTTATGCCGACTAAACTATAAAATTCATTTTTATCTTTGTATTTATCTAACATTTGTATTTCATCTAAAAAATAATTATCAAAATAGTAGATAAAATTAAAGGTTATGTACCAAGTCTATTAAATGAAAGGATACTAACTATGCGAAAAATAGTAAGTGGATGTTTAATATCCGTTATTACATTAGGAAATAGTTTTTATCAAGCGATTAATAATAATAAAATTAATGAAATTTATTCTCATAATTATTTTGAAATCTTACAACGCGAAAAAGTTTCTTTTGACCGAAATGTTGATTTTATTAACTTAATTATGCAACCTAACGATGATATTTCTGGATGGTTTATAGATATTTTAAAAGAAAATCATAAAACTAAGTTAGATAGTAATGATAAAATATTTTTAAGCAAGTGAGATAATATTTTGACTCGCAAAGCATCTAACAAGGCCAGTAAAATAAAAGATGGATTGGAAACAATTGGATCATATTTTGAGTTTAATACTTTAGAAGCAATAAACAATATTTGAAACGATAATGATGAAGTTAATTGAATGCCTTTTTTTAAAATTAATACTGTAGGTGAAATGAAACAAGCATTTATATCTTTTTTTGGACAATTAAATTTTCTTTATGGTAAAAAATTCTTGAAAAATAGTTTAACAAAACTTCAATGAACTTATATTCAAAAATTGAATGGCTTGAATGGTATTGTTAATAAAGACGATGATAATCAAATGATAAATTTATTACTTTTTGGTGCTGGTGTTAATAAAGAAGATGCTTGAAAGTGATATCAAGGTGATTGAAATATAATTACTTATAATGGTCAAGAATTTAAAGATTATATTGTGAATCCTACTAGTGCTGCTCATAATGTTTTTGTTCATGAATATGGGCACTTAGTTTCTTATTATACATATTTTAAAAATAATAACCAAAGCGGAGCATTTCACCTTTGAGAATGATTAAATAAAAAAATAAATTTTAATAATTATTTATCGCAAATGTTATTTTCGTGAATTTTAGTTCCCAGTAATTATCATATTTTCCATCCGTTAGAATCTACTTGAATTGAAGAGTGATTTGGTGAGGCTTTTGCCTATTGAATGTTAACTCCGAAGCATTTACGAACTTATGGATGAGAAATATTAAATCAATATTTTATGTTAGAGTTACCAAAAATTATTAAAAGTTAATTTAGTTAATTAATTTAGAAAATACTAAGAATTTTAAAATTCTTAGTATTTTTGTTTATTCCTATGATTTCTTGTTAATTTAAGAAATAGCAAATGCTTATTAATAAAATATTTGTTATAATAGTAAAAGTTATTACAATATTTTAAAACTGAATTAATTTGATATAATTTAATTAGTGAGGTAAGATATGAAAAATAATTTTGATATCATTAATAATACTGAATTTGATGTCACATTTTATACTGACTCGTGACATAAAATTTTAAATACCATAACCGATATGTTAAATATTGATGATGCTTTAGAATTATCGTTAAACATTATTAGTAAAGAAATGAGTTTGAAATTAAATCAAACTTATCGGCAAAAAAATTATGTTGCTGATGTGCTATCTTTTCCCGTTGAAGCAGATAATCAAAAGCTTTATGCGATGATTAATATGCGAATTTTAGGTGATATTTTTATTTGTTTTGAATTAGCACAAGAACAAGCCGATAAATATGAACATAGTTTATTGCGCGAGTTATCGTTTTTATTTTTACACGGTTTATTACATTTATTGGGATATGATCATCAAACTAAATCAGAAGAAGATATCATGTTTGCTTTACAAGATGAAGTATTAACAAAACTAAAAATTCCTAGAAATAAATAGAGGAGAAATTATGGAAAAAGATTATTTAAAAATATTAAAAGAGTTAAGTAATAATTCTTATAGGGTCGCGTTTAGTTTTCTTAGGTATTTTTTAAAAAAGAAAAAATAGTCATTTACTATAAATTATTTCAATATGCAAATTAAGTATATATTTCTTATGTATGATTTTTGTTGTAAAAAATTATTTTAATGTTGTTTTTATAAGCATTTTACTTAGTTTTTATAACCTTTTATTAAGAATATGTTTGTTAATATTAAATATTTTGTTTTATTAATTATTTTTCAAGTAAAAAGGTAATAAATTTTTAGTTGCTTTTCTTTCAAAATTATTCAAATCTTTACCCACCTAACAAAACTTTATGCGCCCTTCTTATAGTCCATATTCAAAGTTTCAAGTAGCAGCAATATTACAAAAGACTTGGTACATAACCTTTAATTTTATCTACTATTTTGATAATTATTTTTTAGATGAAATACAAATGTTAGATAAATACAAAGATAAAAATGAATTTTATAGTTTAGTCGGCATAAAATGTTATAGTTATGTACCAAGTCTAAATAAAGGATGATATAATAATTAAAGGTGTTAATGTTGAAAATATCGCTTATGGTGAAACTATTTGTGCTGAAAGAGTAGCTTTGATGCAAGCCTATACGCAAGGTTTTACAAAAAAAGATTTAATTGCCATTCATCTTTATACAAAAATAGGAATAACTCCTTGTGGTAGTTGTCGGCAAGTAATGAGTGAATTATTAACGGCAAATTGTCAAGTTTATATTTACAATGAAACAGAAATAGTTGGTGTATATAAAAATGAACAATTATTGCCGAATCGTTTTAAATCAATTAACTAAATAACATTAGAATAAAGAAATATGTTTAAAATAAGTTATAGTAATGGAGCATAATTTTATGAAGGAAACAAATAGTAATTTATTATTAGTTGACATAAAAAATTTAAGTAAAAAATATCGTCAAAAATGAGCTTTACAAGATATTAATTTGCAAATTTATTGTGGCGAGCGAATTGGTTTAATTGGTGCTAATGGTAGTGGTAAATCAACCATTTCAGAAATTATTGCGGGAATAAGAAAGCCAACAGCAGGAGTAGTTTGAAAAAAGTCAGAATTAGTTATTGGGATTCAGTTTCAAGATTCTAAATATCCGATGGGTATTACTATTTTAGATATGATTCAATATTACTTAGAAACTTTTAATATTAAATATCATTATGATGATTTAGAAAATTTGTTAAAAACATATCAACTAGATGGTATTAAGAAAAAACAAATTAATTCTTTATCTGGGGGTCAACAACAAAGATTAAATATTTTATTAGCAGTTATTCATAAACCGCAATTAATTATTTTAGATGAAGTATCAACAGGTTTAGATATTGAAGTGCGTGAAGATATTTTTGAATTTTTAGAAGAAAATATTGTTAAGAAAAATGTAACGATGATTTTAGTAACCCATATTATGAGTGAAGTAGAAAAGTTTTGTGAAAAAATCATTTTTTTACATAATGGTTTAATTAAAGAACAAATTACTGTTAAAGAAGTTATTGAACAATATGGTACCGTTGCTGAATATACAAAGGTAAAATTTAAATTTTATAAAGAACAAGATAAAAATAATAATTCTTCTTTAATGATATTAATAATTGATTTCATTGTTTTTTCCAGTGAATTACCTAATGTTGATAATGAATTTTTATTAAGCAAAATAAAAAATATGATTGCGGGGGCATTAATGATTCAAGTAATGATTATTGGGTTTCAAATTATTTCAGGAACAATTGTTGAATTTCGTAATTCAATAATTATTAAACATTTTGGATCAATTAATATGAAACCCAGAACTTTTTTCTTAACTGTTATTTTATTTGGTTGTATTTTAAGTTTATTTACAATTTTAATAACATTATTTTGAACTATCATTATTTTTGGGCGTCAATTTAATATTAGTGAACTTTTAAGTTTTATTAATTTACCAGTTATTGGTTATTTAATATTTTCTATTATTATTAGTATTAGTTTTGGAGTCTTATTAGCAACATTTTTTAAAACTCAAAAACAACATATGTTAATTTCTAATGCTTTATTTTTACCAATGATGCTTTTTAGTGGCGTATTTTTATCAAATTTAAATTTTGATAAGAATTTAATTTTTAAGATTTTTAGTTATTTATCAATTTTTAAATATCCAAGTAGTTTATTAATGAATAATATTGCTAACAATAGTATCTTATCCAACACAAATTTTATTATTAATATTTTAGTTTCTAGTGCTTTACCCTTAATATTTATTGGCGTTGCGATTAAATGGTGAAAATGATATGAATAATAATTTTCGTTCTGGTTTTATTGCCATTGTTGGTGAACCAAATGTTGGTAAATCTACTTTATTAAATACTTTAATGTTAAAAAAAATTGCTATTATTAGTAATAAACCGCAAACAACAAGAAATCGAATTCAAGGAATTTTGACTACCGATGATTATCAAATAATTTTTATTGATAGTCCAGGAATTCATAAGTCTACTAATGAATTAGGAAAAAGTTTAAATCGGGTGGCAGTGCAAAGTACTAAAGGTGTTGAAGGTATTTTATGATTAGTTAATAGTTATGAAGAAATTTCATTAACACATCAATATATATATAAGTCTTTGCAGGAACGAGAGGTACCAATTTTTTTAGGATTGACAAAAATTGATTTAATTACTTCTGAGCAATTAGAGCAAAAAATTAAATTATGAAATGAACGATTTAATGTTCAAGAAATTATTGGTATTAGTTGTTTAAAAAATATTAATATTAGTTTTTTATTAAATAAGCTGATGATGACATTACCGCTTGGACCGCAGTATTTTCCTAAAAATATGTTTCAAGATCAACAAGAAGATTTTTTTGTTAAAGAAATTATTCGTGAGAAAATTCTCTTATTAACTCATCAAGAAGTACCACACGGTGTTGCAATTTTAATTGAGGAATTTAAAAAAGAAAGAACAAAAAAAATTATTCGTGTAATCGCTACTATTGTTGTTGAAAGAGATTCGCAAAAAGGAATTTTAATTGGTAATGGTGGTAAAATGATTAAAAATATTGGTTCGCAAGCAAGAATTGAATTAGAAGAAATTTTTGCAACCCAATTTTATTTAGAATTATTCGTTAAAGTAATAAAAAAATGAAGAGATAGTCCTAACATATTAGCAAAATTAGGTTATGGTAAAAAATAAAGGAAATAAAGTGCATTGACAACAAAAATTTCGGGAATAATTGTTAATAAACAAGATTATCAATTGGTTGATGCCATTGTTAATATTTATACTATTAATGGCATTATTGCTATTTATTGTCCGGGGGTACGAAAAATCACTTCTAAAAATCAAGCATTTTTACAATTATTTAATTATTGTGAATTTGAATTATTTTTTGCTTATAGTAAAAATAAAATGCATCGCTTAAAAACCGGAGTTATTCTTGAAACATTCCCTAATATTCATAGTAACTATGAACGCTTAATGGTCACTAATTATTTAGTTAAACTTTATAGTGAACTTAGTGAGGATACTAATATTATTTTTAATGAATTATTAGTTATTTTACAAACTATTAATAGTGATAAAAATGAAGTTAAAAAACTTTTCTGTTTTTTAACTTTTAAAGTGTTAAAACTTTTAGGATTACAATTGCAACTAAACCATTGTAGCATTTGTAAAAGTAATAAGAATATTAAAACAATAAATTGATCAGCTGGTGGGTTTGTTTGTCGTGGTTGTTTTAAAAACGAACAACAAATATTTCCAATTTCACTTTTACAAGCACTATATGAATTAAATCATGAACCAGAATTTGAACAATGAGAGATTAATCAAGATGATTTATATGTTCTAATTCCATTTTATTATGAATATCTAAGCGAGCGCGGAGTTTTAAGTTATCAATCTTTAAAACCGATTAAAGAAAAATGAATTTTATCATCACTCTTTAAATAAAGAGTGATTTTTTATTTTTAAGCCAAATTGTAAAGTTAAGTGCAACTAAATTATTTTTCTAACCAAATATTCGATTGGCGAAAGATAATTTAGTATTTTTCTTGGTCTTTGGTTTAAAGACAATATAAATTTATGAACTGCATTTTTAGTAGTGTTTGAAAAATTAAATTTTTTAGGAAATTTTTCTCTAATTAAACCATTAGTATTTTCATTAGTACCTCTTTGTCAAGGTGAATATGCATCAGCAAAATAAATTTTCACATTTAAATTTTTTTCAAGTTGTTGTCAATTAGCAAATTCTTTACCCCTATCAAATGTTATAGTCTTAACAAGATTATTTGGAAGAATTGATAAATAATGACTAATATTTTTGTTAATAACTTTAGTAGTTCTATTTTCAACTAATATTGCTAAAGTAAATCTTGATGTTCTTTCAACTAAAGTTATTAAACATGATTTACTTTTACCTCGTGATGATACTACAGTATCACCTTCTCAATGGCCAAGAGTTATGCGATTATTAACATTTCGTTCTTCAATGGATTTACCATTAAATTTACCCCGATTTTCTTGAGATTTTCGTTTCTTACCTTTTCTTCTTAAATTTTTACTAGTAACCTTTTCAAGTAATCCAGAATAAATTCAATTGTAAATTGTTTAACGCCAAATTGTAAAGTTAAGTGCAACTAAATTATTTTTCTAACCAAATATTCGATTGGCGAAAGATAATTTAGTATTTTTCTTGGTCTTTGGTTTAAAGACAATATAAATTTATGAACTGCATTTTTAGTAGTGTTTGAAAAATTAAATTTTTTAGGAAATTTTTCTCTAATTAAACCATTAGTATTTTCATTAGTACCTCTTTGTCAAGGTGAATATGCATCAGCAAAATAAATTTTCACATTTAAATTTTTTTCAAGTTGTTGTCAATTAGCAAATTCTTTACCCCTATCAAATGTTATAGTCTTAACAAGATTATTTGGAAGAATTGATAAATAATGACTAATATTTTTGTTAATAACTTTAGTAGTTCTATTTTCAACTAATATTGCTAAAGTAAATCTTGATGTTCTTTCAACTAAAGTTATTAAACATGATTTACTTTTACCTCGTGATGATACTACAGTATCACCTTCTCAATGGCCAAGAGTTATGCGATTATTAACATTTCGTTCTTTAATGGATTTACCATTAAATTTACCCCGATTTTCTTGAGATTTTCGTTTCTTACCTTTTCTTCTTAAATTTTTACTAGTAACCTTTTCAAGTAATCCAGAATAAATTCAATTGTAAATTGTTTTAAAACTAATAATTCATTCTTGATGAAAATTTTTAATTCTGCCATAAATTTGTTCAGGCGATCAACCTAATAATAATTTTTGTTGTACATATTTTACTAATTCTCTATTTTTAAATTTATGAAAATAAACATGTAATTGTTTTCTATTTTCTGCTTTATTTTGTGCAATTAATGAAAAATAATGATTATTATCTTTATTTCTATTAACTTCTCGATTAATAGTACTAATACTTCGATTAAGATTTTTAGCTATTTCACTAATTTTTACTTTAAATTTCAATTGATTCTCAATATAAATTCTTTCATCTATGCCAAGATGTTTGTATCCCATATAAAAACTCCTTAAATTTACTTTTTCTAAAATAAACTTAGCATCATGAAATTTTTATATGAAATCTTTTGCAATTTTATTTACTTGCACTTACAAGTATAATTCAGCAAATAAAATGAATAAAATTTATTATTCATTTCAGCAAACAAAAAATGAAAATACAGTTATTAGCATTGATAGTCATAAATCAATGGGAGTAATTAACTTTCAATATCATTCGCTCTTAAACTATAATGTTAGTTTAGAAGGCGATGAAACGGTGCAGATTAATAATCCGTTAGCATATAATTTTATGCCTATTGTTAATGAATGAATAGCTAAAGTAGAAGATATTATAGTTTCAGAACCAATAACAGAAACTATTTTTTTAAAAAATAATGATTCCACAACTTATGAATATCCTCGTGTAATTAGATCATTATTTTATTTTTATCATCAATTATCAACAATAAATTGAACTCATTTAGAAGACAAAGCTGATAAAGAGATAAGGACAAAAATTATTCAACAGTATGAACGACCTTTATTGGAACCTAGTGCTGTTTCAACAATTAAAGACTATTATTTAACAAATAAAACACCAGTAAAAATTAAAAGTGTATTTCACACCTCTAATATGGTTTATTACTATTTTCAAAAATTTCAAGAAACTGTTAACCTTAGTTCTAGTTCAGCGATTTATTCAAATAGTCAAGGAATAATATTGCCTTTTGAATATCAAAATTGAAGGGGAAACATTAGTACTAAACTTAAAATTAAAACGATTACTACTGATTTAATATTAAATATTAGTCAAAATTTTTTTATTAAAAAATCATTAACGCAAGATTCTAATATTTTGCAAATAGCTATTCCTGCTGATGAAAAAATAATTTATGATTTTGAACAATCATTATTAATTAGTAGTGAACAAGGGGCGCATAAAGTTTTGTTAGGTGGGTAAAGATTTGAATAATTTTGAAAGAAAAGCAACTAAAAATTTATTACCTTTTTACTTGCTGAATTATACTTGTAAGTGCAAGTAAATAAAATTGCAAAAGATTTCATATAAAAATTTCATGATGCTAAGTTTATTTTAGAAAAAGTAAATTTAAGGAGTTTTTATATGGGATACAAACATCTTGGCATAGATGAAAGAATTTATATTGAGAATCAATTGAAATTTAAAGTAAAAATTAGTGAAATAGCTAAAAATCTTAATCGAAGTATTAGTACTATTAATCGAGAAGTTAATAGAAATAAAGATAATAATCATTATTTTTCATTAATTGCACAAAATAAAGCAGAAAATAGAAAACAATTACATGTTTATTTTCATAAATTTAAAAATAGAGAATTAGTAAAATATGTACAACAAAAATTATTATTAGGTTGATCGCCTGAACAAATTTATGGCAGAATTAAAAATTTTCATCAAGAATGAATTATTAGTTTTAAAACAATTTACAATTGAATTTATTCTGGATTACTTGAAAAGGTTACTAGTAAAAATTTAAGAAGAAAAGGTAAGAAACGAAAATCTCAAGAAAATCGGGGTAAATTTAATGGTAAATCCATTAAAGAACGAAATGTTAATAATCGCATAACTCTTGGCCATTGAGAAGGTGATACTGTAGTATCATCACGAGGTAAAAGTAAATCATGTTTAATAACTTTAGTTGAAAGAACATCAAGATTTACTTTAGCAATATTAGTTGAAAATAGAACTACTAAAGTTATTAACAAAAATATTAGTCATTATTTATCAATTCTTCCAAATAATCTTGTTAAGACTATAACATTTGATAGGGGTAAAGAATTTGCTAATTGACAACAACTTGAAAAAAATTTAAATGTGAAAATTTATTTTGCTGATGCATATTCACCTTGACAAAGAGGTACTAATGAAAATACTAATGGTTTAATTAGAGAAAAATTTCCTAAAAAATTTAATTTTTCAAACACTACTAAAAATGCAGTTCATAAATTTATATTGTCTTTAAACCAAAGACCAAGAAAAATACTAAATTATCTTTCGCCAATCGAATATTTGGTTAGAAAAATAATTTAGTTGCACTTAACTTTACAATTTGGCAAATAGAGAATTAGTAAAATATGTACAACAAAAATTATTATTAGGTTGATCGCCTGAACAAATTTATGGCAGAATTAAAAATTTTCATCAAGAATGAATTATTAGTTTTAAAACAATTTACAATTGAATTTATTCTGGATTACTTGAAAAGGTTACTAGTAAAAATTTAAGAAGAAAAGGTAAGAAACGAAAATCTCAAGAAAATCGGGGTAAATTTAATGGTAAATCCATTGAAGAACGAAATGTTAATAATCGCATAACTCTTGGCCATTGAGAAGGTGATACTGTAGTATCATCACGAGGTAAAAGTAAATCATGTTTAATAACTTTAGTTGAAAGAACATCAAGATTTACTTTAGCAATATTAGTTGAAAATAGAACTACTAAAGTTATTAACAAAAATATTAGTCATTATTTATCAATTCTTCCAAATAATCTTGTTAAGACTATAACATTTGATAGGGGTAAAGAATTTGCTAATTGACAACAACTTGAAAAAAATTTAAATGTGAAAATTTATTTTGCTGATGCATATTCACCTTGACAAAGAGGTACTAATGAAAATACTAATGGTTTAATTAGAGAAAAATTTCCTAAAAAATTTAATTTTTCAAACACTACTAAAAATGCAGTTCATAAATTTATATTGTCTTTAAACCAAAGACCAAGAAAAATACTAAATTATCTTTCGCCAATCGAATATTTGGTTAGAAAAATAATTTAGTTGCACTTAACTTTACAATTTGGCATATATAAAAATTTATTTTGTTCTAATACCGTAATTAGTGTTTCTAATTGTGAACCACGATATTCTGCTTGATCACAAGTAACATTATAGACTGCACCACCATTTACTAGACTTGGTACATAACTATAACTAGCTTAATTCAAAATTATATATTCCTGAAATTAAGTTAAATCGTAATCCAAATCTTCTAATCTTATTGCGATAACGATAAACTAGTATTTTAAATCTTTTTAATCTAGCAAAAACATGTTCAATGGCAATTCTAACTTTACTTAAAAAGCTATTATATTCCTTTTTATCTGGATTTAAGGGATTATTTTTACTCTTTTTAATTGGCAATAATGTATTTTTATGAACATTTTGCAAACCTTGATAGCCTGAATCGGCAATTAATTCTAATTTTGGATTTATAAGTGTATTTGATTTTAAAAATAACTTATAATCATGAATACTGCCATAACAAAAATCTACTGAAATAATTTTATTGTTAAATAAATCAATAATTATTTGCGATTTTAATGAATGTTGCCTTTTCTTACCAGAAAATAATAATTTTAGTTTTTTTTAATTCTTTCAATTGGAATTTCTGTAGCATCAATTGCTAATAAATTATTATTAGTAACTTTATGTTCCAATAATATCTTTTTGCCAGGTATATGAAAGTGACTATTTTTTATTAGAGTATTTTCAACTCAAAAGATATTACGAATACAACTAACATGACTAATATTATATTTTTTTGCAATAATACGATATGTACTATATTCTTTTCAGTATTCTAAAGTCATAAGTAATCTTTGCTCTATTGATAATTTATTTGGTCTACCACCAATTTGTTTTTGTTTAGCTTTAGCTTCTTTTAAAATTTCTACCATTTTCATGAAAGTTTTATATTTTATGCCTATTAGACTATAAAATTCATTTTCGTCTTTGTATTTATCTAACATTTGTACTTCACCTAGTAAATAATATTATCAAAATAGTAGATAAAATTAAAGGTTATGTACCAAGTCTACTGTAAAATCTTGTTGCGGATTTTTTTCAATAATTTTTAAATTTAAAATCGTTTTTTCAGCATAGACAAGCGGAAAATAACCATCCGGAGTATATGCAAATTTTGGTTTTTCTTCATTATTCATATAATGCTTAATTGAATCTCATGTTGTTTCTTCGGTAATCCCAAAAATTAACCGAATTCTTTTCTGAGGAATAAAACCTTCATCAACTAAATATTTTAAAGCAAATAAATTTATAATGGCGGGTCCTTTATCATCAATAACTCCCCGACCATAAAGAATATCATTTTTAATAGTTGGTTCAAAAGGAGGAAATTCTCATTTTGATAAATCACCTGGGGGAACAACATCAAGATGACATAAAATGCCAATTAATTCTTTACCTGCACCATACTCAATATATCCATAACGATTTTGTGTGCCTAATTTAGTTTTAAAACCAAGTTTTTTACCTAAATCAATAACATCCTCTAATACTTGATGAACATTTTTTCCATAAGGATATTGTTCATTAACTTCACCATTACTAAATGAAGGTACTTTAATTATTGCTTTAATTTCTTCCAAAGAAGTTTGAAACAAATCATTAAACCGCTGCTCATTAATATCTGATTCCATTTTTTCTTTATCCTTTCTTTTAAAAAATAATAATACTTTAATTTTAACATATTTGTCATATTTTCTAAAATCAGATAGTAAACTAGGTTTTATTTTCAAATTTTGAAAATAAAACCATATTGTAAATAAATAATCTCGGTGCGATTATTTTCAGCACAAATATAAAAAAATATCGTTGATTAACGATATTTTTTAACTATTTAAATTTTTTAATAAATTCATTGTTAGGATTAAAATCTAATTCATCACTTAACTGTTGTAAAATCTTTTCTTGCTGTTTTGAAAGATGCTTTGGAAAAGCAATTTCTATTTTAACAATAATATCACCGCGTTTTTTACTATTTAAAGGATGATAACTTCCCATTTTAGGAATCGTAAAAACAGCATTATTTTTAGTTTTAGGAGGAATTTTAAATTCTACTGTTTTCTCAAATGTTGGAACTTTAATGATTGTCCCTAACATTGCATCAATAAAAGATATTGGAATCGTAATTAATAAATCTAAATCATCACGCTGAAAAAAAGCATGCTTTTGAACTTCAATTTCAATATAAACATCTCCACGAGATTGTCCTTTAAGTCCATAATGACCCTTTTCTTGAACACGCACTTTTTGTCCAGAAAAAATTCCTTTGGGGACATCAAGACTAATGGTTTCTTGTTTAGTAATAAACTTTTTACCTTTACATTGTAAACATTTATTTTTAATAATTTCACCAATTCCATGACAAGAATGACAAGGTCTTTCTTGTCTAATAATTCCTAACATTGTTCTTTGCTCAGTAACTTCAATCCCCCGACCATTACAATTTGAACATTTTACAACATCTCCTGATGTTTTAGCACCTGTTTGATGACATTCATCACAAGGAAAATTAACATTAACTTTAAACTGAATCGTTGTTCCCAAAATTGCATCTTTTAAACTAATAGTTTCGCGATAAAAGATATCTTCACCCTTATGTGTTTGTGAATGTCGTTGTCGCGTTCTTTGACCACCACCAAAAATATCGCCAAAGAAATCACCAAAAACACTACCAATATCACCAAACATATCTTCAAAATTACCAAAACCTTGACCACCACTAAACATATTTGGGTCAGCACTGCCATATTGATCATACATTTGTCGTTTTTGAGAATCAGACAATACTTCATACGCTTCATTAATTTCTTGAATTTTAGCTTCAGCATCACTTTGTTTATATACATCAGGATGATATTGCTTAGCTAACTTACGATAAGCGCGTTTAATATCATCATTGTTCGCATTACGCGATAAACCTAATATTTCATAAAAGTCTCGCTTGTTTTTAGTGCTCATTTTTTAACCCTACCTTGCTCATAAAATAATTCTTACTACAGTGTGTAGTAAGAATCATTCCTAATTTACTTCTTCTCATCACTAGATTCAACACTAGAATCATTAGATTCAGCATCAATAACATCATCTTTTTTATCATTATTTTCTTATTCATTAATTTCTGGAGCTTCAGAATTAGCTTGTTGTTGCATAAACTGTGCTACTTGCATCATCATTTGTTCCAAGTCAGTCATTTTTTTCTCTAAACCAACATAATCTTCTTCTTTAATTAGTTTTTCAATTTCTGCTTTCATATCATTCATCGCTGTTTTTTGTTCTTCAGTCACTTTTTCTTTGCCTTCTTCAATTCCTCGTTCAATATCATGTAAATAAGTTTGGGCTTTATTTACTAACTCAACATTTTTACGACGAGCTTCATCAGCTTCTTTATTAGCTTCTGCTTCTTCAACCATTCTTTTAATATCTGTTTCACTTAAACCTTCATCAGATTTAATTGTAATTGATTGTTCTTTATTATTTTTCAAGTCTTTAGCTTTAACCGCAACAATACCATTAACATCAATTGAAAATGTTACTTCAATTTGTGGTACTCCTCTTGGTGCCTTATCAATTCCTGATAATTGAAAACGACCTAAAGTCTTATTATCACTAGCCATTGGTCTTTCACCTTGTAAAACATGAATATCCACAGCCGGTTGATTATCATCAGCAGTAGAAAATACTTGTGACTTTGATGTTGGAATTGTTGTATTTCTTGGAATTAAAGGTGTCATTACACCACCTAAAGTTTCAATTCCTAATGACAATGGGGTTACATCTAACAATAAAATATCTTTAACATCACCAGCAATAATTCCACCTTGAATAGCAGCTCCCAAAGCAACAACTTCATCAGGATTAATACTACGATTAGGTTCTTTCCCTAATATTTTTTTAACTGCTTCTTGAACAGCTGGAATTCTTGTTGAACCACCCACCAATAAAACTTGATCTAAATCACTAGCTTTTAATTTGGCATCATTTAATGCATTTTCAACAGGTTTTAAAGTTCGTTCAACTAATAATCTTGTCATTTTATCAAATGCTGCTCGTGTTAAGGTTTTTTGTAAATGTACTGGTCCTGATTCATTAGCTGAAATAAATGATAATGAAATTGTTGCTTGTAAACTACCAGATAATTCTTTTTTAGCTTGTTCTGAAGCTTCTTTTACTCGTTGCATTGCCAATTTATCTTTTGATAAATCAATACCAGTTTCTTTTTTAAAGTCAGCAACTAATCAGTCAGTAATTATTTGATCAAAATCATCACCACCTAATTTATTATCACCTGATGTTGCTAACACTTGAAAAACGCCATCAGCTAATTCCAAAATTGAAACATCAAAAGTTCCGCCTCCTAAATCATAAACTAATATTTTTTGCTCTTTATTCACTTTATCAATACCATATGCTAACGCCGCTGCTGTTGGTTCATTAATAATTCGTTCAACTTCAAAACCAGCAATTTTACCAGCATTTTCTGTTGCTTGTCTTTGCGCATTATTAAAATATGCTGGAACCGTAATTACTGCTTTAGTAATTTTTTCACCAAGTTTCTTTTCTGAAAAATCACGCACATAACTTAAAATTTTTGCTGAAATTTCTTCTGGTGTATAGTCTTTACCATTAATATTAATTTTTTCGTCAGTTCCCATTTTACTTTTAATTGAAAAAATAGTATTAATATTCGCTACTGCTTGGTGTTTTGCACTATTTCCAACAAGAATTTCTTCATTTTTAAATGCTACTACCGACGGTGCCGTTCTGGCTCCATCTGGAGTTTCAATTACTCTTGGTTCAGCACCATCCATAAATGCCACACAAGTATTTGTTGTTCCTAAATCTATTCCAATAATTTTTGCCATTTTATTTTTCCTCTTTCATTTCAATATTTTCTTGATTTTCTTCATTATTATTAATCATCTTTTCCTTTGCTACCTGTACGGTGGCAACTCGTAAAACCCGATTATATAAATGATATCCTTTTTGTAAAATTTTAGTAATTTCATTTGGTTGATATTTATCACTTTCAACTTGTTCAATTGCATAATGCAAATGACTATTAAACATATCACCAACTTTAACATCAATCTCAGTAACACCTTCATTAGTTAAAATTACTTTTAATTGATTAATCATCATTTCAAAACCTTGAAGAAAATTTTTAACATCAGCACCAACATTTTTTACATTTAATGCTCGTTCAAAATTATCCATAATTGGTAATAATTGCACAATCATTGCTTGCGAACGATACTTTCTAACTTCTTTGAGGTCATTATCGTATTGTTTTCTTGCATTATCTCAATCAGCTAAAGCACGAATTTTATCATTCTCAGTTGTTTCTAATAACATTTTTAAATTTGTAATTTCTAATTGTAATTTGGTAATATCATCCGTTGTTCCACTAACATCATTTAAATTTTGATTATCAAGTTCTTTTTGTTTATCATTATTCATAATATCTCTTATCCCTTTCTCTTAAAAACTCTCTTCAATTTTGCGTGATATTCAATCTAATAATTCTGACATCTTATCATAATCAATCCGCTTAGGGCCAATTACCGCTAACTGTCCAATTTGCTTATTACCAGTATGATAATCAGTACTAATAACAGCAATATCATCTGTTTGTTTTCCTAGTTCATTGCCAATAAGAATATGAATATTTTCTTGATTATATTCTTGCTGTTCTTTTTCTGTTTTTATAAACTGTTTCCAAGGCGAATAATCTTCAATAAATCGGACAATTTCTTTAATTTTATTAACATCATTAAATTCAGGATTATCTAACATATATTGAAGACCATGTGTTGAATGTTCACGCTTTTTAAAACTAACTAAAGTATTAATAAATGACTGTAAAATATATTCATGTTTCAAAACTTGTTTTTCCAATATTGGTTGTAAAGCTTGCATTTTTTCTTTAATATCTTCTAATTTTGTACCAATTAAACGACTATTAAATAATTCAATCGCTAAAACTAAATCTTGCAAGGTGACATCTTTAATATTAAAAGTCTTATTAACAACATGTCCCTTTTCACTAATAAAAATTGCAACTGCATTTTCTTCACTAATAGGCACTAATTCAATTTTTTTCAAACAATCTTCTTGCGAATTAGAACCAATAACTACTGTAATCAAATTAGTCATCGCACTTAATATTTCAGCTGTTTGTTCAATAATATCTTCAATAGCTAATTGCCGATTAGCAAAAATATTTTCTAATTGTTGCTTAATATCATTATCACCATTACGAACATCCATTAAATTATCAACATAATAGCGATAACCAAGTGATGCTGGTATCCGACCACTAGAAACATGAGTTTTTTCTAATAATCCTGTCTCTTCTAAAAACGCACACTCACTACGAATCGTCGCTGAAGAATAAGGTAACTTATACTTTTCAATTAAGATTTTACTTGATACTGGTTGCGCACTTTGAATATATTCATCAATAATAAACTTCAATATTTCTTTTTGTCTTATCGTTAACATAATTTCATTCCTACTTTTAGCACTTAATCTTGTTTACTGCCAATAATAAAATTATATAACAATTACTAGAAAAATCAATCATTAATTTAACTTTTCCTTACTAGCAATGATAATTTTATCATTCTTAACAGTTAACGAATAAATGCGATTTTCTTTAATATGGTCTTCAATAATTGACTTAGCAAGTAAATTTTCAATATGCTTTTGAATATATCGCTTAATTGGTCGGGCACCAAATTGATGATCATAACCCTCTTTAAGAATTTTTTCTTTAACCTTATTATCAAAAACTAATTTAATATCTTTAGTCATTTCTAAGCGATCATTCAATAATGCTAACTCTTTATCAATAATTTCTTTAATAATCTTTTCCGATAATGAATTAAAAATAACAATTTCATCAATCCGATTAACTAATTCTGGACGAAATGTTGTTTTTAATTTTTGCATTACCAATGCTTTACTGTCTTCTCTTGGTGATAATAAAAATTCCGAACCAAGATTGGAAGTCATAATAATAATTGTATTTTTAAAATCAATTATTTTACCATGCCGATCACTAACTATTCCTTCATCTAAAATTTGTAATAAGATATTAAAAATATCACTATGTGCCTTTTCAATCTCATCAAATAAAATAATACTATATGGATTTCTGCGAACTTTTTCTGTTAATTGTCCACCTTGCAAATAACCCACATAACCCGGAGGGGCCCCAAGTAAATTACTTACCGAATGTTTTTCCATATATTCTGACATATCTAGTCTAATAATATTTTTTTCTGAACCAAATAAATATTCTCCAAGGGCACGAGCTACTTCAGTTTTTCCAACTCCAGTAGGACCTAAAAAAATAAATGAACCAATTGGTCGATTTGGATCTTTAATCCCACTTCTTGCTCTAATAATTGCATCACTTACTAACTGTAAAACTTCATCTTGACCTTTAACTCTAATTCGTAAATGCTTAGTTAAATTAAGTAACTTATGTTTTTCACTTTCAACGAGGCGACTAACAGGAATCCCCGTTCATCTTTCAACAATATTAGCAACATCTTGTTCAGTAACATCTTCTTTTAATAATGCATTAATTTTTGTTTTATTAGTAATCTCATCCAATTTTTTTTCTAATTTTGGTAATAAACCATATTGAATTTCACCAGCACGGTTAAAGTTACCTTTTAATTGTGTTTGTTCCAATTCTGTTTTTAATTGTTCTACTTGTAATCTAGTATTTTTAATTTCATCTAATTGTGCTTTTTCTTCATTCCAAACTAATTCTAAAGAATTTTCCTTCACTTTCAATTTTTCTAATTCTGCAATTAATTCATCTAATCGTTGCTTTGACTTATGATCTTTTTCCTTTAATAAAGCCGCCTTTTCAATTTCCAATTGCATTACTTTTCGCTTCACATCATCAAGCGGAGCAGGAATTGAACCAATTTCTGTTTTAATGTTGGCACACGCTTCATCAATTAAATCAATTGCCTTATCAGGTAAAAATCGATCACTAATATATTTATTAGCTAAATTAGCAGCTGCAACAATAGCATTATCATGAATTCGCACGCCATGATATGATTCATAACGATCTTTTAAACCGCGTAAAATTGAAATTGTATCATCAACAGTTGGTTCTTTAATAAGAACTCTTTGAAATCTTCGTTCTAAAGCACCATCTTTTTCAATATATTCGCGATATTCATCCAATGTTGTTGCTCCCACACATCGCAGTTCACCACGAGCTAACATTGGTTTTAAAATATTTGAAGCATCAATTGCTCCCTGAGTTTTACCCATTCCCACAATTAAATGCAATTCATCAATAAACAAAATAATTTCTCCAGCTGAGGCTTTAACTTTGTTAATAACTGCCTTTAATCGCTCTTCAAATTCACCTTGAAATTTAGCACCGGCAATTATTGATGACATATCCAGTTCATAAATAATTTTATTTTTTAAATTACTAGGAACATCACCCTTAACAATTCTTTGTGCCAATCCTTCAATAATAGCTGTTTTCCCAACTCCGGGTTCACCAATAAGTACTGGATTATTTTTTTGTTTTCGCGATAAAATTTCAATAATTCGTCGGGTTTCATCATCACGACCAATTATTGGATCAGTTTTGCCTTCAATATGCATCTCATTTAAATTACGAGCAAATTTTTCTAAAATCTTAGGATCATTGCTGTAATTAGGTATTTCATTAATTTGCATATTTATCAAACCTCCCCATTTATTTTAGCAGTCTACATACTAGAATGCTGATAAAATAATTATAGTATATTATTTTGGCAGTGTCAATAGTAGATTGCTAATTTTTTGTAGAAACCATATACATATGACAAGATTTTGTTTTCTACAAACTTTTAGGGGGTGTTTTCTTTTGGCAGTAATATTTTGTATTGAATGCGACAGCGAAAGCTATGTCATTGGTAATAAAAATACAGTTGGAATCTGTAATTCTTGCGATTAAAAGGGTTTTTAAATTTTGAAAGGAAAGATAAATTATAAAATATGTCGCTGGTGTTTACATCTATTTAGTGATAAACGATATTTGCATGTTGCTTGTGAGAAAAAATTTATTAATCATATATTAGACTTGGTACATAACCTTTAATTTTATCTACTATTTTGATAATATTATTTACTAGGTGAAGTACAAATGTTAGATAAATACAAAGACGAAAATGAATTTTATAGTCTAATAGGCATAAAATATAAAACTTTCATGAAAATGGTAGAAATTTTAAAAGAAGCTAAAGCTAAACAAAAACAAATTGGTGGTAGACCAAATAAATTATCAATAGAGCAAAGATTACTTATGACTTTAGAATACTGAAAAGAATATAGTACATATCGTATTATTGCAAAAAAATATAATATTAGTCATGTTAGTTGTATTCGTAATATCTTTTGAGTTGAAAATACTCTAATAAAAAATAGTCACTTTCATATACCTGGCAAAAAGATATTATTGGAACATAAAGTTACTAATAATAATTTATTAGCAATTGATGCTACAGAAATTCCAATTGAAAGAATTAAAAAAAACTAAAATTATTATTTTCTGGTAAGAAAAGGCAACATTCATTAAAATCACAAATAATTATTGATTTATTTAACAATAAAATTATTTCAGTAGATTTTTGTTATGGCAGTATTCATGATTATAAGTTATTTTTAAAATCAAATACACTTATAAATCCAAAATTAGAATTAATTGCCGATTCAGGCTATCAAGGTTTGCAAAATGTTCATAAAAATACATTATTGCCAATTAAAAAGAGTAAAAATAATCCCTTAAATCCAGATAAAAAGGAATATAATAGCTTTTTAAGTAAAGTTAGAATTGCCATTGAACATGTTTTTGCTAGATTAAAAAGATTTAAAATACTAGTTTATCGTTATCGCAATAAGATTAGAAGATTTGGATTACGATTTAACTTAATTTCAGGAATATATAATTTTGAATTAAGCTAGTTATAGTTATGTACCAAGTCTATTAAAAAAATTTTAAAAAAAGCCAAATTGTAAAGTTAAGTGCAACTAAATTATTTTTCTAACCAAATATTCGATTGGCGAAAGATAATTTAGTATTTTTCTTGGTCTTTGGTTTAAAGACAATATAAATTTATGAACTGCATTTTTAGTAGTGTTTGAAAAATTAAATTTTTTAGGAAATTTTTCTCTAATTAAACCATTAGTATTTTCATTAGTACCTCTTTGTCAAGGTGAATATGCATCAGCAAAATAAATTTTCACATTTAAATTTTTTTCAAGTTGTTGTCAATTAGCAAATTCTTTACCCCTATCAAATGTTATAGTCTTAACAAGATTATTTGGAAGAATTGATAAATAATGACTAATATTTTTGTTAATAACTTTAGTAGTTCTATTTTCAACTAATATTGCTAAAGTAAATCTTGATGTTCTTTCAACTAAAGTTATTAAACATGATTTACTTTTACCTCGTGATGATACTACAGTATCACCTTCTCAATGGCCAAGAGTTATGCGATTATTAACATTTCGTTCTTTAATGGATTTACCATTAAATTTACCCCGATTTTCTTGAGATTTTCGTTTCTTACCTTTTCTTCTTAAATTTTTACTAGTAACCTTTTCAAGTAATCCAGAATAAATTCAATTGTAAATTGTTTTAAAACTAATAATTCATTCTTGATGAAAATTTTTAATTCTGCCATAAATTTGTTCAGGCGATCAACCTAATAATAATTTTTGTTGTACATATTTTACTAATTCTCTATTTTTAAATTTATGAAAATAAACATGTAATTGTTTTCTATTTTCTGCTTTATTTTGTGCAATTAATGAAAAATAATGATTATTATCTTTATTTCTATTAACTTCTCGATTAATAGTACTAATACTTCGATTAAGATTTTTAGCTATTTCACTAATTTTTACTTTAAATTTCAATTGATTCTCAATATAAATTCTTTCATCTATGCCAAGATGTTTGTATCCCATATAAAAACTCCTTAAATTTACTTTTTCTAAAATAAACTTAGCATCATGAAATTTTTATATGAAATCTTTTGCAATTTTATTTACTTGCACTTACAAGTATAATTCAGCTAATTAAAAAATAAGTTAATACCATTTATTTATTAGAATAATGCATAACTAATAAATAAAATAACTTAGGATGACTTACCTATTAGCATTGAAAAATAGTCAGTTTTTAAATATTTTTAGAAACTATAGCAGTTTGGGAATGTGTTCTGCAATAAAAAAATGATTAAGGTTTAAACTTTACAAAGTTTAAACCTTTTTACTTTACTTTATTAATAAAACAAAAATGAGGATTTAAATCATTTGAATAAGAATGATAAAAAATAACTTCAATAAAGAGTGTGAAACTAACAAATTTTTATGTTTTAATCTTAAAAAATAAAAAAATGCTCTGCCAATAAATTTTAGCAGAGCATTTTTTGTGTTATTTTTTATTACTAAATTGTTTTTCTTGTCCAGTAAAAATTCGATAAATATTTTGATAGTGTCGTAAAATAACAATTAAAACAATCAAACCAACAATTAATTGCGTTCAATAATTAGGCAATAAGTATGAAAAAAATAACTCGGAGTGATTAATTCACATATTTACAGGCAAATTGTTTATTTGCGTAATTCAAGAGCAACAAAAAATAGATATAGCACATATTAATGAGGCAATAGAAACAATGCGAATAGTTAGAAATATTGTTCATCATACAATAGTTGCAATAATGAAATAAATTGGATTAAGAAAAAGTGTAAAGCCTAAAAAGGGTCCAACACCTTTACCACCTTTAAATTTATGATAAATTGGCAAGCAATGTCCGAAAACAGCAAAAACAGCACTAATATAAACTGAGCTTTCACTAAGAGTAAAGCTTGGTGAATTAATTAGTGATAGTAATTTTACAATTGCTAAAACAAGACCAATTTTTAAACCATCTAAAATAAGAATAATTAAACCAAATTTGGTTCCCATAATTCTGGCAGCATTAGTAGCACCGGCATTTTTGGAATAATGGTTACGGACATCAGTTTTAAAATAATATTTACTAATAAGAATTGCTGGTGATAGTGAACCAACTAAATAACCAATAACACATCCCAAGGTTGTCATAATGATTGATGCAGTACTCATATAATCATCTCTTTTCTAATATTAATTATTTAATATTATATTACTATTATAAGGTAATTTTATTATATTATTGTTTAATTTAAAATTTATTGCTTAATTTATAATATAATCATTATATATGGCATAATTCTTATAATAGTTTTAGTCATCAGATATTCAAAGTAACATTATAGAAATTAAGTTTTGTACTTAAAGTAGTAATTTTAGAAAAGGAAGATGGAAAAAATGCAAGAATTAAAAATTTTATCGTTTGATAATAATGAACTTCATTTATATATATGAGATCAAGTCATTAAACCTAAAGGGGTTATGCAATTAGTGCATGGGTCAAGTGAATATGCTTTTCGTTATGATGAATTTGCTAAGTATTTAAATGCTAATGGTTGAATCGTTATTGGTAATGATCTTCGGGGACATGGAAAAACGGTTACTGATAAAGACCACTTAGGATTTTTTAGTGTTAAGGATGGTTGAGATAAGCTGGTATTAGATTTAAAAGTAGTGAATGATTATATTGTTCATAATTATCCCAAATTAGGAATTACAATGTTAGGGCAATCAATGGGTTCATTTTTAGCGCGACATTATGCAACATTATACTCTTATACTATTGAATCATTAGTTATTTGTGCCACAACTTGAAAATCAAAAATGCAATTATGAACTGGTAAATTTATTGCTAAATATTTACAAAAACGACAACCATTACATTCTCCTAGTAATTTTATTAATAATTTAACTTATAAAAAATTTAGTAAGAAAATTAAAGAAAAAGATAATGATTTAGCTTGACTAACTCGTGATAAAAATATTCAAGAAAAATTTAGAAATGATCCCTTAACGGGACAAATATTTACTGCTAGTGCTTTTAAAGATATGTTTACAGGTTTATTGTATATTATGAAAAAGAAAAATATTATTAAAACTCGGAAAACTTTACCAATATTTTTTATTGGGGGAATGAGTGATCCGGTTGGTAATTTTGGTAAAGATGTTGAAAAAACTGCAAGAAAATATCGTCAATATGGTTTTAAAAAAACAAGCATTTTATTATATTCAGGAATGCGTCATGAAATTTTAAATGAAATTGGTAAAGAACAAGTATATCAAGATATTTTAAATTTTATTAATAAGTATAATAGTAAATAATAATTAACAACAATAAAGGGGTGAATTAAAATGCTAAATACCTATGATGAATCTTCAATTCAAGTTCTTGAGGGATTAGATGGTGTTCGTAAACGACCGTCAATGTACATTGGGTCAAAAGATAGGAAAGGGTGGCATCATCTCGCATGAGAGATTTTTGATAATTCGATTGATGAAGCATTAGCTGGATATTGTAATGAAATTAAGATTACTATTAAAAAAGATGATTCAATTATTATTGCAGACAATGGTCGGGGGATTCCTACGGGAATGCATAAAAAAGGAAAATCAACACCAGAAGTTATTTTTACAATGTTACATTCTGGTGGTAAATTTGATGGTAATAGTTATAAAACATCAGGTGGTTTACACGGTGTGGGGGCATCGGTTGTTAATGCGTTAAGTGAATTTTGTTATGTAACAATTTATCGTGATAAAAAAATTTACGAAATTGGTTTTAAAAATGGGGGTCATTTAGCACGACATTTAAAATTAATTGGTAAAACAGTAAAAACTGGTACTGTAGTTCATTTTCGCCCTGATAGTACGATATTTAATAATTTTAAGTTTTCATATTCAATGATTTGTGAGCGAGCTCGCGAGTCAGCATTATTAATTAGTGGTTTAAAAATTATTGTTGTTGATGAACATAGTAAAAAAGAAGAACAATTTTGTTTTACTAATGGCTTAGAAGAATTTGTTAAATATTTAATCGCTGATGAAAAAATTATTAGTCCAATTATGCTTTTAAAAGGTGAAATGGATAATGTTCAATTAGAAGTGGGGATGCAATATAGTAATGCTTATAGTGAAAATATTATTAGTTTTGCTAATAATGTTAAAACTATTGATGGGGGAACCCATGTTGTTGGTTTTCGTACTGCCATAACGAAAGTTATTAATGATTATGCTAGAACAGAAAATCTTTTAAAAGAAAAAGAAAAAAACTTTGAAGGTAGTGATGTTCGTGAAGGATTAACAGCAGTTATTTCGGTACGGATTCCTGAAAATATGATTCAATATGAAGGACAAACTAAAAGTAAATTAGGAACTAATGAAATTAAAAATATTGTTGATAATATTGTCACTAAACAATTTTCTTTTTGATTACAAGAAAATAAGACTGTTGCTTATGAAATTTTAACAAAGATTATTAAAACTAGAGAAGTAAGAGAAGCTACAAGAAAAGCTCGCGAACAAGCAAGAGGACAACGACAATCAAAAGGTTTAAAAGACCGAATGTTAATTGGCAAGTTAGCGCCAGCGCAAAACCGGAATCGTAATAAAAATGAATTATTTCTTGTTGAAGGTGATTCGGCTGGTGGTACTGCGAAAATGGGGCGAGCGCGAAGTTTTCAAGCCATTTTATCTTTAAAAGGGAAGATAATTAATGCTGAAAAATCTAATTTAGCAACATTATTAAAAAATCCTGAAATTAATATGATTACTAATGCTATTGGTGCTGGCATTGGTGAGCATTTTGATTTAGATGATGTTAATTATGATAAAATTATTATTATGACCGATGCTGATGTTGATGGCGCTCACATTCAAATTTTATTATTAACTTTTTTTTATCGTTATATGAAGCCTTTAATGGCTGCGCAAAAGATTTATTTAGCATTACCACCGTTATATAAAATTAGTAACAAAAAATCTAATGAAATTAGTTATGCTTGAAATCAAAAAGATTTATATAAGCAATTAGAAAAACATACTAAAAGTGAAATTCAACGCTATAAAGGACTTGGAGAAATGAATGCCGATCAATTATGAACAACAACAATGAATCCAGAAACTAGACAACTAGTGCAAGTTACTATTGGTGATCGCCATAAAGCTGAAAAAAAGATTATTACTTTAATGGGTGATGATAGTGATAAACGCAAAAAATGAATTGAAGCTAACATTAATTTTACATTAGAAGATAATTTTGTTATTGCTTCATAAAATGAAAGGAGGAATGAAATGAAAAGTAACAGAAATAGTGTGGTTCATGAATTAGATGAAATTGTTGCTGAACGGTTTGGTTTATATGCGAAATATATTATTCAAGAACGAGCATTGCCTGATGTTCGTGATGGCTTAAAGCCAGTGCAAAGAAGAATTTTATATGCAATGAATAATTTAGGGTTATTTTTTGATCGGCCTCACAAAAAATCAGTTCGGGTTGTTGGTGAAGTAATTGGTAAATATCATCCGCATGGTGATGTTCCCATTTATGAAGCAATGGTGCGAATGGCGCAACCTTGAAAGTTAAGAGTACCACTAATTGATGGTCATGGTAATTTTGGTTCCATTGATGGTGATTCAGCAGCGGCAATGCGATATACCGAAACGCGTTTAAATGCAATTTCTAAGTATTTATTACAAGACTTAGATAAAAAAACTGTTGGTTGAACCCCTAACTTTGATGATTCAGAAACTGAACCGACAGTATTACCAGCGTACTTTCCTAATTTGCTTTTAAATGGTTGTATGGGTATTGCTGCTGGTTATGCAACCAATATTCCGCCTCACAACTTATCGGAATTAATTGTTGCCTTAGTTTATCGTCTTAATAATCCTGAATGTTCATTAAAAGAAATTATGAAAATTATTAAAGGGCCTGATTTACCTACGGGTGGTATTATTCAAGGACGGGATGGAATATTAAATGCTTATAAAACTGGTCGTGGTAAGATTATTATTCGTAGTAAAATGGAATTACAAGGGACACCGCGTCATCGAAAATGAGTTATTAAGGAGTTACCTTATGAAGTTGTTAAAAGTGATTTAGTAACGCGAATTGCGGATATTAAAGAAGAACAAAAACTTAGTGGTATTAAGGATATTATTGATTTAAGTGATATGTCAGGAGTTCATATTGAAATTAATTTACAACAGGATGCTGATGCCGAGACAATTCGGAAATATTTATTAAAACATAGTAATTTACAAGTATCTTATAATCTTAATATGGTTGTTCTTGAAGATAACAAACCAATTTGTGCGGGGATATTAAACTTATTAGATGCTTATTTAAAACATCAATTTGATATTGTTCAAAAAAGAACTAAATACGATTTAGAAAAAGCGATTGTTCGTTTAGAAATTGTTAGTGGTTTAATTAAAGTTACAACAATTTTGGATAAGGTTATTGCTACGATTCGTAAATCAACTGATAAGGCTAATGCTAAGAAAAATTTAATTAAAACTTATCATTTTACGGAATTACAATCAGAAGCTATTGTTTCGTTACGATTGTATCGTTTAACATCAACTGATGTTAATGCTTTAAAAGAAGAGGAAAAATCTTTACAAAAAGAAATTAGAACTTGACAAGAAATTATTAAGAAAAAAGAAAAACAAAAAGCTTTGATTATTCAACAATTACAAACTATTTCGCAAGAATTTAATTCGCCACGAAAAACAGTTATTGAGAATATGGTGGAAGAAATTATTATTGAAAAAACAGAAATAATTAATGAAGAAAATATTTTTGTTACGATATCGCGTGATGGTTATATTAAAGTTATTAATGAAAAAGTAGTTGCTAAACAAGATATGAAAGATTATGGCCGAAAACCTTTAGATATTAATGTTGCTTCATTATCAACTACTTCATTAAGTACTTTATTACTGTTTACTAGTCAAGGTAATTATTGTATTGTTCCTTTACATAAAGTAAAAGAAAGTCGTTGAAAGGATATCGGACAGCATGTTAATAACTTTTCAACAATGACGGGTGACGAAAGAGTTCTTGGTGCGATATTAATTAATGATTTTGATATTCAAGACCAATTTGTTATTTTAGCAACTAAGTTAGGATTTATTAAAAGAACTGTTATTAGTGATTTTAAAGCAACAAGAATATCTAAAGCTTTAAAAGCGATTAATTTACAACCCAATGATGAGGTTGTTGGTTTTGATTTAAGTAATGGTAAAAAACAAGTTATTTTAACAACTAAAAAAGGTTTTGTTGTTAGATATGATGAAAATGATATTGCAATTATTAGTGCCAAAGCTAAAGGTGTTAAAGCGATTAATTTAAAAGATGATGATAAAGTTGTATCATTAAATGTTGTTAATGATGAGCATGATAGTTATGTTTCTTTTACTACAGCGGGGGTTAAAAAAATTAAAATTAATAATATTCCTTTACTACATCGTCCAGCGAAAGGGGTTCATTCTTTTAAAATAACTAAAACTATTATTCCCTATGTAATTACATCGTTTGTAATTCCTAATAATAGTAAAGTTCACATTTTAACTAAAAATAATACGATTGAAAATTTTGCCATTAATAAAGTTCATTATGGTCGTTTATTAGAAAGTGTTAGTTATTTTTTAGAGGATGTTAATGTAGAATGAATTCAAGATGACCGTTATTATGATTTAAGAAAGCATAATTTACAATCAGCATCATTAATTTCTTCTTTAAAAAAGGATAAAAAAATATCTAATGCTAATGATCAAATATCATTATCAATGGACGATATTTTAAATGATTAATAAATGAAAGGAAACTTATGATTCAAAAAAGTTTTTTAGAAAAAATAAAACTATATGAATGATTAGTAGAAAAGTCACACAGTTCTAATGATTTAAATAAAAAAGGTATTTATGCTTTATATATTCAGTTGCCAACAGTTAAACTTAATAAACTAATTCCTGTTTATATTGGTCAATCAAAAAATAAAAATGGGATTGGTGAGAGATTTAAGCAACATAAAATTCAGTTAAGCAAACTATTAAAAATGTCACCTCTTGATTATGAAGAGCATATTGAGTCTGGAAAACAAGATGGTAAACATTTTTATAGTAAACTCCATGATTTTGTTAGAAATATTAATGGTAGTATTAATGATATTAAAATTAAATTATTAGAAGAATTTGTTGAACATCCTAATTGTAATGTCAAAAAATGTCAGTGTTTAGATGAAAAAGAACAATGATGAATTAATGAATTTAAAGTCGAATATTTTGGTTTTAATCAATTAGCTTTTGTTATTAATTGACATAAATTAGTAAATTCTTTAAGAAATAATTATTATGATAAATTAGTTAGCAAAAAATTTATTAATGACACGAAAGCGTTAGGGCAAAAAGTTATCGCTAATCATAATGACGAGTATTTACAATATGGTTATTATGATTGCCAAATTGTAAAGTTAAGTGCAACTAAATTATTTTTCTAACCAAATATTCGATTGGCGAAAGATAATTTAGTATTTTTCTTGGTCTTTGGTTTAAAGACAATATAAATTTATGAACTGCATTTTTAGTAGTGTTTGAAAAATTAAATTTTTTAGGAAATTTTTCTCTAATTAAACCATTAGTATTTTCATTAGTACCTCTTTGTCAAGGTGAATATGCATCAGCAAAATAAATTTTCACATTTAAATTTTTTTCAAGTTGTTGTCAATTAGCAAATTCTTTACCCCTATCAAATGTTATAGTCTTAACAAGATTATTTGGAAGAATTGATAAATAATGACTAATATTTTTGTTAATAACTTTAGTAGTTCTATTTTCAACTAATATTGCTAAAGTAAATCTTGATGTTCTTTCAACTAAAGTTATTAAACATGATTTACTTTTACCTCGTGATGATACTACAGTATCACCTTCTCAATGGCCAAGAGTTATGCGATTATTAACATTTCGTTCTTTAATGGATTTACCATTAAATTTACCCCGATTTTCTTGAGATTTTCGTTTCTTACCTTTTCTTCTTAAATTTTTACTAGTAACCTTTTCAAGTAATCCAGAATAAATTCAATTGTAAATTGTTTTAAAACTAATAATTCATTCTTGATGAAAATTTTTAATTCTGCCATAAATTTGTTCAGGCGATCAACCTAATAATAATTTTTGTTGTACATATTTTACTAATTCTCTATTTTTAAATTTATGAAAATAAACATGTAATTGTTTTCTATTTTCTGCTTTATTTTGTGCAATTAATGAAAAATAATGATTATTATCTTTATTTCTATTAACTTCTCGATTAATAGTACTAATACTTCGATTAAGATTTTTAGCTATTTCACTAATTTTTACTTTAAATTTCAATTGATTCTCAATATAAATTCTTTCATCTATGCCAAGATGTTTGTATCCCATATAAAAACTCCTTAAATTTACTTTTTCTAAAATAAACTTAGCATCATGAAATTTTTATATGAAATCTTTTGCAATTTTATTTACTTGCACTTACAAGTATAATTCAGCATATCAAAACCTTTTATGAGAATTTTTATTAATTATTTTTTATAACTAATTCCTCCTTTTTAAAACAAAAAATATCAAAAATGATTCACTTCTTATGTAATATATAAATTATTAATTTTAAATTAAATACCGATGTTGCTAACTTCAAAAATATTTTATCATATTTAAAAAATATATATTCAATATTTATTAATAAAATTTAAATTGTTTTAAGCACTAACATCAAATTACTTTTGTTAATTTTACAATCAGAACAATTTTACAAAAAAACTTGTTTTAAAATCTGCTGACAAACTTTAAAATTAGGACAAAATTGCACCACTAATTTTCAAAATGCTTGACTATGATTAGGTTCTCATAAATGTACTAACTCGTGAATAATAACATAGTCAATAACCTCAAAATTAAAATGCATAATTTTGGAATTTAGAACAATTTTTTGCTTGTTAAAATGACAAACACCTCATTTACTACGCATCACTCTAAACTTAAGTTGTTGATAGCTTAAATTCATTGTTTTAGCAAGTAATGCCACTCGGGAACTCAAATATAATTCAGCTTGCTTACTAAGAAATTTATTAAAATTTTTCACAAGTTGCTTTTCATCATTGCCTTTTAAATTAACAACAACAGTTGTTGCGACAAAAATAACTTTATTGTTATTAGCAAAATAATTAATTTGCACCTCATATTTCTTATCTAAGAAATAAACAAAATATGGTTTTTGATGCAAATTAATTAAAATCTTTGAGGACTTATTAATAATTTTCTGTAATTTTTTTCAATTACTAATAAGAAAATCCTCAATATATTGTTCTTTCATTCCTAAGGGGGCATTGACAATAATATCCGATGAATAATATCTTACTGATAATCTTTTACCTTGTTGCAAATAATAATCCAACGCTACATTTTCATAAACTAATTGCTTTTTAAGCATCTAATAACCATCCTCATACTACTTTTTAAATATTGTTTTAATGTTTAAAAACATTATTCCCAAAGCTTTAAAATCCCACGGTTGTTTTACTCTTTTTAAAGGAACAAATTTATTTCCTTTTTTAGAAAAATAAGGTTGCACCTTCGTTAAAATTAAATAACCTAAAGATGTAAAAAATATTCCAAAAGTAAATATAAAAATATAACCTAATGGTCACAAACGACCAGTCCGATCAAAAATATTAGCAGTAGTAACAAGATTATTACCACTACCTCATAATGGATAACCATCACGACCAATAAATAATAAATTAGTTATTTCATTTTCATTTTTCGCAATAACTAATGAAAACGCATTAAAACTTAAAGCCATTAAACTAAATATAATTAAACTAATAAAACTTCATAATAAATAATCACGATGATATTGCACAATACCATACATATATAAAAATCAATAAGTAAAAATGATAATAACATGTAAAACATAATATAACCAGTAAGAAAAATGTTGCGGTCCATACGATTTATCAGCTGGAATTAGTAAACTTGCAAAAACCATAATTACTACTCAAGGTGCAGTAATACTAAATAATTTATCATTAGCCTTAATTAATAAAATGCCACTAATAATTTGTGTTATTGAACTTAAATGAAATGGGAAAATTCAAGGTCAACCTCGTAAATTTTTTCCTGATTCTTTAAAATAATATAAATATAAAAAATGTAAAAAATAATAAAGAAAATATAAGAAAATTTGAAAAATACCAAGAATTCTTAAAAATAATTTATTTTGTGCTAACTTAACATATCCTGTTTTAAAAATAAACAAACAAGCCAAAGCAATTAATGATAAAATAACTGGCAATCAATATTGTCAAGTAACACCAATTTTAGTAATAACTTCACCAGAACTTCCTGCTGGATTAAAAAAATCATATAATGATAAAAACATCTTTACTTCTCCCTTAATAGTTATTACTTATTCGTTGATGATTAATCTCATTTTTATTTAAATAGGCTTGAAAAATATCTTGAAAACTAAACTGCAAAATATTAGCAATTGTAAAAAAATGATTTAAAATATTAGCATAATCATTAGTAATATTTTTTCAAAAAGCAATCGTATGATTAAAAGTTTCTAATATTAACAATGTTAAATCTTGTTCTTGCTTTAATTCATAAGAATATGCTTCTAAATCAATATTAAAACTTAATCCAATACTAATAAGAAAATGCAGACAATCAATAAATTCATCTAAAACTAATTCTTTTGACTTATATGTCATACGATTTGATCAATATTTAAAGCATCGTAATTCATTACTAAATTCCGATAATTCTACTAATAAAGCTAAAAATCGTTTATCAATTGTTTTTTCAACTAATAATTTTTTTTCTTCTAAAATTCTTGCATCTAACTTTTTTTGCAAACTAATAATTTGTTTTCATAATTGTAAATCCAAAATATGTTTCACCCATCCCTAACTTATATTGTTTTATTTATTATAATTATATTTTTTCAAGTTGCAAATAAAAAAATAAAAAAACCTAGTAATAACTTATAAATTATTACTAGATAAAATTAATCTTTTTTTTCTAATGCTGATTTAGACAAATCAACTAATTTTTTAAATTCAACTGGTTGATGAATTGCCATTTCCGATAACATTTTTCGATTAATATCAACATTTGCTTTATGTAAACCATTAATAAATTGTGAATAAGACATATCATATTCTCTAGCAGCACCATTAATTCGTGTAATTCATAAACTTCGAAACTCGCATTTACGCTTTTTACGATCACGATAAGCATATGCTAAAGACTTCATTACTTGTTCTTTAGCAGTTCTAAATAATGTATGTTTTGAACCAAAATAACCTTTAGCTTGTTTTAAAACCTTTTTACGGCGTTTTCTAGTAGTAACGCCTCCTTTAACTCTTGCCATTATTATATTTCCTTTCTAACTAAGTAGTAAATTTTTTAATCTTCGGTAATCAGTTTTATGTACTGCTCCTTCTTTGCTTAAATGTCGTTTTTGTTTAGTTGACTTATTTTGCGCTAAATGAGAAGTAAAAGCATGCTTTCGCTTTCATTTACCAGTTCCAGTAATTTTAATTCGTTTCTGTAATGCTTTTTTTGTTTTCATTTTTGGCATTTTCTTGCTCCTTTTCTTTAATTAAATCTTTATCTTTTCTAGCAATTAAATACATATCATAAAACTGACCAGTTAACTTTGGTGTTTTTTCAATTTCACAATACTCTTTTACTAAATCATAAAACCGCATTAATGTTTCATAACCAAACTCTTTACGATGTGATTCCCTACCTCGAAACTTTAAAGATATTTTAACCCGATCACCATTTTTTAAAAATTCTATTACCTTCTTAGCTTTGAATTGCAAATCATGCTCACCAATATTAGGTGTTAAACGCATTTCTTTGTTTTGAATAATTCGTTGCTTTTTTTTATTATCTTTATCTTTTTTTTGCTCTTCATACTTATATCTGCCATAATCTAAAATTTTCGACACTGGCGGATTAACATTAGGTGCAACAACAAACAAATCTAGTCCTTGCTCTTTAGCAGTCCTTAAAGCATCATTTCGTGACATCACACCTAATTGATTGCCATCTTGATCAATAACTAAAACTTCACGAAAAGGAATATTTTGGTTAATAAAATCAGTATTTGGCTTATGTTTCATAAAATAGAAAACCTCCTATAACAACATAGAAAAAGTGTGTACTAATACACACTCACCATTAAAATATTTAGATTTTAAATCTAAAATTATTATTAGCTGTTTACCCATAACGATAATATGTTGCTATCAGGTGAGTGTAACACTACTTTCTTTTATTTATGTTCCTATAAATAATAACATAAATAAATAAAAATGCAAAAAAATATTAAACTTGGTCGCGTTTAGTTTTCTTAGGTATTTTGCTTTGAAGAAGTAAAACAATCAGCTAATTATATTATTTAATTACTAAACTAACCCTACCTTTCTTGTTATTGTCATTTTTATTCATTACCATTTTATCATATTATTGAATTTTTACACAATAAAAAATTATTAAATTTTAACTAATATTTTTACTTACTTAAATGTATGCCAAATTGTAAAGTTAAGTGCAACTAAATTATTTTTCTAACCAAATATTCGATTGGCGAAAGATAATTTAGTATTTTTCTTGGTCTTTGGTTTAAAGACAATATAAATTTATGAACTGCATTTTTAGTAGTGTTTGAAAAATTAAATTTTTTAGGAAATTTTTCTCTAATTAAACCATTAGTATTTTCATTAGTACCTCTTTGTCAAGGTGAATATGCATCAGCAAAATAAATTTTCACATTTAAATTTTTTTCAAGTTGTTGTCAATTAGCAAATTCTTTACCCCTATCAAATGTTATAGTCTTAACAAGATTATTTGGAAGAATTGATAAATAATGACTAATATTTTTGTTAATAACTTTAGTAGTTCTATTTTCAACTAATATTGCTAAAGTAAATCTTGATGTTCTTTCAACTAAAGTTATTAAACATGATTTACTTTTACCTCGTAATGATACTACAGTATCACCTTCTCAATGGCCAAGAGTTATGCGATTATTAACATTTCGTTCTTTAATGGATTTACCATTAAATTTACCCCGATTTTCTTGAGATTTTCGTTTCTTACCTTTTCTTCTTAAATTTTTACTAGTAACCTTTTCAAGTAATCCAGAATAAATTCAATTGTAAATTGTTTTAAAACTAATAATTCATTCTTGATGAAAATTTTTAATTCTGCCATAAATTTGTTCAGGCGATCAACCTAATAATAATTTTTGTTGTACATATTTTACTAATTCTCTATTTTTAAATTTATGCTGAATTATACTTGTAAGTGCAAGTAAATAAAATTGCAAAAGATTTCATATAAAAATTTCATGATGCTAAGTTTATTTTAGAAAAAGTAAATTTAAGGAGTTTTTATATGGGATACAAACATCTTGGCATAGATGAAAGAATTTATATTGAGAATCAATTGAAATTTAAAGTGCCAAATTGTAAAGTTAAGTGCAACTAAATTATTTTTCTAACCAAATATTCGATTGGCGAAAGATAATTTAGTATTTTTCTTGGTCTTTGGTTTAAAGACAATATAAATTTATGAACTGCATTTTTAGTAGTGTTTGAAAAATTAAATTTTTTAGGAAATTTTTCTCTAATTAAACCATTAGTATTTTCATTAGTACCTCTTTGTCAAGGTGAATATGCATCAGCAAAATAAATTTTCACATTTAAATTTTTTTCAAGTTGTTGTCAATTAGCAAATTCTTTACCCCTATCAAATGTTATAGTCTTAACAAGATTATTTGGAAGAATTGATAAATAATGACTAATATTTTTGTTAATAACTTTAGTAGTTCTATTTTCAACTAATATTGCTAAAGTAAATCTTGATGTTCTTTCAACTAAAGTTATTAAACATGATTTACTTTTACCTCGTGATGATACTACAGTATCACCTTCTCAATGGCCAAGAGTTATGCGATTATTAACATTTCGTTCTTTAATGGATTTACCATTAAATTTACCCCGATTTTCTTGAGATTTTCGTTTCTTACCTTTTCTTCTTAAATTTTTACTAGTAACCTTTTCAAGTAATCCAGAATAAATTCAATTGTAAATTGTTTTAAAACTAATAATTCATTCTTGATGAAAATTTTTAATTCTGCCATAAATTTGTTCAGGCGATCAACCTAATAATAATTTTTGTTGTACATATTTTACTAATTCTCTATTTTTAAATTTATGAAAATAAACATGTAATTGTTTTCTATTTTCTGCTTTATTTTGTGCAATTAATGAAAAATAATGATTATTATCTTTATTTCTATTAACTTCTCGATTAATAGTACTAATACTTCGATTAAGATTTTTAGCTATTTCACTAATTTTTACTTTAGACTTGGTACATAACCTTTAATTTTATCTACTATTTTGATAATTATTTTTTAGATGAAATACAAATGTTAGATAAATACAAAGATAAAAATGAATTTTATAGTTTAGTCGGCATAAAATGTTATAGTTATGTACCAAGTCTATTACTATTTTATCATATTATTGAATTTTTACACAATAGACTTGGTACATAACCTTTAATTTTATCTACTATTTTGATAATATTATTTACTAGGTGAAGTACAAATGTTAGATAAATACAAAGACGAAAATGAATTTTATAGTCTAATAGGCATAAAATATAAAACTTTCATGAAAATGGTAGAAATTTTAAAAGAAGCTAAAGCTAAACAAAAACAAATTGGTGGTAGACCAAATAAATTATCAATAGAGCAAAGATTACTTATGACTTTAGAATACTGAAAAGAATATAGTACATATCGTATTATTGCAAAAAAATATAATATTAGTCATGTTAGTTGTATTCGTAATATCTTTTGAGTTGAAAATACTCTAATAAAAAATAGTCACTTTCATATACCTGGCAAAAAGATATTATTGGAACATAAAGTTACTAATAATAATTTATTAGCAATTGATGCTACAGAAATTCCAATTGAAAGAATTAAAAAAAACTAAAATTATTATTTTCTGGTAAGAAAAGGCAACATTCATTAAAATCGCAAATAATTATTGATTTATTTAACAATAAAATTATTTCAGTAGATTTTTGTTATGGCAGTATTCATGATTATAAGTTATTTTTAAAATCAAATACACTTATAAATCCAAAATTAGAATTAATTGCCGATTCAGGCTATCAAGGTTTGCAAAATGTTCATAAAAATACATTATTGCCAATTAAAAAGAGTAAAAATAATCCCTTAAATCCAGATAAAAAGGAATATAATAGCTTTTTAAGTAAAGTTAGAATTGCCATTGAACATGTTTTTGCTAGATTAAAAAGATTTAAAATACTAGTTTATCGTTATCGCAATAAGATTAGAAGATTTGGATTACGATTTAACTTAATTTCAGGAATATATAATTTTGAATTAAGCTAGTTATAGTTATGTACCAAGTCTTTTAAATTTCAATTGATTCTCAATATAAATTCTTTCATCTATGCCAAGATGTTTGTATCCCATATAAAAACTCCTTAAATTTACTTTTTCTAAAATAAACTTAGCATCATGAAATTTTTATATGAAATCTTTTGCAATTTTATTTACTTGCACTTACAAGTATAATTCAGCAAGTAAAAATTAGTGAAATAGCTAAAAATCTTAATCGAAGTATTAGTACTATTAATCGAGAAGTTAATAGAAATAAAGATAATAATCATTATTTTTCATTAATTGCACAAAATAAAGCAGAAAATAGAAAACAATTACATGTTTATTTTCATAAATTTAAAAATAGAGAATTAGTAAAATATGTACAACAAAAATTATTATTAGGTTGATCGCCTGAACAAATTTATGGCAGAATTAAAAATTTTCATCAAGAATGAATTATTAGTTTTAAAACAATTTACAATTGAATTTATTCTGGATTACTTGAAAAGGTTACTAGTAAAAATTTAAGAAGAAAAGGTAAGAAACGAAAATCTCAAGAAAATCGGGGTAAATTTAATGGTAAATCCATTAAAGAACGAAATGTTAATAATCGCATAACTCTTGGCCATTGAGAAGGTGATACTGTAGTATCATCACGAGGTAAAAGTAAATCATGTTTAATAACTTTAGTTGAAAGAACATCAAGATTTACTTTAGCAATATTAGTTGAAAATAGAACTACTAAAGTTATTAACAAAAATATTAGTCATTATTTATCAATTCTTCCAAATAATCTTGTTAAGACTATAACATTTGATAGGGGTAAAGAATTTGCTAATTGACAACAACTTGAAAAAAATTTAAATGTGAAAATTTATTTTGCTGATGCATATTCACCTTGACAAAGAGGTACTAATGAAAATACTAATGGTTTAATTAGAGAAAAATTTCCTAAAAAATTTAATTTTTCAAACACTACTAAAAATGCAGTTCATAAATTTATATTGTCTTTAAACCAAAGACCAAGAAAAATACTAAATTATCTTTCGTCAATCGAATATTTGGTTAGAAAAATAATTTAGTTGCACTTAACTTTACAATTTGGCTTATGAAAATAAACATGTAATTGTTTTCTATTTTCTGCTTTATTTTGTGCAATTAATGAAAAATAATGATTATTATCTTTATTTCTATTAACTTCTCGATTAATAGTACTAATACTTCGATTAAGATTTTTAGCTATTTCACTAATTTTTACTTTAAATTTCAATTGATTCTCAATATAAATTCTTTCATCTATGCCAAGATGTTTGTATCCCATATAAAAACTCCTTAAATTTACTTTTTCTAAAATAAACTTAGCATCATGAAATTTTTATATGAAATCTTTTGCAATTTTATTTACTTGCACTTACAAGTATAATTCAGCATTTTCAACTAATATTGCTAAAGTAAATCTTGATGTTCTTTCAACTAAAGTTATTAAACATGATTTACTTTTACCTCGTGATGATACTACAGTATCACCTTCTCAATGGCCAAGAGTTATGCGATTATTAACATTTCGTTCTTCAATGGATTTACCATTAAATTTACCCCGATTTTCTTGAGATTTTCGTTTCTTACCTTTTCTTCTTAAATTTTTACTAGTAACCTTTTCAAGTAATCCAGAATAAATTCAATTGTAAATTGTTTTAAAACTAATAATTCATTCTTGATGAAAATTTTTAATTCTGCCATAAATTTGTTCAGGCGATCAACCTAATAATAATTTTTGTTGTACATATTTTACTAATTCTCTATTTTTAAATTTATGAAAATAAACATGTAATTGTTTTCTATTTTCTGCTTTATTTTGTGCAATTAATGAAAAATAATGATTATTATCTTTATTTCTATTAACTTCTCGATTAATAGTACTAATACTTCGATTAAGATTTTTAGCTATTTCACTAATTTTTACTTTAAATTTCAATTGATTCTCAATATAAATTCTTTCATCTATGCCAAGATGTTTGTATCCCATATAAAAACTCCTTAAATTTACTTTTTCTAAAATAAACTTAGCATCATGAAATTTTTATATGAAATCTTTTGCAATTTTATTTACTTGCACTTACAAGTATAATTCAGCAAATAATAAATTTTTAAAATTATTTTAATTACATTTATAGTACAATTTTACTTATCTTAAAAATAATTTAAGAACAAGAAAGAAAGGCATGTAAAAAAATGAAAAAGCTTTTAGAATTATTAGGAACTGTTACAATTGCTAGTAGTGCCATGTTAACTGTGACAACAACAAGTCTTGTTTCAATACAAGAAAAAGAAATAAAATTATTAGATAGTGAAATTAATTATTCAAAAATAAATAGTTTAGAAAGCTTAAAAAGAAATAAAAGAGAAATTCCGCCATCGTTAAAAAATATAATCACAACAATTAATATTGGTGAAATAAAAAAAGTTAATAAAAATAGTGTTATAAAAAGATTAAGTGAAATTAATCACCCAATCTTATCAAGACAAGATTTTTTAGAGAATATTGAACTTGAAGAGATTACAACGAATTCAGCCATTGTTCATTTTAGAAATTGAGAACTTGCACCATTACCAAGAACTTTAACTTTTACTATTAATTTTGATTCTGATATAGTTAATTTTAATGAATTTTTAGGTATAACAAATGAAAATGCTATTTTAAATTTAAATACCATTTTAAATAATAGGTTACAAACAATCGCAAGACAATTTATAGAAAGAAATAATTTAGAGCATTTATTAACAGTTGATGATTTAATAGTTACAAATTTAACAAGTGGTTCGGCATTAATAGAAAGCTCAAACATTAATTATATACTTTCAATAAATGTAATTTTTATGCCTAGATATTTAAGTTTAAGAACATTTATTACTAATAATGATTTGGGCACATTAAATGATAATTCAAAAACAACAATTATTAATGTATTAGAACAAGCAAATAACTTATTTAATAATGGTAGATATGTAAGACTAGAAGTTAGAAATATTGCAAGAAATTCAGCTGAAATTTTATTTAATCAGACAACTAACAGTAGTTCTTCAACGCACGAATTTCATTCTACTGGAAATTTTGATTATGATGATATAATCACTGTAACTTTTACTCCTTGTAGGCTAGATTTATCATCTATTATTACTAATACTGATTTAGGTATATTACCTGATAATAGTGCACTAACAATTAGAGAAGCAATAATAAGAGCAAATCCGAACCTTGGCTTAACAACCAATAGTATAGAATTTTATTATATTACTTTAAATACAGCTAGAATTAGAAGTAATAATAAAAATTATATTGGAGCAACAAATTTAACCTTTACTCCTTTTGCGATAGATTTATCATATCTTAATAATAATTTAGGAAATTTACATTTTAATAGTCCTATACACATTTTTAATGCTTTATTAATAGCAAATCCAAACTCCGGCTTAACAATCAATAGTAGACTTGGTACATAACTATAACTAGCTTAATTCAAAATTATATATTCCTGAAATTAAGTTAAATCGTAATCCAAATCTTCTAATCTTATTGCGATAACGATAAACTAGTATTTTAAATCTTTTTAATCTAGCAAAAACATGTTCAATGGCAATTCTAACTTTACTTAAAAAGCTATTATATTCCTTTTTATCTGGATTTAAGGGATTATTTTTACTCTTTTTAATTGGCAATAATGTATTTTTATGAACATTTTGCAAACCTTGATAGCCTGAATCGGCAATTAATTCTAATTTTGGATTTATAAGTGTATTTGATTTTAAAAATAACTTATAATCATGAATACTGCCATAACAAAAATCTACTGAAATAATTTTATTGTTAAATAAATCAATAATTATTTGTGATTTTAATGAATGTTGCCTTTTCTTACCAGAAAATAATAATTTTAGTTTTTTTTAATTCTTTCAATTGGAATTTCTGTAGCATCAATTGCTAATAAATTATTATTAGTAACTTTATGTTCCAATAATATCTTTTTGCCAGGTATATGAAAGTGACTATTTTTTATTAGAGTATTTTCAACTCAAAAGATATTACGAATACAACTAACATGACTAATATTATATTTTTTTGCAATAATACGATATGTACTATATTCTTTTCAGTATTCTAAAGTCATAAGTAATCTTTGCTCTATTGATAATTTATTTGGTCTACCACCAATTTGTTTTTGTTTAGCTTTAGCTTCTTTTAAAATTTCTACCATTTTCATGAAAGTTTTATATTTTATGCCTATTAGACTATAAAATTCATTTTCGTCTTTGTATTTATCTAGCATTTGTACTTCACCTAGTAAATAATATTATCAAAATAGTAGATAAAATTAAAGGTTATGTACCAAGTCTAGTATAATTATTGAATGTATTACATTAAATACAGCAATAATTAGAAGTAATAATAACAATTTTATTGGGTCAGTAATTGTAAATTTTAATTCTATTAATATAGATTTATCATCTATTATTACTAATACTAATTTAGGTATGTTACCTGATGATAGCACGCCAACAATTAGAGAAGCAATAATAAGAGCAAATCCGAATTCCGGCTTAACAACCAATAGTATAACAATAGCTAATTATATTACTCCAAATTCAGTATTAGTTATGGTAAGAAATAATCCAATAAATATTGGGTCAGTAATTGTAAATTTTAATTCTATTAATATAGATTTATCATCTATTATTACTAATACTGATTTAGGTATATTACTTGATAATAATTCAGTAACAATTACTAATGCTGTATTAATAGCAAATCCAAACTATAGATTAAGATACGACGAAATAATTGTTGAACATATTACTTCAAATTCAGCCATAATTAGAAGTAATAATTCTAATTTTTTTGGATCAGTAAATATAATATTTAGTATTGGTAATAATAAAAGATTACAAAATTTTAATAATGATGAAAAAGATGATAAATCTAATAAGCAACGAAAATTAAATCATAGCACTACTCCAGGGCCAGATGGAAATAATGGAGTTGCAGGAAAAAGTAATCAACAAAAAATAACAGAAAATGATCATGATCAATATTATGAAATTTTATCTAGAAAAGTTTTAAATTCAAATGTTAATAACGATAAATTAAATTTAAATCCATTACAATTAAAAAATAATGAATATTATTTTTTAGATCAACAAATAGAACAAATTAGTTTAAAAAATGATGAAAATTTAGAAATTAACTTAATTAAAAACAATAATAAAGTCAAGCAAAATGTACCTGTAGTAAATAAACCAATAAACAAAAATATTATCAACGCACAAATAACAGCTACCAAGGCAATAAATAAATACAACGCTCTTTCAAAAGAAGAAAAATTAAAAAAATTAAATGAAATTAATCGTTATTATCAAACATTATCTGAAAATGATAAAAAAGCTTTTAAAGAAAAATTAACAAATGCTGGATTAGCAGCTTTAAGTGGGGGTGCATTAACAGCTTATGGAACAAAAATGACTGTTAGTGGCACCGCTGCTACTAGTGCCACAAATGCAGAAGCAATGGAAATGACTCCGCTCTTATCAACAAGCACAACAGAAAGCTTAGCCGCTGCAGAAACAATTACTGTTGCCGAAACAGCAGCAGTTGAAGGTGGAATTATCGCTGGGGAAACTGGTACTGCTGCCACTCTGGCTCCGGAAACTCTAGGGCTATCCTTAGTAATTGGAGGATTAGCAATTGCCGGAACATGAATGTATTTTGCTTTTCATCATCATTCAACATCTAATATTGCGTTGCCAACTTCAATTCATCAAGATAATAATCATTATTTTTCATTAATTGCACAAAATAAAGCAGAAAATAGAAAACAATTACATGTTTATTTTCATAAATTTAAAAATAGAGAATTAGTAAAATATGTACAACAAAAATTATTATTAGGTTGATCGCCTGAACAAATTTATGGCAGAATTAAAAATTTTCATCAAGAATGAATTATTAGTTTTAAAACAATTTACAATTGAATTTATTCTGGATTACTTGAAAAGGTTACTAGTAAAAATTTAAGAAGAAAAGGTAAGAAACGAAAATCTCAAGAAAATCGGGGTAAATTTAATGGTAAATCCATTGAAGAACGAAATGTTAATAATCGCATAACTCTTGGCCATTGAGAAGGTGATACTGTAGTATCATCACGAGGTAAAAGTAAATCATGTTTAATAACTTTAGTTGAAAGAACATCAAGATTTACTTTAGCAATATTAGTTGAAAATAGAACTACTAAAGTTATTAACAAAAATATTAGTCATTATTTATCAATTCTTCCAAATAATCTTGTTAAGACTATAACATTTGATAGGGGTAAAGAATTTGCTAATTGACAACAACTTGAAAAAAATTTAAATGTGAAAATTTATTTTGCTGATGCATATTCACCTTGACAAAGAGGTACTAATGAAAATACTAATGGTTTAATTAGAGAAAAATTTCCTAAAAAATTTAATTTTTCAAACACTACTAAAAATGCAGTTCATAAATTTATATTGTCTTTAAACCAAAGACCAAGAAAAATACTAAATTATCTTTCGCCAATCGAATATTTGGTTAGAAAAATAATTTAGTTGCACTTAACTTTACAATTTGGCTAATAAATAAATAATATCAAATAACATTCGTCAACTTTGAGGATTATAATAATACAAAATCGCACCGTAGAATCACGCAATAATAAATAAAGTGCGATTTAAAGCGACAAAATCATATAATCTTAAATTTATTTTTTTAAACAATAGCATCACTTAAATCACACTCTCCTTATTTTTATTACTATCTGCCGGGCATTAATTTTTCAAACATTTTGAAAGCAATTAAAAATAAACCAATAATTACACCAAGCAAGAAAACTCAATATGTAGCAAAAAAAATAACAACATTAGGCATATTACCACCAATAATATCGGTTCAAATGTGACCAAACGCTCCAATTAACGCTTTTCATAAGTTAGTAACCGCTTGCTCGCCAGTAACAGCTACTGCCGGTGCTTCTGCTAAGAAAGTTCCAATCATATAATCACCCCCTTTCTAAACAAAATATGATTTAACTTTATAAAATAAAATAACCATAAATAAGACAATAATTACTAATACCATTCAAAACGCAATATTTGCTATTAAAAGTCAAAGTAGTTCTTTGGTTAAATCAATTTCTTTACCAGAAACTCACGCCGGAATAACTTTAATTTGAATAAATAAATCCCAAAAATACAATTTTGTCATTTCTCAATCTAAATCTTTTCAAGCAAGTAAAAACATAATAATTACCGCTTAAAAGGTCAAAAGAGCAGAAAAATAATGGCTGAGAAGAGCATTACAATTATTAAAATTGAAAACAAAAATACAACTTGGGGTGGTAAATCGGCAGTTGGATAAATTAATTCAATTAACTCAATAATTATTTTTTTAAACATTTTCTAAACCTACTTTTTAATTTCTTTTTCATCTTGTTCTAATAAATTTCGCTTAAACTTTGCAATAAATATTCGTTGTGAATAAGTAAAATCTTTTGGCAACTGCTTTGCTTCACTACCATATTTCTTTTTATCTTTAAAAAACCGATAAATATTAACCGCAATATAATATGCTAGTAATAATGTTAAAATCGTAAAAAACACTAGTCCAAATATACTCATCTTTCTTTTCTCCTTAATTTTTTAATCTTTTAATATGCAATATCAACACAAAGTCAATTATCACCGACTAAATCAGTTCTAACAGATTCAACTGCAGATGCAGACACAGATGTCTCACTCTCTAGGAGGCTGAGGCGACTAGACTTAGCAGACAAAACACCAACACACTCAACACCATCAAACAATACCTTATTACAAAAACGAAACAATCCACAATCATCACACAAACCAGCGACACGCTTAGAAAGTACCACAGAACTATTTACATCCAAACGATTACCATAAGGCACAAACTTCAACTTTAATAAACAACTATTCTCATTACTCATTATCATACACCTACCTAACTGTTAAATCACACACTATCCAGTTTTTTTATTAATAGAATATATAAACTCTTGACAATAATCTTTGCCAGACTCATCCACATTAACTCACATTTTCATTTCTAAAACTCCTCAAAAAAATTGCAATAACTTAGTTAAATAACTCAACTAACATAGATAATTAACGGGCGGAGCATACGCTTTCCGCACCGTTTAAACACCATAAAAGCCAACTAAGATATATTTTTTTTACCCCTTATCTTTAAAACACCGTAAAACATTTTTAAAATGAATTTTTAAAATAATCAAAACTTACAACCTTTTTATCATGTTCTTTTTCAGCAACAAAAAAACCTAACAACTCATGATCTAAAATCAAACTAGATTTTTGACCTTTTTTATTAACTAAAACTAACTGATACTCACCATCTTTAATTATTCCGATACAAATAGAATTTTCATATTTTCCTTTATAAACAAATCGTTTTGAAAACCAAATACCAGTAGATTCATACAATCACGGAATTGCTGGTGCTTTAATAAGTACTGCATTTTGTGTTTCTTTTAAAAGATATTTTTCAGTATTTAAAAAAATATTTTCAATATTTCGCATATACATACCATCCTTACAATATTTAGTTATACTAAACTAAGAGTTATATTTAACTTAGTTACTTAGTCTTTTAACTAAGTTAAATATTTATTTTTTTAAACATTTATGTTTAACAAAATTTGTTAGTAAACTTCGTTTACTAATTAACTTAGTTTATTACTATCAAGGCACAAAAAAATACAAGGCATAACTAAAAATAATAAATATTAATTTAACCTTATATTTCTTGTAATAAATAAATGAGCTCGTATTTATTTATTAATTAAAAGCAAGTTTGTAGAAACCAAAATCTTGTCATATGTATATGGTTTCTACACAAATTAAATTATTAGATATTGACAATAATAAAATATTTCTAGCAACAAAAACTAATGAACTAATTAATAATAATGACATTTTGTTTATTAATTCAGGAATTACCAATGAATATTTAATCAGTTTAATAAATAAACCAGTTTATTTATTTACAAACAGTATTAGACTTGGTACATAACTATAACATTTTATGCCGACTAAACTATAAAATTCATTTTTATCTTTGTATTTATCTAACATTTGTATTTCATCTAAAAAATAATTATCAAAATAGTAGATAAAATTAAAGGTTATGTACCAAGTCTATTGAAATTTTTAAACAAGCAATTAATAATAAAAATATTTTAGATACTATTTTAATTGGTGGTCGCTATTTAGCTGAAAGTAAAGTTTTAGTAGGAAGCCATAGCTTAGCAAATTTAGAAAATGTCAAATTCAGTAAATGCATTCTTAATATTAAGAATATTTCTAATACTTATGATTTATATGCTAAAAATGAAGAAGAAGCACAACTGAAACAAAAAGTATTAAGTGCTTCTAATACTAAAATTATTATTGCTGAAAATGATAGTATTAACACAATTGGTTTTATTAAATACGCCAATTTAAAGGAATGTGATATATTTATTACAAACAATAAATCATTACCCAATATTAACGAAATAGGTAACTCAATTATTGTTATTAATTAAGGAGAAAAATATGACCATCTTAGCTATTGAAACAAGTTGTGATGAAACAGCAATAGCAATATATAAAGATAAAAAAGTTAAAAGCAATATTATTTTTTCACAAATAGCTAATCATCAACAATATGGTGGGGTTGTTCCTGAAATTGCTTCAAGACTTCATATTTCTAAAATTAGTTATGTTTTAAAAGAAGCCATTAAACAAGCACAAATCCAATATCATGATATTGACTACATCGGTTATACTGACCATCCGGGATTAAGTGGTTCACTTCATATCGGTAAAGTTTGCGCTCAAACAATATCATTAATGTTAAAAAAACCACTTATTGCTTGTAATCATATTGAAGGTCATATTTATAGCGCTGCCATTAATAATGAATTTAAGTTTCCCTTAATAACCTTAGTAGTATCCGGTGGCCACACGCAATTAGTTTTAATGAAAAAACATCTTGATTTTCATATTTTAGGAGAAACTTATGATGATGCTGTCGGTGAAGCTTATGATAAAGTAGCAAGATTATTAGAACTTGAATATCCAGGTGGACCAATAATTGATAAAATAGCAAAAAAAGGACAAAATATTTTTGAACTGCCATTAGGAAAAAATGATAACAGTTTTGACTTTTCATTTAGTGGTTTAAAATCTGCAGTAGCAAATTTAATTAAAAAATTAAATGTTCGCCAATTAGAATTTAGAAAAGAAGATATTGCTTGTTCTTTTCAAGAACAAGCAACTAATATTTTAATTAAAAAATTAACAATGGCAATGAAAAAATATCATCCAAAAATGATAACAGTAGTCGGTGGCGTTGCTGCTAACAGTGTTTTACGAACTAAGGTTGAAAACTTAGCAACAAAAAATACCACAGTTATTATTCCTAATAATGAATACTGTACTGATAATGCTGCGATGATTGCAAGATTAACTTGACAAATAATTAATAATCGCTTAAAAGAAACTTCTAAAAAGAAAAAATAAAAATCATTCTCATATGAGAATGATTTTTATTATCTATTAACCTGAACTTACATACAACGAACACGGATTATCACGAATAATCTTTTTCATTATTTGATAAAGCGCTTCCATATCATGATTTATAAAAAGACTTGTAAGATTTTTAGCGCTAGTTTTTGTTTTTTTAACAATTTCTAATTCATTTAATACTTTTTGATTAATAATTTCATTATCTTTCAAAGCAAAATTAATACTACCATCCTCAATATAAAAATCAATAATATTTTTTAATCGCCCTAAGCAAGCAATAATATCTTGCCCAATTCGTAATAACTGATAATGCTTCTTATAACTATTAGCCTGTTCACAAACTTGATTAGCAATTTCCTTTTCTGTTGTACTACTAAAAATATCATTTAAAATTAAAAAATCTATTTTTCTTTTTTTTCGTAAAGCAATTAAAAATTCAAGCAAAATTTGTTGCTTTTTTTCACTTAATACTTTTCATAAATTACTATCAATTGAAGTTTGTTCATCAATACGATGACAATGATATACCGTATTAATTAATTTATATTTATAAAATCCCATTTCACAACTAACAACCTTATAATTTTCATTATGAAATTTATCTTTTAAAATATATTTATGAACTAAAATTCAATCACACTTTTTTAACTTTTTAATAATATTAAAAGTAAACTCATTTAAAGCAATAGTTAAATAAGATTCATCATTAATTTTATGTTCTGAAATATAAAGTCATTTAATTTTATGCAAAGTTTGTTTATCTATTGTTTTAACAAAAGGCTTAACAACTTGATCAATAGAAACATTGGTTTTAACTAAAATTAAAAAACTATCAATACTATTTTTATCCATTAGTTTGAGAAACCCCTCTTTATAAAAATTTCCCTTTTTCTTTAAACATCTTGTTTATAAAAATTAACTGCTGTTTTTAAAGCTAACATCATCATCTTATCAAATGATTGTTCGCGCTCTTCACTCGTAGTAGCCTCTTTTGTTACTAACGAATCAGATACAGTTAAAATACATCCTGCTTGCTTATTTAACACTTTTGCATTAGCAAATAACGCAAAAGTTTCCATTTCTACAGCAATAGTTTGTTTTTCACTTAAAAATCTTTTATATTCTTCAAAATTTTTACGATAAAAAACATCAGAACAATGTACCCTTCCAGATATGATGTTAATATTTTTATCACTTGCTGTTTTTTTAATTAATTCATAAATATTAGGATTGGCTTCAATAATATCACCATTTGTTGCACCAACAATTTTAGCATAATTATTTTCACCATACACCGAACTTACATTAATAACATCATACAGTTTTAACTTTTCGTCATATGCACCTGCACTTCCAATTCTAATAATTACATCAACATCATAAAATTTAAATAATTCATATGAGTAAATGCCAATTGAAGGACAACCCATACCACTACCAGCAATAGTTATTCTTTTCCCTTGATATATTCCTGTATACATTAACATATTACGAACACTATTTACTAATTGCACATCTTGCAAATAATTTGTTGCAATATATTTTGCTCTAATTGGATCTCCGGGCATTAAAACTATTGGGGCAATGTCCTCTTTTTTAGCACTAATATGTGGTGTCATTCTTTTACTCCTCTTTATATTTTAATATCGTTATTATACCACTTTTTAATATTAATAATTACTTATCAAAGACTAACGGTCGCGTTTAGTTTTCTTAGGTATTGCTTTGAAGAAGTAAAACAATCAGCTAATTATATTATTTAATTACTAAACTAACCCTACCTTTCTTGTTATTGTCATTTTTATTCATTACCATTTTATCATATTATTGAATTTTTACACAAGACTTGGTACATAACCTTTAATTTTATCTACTATTTTGATAATTATTTTTTAGATGAAATACAAATGTTAGATAAATACAAAGATAAAAATGAATTTTATAGTTTAGTCGGCATAAAATGTTATAGTTATGTACCAAGTCTATTGTCTTTAAACCAAAGACCAAGAAAAATACTAAATTATCTTTCGCCAATCGAATATTTGGTTAGAAAAATAATTTAGTTGCACTTAACTTTACAATTTGGCTTTTAAAATTTTTTTAATATGATTAATAAATTTTTTCTCACAAGCAACATGCAAATATCGTTTATCACTAAATAGATGTAAACACCAGCGACATATTTTAGACTTGGTACATAACCTTTAATTTTATCTACTATTTTGATAATTATTTTTTAGATGAAATACAAATGTTAGATAAATACAAAGATAAAAATGAATTTTATAGTTTAGTCGGCATAAAATGTTATAGTTATGTACCAAGTCTTTTATAATTTATCTTTCCTTTCAAAATTTAAAAACCCTTTTCATCGCAAGAATTACAGATTCCAACTGTATTTTTATTACCAATGACATAGCTTTCGCTGTCGCATTCAATACAAAATATTACTGCCAAAAGAAAACACCCCCTAAAAGTTTGTAGAAAACAAAATCTTGTCATATGTATATGGTTTCTACAAAATTTACTTTAATTCGTAGTTTTGAACCTAAAAATTCGTTATATTTTTTTGATAGCTTGGAATTTTCTAGTTTTAGTGATGTTTTTAGAATTGAAATTTCTTTGGGGATGGTTACTCTTTATTTGAATGATAAACAATTAATTAAGTTTATTTGATTAGATGGTTGAACCGAAGATTTTATTAATACCTTTTTTGGACAAATTAATTATTATGGTAATACCTTTCATTTTTTACGCTATGATGACAAATTAAAGACTGATTTTAAAGATTTTATGTTTTTTTATTTAAAGGATTTGACAAGTGAATATTATTTCAGTTTATTTGATAAAATTTATAAAGTTTTAGGTGGTTTTTTTACACAATTCTTTTATGCGAGTTTTGATATGGATGCTTCTACTTATGTAGGATTAAGTTATAAAGGAATGCAAGAAATTCCTAAAAATGTTTTACAAATGGGGTTTTTCTATCGCTCATTAATTACTTTTTATCCCAAACAGTATTTAATTAACTTTGGTTCAACAATCGAAAATAGTAAGAATATGATTTTTCGTTCTTATTTCTTTGTTGAAGATAAAAGAATTATTAATGGTTTTAATAAAGGTGAAAGTTCTTATCAAATAAATTTTAATTTTGCCAAATTGTAAAGTTAAGTGCAACTAAATTATTTTTCTAACCAAATATTCGATTGGCGAAAGATAATTTAGTATTTTTCTTGGTCTTTGGTTTAAAGACAATATAAATTTATGAACTGCATTTTTAGTAGTGTTTGAAAAATTAAATTTTTTAGGAAATTTTTCTCTAATTAAACCATTAGTATTTTCATTAGTACCTCTTTGTCAAGGTGAATATGCATCAGCAAAATAAATTTTCACATTTAAATTTTTTTCAAGTTGTTGTCAATTAGCAAATTCTTTACCCCTATCAAATGTTATAGTCTTAACAAGATTATTTGGAAGAATTGATAAATAATGACTAATATTTTTGTTAATAACTTTAGTAGTTCTATTTTCAACTAATATTGCTAAAGTAAATCTTGATGTTCTTTCAACTAAAGTTATTAAACATGATTTACTTTTACCTCGTGATGATACTACAGTATCACCTTCTCAATGGCCAAGAGTTATGCGATTATTAACATTTCGTTCTTTAATGGATTTACCATTAAATTTACCCCGATTTTCTTGAGATTTTCGTTTCTTACCTTTTCTTCTTAAATTTTTACTAGTAACCTTTTCAAGTAATCCAGAATAAATTCAATTGTAAATTGTTTTAAAACTAATAATTCATTCTTGATGAAAATTTTTAATTCTGCCATAAATTTGTTCAGGCGATCAACCTAATAATAATTTTTGTTGTACATATTTTACTAATTCTCTATTTTTAAATTTATGAAAATAAACATGTAATTGTTTTCTATTTTCTGCTTTATTTTGTGCAATTAATGAAAAATAATGATTATTATCTTTATTTCTATTAACTTCTCGATTAATAGTACTAATACTTCGATTAAGATTTTTAGCTATTTCACTAATTTTTACTTTAAATTTCAATTGATTCTCAATATAAATTCTTTCATCTATGCCAAGATGTTTGTATCCCATATAAAAACTCCTTAAATTTACTTTTTCTAAAATAAACTTAGCATCATGAAATTTTTATATGAAATCTTTTGCAATTTTATTTACTTGCACTTACAAGTATAATTCAGCTTTTTTAAAAAAACTATGGTATTATTTAGTTAGACACTTTTGCTTTCCTAAAGCGGTGTGTCTTTAAAAGGATTTATTTTTAAGTATTCGATGCATTGTACAATGCATCGAATACTTTTTTGATATCAAGTTCCTGTTGCCGTTCTTGATGTTTGGGTGATTGATATGGTGTTGTTACATGATTATTATTGACATTCGCGATTTCATCTTCCGATACTCCGGTGTCTGTATTTTTTTTACGAGATAATAAAAATGTTTTTAATTGTTCCTGCTCTTTGGCCACTTGTTCTCGATGTCATTCCATACTCTCTTGTGCATTTTTAAATTGTATTAAAAAAGGGTTGGTTTGTTGCATATTTTTAAAGCGTTGGTTTTCCACTGTTAAAAAGTGGAAGCCTTTTAAGTTATATTTTTTAATTAATTCACGCCCACTAATTTTTTCGCGTCAGTTTTTTTGGGCGTCATAACAGTTATAAACATAATTGGGGATAATCCCAATTAAATAATTTTGTTTATTTTTATCTAAATGACAAAATTTCTTCGGGACGGAAATATAGTACTCAAAAACGCGGACTTGAACACTATCCTCAGTAAATTTTTTATTCACACATTTTTTTGGCGTAAAAAAATTTGAAATATCTTTTAAGGAATTTAATTGATTGAAGGCTTCTGATTTATTTTGTAAGATTGCTGTTTGCATAATCTATATGCTCCTTTCTGTGTTTTTAACACCCGATTGGGGCGATTAATTATTATTGCTTCTTTTTACTTAGTTAAATAAAAAAATAGGTAGAATGATTTTTTTTTCATTCTACCTATGTTATAATCTAATTAGGAAGAATGATGGTGTAGTCATCATTTTTCTTTTTATTTAATTATGCTTATTATAACATTAATTTTTACAATAAATTTATTTATTTGCTTTATTTTATAAAGTTTATGGAAACACAGTTATTCTTTAAATAAAGATAAATGTTTTTTAGAACTAGTATTCAATATCTTGAAAAAATGATATAAATTTTTATTTAATTGTTTATAATTAAATTCCAAGGCAAAGAGACTGTAGATTATTTTTTGGAGAAAGGAAAAGGTGTTGTAAATTTTATTAATTAGCAAAAATTAACGAAAAGGATTTGAATTAATATGAAAAAATTACTCGCTATGTTAACGACAATTACAAGCTTGTCGAGCATAACACCAATAATTTTAGCTAATGCCTCAGAAAAAGCGCCAGAAAATAAAATAGTAGATAACGAAATTAATTATTCGCAAACAAGTAATTTAGAAAATTTAAGTAGAGTTAAAAGAGGAAATAATAATTTTATTGAAAATCACTATTGTTTTTTATGTAATAACCGCTTATATGTAAAAATAAGCCATAGAAATTGAGAAAAAATAAGGTCTGAGTATAATAAAAGAACAAGAACCTCTCTTTATAATTTTGTATATGCTTTATTAAAGAATGAATTTAAAAAAATAAATTCATCCGGAGATGATAGAAGTCGGGATGATTTTCTTAATGAAGATATTGAAATTATTGCTTCTGTTATATATCAAAGATTTTCAGAGATTGATGAAGTTTTTTTAAATAAAATTAGTATTTACGAGGGTTTAATAATAAGAACAAATCGAGATAAATATTGAGAAAATAATGACGATTTTTGAGGAGCCCATGTAAACAAAGAAAATAATGGGGGAGAAGATTTAAATGATGCAATTGTTAATATACAATTAGGCGCATTAAATAATGAAGATGATGAAACAATTTTAAATGCACTAAAAGAAAAAAATCCCGATTTACTTATTGATAAATTATATGTTTTTGTAAAAAATGATTCTTGGGCCAAAATATGAGTTAGCAAACATAAAGGATTAAAAGAATACCAACTTGGAAGTTGAAAAGCAGTTTTTTTTACAGTTAGAAAAGATTTATCTACTGTAATTACAAACCTTAATTTAGGGGCCTTAAATGATAATGGTGTTTCTACTATAAAAGATGCTGTCAAAAAACTTAATCCCAGTTTAGATGTAACTGAAGTTGGCTTTAGTAACATTACAGATACGTCAGCCGATATTGAGGGTTGGTCACGTTATAATTCAAATAAATATCAGGGAGATAAAAAAGTTTTTTTTACAGTTAGAAAAGATTTATCTACTGTAATTACAAACCTTAATTTAGGGGCCTTAAATGATAATGGTGTTTCTACTATAAAAGATGCTGTCAAAAAACTTAATCCCAGTTTAGATGTAACTGAAGTTGGCTTTAGTAACATTACAGATACGTCAGCCGATATTGAGGGCTCACCACGTTATAATTCAAATAAATATCAGGGAGATAAAAAAGTTACTTTTACAGTTAGAAAAGATTTATCTACTGTAATTACAAACCTTAATTTAGGGGCCTTAAATGATAACAACAAAGATGCAATTTTAAATGCAGTTAAAGCTAAAAATTCTATTTTAGATGCTAGTGAAGTAGATGTTAGTGCAATAACAGATACGTCAGCCGATATTGAGGGCTCACCACGTTATAATTCAAATAAATATCAGGGATATCAAAAAGTTACTTTTACAGTTAGAAAAGATTTATCTACTGTAATTACAAACCTTAATTTAGGGGTCTTAAATGATAATAGTGTTTCTACTATAAAAGATGCTGTCAAAAAACTTAATCCCAGTTTAGATGTAACTGAAGTTGGCTTTAGTAACATTACAGATACGTCAGCCGATATTGAGGGCTCACCACGTTATAATTCAAATAAATATCAGGGAGATAAAAAAGTTTTTTTTACAGTTAGAAAAGATTTATTTACTGTAATTACAAACCTTAATTTAGGGGCCTTAAATGATAACAACAAAGATGCAATTTTAAATGCAGTTAAAGCTAAAAATTCTATTTTAGATGCTAGTGAAGTAGATGTTAGTGCAATAACAGATACGTCAGCCGATATTGAGGGCTCACCACGTTATAATTCAAATAAATACCAGGGATATCAAAAAGTTACTTTTACAGTTAGAAAAGATTTATCTACTGTAATTACAAACCTTAATTTAGGGGCCTTAAATGATAATGGTGTTTCTACTATAAAAGATGCTGTCAAAAAACTTAATCCCAGTTTAGATGTAACTGAAGTTGGCTTTAGTAACATTACAGATACGTCAGCCGATATTGAGGGCTCACCACGTTATAATTCAAATAAATACCAGGGATATCAAAAAGTTACTTTTACAGCTATACAAAATTTATCTACTGTAATTACAAATCTTAATTTAAATGTTATTGATAATAGTGATAAAGTAATTTTAAATGAATTAAATTATTTAAATCCTGATTTAGATATTTCACAATTAGAAGTAGTTGAAAAAACTAATATTTCTGCTATAATAAAAGAAAAAAAAGATAGTTCTAAATATTTTGGTGAAAAGAGAATTTACTATACAATAAATAATCAGCAAAATAAAATTATTGATTTAAATGAATTGATTAAAAAAGCAATTTTTTTCAAATTTCGAGATGATAACCCTAATTTAATTTTTAAAGAAATTAAAAATATTAATTCAAATAATTTACAATATTCAAATGTTCAATTAAAACAGCAAATTACTCCTAAATTTTCATTTGAAAAGCAATCTAAAGGAATTTGTTTTATTCGAACAATAATGAAAAATGATGATGATAATGAATCAGATTTTAATACCCCCCAATGTTCTTATGAATTTTCAACAGAAACAAGATATAGAATAACAACAGGAATAATTAGAATAGAAAATTTAGAAATTGGAAATTCAGAATCACAAGAAAGTAGTTTTTCTTACACTTCAAATCAAGTAAAAGAAAATAACACTTCTATTACATTATCTAATATTTTAGAAAATAGTGATATTAAACAAAATTCACAAGCACAAGAAAGTAGTTCTTCTCAAACTAAAAATCAATCACATGGATGAAATGTGGAAATAGGCGGTAAATTTTTGGGAATAGGTGCTTCAGGGGGTGCACGCGGAGAATATGGTTCTTCAGAAAGTGACGGTTCGTCAACTTCAAAAAGTTCTTCAGAAAGTAATGGTTCGTCAACTTCAAAAAGTTCTTCAGAAAGTGACGGTTCGTCAACTTCAAAAAGTTCTTCAGAAAGTAATGGTTCGTCAACTTCAAAAAGTTCTTCGCAAAGTATTAGCCTATCAAAAAATGTTAATTTAGATATTAGTGGTGAAAAAGTAGATAGAACGTCAAGTGTCATGACTTTCCCTTCACAAAAAGTCACAGTCGCAGCAAATTCATCAAGAATTATTACAGCAACACTTGAGGAAATAAAATTTCAAACTACTTTAAATTTGGAACAAGATATTTATGGAAATATCCAATTTGATATTTTGACTAAAAATAATGAAACAGTGCATTTTGATATCTCAATTGGACAACTAATGCAAAAATTAATAAAGTATGGCACATTGCCTGAAGAAATAACTGTTTATGAAGATGGAAATTCAATTTTTTTTAATGGAAAAATAGAATTTTCTATTAAAAAAGGATATAACGCAGAAATAGTAAAAGGAAGAAATCAACCACTAGAAAACTATTAATTATAAATAATAACAATTACAGAAAGGAAATAAAAATATGAAAAAACTGCTAAATTTATTGAGTGTCTTAACAATTAGTGGAACGGCAATACCGATGGTTATTGCCGCTAGTCCTTCTGAAACAAGTACAAATAGAAGTTCAAACAGAAATGAACAAAATAGTTCTTCTTTAACTCAAGGAAGAACAAACCACAACGCAACAACAGGAAGAACGCCAAATGGCACAAAAAGAACAGCAATACAAACAACAAGTATCAATCAGACAAAAACAAAATCATCAACACAAAACAGCCGAAGAACGCCAACACCGGCATCTACAAACAGAAATAATATTATTTTAAATAAAAGAAATTACTCAAGAAGTATTAGAGACTATATTGATAATAATTCTGGTAGGTCACAACCCCCGACCCAAACAACAAGTCACAGTAAGACAAAAATAACAAAAGACAAAGCAAATAATAATGTTTTTCGTGTCTATGGAATAAATCAACGTACAGGAAATAGAATATATGCCCTAAATCAAAATCCTTCAAAAGCAATTTTAGAACTTCCTTTAAAAAATCATGATGGCCAAGAAGTTACCGCGATTTTAAATCCAAATAATAATTTATATATGGATGGATTTATTGTTAATGATGCAAATGGTAAAAAAACATATTGACACTTTCAAAAAGAAAAAGAGACGGATAATGTTATTACTAAAATTGAAGGAATTGAATCGAAATGTCTTGGTTATGATGGTAGTTATCAACGAATAGGAAATCATGAGTTAATAATTTCTAAAAATTATATTAACGAATCAATTGATAAACTAGCTAGTGTTAATGATGACAATAAAAAAGGATTAAAAGATAGTTTATTAACAACAATATTTGTTACTTCTGAATCAATGCGCTTTTTTTCGGTTCGTAATGATGTTGCAAGAGTGTTACACTCTAGTGACGATCATCCACAAACTATTAATTGAGGACATTACGAAAATAAATTAACAAAGTGAGATGATAATAGTGGAAACTATATTAAAACAAAAATAGGCAACGGCTCAATGCAATTAAACGACGAAATTTCCAACAACAATGAGTTATCTCCAACACAAAAAGTACAAAAACAACAAAAAGAGATAGATGATATTGCTATTCTAAGTTCTAAAAGTTCTGAATTAAATAAATTTATACCACATAGAAACTTAGGCGCAATCAATACTGATCAACAAAATCAACCAAGTATTCCACAAATTAAAGAAGCAATATTAGTTAACAATCCTCATTTATCTATAGTTCCAAAAACAACAACGCTTGTAAAGGCACAAACACATATAAAAGCGGTGGGAAACGAAATATTCATCGGCGAATATAAAGACACGGAAGTAGCAGTAGCAAGTACTAGTAATTATCAAAAAGGAGAAAAAATAGATTTAGATATTAAAAAAGTTCGGGTTGAAAATATTACTTCAACAAAAGCCACAATTAGAACACCAGAAAATGAAGTTACTGTAACTTTTAACAAAAAATCTTAATTTTTATCAAAAACTCTTTATAATTAAAAATATACCTAAATTTGAACATCTATAATAAAATAAACACATAAGAAAAAAACCTGTGTGATAAAACTTTATTGGAGATGTTCTTTTAATTTAATTTATTGAGAAAAGAATATACAAAAGAAGAAAAATTTTCTAAAAAATTAAATTTTTCAAATACTAATAAAAATGCAGTTCATAAATTTATATTGTCTTTAAACCAAAGACCAAGAAAAATACTAAATTATCTTTCACCAATCGAATATTTGGTTAGAAAAATAATTTAGTTGCACTTAACTTTACAATTTGGCTTATTTTAATTGGTGAATTAACAATTCTAAACAAGTGGGATTGACCTGAATTTTTTTAATACATAATTGACCATCCGGAAGGGTGGTTTTAAAATAGCATTCGCCAATTTTAAGGGTTTTAAGGTCGTTGGGATGAACAATAAATTCATCCACTACTCGTACCGAACCCATATCAGCAGTGTTATTTTTAAAGTCAATTTGGCGAGTTAGTTTCTCGGTTTCTTGCGTACCAAAAACCTTGGCAAGGTATTCAGGACTTTCGACATCACTTACTTTATGGGCAATTATATTTGCTACATTTCCAAATATTGTATTTAAAAGTTTTTTATTATCTGTTGATAAGTCATCTGTTACTTGAAACGATAAAAAACATTGATAATTAAAACTACGCGATTTATTTATCAAGTTGATAATGGTTTCACTAGCAAAGACATTAAACTCATCTAAAACAACATTGATTTTTTGATTAACTGGTTTTAAAGTGGTTAATTCTTTTAAGTCTTGGATAATAATTTTACCAACCACCCCCGCTAGTTTGGGATACATCAACGAATTTATACTAAACAATATCGTTTTATGATTACTAATCAAGTCTAATAGATTGTTGCGGTTGCCGAGGGCTTTGCTTAATTGCATATTAGTAATATCAAGTTTGCTTAACATCCCGGATATTTCTTTTTCGGAAAAATTATTGCTAAGCATATCATAATTAACGCTTTTAACACCAACTAACTTTAATAATTTTTCAATATTAAAGTATTCAATGATATTTTTTAAAGTAATATCAATATTATTTATTAACATAGTATCTAATAATATTAATAAAAAATGTTGTGCTTTGTCCCGGTAAAAAGGTTCAGTAAAATCAAACAAGGACATTATTTTATCCGCTAAAATAACATTATCTTTATTTGAAAAAGGATTATATTCAGTTTCGCCGCCAATTTCTCAAATAAAAGCGTTGTGGTCTAGTTGTTTAACTTGCTTAATTAAATCAATGTCCCCCTTACCGTCAATGATAATAGTTGTTTGTTTAAATAATTTAGTTAGTTGTTTTACTAAAAACATTAAAGTTGTTGTTTTACCGCTTCCGGTTGTCCCGACTAATAAAGTGTGTTGAGTTAAATTGTTTTTTGGAATGCCATAACTCTTATCAAGGGCAAGCATTTTATATTGTAATGTTTTAAATTCTTTATTAATTGCTTTGTCTGTTTTTTGTTGTTTTGTTTTAGGATTATCCATATTATCTATTTTATGACTTGCATAAAACCAAAAGAAAAACAAAGTACCTATAATAAAAACAACAAGCGATATTATCCAACTATATTTATCGATATAACCAAGATTAAAATTTTTAAAATCTAATGTATGATATTTTAAAAACATAATAATTATTGCCGAAGCACAATTTATCAGACATAAAAGGATAAATGGAATTACTAAAATAAAAATAATTCAATAAATAATTTTATTACTAATATTTTTATCTCGCCAGTTTATTAATTTTTTTCACATTTAAAGCGTCGCCTTTCTTTTAATAAAAATAATCGGTTGTAACGCGCAACGCGTTATTTTAATGAATAAGATATCATATCTCAACGCCGTATAAACGATTTTATTCGTTCAACGATTCTTTGTGAATTTTAATTGCTTCAATTGTTTTGTTTCATTCTTTTTGATACATATTAATTAATTGCTGTCCTTGTCAAATTTCGCTTTTGATATGTATTTTAGCATCATTGTCATATAATCAAATATTATATTCATCATTGGCTTTTATGCTAACGGCCAACGATTTACCGCTCCGCGAACCGTGAATACACTTTTTACTAATTCACACCGACAACCCTTTATGCTCAGGGATAGAAAATAAATTGGATTTGTCAGTTTCGCGTTTGAGTTTTCTTCGGGCCATAATATTAACCGTTACTCATTCATTATGTTTTTGTTCCATATTTATTTTTCCTTTCCTAAGTTATTGATATCTTCATTGGTGCCAATAGCTTTGATTTCTTCGCTTGTTGCCACAACTTGTAAAATATAACGCGTATCATTGATGCTAAACAAGCACAACCCCTTTTTAGGAGTTAAAATAACATTTCTTTCATACTCATTGATCATATTATTATCAGTTAGTAATTCAGTGTAGTTTTGCAACCCAATCGAGTTCAAATGATGAATAAATTGATAAGTACATTGTTCAATTATTCCCCGTGCTTGGCGTTTAACCTCTTCGCCGTGTTGGGTAAAGTCCCCAATACTTTGCGTTAAGATATATAATATTCCGTTAAATTTTCGGCAAGTTTTCGACAAAGTAAACAAATAATTAAGGGCCAGCATGTTATCTTCGTTAATTAACAAATGGGCTTCATCTACCGCAATACAAATTCAACTCTGTTGGTCGGACGGTAAATTCATGTTTTCTTCTTTATTTTTTTTCATTATACGATCAAGCAACGCCAGTAGCAGATACATTTGAGCATTGGCAATAGTTTTTGATTTTGCCATATTATAAATATCAAAAACAATAAAATCGCTTTTAATTTCTAAGGTGCTAACGCCATTAAATAATATCCCGTCTACTCCTTTGGTTAATTTTCACAGTATTTTTTCTAACAAAGTATTTTGTTCTTTTTTATTAATCAAGTTATATAAATCAGCTAAAATCGGATAATCTTTTTTATTTAACTGGCCCAAATTTGTATCAGCAGTAATATTAAAGTTTTTATATGCCAAATTGTAAAGTTAAGTGCAACTAAATTATTTTTCTAACCAAATATTCGATTGGCGAAAGATAATTTAGTATTTTTCTTGGTCTTTGGTTTAAAGACAATATAAATTTATGAACTGCATTTTTAGTAGTGTTTGAAAAATTAAATTTTTTAGGAAATTTTTCTCTAATTAAACCATTAGTATTTTCATTAGTACCTCTTTGTCAAGGTGAATATGCATCAGCAAAATAAATTTTCACATTTAAATTTTTTTCAAGTTGTTGTCAATTAGCAAATTCTTTACCCCTATCAAATGTTATAGTCTTAACAAGATTATTTGGAAGAATTGATAAATAATGACTAATATTTTTGTTAATAACTTTAGTAGTTCTATTTTCAACTAATATTGCTAAAGTAAATCTTGATGTTCTTTCAACTAAAGTTATTAAACATGATTTACTTTTACCTCGTGATGATACTACAGTATCACCTTCTCAATGGCCAAGAGTTATGCGATTATTAACATTTCGTTCTTTAATGGATTTACCATTAAATTTACCCCGATTTTCTTGAGATTTTCGTTTCTTACCTTTTCTTCTTAAATTTTTACTAGTAACCTTTTCAAGTAATCCAGAATAAATTCAATTGTAAATTGTTTTAAAACTAATAATTCATTCTTGATGAAAATTTTTAATTCTGCCATAAATTTGTTCAGGCGATCAACCTAATAATAATTTTTGTTGTACATATTTTACTAATTCTCTATTTTTAAATTTATGAAAATAAACATGCAATTGTTTTCTATTTTCTGCTTTATTTTGTGCAATTAATGAAAAATAATGATTATTATCTTTATTTCTATTAACTTCTCGATTAATAGTACTAATACTTCGATTAAGATTTTTAGCTATTTCACTAATTTTTACTTTAAATTTCAATTGATTCTCAATATAAATTCTTTCATCTATGCCAAGATGTTTGTATCCCATATAAAAACTCCTTAAATTTACTTTTTCTAAAATAAACTTAGCATCATGAAATTTTTATATGAAATCTTTTGCAATTTTATTTACTTGCACTTACAAGTATAATTCAGCATATAACTGAATAATATATTCTTGTAATTTAGCCAGGTCAATATTTGTTAAATCACGATACAAATTTTTAAACCATTGTTCAAGCAACGAAATATGTTCCGAAAAATTATCGGTAAAAATTTCTAGGGGGTTTATTTTTGCTTTTGGGTTATTACCAAATTCGATAATTTCGCCACCGTGATAATTGGCAAGCCCGCCATATTCGCGTTGTGGGTCAATAATATAAATTTTTGTGTTATTACAATATAATCAGTTAAGTTGTTTTTTAACATTAAAAGTTTTTCCAAACCCCATTTGTCCAACAATAAAAGCATTGTGACTAGCTCTTGTTGATGATTTGGTTTTAATATCAAAGATTAACGGTTGTATTTGCTCGTTCTCACCCATTATTAGTCCTTGAGGGTCATTAAGGGGTTTGTTTGGAAACGGTCAAGCGCTCGCAAGAGTAATCGTTGCCATTTCTTGTTCGATATTTTTTAATTTGTCATTGTTATTAAACAACAAACATTTATAAGCTGTAAATTGGCGAAATGTTAAATCGTTAATAGTGAAACGATTTCTTATCATTTCATTTTTTAAATTTGCAACAACTTGGTCTAAATCTTTTTTGCTATCGGCAAAGCAAGTAAAAATAATCGAAACCATTTTCAAGGTTTCTCCACCAACTTGAATAAGTTGTAGTAATTCATTAAAATTTTGCAAATATAAGTTATATTCAATATCTTCGCTTGCTTTTTTGGTTTCTTGATCTTGAGCCCTTAAAATAGCTCTATCAAGTAATTTAAAGGCCGTCATATTATCTAAATGGCACACACGAATAGAAATATTCACATTTTCTATCTCACTAAAATTACTTAACCACATATCATTAACAGTCAATGGAAACTGATTAACAGAAAGATAACTGACAAATTTATTATTTGCCAGCTTTAAATACTTTGCGGTTTCTTTAATGGTTGTTGCTAAGGTTGAAACTAGACTATTTGTTGGGATAATTTTTTTATCAATAATTTTCTCAATTTCTTTACTTGTTGGCAAAGTGAACGAAAGATTTTGATTATAAGATAACAATGATAACTCAATTTTTTTATCATTGTTATTTATAAAAACAATTAAATAATAATTTTGTTCTAATTTTAAATCTTGGTTTTCCAAGTATTCAGACATCGACAAAAAATTATTTAATTGCTGTTTTTGGGAATTTTTTAAATTATCTTGTTTTAAAGTCCTTGTAAGATAGTGTTTATTTTTTTCAAAATTCAAATTGCTATCAATTTTGATAATTTCCAAATCAAAATTTAATGCTCGCATATAATTTGAAAAATCATAAATTGGGGCATTGCGTTCTTCTTGCGTTGACAATGTTAAATCAACAGCATTGATTTTATAAATCAGCACTTGTTTGCCGTTATAAAATACCACACGGTTTTTAATAATTTGAACTTTGTTGTTATTTTCTATGTTATGTTTTTTAGACTTAAATAAAAAACCAACAGCAATAAAAAGCACATAATATAATTTATCACCGTTTTTATTCGGTGAGATGAAAAAGATAGTCAAAATAGCAACCATAAGAGTTGTAATAATTCCTGCGAACAAAGATATTTTTGCAAGCAAAGTCAAAGATAAAGTTATTAAAACAACAGCGACAAAAATGATAAAAAGTTCTGGTAATCCAATACCGCCTAAAATATTTGAGACAGTAAATCGCACCCGACTTGCTTTTTTAGTGATTATTTTTGGGTTATTTTCCATTTTTTTTATTTCCTTTATTTTTCTTTGCTGTTTGTTTGCTTGCTTGCTCTAAAATACTATCTTTAACTTTATTGTTTTTTCATTGTTCTTTGAATGTTTGATAATCACTTATATTTGTCATAACTTTATCTTTTGTTTTCATTGTTTGATCCGCAAATGCACCCGAAATTCCCCCGGTATTGGGATTAAAGCCACCAAATAAAGTTCCTGCTGTTGCCTCTTTAAATGAGGTTCCACTTTTGATTGCGCTAGTTATTCCTCGTGTTACACCGATTGGTTTTCCAACAGCATTGCGAGCAGCAAATTTACCTGATTTTCACGCAAATTTACCACCAATTTTAGCGAGGTTAGTTGCCATCCCGAAAGACATTAAATTACCGACACTATCACTCATCGCGGTATTACCACCAATTAAACTCGTGATAATTTGTGGTGATTTTGCAACAGCAAAACCAAAGGCAAAGATACCAAGCAAAATAAAGATTGGTTGCGATAAAGCGTTCGGCATAAATGTTGCCACTTGTCCCAAAACCGCAATACCCATAATAAAAATATTGTAAGTGATAAACATAAAGGCATAACTAATAAAGCGCCCTAAAACCATATCTTTTCAATTACGAAACTGTTGCCCTTGGTCGGCAACACTCATCACAACCACCACGGGTGAGTAACACAATAAGATAAATAATTCAATTACCCGTCAAAATAAGAACATGCAAACAGTAAACATAATATAAACCATAAACCCCTCCGATATCAAACAAATAATATAACTAAAATTCCCACTATCCGAAAATGTCCACGACACTGGAATATAATCTAAATTATGAACCCCATTCATAAAACTACTATTAAAAATTGCTAAGGCAATATTATTAGTATCAACGAGGGCATTTTGCAAAAACAATTTAACAACCATCGTCATAATTGTGTTTGCCATAATAAATAATGTTGGGATTAATGGAATGGCAATAATGATAATCAACATATTTGTAATTGCTTGTTTCATTTCGTGACGGCGATTATTATACATTCACGAAATCGCTTTAGTACCAATAATGACAATAAACATAGCCATTGCAATCCCGAACAACAATCAATATATCGTTCCAATATTATCCATGCTAAATAATCGCTCGCTTAATGCCCCCCCACCAATAAAATACACAACATCTTGCATCCCACCTAACAACCAAACAACGGGGGTTATAAAAACAAGATACAAAATAGCACAAAAACTATCTATTGCTCACCCGATAATATTGCCCATTATGTTTGATCCACCAGTTGCTTGCATTGTCTCAACATTCAAAGTATTAGAAAAAAATGTTTGAATGTTATTTGAGGTTCCAGTATTAGGTAAAAACCATAATATCGCCAATAATATCGCAATTACAATGCAAGCAATAATTAACAATGGTATCATTACAATTGCCATTATTGTAAATATTTTTTTAAAATAAAATGCCACAAATCGCTCTAAACCTTGTTTTAATATTGGTTTTTTTGATTTTACAACCGCTAAATTATCTTGTTTTCGTTTTCAAAATAACATAATTTCACCACCTAAATTGTAATTGGGGCGATAGTATCTTTAAATGCCAACACAATCGCACTAGCAAGGATAACAATCAATAAACAGATTAAAACCCACATCACTTTTTTAATTGTTTCTTTACGGTTATTACTATCAGCGTTAAACTTACCACCAATGGCATAAACCCCAATCATAATAATTGCCGAAACGACCGCGCCAGCAATTAACACGGGCATTGTTATATCTAAAATTTTGTTAAGTAAATCATTGATGCCACTTGTTGCCAATAAATTAACCATTATTCATCTTCTTCTTCTTGATTGTTATCATTTTTGTTGTTTTGTTTCTGTTGGCGTTTAGTTTGTTTGCGTGCTAGTTCTTCGGCTTCTTCACGGTCGTCACGTTTTCACTGTTCAACTACTTTTTGCTGACGACGCGCATAAATTTTTGGCAAGATATATTTATTAAATACAAATCTTTTGAATAACAAATATGCTGTTCAAAACCCCGCCAAGACACCAACGACAACGCCAATAATTCACAGTTTACTATCGCCATCGTTATTATCAGATGTCGTGGTTTGTCCTGTGTTTGGGCCTGGGTGCCCTATGTGGTCTTTTGCTTGTATTGGAATTGTTGCCGCGGTAAAACTCAAAACTTTTGGACTACCCTCGACTGCTTGAACTATGACATCTTTGCTAGTAGTTCAATCGCCCGCAACAAGGTTATCAGCAAGAATTTTATAGTCGGTATTTTCTGCAACATCGGGCATATATTTTTCAACTTGTGTTTTTACCCTAGCTAGCAGTTTGATTTTATAGGTATTAATTTCATCTTGGGTAACATTTTTAATGTGATCAACAACAAAGTTATCTAATTGCAGTTTTAAATGTGCTAAACTCTGTTTTCAGATTTTCGATAACAAAAACAAATTATTTAGTTGATCAGCACTAGAACCACGGATATTTTTATATCCGTTATCTTCGGCCCATTGTTCAAAGTTTTTCCCATTATCGGTATTTCAATACTTTTTTATCTCTTTATCTGCTGCAATTTGTAAATAAATGTTATTAATGTGTCCTAATTCGTTTTTTAACTCAATTAAATATTTTCCGCGAACCGCACCAAGTTGACTCCCGTCAAGTTTAATGCCCTTGGTTATATCAATGTTTTCTTGTTGCCCGTTTTTTTCTCACTTGTCATCGCAGCCATATACCACCCCATTTATCACACTGCTTAGAGTTGGTTTTATCATTGTGATGGTACTTTCACTACTGGCATAGTAGAATGTATTAACTGGGTTTGTGATGTTACTTTTATCAAGTTGCGCTAAATAATCACTATCAACATTTGCGTCGCTTGTCGTTGATTGTAAATCAATCTTTGAATCAACGATTGTTGTTGGTACAACATTATACTTAACTACGACTGACCCACCATAACTTTTACTATCTGCTTTCGCGATTAAAGTTGCTTCGGTATCTGTTTTTGTCGCTATTTTCAGTTGCGTAAAATCATCAATAATATTATTATTTGTTTTGTTTGCTGCCAATAAAATAGTGTCATCGTTGTTATCAATGATATTTCCTAAATCAGGTCTTTTAATTAACGTGCTTAACTGTTTTTTTATTGGCGTTGTGGCTGGTTCTATTTTTGCCAACATTGACACCATAATTTCACTCGTATATTGTTTTCCATCCAAAGTAAAAAACACTTGTAATTGGTGGTCTTTTTCACTAGTTTCGGGTTTAACATTAATTTTTCATTGTTTATTTGTTTGACCTTGTAGGACATTATCAAAAACAACCTTATCAATGTTCGGATTAGTAATGGCAATATTTAACTCCCCATCAACAACAACCGAGTCAGGACGAGTTCAAATTTTTGTCTTGCTACTATCAATTAGATTAAACTGACTTTGTTGTTTTGTTCAATCTAACGACGGAAAGGGAGGCATTTCCGCCGAGAAAGAAGTTATATAATGCTTAGAATCATGTAATTTATTCACTAATCCAATTATAATTTTTACATTAACAATTTCTAATATAGTATAAATATCTGTTTTAAATCCACTACCAGGAGTATTAAAAGATTGTAATGTTCCGTTGTCTTTATAAAAATTAAATGCAGAAGTTCAGTTTTTATAACCAAACAAACGAAATCTATTAGGATATTCAAGTTTAATATCACTAGGTCAGGTAAAACCACTTTCGCTTATATCTAATCAATAATCACCATGATGAATTAATTTAGTTTTTTTTAAACTAGAAAACCCTAAATTACAACTTTCACCACATTGACTGGGGTTTTTTGTAGCTCGTTTAACTCTTTCTAGTGTTGTGTTGGCTAGCAATGGAGCGGTAGTGCTAGCTGCCAGCGTAGTTATAGTTAATAAACCAAGTAATTTTTTCATATTTATTTGTTTCCTTTCTTTTAATAAAAAAAGGGAATAACGCTTTAGCGTTATTCCCACAAGTCAATTTCTAACATATTTTACAAGAGTACCGAAAATTACCCCTATAAAATATGTTAAAATTGTCTGTGGAAACGCTAGTTAGCCGCTAGTGTTTCCACGATACTAAGTTATCCCTAAATAACTTAGTATCACTTTATACAATTTTAATGAGTAAGAAGAACAAACTAATTACTGCTATTATTTTACCACACCAAATAAATTGGTGTGGTTTTTTTATATAATTTCTCATTTCTTCATCAATAAAATCAATAATAATATCTTTAGCAAATTCGGCCTTGAATTCTTCATTCGTTTTTAAAACATCTAATAATTCTTTGGAAATTTTATATCTTAATATAAAATCATCATCATATTTTGTTAAGTGTTCTGAACAAAAAGGACAATTAAGAGCAGGAATTAATATATTTTCTTCACAATAACGGAACAATACATAAGTTATCTTTTTTCTTCTTTTTCATGGTTATTTTATATTTATAACTGGTCAATTAATTGTTCGAATAAAGCTGAGATTGATAATTTATTTTCTAAAGCTATTTTTTTTACTTTTTGGTATTTTTCAGGTAATAATGTTAAATTAACATGTTGTTTTTTACCCCCTTTATTAATTTTTATTTTATTATCTTTTATTTCTTCTTTTTCAAAAGATTTGTTTTTATTCAATAAAGTACCGGACACATCTTTACTTATTGTTCCTATTTTGCTTTGAGAAAATATACTTTTTCGTTCTTCCATAACTATAAAACTCCTTTTTGTTCTAATTCATCCACAATATTAAAATAAGGGTTTTCATCTTTTTTTAAAATTTTTATAACAGGGATTCCTGTTATTTCGCTTGCTTTAAAAACTTGTTTTTTTCTAATTTCTTGTGGTATTGTAATTGTTTTCAAGTTGCTTTCTTTTATTTCTTTAATAAAATCTTTTGAAATTGAAAATGTGTCAAAATTATTTAATATTACAGCTTTAATATTATTATCAATTTCTAAATCTAGTGAAATTTGTTCTCACATATTTCCTACTATATCTAAAGCTCTTAATGAATGAACCGAGTTATCTGAAACTAATATAATACTATCAGCTACTGCATAAGCATTAATATTAGTAATATTTAAACTTGGGTTTGTATCAATTAAAATATAATCATATTTATTTGATAAATAATCTTTGTTTTTATTAATATATTTCATAAGTTTAGTTTCTCTAGATATTTCATTAAATAACTTTACTTCTAAACTTGACATTCCGATATTAGTTGGTACTATATCCAAATTATTAATTTCAGTTTTTAAAATTAATTCTTTGATATTTTTTCCCTGATTTATAAACATATTCATAGCTAGTGACTCAAATACATCCAATTGAAGACACTGAGTTAAATTTCCTTGCGGGTCAAGGTCAATCAATAATATTTTCTTATTTTCTTTTATAGATAAATAACCTGCTAAGTTAAAAGTAAAATTCGTTTTACCAACGCCACCCTTTAACGCTCCTACTGTAATAATTTTCATTCTTTCACACTTCCTTTCTGATAAGTATTAAAATACATTTTATTATACTCATTTATGTATTATTATACTTAAAATTATAAGTATGTAAATACTTATTTATGTATTATTATACTTATTAGTATACATATTTAATAAAATTAAACACTTATAGAACCAGAGCCCTTTTTTGTTCCCTGTGAAAATAACTTTCGGCGCGTTACAACCGATTATTTTCATTACATAATAAAAAAACCCTTATTTTATAAGGGTTTTAAAGTATGGGACTAATTAACATTATTTGGTTTAAATTGATGCATATAAAAAAACTACTAACTAGTGTAAAATCGCAAGTTGGCGTTCCGAAAACGGAATATAATAATACTACTGACAAACAATTTCTTAATATATGTCTTTTGTCACAATATTTCAACTCCCAAACTTTATTATTTACTTTTTGTTATTTTTTTTACCTTTTTAATTAATTCTTTGTTTTTTTCTTTGTTTTTTTCTTTGTTTTTTTCTAAAAATTTTAAAGCGTTTTTATTGTGGTTGCTATAAATTTCGTTTATTTTTTCTTGCAATGTTGTTTGGTCTAAATTATCACCCATTAACATTATTTGTTCTTGTATTTTTCCTCCTTGCCCCTTTACAAAACAATCATCACAAAAATAAATTTCTAAAAAATGCGGCAGTGCTTCGGTTTGATATTTTTTATTACATTTTTCACAAGTATACATTTTTTACCTCCAATTAATGTTATTTTAAATAATATCTAAAATACTATCTTTAACTTTATTGTTTTTTAAATGTTGATTTTTAACTTTTATTAAATAATTTGTAAAATATTCTTGTCATAGTTCTCATGCTTTTGTTTTTAAATCATCGGTTGTTAAAAATCAATATGTAAATCCTTCAGCTATAAATTCATAATTACTAACTAAAGAATAGCTACTAAAAGCAAAAGATTTAAAAATTTTTTCTATATCGATATCTAAATTATTAAAATTAATAATTTTACTTTTTAAAAATTCTTTTAGGTGAAAAACAATATCAATATTATTAAATTCATAATAATAATGTATTATATGCCCTAATTCATGAATTAAAGTATGAAAAAAATTATTAGTTGATTTCCCACCCCTTTTTCATTCATTATTTATGGTTTTTTCATAAATACATTCTAATGAAAATTGGGATATTTGAATAGTTCTATTATTTTTTGTTGTTATACCAAATGAACTAAGATTTTTATTAATTATTATTGCAAATAAAATATTATCAGCAGATTTTTTATCTAAGACATTGGCAACAAAATTGTAAAATAATAAAATGAGATGTTTTAAGTTGTTTTGGTATTTTTGGCAAATATTACTATTATTTATTAGTTCTTTTAAAGATTTTCTTACACCCGGGTGTAAGAAAACAAATAATTCTTCAAGAGAGTTAAATATTTTTTGTTTATAAAAAGATAAATTTTTATTATCTGCTGTACTTAAAAAAGCATTAGTTAAATTTTGTTCTGTTTTTTTTAAATTATTATAAGTTCCATGATAATCATTTTGATTATATCGATAATATTTATCATCTTTATTGTAAGCTCATGTTCCTTTATATCCTCTATCTTGAAATAAAAACGGGTTTGGTTTATATATTTTATTTATTAAATTGATATTGTTTTTATCCGAAGGGTTTGGTTGTGAAATTAATTTTGGAATGAAAAAAACAAAGTATAATAAATACAAACTAAAACTGATTAAAGGAAACAGTATTAATAAAATTAAAAATGTACTAACATAAATTAATTTTGTTTTTTTCTTGTCTTTTTTCATTTTTTTATTCCTTGTTGTTTCAGATCTCGTAGGTATTTAGTTCTTGCCAAGCATAGTTATTGATTTGTGTTTCAATTCAACTAGCGAGCGTTTGCGTTGGAGTAACTCAATGGACTTGGTAGTTATCTTTATAGTATTTGCGAAGACCATCAAGTTTTTTTCTAAACCGCTCTGGTGTTTTTCTTGTTCGCTCAAATTCCACTAATTGAATTGACCCATCATTTTTATAAACAATTAAGTCGGGGTAAGCGTTGAGATTACCGTTTTCCATTTTGAGCTCGCGTTCTGTTAGATAATGTTCGATGTCGTCTTGGGCGACAAGTCATTTAATCAATAGACTTGGTACATAACCTTTAATTTTATCTACTATTTTGATAATTATTTTTTAGATGAAATACAAATGTTAGATAAATACAAAGATAAAAATGAATTTTATAGTTTAGTCGGCATAAAATGTTATAGTTATGTACCAAGTCTAATATATCTTGGTGCTGTAGTTCATAGCAACTTATCTTAATTGATTTTTTATGCTCACGACCAACAAAAGAATTTCCCTTATGAGAAAGATAATAAATGTTTTTTCTTGTATGTTGGTCTATTTTATAAAAACCTTTTGGAGCGTGATAATCTAATAATCGCTCAATAGTATTTTGATTTTTATTTAATAATAATGCGATTTGTTCTGAGTTTAAATATCCCCAACGATTTATCATCATCAGTATTTTTTCTTGTTCTCCCATAATTACACCTCCTTATCTAAACTTTTTTGTTTTATTAACAGGGTGGGTTTTTTTCTTTTTTCGGTTCCTTTTTTATTTTAAGGGCTTGGGCAAAAAGAAAAAAGGAACACCACTGCGGAACACAACATCCACCCGAAACCCCGTGCTATCAACATCGTTGGGAGTTCGGGGTTTCGGGTGGTCGGCTCGCCAAAATGCTTGTCGTTCCGCAAGATAAGCAAAAATATTATATCATATTTTTAATTTTAAAAAATCAAATAAATACCAATAGAAATTATCTTATAAATAGTTTTAGTTATTTTATTTTTTAAATAAAGTAGTTACTAATATTCTTTAATCCTGCTTAATTCTACTTGTTTAAAATATAATGTTAATTGTTTTGTGAATAGTATTGTTAGGAAAACGAGCACCAAAATAAAAAAATAAAAACATAACAAAAAACTTTTTTATTTTTGCCAAATTGTAAAGTTAAGTGCAACTAAATTATTTTTCTAACCAAATATTCGATTGGCGAAAGATAATTTAGTATTTTTCTTGGTCTTTGGTTTAAAGACAATATAAATTTATGAACTGCATTTTTAGTAGTGTTTGAAAAATTAAATTTTTTAGGAAATTTTTCTCTAATTAAACCATTAGTATTTTCATTAGTACCTCTTTGTCAAGGTGAATATGCATCAGCAAAATAAATTTTCACATTTAAATTTTTTTCAAGTTGTTGTCAATTAGCAAATTCTTTACCCCTATCAAATGTTATAGTCTTAACAAGATTATTTGGAAGAATTGATAAATAATGACTAATATTTTTGTTAATAACTTTAGTAGTTCTATTTTCAACTAATATTGCTAAAGTAAATCTTGATGTTCTTTCAACTAAAGTTATTAAACATGATTTACTTTTACCTCGTGATGATACTACAGTATCACCTTCTCAATGGCCAAGAGTTATGCGATTATTAACATTTCGTTCTTTAATGGATTTACCATTAAATTTACCCCGATTTTCTTGAGATTTTCGTTTCTTACCTTTTCTTCTTAAATTTTTACTAGTAACCTTTTCAAGTAATCCAGAATAAATTCAATTGTAAATTGTTTTAAAACTAATAATTCATTCTTGATGAAAATTTTTAATTCTGCCATAAATTTGTTCAGGCGATCAACCTAATAATAATTTTTGTTGTACATATTTTACTAATTCTCTATTTTTAAATTTATGAAAATAAACATGTAATTGTTTTCTATTTTCTGCTTTATTTTGTGCAATTAATGAAAAATAATGATTATTATCTTTATTTCTATTAACTTCTCGATTAATAGTACTAATACTTCGATTAAGATTTTTAGCTATTTCACTAATTTTTACTTTAAATTTCAATTGATTCTCAATATAAATTCTTTCATCTATGCCAAGATGTTTGTATCCCATATAAAAACTCCTTAAATTTACTTTTTCTAAAATAAACTTAGCATCATGAAATTTTTATATGAAATCTTTTGCAATTTTATTTACTTGCACTTACAAGTATAATTCAGCTTTTTTAATATGATTAATAAATTTTTTCTCACAAGCAACATGCAAATATCGTTTATCACTAAATAGATGTAAACACCAGCGACATATTTTATAATTTATCTTTCCTTTCAAAATTTAAAAACCCTTTTCATCGCAAGAATTACAGATTCCAACTGTATTTTTATTACCAATGACATAGCTTTCGCTGTCGCATTCAATACAAAATATTACTGCCAAAAGAAAACACCCCCTAAAAGTTTGTAGAAAACAAAATCTTGTCATATGTATATGGTTTCTACAGTTTTTAATAAAATATTATTGTAGTTTTATAATTAATGTGTAATAATATTTATTGTATATATGGCACTGTGGCCAAACTGGTTTAAGGCATTGGACTGCAACTCCTTGATTATCGGTTCGAATCCGATCAGTGCCTCCATAAGATATTAAGTAAAATCACAGTTAAGTGATTTTTTTAATTAACCAATAGGTAATAAAAAATAATTTGTGATATTACTAATTAAAGTTATGAAATATGAAATTTTTGTTGTCAACAGAGCGGTAATAATATATAATAACTTTGTTATTTAATGACACCATAGGCGCCCATAGCTCAATTGGACAGAGTGCTTGACTACGGATCAAGAGGTTGCGGGTTCAACTCCTGTTGGGCGCACCATTTTATTTTAATACGGGAAGTAGCTTAGCTTGGTAGAGCGCTCGGTTTGGGACCGAGAGGTCGTAGGTTCGAATCCTATCTTCCCGACCATATTTGGCGAGATAGCTCAGTTGGTTAGAGTGTTCGGTTCATACCCGAAAGGTCGAGAGTTCAAGTCTCTCTCTCGCTACCAAGTTATGTTTACAGTTTGAAAACGACTTTATTTAAAAAATAAAGTCGTTTTTTAGTGTTTCTTTTCTTTTGGTTCTAAACTTTCCATATATTCAACAAAGTTTTGTACTTCTTCATAAATTTCTTCATAAGCGTGCTCTTCCGAATAATGTTCGTTAATATATTCTAGTAAGTGTTCAAGAGTATATTGAAGTTCTTCATTATCAATTTCTAATTCTCAAAAGGCAATTAAATTGTTAGGAAGATAAATGCTGTCATATTTGATAATGATTCTTTGTAATACTTCTCTAATAACATCAAAGCATCGTTGTAAGGGATTATCTTTTAAAAAGTATTTATAATATACAGGATATAATAAGTAATCAAAGAGATAATATTTATTTAAGGGAATGTTAAAGTGACTATTGGCAAGATGATTATTTTTCATTGACATTTGGTAGTATAACCATTTAACTAGTCGTAAAGTTTGCAAATAATAAGTATTAGTGATTTTATTTTTTTCTTGAATGTTTATTATTTCAATTTGTGGGAAACGAGTATAAAAATCACGACTTCTTAGACGATAAAAAATACCTTCTAAATATGTCTTTTTACTACGAAGTGAATAATTATCAAAATGAAAATAACGAAAGGTTGGAATTAACCTGAGATGAAAGCCGGGAAAAATTTGTTTAAATAAAATAAATCCTAAATCAAAGTAGAAATCATTTTTGTCTATTAAATCTCATTTTTGAGTAATGAAGTGTTTAATTGCTTTACTAAAAAGAAAGTATTTAGCATCCTTTCAGCGTGGAAAATCTTGTTTAAATTGACTTATTTGGCGTTTTGTAAAGCGATAACCACTAGATGGCATTTCTCAATGGTATCATTCATAACACATTAATAGGACATTAGAAGTCGTTATTGTTTTGTGAGTAATATAAAATGTAATTTCATTTTTAACATCAATTGTTGTATTTCAAGAGCATTCTTCATCTAATAAAATTTCAATACAATCTTTTTCATTATTAAACTGAAAATTTTTAAAAATTTCTTTTAGTTGTTGGTGAATTTCAAGAATTGCATTCATTTTTTGAGATGGATTACCATATATTTTAAGTTGTTCGTTAGTCATAATTTGCCACCTCTCGTTTACTATCGTTAATCTTATTATCTATTAATAGTAATAAAAATAAAAGTAAAAGTTTTAGTTATTTTTCTAATTGTTAATCAGATATTTTGCAAATAGTAAAGCAGATAAATATTTTTTATTGTATAATTATTCTAAATTCAAAATGGTTTTTTAGGAAAGGATATATTTATATGAACAAAGATAAAGATGATGAAAAAAATAATTCTTCTAAAAAATTTAAAGGTGGTTTTTTTAAAGTAGTTGCTTTTTACTATAAAAGATATTTATGACAATGTTGTATCATAATGCTTTTTACAGCCTTAGGGTCGATTTGTGTCATTATCACCCCAAAAATAACGCAAAAATTAGTTAGTCCTGATGTTTTACAAGGACCTTATGGCATGTTAATTAGTTATGTAATTATTATCATTAGTCTTTATCTTGCTTCCGGAATTTTTAATTTCTTTCAAAGTTTTTTAGGAGGCATTGTTGCTAAAAAGATTGAAATTGATATTCGAAATAAAGTGTTAAATAATTTAGTTGATTTAGATATGCAATTTTATACGAATAAAAAGACTGGTGAAATTTTAACTAAAGTTATTGCTGATACTGCTACTATTGGTGACCAAGCACAACAAATACCAATTAGTTTTCTTTCAGCAATTTTTACTTTTGTTGGAGCAATTGTAATTCTTTTAACTATTAGCATTAAATTAACTATTGTTGCTTTAATCGCAGCATTAACAATTTTAGTTACATTATTAGTAATGTTTGGTATTTTTAAAAAAATAACTTATAAAGTTCGCAAAGTTTTGACAAATATTAATGGTGATGTTACTGATCGCATTAGTGTTATTCGTTTAATTAAATCATCAGGAACAGAAACTTATGAAAAAGAGCGTTTTGTGGATATTCATAAAATTTATTATAAAACTTCACTTAAACAAGTAACATTATCATCAGTAATTGTTTCTTTTATGATAATGGGAATTTCTAGTTTGAATATTATTATTTTATTAGCAGGGATAATAATGATGCATAATCAAACTTTGGTTGCAGATAATTCTGAAGCAATTCCAATTATTATTTCATTTGTTTTAGGAATTAATATTTTAATTTTTCCAATTATGACATTAGTTCGTACTTTTAATAATTTAGCTAATGCATCAACATCGTCAATTAGAATTAATGAATTATTAAATGAAAAGCCACAAATTAATCGTAATTTAGAGCAACCAATTATGAAGACTGTTACGGGAAATATTATTTTTGATAATGTTAGTTTCTATTATCCTAATAGTGATCAGCTTATTTTGAATAAATTTAATTATCATTTTGAACAAGGTAAGTCTTATGCTTTCGTTGGTGAAACGGGAGTAGGAAAATCAACAATTTCTAAATTATTATTAAGGTTTTATGATCCTTCTATGGGTACAATTTACATTAATGCTGATCAAGATTTAAAAAAAATTAATTTAACTTCTTATTTACAACATGTTGGTTATGTTGAACAAGAACCCCAAATTTTTTATGGTACTTTCTTTGAAAATATTAGTTATGGAGTTTTTAAAGTTACTAAAGAAGAAGTTATTGTTGCTTGTAAAAAAGCAGAGTTGCATGATTTTATTATTGGTTTAAAAAATGGTTATGATACTATTTTAGGTGAACGGGGATTTATTTTATCTGGTGGTCAAAAACAAAGATTAGTAATTGCAAGAATGTTTTTAAAAAATCCTGAAGTTTTAATTTTAGATGAAGCAACAAGTTCTTTAGATAATATTGTGGAAAAAGAAATTCAAGAAAATCTTAATCAATTAATGAAAGGAAGAACAACCTTTATTATTGCGCATCGTTTATCAACGATTAAAGATGTTGATGAAATTCTTGTTTTAGAAAAAGATAAAGGTGTTGTTCAAAGTGGTAATTTTGAAACATTAAAAAATCAAGAAGGTCGCTTTAAAGCATTATATACTGCAGGATTAATGGCTTAGTTTAAAAAACTAAAAGTTGATTTATAAATTATAGATAATGAATCTAAAAATCGGATAAAATGGTGGTTATAAAGTGAAATTAATTGATGTTGATAAAATTGCTCACATTATTAAGCAAGTTGTATCAATAACACCAGGTGTTGTTGCGTTTGCTTATAGTCGTGAAAATAAAGAAAATGAAGATGCCATTGCTTTAGAAAAAGACATTACCCCAGCAATTGATGTTAAAAAAATTGAACCAAATCATTATGGGGTTAAAATTCATATTATTAGTTCAATTCATACTAATATTTTTGAAGTTTTACAAGAAGTTCAACATCGCGTTAAATATGAATTGGAAAAGCAAATGGAATTTGATAGTAATTTTAAAATTGATATTTGCATTGATGATTTAATTAGTGAATAATATTTATTAAGAGGTAGGTGAAATAAAATGAAAATTGATGCAAAATTATTTAAAATCATGCTTATTAGTGCTGCTAATAATTTATATAATTATCATTTAGAAATTGATAAATTAAATGTTTTTCCTGTTCCAGATGGTGATACGGGAACAAATATGAATTTAACAATGGAAAATGCTATTAAAGAAATTAAAAAATATGAAACTTCTAGTATTACTGAAATAGCAAATGTGTTTAGTCGTGGTTTGATTATGGGCGCTAGGGGAAATTCAGGAGTTATTTTGTCCCAAATTTTTCGTGGTTTTAGTAAAGGATTAGTTCATGAAGAATTTATCAGTACTAGCGATTTACTAAAAGCATGAACTTATGCTAAACAAGTAGCTTATAAAGCAGTTATGAAACCTGTTGAAGGAACAATTTTAACTGTTATTAGACTTGCTATTGATGATACTAAACTTGAAACTAAGGAAACAATATTGCCATTAAAACTTATGGATAAGTTTTTGGAAAATGCTAACAATGCATTAGCACAAACCCCTAACTTATTACCAATTTTAAAAGAAGTTGGTGTTGTTGATTCAGGTGGTTTTGGATTAGTTAAAATTATTGAGGGAATGGTTTATTCATTAGAAAAAGGTAAAGAAATTAAAAAGAAAAAGAATTTAGTAGCTAGTGATAATAAAGAAGTTGTTATTAAATTAGATGATGAAAATTTTGGTTATTGTACAGAAACGATTGTTATTTTAAGTGAAATGAAACAAAAAAATTTTCCTTTAGAAAAAGTTCGCTTTTCGTTAGAAGAACAAGGTTGTAAATCAATCGTTGTTGTTCAAGATCAAGATATTTTTAAAGTTCATGTTCATTCGTTAATGCCAGGGCAAATATTAGTTTATTTACAACAATTTGGTGATTTTCAAAAAGTAAAAATTGAAAATATGGGGTTACAAGCAAAAAAGCATAGTACAGAAATTAAAGAACTTCGTAGTTTAAATAACTCTTGAGCAATTATTACTGTTGCTGCTGGTAAAGGTTTAGCAAAATATTTTATGAATGACTTGCAAGCATCGTATGTAGTTAATGGGGGACAAACAATGAACCCATCAACTGATGATTTTTTAAAAGCGATTGAATTAGTTGATGCTAAAGATGTTTATATTTTACCAAATAATTCCAATATTATTTCAACTGCACAACAAGCAGCGAAACTAGAAAAGAAATCTAATGTTTATGTTATCCCCACAACTTCAATTCCAGAAGGAATGCTTAGTATTCTTAGTTTTAATAAGGAAGAAAAAAGTGCTAAAAAAAATTTTAATAATATGAAAAATGCTATTAAAAAGATTGTGTCAGCAAGAATTACTAATGCTGTTAGAACAACAACTATTGATGGTGTTGCTGTGAAAGAAGGAAATTATCTTGGTATTTTAGATAAAAAAATTTATACTCAAGAAGCAGATTTAGTTTTAGTAGCAAAAAAATTACTAAGTAAAATGATTAGTAAATCATCATCACAATTGGTAACAATTTTTATTGGTGAAGATGCTAAACGCCAAGATTTACGACTAATTGAAAAGTATATTGATGAAAACTTTGATGTTGAATATGAAAAAATTGAAGGTGAACAACCAGTATATCCTTTCATATTTGGTGTTGAATAGATATAATTTAATTGTTAAAAAGAGGTGAAGTTTGTGAAAATTGCAGTAGATGTTATGGGCTCAGATTTAGGACATAAGCCACTAATAAGTGGTGTCATAAAATTTTTACAACAATATAATGACATTGATATTATTTTAGTTGGTAACGAACTGATAATTAAAGAATATTTAATTGGTTTTAAATTAAATGAAAAGTTATTATCGCGGATTAGTTTTAAAAATGCTAATGAAGAAATAATGATGACTGATAGTATTTTAGATATTAGAAGAAAAAACGATAATTCAATGAGTAAAGCAATTGAATGTGTTGCTAATAAAGAAGCTGATGCAGTATTAACAGCAGGGGCTACGGGTCCTTTTTTAGCAGCTAATCATTTTATTTTAAAAGAAATAACTGGTGTTACTCGTCCAGCTTTTATGGCAATTATGCCAACAAAAATAAAAAATAAGCAAGTTGTGCTTATTGATGCGGGCGCTAATGTTGAAAATGATAGTAATGATTTAGAAATATTTGCTATGATGGCAAATATTTATGTTCAAAAAATTTGAGAATTATCGCAACCAAAAGTAGCATTATTAAATATTGGTACAGAAGAGAAAAAAGGTAAGGAATATCATCAAGAAACTTATATAAAATTAAGTAACAATTCACAATTAAATTTTGTTGGTAATATTGAACCTAATAATTTTATGAATGGTGATATTGATATTGTTGTAACTGATGGTTTTACTGGTAATATTTCCTTGAAAGCGGTTGAAGGGACGGCACGGAATTTATTGCAAGTTTTACGAAATCAGTTTACTAAGAATATCTTTCGTAAGTTAGCATCATTATGTTTGAAAAAAGCATTTAATGAAGTTAAAGAAATTTTTGACTATCGAAATACGGGCGGAGCAATTTTAATTGGTGTTAATGGCATTGTTTTTAAAGCGCATGGTAGTAGTAATGTTAAAGCATTTTTTAGTACTTTAAAATTAGTTCGGAAAGCGCTTTTAGAAGATGTATTATCACTAATTAAAAATAATGTTGTTAAAGAAGAAGGAAAATAAGGATTTATGTTTATTGAAGAAATTAAAATTTTGTTAAAAGCATTTAATTTAGAACCACGAAATATTAATTTATATGAACAAGCTTTGACTCATAGTTCATATGCTAATGAAAAGCAATTAAATTATAATTATCAACGATTAGAATTTTTAGGTGATGCGGTGTTGCAAATGTATACAACATTATATTTATATCGAATAAATGATGATTTAAATGAAGGCGAGTTAACAATTTGGCGAAGTCAAATTGTTAGAGAAGAAACCTTAGCACAAGTGTGTAGATTTTATAAGATGAATGAATATATTCGCTTAGGTAAAGGCGAAATTCAAACGGGTGGTCGTGAAAAAGATAGCATTTTAGGTGATGTTTTTGAAGCGATTGTCGGTGCTATTTATTTAGATTTAGGCCAACAAGCGGTTAATACATTTTTAATGCAAACATTATTTAATAAAATTAAAGATAAAAGTATTTATTTAGTTAAAGATTATAAAACTTTATTACAAGAATATTTACAAACTGAACGCCAAGATCCTATTGAATATAAAGTTATTTTTGAACATAAAGATAAAAATAGTTATCAATATGTTGCTATTGTAAAAAGTGGTGACATTATTTTTGGTAAGGGAAGTGGTAGTTCACATAGTAAAGCTGAGCAAGCAGCTGCAAAAGATGCTTATTTAAAATTAGTTAAGGTTGTTAAATAAAAGGATAGCAATTAATGAGGTAATTAGATGTTAAAGTTATTTAAAAGTATTATTTATAGTTTTTTTCAAAACTTTTTTCAAGTAATTAGTTTACTAATTGTTATTTTAATAATGTTAGTTATCCTTTTAGGGATATTTTCATCAAATGATTATGTTAAAAATCAATATGCTAAAATTTATAATAATGCTGCAATTTATGATAATACAATTAGTTCATCTAAAGATTTAGTTTTTAGAAATGATTCTAAACTTTGAAAAAATAAAAATTATTTTACTTCTGAAAATAAACTTGATATAGAAATTTTTAAAAAAGCAACTCTATCAATAAGTCATCTTACTGAATTTGATAAAGAAGAAATTTTAACAATAGACTTGGTACATAACCTTTAATTTTATCTACTATTTTGATAATTATTTTTTAGATGAAATACAAATGTTAGATAAATACAAAGATAAAAATGAATTTTATAGTTTAGTCGGCATAAAATGTTATAGTTATGTACCAAGTCTAATGAATCACGATGTTCAGCAATATTTAAATGCTAATATTTCAACAATTTATAAGGTAACATATTGTGATGAACCTAATAAGATTAAAATTGGTTGTGATAGTTCTAAAATTTCAAATAAAGGATATTGATTTGTTAATAGTCAAATAATTAATAATGATGGATTAGGAACACCTTATGTTTCTGAACTTTTTGAAAAATATCAACAATATGATTACTTTCATTTAATTACTACTAATGAGGCAGAAAATTTATTAACTATTAATCAAGAGTTAGAACAATTGCACAAAGATAATTTACAAGATAACTTTCCTCGTAATATTACTAGTGATACAATGCGTGAGCATATTGATTTATATTGATTTATTGCTTCATCAATTAGTTTTAATCGTTTAGAATATGTTGAGTCATTAGACATTACTGAGTTTTTAACATCAGGAAATGCCTATCGTGTTAAGAGTTATGATGCTACTAGTTATTTTAATAAACCTTATATAATTAAAGAAAATGGTAAATTTAATTTAAATGATGGTAGTAATTATGTCTTTGTGTTTAAAAGATTTGCTGATGTTAATAATCTATCGTTAGGTAGCAAATTTCGGATTATGGGACAAGAAGTTATTATTGCTGGCTATGCTACTGATGTTAATGATGCGTATTTTTTAATGCAAAGTGGAGAAATGCCTAGTTTATCAAGTTCAACTGTTGTATGAGTTAATAAGCAAACTTATAATAAATTAAAGGGTGATGTTGTTGATCATAAGTTAGGTGAAAATAAAAAAAGTATTTATGGGTTTAAGCATCAAAAAAATACTGATTTAAATTTTAATTTTCAAACTTTAAAACAAGAATATAATCGCTTTTCGTTGTATTGAAATCTTAAATTAAATAATAATGATTTTGCTGTTATTTGAAATCCTTATTTAATGACAAAAGAAGCTTTGAATGCAAGAATATTAATAATAAATAGTGTTGCAACAACTTTTTCATTGTTAATTTTTGGAATTAATTTGTTAATTATTTTTATTTTAATTCATAAATCAGTAATAAATAATCAGCAATCATTTGGAATGTTAAAATCATTAGGTTATTCAACAATAAAAATATCATTAGTAATGACAATTGCTCAAATGATACCAATTATTTTTGTTAGTATTGGTAGTATTTTTTTATCGTATTATATGCAGAGTTTTTTTAATCAAACTTATATTGATTTTTTTGTTTTTCCTGAATATGGTATTTCATTTAATGTTTTAATTATTATTTTAATTATTGTTGTACCACTTTTAATTATTGCTTTTTTTACTTTTATTTTTGCTTTTTTCTTATTACGAAAAAATCCATTAACATTAATGTCTAAGTCAATTAATTATAATTATAAAACTGTTGTTAAATCAAAAACTAGTAATAAAAGTAGTTTTTTTAATAAAATTGTCGATTTTAGTTTTAAAACTAAAATAACCTTTTTCTTTGCTAATAATAGTTTCTCTAAATTGTCATTGACATTTGTTTCAACTTTAGCAGCATCAACATTATTATTCTTTTCATTATCAGCTTTTAAGATGAATGATTCAATTATGAATAAACAATGGGAAGGCGTTAATGTTAATTATTTATATAATTATCATACTAGTAATGATGATTTAAAATTAATGTATAAAGGCGAAGGTAGTAAAGTTGATTATCAAGCAATTAGTGAATTAAATCCTAATAATAATATTGTTGAAGATATTAAAAATAATTCTGCAAAAATTACAAATCAAGGGTATTATGATGTTAGTAATAAATGAATTAAAAGTTCAGAAGTTAAAATCATTATTGAACAACTTAATAATCCAAATAGTGATAATTTACTTGGATTAGATTTAGAAACTAAGAAATTATTAGTAAGTATTATTAATACTTATCCTTATTTAAGAGATTATTTTACAGGTACAAATTTAAAAAATGATATTATTATTTTATTTAATAATATTTTTTATTGTCCAGAACAAGATAAAATGATTAATATTTTTAATGAGCAAATTTATTCGTTTAATATGAATAAATATCAAAGAATTAAAAATAGTAATCAAAAAATTAGTAAAATTGATGAAATAACAATAAAAACAAATATTAATCAGTTGAATGTTATTAATGAAACGCATCAAGAATTTATTAAACCATCGTTAAATAATAAGACATTACAGGAATTTTTTGATTTTGATATTGAAAATATTGCTGAATTATACTTGTAAGTGCAAGTAAATAAAATTGCAAAAGATTTCATATAAAAATTTCATGATGCTAAGTTTATTTTAGAAAAAGTAAATTTAAGGAGTTTTTATATGGGATACAAACATCTTGGCATAGATGAAAGAATTTATATTGAGAATCAATTGAAATTTAAAGTAAAAATTAGTGAAATAGCTAAAAATCTTAATCGAAGTATTAGTACTATTAATCGAGAAGTTAATAGAAATAAAGATAATAATCATTATTTTTCATTAATTGCACAAAATAAAGCAGAAAATAGAAAACAATTACATGTTTATTTTCATAAATTTAAAAATAGAGAATTAGTAAAATATGTACAACAAAAATTATTATTAGGTTGATCGCCTGAACAAATTTATGGCAGAATTAAAAATTTTCATCAAGAATGAATTATTAGTTTTAAAACAATTTACAATTGAATTTATTCTGGATTACTTGAAAAGGTTACTAGTAAAAATTTAAGAAGAAAAGGTAAGAAACGAAAATCTCAAGAAAATCGGGGTAAATTTAATGGTAAATCCATTAAAGAACGAAATGTTAATAATCGCATAACTCTTGGCCATTGAGAAGGTGATACTGTAGTATTATCACGAGGTAAAAGTAAATCATGTTTAATAACTTTAGTTGAAAGAACATCAAGATTTACTTTAGCAATATTAGTTGAAAATAGAACTACTAAAGTTATTAACAAAAATATTAGTCATTATTTATCAATTCTTCCAAATAATCTTGTTAAGACTATAACATTTGATAGGGGTAAAGAATTTGCTAATTGACAACAACTTGAAAAAAATTTAAATGTGAAAATTTATTTTGCTGATGCATATTCACCTTGACAAAGAGGTACTAATGAAAATACTAATGGTTTAATTAGAGAAAAATTTCCTAAAAAATTTAATTTTTCAAACACTACTAAAAATGCAGTTCATAAATTTATATTGTCTTTAAACCAAAGACCAAGAAAAATACTAAATTATCTTTCGCCAATCGAATATTTGGTTAGAAAAATAATTTAGTTGCACTTAACTTTACAATTTGGCATTAAAATTAAATATGAACATTTTTTATCATCTTTACAAAATAATTTTGGGTATGATAAGATTACTATTTTACCACTTTTAGTAAATGCTAATGATGTTTGAGCTTCAAACTTAAAACAAGATGATTTTGTTTATTTGAGTGATGGTGACTTTAATTTTATTAATGATGATAATAAAAAACCATTATTTGGTTATATTTTTGATACTTTTGATAATTTAACAAAAGATACTGTTATTACTCGTGAAAAGGAGTTTTATGAATATACTAATTTAAATGCAACATATTTTAATACCAAGTTATCACAAAATACAGCGAATGATTTTCAATCTTATTTTTCAATTGTTAGTAATAAGAAAAATTATCAAATTAGTTTCAATAAAAATGAATTATTTAAGACTGATTATTGAAATGATGATTTAGGTTGGAGTAGTGCAATTGAAGGATTTACCAATATTCATCATAAAAAGCAGTTAACATTAAAATTTAGCACTTATTTAGAAAGTTTAATTATATGTTTTATCATTGGAGCTATTGTTATTGTTTTAATTATTGTTTTTGTAACTAGTAATATTACTATTAATGATAATTTGCGATTTGTTACAATTTTAAATGTTATTGGGTATCATTATAAATGATTAGCTAGTCGTTTTATATTAATTTTTATGCCAATTATGTTAATTACTTGAATAATATCCATTCCTTTAGCAAGACCAATTATTAAATTATTAACTGATATTATTTATAGTGAAACTAAAGTTTTATTTCCTGTATATATTGCAGATTGATACTATCCGTTGGTTTTATTAATATTAGTTATTTTGTTTACAGTATCTTTTAGTATTTGTTGACTATCATTAATATATCGTAATAAAATTAGAAGTATTACTAATACATAGTTAAAATATATTGTTATAATAAAATTTGTGAGGTAGATAAATATGGTGTTTTTAAAAAGATTAGAAGCGTATGGATTTAAATCATTTGCTAAGCCAACAAAAATAGTTTTTGAGCACGGTATTATTGGTGTTGTGGGACCTAATGGTTCTGGTAAGTCTAATATTAATGATGCTATTCGTTGAGTATTGGGCGAACAATCAATTAAATCATTACGGGGTGATAATATTCAAGATATTATTTTTCAAGGTAGTAGTGAATATCCACAGTTAAATATGGCGGAAGTTAAATTAATTTTTAATAATAAAAAACGCATTTTTCCTATTGACTTTGATGAAGTAGAAATAACTAGAAGAGTTTATCGTGATAATAATGAGAATGAATATTCAATTAATAAAAGTCGTAGCAGATTAAAGGATGTTCAAGAATTAGTATTAGGTACTGGTTTAAGTAAAGGTTCATTAGCTATTATTAATCAAGGTAATGTCGCTAATTTTTCACAAGTTAAACCAGAAGAAAGAAGATTATTGTTTGAAGAAGCAGCTAATGTATCTAAGTATAAAAAACGCAAATTAGAGTCAGTTCGGAAATTAGAAAAAACTGAAGAAAATTTAGTTCGCATTAATGACATCATTATTGAGATGGAAAGAAATATTAATTATTTGCGTCGTCAAGCTAAAAAAGCACAAGAATATGTTACTAAAAAAGAACAATTGACAACTATTGAAGTGGCTATTTTAGTAAAAGATATTACTAGTCAGTATGAAGGGCTTCGTGATTTACAATTAGAAATTAAAAGATATACTTCTCAAACTGAAGATTTAAGTGTTCAAATTACTAATTATGATAATAAAATTAATTTGTTGCAAGAAAATATTTTTACTATTGATAATAAAATGCAACAATTCGGACAACAATTAGATGAACATCTTAATCAATTAGAACTATTACAAAATGAAAAAATTTCACAACAAAATGAAAAGCAAGTTAATAGTAATAATCAAGTTCAAGATTTAGAACAAGATGCTAATAATATTAATCAAGAAATTTTACAACAAACTAAATTAATTACTGAACAGCAAAATATGATTGATGATTTTCAAAAACAAAGAATTTTATTAAATGAAGATTTAGAAGTTGCTGTTAAAAAGTATAATCTTTTAAATAAGGAAATTTATGAATTAAAAAGTAAACAAGATTATTTAGTTGATTTGCAAAGTAATAATACTTATTATTATCAGGGTGTTAAAACAATTTTAAATAATCGACTTCATTTAACAGGAATTATTGATACTATTGATCGATTAATTAATGTTCCTAGTATTTATCAATTAGCTATTCAAGAAGCCTTATCTAGCAGTATGCAACATATTGTTGTTGAAAAGGATAGTGATGCTATTCGTGCAATTCAATTTTTAAAAGCTAATGAAGGTGGAATTGCAACATTTTTACCTTTAAATAGTTTACGGATTCAAATGATTAATAATGAGGATTTATCATTATTAAAAACTCAAAAAGGTTTTATTGGCATTGCTTATGAATTATTAACTACTAATGTTAAGTTTGAACCAGTAATGCGTTTTTTATTAGGAAGAATAATTATTGTTGAGAGTTTAGCACAAGCAAATGAAATTGCTCATTTGACTTATCGGAAGTATCATATTATTACTTTACAAGGTGATGTTATTCGCCCTGGGGGCAGTATTAGTGGTGGTCACAAAAGAGTTAAGCCATTTTTATTTAATAATGAAGAGCAAGTTAATAGTTTAAAAACTAAAATTAGTGAATTAGAACAATTAGTTCAAACTTATTATCAAAAATGGCAAAGTATTAAAGAGAAACTAATAACATTAAATAATGAATTAGAACAAAAACAATTGCATTTAGGTAAGTTTCAACAAAGTAAACAAAGTAATGAACAAAAACAAAGAATAATTGAACAAGAATATCAACATTTAACAAAGAAAAAAATGCGAGTTAGTGATGATTTTAATCAACAACTTGATGAGCGACTAATATTGGAAAATAAAATTAGTAATTTAAAGTTAGAAAAATTAAAAATTACTGAGCAACAACAAACACAAAGAACTTTGCGAGAAACTTATAGTAATCAATTATATTCATTAACTTTAGAAATAAAAAAAATGCGTACTGAATATAAAAATCAAGAGAAACTATTACAAGAATATAATTATCAAAAGTTAGCAATTGATAATTGTTTACAACAAAATTTAGAAAGATTAGCGCAAGAATATCGTTTAACTTATGAATATGGTTATGAAAAGTATGGTCAAGACCCGATTGGTGATATTAAAGAAGTTCGTGAACAAATTATTTTATTACGCCAAGAATTACAAGATTTAGGGCCAGTAAATATTGATGCTATTTCTGAATATGAAACAATTAATGAACGATATCAATTTTTAAAAGAACAAGAACAAGAATTAAATAATGGTAAAAAACAATTACTTAATGCTATTAAAGATATGGATGAAATTATGATAACTTGTTTTGATACGACCATTAAAGATATTAATAAGGTTTTGCCAGAAACTTTTAAAGTTCTTTTTGCTGGTGGCACTGCTAGTTTAGTATATACTGATCCTAATAATATTTTAGAAACCGGAATTGATATTTTAGTAAATTTACCAGGAAAAACTATTACTAACTTGAATTTATTATCAGGTGGTGAGAAATCACTAGTAGCTTTAGCAGTGCTTTTTGCAATTTTAAAGGCACGACCTTTACCAATTGTTATTCTTGATGAAGTGGAAGCGCCATTAGATGTTGCCAATGTTGAAAGATTTGCTAAGTATTTAAAGTCTTTTGCTACGGAAACACAATTTATTGTTATTACGCATCGCCCAGGAACAATGGAAAACTGTGATACATTGTATGGCACAACAATGCAAAGTAAAGGTGTTACTAAAATGGTTGCTATTAGATTAGAACAAGCAAAAAATTTAGTTACTTCTGCTAATTAATTTATCGTGTATTATTAGTATGATAAGGGTAAAACATTAATGATTTAATCCAATGGAGGCTATTAAAATGTTAAGAACTAAATTTACTATTGAGATTGAACGCTTGAAAAATAATATTATTGAATTATTTAATTTAACAATGAAACAACATAAAGAAGTTATTAAAGCTTTAGAAGAAGAAAGTATTAGTAAATGTAAAATAATTGTTGCTAATGATAATAATATTAACAAATTTTATGCTGAAATTTTAGATAGTGCCATTTGAAGAATTGCTAAACAACAACCAGTTGCTAGCGATTTACGCCATATTATTGGTTATATGTCAATTGCCAAAGAATTAGAAAGAATTTCTGATTATGCTCGTAACATTGCTAATTTTTATTTAAAAGCTAAACCACCAGTTAAATATAGTAAATATATTGGTCAATTATCTAAAAAAGTTTTAAAAATTATGCAGTTTATTATTAAAGTTCTTGCTGATGAAACACAATGAGGTAAGAAAATTATTCAAACTATTGTTAGATTAGATGATATTGTTGATAGTGAATATAATGATATTAATACTTTGTTAATTGATTTAGTTTTAGATAATGTTACTGAAGATAAAATATGAATTTATACAGGAATTATGCAACAATTAAAATATTTAGAGCGAGCTGGTGATCATTTAGTTAATATTGCTGAAACCTTACTATTTATTTCTCAGGGAACTCATTATGAATCAGGAAGATAATATCAGGACAAGCTCTAGTAGTAAAACATTTAGAAAGCACTTATATTAAAATTTATGATAGTTAATGAATCAACAAAAGATTAATATTGTTATTTTTAAAATATCTAGTAGTTTTTATTAATACTTGCGATTGAAATGAAGTAGTTTGAAAATATTACTATTTAATTAATGTCTTTTTTATTTATAGAAGGAGACATTTTATTTTTTTAAAATTAATATAAAATGTTTAGAAAATAATCTAGAATAGAAATTTATATCAGATTGTTAATGATAATATTAATTTATAAAATTAAAAAAAGAAAGGATTTAACTAATGTCATTTATAATTCAATGTCCACATTGTCATCAAGAAATTACCGAAAAGGATTTTGAAAAGAGTCATCAAGCAGTATCATATTTACAACAATTTTTTAATCGTAAGGAGCAAGAATATTGTGATAAGTTAAAAAATCAATTAGATGCTGATTTTCAAAAACAAAAAGCAATAGAAATTACTAGTGTAGTAAATGAAAAAGAAAATGAGTGAAATAAGCAACACGATAATGAATTGCATAAAATAAAAGAAGCCCATCAACAAATTTTAGATGGTTTAAACCAACAATTAAATGATGCTAAGAGCAATTTAAAATCCCAAGAAGAAACAAAAAAGGCTGATATTGAAGTTTCTATTTTGAAAGAAAAAAGCAATATTGAAAAACAAAAACAAAAAGAAATTGCTGATATTAAAGATAATTATCAAAAGATAATTGATGAGTTAAATTCTAAAATAAAAGATTTAGATATTAAAGAAAAAACTAATGCATCTCAACGAGAAAAATTGTTTACAGAAAAAGAACTTGAAATTACTAAAAATAAACAACAAGAAATTGATTTATTAAAGGATAAAATTAGTATTTTAGAAACCGAAAAGAAAACAAAGGAAGCAGATATTAAGGTTATTTTGGCTGAAAAAGAAAAAGAGTGAAGTAATTTACAACAAAATAAGTTGGATACTTTAAATAAAGACTATCAGAAAAATATTAATGATTTACAAGAGAAAAATCATCAATTAGATATGTTAGTTAAAACTAATGATGCTAAGGTCCAAGAATTAGTAGCAAAAAAAGAAACTGAAATTATTAATTCTAAACAAGAAGAAATTAATAAGTTAATTGATGAAACAACTGAATTAAAACTTAAATTAGAACAAGGACGAAATATTAGAACAGGAATTTTAGGAGCTAATTTAGAAAATGATTTTGCAGGTAAAATGCCATCGTTTTTTCCAAATGACCATTTTGAAAAAACAACTAAAACCATTAATGGTAAAAAACCTGATTTTAGGTTAGGAGTTTTGAATGATGAAGAGGATAATAAAGTAGTTGGTAATATCTTATTTGAGTTAAAAAATCAAGAAAAATTAGATAGTAAATGAGAGGAAAAATTAGCAATTGAATTAAAAGAATGAAATGCTAAGTTTGGCATTATTGTTTGAACTTATGCTAAAGCACCATTTAGTCGTTCTTCAAAATATCGTGATATTTTTATTATTAATACTGACCTTGAAGTTATTGCATTAATTGTTAATATTTTAAAAATTTTAATTAAAAAAGAATTTGCTTTATCATTACAATCTTCAACTAATAAAAATGATCAGGAATTTAAAGAACGCTTTAATAATTGATTACAAGATGAATTTAGTTCTTTAATTGGTAAAGCGATGCAAGAGTTTATTAAGTTTGAAAAGCATATTCAACAAATTCAAAACTCTAATGAGAAATTAAAAAGCGTTAAAGAGAATTTACAAGAAATATTAATTGCTAAAATTGAGGATTCTTTAAAAAAATTATTGTAATTTTAAAAGACTTCTTGTAGTTAAGACAACAACAAGAAGTTTTTATTGAAAAATTTTTAATTTTTGTAAATAACTAGTAAAATTAGTAGTGAAAGTAAGTCTAAGGAGAGAAATGTATGGAATATAAAGCCCCCAGAGGTACTAATGATATTTTACCAATCCAAAGTAAACAACGATATCAATTACAACAAATTTTACGAGATATTGTTAAAAAATATAATTATGAAGAAATTAGTACGCCGATATTTGAACAGTATGAATTATTTCAAAGAACTGTTGGTGTTAATAGCGATATTGTTAGTAAAGAAATGTTTAACTTTCAAGATAAAAAAGGTCGTGAATTAGCACTTCGTCCTGAAAATACAGCGCCAATTGTTAGAGCAGTAATTGAAAATAAATTAGTTGATGTTTTAGGATTACCTTTAAAATTATTTTACTATGGACATATGTTTCGCTATGAGCGACCACAACGAGGGCGTCAAAGACAATTTACGCAATTTGGTGTGGAAGTTTTTGGTAAAAAAACTATTTATTTAGATGCTGAAATTATTTGTTTAGCAATGGATATTGTTAAATCGTTAAAGATTAATAATATTATTCTTAAAATAAATTTTTTAGGAGCAAAAGCAACCCAAAATAAATATCAACAAATTTTAAAAACATTTTTACAAGATATGAGCACAACATTATGTGAGGATTGTCAAAGAAGAATTACTAAAAATACCTTGCGAGTATTAGATTGTAAAATTGATCAAAATATTAAAAATTTACCAATAATTAGTGAAACTTATTCTGTTGAAGAAAAAGAATATTTTACAAGGTTAATAAAGTTATTGGATAATTTAAAAGTTAAATATGAGATTGATAGTAAATTAGTTCGCGGTTTAGACTATTATAATGATACTGTTTTTGAAATTATTAGTTTAGAGAAGGGTGTTGAAGGACAGAATACATTAATTGGTGGTGGTCGTTATGATAATTTAGTTGAGGAATTATCAAAAAATCAAAAATCAGTTCCAGCAATTGGTTTTGCAATCGGAATTGAAAGATTACTTAATGCTACTGAAAATCATTCAGACTTTATTAAAAAAATGCTTCCATTGGTTGATGTATACATTATTGCTTTAACCGCTACTGGTTATGAATTAGCAACTAATGTATTATTAACTTTAAGAAGTAATAATTTTATTAGTGATATGGATTATGAACAAAGGAATATTAAGGCTCAGTTTAATGTTGTTTCTAAATTAGATTGTCGTTTTGTTATTATTATTGGTGATAGCGAAGTTAAAGAGAGTAATTTAACTATTAAAAATCAGGAAACTAAGGTAGAAGAAAAGATTAGTATTAATGAATTAATTAATTATTTGAATGCAAATAAGGGAGATAAATAATGAGAAGTCATAATTGTGGTGAATTAAGAGAAGAAAATGTTAATTTAGAAGTTAACCTTTGTGGTTGAGTTCATACAATTCGTAAACTTAATAATTTAATATTTTTAGATTTACGCGATCGTTATGGAATGACGCAAATTATAATTAATAGTGAAAATCCTAACTATATTCTCGCTAAAAGTTTAAGCACTGATGATGTTATTAAAGTTGATGGTACGGTAGTGCTTCGTAAATCTAAAAATAATAATTTATCAACAGGAAATATTGAAATTATTTGTACTAATTTAGAGTTAATAAATAAATCACAAGTATCACCATTAGATAATGAAAGTTTAGAGGAAACGCGTTTAGAATATCGGTTTTTAGATTTACGAAGACAAGTAATGCAAGATAAAATAATTTTGCGTCATCAAGTTATGCAAATAATGCGTAATTTTTTAAATAATAATAATTTTTTAGAAATTGAAACGCCAATTTTAGCAAGCACAACTCCCGAAGGGGCAAGAGACTATTTAGTTCCGGCAAGAAATCAAAAAGGACATTTTTATGCGTTACCACAGTCACCGCAAATATTTAAGCAATTATTAATGGTTGGTGGTTATGATCGCTACTATCAAATTGCTCGTTGTTTTCGTGATGAAGATTTAAGAAGTGATCGCCAACCAGAATTTAGTCAATTAGATTTAGAAATGAGTTTTATTGAACAAAAGGATATTATTACTCTTTTAGAGCAAATGATGCAGGAAATAATGTTAAAAACTAAAATCATTAATCTAAAAATACCTTTTTTACAATTAGATTATGAAGTAGCAATTGATTTATATGGTAGTGATAAACCAGATTTACGATATGATTTAAAACTTATTGACCTTAGTTTAATGAATACTAGTAGTAAAAAGAAAACTACTAAAGCAATTGTTGTTTCTCAGTTATTAACTGATTTACAATTAGCAGACCTAAAAGTTATTGTTAGTCAATATCAGGCGGGACAGTTGGAATATATTACTTATGACAATAAAGTTATTGGGTCAGAGTTATTATCTAATAATGCTGAAGCTATCATTAATCATTTAGCAATTAGTAATCAAGCAACCGTTTTAATGATTACAAATGATTATGAATTGGCTTGCAATACAATGGGAGCCATAAGACAGGCTATTGCTAAACAATTAAATCTTTTTACTAATGAAGATTATCAATTTTTATGAGTTGTAAATTGACCATTATTTGCTTATGATAATGAAAGTAAAAAATTTGTTGCTGCCCATCATCCTTTTACGCGCCCTAATATTAAAGATGAAATTGATTTTACTAGTAATCCAATGTTAGTCAAATCTCAGGCTTATGATTTAGTATTGAATGGTTATGAAGTTGGTGGTGGTTCAATGCGAATTCATAGTCTTGAAATGCAACAAAAAATGTTAGAGTTTTTACAAGTTTCTGTTGAAGAACAAAAAGAAAAATTTGGTTTTCTTTTGAATGCTTTATCCTATGGAGCACCAATTCATGGTGGTATTGCTTTGGGATTAGATCGTTTAATAATGTTATTAAGTAATAGTCATAGTATTCGTGATGTGATTGCTTTTCCTAAAAATACTAAGGGTAGTGATATGTTAACGCATGCTCCTAGTGTTGTTAAACAAGAACAATTGGACATTTTAGGGTTAAATGTGGTAAATAGTTAGTAAAATATAGGTATTTTATGGAAAATATATTAAAATAAGTATGGTGAAAAGTAACAAGGAGGAATAATATGTCACAAAACCAATTTCAAAATGAAAACGATAATTATAATCGTGAGCAGTCAATTAATACTATTAAGATGTTAGGTGTTGAAGCTGTCAATCAAGCTAATTCAGGGCATCCGGGAATTGTTTTAGGAGCAGCACCAATGAGTTATGCACTATTTAGTGAACATTTATATTGTAATCCGCAAGATCCCCAATGAATTAATCGTGATCGTTTTATTTTATCAGCTGGACATGGCTCAGCATTATTGTATGCGTTATTACATTTAAGTGGTTATGATATTAGTATTGATGAAGTTAAAAATTTTCGGCAATTAGATTCAATTACTCCTGGACATCCAGAAAGAAATTTAACACCTGGTGTTGAAGCAACAACGGGACCATTAGGACAAGGATTAGCAATGGGTGTTGGTTGTGATTTAGTAAGAACTTTTCTGGCACATAAATATAATAAACCTGATTTTAATATTTTTGACTATCATACTTATATTATTTGTAGTGATGGTGATTTACAAGAAGGCATAAGTCAAGAAGCTATTAGTTTAGCAGGTCATTTAAAATTAAGTAATTTAATTGTTTTATATGACTCTAATGATATTCAATTAGATGGTCCAGTAAGTTTATCACAAAGTGAAAATACAAAACAGCGTTTTTTAAGTGCTAATTGAAATTATATTTTAGTTACTGCGGGTAGTGACTTTAAAGCAATTAGTCAAGCAATAAGACAAGCTAAAGCGGAAACTGAAAAGCCAACTTTAATTGAAATTAAAACTATTATTGGTGTTGGCGCTTCAAAAGCAGGAACTAGCAGTGTTCACGGTGCCCCTTTAGGTGATGATATTATTAAGCTAAAAGAAAATTTAAAGTGAGATTATGAACCATTTTTTGTTCCTGATGATGTGAAAAATGATTTTAAAGTTAGAGTTGCACAAAGAGGTCAACAACAACAACAAATTTGAAATCAAATGTGAACTGAATATGCTAATAAATATGTTACTGAATATAAGGAAATTAATGATACTTTATATCATAACTATAATTTTACTGCTAATGATTTTCAAGATATTTTAATTGAACAAGATATGGCAACAAGAGATTGTTCATCAATAGTATTAAAAACTATTAGTAAAAAATTGCCATTATTTATTGGTGGTAGTGCTGATTTATCATCATCAACAAAAGTTTTAGGAAGTGATGGATATTTTGCATCTAATAATTTACAAGGTCGTAATATTATGTTTGGCGTTCGTGAATTTGGAATGGGTGCTATTAGTAATGGGATGCTATTACAAAAAACTGTTCGCTCATTTGTTGCTACTTTTTTAATTTTTAGTGATTATATGAAACCTGCAATTCGTTTAGCTTCATTAATGGAAATTCCTAATATTTTTGTTTTTAGTCACGATTCAATTGCTGTTGGTGAAGATGGACCAACCCATCAACCGGTAGAACAAATTTCAATGTTAAGAGCATTACCTAACTTAAATGTTTTTCGTCCTTGTGATATGAAAGAAACGATTGCTAGTTATATTTGTGCATTGAATAGTAAAGATAAGCCAACAGCAATTTTAGTTTCGCGACAAAATTTACCGCAAATTATTTCTAGTGATGTTAATAAAGCATTAAAAGGCGGATATATTATTAGTCCTGAAAAATCACAATTAGAATTAATAATTATTGCTACTGGTAGTGAAGTGCAATTAGCATTAAAAGTTCAGCAACAATTACAAAAAGAAAATATTAATACTATTCGTGTTGTTTCTATGCCTTCAACAACTGTTTTTGATTGTCAAGATGTGACTTATAAGTTAGAAGTGCTTCCGCAGACTGTTAAAAAGATAAGTTTAGAAATGGCTTCAACTTGAGGATGACATAAATATGTTGATAATGGGATAACTTTTGGCATTGACAGATTTGGAATATCAGCACCAATGCAAGATATAATGAATGAATTAGGATTTGCTGTTGATAATATTGTATTACAAGTTAAACAATTATTACAAAAAGATAATATAAAGGAGAAAAGATAAAATGCCTTGATGAGCAGGATTGTTAATTGGTCTTGTTGGCGGTTTAGTAATAGGAGGGTTATTAGCATTTTTAATATCTAAAAAGATGTTTGAAAAGCAATTAAGAGATAATCCACCAGTTAATGAAAAAATGATTCGAGCAATGTATATGCAAATGGGAAGAAAACCTTCCGAATCACAAATTAAAGCTGTGATGAATGCGATGCGTCGTAATCAAAAAAAACCTTAGAACTAATAAAATAATTTTTTAAACTGCCATATAATGGCAGTTTTTATATGGCAAATTTAGTTTGCAATAAAATACTATAAAAATTATTTTTACTAATAATGATGTGATCAACAAATTCAATTTTTAAAACTTTAGCAATATAAATTAAAGAATTTGTGGTTTCTATATCATGTTTACTAGGCAAACTATCATTATTAGGGTGATTATGAGCACAAATAATTTTTTGGGCATGATTTTTTAAAACGAGGTAATATATATCTTTTGGATCAATCGAAATTTGATTAATTGTTCCTTGATACACAAGTTGTTTAAAAATAATCCGATTATTATTATTTGCCAAATTGTAAAGTTAAGTGCAACTAAATTATTTTTCTAACCAAATATTCGATTGGCGAAAGATAATTTAGTATTTTTCTTGGTCTTTGGTTTAAAGACAATATAAATTTATGAACTGCATTTTTAGTAGTGTTTGAAAAATTAAATTTTTTAGGAAATTTTTCTCTAATTAAACCATTAGTATTTTCATTAGTACCTCTTTGTCAAGGTGAATATGCATCAGCAAAATAAATTTTCACATTTAAATTTTTTTCAAGTTGTTGTCAATTAGCAAATTCTTTACCCCTATCAAATGTTATAGTCTTAACAAGATTATTTGGAAGAATTGATAAATAATGACTAATATTTTTGTTAATAACTTTAGTAGTTCTATTTTCAACTAATATTGCTAAAGTAAATCTTGATGTTCTTTCAACTAAAGTTATTAAACATGATTTACTTTTACCTCGTGATGATACTACAGTATCACCTTCTCAATGGCCAAGAGTTATGCGATTATTAACATTTCGTTCTTTAATGGATTTACCATTAAATTTACCCCGATTTTCTTGAGATTTTCGTTTCTTACCTTTTCTTCTTAAATTTTTACTAGTAACCTTTTCAAGTAATCCAGAATAAATTCAATTGTAAATTGTTTTAAAACTAATAATTCATTCTTGATGAAAATTTTTAATTCTGCCATAAATTTGTTCAGGCGATCAACCTAATAATAATTTTTGTTGTACATATTTTACTAATTCTCTATTTTTAAATTTATGAAAATAAACATGTAATTGTTTTCTATTTTCTGCTTTATTTTGTGCAATTAATGAAAAATAATGATTATTATCTTTATTTCTATTAACTTCTCGATTAATAGTACTAATACTTCGATTAAGATTTTTAGCTATTTCACTAATTTTTACTTTAAATTTCAATTGATTCTCAATATAAATTCTTTCATCTATGCCAAGATGTTTGTATCCCATATAAAAACTCCTTAAATTTACTTTTTCTAAAATAAACTTAGCATCATGAAATTTTTATATGAAATCTTTTGCAATTTTATTTACTTGCACTTACAAGTATAATTCAGCTTTATAAAATAAAATCAACATAAATAAGATAATAACTGTTGTTAGTAATCAAAAAGCGATGTTGGTTGTTAAAAGTCAAAGCGGTTCTTCAGTTAAATTAATTTCTTTACCACCAGTAATATGAGCTGGAATAGTTGTAATTTGGATAAACAAATCTCAGAAAGTTTGTTTAATTTGTTCTCAATTTAAATCTTTTCAAACAACTAGAAACATTAGACTTGGTACATAACCTTTAATTTTATCTACTATTTTGATAATATTATTTACTAGGTGAAGTACAAATGTTAGATAAATACAAAGACGAAAATGAATTTTATAGTCTAATAGGCATAAAATATAAAACTTTCATGAAAATGGTAGAAATTTTAAAAGAAGCTAAAGCTAAACAAAAACAAATTGGTGGTAGACCAAATAAATTATCAATAGAGCAAAGATTACTTATGACTTTAGAATACTGAAAAGAATATAGTACATATCGTATTATTGCAAAAAAATATAATATTAGTCATGTTAGTTGTATTCGTAATATCTTTTGAGTTGAAAATACTCTAATAAAAAATAGTCACTTTCATATACCTGGCAAAAAGATATTATTGGAACATAAAGTTACTAATAATAATTTATTAGCAATTGATGCTACAGAAATTCCAATTGAAAGAATTAAAAAAAACTAAAATTATTATTTTCTGGTAAGAAAAGGCAACATTCATTAAAATCGCAAATAATTATTGATTTATTTAACAATAAAATTATTTCAGTAGATTTTTGTTATGGCAGTATTCATGATTATAAGTTATTTTTAAAATCAAATACACTTATAAATCCAAAATTAGAATTAATTGCCGATTCAGGCTATCAAGGTTTGCAAAATGTTCATAAAAATACATTATTGCCAATTAAAAAGAGTAAAAATAATCCCTTAAATCCAGATAAAAAGGAATATAATAGCTTTTTAAGTAAAGTTAGAATTGCCATTGAACATGTTTTTGCTAGATTAAAAAGATTTAAAATACTAGTTTATCGTTATCGCAATAAGATTAGAAGATTTGGATTACGATTTAACTTAATTTCAGGAATATATAATTTTGAATTAAGCTAGTTATAGTTATGTACCAAGTCTATTGAAATAAACACTTAATCGGAAGAAAGAGAATCCCAATGAAACTGGCAAATAACACAATAGACTTGGTACATAACCTTTAATTTTATCTACTATTTTGATAATTATTTTTTAGATGAAATACAAATGTTAGATAAATACAAAGATAAAAATGAATTTTATAGTTTAGTCGGCATAAAATGTTATAGTTATGTACCAAGTCTATTGAAATAAAAAATCAGGTAAATTTGAATATGTATGTTTGTTAGACAAAGAAATTGGTCTATTACCCAAACAACGCATTTATTTTGATGTCCAATTTAAAGTTTTAAGTCTTCTGGGTGATGGTAAGCGGTATCGCGATGTTTTAGACGCTCTAAATCATTGTTATATTTCAAAAGCTAGTATTTCAAATATTTTAAATAAATACGATATTGCCGAATATTTTCAACTAGCAGAAAAAGAAACTAAAAATAGAATTGATGTCAAAAGTAAGGATTTATATATTCAACTAGATGAGACATTTTTAGCGACATTAGACCATAAAGTTAAACAAGACCAAAGAATTCGTTTAGTTACTTTTCACACCGGACATAAAAGACTTGGTACATAACTATAACATTTTATGCCGACTAAACTATAAAATTCATTTTTATCTTTGTATTTATCTAACATTTGTATTTCATCTAAAAAATAATTATCAAAATAGTAGATAAAATTAAAGGTTATGTACCAAGTCTAAAGAAAAAAACGACAACAATGCTCGTAGAGAATTAGAAAACAAACGAGGTCATTTTCTAATGTTAAAAGTTGGTAAACGAATAAATACGATGGATTATCGTGACTTATTAATTAGAGAATTACAAAAACATTATGTGAATATTAATTATGACAAAATAATTGTTTGTGGCGATGGCGCTACTTGAATTAGAGAAATTGCCAATAGTTTTGGTAATGTTAGATATATTTTAGATGGGTATCACGCTATTAAAAAATTAAAACAAACGGCATTTAATATTATTTTTGAAAATCGCAAAGTAACACTAAATAGTTGAATTGAATTATATAAAAATGGTAATCATCAAGAATTAATCAAAAACATTCGCAATGGTGCTAAAAATGAATTAAATAAAGACATTAAAAAAAATTTAAGGAGGGCGAGTAATTATTTCGAAAACAACAAGCATGGTATTCATCATCAAAATTTAGAATGAAATATCGGTTGTAGCATTGAAAGTGATGTATCACATTTGGTAAAACAACAATTAGGATATGGGGCGAAAATATATAATCATAAAAATTTAAATAATCTATTACATTTAAGAATGGCAAATTTAAACAAATTAAATGTATTACATTAGACTTGGTACATAACTATAACTAGCTTAATTCAAAATTATATATTCCTGAAATTAAGTTAAATCGTAATCCAAATCTTCTAATCTTATTGCGATAACGATAAACTAGTATTTTAAATCTTTTTAATCTAGCAAAAACATGTTCAATGGCAATTCTAACTTTACTTAAAAAGCTATTATATTCCTTTTTATCTGGATTTAAGGGATTATTTTTACTCTTTTTAATTGGCAATAATGTATTTTTATGAACATTTTGCAAACCTTGATAGCCTGAATCGGCAATTAATTCTAATTTTGGATTTATAAGTGTATTTGATTTTAAAAATAACTTATAATCATGAATACTGCCATAACAAAAATCTACTGAAATAATTTTATTGTTAAATAAATCAATAATTATTTGTGATTTTAATGAATGTTGCCTTTTCTTACCAGAAAATAATAATTTTAGTTTTTTTTAATTCTTGCCAAATTGTAAAGTTAAGTGCAACTAAATTATTTTTCTAACCAAATATTCGATTGGCGAAAGATAATTTAGTATTTTTCTTGGTCTTTGGTTTAAAGACAATATAAATTTATGAACTGCATTTTTAGTAGTGTTTGAAAAATTAAATTTTTTAGGAAATTTTTCTCTAATTAAACCATTAGTATTTTCATTAGTACCTCTTTGTCAAGGTGAATATGCATCAGCAAAATAAATTTTCACATTTAAATTTTTTTCAAGTTGTTGTCAATTAGCAAATTCTTTACCCCTATCAAATGTTATAGTCTTAACAAGATTATTTGGAAGAATTGATAAATAATGACTAATATTTTTGTTAATAACTTTAGTAGTTCTATTTTCAACTAATATTGCTAAAGTAAATCTTGATGTTCTTTCAACTAAAGTTATTAAACATGATTTACTTTTACCTCGTGATGATACTACAGTATCACCTTCTCAATGGCCAAGAGTTATGCGATTATTAACATTTCGTTCTTTAATGGATTTACCATTAAATTTACCCCGATTTTCTTGAGATTTTCGTTTCTTACCTTTTCTTCTTAAATTTTTACTAGTAACCTTTTCAAGTAATCCAGAATAAATTCAATTGTAAATTGTTTTAAAACTAATAATTCATTCTTGATGAAAATTTTTAATTCTGCCATAAATTTGTTCAGGCGATCAACCTAATAATAATTTTTGTTGTACATATTTTACTAATTCTCTATTTTTAAATTTATGCCAAATTGTAAAGTTAAGTGCAACTAAATTATTTTTCTAACCAAATATTCGATTGGCGAAAGATAATTTAGTATTTTTCTTGGTCTTTGGTTTAAAGACAATATAAATTTATGAACTGCATTTTTAGTAGTGTTTGAAAAATTAAATTTTTTAGGAAATTTTTCTCTATATTAAACCATTAGTATTTTCATTAGTACCTCTTTGTCAAGGTGAATATGCATCAGCAAAATAAATTTTCACATTTAAATTTTTTTCAAGTTGTTGTCAATTAGCAAATTCTTTACCCCTATCAAATGTTATAGTCTTAACAAGATTATTTGGAAGAATTGATAAATAATGACTAATATTTTTGTTAATAACTTTAGTAGTTCTATTTTCAACTAATATTGCTAAAGTAAATCTTGATGTTCTTTCAACTAAAGTTATTAAACATGATTTACTTTTACCTCGTGATGATACTACAGTATCACCTTCTCAATGGCCAAGAGTTATGCGATTATTAACATTTCGTTCTTTAATGGATTTACCATTAAATTTACCCCGATTTTCTTGAGATTTTCGTTTCTTACCTTTTCTTCTTAAATTTTTACTAGTAACCTTTTCAAGTAATCCAGAATAAATTCAATTGTAAATTGTTTTAAAACTAATAATTCATTCTTGATGAAAATTTTTAATTCTGCCATAAATTTGTTCAGGCGATCAACCTAATAATAATTTTTGTTGTACATATTTTACTAATTCTCTATTTTTAAATTTATGAAAATAAACATGTAATTGTTTTCTATTTTCTGCTTTATTTTGTGCAATTAATGAAAAATAATGATTATTATCTTTATTTCTATTAACTTCTCGATTAATAGTACTAATACTTCGATTAAGATTTTTAGCTATTTCACTAATTTTTACTTTAAATTTCAATTGATTCTCAATATAAATTCTTTCATCTATGCCAAGATGTTTGTATCCCATATAAAAACTCCTTAAATTTACTTTTTCTAAAATAAACTTAGCATCATGAAATTTTTATATGAAATCTTTTGCAATTTTATTTACTTGCACTTACAAGTATAATTCAGCATAAAATACTAAATTTCTAATTCCCGCGAGCAAGTTAAAAAAAAGATTAAAATTACCAGTACTGTCACTTTTCAAAACTTCACCATTTTGGAGAGCAATATAGATATTGTTATTAACAAAAATCATATCATTAATGTTTTTATCAAAATTACTTAATTCAGTAAAATTACCAACTGTGCTTTCTTTAAAGAGTTTACTGCTACTTATTCCATAATTTACACCAACATATAAACTATTATTAAAAGAACCTATTCTGATAATTTTAGCACCACTATCAGGCACACTAAATATTTCTTCAAAAGTATTAGAATCTTTTACTAAAAAAACTTTCCCCTTATCAGTACCTAAATAAAAATTATTATTATGAACAGCAAGACTTCAAATCATTCCACCAGTTCAATTGGTTAACTCTTGAAAGTTACCATTTTTATTACCTTTAAAAAGTTTTTTGGTTATTGTTCCCATATAAATATTATCATTATATACTAATGCACTTCAAAAAGTATCAGAAGTAGGAATTGTTCCTAACTCTTGAAAGTTACCACTTTGGTCACCTTTTAGAATTCTGTTATGTAAAAATACATAAAAACTACCATTACTATAACTAAAAGTTGGAATTGTTTGCGCTGGACTTCCAAAATTAGCAATTTCAGTAAACGGACTAATAAGACTCATTAGTAATGGTTTACTAGTACCAGTTCCATACTTTTCATCATTCCCAACAGAAATAGTTACTCATATATCCCCTTTCACTTGTAAATTACTACTAATATCATTAGGTGCTTCACTATCAGCAAAATATTTAAATTTTGCCTTAGTAGAAAGGGGGCGCTTAATAAATTGTTCTTCTTTAATAATCTCTTGTTGTAGTTTATTATATTGATTATTTGATTGATAAATAATTGCTTGTAAACTATTTAAAGTGCTTAAATCTTTAACACTTAAAGAACAAGCACTAATAATATTAAGAACTTGTATTAATCAAAAAAAGATAACTATTAGCGATACATTCTTTTTCATAATATCCCTCACTTTTCACTTATTAGATGATGTCATTTATGATGATATTTTACCACTATAGATTATTTTATTTTCCATTAATCTTTTAACTAATGTTGTAATTCGTGGTTTTTCTAATGAATTAACAGCTTTAATAAAAATATTTTTTTGACCTAAAAGATATAATTTCTTTTGACAGCGAGTAATCGCCGTATAAATAAGATTTCTTTTTAACATATATGTTGCACTATTGTCAATAATCATTATTACAAACGGATATTCACTACCTTGTGATTTATGAACAGAAATAGCATAAGCTAAAATAAGATTATTCAACTCCTGATGCTGATATTCAATAATTCTTTGCTCATAACGAACAATAATAACTTGTTTATTTTGTTCATTAGTAATAATGTTATCAATAATCCCAATATCACCATTATAAATATCTTTTTCACTATCATTTTTAGTTTGCATTACTTTATCACCAACACGAAAAATAGTTGTTGCAATTTTAATTTGCATTTTATCTTTACAAAAAGGATTATAGGCTTCTTGCAATATTTCATTAATTGCATTAATGCCACAACGACCATTATACATTGAAGCAAGAACCTGAACTTCAAAGATATTGCTTTCATTAACTAATTGTAAAAATATCTTTGCCAAATTTTCTAAAAGTTGCTGGATTTGATAATATTCAATAAATTGAACTTCATTACTATTAGTAAATTCATAACTAAAATTATTTTGTTGCATTTGATATGCTAAATTAATAATTTCTGATTTTTCAAGTTGACGATAGACTTTCTGTAAACTAATAATATTTAAATGTGATACTTGTAATAAATCTCCTAAAACATTGCCACTACCAACAGAAGTTAATTGATTGTTATCACCAACTAAAACTAATTTATGTAAATTAGGGCTAGCAACTAATAAATTATTAAATAAAATTGTATCAACCATACTCATCTCATCAACAACAATTAAATCAAAATTTAATGGTTCAGTTTCATTATGATTAAATTTATTGTGATGCAAATCTCATTTTAATAATTTATGAATTGTTATTGCTTCAACATTAGTTTGCTCCTTTAATCGTTTAGCGGCTCTTCCTGTGGGTGCACAAATCGCAACGGTATTATGAGGATAATGTTTTTGATATAAAGCAATAATTCCTTTAATTAAAGTTGTTTTTCCTGTCCCCGGTCCACCATTAATAATGGTTAAATTTTTTTGACTAAATTTTAATAATGCTAATTGTTGTTCGTTATTATAACTAATATTATTTTCTTGTTCAATAATATGAATATCTTGAATAATAACAGCATCATTAATATTATTATCTAATTTTTGTAATTGATTTAAATATTTAGCAATAAAAATTTCACTATAATAAATTTCTATATCATAAAAATTATTATTATCAACGATAATTTTATTTTCATTAATAGCTTGCATTACTACTTGATTAATTAATTTTTCATCTAAAATACTATACTTCATAAGTTGTTTTAAAATTATATTAACTGAAAAATAACTATGTCCTGTCTTAAAGGACTCTTGACGAATAATATATCTTAATGCATATACTAAACGCGAAACATTATCAAGATTAATTTCTAACACTCTAGCGAGTTGGTCAGCTTTATGAAAAGTTCAAAATTCACATTGATCACTTAACACATAAGGATTAACTTTTATTAATTCTAAAAGTTTTTCTCCATATTGGGCTTGTAACTTATGCAATAAATCAAAAGATAACTGAGCTCGTGAAAATCATTGTGTTAATTGATGATCATTTTTTTGTTTTTTAATTTGTTCATAAATAATTTGTGCCTGATTTTTTTTAATACCAATATTAAATAAAATCTTAGCATCACAATAAATCTTATTTAAAACATCATCTTGTAAACAATCAATAATCTTTTGAGCTGTAGTTTTACCAATTGTCGGAAATAATGGTGACGACAAATACTTCACTAAATATTCATTGTCTTCAATAATTACTGTTTCATATTGTTCAACTTGAAATTGTTTACCATACTTTGGATGACTAACAAATTGCCCTTGTAATTCATATAACTGCTCAGGTTGTAAATTAAATAAATAACCTTTAACAAAAATATAACGATTAATACTATTATGTAACAAAAACTTACAAATTATAAAACCATTAGTTTCAAAAACAATTGTTTTTAAATAGCCTTTAATTTTTTCCATTATGTTCTCCTTAATTACTAAAAAAGATTTTACTTATTTTTTAAATCATTATAAGGAAACTCATGATTCAAATAATGTCAATAAGCTGGGTTCGGATTAGCACGAGAATAATTTTTTTTAAATTGTTTTCAAGCACTATGAAAGTTATCTTGTGATAAATGGTTATTAATAACTAAATAAATAAAGACTAATGAAGCACTACGATTAACTCCTCAAACACAATGAACGAAAACATTTTTTTCCTGTTTAAGATGTTCATCAATAAAATTTAAACCTGCTTTTAAAACTTTTTTGTCTAAGGTACCAATTTCTGGATAATCTAACAAATTTAAATATAATTCTTTTTTATCATCGCTTAAATATACTTGTTCTGATTGGTCATCAAGATTAGGGATTTTTTGAGCAAAAAAATCACTCGCAGCACTAACGATAAATTCACAAAATGCTGGTTTTGACTGATAATCTCCTAGATATAAATAATTAATAATTTTACGATAATTTTTCATTTTTATCTCCTTTTTCTTTTATGTTTCATATCATAACGATAATTAAAAATATACACATAAAATCATACTAAAAATAATAATAAAATAGTAAAAATAATCATAAAGAAAATAAAAGTAAATATACCATCAAAATTAATAAAAGAAACTTCTTGATTATATGAAAGAAATGGATAATTATAAATCTTAATCCAATCAATTTTACCATTAGTAGTAAATAAATCTGGGTGTTTATTATGATCTAATAAGCGTAATGCGCCCCGAACTAAAATAAACATTAAATAAATTAAGGGATATAAAATAATAATTCATAACTTTCAACGAAAAAAATTTCTTGAATAGATTATATCTTCATAACTAATAATCACAATGTAAATAATTAACAGTAAAGGAATAATACCATTTTGAAACGCAATAATAATTCAATGTCAACCTTTAATAGTATACGGTGTAGATATTAATACTCATGGAAAAATAATTATTCAATAAACTAATAAAGTAAATGATGCATAAACAGAAAAAGCAATCTTGGCCGTTGGTTTAGTTCACCTTGTTAATCCTTCATTACGATAAAAGACTAACGCATTAACAAAATATGCTAAAATTAAAATATTTACTTGCACCACAAAAAAACTTAAATAATTACCACTCCGACCATTAGCAGGGGTTTCATCAAAAGCTGTTCCTTGATAATCAAATAAAGCTATCAAATAACCAATTACCAAAACAACAATACATAAACTAATAGCAATAACTTTATATATTGTTCTTCAAGTTAATAAACCCAAAATATAATGTTTAACCATTATCTTCAATTCTCCCTTTACTAATAATGTCAGTAACTAATTTCAATAGACTTGGTACATAACTATAACTAGCTTAATTCAAAATTATATATTCCTGAAATTAAGTTAAATCGTAATCCAAATCTTCTAATCTTATTGCGATAACGATAAACTAGTATTTTAAATCTTTTTAATCTAGCAAAAACATGTTCAATGGCAATTCTAACTTTACTTAAAAAGCTATTATATTCCTTTTTATCTGGATTTAAGGGATTATTTTTACTCTTTTTAATTGGCAATAATGTATTTTTATGAACATTTTGCAAACCTTGATAGCCTGAATCGGCAATTAATTCTAATTTTGGATTTATAAGTGTATTTGATTTTGCTGAATTATACTTGTAAGTGCAAGTAAATAAAATTGCAAAAGATTTCATATAAAAATTTCATGATGCTAAGTTTATTTTAGAAAAAGTAAATTTAAGGAGTTTTTATATGGGATACAAACATCTTGGCATAGATGAAAGAATTTATATTGAGAATCAATTGAAATTTAAAGTAAAAATTAGTGAAATAGCTAAAAATCTTAATCGAAGTATTAGTACTATTAATCGAGAAGTTAATAGAAATAAAGATAATAATCATTATTTTTCATTAATTGCACAAAATAAAGCAGAAAATAGAAAACAATTACATGTTTATTTTCATAAATTTAAAAATAGAGAATTAGTAAAATATGTACAACAAAAATTATTATTAGGTTGATCGCCTGAACAAATTTATGGCAGAATTAAAAATTTTCATCAAGAATGAATTATTAGTTTTAAAACAATTTACAATTGAATTTATTCTGGATTACTTGAAAAGGTTACTAGTAAAAATTTAAGAAGAAAAGGTAAGAAACGAAAATCTCAAGAAAATCGGGGTAAATTTAATGGTAAATCCATTAAAGAACGAAATGTTAATAATCGCATAACTCTTGGCCATTGAGAAGGTGATACTGTAGTATCATCACGAGGTAAAAGTAAATCATGTTTAATAACTTTAGTTGAAAGAACATCAAGATTTACTTTAGCAATATTAGTTGAAAATAGAACTACTAAAGTTATTAACAAAAATATTAGTCATTATTTATCAATTCTTCCAAATAATCTTGTTAAGACTATAACATTTGATAGGGGTAAAGAATTTGCTAATTGACAACAACTTGAAAAAAATTTAAATGTGAAAATTTATTTTGCTGATGCATACTCACCTTGACAAAGAGGTACTAATGAAAATACTAATGGTTTAATTAGAGAAAAATTTCCTAAAAAATTTAATTTTTCAAACACTACTAAAAATGCAGTTCATAAATTTATATTGTCTTTAAACCAAAGACCAAGAAAAATACTAAATTATCTTTCGCCAATCGAATATTTGGTTAGAAAAATAATTTAGTTGCACTTAACTTTACAATTTGGCAATTAATTACAAAAACTACTTAAATTAGATTTATTTTGGGTTTCTTCAACTATTTTAAAAAAACCAGTTAATGCTTTTTTAAATTTTAATTCATAGTCTAATGGTGGTTCGTGGCGGAATCGAACCGCCGACCCCTTGAGCTTCAATCAAGTGCTCTACCGACTGAGCTACCGAACCCTAACTAACTGGCGGTCCCGAAGGGAATTGAACCCTCGATCTCCTCTGTGACAGAGAGGCATGTTAACCACTACACCACGGGACCAATTGGTTGCGGGAGGAGGATTTGAACCCCCGACCTTCAGGTTATGAGCCTGACGAGCTACCAGACTGCTCTATCCCGCGATATGTTTCGTTAATAATTACTAATGGCGGAGGTGAAGGGATTCGAACCCCTGCGAGTTTTTATACTCCTTGCGGTTTTCAAGACCGCCCCCTTCAACCAGGCTTGGGTACACCTCCATAAAATAATACCATAATGGTGGACCCTGTAGGGCTCGAACCTACGGCCATCCGGTTATGAGCCGGATGCTCTAACCAACTGAGCTAAGGGTCCAATAGCAAAACTAACTTATATTTAATTGGTTGTTTAAATCAATAAAATTGTCACTAATCTTAAACAAAATAAATTATAATAAAAATAATGCAAGTTTGCAAGCAATAAACCAAGATAAATAAATAAAGTTTACTATTTCTATTTAATATTCTAAGAATTCATATTAGATTCAGGACTTGCTAAAGATTCAAATTTACCACAAAGAACTAAAATGCCACCAATAAAACCAGAAAAAATTCCAAAAATACCTGCCAAAATATAATTTTGACTCTTTTTAACTAATACTAAACTATTAGTTACTATCGCCATCACTGCCAAAATTACTAAAATAACATTAATAATTCAAAATACGCCAAATATAAATCCACTAAAACCAATAAATCCAACAACTCCAGCTCCAATTAAAGTATACGCCAATGAAATTAGAGCAAAAAATAAAATAAATCCCGAACTAATAATCGTTATAATTAGTCCTGCTTTCATTAATCCATTAGGGCCAATATTAGTTTGATTTAAATTAGAATTATTAATCATTTTTAAAACATCCCTTCTTTTTTAATTTTATTATCTATAATTATATTCAATAAACAATATAATGCAATAATAGCAAAATTTTAAAACAATCCGTTGTCTAATTTTGATATAATATTTTTAATTAAAAAAAATCTACGGAGGGTCTTATGAAACCAACACGAGGAAAACTAATCTTTAAAATATTTGCTTTCATATTTACAATAGCATTTTTAATTGCTACATATATTAATTCAATGGTATTAAAATTATGAGTACCTAAATCTGACTTACCATTTCTATATGGCGATTTTACAGTTCAGTATTTATCTTTTTTTACTACGCAATCAAATATCATTGTTGCCATATGATTTCTATTAGCAACAATTAATTATCAAAATGAAGATAAAAATATTTTAACAGGACAAACAAGCAAACTTTTCATAACTAGTTATATTTCCGTAACTTTTTTTGTTTGACTTACAGTCCTAATGCCCACCGCTTTTAAAGATATGGGAATAAATGCCTGAATTTATGGCGTTGCCCAACACATTATTGTCCCTTTATTAATGATTATTTATGGCATCTGAAATATTGGCAGTAATAAAATTGAATTAAATAACTATTTTAAAAAAAATATCTGAATATACTTAAGTTATCCATTAACATACATTATCTATGTTATGCTTCGTGGCGAAATGCGCTGAGCAGATGGTAAAGAAAACTTATCATACCCCTACTTTTTCTTAAACCTTCATAATAAAAATTTTGGAATGAATGGGGTTTTAGTATTTGTTATCTTTGCAACTTTAATTTTATTTTTATTTATTGTATTTAACTTACTATACATATTTATTAACAATTTTAAAAATAAAAAATAAAAAAGGTCGCGTTTAGTTTTCTTAGGTATTGCTTTGAAGAAGTAAAACAATCAGCTAATTATATTATTTAATTACTAAACTAACCCTGCCTTTCTTGTTATTGTCATTTTTATTCATTACTATTCTATCATATTATTGAATTTTTGCACAATAAAAAATTATTAATTATTATTAAATTTTCACTAATATATATTAATTTTATATTTTTACTTACTTAAATCTATTATATTTATTTGTTACAGCATTACCTTTATAATTAATTCAACTATCATCATTTTTATTATTATATTTATTTCATAATGAACTTTTATATATTTCTTTTCTGATTTCTATTTCTGAATTAATATTTTCATTAATGTAATGTAATACATTTAATTTGTTTAAATTTGCCATTCTTAAATGTAATAGGTTATTTAAATTCTTATAATTATATATTTTCGCTCCATAGCCTAATTGTTGTTTTACTAAATGTGATACATCACTTTCGATGCTACAACCGATATTTCATTCTAAATTTTGATGATGAATGCCATGCTTATTGTTTTTGAAATAATTACTAGCCTTCCTTAAATTTGTTTTAATATCTTTATTTAATTCATTTTTAGCATCATTTTGAATGTTTTTTACCAATTCTTGATGATTTCCATTTTTATATAATTCAATTCAACTATTTAGTGCTACTTTACGATTTTCAAAAACAATATTAAATGCCGTTTGTTTTAATTTTTTAATAGCATGATAACCATCCAAAATATATCTAACATTACCAAAACTATTGGCAATTTCTCTAATTCAAGTAGCGCCATCGCCACAAACAATTATTTTGTCATAATTAATATTTACATAATATTTTTGTAATTCCTTAATTAATAAATCACGATAATCCATAGTATTTATTCGTTTACCAACTTTTAATATTAGAAAATGACCTCGTTTGTTTTCTAATTCTCTACGAGCATTTTTGTAATTTTTTTCTTTATGTCCGGTGTGAAAAGTAACTAAACGAATTCTTTGGTCTTGTTTAACTTTCTGATTTAATGTCGCTAAAAATGTCTCATCTAGTTGAATATATAAATTCTTATTTTTGACATCAATTCTAGTTTTAGTTTCTTTTTCTGCGAGTTGAAAATATTCGGCAATATCGTATTTATTTAAAATATTTGAAATACTACCTTTTGAAATATAACAATGATTTAGAGCATCTAAAACATCGCGATAGCGTTTGCCATCACCAAAAAGACTTAAAACTTTAAATTGGACATCAAAATAAATGCGTTGTTTGGGCAATAAACCAATTTCTTTATCTAGTAAACATACATATTCAAATTTACCGGATTTTTGATTTCAATATTTATATCGGCGTCGTTTAAAAGTAACATCACCAAAAATTGTAATAATTGTTCTTGAGGCAAAATGAACTACTTTATAACCTTGTTTTAACCGATAATGATATTTATATAAGTATTCATCTAATTTTTCGTATTCATTAGCTAGTTGTTCACATTTGTTGGTGTGCATATTTTTATGGGTTATAAATAAACTGAATCAATGTTTATTTTCTGGGGTTTTTACATTAGACTTGGTACATAACCTTTAATTTTATCTACTATTTTGATAATTATTTTTTAGATGAAATACAAATGTTAGATAAATACAAAGATAAAAATGAATTTTATAGTTTAGTCGGCATAAAATGTTATAGTTATGTACCAAGTCTATTATTATTAATTTTTAACATAATAAATTACCTTTCTTGATAGTAATTTTAATAAAGTTTAGTTAGCTTATTTTTTTGCTTTAATGATAAATGTTTTTTAGAACTAGTATTCAATATCCTGAAAAAACGATAGAAATTATTATTTAATGATATATAATTAAATTCCAAGGCAAAGAGACTCTAGATTAATTTTTGGAGAAAGGATATTGATTGTTCAATAAATTTATTAATTAGGAAAAATTGACATAAAAGTAAAGGAATTTAATAAGTGAAAAAGTTACTATCAATGTTAACAAGTATCAGTACAATCGGAAGTATAATGCCGATGATATTAGCCAATGTTTCAACAAAAACAGAAAATAAAAATTTACAAGCTAACAACTTAGAAAGAAATAAAAGAGAAACAGTATTAGTAAATGATTATTTAGAATCTAATAATAAAGATATTAAATATTTTGAGAAAATTGAAGAAATAAAAGAGTCAGTTAATAACATTTTATTTGATAAAAATCAAAATATTTATTTTAGTACAACTAACGAATTGTGGTTTTTAAAAAAAGGACAAACAACTGCAATTGGAATAGAAAAAATAAAAAGCAATATAAGAATAATTGCAATTAATAATAATATTTTATATGTCGGAACAGATAATGGTGCTTATTTTTTAGAACAAGATAAAAAACAACTCACAAAAATTGAGGGATTAATTGGAATTATAAATAAAATTGTTTTTGATAGTAATAATAATGTATATTTTAATGTTGATTATAATTATTCAAACGATTTATATATTTGCCAAATTGTAAAGTTAAGTGCAACTAAATTATTTTTCTAACCAAATATTCGATTGGCGAAAGATAATTTAGTATTTTTCTTGGTCTTTGGTTTAAAGACAATATAAATTTATGAACTGCATTTTTAGTAGTGTTTGAAAAATTAAATTTTTTAGGAAATTTTTCTCTAATTAAACCATTAGTATTTTCATTAGTACCTCTTTGTCAAGGTGAATATGCATCAGCAAAATAAATTTTCACATTTAAATTTTTTTCAAGTTGTTGTCAATTAGCAAATTCTTTACCCCTATCAAATGTTATAGTCTTAACAAGATTATTTGGAAGAATTGATAAATAATGACTAATATTTTTGTTAATAACTTTAGTAGTTCTATTTTCAACTAATATTGCTAAAGTAAATCTTGATGTTCTTTCAACTAAAGTTATTAAACATGATTTACTTTTACCTCGTGATGATACTACAGTATCACCTTCTCAATGGCCAAGAGTTATGCGATTATTAACATTTCGTTCTTTAATGGATTTACCATTAAATTTACTCCGATTTTCTTGAGATTTTCGTTTCTTACCTTTTCTTCTTAAATTTTTACTAGTAACCTTTTCAAGTAATCCAGAATAAATTCAATTGTAAATTGTTTTAAAACTAATAATTCATTCTTGATGAAAATTTTTAATTCTGCCATAAATTTGTTCAGGCGATCAACCTAATAATAATTTTTGTTGTACATATTTTACTAATTCTCTATTTTTAAATTTATGCTGAATTATACTTGTAAGTGCAAGTAAATAAAATTGCAAAAGATTTCATATAAAAATTTCATGATGCTAAGTTTATTTTAGAAAAAGTAAATTTAAGGAGTTTTTATATGGGATACAAACATCTTGGCATAGATGAAAGAATTTATATTGAGAATCAATTGAAATTTAAAGTAAAAATTAGTGAAATAGCTAAAAATCTTAATCGAAATATTAGTACTATTAATCGAGAAGTTAATAGAAATAAAGATAATAATCATTATTTTTCATTAATTGCACAAAATAAAGCAGAAAATAGAAAACAATTACATGTTTATTTTCATAAATTTAAAAATAGAGAATTAGTAAAATATGTACAACAAAAATTATTATTAGGTTGATCGCCTGAACAAATTTATGGCAGAATTAAAAATTTTCATCAAGAATGAATTATTAGTTTTAAAACAATTTACAATTGAATTTATTCTGGATTACTTGAAAAGGTTACTAGTAAAAATTTAAGAAGAAAAGGTAAGAAACGAAAATCTCAAGAAAATCGGGGTAAATTTAATGGTAAATCCATTAAAGAACGAAATGTTAATAATCGCATAACTCTTGGCCATTGAGAAGGTGATACTGTAGTATCATCACGAGGTAAAAGTAAATCATGTTTAATAACTTTAGTTGAAAGAACATCAAGATTTACTTTAGCAATATTAGTTGAAAATAGAACTACTAAAGTTATTAACAAAAATATTAGTCATTATTTATCAATTCTTCCAAATAATCTTGTTAAGACTATAACATTTGATAGGGGTAAAGAATTTGCTAATTGACAACAACTTGAAAAAAATTTAAATGTGAAAATTTATTTTGCTGATGCATATTCACCTTGACAAAGAGGTACTAATGAAAATACTAATGGTTTAATTAGAGAAAAATTTCCTAAAAAATTTAATTTTTCAAACACTACTAAAAATGCAGTTCATAAATTTATATTGTCTTTAAACCAAAGACCAAGAAAAATACTAAATTATCTTTCGCCAATCGAATATTTGGTTAGAAAAATAATTTAGTTGCACTTAACTTTACAATTTGGCTTATGAAAATAAACATGCAATTGTTTTCTATTTTCTGCTTTATTTTGTGCAATTAATGAAAAATAATGATTATTATCTTTATTTCTATTAACTTCTCGATTAATAGTACTAATACTTCGATTAAGATTTTTAGCTATTTCACTAATTTTTACTTTAAATTTCAATTGATTCTCAATATAAATTCTTTCATCTATGCCAAGATGTTTGTATCCCATATAAAAACTCCTTAAATTTACTTTTTCTAAAATAAACTTAGCATCATGAAATTTTTATATGAAATCTTTTGCAATTTTATTTACTTGCACTTACAAGTATAATTCAGCATGGTAAAATAATCATGAATAAAAATGACAATAACAAGGAAAGGCAGGGTTAGTTTAGTAATTAAATAATATAATTAGCTGATTGTTTTACTTCTTCAAAGCAATACCTAAGAAAACTAAACGCGACCGATTTTAAGTTTTATATTGATTATTTTCAAAAAATTGGGTATAATTTTCTAGCGTTTGATTTAATTTACGATATCATCATAATGAAATCGCTAATAAAAAAGTAACATTAGGAAGTAATATTAAAGATTTAGTAACAATTATTAATTTATTTAATAGCAAATATCCTCATCAACAAATTTATTTGCTTGGACAGGGATTAGGTGCTAATATTATATCTTGTCTTAGTAATAAAGTATCGGTTACTGGGATAATATTATTGAATATAATTAGTAATCCTAATTATCTTGATAGTGATTTGAAAACAAAATTTATTTCGTTGTATGGTTTTTGATTTGATCGTAATGTTAAATTACCAGTTGTTTTGGTGGAGAAATTAATTAGTAAGAATAAAACTTATCAGTTACAAATTAAGAAATATTTTGAAAATAAGCCGTTTTTATTATGATATCGGTTACAAATGAACTCTTTAATTAATAAATCGTATTGAAAACTTAAAAATTCAAATAAAAAAGTTTTATTATTACAAAAGACTTGGTACATAACCTTTAATTTTATCTACTATTTTGATAATTATTTTTTAGATGAAATACAAATGTTAGATAAATACAAAGATAAAAATGAATTTTATAGTTTAGTCGGCATAAAATGTTATAGTTATGTACCAAGTCTAAAGTAATAATCATCCGTTTAGTAATCAAAAAAAAATTAAAAAGTTAATGGGGGCTCATTTACTATATTTCATTGATGATGCGCATGATTTACTATGAAGTAAAAACTATGAGCAATATTGTAAAATGATTCATCAATGAATTGAGAATAGTAGTTAATGTTTAAGGAGAAAAGTATGAAAAGAGAATATTATAATTTTGAAAATATTCGGTTATTACCTAAAAAATGTATTGTTGAATCAAGGAAAGACTGTGATGCCAGTGTGCAGTTAGGTAACTTTAAATTTAAGTTACCAATTGTTCCTGCTAATATGACAACAGTTATTAGTGAAACAATGGCATTATTTTTAGCTAAAAATAATTATTTTTACATTATGCATCGTTTTGAGTTTGATAATGTGGCTTTTGTTGCTAAAATGAAAGCCCAAAATCTTTATAGTTCGATTAGTTTGGGAATTAAATTAGAGGATTATAATGTCATTGATGAATTGAAAGCAAAAAATTTAATTCCTGATTTTATTACTATTGATATTGCTCATGGACATTCGCAATATATGGAAAAGATGCTTAAATACATTAAAATTCATTTACCACAAACATTTGTTATTGCGGGAAATATTGCTACGGTTGAAGCAGCACAAGATTTAGTTTCTTGAGGAGCTGATTGTGTTAAAGTTGGTATTGGTCCGGGAAAAGTTTGTACGACAAAGTTAAAGACTGGTTTTGGCACCGCTGGATGACAACCCAAAGCTTGTTTAGACATTTTTAATACGATTAAACAACCAATTATTTTAGATGGTGGTTTACGCGAACATGGTGATATTGCTAAAGCGATTAGATTTGGGGCAACAATTTGTATGGTGGGAGCGATATTAGCAGGATTGGAAGAATCACCAGGGAAAACTGTCCAAGTTGATGGTCAATTTTTGAAAGAATATTATGGTTCAGCTAGTGCCTTTAATAAAAAAAATACTGATAATATTGAAGGCAAGAGAATTTTTGTTCCGATTGAAGGAAATATTGCTTCAAAGTTAAGAGAAATTAATCAGGATTTACAATCAGCAATTTCATATTCGGGAGGCAATAAACTTTTTGATTTAAGAACCGTTGATTATGTTTTATTAGTTAGTGAATAAAAAAATGTCATTTATTTAAAAATGACATTTTTTCTTTTAAATGAAAGATGTTTTACTAAATCTTATGTTAAGATAAATTTATAAGTTTATATTTGAGAGGAGTAAGAAAATGACAAAACTAAAAAATTCATCTTTTGTGAGAGTTTTTCATAGTTTTGGCAGTAAAAAAATATGAGCTATTGCTATTTTAGCAATGGCAGATGTATTATCAATGACATTGCCTTTTTATTTAAAAAATGTTTTTTTTAAAGTTATTAATTGTTAGTGGTTTAGCAATGATTGGTGGCGTTGGTTTTTGATATGGAGCAATTCCATTTATGCAAGGTATCGAAGAAGCAATTTTTAGTCAGTTAGTAGCGATATTTGTTATTTGAGGATTAGCAACAGGATTTATTTTTTGGTCAGCATTATGAAAGTTATTGTCACAACAAGCAGCCGACAAGCAACAAGGAACAGTTAATGGTTTATTAGGCAGTATTAATGGTTTGTTTGGTGCTTTAATTGTTGGTTTTTCTTATGCGATTTATTTTATTTTAAAAGCAACAAGTTTAGATAATTGAGCATTTCCAGCTTTATGTTGAGTTTTATCAGCAACAGCTTTAATTGTTTGTGTTTTAACAATGTTATTTGTTGAAGAAAAGCAAAAAACGAAAGCTTTTGCTTTTAAGTGAGATGAATTACGACTGATTATTGGTAATATTAAGGTGTGGTTAGTAACACTATTAATTTTAGGTGTTTATATGTTTCAATCAGGTTTAAGCGTTTTTATTAATTACTTAGAAAATAGTTTAAAAGTTGCTAGTGTAGTAACATTTATTTTAGGAATTGTTAGAACTTATCTCTCACGGTTTGCTGTATCTTCATTTGCAGGAAATATTGCTGATCGCTGAGTGAAGTATATTCTCTTTATTACTTTGGGACTAGTAATAAATAGTTGTTTAATTTTGATTGCTATTATTACACCTGGGTTTGGAACAACAATTAATAATTTTGGAGCTGCTGGAAAAATTACAATTCAAATTATTGTTTCGGCGATGTTTATTCTTTTAGGAATAACTTGTTGATGTTTAGTAACTAATCGTTGAGCAGTAATTAATGAATTAAATATTCCAGAAAAGAATTATGGTTTAATGGTAGCATTTATTTCTTTAATTTCTTTTTCTCCTGATGCTTGATTTTGACATATTGCTTCTGTTGTTTATAAGCGTTATGAAATCGTTGAGATTGTTAATGGTAAAGAAGAAAAATTTTCTAGCCAAACGGGATATCAAATTGTCTTAACAATGATTCTTGTTGTTTCATTAGACTTGGTACATAACCTTTAATTTTATCTACTATTTTGATAATTATTTTTTAGATGAAATACAAATGTTAGATAAATACAAAGATAAAAATGAATTTTATAGTTTAGTCGGCATAAAATGTTATAGTTATGTACCAAGTCTATTATTAGCAGTATTAGCGGGATGCATATTATTATTTTTAAAAAGAAAAGATAATAAGCGCTTAAAAATATCAGCTAGTTAATGAAATCAATATTAAATTAATATTAAGTCGCTTTTAAATTTAAAAGCGACTTTTTGTTGCAAATAAACGAAAGTTATTTCATAATAGACTTGGTACATAACCTTTAATTTTATCTACTATTTTGATAATTATTTTTTAGATGAAATACAAATGTTAGATAAATACAAAGATAAAAATGAATTTTATAGTTTAGTCGGCATAAAATGTTATAGTTATGTACCAAGTCTAATGAGTAAAAGTTAAATATTAGATTTTATTTGTGTTATATTTTAATTAAGAGAACATTTGAAAGGAAGGTTATTAAAATGCTAAAGGCATTATTAGTATTTTTAATATCAGGATTTGCTTTTTCTAGTTTAGAAAATAAAACACGATTTTAAATTTAATATTTTTAATTAGTGCTGAAATGAAAGACCTATGATAATTGAAACCATTTATTTTTAGCAATTGGAGGCTATGATGGCATATTAGCCAAAGAAATTGATAAACTTGTTAATCAATAAGAAAGGAAAATAAATTGTGAAGTTAAGTTTTTGAAAGAAGCAAGATCAACTAGATATCAATTTTAATAATGATTTTGCCATTGAAGTTAATAATTTATCTAAGAAAATAAAAGGTAAAGTTATTTTGGATAATTTAAGTTTTAATATTAAAAAAGGAATTATTTTTGGATTATTAGGACATAATGGTGCGGGAAAAACGACTCTCATTAAATTAATTGTTGGTGTTATTAATAAAAATTCAGGAAAAATTAAAATTATGGGAAATGATACTAAGCGAACTAATAATTGTGATATTAGTTATTTACCAGAGCAATTTAATTTTAATTCTAAAATAAAAGTAAATGAATATCTTTTAGGATTAACTAATTTTAATAAAAGCTGAATTATACTTGTAAGTGCAAGTAAATAAAATTGCAAAAGATTTCATATAAAAATTTCATGATGCTAAGTTTATTTTAGAAAAAGTAAATTTAAGGAGTTTTTATATGGGATACAAACATCTTGGCATAGATGAAAGAATTTATATTGAGAATCAATTGAAATTTAAAGTAAAAATTAGTGAAATAGCTAAAAATCTTAATCGAAGTATTAGTACTATTAATCGAGAAGTTAATAGAAATAAAGATAATAATCATTATTTTTCATTAATTGCACAAAATAAAGCAGAAAATAGAAAACAATTACATGTTTATTTTCATAAATTTAAAAATAGAGAATTAGTAAAATATGTACAACAAAAATTATTATTAGGTTGATCGCCTGAACAAATTTATGGCAGAATTAAAAATTTTCATCAAGAATGAATTATTAGTTTTAAAACAATTTACAATTGAATTTATTCTGGATTACTTGAAAAGGTTACTAGTAAAAATTTAAGAAGAAAAGGTAAGAAACGAAAATCTCAAGAAAATCGGGGTAAATTTAATGGTAAATCCATTAAAGAACGAAATGTTAATAATCGCATAACTCTTGGCCATTGAGAAGGTGATACTGTAGTATCATCACGAGGTAAAAGTAAATCATGTTTAATAACTTTAGTTGAAAGAACATCAAGATTTACTTTAGCAATATTAGTTGAAAATAGAACTACTAAAGTTATTAACAAAAATATTAGTCATTATTTATCAATTCTTCCAAATAATCTTGTTAAGACTATAACATTTGATAGGGGTAAAGAATTTGCTAATTGACAACAACTTGAAAAAAATTTAAATGTGAAAATTTATTTTGCTGATGCATATTCACCTTGACAAAGAGGTACTAATGAAAATACTAATGGTTTAATTAGAGAAAAATTTCCTAAAAAATTTAATTTTTCAAACACTACTAAAAATGCAGTTCATAAATTTATATTGTCTTTAAACCAAAGACCAAGAAAAATACTAAATTATCTTTCGCCAATCGAATATTTGGTTAGAAAAATAATTTAGTTGCACTTAACTTTACAATTTGGCCTAATTGACAACAACTTGAAAAAAATTTAAATGTGAAAATTTATTTTGCTGATGCATATTCACCTTGACAAAGAGGTACTAATGAAAATACTAATGGTTTAATTAGAGAAAAATTTCCTAAAAAATTTAATTTTTCAAACACTACTAAAAATGCAGTTCATAAATTTATATTGTCTTTAAACCAAAGACCAAGAAAAATACTAAATTATCTTTCGCCAATCGAATATTTGGTTAGAAAAATAATTTAGTTGCACTTAACTTTACAATTTGGCAGTAAAATATGTACAACAAAAATTATTATTAGGTTGATCGCCTGAACAAATTTATGGCAGAATTAAAAATTTTCATCAAGAATGAATTATTAGTTTTAAAACAATTTACAATTGAATTTATTCTGGATTACTTGAAAAGGTTACTAGTAAAAATTTAAGAAGAAAAGGTAAGAAACGAAAATCTCAAGAAAATCGGGGTAAATTTAATGGTAAATCCATTGAAGAACGAAATGTTAATAATCGCATAACTCTTGGCCATTGAGAAGGTGATACTGTAGTATCATCACGAGGTAAAAGTAAATCATGTTTAATAACTTTAGTTGAAAGAACATCAAGATTTACTTTAGCAATATTAGTTGAAAATAGAACTACTAAAGTTATTAACAAAAATATTAGTCATTATTTATCAATTCTTCCAAATAATCTTGTTAAGACTATAACATTTGATAGGGGTAAAGAATTTGCTAATTGACAACAACTTGAAAAAAATTTAAATGTGAAAATTTATTTTGCTGATGCATATTCACCTTGACAAAGAGGTACTAATGAAAATACTAATGGTTTAATTAGAGAAAAATTTCCTAAAAAATTTAATTTTTCAAACACTACTAAAAATGCAGTTCATAAATTTATATTGTCTTTAAACCAAAGACCAAGAAAAATACTAAATTATCTTTCGCCAATCGAATATTTGGTTAGAAAAATAATTTAGTTGCACTTAACTTTACAATTTGGCATTAGTTTTAAAACAATTTACAATTGAATTTATTCTGGATTACTTGAAAAGGTTACTAGTAAAAATTTAAGAAGAAAAGGTAAGAAACGAAAATCTCAAGAAAATCGGGGTAAATTTAATGGTAAATCCATTAAAGAACGAAATGTTAATAATCGCATAACTCTTGGCCATTGAGAAGGTGATACTGTAGTATCATCACGAGGTAAAAGTAAATCATGTTTAATAACTTTAGTTGAAAGAACATCAAGATTTACTTTAGCAATATTAGTTGAAAATAGAACTACTAAAGTTATTAACAAAAATATTAGTCATTATTTATCAATTCTTCCAAATAATCTTGTTAAGACTATAACATTTGATAGGGGTAAAGAATTTGCTAATTGACAACAACTTGAAAAAAATTTAAATGTGAAAATTTATTTTGCTGATGCATATTCACCTTGACAAAGAGGTACTAATGAAAATACTAATGGTTTAATTAGAGAAAAATTTCCTAAAAAATTTAATTTTTCAAACACTACTAAAAATGCAGTTCATAAATTTATATTGTCTTTAAACCAAAGACCAAGAAAAATACTAAATTATCTTTCGCCAATCGAATATTTGGTTAGAAAAATAATTTAGTTGCACTTAACTTTACAATTTGGCACTTTAATATTAATCAATTATGCAATAAAAATTGTTAAAATTATGAATTATTTTTAACTAATTGTAAAGATGCCTCTAAATCTTGAAAAACGCGATGCGATTCATTAGCATTTACTAAAAATGTTTGTTGATGTTTTTCTAAAAAGTTATCAATTAATTTTAAAACCATCACCGGATCAGTTTGTTTACTTTCTAAATCTAACCATAATTGTTCTAATTCAATTTTAAAGTTATAAGCAATATTAATGGCTTTAGCAATAATAACATTAGCATTTTGATTAGCATTATTAATAATTTCATTTTGTTTAATATGCAAATTTCTTTGCAAATCATTAATATATTTTTCTAAAGTATAAATTCGTTGTTTTAAAATATTATTTTCTTGTTTTAATTTATCAATCACCATTTGTTTCTCATTCAATATATAATCTCTGGAATAATTCATATTCATCACCTATTAAAATCATAACATAAAAAATAGACACCAATTATGTCTATTAAATATTTATTTTACATAAAAATCTCTGATCGCTAAAATAATAACTATTAAAAATTTTCATTACTAATAAAAACATAAGCACAAGCATCAATTTTTTGAGCTTTACCTTGCAAAGTATAAATAACACCACCTAAAAACTCTAAAGTGCGTTTGCGATCAATTGGTGATAAATTTGCAACATTAACAATTAAATTTTCACCAGCAACTAAACGGTCTGCTAAAGCAACAACTTGAGCATAAGCTTCTAATTCATATTCTAATAATGGTTTTGTTAAATTCTCATCAACTGCTAATGACTGCACAGTAGGACTTAAATCATTATCTTGAAGCCTCATTGTTGAATGTAACTGTGACAATACTGGATTAGATTGACTGTCATCATTTTGAACCAATATTGCTGATTTTTTTTGTCTTCTTTTGAACATCATTATCGCCCTCTTAAAAATGGTGGTAAATCATCATCATTACTTAATTCCTCTTGTAAACCATCTGGTGATGGTTTAAAATTACCAACTCTTTGCGGTTTATAAATAACACTTCGTTCTTGCAACTGATCATCTTCATAACCAAAATTAGACAAATTTTCTGCTCCTACGGGGCGAAATCTTTTTAATCGGGCTTCTTCAATAACCTGAGGATTAGCTTTCTCAATTTGTCTTTCATCAAAACCAGTAGCAATAACCGTAACAATCATCTCATCATCGAGATGTTCGTTCACAGCAACACCAAAAATAATATTTACTTCACTACCAGCAGCTTGACGAACAATATCAACAGCATCATTAGCATCAAATAATGACATAGTATTACCACCTGTAACATTCACAATCGCATTTTGAGCTCCTTTAATTGATGCTTCCAATAATGGTGAAGAAATCGCTTTATTAGCAGCTTCAATAGCTTTATTTTCACCAGTGCCAATACCAATACCAAATAAAGCACTACCTTTACTTTCAATGACTGTTTTAACATCAGCAAAATCTAAATTAATTAACGCGGGAACAGCAATTAAATCAGTAATTGTTTGTACTCCTTGTCGTAAAATATTATCAGTTTCATTAAATGATTCTGTTAAAGGCACACCACCAATTACTTGCAATAACTTATCATTAGAAATAATTATTAATGAATCAACATGCTTTCTTAATTCTTCAATACCTTGAACAGCATAAGAACTTCTTAAACGACCTTCAAAAGTAAATGGTCTTGTAACAATAGCAATTGTTAAAGCACCCAAATCTTTAGCAATTCGGGCAATAATTGGTGCCGCTCCCGTACCAGTTCCACCACCCATCCCAGCGGCAATAAAAACCATATCAGAATTTTCTAACATCTTTTTAATTTCCGGTTCAGTTTCAATTGCTGCTTGCTTACCAATTTCTGGATTAGCACCTGCTCCTAAACCTTTAGTTAATTGTTTGCCTAAAATAATCTTTTCACGAGCTTTAGAAACGCTTAATACTTGAGCATCAGTATTTGCAACAATGAAATCAACACCTTGAACTCCTGCCTCGATCATGCGATTAACAGCATTGTTTCCAGCTCCACCAACACCAATTACTTTAATATGAGCTACTTGATCATATTGTTCTAGTTGAGTATCATTATTCATTTCTCTTCATCTCCTCTTTATGAATTAAACCGGCAAATATTACTAATACTTATGAACATAATCTAACTTATGATTCTTAGGTATGTTCGGATATTGTGGTTCTCTACTTATTCTATCAATTGAAAATACTTTTTCAATAGTATTTTTGTTTAATAAGTGTTGATAATAAACATTACCAATAAGTCCTGACCAAATTTCATCATTAGCACCAATAATATTAGAATTATAAAACCGTAATGATGCTAAATTACTATTTTTATTAATATAATTAACAAAACCAGCAATCTTCATTACTTCACCCAAAAACACAATTGGCAAATTTCTCGCTTTCAAAATATGTGCCAAATGCTCCGTAATTTTAATTAAAACTGCCTCAACACGACTAATAATAATATTTTTTAATGTTTGATGACTATACTCCAAATATTTCTTTTTCTCATAATCATATTTAGAGTAAATAATCTTATTATCCAAAAAATTATTATCAATATTAATAATTTTATGTAAATAGTCTTCAGCAACATCTCATGGACATTGCAAAGCATATTGTAAATCAGCAATAAGATTTTTAAACCCATAATCAATAATATTTAAATCATACAGTGTTTCTTTAGCAAAAATACTTACTTGCGTATTATCATAATTTCAATCAATAATAATTGCTCCCTCTTGTAATTCTTTGCGAGAAACTGTTGCTCAAGCATGACAAAAAGGCATTAAAACTAAAGATAACAACTCTAACTTACTATAATTTATTGCTTCTAAATGTGAATTATAAACTTCTTTTTTAATTGTATAGACTAACGAATTAACCGCAACACTTGTTGCTAACTCATCAATTGGCGGGTATGGTAGCCTTTTCTGCCCATTAACAATAAATTTATATGGTCGTGTCAAACAAATAACTTCATCATTAGCAAGAGAAATATTTTTACTCATTGCAATCAAATTACTAATATCTTCATTAGTAATCCGATGTTGTTTGCGATTAATTTCAATTATTGCTTGTCCCTGACGAATAGTTAAACCATTACTTACTAAATTCAAAGCCACGCGTTTAATTTGAATTGCTAATTGCAAATTAGCCTTTTTAACCATCATATTAATAAGTTTACCGACAATTTTAGGTTCTAATACAACACCATTATCACAAAAATTACCATTTTGCATATGATTAAACAAAACATTAAACTGTGATTTATGATAACTAAAAACCATAAATTTAATGCGTTTAGTATCTATTTCAATAACTGCATAAAGCTCTTGATTAATCACTAACAATACCTTCCTTAAATTTTTCTGATTGCCCTTAATTTAGCACTACGAGCACGAGAATTTTCTTGAATTTCTTGCTCACAAGGCGAAACAGCTTTTTTAGTTAATAATTCAAAACTAGGGTCCCATTTGATTGAGATTGGTAATTTAGATAATAATGGATCAAATTTAGGAACTACTTGTTCTTTAAATAATGTTTTAACAATCCGATCTTCCAAAGAATGAAAACTAATAACCACAAGCACCCCTTTTGATTTTAATAGTTGCAAAGATTGCTTTAACGAAACTCGCAAACTATCTAATTCATCATTAACGGCAATTCTTAATGCTTGAAATGTCTTTCTGGCTGGATGTTTAGCCTTTTTTAAAATTTTCATTGGTAAGGCACTCTTAACAATATCAACAAGTTGTAATGTTGTTATAATTTTACTATTTTCACGATATTTTACAATAGCACGAGCTATTGTTCTTGCAAACTTTTCTTCACCATAAATTCATAAAATATTAACAATATCTTCAAAACTTCAATTATTAACAATAACTTCTGCCGATAGCGTTTGATTTTGATCCATTCGCATATCTAAAGGACCATCTTGATGATAACTAAATCCTCGCTCTGCTTCATCTAATTGTGGTGATGATACTCCTAAATCATAAATAATACCATCAACTTGTAAAATATTTCTTAATTGTAATTCTTTCTTTAAATGACGAAAATTAGTGGCAATAATTTCATAATTATGAAATTTATTTAATATTACTTTAGCATCAACAATTGCTTGTTTATCTTGTTCTAAACAATATAATTTTCCAGTTGTTAACTTTTCTAAAATTTTCTCACTATGTCCTGCCCTTCCTAAAGTACAATCCACATAAATACCATCAGATTTAATATTTAATAAGTCTATGGTTTCTGACAATAAAACTGGTTTATGTTTTAACATTAATTTTTCTCCTCAATATTCATTATTAAATTTTGAGCAGATTGTTCTAAATTATTTTCAGCATTTACTAAATAATTTTCTCAGGCCTTAATGTCTCAAATTTCTATTTTATTAGCAAGTCCAATAATCATAACTTCTTTCTTAATATTAGCTAATATTAATAAATTTGCCGGAAGATTAATTCTTCCAACTTTATCAATATTAAGTTCTAAAGAATTAGCAAAAATTTGTCGTTGTAAGATACGACTATCCTTTAAACCTTCTGAACTTAATAAAATTTGCTCTTGTCATTTAATAAACACATCATACGCTCTTAATACTAAACAACCATCAAAGCCTTTAGAAATGACTACTTGTTCACCTAGTTTACTACGAAAGCGTGTCGGAACTATAATTCTGCCTTTATCATCAAGACTATGTTTAAATTGTCCTAACAGCATATTATAACCCACTTTCTCCCACTAGTAAACACATTATATTCCTAATTAACAAGTTTTTCAATAAAATTTAACACAATTTATTAAAAATTTTAAAAAAAGCACTGCTATTATAAGCAATGCTCTTTTTTTATCATTTGAAATTAAATACAAATTTTACTCACCAATTTTAACTGCTTCTTTGCCTTTGTAATAACCACATTCTTTACAAACACGATGGGGCTTAATATTTGCACCACAATTAGTACAACTAACTAATGTTGGATGTCATAACTTAAAATGTGTTCTTCTTTTCGCTTTTCTTGTTTTTGATATACGTCGAAACGGAACTGCCATTATTTATCCTCCTTAATACTTTCTAATTTCAATTTTTTTAAGGGCATTCAACGACTATCTTGTTCTAAAGAATTATAAACTTCTTTTTCAGTAATAAATTGTCATTTTTTACCTTTCTTACATATTTTAACATCTTTTACTGTTAAATTGATAGGAGTTATTGCAAATATTTCATCTCACAAATACTTATCTAAATAAAATATTTTTTCATTAATATAGTTTAAATTACAATTAAAGTAATCAAAACCATACTCATCCTTTCAATTTCATTCATTAGTTCAACTAAAAGGTTGTAAACTTAAAGCACACAATAATGTTATCCTTACTGTCACTTGCACATCAATAATTAATGAATTAACTTGTGAGTTATAAATTATTGTCCCTTTAAGATGCGCATAATTAACTTCTTTAATATGACTATTACTAGCTCTTATCACTTCGGGATTAATGGTAATAACATTATCCAAATTAATAACTGGATTATTTTTTAAATAACTTTGTGAATATTCCACTACTCTTCCTCACTTTTTTTGCACTATTTAATTTTAAATAAGAACGATATTTTTTTCAAGTCATAATTAATATTGGGATTGATATCAAAGCTGAAATTGGTGCTACCAAACCTAAAAATAAAAAATAATAATGAGCATTTTTAGTTACCAAAGCAACGAAATAACCAATAATAATACAAGGTATAAAAACAATTATTGAACGAAGCGCCGAAAAAAATAATGACATCTTAGGACGACTAATTGATTGATAAAAAATAATCCCAACATATGGCACAACAACTGTTGGATAAACTAAATAACTTAACAAGAAATATCACCGATAAGTCGTATCAACATTAGAAATAAATAGACTTAACATTTCATTACCAAAAATACCAATAATTAATTCGGTAATTATTAATATTAAAAATTGCACTAAAATTATCCTTTTAAGAATATCCCAAATCCTTTGATAATCTTTAGCACCATAAGAATAAGATAATAATGCCCTTCCGCCTTGACTAACACCAATTAAAGGAGAATCAGTTAACGCAATTCATGGCGCAATCCCAGCAAATAATTGCACAACTCATGGAACAGTAAAACCCGGCCGAGGTAATTCACTACTTAACATTGAAACAAAAAAATTAGATAGTGCTGATGTCACAGCAACTGAAATATTAATAAATAATGGTGTCATTCCGATAGCAATAATATTATATAAAATCGTTTTTTCAATTTTCAAATCTTCTCAATAAATTTTTAACTTTGATTTCGGATCTAAATAGATAACTAATAATGCAAAAATAATATTTCAAAGTCACGAAATAACTGTCGCAATCGCTGCCCCTTCTAATCCTAATTTACCATAAACCATTAATACAATATCTAAAACAACATTAACAATTACTGAAGTAAAAATAATAATTGTTGCTCAAAAACCTTGACCTTCAGATCTTAATAAATTAATTAAAAAATTACTTAGTAATACAAAAAATAAAAAGAAAATAAACCACTTCGTATAACCAACTGCCAACTGCAAAGTAATTTTATATACTTCAGGATTTGTCATTTGCGAATTTTTTGATTGCAAAGCAATTAGCGGTTCATTAGTAAATACTAAAATTGGTGTTAAAACAATAGCAACAATAATCATTAAAGAAATTCCATTACCAATAGTTCGCGATATTAATGGATTATTTCTTTCCCCATAAGCAATACCAAACCTTGTTGATGTCCCAATAGCAATAAATAAACTAAAAGCTGTCAATAAACCAATTGTTGAAGAAGAATATTGGGTTGCAACATTAATAATATTTCGAGCTAACATTTGCAAATTATTTTGTTTAATTAAAGGATTATTTTCTAAAAATGTACTAATAACATAACTATCAGCAAATTGTAATGCTAAAAACTTATCAATCAAATTATATGTTGACATAATAATCATAATTATAACGGTTGGCAAGCACATAAAAAATATTGCTTTTCAAGGATTATAATTACGAATTACTATTTCTCTTTTTGTTAATTGTAATTCATCATCATTTTTAAAATTATCATTAATTATTGTTTTCATTTTTATACCTTTCTAGTTAATAAATAACGATTAACGCACCATAACTTTTAAATCTTTCATTGCTTTTAAAAATAAATCATACTGCTCTTTTAAATCTTCATCAGTAAGTTGTTTTCTTGCATCATTAAAAAATAATCGTAAAGTTCAAGATTTTTTATCTTGACCAAGTTTATCAACATTTTCATACTCATTAATAAGTTGCAAATCAACTAACCTATTACTAATATTTAACAATGGCTTAATAATACTATCATAGTTTGTATCTTTATTAACTAAAAGCGACAAATCAAATCAAGAAAACATATTTCTAATAATTGTCTGATATTTAATATCGCCTTTAAAAAGTTCATTAATTAATGTCATATTTAATGAAATAATAAAATTATCATCTTTAAAATCTAATTCTTGTTGAATTTTTGGATGCACTTTACCAATTATCGCAATTTGCTGATTTTTTATTACAACATTAGCTTGTAAATGCGGATGCAAATCATCGTATGTTGAAGGAACATACTGAATATCTTGATCATTAAAGTTTAATTTCCGCAATATTCCTTGCAATAATCCCTTAGTATTAATGAAATCAACAGTAATTGCTTGTGATAAATAAGGAATATCCATTCATTTACCTTGCAATAAAATTGATAATTGTTGATGATGAAATTTTAAATCATCATAAATATCTTCATAACTATAAATTTTAATATCATTAATTTTTCGGAAATTATTATATTGGGCTATCGTTAACAACGAATTTACTAAATTAGTTCTTAAATACTGATGATTTAACGACATTGGTTGTAATACCTTAACAGGTTTTGTAACATTAAAAAAATTAAAACGATTTAAATTAATACTTGACTCTAAATTATAAGTTTTTGTTTCAAAAATATTTTGATTTAATAAATAACTAATAATTGTTTCTAAAATATATTTACTTCAATTTTTTTCTTTAGTTAATGGTATAAATAATGGCATTATATTAGGAATATTGTTATAACCATATCTACGAGCAATTTCCTCACTAATATCAGCCTCATTCATAATATCAAGACGATACTTAGGGACAGTAATTACTAAATCATCATTAATACCCGATTCCGAAATTAAAAACCCTAACGGTTTTAAAAATTCAATAATATCTTTTTTTGTTAAATCACTAATGCCTAAAATACTTTTCTGAATTTTTAATGATGTTTTTATCGTTACATTTTTTATCGCTAACACTTTATTATTAATTATTGGTGATACTTGTTTAATAACTACAATTGATGTTAATAACTCTAAAAACCTTTGGATAGCAATTTCTAAATTATGCCCATTTGATGGTTTTGACCATCGTAATAAATTATTAGCATTAAGTAATGATAAATATCTTTTCTTTTGCTCATACATCTGCTTCTCATTTAAATGTAATGCTAAAACTACAAATTGTTTAGTTGCATTAATAATTTCATATTTCTTGTTAGTCATAACACCTAACACTTCAATAATATCATCACCAGCAATGACAAAATCTTGTAAAGATATCTCTTGGTCATTAACTTTCGTTTCTGCCATCGCTTTTTGAATTGATATTTCACTATTAATTTTTGAAAAATCATAACCTACTAATGGTTGTCCGGTTTCTCAAGAAACATAATTTAGTAAATCTTGAATTAAATTATTTGGACGAATATTAGCATAACAAAGTCTTGAAAATAATCACTTTGGCGTAACGACACTACTATCAATTAACACCGTAACATTTTTCATCGCTTTAACAAGATTATTATCAATTTTAATATCTAATGATAACTTATCATTAACTAAATTTCCTAAATGAGAAAAATCATCAGTTATTAACGATTTTAAAGGCAATTTAAAGAATGCTGCTATCTCGCGAGCTAATTCATAAGCACTTAAACAGTCACTACGATTATAGGTCAAATTAATAACAAAAGCAGTATCATTTTCAAAAATATAACTTAAAGGATTAGTATTACCTAATGGATAATTAACATCCTCAGGAAATAAATAAACCCCAACAGCATCTTGATTAGCTAAAACTTCCTTAGGGATTCCTAATTCTTGTAACGAACAAATCATTCCTAATGAAGGCTTATTAGCAATCATTCTTTCTTCAATAATCATGCCATTGGCTAAATGAGCACCAATTTTAGCAAAAATAACAAAACGATTTTCTTCAACATTATTAGCACCACAAACAACAGGAATCGGTAACTCTTCATTAATATCAACCATACAATACGATAACTTATCAAAATTAGCAAGTTTAACTTTTGATAATACTTTCCCAATAACAATATTAGTATTTAAAGTATCAAAACTAAAAACTCTTTCAACTTCAAAACCACTATCATTTAATGCTTGTTCAATATCTTCATTACTAATATTTTTTAAATCAACATATTCATTTAAAAATTTACGGGTAAAAATCATATATACGCTCCTATTATTCTAAAAATTTCTAAATTGCTTTAAAAAACGATAATCATTCTTATAAAAATGACGAATATCTTCAATACCATATTTTAACATTGCAATCCGCTCAATACCAATACCAAAAGCAAAACCTTGTAAAGAAGCAACAAGATTATTTTTAATAAAAACATTCGGACTAATCATTCCAGCACCTAAAATTTCTAATCACCCTGTATGTTTACAAATACTACATCCAATACCAGCACACTTAGTACAACTTACATCCACCTCAACTGATGGTTCCGTAAAAGGAAAATAACTGGGGCGCAAGCGCATTTTACTTTCTTCGTTAAATAAGCGTTTAATTAAATAATTTAAAGTTCATTTCAAGTTAGCAAAGGAAATATTTGGTGCAACTAAAAAACCATCAATTTGCATAAACTGATGACTATGCGTAGCATCATCATCATCACGACGATAAACATTACCAATAGAAACAATAGCTAACGGTAAAGAAGCATCTTTATATTTTTCTAAATAACGAGCCGTAACATTAGTACAATGTGTTCTTAACAAATAATTACTATCTAAATAAAATGAATCTTGCATCTCACGAGCTGGATGATTTTTAGCTAAATTTAACCTTTCAAAGTTATATTCATCAGTATCTACTTCCTGTCCTTGCACAATTTCATACCCTAACTGTTCAAAAATTTCACTAATCTCACAAATAATTAAATTTAAAGGATGACGATTAGCAATCAAAAAACTATTCACTGGTAAACTAACATCAATTGTTTCTGATTTTAATTCTAATGCCAAATTTTTTTCCTTTAAAAATTTTTCTTGAGTTTCAAATAAACTAATTATTTCCTTTTTAAAAACATTAATCATCCTTCCTAAAGCAATTCTTGCTTCATTTTTTAAATTATGCATTGTTCCTAACAAAGTAGCTAATTGCGATTTTTTACCTAAATATTTTATTTTTAAAGTTTGTAAAAGGTCTAAATCTTGACATTCATTAACTTCCTTTTTTGCTTGCACTAATAATTCCTGTAATTGTTGTTCTGTCATTTACTTCACCCTACTATCATATAATAACTTGTTTAATTATAACAAATTCTATGTAAACCCTAATAAAAAAAGAAATTATATTTTAAATATAATTTCTTTTTTTATCTTTCTTTTATCACAAGTAAATATTAAATCTAATTATAATAACTATAAATTCTATTCATTTTCATTATCGTGATACGATTTATTTCATACTAATGATAATAATATACAAGCACTTACACCACAAACTATTAAAAATATAAAGGTTGCATCCCAACGATTGCTTAAACTTTGTAATCCCGAACCAATAACAACTTTAGATATCACAGCATCACCAAAATAACCAAATATCCCCGTAAAACCAGCAGCTGTCGCTACAACTCTTTTATTTGATAAATCCATCGCTTGCATCCCAATAAACGCAACTGGACCATAAATACAAAAACCAGCAATTCCCATAAAGAGAGCAATTTGTCAAATACTTTGATATTGAGCTTGTCATAAACCAACAATTGATAATGTCGTAATAGCAATTGCTGCTATCATAATCGGTGTTAATCTTCCTTTAAATAATGTTTTAGCAGTAAATCCCATTAATATCGTTCCTGGAACTGCCATTCATTCAAAAATACTTCATAATCATTTACCTTGATTTTTAACATCAAAATTATGCTGTTCTTTAAAGAAAGTTAATGTTCAATCAGAAACACCATTTCTTAATACATATATAAATAAATTAGCAAAAGCAATAATTCACAAATTTTTATTTAATAAAACATATTTTTTAAAATAATAAAATCAAGTTTTTTCAACAAGCTTATTTTTATTACCATTAGCACTAACAAATTTTTTAACTTCAATATCTAATTTTTCAGGGTAATACTTTTTATAATGTTCTTCAACTGATAACAAACCTAAACTTTCTGGGCGGTCTTTCATAAATATACAAATTAATATTCCCCCAACTAAAGCAATAGCACTAGGCAAAATAAAGTAACCTGCAATACCAATATATTCTTCTAATAATGAATGCGATATTATAATTATTATCGCAATTATTGCTGTTCCAAAATTATGCGATGTATTCCAGAAAGTCATCCGCATTTGTTTTTCTTTCGGAATAAACCAATTAGTCATACTTCTAGCGCTAGCCGGTCATCCCATTCCTTGAAATCAACCAATTAAAGCCATTGAACTCATCATTAATACAATATTAGTAATATTAATACCAACCGTTCATCCCATTACAAAATTCATTAATGATGACAAAATTAAACCGATTCCTAAGAATCAGCGCGCATTACTACGATCACCAACAGAACCCATTACAAATTTAGAAACTCCATAACTAAGTCCCATTGCCATACCAACTAATGAATAAATATCTTTCGTCATTAAACCATTATTAATTAAATCACTTCCAGCAACACTTCATTGTCTTCTAATAAAATAATATAATATATATGATATTATTGCTATTCAAAATACTCGCTCTTGATGAGATTTAAAATATTTTTTAATTAAAAAATCTTCAGTTAATTGTTCTTTTGCTTTTGCTGGTTTCATAAACGCAAACATTTTTGCAAATCAAATTTTCATATTTTTTATTACCATCCTTAATAATCTTTATTAATTTTTATTAATTTTTATTTTTTAATTCTTTTTCTTGAATCATATTAACAACATATTTAGCAATCGCCGGACTTGCACTTAAACCAGGACTAGATATACCAACAACATTAATTCATTTTTCAGAACCCCATTCAATATGAAAATCATTTTTTGCTTCAATTGACCTTGAACCAGCAAACATACTCGTAATGTTAAAATTTAAATCAGGTTTTATTTTTTTCCCTGTTGCAATTAATTCCTGAATAGTTTCTGTTTTTAAAACAATTGTATTGTGATTATGATAATCATTATGATTTTCTGCTGTTGGACCAATAATTATTTTATTATCAAAGCTTGGAGCAACTAATATCCCCTTTCCTAAACTAGTTGGTGGTAAAAAATATATCACATCAATATTATCTTCATTTTCACAAACTAAATACTGACCTTTTCTTAATGACAAACTAAAGTTTTTTGTTTCTTCAATATTAAACTGAGCCCCATGACCAGCACAATTAATAATTAAATCAAAATCAGATGGGATAACATCTTTATGACCATCAAAAAATAATTTAGTTGTTAATGCCACAAAACTACAATTTTTAATAATTTTAATGCGATCATTATTTTCTCATTGTTTAAGCAATAGCGTTACATATTTCTTAACATTTAAAATATAAGAATCAACGCCTAATAAATATTTGCTAACATTTTTATTACTAGATGAATTTGCATTTAATGTTAACAAATTACTATTAATACCATTAACAATTCCTTGCTTTAAAAGCCGATCTAATATTTTAACATCATCTTCATTAAAACCCAATACTTGTGAAGGAGCATATTTTATAATCTCATTATTAGCTTTTTTATCCGCCAAATATCTTTTTTTTCAAATATTATGACCTTGCATTCCCAAAATTGCTTTTAAAGTTCCTGGTGTTGCGTCAAAACCCATATGAATAATATTTGAATTTAAAATTGATGTTTCGGAACAAACATCTTGATTTTTTTCAATAATTGTTATTTTATTATTAGATTGTGCTAATAATTCCTTTGCAAGTTCAAGACCAACAATTCCCGAACCAATAATTAATATTTTTTTCACCTTAACATTCCTTCTTTCCTTACTAACTAATTTAATATCTTAAAGCCAACTTTATTTTAATTTTAATACGCTATAAAGTGAAAAAAACTTTTTTCTTTGAAACATTATTTCATTATTAGTTTTTTATTTTAAAATTTTTATTTTTTTAATTAAACATTTAATTTATATATCGTGGTAGCAATAACAACCATATGCTATCTTCTTAACCATTTTTATTTAATAAGTTCCTCTCTAAGACATAAAAAAATGCAACTAAAAAAGTTACATTAATTTTGATTCATTATTTCATAAAGACTAATAGTTAAAGCATTAGCAACATTCAAAGATTCTACTCCATTTGATGTTGGAATATAAAAATTATCATCAATCAATGGTCATAAATGAGGATTTATTCCTTTACCCTCATTACCAAATAATAATGCTACTTGACTATTAAATTTTACATCTCGCAAACGATTATTAGCTTCTTTAAATACTGTACCATAAACTTTAAAACCTTTATCTTTTACACTAGCAATAATAAGTTCCAAATTAGTTTTAATAATATTTAAATGAAATATCGCCCCCATTGAAGTCCGAATTACTTTATCATTATAAATATCAACACTATCATTACTAATATATAATGTTTGAACATTAAAGGCAACACAACTACGAATGATGTTTCCTAAATTAGTCGGATCTTGAATCTTATCTAACATGACAACTAAATTTTTATCAACTTCATAGTTATCTAAAAAACTACAAACACCAATAATTGGTTGTGGGTTAACAGTTGTAGATATTTTTTTAATAATTTGCTCATTAACAACAATTATATTACTAAAATCTTCTATTTTATTAGCAATATCTTGTGTTGTTAAAATCATTAATAACTTATTTTGTTTCTTAGCCTCTTCAATTAAGTGAAACCCTTCAATAAGAAACTGTTCCTTTTCTTTACGATACTTGCTCTCTTTTAACTTGACTAAATCCTTAATTAATGAATTATCTATTGAATTAATTATTTTCATAACAAAAATTCTTTCTAAAATTAATGGTGCCCAAGATCGGACTCGAACCGATACGGATTAACCGATGGTTTTTGAGACCATTGTGTCTACCATTCCACCACTTGGACCTTATTTTTTTAATTATATAGTATTTTACTAAAAAATCAATATTTTCCCCAAGAAAATCTGTAGAAACCATATACATATGACAAGATTTTGTTTTCTACAAACTTTTAGGGGGTGTTTTCTTTTGGCAGTAATATTTTGTATTGAATGCGACAGCGAAAGCTATGTCATTGGTAATAAAAATACAGTTGGAATCTGTAATTCTTGCGATTAAAAGGGTTTTTAAATTTTGAAAGGAAAGATAAATTATAAAATATGTCGCTGGTGTTTACATCTATTTAGTGATAAACGATATTTGCATGTTGCTTGTGAGAAAAAATTTATTAATCATATTAAAAAAATTTTAAAAAATAAAAGTAAAAGGAATTTAGATAATAATGTTTAAAGTTAAATTAGTTAGTATAAAAAGAAAAATATTTAAAAATAAAGATGGCTCTATGATGTCAGGTTATTCTGCCGAATTTTTGCGTTATGAAAATGACTTATTTGAGCCTACCGGCGAACAAAAGGCTTTATGAATTGATGATAACAATCTAGAACAACAAGAAATTTATAAACTGTTAAAAGAAAACGTTAAATCATTTTTTAGTTGCGAATTAACTTTTGAAAAAACCCCCAAAATAGTTAACTTGCAAAAAATTGAATTATCAAAAAATCAAAAAAACTTGTCCAGTTAATTGATAATCACTTCGGTCTGCGAAGCGGTGCGGAAGGCGTATGCCCCGCCCGCTAGCGGGTTAGTCGGCGAAGCCGACTATTACTTGATTAAATAACACAACTGAACGAAAACCTAAAATAGGAGCAAAAAATATGAATTTACAAGCTCAGAATCCGACTGATTTTTATATGAAAACCATTTATTACGGTCAATACATTCGTAATGTTGTTATGCCCTTAGAACGCATTAAAGCAAATACTCGTAATGTTAGTGGTTTAAAGAATAAAGGCGAACGAGAAACTAAAATGTTAAATAGTAATGTTCGTGCTAAATGTAGTGCCGTTAGAAAGGCCTATCATAATTTTTCAGTTAAAGAACTTACATTTTTAACTTTAACTTATAAGTTAAATGAAACAGATGTTAAAAAATGTAAAAAAGAATTAAAAAAATTTTTTAGAAATATAAAATATTATTTTGCCAAATTGTAAAGTTAAGTGCAACTAAATTATTTTTCTAACCAAATATTCGATTGGCGAAAGATAATTTAGTATTTTTCTTGGTCTTTGGTTTAAAGACAATATAAATTTATGAACTGCATTTTTAGTAGTGTTTGAAAAATTAAATTTTTTAGGAAATTTTTCTCTAATTAAACCATTAGTATTTTCATTAGTACCTCTTTGTCAAGGTGAATATGCATCAGCAAAATAAATTTTCACATTTAAATTTTTTTCAAGTTGTTGTCAATTAGCAAATTCTTTACCCCTATCAAATGTTATAGTCTTAACAAGATTATTTGGAAGAATTGATAAATAATGACTAATATTTTTGTTAATAACTTTAGTAGTTCTATTTTCAACTAATATTGCTAAAGTAAATCTTGATGTTCTTTCAACTAAATGTTCTTTCAACTAAAGTTATTAAACATGATTTACTTTTACCTCGTGATGATACTACAGTATCACCTTCTCAATGGCCAAGAGTTATGCGATTATTAACATTTCGTTCTTTAATGGATTTACCATTAAATTTACCCCGATTTTCTTGAGATTTTCGTTTCTTACCTTTTCTTCTTAAATTTTTACTAGTAACCTTTTCAAGTAATCCAGAATAAATTCAATTGTAAATTGTTTTAAAACTAATAATTCATTCTTGATGAAAATTTTTAATTCTGCCATAAATTTGTTCAGGCGATCAACCTAATAATAATTTTTGTTGTACATATTTTACTAATTCTCTATTTTTAAATTTATGAAAATAAACATGTAATTGTTTTCTATTTTCTGCTTTATTTTGTGCAATTAATGAAAAATAATGATTATTATCTTTATTTCTATTAACTTCTCGATTAATAGTACTAATACTTCGATTAAGATTTTTAGCTATTTCACTAATTTTTACTTTAAATTTCAATTGATTCTCAATATAAATTCTTTCATCTATGCCAAGATGTTTGTATCCCATATAAAAACTCCTTAAATTTACTTTTTCTAAAATAAACTTAGCATCATGAAATTTTTATATGAAATCTTTTGCAATTTTATTTACTTGCACTTACAAGTATAATTCAGCTTTTAAAAAAAAGAATAAAGAAATTAAATATTTTTATACATATGAATATCAACAAAGAGGAGCGATACATTTTCATATTTTACTTGATAAAAAAATACCAAATAAATTAGTTCTTAAACACTGACCTTATGGGTTAAATAAAAATTTGGTTGTTAAACAAGATACTAACGAAGCGGTTGTTAAATACTGCTCTAAATATATTACTAAAAATGTCCTGAATGAAAAATCATTAAATCAGTATGACTTAAATATCAAGGCTTATCAATTCTCTTACAACTGTCAAAATCCTATTACTAGAAAACAAATATTTACCGATACTTTAAATAATATTGTTAATCGCACCATAAATTCTGAATTTGTAAAGTACCTAAAATCAGCAGTTAACAAGTTTAAAACTAAAATGTGTGGAGTAATTTATGAATTTAAAAATATCAATTATGTAGAATTTGAAAGTGAAAATTATGCTTCGTTAGAAAGTTTAAGGTTTAGAAACCAACTAAGAAAAATGAAACACTAGGAGTTAATAAGTATGTCTCGTAGTTATATTGTTATGCATTCACAGAGAAATTCAAAATTAATTAGGAAAAAATACAGTCGGGTTAAAGTTAATCGTGGTTTTAAAAATAATCACTATAAAACTTGGGGGTTTAAAAATGAAAATATGAGTTAATTTAAAAGATAAAAATTATCATAAATTATCATCGAGAATTTATATATTAGACTTGGTACATAACTATAACATTTTATGCCGACTAAACTATAAAATTCATTTTTATCTTTGTATTTATCTAACATTTGTATTTCATCTAAAAAATAATTATCAAAATAGTAGATAAAATTAAAGGTTATGTACCAAGTCTATTCTATTAATAAAAAAACTGGATTACAACAAAGATTTTGAGCGTGTAGAAATGAAATTTACTTAATTAGAACTGATTTAAATGGTAAAAAGTGAATTTGTGTTCGTGCTTGAATAAAGAAAAATAGTTATGATTGAGATATTCGTGCTTATGATTTGTATACTAAAAAATTAGAAAATTAAGGAGAAAAGAAAAATGAGTATTTTTGGACTAGTGTTTTTTACGATTTTAACATTATTACTAGCATATTATATTGCGGTTAATATTTATCGGTTTTTTAAAGATAAAAAGAAATATGGTAGTGAAGCAAAGCAGTTGCCAAAAGATTTTACTTATTCACAACGAATATTTATTGCAAAGTTTAAGCGAAATTTATTAGAACAAGATGAAAAAGAAATTAAAAAGTAGGTTTAGAAAATGTTTAAAAAAATAATTATTGAGTTAATTGAATTAATTTATCCAACTGCCGATTTACCACCCCAAGTTGTATTTTTGTTTTCAATTTTAATAATTGTAATGCTCTTCTCAGCCATTATTTTTCTGCTCTTTTGACCTTTTAAGCGGTAATTATTATGTTTTTACTTGCTTGAAAAGATTTAGATTGAGAAATGACAAAATTGTATTTTTGGGATTTATTTATTCAAATTAAAGTTATTCCGGCGTGAGTTTCTGGTAAAGAAATTGATTTAACCAAAGAACTACTTTGACTTTTAATAGCAAATATTGCGTTTTGAATGGTATTAGTAATTATTGTCTTATTTATGGTTATTTTATTTTATAAAGTTAAATCATATTTTGTTTAGAAAGGGGGTGATTATATGATTGGAGCTTTCTTAGCACAAGCACCGGTAGTAGCTGTTACTGGCGAGCAAGCGGTTACTAACTTATGAAAAGCGTTAATTGGAGCGTTTGGTCACATTTGAACCGATATTATTGGTGGTAATATGCCTAATGTTGTTAATTTTTTTGCTACATATTGAGTTTTCTTGCTTGGTGTAATTATTGGTTTATTTTTAATTGCTTTCAAAATGTTTGAAAAATTAATGCCCGGCAGATAGTAATAAAAATAAAGAAAGTTTGATTTAAGTGATGCTATTGTTTAAAAAAACAAATTTAAGATTATATGATTTTGTTGCTTTAAATCGCACTTTCTTTATTATTGCGTGAGTTTATGGTGCGATTTTGCATTATTATAATCCTCAGAGTTGACGAATGTTATTTGATATTATTTATTTATTAATTGCTTTGTATATTAGACTTGGTACATAACTATAACATTTTATGCCGACTAAACTATAAAATTCATTTTTATCTTTGTATTTATCTAACATTTGTATTTCATCTAAAAAATAATTATCAAAATAGTAGATAAAATTAAAGGTTATGTACCAAGTCTAATGCTTATTTTCCGGGGTTTTTACATTAGACTTGGTACATAACTATAACTAGCTTAATTCAAAATTATATATTCCTGAAATTAAGTTAAATCGTAATCCAAATCTTCTAATCTTATTGCGATAACGATAAACTAGTATTTTAAATCTTTTTAATCTAGCAAAAACATGTTCAATGGCAATTCTAACTTTACTTAAAAAGCTATTATATTCCTTTTTATCTGGATTTAAGGGATTATTTTTACTCTTTTTAATTGGCAATAATGTATTTTTATGAACATTTTGCAAACCTTGATAGCCTGAATCGGCAATTAATTCTAATTTTGGATTTATAAGTGTATTTGATTTTAAAAATAACTTATAATCATGAATACTGCCATAACAAAAATCTACTGAAATAATTTTATTGTTAAATAAATCAATAATTATTTGTGATTTTAATGAATGTTGCCTTTTCTTACCAGAAAATAATAATTTTAGTTTTTTTTAATTCTTTCAATTGGAATTTCTGTAGCATCAATTGCTAATAAATTATTATTAGTAACTTTATGTTCCAATAATATCTTTTTGCCAGGTATATGAAAGTGACTATTTTTTATTAGAGTATTTTCAACTCAAAAGATATTACGAATACAACTAACATGACTAATATTATATTTTTTTGCAATAATACGATATGTACTATATTCTTTTCAGTATTCTAAAGTCATAAGTAATCTTTGCTCTATTGATAATTTATTTGGTCTACCACCAATTTGTTTTTGTTTAGCTTTAGCTTCTTTTAAAATTTCTACCATTTTCATGAAAGTTTTATATTTTATGCCTATTAGACTATAAAATTCATTTTCGTCTTTGTATTTATCTAACATTTGTACTTCACCTAGTAAATAATATTATCAAAATAGTAGATAAAATTAAAGGTTATGTACCAAGTCTATTCTATATACTAAAATTTCTCATTTCTTTGCTCGTCGTAGTTTTATTAATTTCTTATTAAATTCACCCTTAAATTTAGTAATTGGTGCCTTAGGGACTGGAAAAACAGCTTTAATGGTTTTAGCTTCTTACTTATTAAGCGGTTGAAAAACGGTTTCTACTTTTCCGATTACTGATAAACAAATGCTTTCGTTAGGACATATGTCTTTGTTAGATTAGACTTGGTACATAACCTTTAATTTTATCTACTATTTTGATAATTATTTTTTAGATGAAATACAAATGTTAGATAAATACAAAGATAAAAATGAATTTTATAGTTTAGTCGGCATAAAATGTTATAGTTATGTACCAAGTCTATTATAATTATCCAATTTTAGACGAAAAGCATTTATTGTTATGAGATGAAACTAACTTATTTTTAGAAGGAACTGATTATAAAGAAAATGATAGGGTAACTCAAGGTTTACAAGAATATTGGTCGCGTTTAGTTTTCTTAGGTATTTTTTAAAAAAGAAAAAATAGTCATTTACTATAAATTATTTCAATATGCAAATTAAGTATATATTTCTTATGTATGATTTTTGTTGTAAAAAATTATTTTAATGTTGTTTTTATAAGCATTTTACTTAGTTTTTATAACCTTTTTATTAAGAATATGTTTGTTAATATTAAATATTTTGTTTTATTAATTATTTTTCAAGTAAAAAGGTAATAAATTTTTAGTTGCTTTTCTTTCAAAATTATTCAAATCTTTACCCACCTAACAAAACTTTATGCGCCCAAGAATATTTTGCTTCAGCTCGCCAATTTACCCATATCGTATTAGCAAGTGGACAACGAGCCGAACATATATGAGTTAAAGTTCGTGATATTGCGAATTCAATAATTGTTGGCATTAGAAAAAAACCAGTTAGTATTTCTCGTCCTTATTTACAAGTTATTTATGGCACTTTTAAATCGGTAAGCGAATACGAGCAATGACGATTAACTTTAATTAATGCTAAAAATGATAAAAAAGGTCGCAAAATCAAGTATCGTAGCATTCCGGAATTAGATATTTATTTCTTTAAATTGAAAATCCCGATGTCAATCTTAAACCTTTACGATAATAAATATTTATCATTCTTGCGTGAATTAAGTAATCGTGCTTTAAATGATAATTATCAACATAAATTTTGAAATGATAATGTAATGGATATTGAAGCATTAGAATATTTAAAAATGGAAAAATTCAGCAAGATACTTACTAAAGACTTGGTACATAACTATAACATTTTATGCCGACTAAACTATAAAATTCATTTTTATCTTTGTATTTATCTAACATTTGTATTTCATCTAAAAAATAATTATCAAAATAGTAGATAAAATTAAAGGTTATGTACCAAGTCTTAAGTTAAAAAATAATCTGAAGAAGAAAAACAAGTAAAGGAGTTTAAAAAATGGAAAACTTAGAAAAAATGGCCAGCTTGATTGGCGATATGTTTTATAAAGTTTTTGATTTAATTTGAACTTTAACCATTCCCGGAACAGATATTCGCATTATTATTTTTCCGCTAATTATGCTTGTGATAAATCTTGTAATTGGTGGCATTTTAGGTATTCATATTGAACGACCAAAAGTTGGTTTTCGTAAAAAATATCGAAAATCAGTTGCTAATTGAGGAACTAAGAAACAATCATCTAGTGGTCAAATTAAGAAATTTAGTGGTAATAGTTCTAAAAATAGACCGTGAGTTAACCAACACGGACGGCGAATAAAAAGGTAGGTTTTAGAAAATGTTTAAATTGATAATATTATTTATTCTTATTGCTGTTTTTTCTATTTTTGCTTTAAATGACTTTTTAAGTTTATGAGCTTATGTGCGTGAGGGTTTAGAATATTTTAATAAAGTTCTATCAAGTAATATTAAAATTTTAGATTTGTTTAAACCAATGATAAGGTTGTTTTCTCAACATCCAATTTTCCAAATTTTAGGAACGATTTGCATTTTATCAACAATATACTTTATTTTAAGAAGTTAAACACAAAAGAAAGGATAAATAAATATGTATAAATTTATGTCGTGGTTAGTTATTGCTTTTATTGGTTTAGTCCCTCTAGGTGCCTTCTTTGATATAAAACAACCACCAAAACCTAATATGCAACAATCCTTTATGAAACGACAAAAACGAGCTACAAATCCTAGCCAATGTGGTAATAGCTGTGAATTAAAGTTTGCTAGTTTAAAAAACACTAAATTAATTCATCACGGTGATTATTGATTAGATATAAGTGAAAGCGGTTTTACCTGACCTAATGATGTTGAGCTTGAATATCCCAATCAATTTCGTTTGTTTGGTTATAAAAACTGAATTTCTGCGTTTAATTTTTATGAAAAAAATGGAACATTACAATCTTTTAATACTTCTGGTAGTGGATTTAAAACAGATATTTATACTATATCAGAAATTGTCAATGTAAAAATTACAATTGGATTAGTGGATAAACTACACGATTTTAAACATTATATAACTTCATTCTCAGCGGAAATGCCCTCTTTACCAGAAAAAGAAAACGAGCAACAATTACCTACCGAAATAACTAAACATGATGGTGAATATCAGTATAACCAGTTTCAAGATAAACTTGATTATTTAATGATACAACGCCGAGATTTTGATAAATTTAATTATAGTTATTTATATTGAGTACCCATTTTTAATTTCTTTGACGATAATTTTAACTATATGAGTGAAATTTCAATTAAATTAAATGGTTTTAAACAAAATAGTAAATTTAGTTTAAGTCGCGAAAATTCATATCCACCCGGTTTTATTGAAAAAGTTATTTTTAGAGAACTTTCCTTTTCAAGTTTTGGTGATGTTATTACTATAAAAACTGAGCATGGTAGCATTGTGGGTAATAATGAGTTTTTAGAAAATGGTAAATCGCTTTGAAAATCTGGTTCGCGAACAAGTTTTGGAAAAGACTTTATCAACACTTTTTTTGGACAAGTTAATTATTATGGTAATACTTTCCATTTTTTACGCTATGATGACAAATTAAAATTAGATTTTAAAGATTTTATGCTTCATTATCAAAAAGATTTAACTATTGATTTTATTAATGGCTTATTTGATAAAATTTATAAAGTTTTAGGTGAGTTTTTTGTACAATTCTTTTATGCCAGTTTTGATATGGATGCCTCTACTTATGTAGAATTAGATTACAAAGGGATGCAACAAATCCCTAAAAATGTTTTACAAATGGGATTTTTCTATCGTTCCTTAATTACTTTTTATCCCAAAAAATATTTAATTAACTTTGGTTCAACAATCGAAAATAGTAAGAATATGATTTTTCGTTCCTATTTCTTTGTTAAAGATAAACAAATTGCCAATGGTTTTAATACTGGTAAAAGTTCTTATCAAATTGATTTTAATGTTTTAAAAGCATATGATAACCAATTATGGAATGTCACTAGTAATAAACTGCATTTTTACAATGCCAAAGTTGATGTCATGTATGGGATTAATATTTTTACACTGACCTTTCCACTATATAAAAAGAAAGGTGAAAGTACTGAATATCATTATTCTTTATACGATTTTAACATTTTGAATTCAACAGCTTTTATTGGTGGTGGAATAAGTGGTAATATGGATGACTTAATTCCGACACCCAATTGTTCTTATTGGGGTTTATTTAGTGCAATATCATGTGGTATTCAGCACGCTTCTGTTAGTATGTTGAATTGATTACTTGGTCTTTCTGGGATTAATCTTTTAATTCGTCCTCTTGCGGATATTGCCAAAACAACGATTAATTTTACCAAAACCGCCTTTCCGGTATTTGAAGTTATTCCGGCATTTCAGATGTTATTTGAATTTGTAGTGCCATTAGCAATCTTATTAATGATATTAAAAAAGTTTTCTTAAATATCTCTAAATTATTATATAATGTAATTTCTTTGAAAGGAGAATTTTTTGTTATGTTAAAATTTTTATCAACTTTAAATTCAGTTTGTTTAATGTTTATTTTTGGATGTAGTTCTAGTGTTTTTGAAAAAAAACTGCAATTTACTAGTTTAAAAAACACTAAATTAATTCATCACGGTGATTATTGATTAGATATAAGTGAAAGCGGTTTTACCTGGCCTAATGATGTTGAGCTTGAATATCCCAATCAATTTCGTTTGTTTGGTTATAAAAACTGAATTTCTGCGTTTAATTTTTATAAAAAAAATGGAACATTACAATCTTTTAATACTCCTGGTAGTGGATTTAAAACAGATGTTTATACTATATCAGAAATTGTCAATGTAAAAATTACAATTGGATTAGTGAATAAACTACACGATTTTAAACATTATATAACTTCATTCTCAGCGGAAATGCCTCATTAATTTAATAACCATTCTTGAAAATCGTATTTTTTGTAATGCGATTTTCTTAATTTTAGGAGTTTAAAAATGAAATATATTATTTCCCAAGCTGATTTAGCAGATTTAAAAGCAAAAGCACAAAGTTGATTAAGCGTCAATTGCCATAATCCTTACTACTATAAAACTAAAAAACGCATTACCGCCTATTTAAATTTATGTACTTATTTCTATATTAGACTTGGTACATAACCTTTAATTTTATCTACTATTTTGATAATATTATTTACTAGGTGAAGTACAAATGTTAGATAAATACAAAGACGAAAATGAATTTTATAGTCTAATAGGCATAAAATATAAAACTTTCATGAAAATGGTAGAAATTTTAAAAGAAGCTAAAGCTAAACAAAAACAAATTGGTGGTAGACCAAATAAATTATCAATAGAGCAAAGATTACTTATGACTTTAGAATACTGAAAAGAATATAGTACATATCGTATTATTGCAAAAAAATATAATATTAGTCATGTTAGTTGTATTCGTAATATCTTTTGAGTTGAAAATACTCTAATAAAAAATAGTCACTTTCATATACCTGGCAAAAAGATATTATTGGAACATAAAGTTACTAATAATAATTTATTAGCAATTGATGCTACAGAAATTCCAATTGAAAGAATTAAAAAAAACTAAAATTATTATTTTCTGGTAAGAAAAGGCAACATTCATTAAAATCACAAATAATTATTGATTTATTTAACAATAAAATTATTTCAGTAGATTTTTGTTATGGCAGTATTCATGATTATAAGTTATTTTTAAAATCAAATACACTTATAAATCCAAAATTAGAATTAATTGCCGATTCAGGCTATCAAGGTTTGCAAAATGTTCATAAAAATACATTATTGCCAATTAAAAAGAGTAAAAATAATCCCTTAAATCCAGATAAAAAGGAATATAATAGCTTTTTAAGTAAAGTTAGAATTGCCATTGAACATGTTTTTGCTAGATTAAAAAGATTTAAAATACTAGTTTATCGTTATCGCAATAAGATTAGAAGATTTGGATTACGATTTAACTTAATTTCAGGAATATATAATTTTGAATTAAGCTAGTTATAGTTATGTACCAAGTCTATTGAAGAAACTACTTTAACAAAACTTATTAAAAAATATTTTAAGAATGCAACGAAAACCTTTTATCGTTGAGCAGAAAAAATTATGACCGCTTATTATTCTGACAATTTAGATTTATTATTGTTTAAAACTACAAAACCACAAAATCTTAATTATCAATATAGTTTAAATTCTCGTGAAAAAGTATGTGATTTATATTTTGATTACAAAAATCTTCAAGCTGGCGGAATGTGGTTTTTATTTAACAATTTAAAAATCGGTTTTCATGATGTTAAAAATTCAGAAGTTCCGAAAAATATCAAAACTTTTTATCGTTGAATTAAATCCGACCCTCGTTGAAAAGAATTAAAACAGCAAATCAAACAAACAAAACGCCATTTTAAGCGTTATGAAGTCTCCGAGATTGGTCTTTTACAAATGGATGCTAAAATCTTTACCACATCAAATTTTCCGGTTGATAAAAAATATTATATTTATGATTTCATTGACGAAATGACACGCATAGTATTTGGTTATGTTTATGATAGTTTAGGAACTAACAATGCTCTTAATGCCGTACAAAGAGCAATGAAAGATTTTAGCGAACTTGGCATAACCATTAAACGCCTTCGCACTGATAATGCTCCTGAATTTACTACTACTAATTGAAGTAATAAAAAAGCATATAAAGTAAAAGAAAGGCCTTTTACAACCTTTCTTTCGAAAAACGGAATTGTTCACGAAACAACGCCGATTCGTTCGCCACAATCAAATGGTAAGATTGAGCGATTCCATCAACATTATAGCAAATTATTTTATGCCAATGTTAAGAATAAAAAACTAAACCAAAATGAACTTCAACATTATTTAAACAAATATTATTACTTTTATAATTTTGAACGCCCTCATTCATCTTTAAATACCAAAACTCCATTTCAAAAACTTATAAAGAGCCGAACCCAAGACCTGGTTGATTAAATCAAAATCCAATTCATACACCATTTCCATTATTGTTATTTTCAATAATAGATTTAATTGCTCAAAAATTTACAGCAACTGTTGCGGCAGCAGCGGTCCCCACTACGCCAGGAACTCCTCCGGCAGCAAACAACCCACCCACTATTGCCATTAAAGAGGTTTTTGCTGCAAATTCTCCAGAAGATGATAAATTATTTAAAACCAACTTACAAGCAGCATCATCCATTTTTAATTGTCAATATAATATTTGTATTGGTCTTCACTCTGCAGTAAATGTTCCACCTTCGTGATTAATAGATTTAGAAACTTTATGACCTAACGAATTGTCTCAACCAACAATGGCCACATTAGCAACAGCGTTACCGCCTTTAACTGCTACATCAGCAACAGCATTAGCAACGTCAGCCACTGTGTTACCAACTTTTTCTGCAGTTGTTTTTAATTTATTTCAAGCATCACCAAAGAAATCTCTTTTTGTTCGATTTAAAGTTTTTAAATTATTTGTTTGTGAGCCAAATTGTAAAGTTAAGTGCAACTAAATTATTTTTCTAACCAAATATTCGATTGGCGAAAGATAATTTAGTATTTTTCTTGGTCTTTGGTTTAAAGACAATATAAATTTATGAACTGCATTTTTAGTAGTGTTTGAAAAATTAAATTTTTTAGGAAATTTTTCTCTAATTAAACCATTAGTATTTTCATTAGTACCTCTTTGTCAAGGTGAATATGCATCAGCAAAATAAATTTTCACATTTAAATTTTTTTCAAGTTGTTGTCAATTAGCAAATTCTTTACCCCTATCAAATGTTATAGTCTTAACAAGATTATTTGGAAGAATTGATAAATAATGACTAATATTTTTGTTAATAACTTTAGTAGTTCTATTTTCAACTAATATTGCTAAAGTAAATCTTGATGTTCTTTCAACTAAAGTTATTAAACATGATTTACTTTTACCTCGTGATGATACTACAGTATCACCTTCTCAATGGCCAAGAGTTATGCGATTATTAACATTTCGTTCTTTAATGGATTTACCATTAAATTTACCCCGATTTTCTTGAGATTTTCGTTTCTTACCTTTTCTTCTTAAATTTTTACTAGTAACCTTTTCAAGTAATCCAGAATAAATTCAATTGTAAATTGTTTTAAAACTAATAATTCATTCTTGATGAAAATTTTTAATTCTGCCATAAATTTGTTCAGGCGATCAACCTAATAATAATTTTTGTTGTACATATTTTACTAATTCTCTATTTTTAAATTTATGAAAATAAACATGTAATTGTTTTCTATTTTCTGCTTTATTTTGTGCAATTAATGAAAAATAATGATTATTATCTTTATTTCTATTAACTTCTCGATTAATAGTACTAATACTTCGATTAAGATTTTTAGCTATTTCACTAATTTTTACTTTAAATTTCAATTGATTCTCAATATAAATTCTTTCATCTATGCCAAGATGTTTGTATCCCATATAAAAACTCCTTAAATTTACTTTTTCTAAAATAAACTTAGCATCATGAAATTTTTATATGAAATCTTTTGCAATTTTATTTACTTGCACTTACAAGTATAATTCAGCGTGAATAATTAATTTCATCTTTTGTTGCATTTGGAGCTGGAGCGTTTCCAACAATGCCTGACATTCCGCTTCCCGCTATTGTTATGGTTCCTAAGAATCCTAGTAATTTTTTCATATTAATTAAATCCCTTTCATGAATTTTTACTAATTAATAAAATTTATAACACCTTTTCCTTTCTCCAAAAATTAATCTGTAATTTCTTTACCTTGGAATTTGATTATAAACTATTTTTAAAAATTTTCTGCATTATTTTATAATTTTTCATCCCTTTTTTAAAATACCCTCTTGTGTTTGTCATAAGTCTGTGGTATATTACATTCCCCAAGAAAATCGCCTATTACTTAATAATAACAGGCAACCAATTAACTATTCTCAATTTTCAGTTTTATTATTTGTTAATACTTCAATTTCAAACGAAGCATAAGAATTTCTTACTTTAATAATTCGGAAAATATAGTTATTATATTGAAATTCTGGACTTTTCTTAGTAATTTTTGCTTCACCGCTAATTTCACGATATCATTCATTTAATGACTTAGCATTTGTTACCGGTACTGATTCATTTAAAGTTTGAAATAACTTTTTTAACTTAATTGTTCCTACTACTTGAAATTTATGATGTCCAATTTCATAAATTTTTCCTGTTGCATCATGCTCATCATAAATTTCGCCAACTAATTCTTCAATTAAATCCTCCATTGTAATAATACCAATAAAATCTTTTTTAGTTTTACTACTTGTTACAATTGCTAAATGCATCTTACTCTTTTGCATTTTTTCTAAGGCAACACTTAATTTGGTATTTTTAGACAAAAATAACGGTTTTTGCAAAAGCGCTGGTATCGTTAATGATTCATCATCAAGAGTATTAATAATAATATCTTTAACATTAAGAATTCCCTTAACAACTTTAGTATTAGAATTTATTACAGGTACTCTAGTAAACCTCTTTTGCCGATATAAAGTCTTAATATCACTAATAGAACTATTGTAATTAATTGTTATTACTTTATCTCTTGGCTGCATTGCCACTTTAACAGTTTTTTCATCAAACATAATTGCTGAAGTAATTAAATGACGCTCTTGTTTTTCCAAAACACCTTCATTTTCAATAGTTTTTACAAGCTCTAATAACTCTCTTTCTGTTGTTGAAGGATGCTCTGATTTTAATTTAATTTTTGAAAACATATAAGCTAATGGGTAAAAAATTAACCACACCACAACAATCACTCATGAACAACTAATAGCTAACCTTTCAGGAATTCATCGCGCAATATTTTTAGGAATAATTTCTCCAAATAGCAATACAATCACTAAAGAAAACATTGTTGATATTATTAATGATCAATATGTTGGTAAACCCAATTGATTATCAAAAAAGAAAGTAACAAATGTCGCTAAAGCAATGTTAACTAAATTATTAGCGATTAACAGCGTTGTAATCGTAATACTATAATCTTTAACTAAAAGATATACTCTTTTAGCTTTTTTTGCCTGTCTTTTATTAGTTTTTGCTAAATTTTTAATCCTAATAATATTAATTGAGGTTAATGCTGTTTCCATTGCTGAAAAAAAAGCACTTAAAAATAATAAAATAAATATTGTTGGTGCTAACCAAGATAATGTAATTTGTCAACTCATATTAAAAACAAGCCAATCATCAATTTCCACTAGTTATTAATTCCTCCTAAAAGATAGTTTCTTTAAATATGGACTATAATTATAACATAAAAAATCCATTGATATTAACTAATTCTTAATATAGGTCGCGTTTAGTTTTCTTAGGTATTTTTTAAAAAAGAAAAAATAGTCATTTACTATAAATTATTTCAATATGCAAATTAAGTATATATTTCTTATGTATGATTTTTGTTGTAAAAAATTATTTTAATGTTGTTTTTATAAGCATTTTACTTAGTTTTTATAACCTTTTATTAAGAATATGTTTGTTAATATTAAATATTTTGTTTTATTAATTATTTTTCAAGTAAAAAGGTAATAAATTTTTAGTTGCTTTTCTTTCAAAATTATTCAAATCTTTACCCACCTAACAAAACTTTATGCGCCCCTTAATATATATCCTACACTAAATTTTATTCCTTAACTTTATCTTCATAATATTTTTTATTATAAGAAGAACTTTTAATTTGCTTCAATTCTAAATTTTGCGAAATGATATTACCATTTATATGAGCACAGTCCAATGCTTTTTTTAATTTTTGTAAACGAATTTTTAATTTATCAACTGCAATTAATAATTGTTCTTCTTGATTAATAGAATTTTCTTTATTTAAAGCATATTTAATTTGATTGCCAAATTGTAAAGTTAAGTGCAACTAAATTATTTTTCTAACCAAATATTCGATTGGCGAAAGATAATTTAGTATTTTTCTTGGTCTTTGGTTTAAAGACAATATAAATTTATGAACTGCATTTTTAGTAGTGTTTGAAAAATTAAATTTTTTAGGAAATTTTTCTCTAATTAAACCATTAGTATTTTCATTAGTACCTCTTTGTCAAGGTGAATATGCATCAGCAAAATAAATTTTCACATTTAAATTTTTTTCAAGTTGTTGTCAATTAGCAAATTCTTTACCCCTATCAAATGTTATAGTCTTAACAAGATTATTTGGAAGAATTGATAAATAATGACTAATATTTTTGTTAATAACTTTAGTAGTTCTATTTTCAACTAATATTGCTAAAGTAAATCTTGATGTTCTTTCAACTAAAGTTATTAAACATGATTTACTTTTACCTCGTGATGATACTACAGTATCACCTTCTCAATGGCCAAGAGTTATGCGATTATTAACATTTCGTTCTTTAATGGATTTACCATTAAATTTACCCCGATTTTCTTGAGATTTTCGTTTCTTACCTTTTCTTCTTAAATTTTTACTAGTAACCTTTTCAAGTAATCCAGAATAAATTCAATTGTAAATTGTTTTAAAACTAATAATTCATTCTTGATGAAAATTTTTAATTCTGCCATAAATTTGTTCAGGCGATCAACCTAATAATAATTTTTGTTGTACATATTTTACTAATTCTCTATTTTTAAATTTATGAAAATAAACATGTAATTGTTTTCTATTTTCTGCTTTATTTTGTGCAATTAATGAAAAATAATGATTATTATCTTTATTTCTATTAACTTCTCGATTAATAGTACTAATACTTCGATTAAGATTTTTAGCTATTTCACTAATTTTTACTTTAAATTTCAATTGATTCTCAATATAAATTCTTTCATCTATGCCAAGATGTTTGTATCCCATATAAAAACTCCTTAAATTTACTTTTTCTAAAATAAACTTAGCATCATGAAATTTTTATATGAAATCTTTTGCAATTTTATTTACTTGCACTTACAAGTATAATTCAGCGATTTAAATGTTGTTGTTTATTTTGCAAAAATTCTAACAATCACTCATAACATTCATAAGTAATGCCAATTACAAAAGGAATAAAACCAATAAAAACCATTCAAACATTCATAATTTTTAATCCCCCATTAATAACGCTAATAATCGTAATAACACAAATTATTAAACTGACACAAATTAGTAATATCAATGATGCTAATCGTCAATAGTGATGATCATTTTTCATTCAATAGACTTGGTACATAACCTTTAATTTTATCTACTATTTTGATAATTATTTTTTAGATGAAATACAAATGTTAGATAAATACAAAGATAAAAATGAATTTTATAGTTTAGTCGGCATAAAATGTTATAGTTATGTACCAAGTCTAATAAACAAAAGGAATAATTGCTAAAGAAAATAAAAATCCTCATAACAAAAAAGTTATTAACGCTACATTTGATGATGAAGTTAATGGCGAAAGACTTAAAATATATGCAAGATTAATTTTTAATAATTGGTTACTATTAGAATTATCAACAATCAAAACACACAATGGTAACGAAAATAATAATAATATGCACCCACAAAAAGTTAAACTAAATGATTTTTTAAAAAGTATTGCCTTAAATTTTATTCACATTAATTAATTCCTCTTTTTTCTAAAAGATTAGATCTTAAATATTTTTTATTCACTACTTTTACTCCTAGTTTTAATTTCTAAATCCGCAATAATATCATTTTTAGTAAAAGGATTTTGCGGGTCATATATTCAATTATTATCAAAAAATCTTGTTATTTGTTCATTTCCATTATTACCAATAGTTATTGAATGAAAACGATTATGATTATTATGAAGTTCTTGAATTTGATTAACTAGTTTTGATGATAAATCAATTGTTAAAAAATCACTAATAATTAATACATCAGCATTTTGATATTTTTTATGATTCATCACATTAATAGTTTGAACAATAGCAAGAGTTATATTCGTACTACTATGAAATGAATGTGATAAAAATTTAACTAAAGTTTTTAATGATGATTTAACTGTCGTTAAATCAAATACTTCTAACGAATCAGAAAAATTAATCATATAACAATCTCGCCTTTGTTTTAAAGCAAGTTTAACAATTGCTAAACTTAATGCCTTAGCAATATATTCCGGTTCACCACGCATTGAAGCTGAAGTATCAATACACAAAATAAATGGTCCATCAGTTTCTGGAAGTGGATGATTACTTTTTACTTTTGTTATTGTTTCAATAGTAACTACATCATTAGAAATAAATTCAAATGTTGATAATTTTTTTTCAACAAATTTTTTATAAAAAATTGGTTGTAAATTAGGAATATTTAAGTGAACTAGTTCCATTGGTAATAAATGTTCTAAATCAGCACTTTCGGTAACCCCAATAATTTCTTCTGGTCATTTACTAGCAGGACGAATTTCATATTCAATATTAATCTTTTCAGTAATTACCGCTTCTAATTTATCAGATTGCCCTTTTAATCGTCCTAATAATTTAGCAATTGTCATAATTGCCGGATCAGACTGCAAAAAATTTGCCAATTTTTGTAATTGTGTTAAATCTAACTTTTCAAGTTCTTTAACATTACCATCTCAAAAACGACCAAAAAAATTTCAAATAAATCCATATAAACGACGAAATTTTTTAACAACTTCAATGCGGTCATATACTTCGCGTAAATATTTTTTTCTTAATTCATTAATTGATGCTAATTTAAAATCAATAACTCGCTTTATTAATAATTGTTCTCAATTATTAATAAAATTTTGAAAAATAAGTTGTAAATCTTTCGTTTTATCATTCAAAAGATAATGATAGTAATTCATTTTCATTACAAATGGTGATAACACTTTTTCTAAAGTAAAATATACTTTTTCATAATTATCTTTTAAACCTTTAATGCCATTTTCACGAATTCAATAATATAAATAAATTTCTTGTTTAATGTTAACCGATAATGATTGAGAAATAATTTTTGATTCAATTTGACTCGCATAAAAATGATTAATCTCATCATCAAATGCTGTTGCCAATCATTTAAAATTAGTTTTAAAAGTTTGAAATGATGTTATATTTTTATCAACTTCTTTTAATCGTAAAATTTGCTTTTTTAATTCTAAATCAATAGCATTTTCTAAAAACTTTATCATTTGTAACAACTCTTTTTCTTATGAATCAATTTGTAAAATATCAAATTTTTCTTCATCAATAGTTTCTAAATCATTAAAAGCAACATCTAGAATCATTTTATACTGTTCATCAAAAAATATTGCTGATAAAGAACATAAACGGTCTTTTTCATTTTTAAAATCTTTTGTTAAATTTTTAATTTCTTTTTCCGTTTTATCAACCTCTTTTGTTATTTTTGTAACTTGATTTAAAGTTGATTCTAAATCTTCAATTTCAATCGGATAAACATTTTTTTTGCTATCAATTAACTTATTATCGGTATGATAAGATAAATTAACTTTAATATGACGATTTAATTGATTTAAGGTTTTCCCAAAAGATAATTTAACAATTTCAAAACCATCAAAATTTTTTCTAATTTTTTGATAATCAGTTAATGAAAGAAAACAAATCGGCAAATCTTTATTTGTTACTAATAAGCGATGATAATTACCAACTAATTGACCTTTAAAAGGATTAGTATATACTGAAAACTTAATATTTTCTAATTGAACTTTATTTAATTGTTCATTTAATTTATCTAATCGATTTTCTAGTTGTTCTTGTTTTTCTTTTAACTCATATGTTAATGCATTAGTATAAACCTCATAAAATAAACTAGCATATTCTTTTTGTTGTTCTACTGTATCTCAAATACAATGAACAATAATAATTCAATCTGGTTTATCAGTTTCAAGACGAGCATTAAAAAAAGCTGATGCTTTCATCAAAAAAGCAATCTTATTTCAACGACGATCAGAAATATATACTTTACCTGCAGTTACTAAATATAATTTTTTCCGGAACCGAGAAATAAACTTTAATGATAAATCTGATAATTTTACTTTAGCAATTTCTTGTAACCAAGTATTATACTCACTATTAGTAATTTGTAATTGTTCATCAACAATAACATCTAATTTAGTTGCTGATTCAATCATAGCATTAAAATTTTCTTCATTAGCAATACCGTGAACCACATAACGAATAATAAAGCGATCAAATAATGCTTCTAATCCTTGATTAACTTCTGGCAATTCATTTGATGCTGATATTAATAATTTTAATGGTACCTTATAGTCCTTCCCCGCATTACGAAATATTTTTTCATTAATAATCGTTAACAATGTATTTTGAATTGAAGGGCCAGCTTTTCAAATTTCATCCAAAAATACAATATCCGCACTTGGCAAATAATTTGTTGTTAACCGCCGATAAATACCATTTTGTAAATCAGTTATTGAAATTGGTCCAAAAATTTCTTCTGGCGTTGAAAAACGATTCATTAAATTCTCAAAAACATTGGCTTGGCAAAATAAATATTTCATTCGTCGTGAAACTAACGACTTAGCTACGCCTGGTTTTCCCAAAAGAAAAATTGATTCACCAGTTAACATTGCCAATGTTGCCAATTTAAAAACATTTTCTTTCTCAAAAATACCAACTGATGCTTGTTGCATTAACTTTAAAATTCGTTGCCTAAGTTCTGTATTTGCCATTATTTTTCTTCTCCTTTTTATTCAACACTTATTTGTTGTTTAATATCATCAGCTTTGACAATTAACACCGCAGCACCAACAATTCATATTACTACTAAAATAAAAATCATTGTTAAATAAATTGCTAAATTAATCGCGACAAATTTAAAACTAGAAAAAACTACTAAAGCCATCACAATAAAAACCATCATTATTAAAAAATAAAAAACAGCAAAAATAATATATGCCACCGCTCAACCAAAAATAGTGCCCGCACGCCGACAAACGGCCATAGGAATAAAATATAATAATGAATATAATGCCGATAAAGTTAAAAAAATTATTCCAATTGTTTTATCAAATGATACTTCTAAATCTGTAATAAATTGAAAATTTAATTGATCAGCTAATAATAAAATTGATTGCCCAAGAATATCACGACCAAAAAAATACGAAATAACTACTAAACAAATTTGTGCGAAAATAATTAAAATCCGAGCACCTCTTTCCGATTTCGAATCTCAATACATTTTTCGTTGCGACAAACTATTTTGTAGCGGATTAACATATTGAAATCGTTGTTCATCTAATTCATTTAATTTCTCAGATGGCGCTGAAGCATTATATTCTTGTTCTAGTTTATCAAATTCTGGGAATTGTTCACTAAAACTAAATATTTTTTTTTCTTTTGACACCATTATTTAACTTCTCCTTTATTCATTTTTAAATTCGCAACATTGTCAGTCTCAGATTCAAAAATAATAATTTCTTGTGGTTGAAACTTCAATTTTACTTCTAATTGCTGATCATTAACAGTTAATAGGATTGTTCCTAAAAAACTTGGTGGTAAACTAGGGTTATTATCAATTTGTTTTCTTCCTTCATATTTAGGTAATTCCTTAATATTAAAATTAATATTTGTTTTTGATAAATTAATTTGTAAGTTTCTTAGTTTAATATACAATAAATTTTGTTTATTAAAGCTAAAATTATCTAACTGCTTTAAACTACTAATATATTGTGTATTATAGTATACCTTAAATTCAAGTTGATTTTGAAAATCTTGATAAATATAATTAACATCATAATTACAAATTTCAAGAAAATGATTATTTATAAAATTATTTAAATTAAAAAAACTAGGGAAATTTTTAACATATTTTTGGATTAATGTTTTTACATCAATATTATTTATCTCATAAGTAAATAAAGATCTTTTATTTAAAATTATCGGTTTTGGATGTTCATCAGTATATATAACTATTTGATATAAATAATTAATTTTTAAATTATACCAATAGTTATTATGACTAAGATTAACAACACCATAACTATTCATATTATGTCTAACTGGCAAAAATTTCAGATACTTAATTTCCTTTGCCTCATAAAAAAACTTTAAACCATCTTTTTTAATATTTAATTTATCTAAGAATTCCTTTCTTAAACTATAATTAAATGAAGATAAACTATTAACTAGTGATCGTTCATTAAATTCTTTAACAATTGAATTTGCTAAATCTTTTGTTAAAAAATTTTGTTCATTAGATTTTTCAGCAACAAAAAATTTATGTTCTTTACCAAATAAGAAAATATTGTCAATTTCTTTTGAAAAATTAATACAATCTTTATTATAGGGATTATATTCAAATACCCAATCATAAGCTTTAAAAATAGTAAAACCAATACTACTAATAATAATTAAAATTGAAAAAGAAATTGATAATTTTAAATAAAAATTATTACTAATCGTTATTTTTTTCTTTTGTGATTTTTTAACTTTTTTTGTCATTATTTTACTCCAATTTTATTTTATTATCATTTTTATATTCAAAAGATAACTTTAAAATTTTTTGATATTTTATTTCCTTAAATAAACAAATGGTACTAACTTCTAAAATAAGAAAATTTAAATTAAAAATAATAAAACTAGTTAATAATCATTGTGGTCAATAATTATTTAATAAACTAATCGTAAAAACTATTAAAAAATAAATTATTCATAAAACAGCAATTATGATGACTCATATTTTCAAAAAATTTTCTTCTTTAACTTTTAACATTACAATAAGCGTAATTAATGTTAAAACTGCTGTCAAACCACAACTACTTAGTCCTAAATAATATGAATTTTTAAAAAAATTTCTATCCGCTATTAAACCAATAATAAATTTATCAATTTGCAAATTTTGTCCTCAACCAAAACCAATGAAATAACTTAAGCATAAAAATAAAACAACATTAATAATTATTAATAACCGCAATGTTATTTCTCTTTTAGTATTTCATCAAACTTTTAATGTTGGTTTTTTTATTAATTTAAAACTCACTTATATCACCACTTTTCATCATCTTTTATAACATTTTAAATTTAATGTTCAAAATAATATTTAAAGAAAATAACTTTCAATAATTGCTTTTTCTAAATCACGCGACAGATTTTTCATTTTCCTTAATAACAATAGCGCTCCGCTTATTAATAAAATAAACCCCACAATACTTAAAATAATACTATTATTTAGTCCGATATTATAAATTCTTAAATAAATACTAAATGCAAAAATAAGACAAAAAATAATAATACCAGTTAAAATAAACACAATTGACCAACTTTTAATACTAGCAATAGTTTTGCACACTAATAATGGAATAATAAAAAATAATGACGATAATAACGCCATAATCGTTGAAAAAATAAATATTATGGAAATAATAATCATTCTAACTGTTATTGTGACTTCACTATTAAAATCTAAAAATCATTTCGCATAATTAATAGCATTTAAAAAAATAGTAACAATAAATAAAACCTGACTTAAAATTAATATTAATCGTGCCATTATTTCTAAAAATGAACCATAGTAAATTCTTGTGGCATTAATATCTTGCTTTAAAGTAATAATGCGATTATTACTTTGATCTAATCGTTTTTTACCTAATTCATAAATATCATTACTTTCATTTAAATCATTTCTATTTAACATTTTTAACCATTCTTTCATTATTTAATAACACAATATTTTTAGCAACAACACTAACAATAATTTCTCTAAGCAAAAAAACTAATTCCCATTAAAATAATTTCTTCATCATTAAACCCAATAATATTCACAGTATATTTGTAGGCATTAAAATTAATCTGCTTAATTTCAATAATGTTTAACTTCCTTTTTAAATTTAATAAATTAAGATAATGATTTTCCGATAATATTGGTAAACTAACATCATCAATAATATTAAATTTTTTATTAGTTACAAGATAATTATAAAGATAATTATAAATTCCTTTTTTTACTCTATCTTTTCAATTATCATTTAAAAATTCTCAATCTTGAATTTTCTCTAAAACAAGTTTTGGAAATGAAATAGCAAAAGCAATATATTCAGCAATAGTTTTGTTGCGCTTCTGTTTCAATCGATTCGTTGAACTAATTAATAATTTCTGACTAGCAACTTTATTAGTATAATGATTAGTTACAATAAAAGGCTGAATTGGCAATTGCTCATAGGATTCATATAACTTATCAAGTTTAATATTAGTACTAATAAAATAAATATAAATTACTAAATCAGAATAATAAATTTTATTTTCTTCAATAAGAACTTGTGATGCATCATATAACTTTTCTCTAAAAGTATCTCAATCATTAATACTAGCACACTCATTAAGACATTGTGTAGTAATTATTGGTTTAATCTTAATATCATTATCAAACTCAATTGGATTTGCAAAAATAAAATCTCTTAATGAATCATTTACTTCGCGATAAATTTCTTTTCCTAATACTTTATCAGTAAACAATACCCGTTCACTAGTTAAATAACCAGTAGTAGCATTAGTTATATTATTTTGAGAAATTTGCTCTCTAGACCCTTGAAATGAATAAAAGTCAAAATAATTTTTATAAAACACATTTGTATTAATAATTTTTAAATTAAACGATAGTGAAAAAATATTAGCATTAACAACTTCATAAATATCAGGCCGATTAATCTCATATCTTTCAATATCTTTAACTAACACTTTTTTTATTTTCACATCATCTTGAATAAAACTATTATCAATTTCTTTACTATTTTCAGCAGTAAGATATTTATAACGATAATCAAATTTTTTATAAGTTTTATTATTTGTCTGTAAAAATTTATTATTTTGAACATAATTTTTAAAATATTCTAATACTAAATTCTCTAATTCAATAAGCCGTAAACTTTTAAACTTATCATAGTTTTTAACGTTAATTTTAGCACCATCTAAAAGTAACCTATCATTAACAATCCCCGGTGCTGAATCATCATCAGGAATTGGTTTAACAGTTAACCCTTCACCATCATCAGGATTAAGAATTTTAGGACTAATATCGGGAATTTTTTTATTATTAGTATCTTCTAAACTAATAGCATTGGTAAAAACACTAACCATATCTAATGTTAATAAATATACACCTGGAATAATTATCGCAATAACTGTAAAAGTTAAAATTAATCCTAATCACAATTTATTTTTACTAGCAATAGTTACTTTTTTAGTAATCTTATTAATATTTTTTCAATGGTTAGAATTTTTTTTAATCAATATCATTTTCTCCTTTCAAAAATTATTAATAGTTTTTAATTTTATTCAACATTTACTTTTTAATTTTATATTTTTTATCAATTTAATGCAAATAATAACAAAATAAAGGTCGCGTTTAGTTTTCTTAGGTATTGCTTTGAAGAAGTAAAACAATCAGCTAATTACATTATTTAATTACTAAACTAACCTCGCCTTTCTTGTTATTGTCATTTTTATTCATTACCATTTTATCATATTATTGAATTTTTACACAATAAAAATTAAATGCCAAATTGTAAAGTTAAGTGCAACTAAATTATTTTTCTAACCAAATATTCGATTGGCGAAAGATAATTTAGTATTTTTCTTGGTCTTTGGTTTAAAGACAATATAAATTTATGAACTGCATTTTTAGTAGTGTTTGAAAAATTAAATTTTTTAGGAAATTTTTCTCTAATTAAACCATTAGTATTTTCATTAGTACCTCTTTGTCAAGGTGAATATGCATCAGCAAAATAAATTTTCACATTTAAATTTTTTTCAAGTTGTTGTCAATTAGCAAATTCTTTACCCCTATCAAATGTTATAGTCTTAACAAGATTATTTGGAAGAATTGATAAATAATGACTAATATTTTTGTTAATAACTTTAGTAGTTCTATTTTCAACTAATATTGCTAAAGTAAATCTTGATGTTCTTTCAACTAAAGTTATTAAACATGATTTACTTTTACCTCGTGATGATACTACAGTATCACCTTCTCAATGGCCAAGAGTTATGCGATTATTAACATTTCGTTCTTTAATGGATTTACCATTAAATTTACCCCGATTTTCTTGAGATTTTCGTTTCTTACCTTTTCTTCTTAAATTTTTACTAGTAACCTTTTCAAGTAATCCAGAATAAATTCAATTGTAAATTGTTTTAAAACTAATAATTCATTCTTGATGAAAATTTTTAATTCTGCCATAAATTTGTTCAGGCGATCAACCTAATAATAATTTTTGTTGTACATATTTTACTAATTCTCTATTTTTAAATTTATGAAAATAAACATGTAATTGTTTTCTATTTTCTGCTTTATTTTGTGCAATTAATGAAAAATAATGATTATTATCTTTATTTCTATTAACTTCTCGATTAATAGTACTAATACTTCGATTAAGATTTTTAGCTATTTCACTAATTTTTACTTTAAATTTCAATTGATTCTCAATATAAATTCTTTCATCTATGCCAAGATGTTTGTATCCCATATAAAAACTCCTTAAATTTACTTTTTCTAAAATAAACTTAGCATCATGAAATTTTTATATGAAATCTTTTGCAATTTTATTTACTTGCACTTACAAGTATAATTCAGCTAATATTATTAAATTTTCACTAATATATATTAATTTTATATTTTTACTTACTTAAATCTATTATATTTATTTGTTACAACATTACCTTTATAATTAATTCAACTATCATCATTTTTATTATTATATTTATTTCATAATGAATTTTTATATATTTCTTTTCTGATTTCTATTTCTGAATTAATATTTTCATTAATATAATAGACTTGGTACATAACTATAACATTTTATGCCGACTAAACTATAAAATTCATTTTTATCTTTGTATTTATCTAACATTTGTATTTCATCTAAAAAATAATTATCAAAATAGTAGATAAAATTAAAGGTTATGTACCAAGTCTAATATAATATAATACATTTAATTTGTTTAAATTTGCCATTCTTAAATGTAATAGGTTATTTAAATTCTTATGATTATATATTTTTGCCCCATATCCTAATTGTTGTTTTACTAAATGCGATACGTCACTTTCAATGCTACAACCGATATTTCATTCTAAATTTTGATGATGAATACCATGCTTATTATTTTTAAAATAATTACTCGCCCTCCTTAAATTTGTTTTAATATCTTTATTTAATTCATTTTTAGCAACATTCCGAATACTTTTTACTAATTCTTGATGATTTCCATCCTTATATAATTTAATTCAACTATTTAGTGTTACTTTACGATTTTCAAAAATAATATTAAATGCTGTTTGTTTTAATTTTTTAATAGCGTGATAACCGTCTAAAATATATCTAACATTACCAAAACTATTGGCAATTTCTCTAATTCAAGCATCACCATCGCCACAAACAATTATTTTGTCATAATTAATATTCATATAATGTTTTTGTAATTCTCTAATAGACTTGGTACATAACTATAACTAGCTTAATTCAAAATTATATATTCCTGAAATTAAGTTAAATCGTAATCCAAATCTTCTAATCTTATTGCGATAACGATAAACTAGTATTTTAAATCTTTTTAATCTAGCAAAAACATGTTCAATGGCAATTCTAACTTTACTTAAAAAGCTATTATATTCCTTTTTATCTGGATTTAAGGGATTATTTTTACTCTTTTTAATTGGCAATAATGTATTTTTATGAACATTTTGCAAACCTTGATAGCCTGAATCGGCAATTAATTCTAATTTTGGATTTATAAGTGTATTTGATTTTAAAAATAACTTATAATCATGAATACTGCCATAACAAAAATCTACTGAAATAATTTTATTGTTAAATAAATCAATAATTATTTGTGATTGCTGAATTATACTTGTAAGTGCAAGTAAATAAAATTGCAAAAGATTTCATATAAAAATTTCATGATGCTAAGTTTATTTTAGAAAAAGTAAATTTAAGGAGTTTTTATATGGGATACAAACATCTTGGCATAGATGAAAGAATTTATATTGAGAATCAATTGAAATTTAAAGTAAAAATTAGTGAAATAGCTAAAAATCTTAATCGAAGTATTAGTACTATTAATCGAGAAGTTAATAGAAATAAAGATAATAATCATTATTTTTCATTAATTGCACAAAATAAAGCAGAAAATGCTGAATTATACTTGTAAGTGCAAGTAAATAAAATTGCAAAAGATTTCATATAAAAATTTCATGATGCTAAGTTTATTTTAGAAAAAGTAAATTTAAGGAGTTTTTATATGGGATACAAACATCTTGGCATAGATGAAAGAATTTATATTGAGAATCAATTGAAATTTAAAGTAAAAATTAGTGAAATAGCTAAAAATCTTAATCGAAGTATTAGTACTATTAATCGAGAAGTTAATAGAAATAAAGATAATAATCATTATTTTTCATTAATTGCACAAAATAAAGCAGAAAATAGAAAACAATTACATGTTTATTTTCATAAATTTAAAAATAGAGAATTAGTAAAATATGTACAACAAAAATTATTATTAGGTTGATCGCCTGAACAAATTTATGGCAGAATTAAAAATTTTCATCAAGAATGAATTATTAGTTTTAAAACAATTTACAATTGAATTTATTCTGGATTACTTGAAAAAGTTACTAATAAAAATTTAAGAAGAAAAGGTAAGAAACGAAAATCTCAAGAAAATCGGGGTAAATTTAATGGTAAATCCATTAAAGAACGAAATGTTAATAATCGCATAACTCTTGGCCATTGAGAAGGTGATACTGTAGTATCATCACGAGGTAAAAGTAAATCATGTTTAATAACTTTAGTTGAAAGAACATCAAGATTTACTTTAGCAATATTAGTTGAAAATAGAACTACTAAAGTTATTAACAAAAATATTAGTCATTATTTATCAATTCTTCCAAATAATCTTGTTAAGACTATAACATTTGATAGGGGTAAAGAATTTGCTAATTGACAACAACTTGAAAAAAATTTAAATGTGAAAATTTATTTTGCTGATGCATATTCACCTTGACAAAGAGGTACTAATGAAAATACTAATGGTTTAATTAGAGAAAAATTTCCTAAAAAATTTAATTTTTCAAACACTACTAAAAATGCAGTTCATAAATTTATATTGTCTTTAAACCAAAGACCAAGAAAAATACTAAATTATCTTTCGCCAATCGAATATTTGGTTAGAAAAATAATTTAGTTGCACTTAACTTTACAATTTGGCAAACAAAAACAAATTGGTGGTAGACCAAATAAATTATCAATAGAGCAAAGATTACTTATGACTTTAGAATACTGAAAAGAATATAAGACTTGGTACATAACTATAACTAGCTTAATTCAAAATTATATATTCCTGAAATTAAGTTAAATCGTAATCCAAATCTTCTAATCTTATTGCGATAACGATAAACTAGTATTTTAAATCTTTTTAATCTAGCAAAAACATGTTCAATGGCAATTCTAACTTTACTTAAAAAGCTATTATATTCCTTTTTATCTGGATTTAAGGGATTATTTTTACTCTTTTTAATTGGCAATAATGTATTTTTATGAACATTTTGCAAACCTTGATAGCCTGAATCGGCAATTAATTCTAATTTTGGATTTATAAGTGTATTTGATTTTAAAAATAACTTATAATCATGAATACTGCCATAACAAAAATCTACTGAAATAATTTTATTGTTAAATAAATCAATAATTATTTGCGATTTTAATGAATGTTGCCTTTTCTTACCAGAAAATAATAATTTTAGTTTTTTTTAATTCTTTCAATTGGAATTTCTGTAGCATCAATTGCTAATAAATTATTCTTAGTAACTTTATGTTCCAATAATATCTTTTTGCCAGGTATATGAAAGTGACTATTTTTTATTAGAGTATTTTCAACTCAAAAGATATTACGAATACAACTAACATGACTAATATTATATTTTTTTGCAATAATACGATATGTACTATATTCTTTTCAGTATTCTAAAGTCATAAGTAATCTTTGCTCTATTGATAATTTATTTGGTCTACCACCAATTTGTTTTTGTTTAGCTTTAGCTTCTTTTAAAATTTCTACCATTTTCATGAAAGTTTTATATTTTATGCCTATTAGACTATAAAATTCATTTTCGTCTTTGTATTTATCTAACATTTGTACTTCACCTAGTAAATAATATTATCAAAATAGTAGATAAAATTAAAGGTTATGTACCAAGTCTAAAGTAAAAGAAAGACCTTTTACGGCCTTTCTTTCAAGGAATGGGGTTATCCATGAAACCACTCCAATTCGTTCGCCACAAAGTAACGGTAAAATTGAGCGGTTTCATCAACATTATACTAAATTATTTTATGTTAAGGATAAAAAACTAAATCAAAACGAACTACAACATTTCTTAAATCAATATTATTACTATTACAACTTCCAACGCTGTCATTCAGCATTACAAAATAAATCACCATTTCAAAAATTACAAGAATTAATAAATTAATTTCTCCTTTTTTAATATTTTTCTTGATTGTACTAAACATCTGTGGTATATTACAAATTGAAAAAAGATCAGTAAGAGAAGAGAATTTATTTACTGTTGCTTCGTTTGCTTTTAAAATATAAGTGTTATTCTTTGTTCCAAAATAAACATCATCATTACTAGTAATAGCAATACTGCGAACAACACTACTAACGCCTTCAATTTTAGTTGCAGTAGTTGCACCAACTTTCAAAACATATGCGCCATTGCTAAAAGTACCAAAATAAATATTCTTATTGCTATCAATAGCAACGACACGAATATGGCGATATTCATTAACATTTAAAGCATCCTTACATAATAATTTTGCTTTGTTAGTTTTTTGGTCAATAACATAAGCACCGTGATAAGTTCCAAAATAAATGTTATTATTAACACTAGCACCTGCAATAGTACTCACATTATGAAGTAATTCCTCCTTATTACTTATTATGATTTCTTCACCAAGCGGTTTAATATCATTATTAATAACAGTCTCGATATTACTTGTTGGCACTGGTAATGTTGGTGCTGTTAAACTCATTATACTTGCAATAGATAATAATACTTTCATTTGTCAGCTCCTTAAATATGATTATTTACCATAAATTTTAAGATTTTGGATTAGAAATATTATACTATTTTTTTGATAATTTTTATTTATTTTTGATAATTTTAATTTTAGATACTATCTTCTAGTTGTTTACTCCTTAACATACAAGCATTTACAGCATCACTAATAATATTTTGCAAGTTATTAGTTTCAAAAACTTTAATTGCTGCCATTGTTGTACCATCAGGCGATGTTACATTTTCTTGCAATTTTTTTAGCTCTAAATCACTATTTAAAATATTTGTCGCAACACCAAGTAATAAACCACCAACAATTGTTTTGGCTTCATCTTTACTAAGATTATTATTTTCAGCAATTTCTATTAACGGTTGTAATCAATGATATAAATAACCACTAGCACTACCACAAATAGCAATAAACAAATGAATTTGTTTTTCACTTAATGAAATGGTTTTACCACAATAATTAAAAATGTTTAATGCTTGCTCATTAGCAATAACATTACCCTCTTCACAAATCATTGTCATTGAATTATTAAACTGACAAGAAGTATTGGGCATTACTCTTGTAACCTCACAATCTTTAAATATTGTTTTTAACAATGTCATATTAATTCCCGATGCCACAGAAATTATTATTTTCTGAGTAAATAAATTTGTTAACTGCTCTTTTAATTTTAAAATATCTTGTGGGGTTAATGCTAAGATAATTATTTCACAATCCCTTAAAAATTCTCATTGTTTACTTACACTAATATGACGATTATTTCAATATTGAAAACTTTTATCACTATTAATAACAACTTTAATATTTTCATTAGTAAAAGCATTAGTATTTAATAACCCATCAATAATTGCTTTCCCCATATTACCAGCACCTAAAAATCCAATTTTCACTTTAATTAACTCCTTTATATGTTTGTAATAATTATGACATAAAAAAAATAACCTTTTAGGTTATTTTAAGCTCGGTGCTGATATTTACCATCAACTGTGGAAACAACAATATAATCATCTGTATTAATAAATAATGGTACTTGTAATGCTAATCCAGTTTCAGCAACTGCTCTTTTGCTTGGCGAAGAACTACTATCACCTTTAACAGCCTGTTCAGCTTCAATAATTTTTAAAGTTACTTTATCTGGTAACGAAATCGTTAAAATTTCATTATCATATTGTAATACTTGAACTGGTAAATTAGAAGTTAAAAACTTTAATTCTCATGCCATTTTTGTTTTATTAATTTCAACTTGTTCATAACTTTCATTATCCATAAAAATCAAGTTATTGCCATCACTATATAAATATTGCATCACGCGTTTATCAAGATGCGCCCGTTCAACTTTATCACCACTAGTAAAAGTTAAATTAATAATTGCATTGCTTCGCAAATTTTTAACTTTAGCTTTAACATTTGCTTGGCCTCTTCCAGCTTGAGCACGACCAGTATCTAAGACTAAAAATAGATTACCACTATGTCTAAAAGTCATGCCATTGCGTAAATCATTAACATTAATCATCTTTATTTCTCCTTTTGCTTTTGCAATTTATTTCTAATTAACAAAACTTGTAAATTCATTATGGCATTAATTTGATTTGGGGTTAATTTATTGATAATATTTTCATAATGAAAAAGTTTGTCGGTTCACATTTTGTTAAATAATAACTCATATTTATTTTCTAAATTTAGTCCAAACATAATTTGTTCATCACTAACAATTAAACAACCGTGCGTTTTATTAATAACAATAATCTCATAAATAAAATTATTATCTTTAATTAATAATTCGTCTTCAATAAAATAATTGTGGTCTTGGACTCATTTACGAATTTTAGACATTTCATTATTTGTTTGAATTATATAACGATTAATTGATTGATAATCATTAGTTAAAATATTAATAATTGTCTTGGCACCTAATCCCGCAATAATAACACAATTAATGTTATCACTAGCATTAATTCATTTAATGCCATCTCCTAAAATTGGAAAAATATTATTTTGTAATTGATTTTGAATAATATTTTTCTGAGCTTGTACTAATGCTTTAGGATTAATATCACTAACAAAAATATTATTCATTCCTTTTTTCTTTACTAAATAAATAGCAACTAAACCGTGGTCACAAGCAATATCAGCAACAATATCATTAGGATTAACTAAATTAGCAATTGTTGCTAAACGATGAGATAGTTTCATTATTAACCTTTATAAAAATCTTTCAAAACTCTTGACTTTGAAGGACTTCTTAGTTTGCGACAAGCTTTAGCTTCAATTTGACGAATTCTTTCTCTGGTAACACCAAATTCACTACCAACTTCTTCTAATGTTTTTGGTGAATCATACTTAGTTAAATGTTTATCAATAACATAATCATTTAAATTAATTACCTTTTCAATTGGCGTATCAAACTTAAAATCTAAATTCATTATTTCACTAATTAATTCATCTTTTTCGCTTCCCTCTTCTGCTAAATCAACTAGCGATCGAATTTTAGTTGGTAGTAAACCAAAACGCATCCGAATAACCTTTTCCTCGCGTTTATTTAAGATTTCTTCAAAAACCTTATCTAATTGTTCTCGTAATGATTCTCGTTCAGCATAATCATCTGGTGAAAAAATATCTTTGTCTTCAACAAAATCAGCAAAGTGTGTATCATCTTCTTCGCCAATTGGTTTTTCTAAAGAAACTGGTTCCATTGATAATCGTTTAATTTCACGAACTTTTTCAGCAGTCATTCCCAAACCAATTTTTTCTGCAACTTCAGTATGGGTTGGTTCCCGACCTAATTCTTGAGTTAATTGGCGTTCAATTCTTGTTAATTTATTAATAGTTTCCACCATATGAACCGGTATTCTAATCGTTCTTGCTTGATCAGCAATCGCTCTTGTAATTGCTTGACGAATTCATCAAGTTGCATAAGTAGAAAATTTAAATCCTCGGCGATAATCAAAACGATCAACTGCTTTCATTAAACCAATATTTCCTTCTTCAATTAAATCTGAAAAATCTAAACCACGATTAGTATGCCTTCTAGCTACTGAAACAACTAACTTTAAGTTAGAAATAATTAACTTATTTCGTCCATATTGTTTAATTTCAAGATCAGATGAATCCAACATTCTTGCATATTTTACTTCTTCTTCTTTTGTTAAAATTTTACTTGAACCTAAACGATTAAAGTAGGCTTTAATAATGTCATGAATTTTAGTTTCATTAGAAATACTTGGACCATTATTTTTAAAGTTAATAATAATATCATCATCTTCATCAAAAATAGCTCGCTCTTTAACAATATCATCATCTTCAAAATCAGAATGTTCTAAATCAATATGAACTTCAACTTCATCATCATCAACTAAATCGGTTCAAACAACACCATCATTTTGTAGTTCATTAATAAAAGATTCTAAGAGTCCATCTTCAATATCTAACATTTCAAATGCTTTTAAAACCTCTTCTTGACTAATATGATTATCATTTTTTTTAATCTTTTTTAATAAGTCATACTTAATCTCATCAAAAGTTTTTATTTTTTTAAATATTCTTTTTCGCATCTATTGACCACTCTTTTCTCTTTTAATATTTTTTGACAAACTAATAATTTTTTCCCCAATTGCTATTTTTTCATTAACATTATTAGTTGCTAATCATTTTTTTGCTCATTTATCTTTTTCTAATTTAATTAAATAATTATAAATAGTTTCTTGACAATCATTAATTAACTTAGGGCGATAAACAAATTCTTGTTTATTATAAAGACTATAAATCATTTCTAACGACTTTTTTACTTGTTCTTGTTGTAATGATTTTAGAAAATCTTCATAATTTACTTTTCCTGCTTGCGGATTTTTATCATATCAACTAATAATTTCTGATAATAAAACTTTTTTAATGGGATCAATTAAGGAAAAATTATTTAATTCGCTATTAGTTAATGTTTCTTTTGTATAAAGTAACGAAAATATAATAATATTTTCCGATTTCTCAATCGGATTTAAATATAAATTCTTATTAGCCCCAGCATTTTTAGGATTTATTTTATCAGTAGTTTCTATTGTTTGCTTAGCAAACAATGTTTGTTCAAGGATTTTTTTATTCAAATTAGTTATTGTTTCCAACTTATTTAAATAAAAATTTACTTCAACAGCACTATGTAATAACTGAAAAAATGGAGTAACTTTTTTTAAAAGTTCAGTCACATTATCAATTTTCTTTAAATCTAAATTATTTTGAAAATAATTTAAAACAAAGTCTAAAGGATGAATACTATTTTTAATTAAAGCGCGAACTGCTACTGCACCTTCTTTTTTAATTAAATCATCGGGATCCAATGTTGTTGGATTGTTTACTACTTTAACATTAAATTTGTGATATCATAATTCACTAATCATTTTAAACGCAGCTATAATTCCAGCATCATCACCATCCAAAAATAAAATAATTTCATTAGTAACCTTTTTTAATATTGAACAATGTTGTGCACTTAAACTTGTTCCCATAATGGCAACGGCATTGTTAATGCCAATTTTGCTTAAAGCAATAATATCCATAAATCCTTCACAAATTAATAAATACTTATCTTGATGCAAATGATTTTTTGCAAAACTTAAGTTATACAATAATTGATTTTTTTTAAAAATATTAGTTTCTAAGGTATTCATATATTTTGGTTGTTGATTTTCCAAATATGAACGGCTCGAAAAACCAATGATATTATGTTCTATATCACGAATCGGAAACATAATCCGATTTCTAAAATAATCATTAAAATGATTATTTTGATAAACAACTAAACCAGAAATAACTAATTCACTAGGTTTATAACCTTTTTGTTGTAAATATGCTACTAGTCCATCTTCGCTAGGCGCCAATCCAATACTAAATTGTTCTCTTAACTTATTATCAATATTTCGCTGTTCTAAATATTTTTTTGCTTGAATACCAATTTTGCTATCTAAATGATACATAAAGTATTCACAAGCTAAAGCATTAATCGCAAATATTTTCAAAGTTTCACTATCATATTTATTTTTTGTTCATTGCTCTAATTCTTGTAAATCAATATTTACAAGTGCTGCTACTTCTTTTAAAGCTTCTAAAAAGGAAATTTTTTTATATTTTTGCAAAAAAGTAAATACATTCCCAGAAGCTTGACAAGAAAAACACCGATAAATTTGTTTTTCAGGAGAAACACTCATTGAAGGCGCATTGTCTTCGTGAAAAGGACAAACTGTTCAATAGTTACGACCTTTTTTTTGCAATTTTAAATATTGACCAATAATTTCAGTAATATTAGTTCTCGTTCTAATGAGAGAAATTTTTTCAGGATTAACCATACTAGCTTTATTTCTCCTTACACTTTAATTTTGTTCTTGCAAGTGTTTAAGGTATTTTCTTAATTTTCTAACTTTTACTCGTTTTTGCACCATCGTGTCGCGAAAACGCACCGTTACACTTCTTCTTCACCGTCTTAAGCTTTTAAAATCAACCGTAATACAATAAGGCGTTCCAATAGCATCTTGACGACGATATCTTTTCCCAATATTTTGCGTTTCATCATAAGTTGCTAAAAAATCGTTAGCTAACTCTTCATATAATTTATACGCTTCTTCATTTAATTGCTTACTTAAAGGTAAAATAGCAATATAATAAGGAGCCAAATTATGATTTAATCGCAATATCGTGCGTTTACTATTATCTGGCAAAATCTCAACATCATAAGCATCATTTAAAATGGCCAACATTAATCTGCCAACACCGACTGACGGTTCAATAACATTCGCAAATATCTTCGCATTTAATTCTGAATCTAAATAACTTAAATCTTCACCACTATGTTCACTATGCGTTTTTAAATCAAAAGAAGAACGATTACTAATACCCCATAACTCTTGCTTACCAAAAGGAAAATTATATTCAATATCCACAGTTCGCTTCGCATAATGAGCTAAAACACTATCTTCGTGTTCATTTAAACTAAAATTACCCTGTTTAATACCAACATCTAATAAAAATTGCTGACAATAACTTAATCAATAATCAAATCACTCCGTTTGATCATTAGGATTAAAAAAAAATTCCAATTCCATTTGCTCAAATTCTCTTGTCCGAAAAATAAAGTGTCCCGGAGTAATTTCATTACGAAAAGCTTTTCCAATTTGACCTACCCCAAAGGGCAATTTCTTTCTTAAACTTCGTTGAATATTTTTGAAATTTACAAAAATTCCTTGCGCTGTTTCTGGTCGTAAATAAACAACACCTTGATCATTTGCTAAAACCCCTTGTTGAGTTTTGAACATCAAATCAAATGAACGAACCGCTGTAAAATTATTATTCTTACAATTAGGGCACACAACTTGATGTTCTTTTAATAAGGCTTGCAATTCATCAGCACGCAATTTTTGAAAATCAACAGTCACATTGCTTAACAAATGATCCACCCGAAACCGCTTAATACAACTTTTACAATCCACAAATAAATCGTAAAAATTATCAAGATGCCCCGAAGCCTCCCAAACACTACTGTTCATAATAATGGCACTATCCAGTCCAACATTCAAAGGATGCTTCGTCACAAACCGTTCCCATCACAAATGTTGCAAACGATTTTTCAACTGTGCTCCCAACGGACCATAATCCCAACTATTACTTAACCCACCATAAATTTGCGAACCCTGAAAAACAAAGCCATACTCCTTCAAATGATTAACTAACAATTCCATTCTTTTATTAATATCCGCCATAGCAACCCCGCTCTAAAAAACAAAGACCCAAGACATTATTCATTCAAATACTACTTAAATAAAACCCGAGTTCTTCACAATAATTGTATTAAATTTTTATTAAATTTTTATTTACTTTTTATATATGCAATAGCAATATCTAATGCACCAAGCAAGTATAGAATATACCGTATATTTTGTCAACCTATTATAAGGGTGTGTTACTTGTAGATTACACAGTCTTATTACATAAATTCACTAATTTTAAATATTAGAAAATATTAAATAGTTATTTCATCAATATATTCCATTTGACTAACTAATAAAATTAAACCAAAGATCGTTCCTAATAACATTGGAAAACCTAACATAATAATACTAATGGTAATAATTAAAAGTTTAATAGAACTAATTATTTTATTAGTTAAAACAATTGTTGTTAAAATAACACTAATAATTCCTACAATAGACTTGGTACATAACCTTTAATTTTATCTACTATTTTGATAATATTATTTACTAGGTGAAGTACAAATGTTAGATAAATACAAAGACGAAAATGAATTTTATAGTCTAATAGGCATAAAATATAAAACTTTCATGAAAATGGTAGAAATTGCCAAATTGTAAAGTTAAGTGCAACTAAATTATTTTTCTAACCAAATATTCGATTGGCGAAAGATAATTTAGTATTTTTCTTGGTCTTTGGTTTAAAGACAATATAAATTTATGAACTGCATTTTTAGTAGTGTTTGAAAAATTAAATTTTTTAGGAAATTTTTCTCTAATTAAACCATTAGTATTTTCATTAGTACCTCTTTGTCAAGGTGAATATGCATCAGCAAAATAAATTTTCACATTTAAATTTTTTTCAAGTTGTTGTCAATTAGCAAATTCTTTACCCCTATCAAATGTTATAGTCTTAACAAGATTATTTGGAAGAATTGATAAATAATGACTAATATTTTTGTTAATAACTTTAGTAGTTCTATTTTCAACTAATATTGCTAAAGTAAATCTTGATGTTCTTTCAACTAAAGTTATTAAACATGATTTACTTTTACCTCGTGATGATACTACAGTATCACCTTCTCAATGGCCAAGAGTTATGCGATTATTAACATTTCGTTCTTTAATGGATTTACCATTAAATTTACCCCGATTTTCTTGAGATTTTCGTTTCTTACCTTTTCTTCTTAAATTTTTACTAGTAACCTTTTCAAGTAATCCAGAATAAATTCAATTGTAAATTGTTTTAAAACTAATAATTCATTCTTGATGAAAATTTTTAATTCTGCCATAAATTTGTTCAGGCGATCAACCTAATAATAATTTTTGTTGTACATATTTTACTAATTCTCTATTTTTAAATTTATGAAAATAAACATGTAATTGTTTTCTATTTTCTGCTTTATTTTGTGCAATTAATGAAAAATAATGATTATTATCTTTATTTCTATTAACTTCTCGATTAATAGTACTAATACTTCGATTAAGATTTTTAGCTATTTCACTAATTTTTACTTTAAATTTCAATTGATTCTCAATATAAATTCTTTCATCTATGCCAAGATGTTTGTATCCCATATAAAAACTCCTTAAATTTACTTTTTCTAAAATAAACTTAGCATCATGAAATTTTTATATGAAATCTTTTGCAATTTTATTTACTTGCACTTACAAGTATAATTCAGCAATTTTAAAAGAAGCTAAAGCTAAACAAAAACAAATTGGTGGTAGACCAAATAAATTATCAATAGAGCAAAGATTACTTATGACTTTAGAATACTGAAAAGAATATAGTACATATCGTATTATTGCAAAAAAATATAATATTAGTCATGTTAGTTGTATTCGTAATATCTTTTGAGTTGAAAATACTCTAATAAAAAATAGTCACTTTCATATACCTGGCAAAAAGATATTATTGGAACATAAAGTTACTAATAATAATTTATTAGCAATTGATGCTACAGAAATTCCAATTGAAAGAATTAAAAAAAACTAAAATTATTATTTTCTGGTAAGAAAAGGCAACATTCATTAAAATCGCAAATAATTATTGATTTATTTAACAATAAAATTATTTCAGTAGATTTTTGTTATGGCAGTATTCATGATTATAAGTTATTTTTAAAATCAAATACACTTATAAATCCAAAATTAGAATTAATTGCCGATTCAGGCTATCAAGGTTTGCAAAATGTTCATAAAAATACATTATTGCCAATTAAAAAGAGTAAAAATAATCCCTTAAATCCAGATAAAAAGGAATATAATAGCTTTTTAAGTAAAGTTAGAATTGCCATTGAACATGTTTTTGCTAGATTAAAAAGATTTAAAATACTAGTTTATCGTTATCGCAATAAGATTAGAAGATTTGGATTACGATTTAACTTAATTTCAGGAATATATAATTTTGAATTAAGCTAGTTATAGTTATGTACCAAGTCTAATACAGAAAAATATTATAAAAATTAATGCTTGAGTTTCAAAATGAGCAATACTTTTTGCTAATCATGCAAAGTAATTACTAATGCTAAAAATAATAATTGCTTGTGCAACTGGCAAAATAGCCATTACTAAAGCTCCTTTTGAACCTATGGAAAACATTTTTTTGCTATTACGATTAATAAAAGTATTATTTTGTGATGATAATACAATCAATATTCCTGTAAAAATAAAAAATATTGTAAACATACTTGTAGCACTAATTAATATTCCGTGAATAATCCGAAAATATGAATATCTTAAGAAAAATCCAATAATGTTTACTAATAAGCCAATAATCATGGCACCAAAATTAATCATCAAAGAGACTCATATTCACTCAGTTGCTTTTCAATTTTCTTGAAAATAACCATATAAATAAGATAAATCAAATAAACAGAACGGTAAAAAAATAATAAGAAAGATTTGAATAGTTCCTGAAATAACTATCCCACTATAAAATAATTTATCTTTATCTAAAATCATATTTTATTTTCCCATCACATAGTCTATTTTCCAACAAAATAAAGCGGTATTAAAGCATAAAAATGAATAACCACGCCATTATTATTTGCTCAATAACTAAAATCTGCTCCCATTATAGAAATAATGCCAGAAACAATAGAAGTTACATTTCCCACAAAGTTTGGTAATTGATCACCAATTATACTACCAATATCTCCGCCATTATTTAAAACATGGGCAATATTTAAGCAATCACTAGCATCTAAATGTAATCTTCAATAACCAAATCAATATCAATAAAATTCTGATCAAACATACATAACGGTTTCATTCTTTTTTACATTTAAAATAATTTTATTATTTTCAATTGTTAAAACATTATTAATAAGTAAATATGAAATAATAGTTTTATAGTTTTTTTCATTAATAACACTTATAGCATTAATCGGTAAACTATTATATCATTCATTAAGATTATTAGTTAATTTAATATCACCTTTGGTCGCGTTTAGTTTTCTTAGGTATTGCTTTGAAGAAGTAAAACAATCAGCTAATTATATTATTTAATTACTAAACTAACCATACCTTTCTTGTTATTGTCATTTTTATTCATTAGACTTGGTACATAACTATAACATTTTATGCCGACTAAACTATAAAATTCATTTTTATCTTTGTATTTATCTAACATTTGTATTTCATCTAAAAAATAATTATCAAAATAGTAGATAAAATTAAAGGTTATGTACCAAGTCTATTACTATTCTATCATATTATTGAATTTTTACACAAGACTTGGTACATAACTATAACATTTTATGCCGACTAAACTATAAAATTCATTTTTATCTTTGTATTTATCTAACATTTGTATTTCATCTAAAAAATAATTATCAAAATAGTAGATAAAATTAAAGGTTATGTACCAAGTCTATTATATAAAAATGGAAATCATCAAGAATTGATAAAAAACATTCGTAATGTCGCTAAAAATGAATTAAATAAAGATATTAAAACAAATTTAAGGAGGGCGAGTAATTATTTCAGTAATAATAAGCACGGCATTCATAATCAAAATTTAGAATGAAATATCGGTTGTAGCATCGAGAGTGATGTATCACATTTAGTAAAACAACAATTAGGATATGGAGCAAAAATATATAATCATAAGAATTTAAATAACTTATTACAGTTAAGAATGGCAAATTTAAACAAATTAAATGTATTACATTATATTAATGAAAATATTAATTCAGAAATAGAAATCAGAAAAGAAATATATAAAAATTCATTATGAAATAAATATAATAATAAAAATGATGATAGTTGAATTAATTATAAAGGTAATGCTGTAACAAATAAATATAATAGATTTAAGTAAGTAAAAATATAAAATTAATATATATGCTGAATTATACTTGTAAGTGCAAGTAAATAAAATTGCAAAAGATTTCATATAAAAATTTCATGATGCTAAGTTTATTTTAGAAAAAGTAAATTTAAGGAGTTTTTATATGGGATACAAACATCTTGGCATAGATGAAAGAATTTATATTGAGAATCAATTGAAATTTAAAGTAAAAATTAGTGAAATAGCTAAAAATCTTAATCGAAGTATTAGTACTATTAATCGAGAAGTTAATAGAAATAAAGATAATAATCATTATTTTTCATTAATTGCACAAAATAAAGCAGAAAATAGAAAACAATTACATGTTTATTTTCATAAATTTAAAAATAGAGAATTAGTAAAATATGTACAACAAAAATTATTATTAGGTTGATCGCCTGAACAAATTTATGGCAGAATTAAAAATTTTCATCAAGAATGAATTATTAGTTTTAAAACAATTTACAATTGAATTTATTCTGGATTACTTGAAAAGGTTACTAGTAAAAATTTAAGAAGAAAAGGTAAGAAACGAAAATCTCAAGAAAATCGGGGTAAATTTAATGGTAAATCCATTAAAGAACGAAATGTTAATAATCGCATAACTCTTGGCCATTGAGAAGGTGATACTGTAGTATCATCACGAGGTAAAAGTAAATCATGTTTAATAACTTTAGTTGAAAGAACATCAAGATTTACTTTAGCAATATTAGTTGAAAATAGAACTACTAAAGTTATTAACAAAAATATTAGTCATTATTTATCAATTCTTCCAAATAATCTTGTTAAGACTATAACATTTGATAGGGGTAAAGAATTTGCTAATTGACAACAACTTGAAAAAAATTTAAATGTGAAAATTTATTTTGCTGATGCATATTCACCTTGACAAAGAGGTACTAATGAAAATACTAATGGTTTAATTAGAGAAAAATTTCCTAAAAAATTTAATTTTTCAAACACTACTAAAAATGCAGTTCATAAATTTATATTGTCTTTAAACCAAAGACCAAGAAAAATACTAAATTATCTTTCGCCAATCGAATATTTGGTTAGAAAAATAATTTAGTTGCACTTAACTTTACAATTTGGCATATTAGTGAAAATTTAATAATATTAATAATTTTTAGTGTGTAAAAATTCAATAATATGGTAAAATAATCATGAATAAAAATGACAATAACAAGGAAAGGCAGGGTTAGTTTAGTAATTAAATAATATAATTAGCTGATTGTTTTACTTCTTCAAAGCAATACCTAAGAAAACTAAACGCGACCCTTAAATAAACTTGTATTGACATTTAAGAAAGTAATTTATATAATACTTAAAGACAATTAAATCACAGCTTTTAAACATAATTAAGTTGCAAATAGATTGCTTAATCTTTTACTTTAAGTAGCCTTTGCTGCAATGGCGAATAGTAATCTATCTTAATTAGAGTTTAATTTAAACTCACTGATTTTATAATGTCAAATATATTGATAAGGGAGTTTTTATTATGTCAAGATATACAGGAGCTATTTTTAGAATTGCAAGAAGAGTTGGATTTTCAATTTTAGAAACTGGAAAAGAATTTGCTAAAGGAAAAAAGCGTACAACTGCTCCAGGACAACACGGAGCAAGAAGAAGAAAATTATCTAACTATGGTTTACAACAACAAGAAAAACAAAAAGTAAGATATATGTATGGTTTAAATGAAAAACAATTTCGAAATACATTTTTAAAAGCCAAAAAAATGAGTGGTGTTACAGGAACTAACTTTTTAATTTTATTAGAATCTCGTTTAGATAACATTGTTTATCGTTTAGGTTTAGCAAGAACAAGAAGTGCAGCTCGCCAATTAGTTAATCACAGTCATATATTAGTAAATAATAAGAAAGTTAATATCCCTTCTTATCGTGTATCACCTAATGATAAGATTACAATTAAAGAAAATTATAAGAACAATCCAAAACTGTTAGAAGCAATTGAATTAAATGCTGGAACATTGGAATTTGTTAGCTTTGATCGCAAAAATATTGTTGGAACTTACATTCGTTATCCTGAAAGAAATGAATTAAATTCGGAAATTAATGAATCTTTAATTGTTGAATGATATAACCGTATTATTTAATAATAAATTAAGTATAATTAAAGATAAGTAAAAAGACTTAGAGTGATAATCCTCTAAGTCTTTTTACTATTTAAAGTTATAAAAGATCTTCTCTTTCTCTGCTCTTTCTTTTTCTATTCTTTCTTTCTCTATCTTCTAGCATCTGCTTGATTAAATCATCATTCTTTTTTTTGTTTTGGTTTTGTTCTGACATTTCTTCATCTATAAAAGTATATTCTGATAAATTTGGTAAAGGACAACTCGGTTCTGGCTGGATATTTATTTTAGTATTAGTATTCATTGTAATTCCTGATGATGTTCCTGCTTCGTCTAAATCTTTTTGTGAAATTTCATTAACTTTAAATTTCTTAGAATTTCTATTATTTGTTGCCACTTCTATTTTTTGCTTGTGACATTTTTTATCATTAAATAAACCTTCTTGTTGTTGCTGAATATTTTTTTCCACTAAACAAATATTAGCATCACTTTTCTTAATATTCTTATTAACTTGTTCTCACATCAAATTTCTTATTTCAAAATTATTAAAATATTCTCCAAGTTCAAATGGTGTGGCCCCATTTAATCCTCTAATATTAATATTAGCGTTTGCTTCTAAGAGAATAGTAGTTGTTATGACATCACTATTATAAACTGCTCAGTGTAAGGGCGTAAGACCACAATAATCTTGCACATTAACATTAGCACCATTTTCTAGTAATAGCTTCACCATTTTAAAATCTTTCCCCATAGCTGCTAAGTGTAATGGCGTATCAAGATTATTATTTCTAATATTGACATCAGCCCGATTTCTTAATAAAAAAGTTGCTGTTGTAATCGCACCAGTAATTATTAGACTTGGTACATAACCTTTAATTTTATCTACTATTTTGATAATTATTTTTTAGATGAAATACAAATGTTAGATAAATACAAAGATAAAAATGAATTTTATAGTTTAGTCGGCATAAAATGTTATAGTTATGTACCAAGTCTATTGTAATATGCAATGGCGCTCCAATATTATTAATAACATTGACACTAGCTCCTTCACTAATTAATAATTGCATTGCTGAAATATTATTTACAAATGTCGCTTCATGAATTGGCATACTACCCACCATATTAGTAGTATTTACATTAACACCTTGTTGAATTAACATTTGCATAAATGTTAATCCGGCAAAATTGCGACTTGCGATATGTAACGGGGTATTATTATCATTAAATAGAATATCTGGATTAGCACCCCTTTCAATAGACTTGGTACATAACCTTTAATTTTATCTACTATTTTGATAATTATTTTTTAGATGAAATACAAATGTTAGATAAATACAAAGATAAAAATGAATTTTATAGTTTAGTCGGCATAAAATGTTATAGTTATGTACCAAGTCTAATAAATAATTGTGCTAATTCAAAGTCATTTTCATTTAACGCTAAATGTAGAGGCGTATCACCACTAGAAGTACAACAATTAACATCAGCACCATACTCAATAAATAACTTAATCATTTTTAAATCATCATCAAGTAAAGCTAAATAAATTGGTGATTGATTTTCAGAATCTAGTATTGTCACATCAGCACCATTGGTTACTAATAAATGGACCGCATCATAATTAGCACAACGCACAGCAATATTAAGGGCTGTCTCTTCACTATCATTTTGGGCATTAATATCAGCAGCATATGCTAATAAGCACCGAGCTAATGGCAAAACATTAATGCTCCGCATTGCAAGATGAAGCGGGGTTTCACTATTTTCATTTTGTAAATTAGGATTTGCACCATTTTCTAGTAAAAGTTGTACTAATAAAAGATTATCGTGATGGACAGCAAGATGAAGTGGCAGATCCTCTTCAGATTCTTCATCAGGTAAATTTGGGTCAGCACCAGCTTCTACTAATAAACTAGCTAATACTAAATTATTATTATCAACAGCATTATAAAGGGCTGTCAGATTGCCATTATCTTGAACATCAACATTGGCACCATTGGCAAGTAATAATTCACTTAATCTAATATTATTAGTACGCGTAGCTAGATGAAGCGATGTTTCATTATTGGGTGTCTGAAAATTAACATTACTACTATCACATTGTAACAATAACTGTGTTAGCGGGATATTACCTTCTAAAATAGCGAGATGCAGGGGAATATATCCGCCGTCAACATCATTATTAGCATTTTCTCATAATCTTGATATAATAAAATTACTTTGCTCTTGAATCGATAATTCTATTGGCATTCTAGCAATTCCTAAAATATTACTAAGATTTTCACTAACAAAAATAATTTGTGAATTTCTTGTTTGCCAATCAACATTTTCTCAATTATTAAAACAATTTTGTTGAAATGTTCGCAATTGTTCTTGTAAAAATGCTAAATTAGTCGCATCAGCATATCTTTCTTGCATATGTTGTAAAGTTAACGGATTACTCAGTTGCTCTTCAACTTGTTGTAATTGCATATTTCTATTAGTATTTAATGCCAATATTTGACATAAAAATTGCGGAATTCTTACTAGCAACCCATTTATTTGCATTAAAAATATCTCATTATTCATCCTTAAAACTTCCTATTCATTTAGCTAACTTTTAATTATTATTCACTTATTTCGTTATATTGCTTTTTTAATGATTCTGCTTTTTCTTTTCGTTTTTGTTGTTTCTCATTGTTATCTATCTCTGAAATGCAAAGTTCTTCTTGCGAACTTAAATGACTAAAATCAATAACATCACTTTTAGAGTCTCGCTTATTTTTCTTATTATTAGCACCTATTAGCACTTCTTGATAAACAGGTTGGATTAACTTTAAATTATCTTCTTGTTTAGGAAATAACTCTTCTTTAACTTTATTTTGATGCGATATTAATGGCATTATGTATAAACGACTCCTTGTTCCATTTTCAGAAAATAACTTGCATTTTTTTCGTAAACAATCAATAAAAGAAACTTCTTCATCAGTTACTATTTTATTAACATATTTAGAAATAATATTTTTTCTTCTAAAAGAATTATTTAATTTTGAACTGCGTTGAAATAAACTATATTTATCTAAGATATCACAAATTTTTTCATATTTTTTATCATCAATAGACTTGGTACATAACCTTTAATTTTATCTACTATTTTGATAATTATTTTTTAGATGAAATACAAATGTTAGATAAATACAAAGATAAAAATGAATTTTATAGTTTAGTCGGCATAAAATGTTATAGTTATGTACCAAGTCTAATATAAATTTATGAACTGCATTTTTAGTAGTGTTTGAAAAATTAAATTTTTTAGGAAATTTTTCTCTAATTAAACCATTAGTATTTTCATTAGTACCTCTTTGTCAAGGTGAATATGCATCAGCAAAATAAATTTTCACATTTAAATTTTTTTCAAGTTGTTGTCAATTAGCAAATTCTTTACCCCTATCAAATGTTATAGTCTTAACAAGATTATTTGGAAGAATTGATAAATAATGACTAATATTTTTGTTAATAACTTTAGTAGTTCTATTTTCAACTAATATTGCTAAAGTAAATCTTGATGTTCTTTCAACTAAAGTTATTAAACATGATTTACTTTTACCTCGTGATGATACTACAGTATCACCTTCTCAATGGCCAAGAGTTATGCGATTATTAACATTTCGTTCTTTAATGGATTTACCATTAAATTTACCCCGATTTTCTTGAGATTTTCGTTTCTTACCTTTTCTTCTTAAATTTTTACTAGTAACCTTTTCAAGTAATCCAGAATAAATTCAATTGTAAATTGTTTTAAAACTAATAATTCATTCTTGATGAAAATTTTTAATTCTGCCATAAATTTGTTCAGGCGATCAACCTAATAATAATTTTTGTTGTACATATTTTACTAATTCTCTATTTTTAAATTTATGAAAATAAACATGTAATTGTTTTCTATTTTCTGCTTTATTTTGTGCAATTAATGAAAAATAATGATTATTATCTTTATTTCTATTAACTTCTCGATTAATAGTACTAATACTTCGATTAAGATTTTTAGCTATTTCACTAATTTTTACTTTAAATTTCAATTGATTCTCAATATAAATTCTTTCATCTATGCCAAGATGTTTGTATCCCATATAAAAACTCCTTAAATTTACTTTTTCTAAAATAAACTTAGCATCATGAAATTTTTATATGAAATCTTTTGCAATTTTATTTACTTGCACTTACAAGTATAATTCAGCAAAAGAAAAAATAGTCATTTACTATAAATTATTTCAATATGCAAATTAAGTATATATTTCTTATGTATGATTTTTGTTGTAAAAAATTATTTTAATGTTGTTTTTATAAGCATTTTACTTAGTTTTTATAACCTTTTATTAAGAATATGTTTGTTAATATTAAATATTTTGTTTTATTAATTATTTTTCAAGTAAAAAGGTAATAAATTTTTAGTTGCTTTTCTTTCAAAATTATTCAAATCTTTACCTACCTAACAAAACTTTATGCGCCCTTTAAAAAAGGGACGAAAAATTATAAAATAATGCGAGAAATTTTCAAAAATAGTTTATAATTAAATTCCAAGGCAAAGAGACTAGAGACTGTAGATTAATTTTTGGAGAAAGGAAAAAGTGTTATTAATTTTATTAATTAGTAAAAATTCATGAAAGGGATTTGATTAATATGAAAAAATTTCTAGGAATTTTAGGAACAATAACAATAGCAGGGGGTGGAATGTCAGGTATTATTGCCAACAAACCATTTTCATCACAAATTGAAAATAATAATTTAGAAAATTTAAAACGAGATAAAAGGTGTGGGCAAAATAAAGGTTATGTAAAAAATGTAGAAGGCATTGATTATCAATGAGGAGCTACACATTATAAAACATTACTTTTTATAAAAATTAAAAAAGAATCGTGAGCTACTATATATGATAAATATGATAATTTAAGTTCGAAAAAATTTAATGAATATTTAAAAAATTTTGTTTCCATGATGCATAGAGATGACAGAGTCAATGGGAATGATTATAATAATAAAATTTTTAATATTTTATTAAATAAAATTGAAAATATTAATAATTGTTATAATTCTCTTCCTAGTAATGTTGGTTTAGATATAGTTATGAGAAGTAGCGGAGAATTTAACTATGTTACAAGACAATAAAAATATTTAACATACTATAGCAACAAATAGTTTAATAAAACACAACACTACCAGCTTGTTTAAAAGTTTACAAATTATTTTATTAAAAGTTTTTGTAATGTTTGAAATGGAGTTTTAGTGTTTAATGATGAATGATGGCGTTCAAAGTTGTAAAAGTAATAATATTTGTTTAAATAATGTTGGAGTTCGTTTTGATTCAATCTTTTATCCTTAGCATAAAATAATTTGGTATAATGTTGATGGAATCGTTCAATTTTGCCATTTGATTGTGGTGAACGAATTGGCGTCGTCTCGTGAACAATTCCGTTTTTTGAAAGAAAGGTTGTAAAAGATCTTTCTTTTACTTTGTATGCTTTTTTATTACTTCAATTGGTAGTAGTAAATTCTGGAGCATTATCAGTACGAAGGCGTTTAATTGTTATGCCAAGTTCACTAAAATCTTTCATTGCTCTTTGCACGGCATTAATTGCGTTATTGGTTCCTAAACTATCATAAACATAACCAAATACTATCCGTGTCATTTCGTCAATGAAATCATAAATGTAATATTTTTTATCAACCGGAAAATTTGATGTGGTAATAATTTTGGCATCCATTTGTAAAAGACCAATCTCGGAGACTTCATACCGCTTAAAATGGCGTTTTGTTTGTTTGATTTGTTGTTTTAATTCTTTTCAACGAGGGTCAGATTTAATTCAACGATAAAAAGTTTTGATATTTTTAGGAACTTCTGAATTTTTAGCATCGTGAAAACCGATTTTTAAATTAGACTTGGTACATAACTATAACATTTTATGCCGACTAAACTATAAAATTCATTTTTATCTTTGTATTTATCTAACATTTGTATTTCATCTAAAAAATAATTATCAAAATAGTAGATAAAATTAAAGGTTATGTACCAAGTCTATTGTTAAATAAAGACCACATTCCACCGGCTTTGATATTTTTGTAATCAAAATATAAATCACATACCTTTTCACGAGAATTTAAACTATATTGATAATTAAGATTTTGTGGTTTTGTAGTTTTAAACAATAACAAATCTAAATTATCAGAATAATAAGCGGTCATAATTTTTTGTGCCCAACGATAAAAGCTTTTCGTTGCATTCTTAAAATATTTTTTAATAAGTTTTGTTAAAGAAGTTTCTGCAATATAGAAATAAGTACATAAATTTAAATAGGCAGTAATGCGTTTTTTAGTTTTATAGTAATAAGGATTACGACAATTAGCACTTAATCAACTTTGTACTTTTGCTTTTAAATCTGCTAAATCAGTTTGGGAAATAATATATTTCATTTTTTTAAACTCCTTAAGATTAAGAAAACCGTATTAAAAAAATACGATTTTCAAGAATGGTTATTAAATAGACTTGGTACATAACCTTTAATTTTATCTACTATTTTGATAATATTATTTACTAGGTGAAGTACAAATGTTAGATAAATACAAAGACGAAAATGAATTTTATAGTCTAATAGGCATAAAATATAAAACTTTCATGAAAATGGTAGAAATTTTAAAAGAAGCTAAAGCTAAACAAAAACAAATTGGTGGTAGACCAAATAAATTATCAATAGAGCAAAGATTACTTATGACTTTAGAATACTGAAAAGAATATAGTACATATCGTATTATTGCAAAAAAATATAATATTAGTCATGTTAGTTGTATTCGTAATATCTTTTGAGTTGAAAATACTCTAATAAAAAATAGTCACTTTCATATACCTGGCAAAAAGATATTATTGGAACATAAAGTTACTAATAATAATTTATTAGCAATTGATGCTACAGAAATTCCAATTGAAAGAATTAAAAAAAACTAAAATTATTATTTTCTGGTAAGAAAAGGCAACATTCATTAAAATCGCAAATAATTATTGATTTATTTAACAATAAAATTATTTCAGTAGATTTTTGTTATGGCAGTATTCATGATTATAAGTTATTTTTAAAATCAAATACACTTATAAATCCAAAATTAGAATTAATTGCCGATTCAGGCTATCAAGGTTTGCAAAATGTTCATAAAAATACATTATTGCCAATTAAAAAGAGTAAAAATAATCCCTTAAATCCAGATAAAAAGGAATATAATAGCTTTTTAAGTAAAGTTAGAATTGCCATTGAACATGTTTTTGCTAGATTAAAAAGATTTAAAATACTAGTTTATCGTTATCGCAATAAGATTAGAAGATTTGGATTACGATTTAACTTAATTTCAGGAATATATAATTTTGAATTAAGCTAGTTATAGTTATGTACCAAGTCTAATTACTAAATTAATGAGGCATTTCCGCTGAGAATGAAGTTAAATAAAATCCGTCTTCTAATTTATGAATAGAAATTTTAACATCAACCAAAGTATCTATTACATAAAAATCCTTAGAAAATGCAGATTTACGAGCACTATTATTAAGGTAAAAATCACAAAGTTGGTTATAAACATTACTTCGTACATCAACTAATAAATAAAAAGCAAATCCAATGACACTATTTTGTTCGGTATTTCTTATCGTAAATTTACCATTATGCGATACTTGTTCATTGAGATAATTAGGAATATTTAAATCATTGGCATCAATTTCTAAATATTGAGGTCTATACAAAAAATTACTACTAATTCAAGCACTTTTACCAATTTTAGAAAATTGTAATTTATATGTTTTTAAATCATTACTATTTTTACTACATCCCGAGACAAACATTATACATACTAAATTTAAAGCTGATAAAAATTTTCACATAAATAAAAATCCTCCTTTCAAAGGAATTATATTTTATGCTGAATTATACTTGTAAGTGCAAGTAAATAAAATTGCAAAAGATTTCATATAAAAATTTCATGATGCTAAGTTTATTTTAGAAAAAGTAAATTTAAGGAGTTTTTATATGGGATACAAACATCTTGGCATAGATGAAAGAATTTATATTGAGAATCAATTGAAATTTAAAGTAAAAATTAGTGAAATAGCTAAAAATCTTAATCGAAGTATTAGTACTATTAATCGAGAAGTTAATAGAAATAAAGATAATAATCATTATTTTTCATTAATTGCACAAAATAAAGCAGAAAATAGAAAACAATTACATGTTTATTTTCATAAATTTAAAAATAGAGAATTAGTAAAATATGTACAACAAAAATTATTATTAGGTTGATCGCCTGAACAAATTTATGGCAGAATTAAAAATTTTCATCAAGAATGAATTATTAGTTTTAAAACAATTTACAATTGAATTTATTCTGGATTACTTGAAAAGGTTACTAGTAAAAATTTAAGAAGAAAAGGTAAGAAACGAAAATCTCAAGAAAATCGGGGTAAATTTAATGGTAAATCCATTAAAGAACGAAATGTTAATAATCGCATAACTCTTGGCCATTGAGAAGGTGATACTGTAGTATCATCACGAGGTAAAAGTAAATCATGTTTAATAACTTTAGTTGAAAGAACATCAAGATTTACTTTAGCAATATTAGTTGAAAATAGAACTACTAAAGTTATTAACAAAAATATTAGTCATTATTTATCAATTCTTCCAAATAATCTTGTTAAGACTATAACATTTGATAGGGGTAAAGAATTTGCTAATTGACAACAACTTGAAAAAAATTTAAATGTGAAAATTTATTTTGCTGATGCATATTCACCTTGACAAAGAGGTACTAATGAAAATACTAATGGTTTAATTAGAGAAAAATTTCCTAAAAAATTTAATTTTTCAAACACTACTAAAAATGCAGTTCATAAATTTATATTGTCTTTAAACCAAAGACCAAGAAAAATACTAAATTATCTTTCGCCAATCGAATATTTGGTTAGAAAAATAATTTAGTTGCACTTAACTTTACAATTTGGCATTAACAAAAATATTAGTCATTATTTATCAATTCTTCCAAATAATCTTGTTAAGACTATAACATTTGATAGGGGTAAAGAATTTGCTAATTGACAACAACTTGAAAAAAATTTAAATGTGAAAATTTATTTTGCTGATGCATATTCACCTTGACAAAGAGGTACTAATGAAAATACTAATGGTTTAATTAGAGAAAAATTTCCTAAAAAATTTAATTTTTCAAACACTACTAAAAATGCAGTTCATAAATTTATATTGTCTTTAAACCAAAGACCAAGAAAAATACTAAATTATCTTTCGCCAATCGAATATTTGGTTAGAAAAATAATTTAGTTGCACTTAACTTTACAATTTGGCACTAAAATAATAAAAAACAATATTAATGTTGTTAGCATCATTATAATAATATAAAAAAATATTGTTTTTTGAAATTTCATTTGTATTGTAATCCATTTCTATGAAATAATTGATAATTGCTTATAATTTATTTTAAGATAAGAAAATAACTCTTGCTTATTTTTAAAAAGTAAAAATGAATATTCTTGTTTTTTAAAAATAAATATTCATAACAGTATTGTAGTACTACATAATAATAAAATAATGCTAATAATGTTAAAAATATCATTAATATTAAATTGTAAGATTCTTTGAAATTGATTTTTAATAATTGTTAACTTTCACTTATGACTTTGAGCAAAAAAATTTAAATCATCAACAATAATTTCGTTATAAAATGTTATCATTATTAATAATATTATTTTTAATATTACTAAAAACAATAAGACAAATGGTCCATAAAAACAAATACCCTTTTTGTTAATAAATAAAATACTAGTAATAACAATTATTCATAAACTTAAACTTAAACATAATGCTACAATAATAATTAAAGGAAAAAAATCTTGTATTGGTTTAAATTCTGCCAATACATGTTGTTGCAAATTACTGCTATCTAAAGCATTGGTAAAAATATCATTAATTTTATTTTGAACATAGCTTAATGAGATTATATATTGAATAATAATAAAAATCAAAGCTAACAATAATAAAATTCTTGCGATTGTTAAACTTCAATATCCTTTTTTCAATATTAAATCCCTCTTTCATTTATAAATTATATTAGACTTGGTACATAACTATAACATTTTATGCCGACTAAACTATAAAATTCATTTTTATCTTTGTATTTATCTAACATTTGTATTTCATCTAAAAAATAATTATCAAAATAGTAGATAAAATTAAAGGTTATGTACCAAGTCTATTATACAAATTATTTTGCTAATTTTCAATAAAGAAATCCTTCTTTAAAAATATTAAATCATAAAAATGCCTGATAGTTTGCTTATCAGGCATTTAAAATATATGTTTTCTACTTTTAACCTTTTTGTTTTAACCCGCTAAACCTTTCTGCCATTGATGGTTGTTGCGTTGCTCAAAAATAAATTGTAATAATAAAACCAATAATAGTAAAATTTATTAATCACTGAACCATTGATCAACCAGCATAACTAAATTTTTCATTTTGAGTGGTTCCGACAGTTATTTTTGATGCCATTTCTCCTAATGAAGATTTATTTACTAATAATAAAATTAAATTAATAATGATTGTAATTCCTAAAATATTAATAAAACTTTTAATAAATCTTTTGCCTCTCATTCTGTCTATCTCCTATTTTAAAATTCTAATAACTGATTTATTTTCTAGAAAATATTATTGCAATAAACATTCCTTTCCTTATTTAATTGCTGAATTATACTTGTAAGTGCAAGTAAATAAAATTGCAAAAGATTTCATATAAAAATTTCATGATGCTAAGTTTATTTTAGAAAAAGTAAATTTAAGGAGTTTTTATATGGGATACAAACATCTTGGCATAGATGAAAGAATTTATATTGAGAATCAATTGAAATTTAAAGTAAAAATTAGTGAAATAGCTAAAAATCTTAATCGAAGTATTAGTACTATTAATCGAGAAGTTAATAGAAATAAAGATAATAATCATTATTTTTCATTAATTGCACAAAATAAAGCAGAAAATAGAAAACAATTACATGTTTATTTTCATAAATTTAAAAATAGAGAATTAGTAAAATATGTACAACAAAAATTATTATTAGGTTGATCGCCTGAACAAATTTATGGCAGAATTAAAAATTTTCATCAAGAATGAATTATTAGTTTTAAAACAATTTACAATTGAATTTATTCTGGATTACTTGAAAAGGTTACTAGTAAAAATTTAAGAAGAAAAGGTAAGAAACGAAAATCTCAAGAAAATCGGGGTAAATTTAATGGTAAATCCATTAAAGAACGAAATGTTAATAATCGCATAACTCTTGGCCATTGAGAAGGTGATACTGTAGTATCATCACGAGGTAAAAGTAAATCATGTGGGCGCATAAAGTTTTGTTAGGTGGGTAAAGATTTGAATAATTTTGAAAGAAAAGCAACTAAAAATTTATTACCTTTTTACTTGAAAAATAATGCCAAATTGTAAAGTTAAGTGCAACTAAATTATTTTTCTAACCAAATATTCGATTGGCGAAAGATAATTTAGTATTTTTCTTGGTCTTTGGTTTAAAGACAATATAAATTTATGAACTGCATTTTTAGTAGTGTTTGAAAAATTAAATTTTTTAGGAAATTTTTCTCTAATTAAACCATTAGTATTTTCATTAGTACCTCTTTGTCAAGGTGAATATGCATCAGCAAAATAAATTTTCACATTTAAATTTTTTTCAAGTTGTTGTCAATTAGCAAATTCTTTACCCCTATCAAATGTTATAGTCTTAACAAGATTATTTGGAAGAATTGATAAATAATGACTAATATTTTTGTTAATAACTTTAGTAGTTCTATTTTCAACTAATATTGCTAAAGTAAATCTTGATGTTCTTTCAACTAAAGTTATTAAACATGATTTACTTTTACCTCGTGATGATACTACAGTATCACCTTCTCAATGGCCAAGAGTTATGCGATTATTAACATTTCGTTCTTTAATGGATTTACCATTAAATTTACCCCGATTTTCTTGAGATTTTCGTTTCTTACCTTTTCTTCTTAAATTTTTACTAGTAACCTTTTCAAGTAATCCAGAATAAATTCAATTGTAAATTGTTTTAAAACTAATAATTCATTCTTGATGAAAATTTTTAATTCTGCCATAAATTTGTTCAGGCGATCAACCTAATAATAATTTTTGTTGTACATATTTTACTAATTCTCTATTTTTAAATTTATGAAAATAAACATGTAATTGTTTTCTATTTTCTGCTTTATTTTGTGCAATTAATGAAAAATAATGATTATTATCTTTATTTCTATTAACTTCTCGATTAATAGTACTAATACTTCGATTAAGATTTTTAGCTATTTCACTAATTTTTACTTTAAATTTCAATTGATTCTCAATATAAATTCTTTCATCTATGTCAAGATGTTTGTATCCCATATAAAAACTCCTTAAATTTACTTTTTCTAAAATAAACTTAGCATCATGAAATTTTTATATGAAATCTTTTGCAATTTTATTTACTTGCACTTACAAGTATAATTCAGCTAATTAATAAAACAAAATATTTAATATTAACAAACATATTCTTAATAAAAGGTTATAAAAACTAAGTAAAATGCTTATAAAAACAACATTAAAATAATTTTTTACAACAAAAATCATACATAAGAAATATATACTTAATTTGCATATTGAAATAATTTATAGTAAATGACTATTTTTTCTTTTTTAAAAAATACCTAAGAAAACTAAACGCGACCGTTATCATATATATAACAAGAAAATAATAACTTTATGTTATAATGGTTTTGATTTTATTTTTATAGAGGTGAATTAAATGCAATTTAAAAAAATATTGAGTATTAAAAGCAGTTTTATTTTAACAATATTACCTATAATATCTGTTACTGCGTGTAATAGCAATTATGATGAAATAATATTAAAAATTAAAAATAAAGAAACATTTATTGGTTATATTGGATCAGAAAATTGTCCAGGATGTCAAACATTATCAAAACAATGAGATCTTTGAATGCAAGAAAAAGATTGAGACAAAGATATTTTGGATTTAAAAGATGAAAATTTAAAAATTAATCGCTATGCTTTTGTTAGTGATTATGACTTTAAAGGTGCTAATGATAATACTTGAAATAAAACTTTTTTTGAAACTAAGTGAGTTAAGAATACTTTTGAATGATTAAAAAAATCACAAAAAAACTTATGAGCAACCAACGAAAACATTAAGAACGGCTTTGACCCAGATTATCTCCCTGGAAATGGTATTCCCACAATATTTTTTGTTAAAAATGGTGAATATCGCTGATTTATTAATAAATGAGGTGACGCTGTTGATGGTATTGATGATATGTTAACTAGCAACAGCGACTTTAAGCAAAAACCAGCATATAATCGTAGTACTTTAACACGACTAGTTCGTGACTTTATAATTAATGATTTTAAAGATTTTTATACATTAAATTAAATTAAACAAAAAGCTGGTAATTGAATTACCAGCTTTTTAATTTTGTAAATAATCTTTACCTTTCTGAATTTCATTTAAAGATAAATCTAAATAATCTAATTGCCGTAAAACCTCATAACTTACAGTACAAACAACATTAGCGACATTAAGACTGCGAGTATTAATATACTCATTGGTAAACGAAAACATTGATTCAAATGCTCTTGTAATATCGTTTTTGGAATAACCGACGATTCTTTACCAAATACTAAATATATTGGTGTTTCACTTTCTGTAAAATCAATGGCACTAGGTGGTTTTTGACCATATCTTGTAGAAAAAAATAAGTTAGCATGAGGATTTTTACTAAGAAAACTATTTCAATCTTCATCACTTTCATATTGTAAAAATTCAAAATAGTTAGCAGATGAGCCAATAATAAAACGATCATTTAAAAAGAACCCTAATGGTTCACATTAATAGCAACACAAGTTCGCATAATCGAACCAACATTACCAGCAATTTCTGGTTCATATAAAACAATGTTAATTTTAGTATTCATTATTATCTTCCTTATTTATTCAATTAACCATCTTTTGGATTGCTATAGCACGATGTGATATTTGATTTTTTTCTTGTGCTGTTATTTCACCTAGCGTTTTTTTATATTCTGGTAAATAAAATATAGCATCATAACCAAAATTATAATTACCTTGGCGTTCACTATGAATTAAACCATTTAACGAACCGACAAACACTTTTTCAATATTTTTAGTAACATCAACAAAAGCAAGAGCACAAACATACCGACAATCTCGGAATTTAATATTCATCATCTTTTCTAAAATAACATTAGATGCTTGCATAAAACCATCAGTAGTATCCATCCAACGCGCCGAATAAATTCCCGGGAAATTATCTAATGCTAATATTTCTAATCCAGAATCATCACCTAAGACTGGTTTTTGTAATAATTTGCTTAAAGTTCTTGCCTTAATTAAAGCATTTTCAATAAATGTCGCTCCTGTTTCTTCAATATCTTCAATTTCAGTACCCAGAAACTGCTTAATGTCTAAAAGTGTCTTTAAATCGTATTTTTGCCCTAATATGTTTTGAAATTCTTCTAACTTATTAGCATTAGTAGTTGCTAAAAATAATTGTTTTATCATTAATACTCAATACCCTTCCGAGCCCAAATATTCTTTTCTGAATAATGTCTTGTTGGCGTTACCTCACTAATTAAATCAGCAATTGATTGTAATTTTTCTGGACAATATCTTCCTGAAAGGGCAACTTCAATATTCTTAGCTTTATTTTCTAATGCTAACACTAATTCATCTTCATAAATTAATTGATTTTGTAAACAACCTAAAATCTCATCAACAACAATTAAATCAATATTAGAATTTTTTAAACTTGCTACTAAAACTTCAAAACCTTTTCTTGTTTCAGCTTTTAACTCTTGTTTTTCTTCAACATTCATTCATCAAAAAAATTTTTTTGATGAATGATAAAAATCAAGAATTGTTAAATTAGTATGCTTTTCAAAAAATATTAATTCACCTGTAGGACGATTTTTTAAAAAACGAAAATATACTACATTTCAATTATTTCCTAAGGCTCTAATTGTCATTCCATTTAAAATACTAGTTTTACCTTTACCTTCACCACAGTAAATATGAAGATATCCTTGTTCTTGATTCATTACTTAACCTCCAGATAATATAATAGACTTGGTACATAACCTTTAATTTTATCTACTATTTTGATAATATTATTTACTAGGTGAAGTACAAATGTTAGATAAATACAAAGACGAAAATGAATTTTATAGTCTAATAGGCATAAAATATAAAACTTTCATGAAAATGGTAGAAATTTTAAAAGAAGCTAAAGCTAAACAAAAACAAATTGGTGGTAGACCAAATAAATTATCAATAGAGCAAAGATTACTTATGACTTTAGAATACTGAAAAGAATATAGTACATATCGTATTATTGCAAAAAAATATAATATTAGTCATGTTAGTTGTATTCGTAATATCTTTTGAGTTGAAAATACTCTAATAAAAAATAGTCACTTTCATATACCTGGCAAAAAGATATTATTGGAACATAAAGTTACTAATAATAATTTATTAGCAATTGATGCTACAGAAATTCCAATTGAAAGAATTAAAAAAAACTAAAATTATTATTTTCTGGTAAGAAAAGGCAACATTCATTAAAATCACAAATAATTATTGATTTATTTAACAATAAAATTATTTCAGTAGATTTTTGTTATGGCAGTATTCATGATTATAAGTTATTTTTAAAATCAAATACACTTATAAATCCAAAATTAGAATTAATTGCCGATTCAGGCTATCAAGGTTTGCAAAATGTTCATAAAAATACATTATTGCCAATTAAAAAGAGTAAAAATAATCCCTTAAATCCAGATAAAAAGGAATATAATAGCTTTTTAAGTAAAGTTAGAATTGCCATTGAACATGTTTTTGCTAGATTAAAAAGATTTAAAATACTAGTTTATCGTTATCGCAATAAGATTAGAAGATTTGGATTACGATTTAACTTAATTTCAGGAATATATAATTTTGAATTAAGCTAGTTATAGTTATGTACCAAGTCTATTGTTTGATTTTCAAAATGTATTTCTTAAAGTGTATTTTTGATTATTAATCGTTTATTTGTTAATAACTGCTATTAAGTTATTTATTAGGGGTTATTACTTTAATAAAGTTTTTAGAAAGCATCAAATGCAAGTTGCTAATTGTGAATGTCCGCAACATCAACATTATAAATTTTCTGATGCTGTTAAAGCAATAAAAAAGAGTTTTAAGGCGCGATGAGATGGATAAGATTATTTCTTGATTTGTTATAATGTTTATTGGTTTGGTACCGCTAGGGGCGTTCTTTGATACAAAACAATCACCAAAACCTAATATGGAACAATTCTTTATGAAACGAGAAAAACGAGCTACAAACCCTAGTCAATGTGGTGAAAGTTGCGAATTAGAGTTTGCTAATGTTAAGAATAGTGGTTTAATTTTAATCCCTAAAAATTATGATATGCTTGATTTTACGAAAAGTAATATTTTATTACCTAATTTTCCGGCACCACAAAAACAATTTTATGTCTATAATTCAGAATTTACTAATCTTTATAACAAAAATGGTGTTTATAAAAAAATAAATGGTTATTGGGTTGATGGTTCTACTTACGATGTCCGTAGTTATTGGCTTGACGAAATTGTTAATGTTAAAATTTTATTTAAAAAAGTTTCAGGTGTTTATCATATAATTTCCTTTTTTGCTGAAATGCCTCCTTTACCCGAAAAAAATAACGAGCAACCATTACCAACAGCAATAACTAAACATGATGGTGAATATCAGTATAACCAGTTTCAAGATAAACTTGATTATTTAATGATACAACGCCGAGATTTTGATAAATTTAATTATAGTTATTTATATTAGCCAAATTGTAAAGTTAAGTGCAACTAAATTATTTTTCTAACCAAATATTCGATTGGCGAAAGATAATTTAGTATTTTTCTTGGTCTTTGGTTTAAAGACAATATAAATTTATGAACTGCATTTTTAGTAGTGTTTGAAAAATTAAATTTTTTAGGAAATTTTTCTCTAATTAAACCATTAGTATTTTCATTAGTACCTCTTTGTCAAGGTGAATATGCATCAGCAAAATAAATTTTCACATTTAAATTTTTTTCAAGTTGTTGTCAATTAGCAAATTCTTTACCCCTATCAAATGTTATAGTCTTAACAAGATTATTTGGAAGAATTGATAAATAATGACTAATATTTTTGTTAATAACTTTAGTAGTTCTATTTTCAACTAATATTGCTAAAGTAAATCTTGATGTTCTTTCAACTAAAGTTATTAAACATGATTTACTTTTACCTCGTGATGATACTACAGTATCACCTTCTCAATGGCCAAGAGTTATGCGATTATTAACATTTCGTTCTTCAATGGATTTACCATTAAATTTACCCCGATTTTCTTGAGATTTTCGTTTCTTACCTTTTCTTCTTAAATTTTTACTAGTAACCTTTTCAAGTAATCCAGAATAAATTCAATTGTAAATTGTTTTAAAACTAATAATTCATTCTTGATGAAAATTATTAATTCTGCCATAAATTTGTTCAGGCGATCAACCTAATAATAATTTTTGTTGTACATATTTTACTAATTCTCTATTTTTAAATTTATGAAAATAAACATGTAATTGTTTTCTATTTTCTGCTTTATTTTGTGCAATTAATGAAAAATAATGATTATTATCTTTATTTCTATTAACTTCTCGATTAATAGTACTAATACTTCGATTAAGATTTTTAGCTATTTCACTAATTTTTACTTTAAATTTCAATTGATTCTCAATATAAATTCTTTCATCTATGCCAAGATGTTTGTATCCCATATAAAAACTCCTTAAATTTACTTTTTCTAAAATAAACTTAGCATCATGAAATTTTTATATGAAATCTTTTGCAATTTTATTTACTTGCACTTACAAGTATAATTCAGCATTAGACTTGGTACATAACCTTTAATTTTATCTACTATTTTGATAATTATTTTTTAGATGAAATACAAATGTTAGATAAATACAAAGATAAAAATGAATTTTATAGTTTAGTCGGCATAAAATGTTATAGTTATGTACCAAGTCTATTGAGTACCCATTTTTAATTTCTTTGACAATAATTTTAAATATATGAATGAAATTTCAATTAAATTAAATGGTTTTAAACAAAATAGTAAATTTAGTTTAAGTCGCAAAAATTCATATCTTTTACCTGTAATGATGGAAGAAATTATTTTTAGAGAACTTTCTTTTTCTAGTTTTGGTGATGTTATTACTGTAAAAACTGAACATATTAATTATGGAGGTTCTAATGAGTTTTTAGAAAATGGTAAGTCACTTTGAAAGGTTAAAACACGAACAAGTTTTGGAAAAGACTTTATCAACACTTTTTTTGGACAAGTTAATTATTATGGTAATACTTTCCATTTTTTACGCTATGATGACAAATTAAAATTAGATTTTAAAGATTTTATGCTTCATTATCAAAAAGATTTAACTATTGATTTTATTAATGGCTTATTTGATAAAATTTATAAAGTTTTAGGTGAGTTTTTTGTACAATTCTTTTATGCCAGTTTTGATATGGATGCCTCTACTTATGTAGAATTAGATTACAAAGGGATGCAACAAATCCCTAAAAATGTTTTACAAATGGGATTTTTCTATCGTTCCTTAATTACTTTTTATCCCAAACAGTATTTAATTAATTTTGGTTCGACACTAGAAAATAGTAAGAATATGATTTTTCGTTCCTATTTTTTTGTTAAAGATAAACAAATTGCTAATGGTTTTAACACCGGTAAAAGTTCTTATCAAATAGATTTTAATGTTTTAAAAGCGTATGATAACCAATTATGAAACGTTACTAGTAATAAACTTCATTTTTACAATAGACTTGGTACATAACTATAACTAGCTTAATTCAAAATTATATATTCCTGAAATTAAGTTAAATCGTAATCCAAATCTTCTAATCTTATTGCGATAACGATAAACTAGTATTTTAAATCTTTTTAATCTAGCAAAAACATGTTCAATGGCAATTCTAACTTTACTTAAAAAGCTATTATATTCCTTTTTATCTGGATTTAAGGGATTATTTTTACTCTTTTTAATTGGCAATAATGTATTTTTATGAACATTTTGCAAACCTTGATAGCCTGAATCGGCAATTAATTCTAATTTTGGATTTATAAGTGTATTTGATTTTAAAAATAACTTATAATCATGAATACTGCCATAACAAAAATCTACTGAAATAATTTTATTGTTAAATAAATCAATAATTATTTGCGATTTTAATGAATGTTGCCTTTTCTTACCAGAAAATAATAATTTTAGTTTTTTTTAATTCTTTCAATTGGAATTTCTGTAGCATCAATTGCTAATAAATTATTATTAGTAACTTTATGTTCCAATAATATCTTTTTGCCAGGTATATGAAAGTGACTATTTTTTATTAGAGTATTTTCAACTCAAAAGATATTACGAATACAACTAACATGACTAATATTATATTTTTTTGCAATAATACGATATGTACTATATTCTTTTCAGTATTCTAAAGTCATAAGTAATCTTTGCTCTATTGATAATTTATTTGGTCTACCACCAATTTGTTTTTGTTTAGCTTTAGCTTCTTTTAAAATTTCTACCATTTTCATGAAAGTTTTATATTAGACTTGGTACATAACTATAACATTTTATGCCGACTAAACTATAAAATTCATTTTTATCTTTGTATTTATCTAACATTTGTATTTCATCTAAAAAATAATTATCAAAATAGTAGATAAAATTAAAGGTTATGTACCAAGTCTAATGCCAAAGTTGATGTGATGTATGGAATTAATATTTTTACGCTAACTTTTCCGCTATATAAAAAGAAAAATGAAAGCACTAAATATCATTATTCTTTATATGATTTTAATATTTTGAATTCAACGGCTTTTATTGGCGGCGGAATAAGTGGTAATATGGATGATTTAATTCCTACGCCCAACTGTTCTTATTGAGGTTTATTTAGTGCAATATCCTGTGGTATTCAGCACGCTTCTGTTAGCCTGTTAAATTGATTACTTGGTTTTTCGGGGATTAATCTTTTAATTCGCCCCATTGCGGATATTGCCAAAACAACGATTAATTTTACCAAAACCGCCTTTCCGGTGTTTGAGGTTATTCCGGCGTTTCAGATGTTATTTGAATTTGTAGTGCCCTTAGCAATCTTACTAATGATATTAAAAAAGTTTTCTTAGGTATTTAAAGTATTTTTATGCTGAATTATACTTGTAAGTGCAAGTAAATAAAATTGCAAAAGATTTCATATAAAAATTTCATGATGCTAAGTTTATTTTAGAAAAAGTAAATTTAAGGAGTTTTTATATGGGATACAAACATCTTGGCATAGATGAAAGAATTTATATTGAGAATCAATTGAAATTTAAAGTAAAAATTAGTGAAATAGCTAAAAATCTTAATCGAAGTATTAGTACTATTAATCGAGAAGTTAATAGAAATAAAGATAATAATCATTATTTTTCATTAATTGCACAAAATAAAGCAGAAAATAGAAAACAATTACATGTTTATTTTCATAAATTTAAAAATAGAGAATTAGTAAAATATGTACAACAAAAATTATTATTAGGTTGATCGCCTGAACAAATTTATGGCAGAATTAAAAATTTTCATCAAGAATGAATTATTAGTTTTAAAACAATTTACAATTGAATTTATTCTGGATTACTTGAAAAGGTTACTAGTAAAAATTTAAGAAGAAAAGGTAAGAAACGAAAATCTCAAGAAAATCGGGGTAAATTTAATGGTAAATCCATTAAAGAACGAAATGTTAATAATCGCATAACTCTTGGCCATTGAGAAGGTGATACTGTAGTATCATCACGAGGTAAAAGTAAATCATGTTTAATAACTTTAGTTGAAAGAACATCAAGATTTACTTTAGCAATATTAGTTGAAAATAGAACTACTAAAGTTATTAACAAAAATATTAGTCATTATTTATCAATTCTTCCAAATAATCTTGTTAAGACTATAACATTTGATAGGGGTAAAGAATTTGCTAATTGACAACAACTTGAAAAAAATTTAAATGTGAAAATTTATTTTGCTGATGCATATTCACCTTGACAAAGAGGTACTAATGAAAATACTAATGGTTTAATTAGAGAAAAATTTCCTAAAAAATTTAATTTTTCAAACACTACTAAAAATGCAGTTCATAAATTTATATTGTCTTTAAACCAAAGACCAAGAAAAATACTAAATTATCTTTCGCCAATCGAATATTTGGTTAGAAAAATAATTTAGTTGCACTTAACTTTACAATTTGGCTTATATAAAAGACTTGGTACATAACTATAACATTTTATGCCGACTAAACTATAAAATTCATTTTTATCTTTGTATTTATCTAACATTTGTATTTCATCTAAAAAATAATTATCAAAATAGTAGATAAAATTAAAGGTTATGTACCAAGTCTAAAATATAATTCCTTTGAAAGGAGGATTTTTTGTTATGTGAAAATTTTTATCAGCTTTAAATTTAGTTGGGCTAATATTTATCTCTGCGTGTAGTAATAGTAATAATTTTAAAGAATAGACTTGGTACATAACTATAACATTTTATGCCGACTAAACTATAAAATTCATTTTTATCTTTGTATTTATCTAACATTTGTATTTCATCTAAAAAATAATTATCAAAATAGTAGATAAAATTAAAGGTTATGTACCAAGTCTAATATAATTTGCAGTTTGCTAGTGTTAAAAATAGTGGTTTAATTTTAATCCCTAAAAATTATGATATGCTTGATTTTACAAAAAGTAATATTTTATTACCTAATTTTCTAGCACTACAAAAACAATTTTATGTCTATAATTCAGAATTTACTAATCTTTATAACAAAAATGGTGTTTATGCCAAATTGTAAAGTTAAGTGCAACTAAATTATTTTTCTAACCAAATATTCGATTGGCGAAAGATAATTTAGTATTTTTCTTGGTCTTTGGTTTAAAGACAATATAAATTTATGAACTGCATTTTTAGTAGTGTTTGAAAAATTAAATTTTTTAGGAAATTTTTCTCTAATTAAACCATTAGTATTTTCATTAGTACCTCTTTGTCAAGGTGAATATGCATCAGCAAAATAAATTTTCACATTTAAATTTTTTTCAAGTTGTTGTCAATTAGCAAATTCTTTACCCCTATCAAATGTTATAGTCTTAACAAGATTATTTGGAAGAATTGATAAATAATGACTAATATTTTTGTTAATAACTTTAGTAGTTCTATTTTCAACTAATATTGCTAAAGTAAATCTTGATGTTCTTTCAACTAAAGTTATTAAACATGATTTACTTTTACCTCGTGATGATACTACAGTATCACCTTCTCAATGGCCAAGAGTTATGCGATTATTAACATTTCGTTCTTCAATGGATTTACCATTAAATTTACCCCGATTTTCTTGAGATTTTCGTTTCTTACCTTTTCTTCTTAAATTTTTACTAGTAACCTTTTCAAGTAATCCAGAATAAATTCAATTGTAAATTGTTTTAAAACTAATAATTCATTCTTGATGAAAATTATTAATTCTGCCATAAATTTGTTCAGGCGATCAACCTAATAATAATTTTTGTTGTACATATTTTACTAATTCTCTATTTTTAAATTTATGAAAATAAACATGTAATTGTTTTCTATTTTCTGCTTTATTTTGTGCAATTAATGAAAAATAATGATTATTATCTTTATTTCTATTAACTTCTCGATTAATAGTACTAATACTTCGATTAAGATTTTTAGCTATTTCACTAATTTTTACTTTAAATTTCAATTGATTCTCAATATAAATTCTTTCATCTATGCCAAGATGTTTGTATCCCATATAAAAACTCCTTAAATTTACTTTTTCTAAAATAAACTTAGCATCATGAAATTTTTATATGAAATCTTTTGCAATTTTATTTACTTGCACTTACAAGTATAATTCAGCATTAAATAAATATAATAATAAAAATGATGATAGTTGAATTAATTATAAAGGTAATGCTGTAACAAATAAATATAATAGATTTAAGTAAGTAAAAATATAAAATTAATATATATTAGTGAAAATTTAATAATATTAATTTCTACACTTTAACATCCGCATCCTACCCTTGGAACTAATTTAATAGCGTGTATATTTTTAGGAAATCCACCCATTCATTTTTTTATTGCAAAACGAAACAAATTGCTATAGCTAATAGGGTGTTATCTATCAACTGGTAAACTTCTTTTGGTTATGGCGACCACCCACAATTTATCGTGCTTTTAATACATACCAACATTATTAATTCACTTGTATTTAATTTTCAAAGAACAAATTTTTAACACTTTATAAAATAAAAAGACAATCATTGCTGACTGTCTTAATACTTATTCAAATCTTTTCCCACCTAACAAAACTTTATGCGTCCTTGATTAATATTTTGCAAGTGATAATTTCCATCATTACTAATAAAAAGATTTACAAATAAATGAAAATACATTTTAACTTGAAGTAACCTTAATTTTTTTTCGTCGCAATATTCAAATCGGAATCGCAATAACAAAAAACATAATCGCAATAATTGTTAATCAAGTTCATAAACAGCGACGATTTATTATTCGCTTTAATTCATACATTTCATAAGGATTAATAATTTCATAACCATAAAAACCAATAATATTAGCTTTTCTTTTACGAACAAAAATAATATTTAATACTTGTAAAAAAAATAAGGCAAATAATATTCCTGTTAAAATAATAATTTCTGTTGTTAAATCTCTAATCGTCATATCTAAAATTAAAAACCCAAAAAGTTTTGGCTGTGTTGCACCTGATAATCCATAAAGAATAGCAATAATTGCAGCACCAATAATATACAAAGGAAAAGCTACTCAATTAATAATAATACTACGAATATGCATTTTTCGATAATTAGCAATAATGAAATTAGGAATAACATTATTTCCTAATTTAGCTTTTTTTAAATATCCTTCCACTTCTTTTTTAATTTTAATTCAATCAAACAAAGAAATAAAAAATAAACCTAATGACACAATACATAACGGTATCATCAAAGTTGGATGCGGAATTAAATTTTCATTGTCAATAACAATATTTTGTTGCTTTAAAAATCACAAAATTAATGGTATTGAAGAAGCGATTATTCCTAAAAAACCAATAATCATTGTTAAAACCAAACGATATTTTTCACTACGAACCTCATTAGCAATTTCTTTAGGAATAGTTTTTAAACTTAACGAACGATACGGTATCTCTTGTCCTCGTGGTTCATCATATGATAAATATGGTTCTTGATATGCTTTTTGATATAAAGTTGGACTATAATCATTATGATTATCCTCTAAAAAATCATTAGGTGATGAATCTAAAATTGGTTGTTGTGGTTGTGGATATTGATAAGAAGTTATTGTTGGCGAATTTTGTTGGTATGGCGTACCACCAAATTCACGATTATAACCATTTTTAGGACTATAAACTCTTGCTTTTGGTAAACTATAATTTTCTTCATAATATGGTGGTGGTTCTTTATTAATACCAGAATTAAAATATTTTTTATCATCAACTGTAAACTCATAACGATTAATTACGCGGGGAACATCATTTTGTTTTTGTTTTCTTTCATAAGGAAAATACGGATCAAGTTGCTCTGCCTTTAATTTATTATCATTAAATCGTTTTTGTTCTGCTTTATTAAAAAACTTATCCATTATTTTTTCTTTTCATGACATATCTATTGCCTACCTTATAAAAATATAACTATTTATTTTTTAATGCTTGCCCCATTTTAATTATTTCTGATTCAATATTATAAATTAATTTTTCATTTTTAAATTTTTCTCAAGCTGAATTTTTCAAGTTACGATTGCGATAATTAATAACCAATAAAATCACACTAATAATTGCAATAAATACTACTCCAATAATAATACAAGAAATAATTAAATATTGAATTGCTAAATTTTGTCCTAAAATATTAATATAATCTTTTTCATTAGTTAGAAATCCTTGCAAAATAATTACCTTCTTTATGATTATCTTTAAATTACATAAGACTTGGTACATAACTATAACATTTTATGCCGACTAAACTATAAAATTCATTTTTATCTTTGTATTTATCTAACATTTGTATTTCATCTAAAAAATAATTATCAAAATAGTAGATAAAATTAAAGGTTATGTACCAAGTCTAATGCCAAAGTTGATGTGATGTATGGAATTAATATTTTTACGCTAACTTTTCCGCTATATAAAAAGAAAAATGAAAGCACTAAATATCATTATTCTTTATATGATTTTAATATTTTGAATTCAACGGCTTTTATTGGCGGCGGAATAAGTGGTAATATGGATGATTTAATTCCTACGCCCAACTGTTCTTATTGAGGTTTATTTAGTGCAATATCCTGTGGTATTCAGCACGCTTCTGTTAGCCTGTTAAATTGATTACTTGGTTTTTCGGGGATTAATCTTTTAATTCGCCCCATTGCGGATATTGCCAAAACAACGATTAATTTTACCAAAACCGCCTTTCCGGTGTTTGAGGTTATTCCGGCGTTTCAGATGTTATTTGAATTTGTAGTGCCCTTAGCAATCTTACTAATGATATTAAAAAAGTTTTCTTAGGTATTTAAAGTATTTTTATATAAAAGACTTGGTACATAACTATAACATTTTATGCCGACTAAACTATAAAATTCATTTTTATCTTTGTATTTATCTAACATTTGTATTTCATCTAAAAAATAATTATCAAAATAGTAGATAAAATTAAAGGTTATGTACCAAGTCTAAAATATAATTCCTTTGAAAGGAGGATTTTTTGTTATGTGAAAATTTTTATCAGCTTTAAATTTAGTTGGGCTAATATTTATCTCTGCGTGTAGTAATAGTAATAATTTTAAAGAATAGACTTGGTACATAACTATAACATTTTATGCCGACTAAACTATAAAATTCATTTTTATCTTTGTATTTATCTAACATTTGTATTTCATCTAAAAAATAATTATCAAAATAGTAGATAAAATTAAAGGTTATGTACCAAGTCTAATATAATTTGCAGTTTGCTAGTGTTAAAAATAGTGGTTTAATTTTAATCCCTAAAAATTATGATATGCTTGATTTTACAAAAAGTAATATTTTATTACCTAATTTTCTAGCACTACAAAAACAATTTTATGTCTATAATTCAGAATTTACTAATCTTTATAACAAAAATGGTGTTTATGCCAAATTGTAAAGTTAAGTGCAACTAAATTATTTTTCTAACCAAATATTCGATTGGCGAAAGATAATTTAGTATTTTTCTTGGTCTTTGGTTTAAAGACAATATAAATTTATGAACTGCATTTTTAGTAGTGTTTGAAAAATTAAATTTTTTAGGAAATTTTTCTCTAATTAAACCATTAGTATTTTCATTAGTACCTCTTTGTCAAGGTGAATATGCATCAGCAAAATAAATTTTCACATTTAAATTTTTTTCAAGTTGTTGTCAATTAGCAAATTCTTTACCCCTATCAAATGTTATAGTCTTAACAAGATTATTTGGAAGAATTGATAAATAATGACTAATATTTTTGTTAATAACTTTAGTAGTTCTATTTTCAACTAATATTGCTAAAGTAAATCTTGATGTTCTTTCAACTAAAGTTATTAAACATGATTTACTTTTACCTCGTGATGATACTACAGTATCACCTTCTCAATGGCCAAGAGTTATGCGATTATTAACATTTCGTTCTTCAATGGATTTACCATTAAATTTACCCCGATTTTCTTGAGATTTTCGTTTCTTACCTTTTCTTCTTAAATTTTTACTAGTAACCTTTTCAAGTAATCCAGAATAAATTCAATTGTAAATTGTTTTAAAACTAATAATTCATTCTTGATGAAAATTATTAATTCTGCCATAAATTTGTTCAGGCGATCAACCTAATAATAATTTTTGTTGTACATATTTTACTAATTCTCTATTTTTAAATTTATGAAAATAAACATGTAATTGTTTTCTATTTTCTGCTTTATTTTGTGCAATTAATGAAAAATAATGATTATTATCTTTATTTCTATTAACTTCTCGATTAATAGTACTAATACTTCGATTAAGATTTTTAGCTATTTCACTAATTTTTACTTTAAATTTCAATTGATTCTCAATATAAATTCTTTCATCTATGCCAAGATGTTTGTATCCCATATAAAAACTCCTTAAATTTACTTTTTCTAAAATAAACTTAGCATCATGAAATTTTTATATGAAATCTTTTGCAATTTTATTTACTTGCACTTACAAGTATAATTCAGCATTAAATAAATATAATAATAAAAATGATGATAGTTGAATTAATTATAAAGGTAATGCTGTAACAAATAAATATAATAGATTTAAGTAAGTAAAAATATAAAATTAATATATATTAGTGAAAATTTAATAATATTAATTTCTACACTTTAACATCCGCATCCTACCCTTGGAACTAATTTAATAGCGTGTATATTTTTAGGAAATCCACCCATTCATTTTTTTATTGCAAAACGAAACAAATTGCTATAGCTAATAGGGTGTTATCTATCAACTGGTAAACTTCTTTTGGTTATGGCGACCACCCACAATTTATCGTGCTTTTAATACATACCAACATTATTAATTCACTTGTATTTAATTTTCAAAGAACAAATTTTTAACACTTTATAAAATAAAAAGACAATCATTGCTGACTGTCTTAATACTTATTCAAATCTTTTCCCACCTAACAAAACTTTATGCGTCCTTGATTAATATTTTGCAAGTGATAATTTCCATCATTACTAATAAAAAGATTTACAAATAAATGAAAATACATTTTAACTTGAAGTAACCTTAATTTTTTTTCGTCGCAATATTCAAATCGGAATCGCAATAACAAAAAACATAATCGCAATAATTGTTAATCAAGTTCATAAACAGCGACGATTTATTATTCGCTTTAATTCATACATTTCATAAGGATTAATAATTTCATAACCATAAAAACCAATAATATTAGCTTTTCTTTTACGAACAAAAATAATATTTAATACTTGTAAAAAAAATAAGGCAAATAATATTCCTGTTAAAATAATAATTTCTGTTGTTAAATCTCTAATCGTCATATCTAAAATTAAAAACCCAAAAAGTTTTGGCTGTGTTGCACCTGATAATCCATAAAGAATAGCAATAATTGCAGCACCAATAATATACAAAGGAAAAGCTACTCAATTAATAATAATACTACGAATATGCATTTTTCGATAATTAGCAATAATGAAATTAGGAATAACATTATTTCCTAATTTAGCTTTTTTTAAATATCCTTCCACTTCTTTTTTAATTTTAATTCAATCAAACAAAGAAATAAAAAATAAACCTAATGACACAATACATAACGGTATCATCAAAGTTGGATGCGGAATTAAATTTTCATTGTCAATAACAATATTTTGTTGCTTTAAAAATCACAAAATTAATGGTATTGAAGAAGCGATTATTCCTAAAAAACCAATAATCATTGTTAAAACCAAACGATATTTTTCACTACGAACCTCATTAGCAATTTCTTTAGGAATAGTTTTTAAACTTAACGAACGATACGGTATCTCTTGTCCTCGTGGTTCATCATATGATAAATATGGTTCTTGATATGCTTTTTGATATAAAGTTGGACTATAATCATTATGATTATCCTCTAAAAAATCATTAGGTGATGAATCTAAAATTGGTTGTTGTGGTTGTGGATATTGATAAGAAGTTATTGTTGGCGAATTTTGTTGGTATGGCGTACCACCAAATTCACGATTATAACCATTTTTAGGACTATAAACTCTTGCTTTTGGTAAACTATAATTTTCTTCATAATATGGTGGTGGTTCTTTATTAATACCAGAATTAAAATATTTTTTATCATCAACTGTAAACTCATAACGATTAATTACGCGGGGAACATCATTTTGTTTTTGTTTTCTTTCATAAGGAAAATACGGATCAAGTTGCTCTGCCTTTAATTTATTATCATTAAATCGTTTTTGTTCTGCTTTATTAAAAAACTTATCCATTATTTTTTCTTTTCATGACATATCTATTGCCTACCTTATAAAAATATAACTATTTATTTTTTAATGCTTGCCCCATTTTAATTATTTCTGATTCAATATTATAAATTAATTTTTCATTTTTAAATTTTTCTCAAGCTGAATTTTTCAAGTTACGATTGCGATAATTAATAACCAATAAAATCACACTAATAATTGCAATAAATACTACTCCAATAATAATACAAGAAATAATTAAATATTGAATTGCTAAATTTTGTCCTAAAATATTAATATAATCTTTTTCATTAGTTAGAAATCCTTGCAAAATAATTACCTTCTTTATGATTATCTTTAAATTACATAGTAATTATATCGTAATCATTACATTTTTTAAATAATTAATAATCTTATCAAAACAATTTATGTATAATTTTTAATATGATAATTTAATTTTTGAACTTGTGCCTTACTATTTGTAACTGTATAAACTAATGTTCCATCTTTTCCTGTTCAAGAAAAATCACAACCAACAGTTTTTAAATTAGCCATTACTTCTGCTGTTGGATAAATATGACTTTTATTACCAACATATTCTAATCCATAAGTATCAGGATTAACACCCGAAGCAAAGCAAGTTTTAGGTTTAATCTTATTTAAAAATGACAATGAACTTGATGTTTTACTACCATGATGGGCTACTTGTAAAAAATTAACTTCTGAAAGCAAATTCTTTTTTAATAACTCTTGTTCTACTTTCTTTTCGGTATCGCCTGTTAATAAAAACCGCTGATTTTGATAAACAAAAGATAATACTAAGCTTTGATTATTTTCATCTTTACTTGAATTGCTATTAATAAAGTCCTGAATTTTATAAGTTAAATTATCAAATGATAAACCTAAGATATTATAACTTGGCTTAACATCTTGCACAATAATTTTTAAATCTGCGGTCGCGTTTAGTTTTCTTAGGTATTGCTTTGAAGAAGTAAAACAATCAGCTAATTATATTATTTAATTACTAAACTAACCCTGCCTTTCCTTGTTATTGTCATTTTTATTCATGATTATTTTACCATATTATTGAATTTTTACACACTAAAAATTATTAATATTATTAAATTTCACTAATATATATTAATTTTATATTTTTACTTACTTAAATCTATTATATTTATTTGTTACAGCATTACCTTTATAATTAATTCAACTATCATCATTTTTATTATTATATTTATTTCATAATGAATTTTTATATATTTCTTTTCTGATTTCTATTTCTGAATTAATATTTTCATTAATATAATAGACTTGGTACATAACTATAACATTTTATGCCGACTAAACTATAAAATTCATTTTTATCTTTGTATTTATCTAACATTTGTATTTCATCTAAAAAATAATTATCAAAATAGTAGATAAAATTAAAGGTTATGTACCAAGTCTAATGTAATACATTTAATTTGTTTAAATTTGCCATTCTTAACTGTAATAAGTTATTTAAATTCTTATGATTATATATTTTTGCTCCATATCCTAATTGTTGTTTTACTAAATGTGATACATCACTCTCGATGCTACAACCGATATTTCATTCTAAATTTTGATTATGAATGCCGTGCTTATTATTACTGAAATAATTACTCGCCCTCCTTAAATTTGTTTTAATATCTTTATTTAATTCATTTTTAGCGACATTACGAATGTTTTTTATCAATTCTTGATGATTTCCATTTTTATATAATTCAATTCAACTATTTAGTGTTAATTTGCGATTTTCAAAAATAATATTAAATGCCGTTTGTTTTAATTTTTTAATAGTGTGATAACCATCTAAAATATATCTAACATTACCAAAACTATTGGCAATTTCTCTAATTCAAGTAGCACCATCGCCACAAACAATTATTTTGTCATAATTAATATTCACATAATGTTTTTGTAATTCTCTAATAGACTTGGTACATAACCTTTAATTTTATCTACTATTTTGATAATTATTTTTTAGATGAAATACAAATGTTAGATAAATACAAAGATAAAAATGAATTTTATAGTTTAGTCGGCATAAAATGTTATAGTTATGTACCAAGTCTATAGTAATTATATCGTAATCATTACATTTTTTAAATAATTAATAATCTTATCAAAACAATTTATGTATAATTTTTAATATGATAATTTAATTTTTGAACTTGTGCCTTACTATTTGTAACTGTATAAACTAATGTTCCATCTTTTCCTGTTCAAGAAAAATCACAACCAACAGTTTTTAAATTAGCCATTACTTCTGCTGTTGGATAAATATGACTTTTATTACCAACATATTCTAATCCATAAGTATCAGGATTAACACCCGAAGCAAAGCAAGTTTTAGGTTTAATCTTATTTAAAAATGACAATGAACTTGATGTTTTACTACCATGATGGGCTACTTGTAAAAAATTAACTTCTGAAAGCAAATTCTTTTTTAATAACTCTTGTTCTACTTTCTTTTCGGTATCGCCTGTTAATAAAAACCGCTGATTTTGATAAACAAAAGATAATACTAAGCTTTGATTATTTTCATCTTTACTTGAATTGCTATTAATAAAGTCCTGAATTTTATAAGTTAAATTATCAAATGATAAACCTAAGATATTATAACTTGGCTTAACATCTTGCACAATAATTTTTAAATCTGCGGTCGCGTTTAGTTTTCTTAGGTATTGCTTTGAAGAAGTAAAACAATCAGCTAATTATATTATTTAATTACTAAACTAACCCTGCCTTTCCTTGTTATTGTCATTTTTATTCATGATTATTTTACCATATTATTGAATTTTTACACACTAAAAATTATTAATATTATTAAATTTCACTAATATATATTAATTTTATATTTTTACTTACTTAAATCTATTATATTTATTTGTTACAGCATTACCTTTATAATTAATTCAACTATCATCATTTTTATTAGCTGAATTATACTTGTAAGTGCAAGTAAATAAAATTGCAAAAGATTTCATATAAAAATTTCATGATGCTAAGTTTATTTTAGAAAAAGTAAATTTAAGGAGTTTTTATATGGGATACAAACATCTTGGCATAGATGAAAGAATTTATATTGAGAATCAATTGAAATTTAAAGTAAAAATTAGTGAAATAGCTAAAAATCTTAATCGAAGTATTAGTACTATTAATCGAGAAGTTAATAGAAATAAAGATAATAATCATTATTTTTCATTAATTGCACAAAATAAAGCAGAAAATAGAAAACAATTACATGTTTATTTTCATAAATTTAAAAATAGAGAATTAGTAAAATATGTACAACAAAAATTATTATTAGGTTGATCGCCTGAACAAATTTATGGCAGAATTAAAAATTTTCATCAAGAATGAATTATTAGTTTTAAAACAATTTACAATTGAATTTATTCTGGATTACTTGAAAAGGTTACTAGTAAAAATTTAAGAAGAAAAGGTAAGAAACGAAAATCTCAAGAAAATCGGGGTAAATTTAATGGTAAATCCATTAAAGAACGAAATGTTAATAATCGCATAACTCTTGGCCATTGAGAAGGTGATACTGTAGTATCATCACGAGGTAAAAGTAAATCATGTTTAATAACTTTAGTTGAAAGAACATCAAGATTTACTTTAGCAATATTAGTTGAAAATAGAACTACTAAAGTTATTAACAAAAATATTAGTCATTATTTATCAATTCTTCCAAATAATCTTGTTAAGACTATAACATTTGATAGGGGTAAAGAATTTGCTAATTGACAACAACTTGAAAAAAATTTAAATGTGAAAATTTATTTTGCTGATGCATATTCACCTTGACAAAGAGGTACTAATGAAAATACTAATGGTTTAATTAGAGAAAAATTTCCTAAAAAATTTAATTTTTCAAACACTACTAAAAATGCAGTTCATAAATTTATATTGTCTTTAAACCAAAGACCAAGAAAAATACTAAATTATCTTTCGCCAATCGAATATTTGGTTAGAAAAATAATTTAGTTGCACTTAACTTTACAATTTGGCTCTTATTAATAAAACTAGTAAACTGTTCATTTAATTCCGTTAAAGAACCTAAATTATCAAAAAATTCATCAATATCTTTTTTATTAGACTTGGTACATAACTATAACTAGCTTAATTCAAAATTATATATTCCTGAAATTAAGTTAAATCGTAATCCAAATCTTCTAATCTTATTGCGATAACGATAAACTAGTATTTTAAATCTTTTTAATCTAGCAAAAACATGTTCAATGGCAATTCTAACTTTACTTAAAAAGCTATTATATTCCTTTTTATCTGGATTTAAGGGATTATTTTTACTCTTTTTAATTGGCAATAATGTATTTTTATGAACATTTTGCAAACCTTGATAGCCTGAATCGGCAATTAATTCTAATTTTGGATTTATAAGTGTATTTGATTTTAAAAATAACTTATAATCATGAATACTGCCATAACAAAAATCTACTGAAATAATTTTATTGTTAAATAAATCAATAATTATTTGTGATTTTAATGAATGTTGCCTTTTCTTACCAGAAAATAATAATTTTAGTTTTTTTTAATTCTTTCAATTGGAATTTCTGTAGCATCAATTGCTAATAAATTATTATTAGTAACTTTATGTTCCAATAATATCTTTTTGCCAGGTATATGAAAGTGACTATTTTTTATTAGAGTATTTTCAACTCAAAAGATATTACGAATACAACTAACATGACTAATATTATATTTTTTTGCAATAATACGATATGTACTATATTCTTTTCAGTATTCTAAAGTCATAAGTAATCTTTGCTCTATTGATAATTTATTTGGTCTACCACCAATTTGTTTTTGTTTAGCTTTAGCTTCTTTTAAAATTTCTACCATTTTCATGAAAGTTTTATATTTTATGCCTATTAGACTATAAAATTCATTTTCGTCTTTGTATTTATCTAACATTTGTACTTCACCTAGTAAATAATATTATCAAAATAGTAGATAAAATTAAAGGTTATGTACCAAGTCTATTATAAACAAAGTTATAATAAAATTCTTTGCTCTTAGTAATCGCTTCACTAACAAAATTATAATTTGTTATTATTTCAAGTTTTTCTTTAAATTCTAAAATATTATTATTTTCAACTAAACTAACTAAACTATCAATATTTTCTTTAGAAATGTTAGCATTACGATTTTCACTCATACAAGAAAGATAAACTAAAAGTTTAGGAAACATATTATTATCCCCATTTTTAGTTTGTAAACATATCATCTTAAAAAACTTCGCTTTTAATACAATATCATCTTTAATATTTTCATTGATATCTTGTTTAATTTGATTAGTAATAACAGTTTTAATATCTTGTGGCATAATGCTCCTCCATTTTTAAGCAATTTTCTTTAAACAAATTATTAAAAAATACATTTCTAACTGCTAAATTCTATTTAAAATTATATACAAATTATGCAATAAAATATTTAAAAAAACAAGATAAATTTTTATGAAAATAACTTATTGTTTTAAACATTAATGACTATTAACTTCAACAATATAATAATGTTGTTTACCTTTACGAATAAAAATTATTTTATTATATAGCAATTTATCTTTAGATAATATATAGTTTTCATCAGTAATCAGTTGCTCATTAACATAAATAGCATTACTCTTTAATAGTTCCCGAACTTGAGTTTTAGAACTACATACTTCAAGTAATAAAAGTAAATCAATAAGTTTATGTTCTTGACTAACAGTTATTCACGGAACAGCATTTTTCATTTGTTGAATTTCACTCATTTGTAATTGCATAACTTTTTGTGAAAATAATGCTTCACTAATATTAATCGCCATCATAACTTCTTGTTGGGAATGAACAAAAGCAACAATTTCTTTTGCTAATACCTTTTGGGCATGTCTTTTAGCCTTATTAACATTATGTTTTGCCATTATTTGCAAAATATCATCTAATGATAACAAAGTTAATCATTTTAAAAGTTTTTCAACATCAGCATCATTTTGATTAACAAAAAACTGATACAAAATATATGGGGATGTTAAATTAGCATCTAACCAAATTGTTCCTTGCTCAGTTTTACCAAACTTAACACCATTACTTTGCGTTAATAATTCAATCGTTAACCCACTTGCTAAATGATTATCTTGTTCTTTTTTACGAATCAATTCAATTCCAGCAGTAATATTCCCTCATTGGTCACTACCACCAATTTGCACTAAACATTGATAATTCTTATATAAATACCAAAAATCATATGCTTGTAAAAGCATATAAGAAAATTCAGTATAAGAAATTCCTGTTGCGAGTCTTGTTTTAATTGATTCCTTATCAAGCATATAATTAATCGTAAACTCTTTCCCCAAATCTCTTAAATAATCAATTAAATTTAATTTTGCTATTCAATCATCATTATTTAAAACTTTAATATTATGATCTAATAATTTATCTAATTGTAAAGCAAGCGCATCACTATTTAATTTTACTGTTTTAGCATCTAACAATTTTCTTTCTTCAACTTTAAAACTCGGATCACCAATCATTGCCGTGGCTCCACCAATAACAGCAAGCGGTTTAAAACCCGCTAATGAAAAGCGATATAATAAAACAATTTGTAATAAATGCCCCACATGCAATGATGTTGCTGTTGGATCAATACCACAATAAACACTAGCATTACTATTCTTAGCCTGTTTTATTTTTTCACTATTAGTAACTTGTTTTAAAAGTCCTCGGGCTTGCAATTCTTCTAAAAATTCCATTTCTTACCATTCTTTCTCTTATTTTTGTTTTTCATCAATTAAATTAACAATGCTCCGATTTTTTTCAGTAACTTGCTGTTGATCATAAAATTTACTAGCGCGTTGATGAATATCATTAAAACGATTAACATAACTTTGCGCCCGAATATAACTAGTATCATCATAATGTGCATCATTAGTTGCTAAATTAACACTGTTATCACTTTTTCGATTAATAAAATCAATTGGAATTGGATTAACATTTCTTGTCATATTTCTTCCTTCAACATATATTGAAAAATCTTGATATTTTTGAATTTTACGATTAATAATTTCTTGCTGAACATGCTCATTAACATATTCTTCAATTGAACTATAAGTCTTTGTTGTTCTAACTAATGATTGTGGTCTAATACTATAAATATTATTTACTAATGAAAAATCTTTTGGTTTATCACTAGCAATATTTGCTTTATTAGCATTAGAACCTGTAATTGGTGAAATAATCTCTGTTGGTTCATAACCATATACTTGCTTTTGTTGCATTCAATTTCTTTGTTTACGACGATTTTCAGCAATTTTTGACTCTGCAATTTTTTGCTGATGACTATTTTCTTCATAAAGTTTTGATAATGGACCATTTAATCCATATTTAATTTTAAAATCATTAGTATTCATTATGACCCTCCTTTTAAAAGAAGCATTCGTTCTTTTAAATTATAACATAATCAATTATAACATAATCAAAATTAGATTTTTTGTACTAACTTATCATTTTCAATATTTTCACGACCAACTTTAGCAAAATTTTTATTATTTAATTGCACTAAATCACCAGTAAAATGAATATCAAACTTACCAATAGTTGCTCCCACACCATAAAAATCTACGGGGGTATTATCACTAGCAAATCAACTAATCTTCGCTTTATCAAATCCAGAACTAACAATAATTTTTACATTATTAAAACCTTCATCATCCATTGCTTTTCTTAAAGCCTTAATTAAAATTGGATTTATACCCATAATATTTTCATTATAATATTTCTCTTGATTTTCTTTAACAGTAAAATATTTATCAACTAAACTAATGCTAGTATCAACCCGAACAGCACTAAGACGATTTTGAAAATGACGACATACTTTTAAACTAGTATTAATAACATCATTATCAAAATCAACTAATGCTACTAACTTATCATTAGGAAATAATTCACTATAAGCTTCTAAAGATTTAATAATATCACCATTAAAACCATGAATTAAAGCGTGGGGCATTGTCCCAACCAATATTTCTTGATTATTTCATCATTCAGTTTGTGCTCTCGTAACTTGTGATTTAATACCAGCAATATATGCAGCATAACCATCACCTTGTTGATTAAGATAGTCATCATTACGATCAAACATAAAGATGATTGGTTTATCATTACTAACTTTTAAAATCTCATTACAATTAGTAGCAACACTACTTCTTCTTGCTAAAATGCCATCAATAATTCCTTCTAAGTAACCAAATAAATGATAAGGACCGGTTATTTTTAAAACCGGAATATTAGCTTTAATAATATCACCATCATTTAAAGCATAAACAGATATTTTTTCTAATGGCGTTACAAATTCTTTCAATAATGCCACAATTTCATCAATACCACAAAGCATAACATTATCTTGTCTTTGAAAAAATTGCATCGTAACAATATTATTAGGAAAATACTTTTTAAGAATTTTTTGGGTTTTTAAAAAATAAATCGCACTATAATAGCCTTCTTTAATACGAACATCAAATTTAAATTTTGTCATTTAAATAGCCTCAAATCTCTTATATAATTATTAGTTTTAATATATCAATTTTACTACTTAATAAATATTGTAATATAGTTTTTAAGAAAATTTCTTTTTTTGATTACAAATTTTGCTATTCTTATCATCAAATTATCCTTTACTATTTCTTTTCTTGAATAATATTATATCAAAGTTTATAATTGATTAATAAACAAAATAGAGATTTTTGTGAGGTGTAAAATTAATGAAGCAATACATTATCTTAATGGACTCAGCAACTGGTTATGATGAAGAACAGGCAAAAGAACATAATATGGCATTTGTTCCTTTAATGATAAATATTAACAATAAAACTATTGCTGACAATAACAAAGAAATTACTATTGATAAATTTTATAAAATTTTAGAAACTGAACCAATTAAAACCAGTCAAACGCCACCAGGAATTTTAAAAGAAAAATGAGATGAACTACTACAAGAATATGAACAAATTCTTTTCTTTCCAATTTCTTCCCATCTATCAGGACAATATCAAAGTGCAATATTACTAGCTCAAGATAATGTTTATAAAAACAAAGTCTATATAATTGATAGCGAAGCAGTTGGCGACATTAATAAAGAAATGATTAACCGCGCAAAACTATTTTTACAAGAACGACCTATTAATGAATTACAAGGTTTTATTGATGAACAGAAAACAAAATATTGTGCCTTCATTCTTCCATATCAATTAGATACATTGGTTCGTGGTGGTAGAATTAGCAGTGCTGCTGCTACCCTAGCTAATTTATTGAAAATTAAACCAATCCTAGAATTTAATGGTTTTATTGATAAATTTGATAAAACCAGAACATTTAAAAAAGCAATTAAAGAAGTTTTAAAAGAAATCAAAAAACGCTATGACAGTGCTGGCGAATTAACAATTATGCATTCATTATGTGATACGGAATTAAAAGAAGAAGTAATTAAAATCATTACTAAAGAAAAATTTACAATTAAACATATGAGTTTAATATCTAATGTTATTGCTGCTCACACCGGATATAATACATTTGTACTTGTATATTGAATAAAGTAAAGGAGAAAAAAATGTCTAACACAAATAAGAAAATTGCTATTATTGTTGACTCATCTAGCAACCTTGACCTTACAACGCTAAAAGAAAAAAATATTAATATCATTCCTTTATTAATAAGTTTTGAAGATAAAACTGAAATTGAAGATACCACTAGTGATATTAAAAAATCTAATTTTTATGCTCGTGTTAAAAATGGTGAATATACTAAAACTAGTCAATCATCACCGGGGAAACTAATGAGCTTATGGCGAAAACTACTAGCTGAAGGAAATGATGAAATTATCTTTATTCCGATTGCTAAAGGATTATCTGGTCAATACCAAAATGCCTATATGTTATCACAAGAAAGTGAATTTAAAAACCGCGTTCATATTATTGATACTAACGGCGCTGCTACATTTAATAGTACATTAGCAATCAAAGCTACTGAAATTGTAGCTAATGGGGGCAACATTAATGATATTAATAAAATGGTAACCCAAGTTAAAAAAAATAGTTTAATTTACATTATCCCTGAAGATATCTCGCGACTTTCTAAAGGTGGTCGTGCCAAATCTGTTGTTGCTTCCCTAATAAGTTTAATCCGCGTTAAAGTCATTATTAAATTCGGCGAAATATCGGAAAAAAGTGGAATTGCCAGAACCTTAAACAACGCTATTGAAAGTGTAATCACAAAAATTAAAGAATTTATTAAAAATGAAAATTATATCTTAGAAATTCTCACATCACAATGTGATAAAAAGGTCACCACAATTATTAACAAAATTATAACCAACCACCCTGAACTTAAAATCAAAAAAGCATTCCTCCCTAACTGCTTTGTCAGTCATGCCGGTGTTAACTCCGTAGGAATTATTGTTGTTAAACAATAAAAAAAATTAACAAAGAAAAAGGTAGCAACGCTACCTTTTTTATTTACAGCACTAACAATAATCCCCTGTCACCTTATTTTAATGCTTTTAAAGCTGAATTATACTTGTAAGTGCAAGTAAATAAAATTGCAAAAGATTTCATATAAAAATTTCATGATGCTAAGTTTATTTTAGAAAAAGTAAATTTAAGGAGTTTTTATATGGGATACAAACATCTTGGCATAGATGAAAGAATTTATATTGAGAATCAATTGAAATTTAAAGTAAAAATTAGTGAAATAGCTAAAAATCTTAATCGAAGTATTAGTACTATTAATCGAGAAGTTAATAGAAATAAAGATAATAATCATTATTTTTCATTAATTGCACAAAATAAAGCAGAAAATAGAAAACAATTACATGTTTATTTTCATAAATTTAAAAATAGAGAATTAGTAAAATATGTACAACAAAAATTATTATTAGGTTGATCGCCTGAACAAATTTATGGCAGAATTAAAAATTTTCATCAAGAATGAATTATTAGTTTTAAAACAATTTACAATTGAATTTATTCTGGATTACTTGAAAAGGTTACTAGTAAAAATTTAAGAAGAAAAGGTAAGAAACGAAAATCTCAAGAAAATCGGGGTAAATTTAATGGTAAATCCATTAAAGAACGAAATGTTAATAATCGCATAACTCTTGGCCATTGAGAAGGTGATACTGTAGTATCATCACGAGGTAAAAGTAAATCATGTTTAATAACTTTAGTTGAAAGAACATCAAGATTTACTTTAGCAATATTAGTTGAAAATAGAACTACTAAAGTTATTAACAAAAATATTAGTCATTATTTATCAATTCTTCCAAATAATCTTGTTAAGACTATAACATTTGATAGGGGTAAAGAATTTGCTAATTGACAACAACTTGAAAAAAATTTAAATGTGAAAATTTATTTTGCTGATGCATATTCACCTTGACAAAGAGGTACTAATGAAAATACTAATGGTTTAATTAGAGAAAAATTTCCTAAAAAATTTAATTTTTCAAACACTACTAAAAATGCAGTTCATAAATTTATATTGTCTTTAAACCAAAGACCAAGAAAAATACTAAATTATCTTTCGCCAATCGAATATTTGGTTAGAAAAATAATTTAGTTGCACTTAACTTTACAATTTGGCTAAAATAAAAACTATTTTCTATTTTTAAAAATTAGTTGCCAACAACTCTTTTGATGCCTGAAGCAATTTTTCTAATTCATCAACAATAAATTGGGCATCATTGCTAACAATCAGTTGTAAATCTTTGTCTGAAACCATTTTCGGATTAAGTTTATTATTAGCAATCCCTCTTACTTCAAATCTGACTTTATTTAATTGTTCAATTTTTCCAGCATCAACATTTTTAACAACAATTCTCACCCTTGTGACACAATTACCAACACTAATAATATTATCTTTACCTAAAATATCCAAAATTTTTCTGGCTAATAACTGATAAGAAGACAGTGGTAAACTATTATCCAAATTTTCTATTTCACTAACAGTTTGCTCGCGACCTAATGTCTGATAATTAAACTTCTTAATCAAATAATTAAAAGAAAAGTAATAAGCGCCCCCGCTTAGAATACCAATTGGTAATATTCAAGCCGGATTTGCTAGCACTTGGGCAATACCAGACTCCCAAGTTATTTTAGCAATTTTCATTGATTGATAAAAACTTAAAACATAATCAATAAAACCAGCAGAAAACCCAAAACCAATCCGAATTCCTAAACCAACAGTAATTGCAGCAATAATCCCTGATAAGACAATATGAACAAAAAATAATATTGGGGCTGCATAAATAAAACTAAATTCTAACGGTTCAGTAATCCCCGTTAAAAATGAAACTGACGCCGCTCCAAGTAATAATGCCATAACTTTTTTTCTTTGGTCAGGATGAGCACATTTAATGATCGCCAAGGCAGCAGCTGGTAATCCAAACATCATAATGGGGAAAAACCCACTTTGAAATAATCCGGCACCAACAACTAAATCATTACTAAGAAATGCAGGAATATCACCATTAATAACTGTTCCATTCTCTGAAGTAACAAAAGGGTGTTGTCAAAAAAAATAAATATTAAAAACACGCATTAAACCACTAGCATTTAATGCTCTATTAAACATTAGACTTGGTACATAACCTTTAATTTTATCTACTATTTTGATAATTATTTTTTAGATGAAATACAAATGTTAGATAAATACAAAGATAAAAATGAATTTTATAGTTTAGTCGGCATAAAATGTTATAGTTATGTACCAAGTCTTTTGACTTTTAATGGCAAATATTGCGTTTTGAATGGTATTAGTATTCATCGTCTTATTTATGGTTATTTTATTTTATAAGGTTAAATCATATTTTGTTTAGAAAGGGGGTGATTATAGGTCGCGTTTAGTTTTCTTAGGTATTTTTTAAAAAAGAAAAAATAGTCATTTACTATAAATTATTTCAATATGCAAATTAAGTATATATTTCTTATGTATGATTTTTGTTGTAAAAAATTATTTTAATGTTGTTTTTATAAGCATTTTACTTAGTTTTTATAACCTTTTATTAAGAATATGTTTGTTAATATTAAATATTTTGTTTTATTAATTATTTTTCAAGTAAAAAGGTAATAAATTTTTAGTTGCTTTTCTTTCAAAATTATTCAAATCTTTACCCACCTAACAAAACTTTATGCGCCCGTTCTTGGTAATGGTGCAAGTTCTCAATTTCTAAAATGAACAATGGCTGAATTCGTTGTAATCTCTTCAAGTTCAATATTCTCTAAAAAATCTTGTCTTGATAAGATTGGGTGATTAATTTCACTTAATCTTTTTATAACACTATTTTTATTAACTTTTTTTATTTCACCAATAGACTTGGTACATAACCTTTAATTTTATCTACTATTTTGATAATATTATTTACTAGGTGAAGTACAAATGTTAGATAAATACAAAGACGAAAATGAATTTTATAGTCTAATAGGCATAAAATATAAAACTTTCATGAAAATGGTAGAAATTTTAAAAGAAGCTAAAGCTAAACAAAAACAAATTGGTGGTAGACCAAATAAATTATCAATAGAGCAAAGATTACTTATGACTTTAGAATACTGAAAAGAATATAGTACATATCGTATTATTGCAAAAAAATATAATATTAGTCATGTTAGTTGTATTCGTAATATCTTTTGAGTTGAAAATACTCTAATAAAAAATAGTCACTTTCATATACCTGGCAAAAAGATATTATTGGAACATAAAGTTACTAATAATAATTTATTAGCAATTGATGCTACAGAAATTCCAATTGAAAGAATTAAAAAAAACTAAAATTATTATTTTCTGGTAAGAAAAGGCAACATTCATTAAAATCACAAATAATTATTGATTTATTTAACAATAAAATTATTTCAGTAGATTTTTGTTATGGCAGTATTCATGATTATAAGTTATTTTTAAAATCAAATACACTTATAAATCCAAAATTAGAATTAATTGCCGATTCAGGCTATCAAGGTTTGCAAAATGTTCATAAAAATACATTATTGCCAATTAAAAAGAGTAAAAATAATCCCTTAAATCCAGATAAAAAGGAATATAATAGCTTTTTAAGTAAAGTTAGAATTGCCATTGAACATGTTTTTGCTAGATTAAAAAGATTTAAAATACTAGTTTATCGTTATCGCAATAAGATTAGAAGATTTGGATTACGATTTAACTTAATTTCAGGAATATATAATTTTGAATTAAGCTAGTTATAGTTATGTACCAAGTCTAATATGCAAATTAAGTATATATTTCTTATGTATGATTTTTGTTGTAAAAAATTATTTTAATGTTGTTTTTATAAGCATTTTACTTAGTTTTTATAACCTTTTATTAAGAATATGTTTGTTAATATTAAATATTTTGTTTTATTAATTATTTTTCAAGTAAAAAGGTAATAAATTTTTAGTTGCTTTTCTTTCAAAATTATTCAAATCTTTACCCACCTAACAAAACTTTATGCGCCCTTATTTTATTAAATTTTAATTAATATTTTTACTTACTTAAATCTATTATATTTATTTGTTACAGCATTACCTTTATAGTTAATTCAACTATCATCATTTTTATTATTATATTTATTTCATAATGAATTTTTATATATTTCTTTTCTGATTTCTATTTCTGAATTAATATTTTCATTAATGTAATGTAATACATTTAATTTGTTTAAATTTGCCATTCTTAAATGTAATAGATTATTTAAATTTTTATGATTATATATTTTCGCCCCATATCCTAATTGTTGTTTTACCAAATGTGATACATCACTTTCAATGCTACAACCGATATTTCATTCTAAATTTTGATGATGAATACCATGCTTGTTGTTTTCGAAATAATTACTCGCCCTCCTTAAATTTTTTTTAATGTCTTTATTTAATTCATTTTTAGCACCATTGCGAATGTTTTTGATTAATTCTTGATGATTACCATTTTTATATAATTCAATTCAACTATTTAGTGTTACTTTGCGATTTTCAAAAATAATATTAAATGCCGTTTGTTTTAATTTTTTAATAGCGTGATACCCATCTAAAATATATCTAACATTACCAAAACTATTGGCAATTTCTCTAATTCAAGTAGCGCCATCGCCACAAACAATTATTTTGTCATAATTAATATTCACATAATGTTTTTGTAATTCTCTAATTAATAAGTCACGATAATCCATCGTATTTATTCGTTTACCAACTTTTAACATTAGAAAATGACCTCGTTTGTTTTCTAATTCTCTACGAGCATTTTTGTCGTTTTTTTCTTTATGTCCAGTGTGAAAAGTAACTAAACGAATTCTTTGGTCTTGTTTAACTTTATGGTCTAATGTCGCTAAAAATGTCTCATCTAGTTGAATATATAAATCCTTACTTTTGACATCAATTCTATTTTTAGTTTCTTTTTCTGCTAGTTGAAAATATTCGGCAATATCGTATTTATTTAAAATATTTGAAATACTAGCTTTTGAAATATAACAATGATTTAGAGCGTCTAAAACATCGCGATACCGCTTACCATCACCCAGAAGACTTAAAACTTTAAATTGGACATCAAAATAAATGCGTTGTTTGGGTAATAGACCAATTTCTTTGTCTAACAAACATACATATTCAAATTTACCTGATTTTTTATTTCAATATTTATATCGGCGTCGTTTAAAATTAACATCACCAAAAATTGTAATAATTGTTCTTGATGCAAAATGAACTACTTTATAACCTTGTTTTAAGCGATAATGATATTTATATAAGTATTCATCTAATTTTTTGTATTCATTAGCTAGTTGTTCGCATTTATTGGTGTACATATTTTTATGGGTTGTAAATAAGTTTAATCAATGCTTATTTTCCGGGGTTTTTACATTATTATTAATTTCTAACATAATAAATTACCTTTCTTGATAGTAATTTTAATAAAGTTTAGTTAGCTTATTTTTCTTCTTTAATGATAAATGTTTTTAGAACTAGTATTTAATATGCTGAAAAAATAATATAAATTCTTATTTAATGATATATAAGCCAAATTGTAAAGTTAAGTGCAACTAAATTATTTTTCTAACCAAATATTCGATTGGCGAAAGATAATTTAGTATTTTTCTTGGTCTTTGGTTTAAAGACAATATAAATTTATGAACTGCATTTTTAGTAGTGTTTGAAAAATTAAATTTTTTAGGAAATTTTTCTCTAATTAAACCATTAGTATTTTCATTAGTACCTCTTTGTCAAGGTGAATATGCATCAGCAAAATAAATTTTCACATTTAAATTTTTTTCAAGTTGTTGTCAATTAGCAAATTCTTTACCCCTATCAAATGTTATAGTCTTAACAAGATTATTTGGAAGAATTGATAAATAATGACTAATATTTTTGTTAATAACTTTAGTAGTTCTATTTTCAACTAATATTGCTAAAGTAAATCTTGATGTTCTTTCAACTAAAGTTATTAAACATGATTTACTTTTACCTCGTGATGATACTACAGTATCACCTTCTCAATGGCCAAGAGTTATGCGATTATTAACATTTCGTTCTTTAATGGATTTACCATTAAATTTACCCCGATTTTCTTGAGATTTTCGTTTCTTACCTTTTCTTCTTAAATTTTTACTAGTAACCTTTTCAAGTAATCCAGAATAAATTCAATTGTAAATTGTTTTAAAACTAATAATTCATTCTTGATGAAAATTTTTAATTCTGCCATAAATTTGTTCAGGCGATCAACCTAATAATAATTTTTGTTGTACATATTTTACTAATTCTCTATTTTTAAATTTATGAAAATAAACATGTAATTGTTTTCTATTTTCTGCTTTATTTTGTGCAATTAATAGACTTGGTACATAACCTTTAATTTTATCTACTATTTTGATAATTATTTTTTAGATGAAATACAAATGTTAGATAAATACAAAGATAAAAATGAATTTTATAGTTTAGTCGGCATAAAATGTTATAGTTATGTACCAAGTCTAATGAGTTTTCAGGTTCAAAACTACGAATTAAAGTAAATTTACTATTTTGTTTAAAACCATTTAATTCAATTGACATTTCACTCATATATTTAAAATTATCATCAAAGAAATTAAAAATGGGAACTCAATAGACTTGGTACATAACCTTTAATTTTATCTACTATTTTGATAATTATTTTTTAGATGAAATACAAATGTTAGATAAATACAAAGATAAAAATGAATTTTATAGTTTAGTCGGCATAAAATGTTATAGTTATGTACCAAGTCTAATGAAAAATAATGATTATTATCTTTATTTCTATTAACTTCTCGATTAATAGTACTAATACTTCGATTAAGATTTTTAGCTATTTCACTAATTTTTACTTTAAATTTCAATTGATTCTCAATATAAATTCTTTCATCTATGCCAAGATGTTTGTATCCCATATAAAAACTCCTTAAATTTACTTTTTCTAAAATAAACTTAGCATCATGAAATTTTTATATGAAATCTTTTGCAATTTTATTTACTTGCACTTACAAGTATAATTCAGCGTCATAAAATTAAAAATGAGGTGCGATTTAATTCAATAAAATGGTTATTTTTTTCTATTATTCATTTGCAAAATTTCATCTTGCACCTCACTTTATTTTTTTGTTAGCGTACTGCTCCAAGTAATTTTTCAAACATTTTAAAGCAAATAAAGAATATTGCCAAAATAAATGGAAAAATGAATATTCAGTAGTCAGCAAAGAAATTACCGACTTGTGGCATATTAACAGCAATAATTTCCCACATTTTAGTAAACGCTGTTATAATCGCATTCCATAATTTAGTCATCGCGTCACTAGCTGTTATCTTTGTTACTGCTGGTGCTTCTGTTAAGAAAGTTCCAATCATATAATCACCCCCTTTCTTTTTAAAACATTCATCATTTATATTCAAAGTTTTTCTTAAATTTGTTAAAACCACGATTAACCTTAACACGATTGTATTTTTTTCTAATTAATTTTGAATTTCTTTGTGAATGCATCACAATGTAGCTTCTTGACATTACTTTTGTCTCTATCTAAATACTGACATGGTTTTCCAAAGTAGCATTAGAATAAATCAGACTATAATCGCTGTTAGTAATCAAAAAGCGATGTTGGTTGTTAAAAGTCAAAGTGGTTCTTCAGTTAAATTAATTTCTTTACCACCAGTAATATGAGCCGGAATAGTTGTAATTTGAATAAATAAATCTCAGAAAGTTTGTTTAATTTGTTCTCAATTAAATTCTTTTAAATTTACTGTCATTTTTTTATCTCCCAAAAATCATTTTTATTGGTAAATACATAATTGAAATTAAGGCGAAAAGAAAAGTAATGATAATAATTAATCCGGCAATAAACGCAACTTGTGCAGGCATTTTTTCTATTGGAACAAACAGTTTTAAGAACTCCATAATAATTTCTCAAAACATTATTTTTTATCCGCGTTATTTTCTTTTGAATTAGGGGCTTTAACTCATTCTTCAAAGCGAGCAATAAACACTTTTTCGTCTTTTGTGAAATTACCAGTATTATTTTTAATGGAATTTTTATATTTAATTCTAATTTTTATTTTGGCATAAATTTTATAAGCAAAATATGCCAATAGCATTATGCAAATGATAATAAATATTATTCCAATCGCAATATTCATTTTTAAACTCCTTTAAAATAGTTATAATTTATATCTTTTTTGTTGTTTGCTTTTTCGGCAATGAAAAAACCTAATAATTCTTGTCCCTTAATTAATTTGGTTTCTTTTTCTTTTTGATTAATTGAAATTACTTGATATTTACTATCTTTTATTATTCCAATGCAAATTGAATTTTCGTATTTTCCTTTATAAACAAATCGCTTTGGAAACCAAATACCGATTTGTCCATTAAATCACGGAATTTCTGGTGCTTTAATAAGAATTGCGTTTTGTGTTTCTTTTAAAAGATATTTTTTAGTATTTAAGAAAATGTTTTCAATGTTTTTCATAATAAATTACCTTTCTTATGAATAAACTAAGTTATATTAACTAAGTTAGTTAACTTAGTTTTTTAAACACTTATATATCGCAGATTTAAGTGTTTAACAAGCTTTGTTAGTAAATTTTGTTTTTTTAATTAGATAAAGATTTTAATAATTTTAAACTTAGTATATCCCTATATAGAAATTTCTACACTTTAATATCCGCATCCTACCCTTGGAACTAATTTAATAGCGTGTATATTTTTAGGAAATCCACCCATTCATTTTTTTATTGCAAAACGAAACAAATTGCTATAGCTAATAGGATGTTATCTATTAACTGGTAAACTTCTTTTGGTTATGGCGACCACCCACAATTTATCGTGTTTTAATACATACCAACATTATTAATTCACTTGTATTTAATTTTCAAAGAACAAATTTTTAACATCTTATAAAATAAAAAGACAATCATTGCTGACTGTCTTAATACTTATTCAAATCTTTTCCTACCTAACAAAACTTTATGCGTCCTAAAAAAAATCGCTAAGATTAACTTAGTGATAAAATATATGGTTTTTCTAAATTATTTTTTAAAGTTTCTAAAAATTGTCCCGCATCATAAATATCAATAGCTCGTTGATCAACTGTTAATGTTATATTCATCATATGCCTAATAGTCACACTTTGACCATAAACAACAGGTTTTCTTAAAATCTTACCAATCCCCATAACCGCAACATTAGGATAAAAAATTGGTGAAATACCTGAATTTGCACCAACCATTCCAAAATTAGTAATAGTAATGGTACTACCAACAAATTCAAGGTCATTTGTTTTCCTTGCCCGAATCCTTTGATCAGATTGCTCCATATCAGTTGCTAACTGTGCTATTGATAACTTATCAACTAATCTAATAACTGGAGTTTGTAAACCATCAGCATATTGTCGAGCAATAGCAATATTATGATATCTCTTAATAACTAATTCATTAGTATCAGCATCATAGCTAGCATTAAGTTTTGGATATTCTTCTAAACTTAAAGATATTGCTTTAATTATAAATACCATTGAATTCAACCGTGTCTTACTATTATTACTATGCAAAGACATCCTTTCACAAAGAGCAATAACATTATTCATATCAACTTCACAATTTAATGTTAAATGTGGAACATATTTATTACTTAATATCAACGCTTCCACAGCACTATTTCTTGCTTTTGAAAGCATTTTTCTAGTTTCTAAATGACCACTCTTTTGTTCAGCAGAATGATTAATTTCAATATTAACACCATTATCATTAGTTAAATTTTCATTCCTTAAATTATTTTCTAATGGGGTAATTAAATTTTGTTTAGCAATCTTTTCTAACTGTTCTTGAGATAATGAATTAAAAGATTGTTGCATATCAGTATGATAAAAAGCCATTAATTGTGGATTAACAATTGGAACATATTTTGGTGGAATAAATACTGGTTGCTGAAAATAACTAGGTACATATTGATGACCTAAATTTTCCAACATATTATTTATTCCTTGATTACTTTGTTGATTACTTTGTTGATTACTTTGTTGAGTATTTATATTTTCATCAGTTACTTCATCAATTAATTCTTTTAAATTTACTTCTGACTGAGAAACAGCAACTTTGTCTTGCTCAGTATTCTTTTCTTGATACCCTAATGGTTGATATTGACTTTTAATAGTTTCTTTAATTTCATTAGTTTCTAGTTTATCATCTACTTCTTCAGAAATTATTTTATTAATTTCTTCAATATTACTATCGTTATTAATTTTACCTTTTTGAATTAAATCAATTTTTTTATAAATAGTATTCCGAGCATTATCAACAAAAGAAGCATTTGCATCACTTGATTGCGTTTTACTTTCTTTAACTGTAGCAACTTGTTCTTGCAAATTATTCATTCGCTTCATAATTATTTCCCGAAATGATAACGGTTTTTCATTTTTCTTTATTAACTCTTCTGAAGTTGTTTTTGAACTTAAATTATTTTCAGGCAATGGAGTTTTTTCTTGAATATCACTTAATTTATTTAAAATTCTTTGACGAAATTTAGAAATACCAGATTCATTTTTTTCTTGCATATCACTAATAACACTATTAGAATTAATAATACTTTGTTTTTTTTCAATTACTTGATTTAACGATTTAGGTTTTGGCGTTGGCGTTGGCGATAATTTTTCATTAATAACTTTTTTTTCAAATTCTGCTGTAAAACCATTTTCTAAATGTGATTGATTTTCTGATAAATTAAATTTTAATTCTTGCTCTCGTTCTTCTAGTTCTTCTAGTTCTTCTAGTTCTTCTCAATTAGAAAACAGCTTTTTTGATGACGATTTTATTGGTTTTACTGATTTTTCAGAGACAATTTCTTTCAACATAATCTTCATTTTAACAACAACATCACCGCGTTTAACACTATCACCCTCAGCAACAAATAATTTTTCAATATCACCATCAAATAAAGTACTAACGGGAATCTCTTGACCCTCACAGTCAACAAGCAAAATATTTTGAAAGGCTTTAACATGACTCCCTTGTTCAACTAAAATTTGCTTAATAGTACCATATTTACTTGGTAAATCATTTAACTTAATTTTAATCATTAAAGCCACCTCTTAACTTTTATCTTATTTTAACATTTATTATTATTTATTATATCAAATAATTTTATTAGGGCGCATAAAGTTTTGTTAGGTGGGTAAAGATTTGAATAATTTTGAAAGAAAAGCAACTAAAAATTTATTACCTTTTTACTTGAAAAATAATTAATAAAACAAAATATTTAATATTAGCTGAATTATACTTGTAAGTGCAAGTAAATAAAATTGCAAAAGATTTCATATAAAAATTTCATGATGCTAAGTTTATTTTAGAAAAAGTAAATTTAAGGAGTTTTTATATGGGATACAAACATCTTGGCATAGATGAAAGAATTTATATTGAGAATCAATTGAAATTTAAAGTAAAAATTAGTGAAATAGCTAAAAATCTTAATCGAAGTATTAGTACTATTAATCGAGAAGTTAATAGAAATAAAGATAATAATCATTATTTTTCATTAATTGCACAAAATAAAGCAGAAAATAGAAAACAATTACATGTTTATTTTCATAAATTTAAAAATAGAGAATTAGTAAAATATGTACAACAAAAATTATTATTAGGTTGATCGCCTGAACAAATTTATGGCAGAATTAAAAATTTTCATCAAGAATGAATTATTAGTTTTAAAACAATTTACAATTGAATTTATTCTGGATTACTTGAAAAGGTTACTAGTAAAAATTTAAGAAGAAAAGGTAAGAAACGAAAATCTCAAGAAAATCGGGGTAAATTTAATGGTAAATCCATTAAAGAACGAAATGTTAATAATCGCATAACTCTTGGCCATTGAGAAGGTGATACTGTAGTATCATCACGAGGTAAAAGTAAATCATGTTTAATAACTTTAGTTGAAAGAACATCAAGATTTACTTTAGCAATATTAGTTGAAAATAGAACTACTAAAGTTATTAACAAAAATATTAGTCATTATTTATCAATTCTTCCAAATAATCTTGTTAAGACTATAACATTTGATAGGGGTAAAGAATTTGCTAATTGACAACAACTTGAAAAAAATTTAAATGTGAAAATTTATTTTGCTGATGCATACTCACCTTGACAAAGAGGTACTAATGAAAATACTAATGGTTTAATTAGAGAAAAATTTCCTAAAAAATTTAATTTTTCAAACACTACTAAAAATGCAGTTCATAAATTTATATTGTCTTTAAACCAAAGACCAAGAAAAATACTAAATTATCTTTCGCCAATCGAATATTTGGTTAGAAAAATAATTTAGTTGCACTTAACTTTACAATTTGGCATATACTAATAAATTAATGCAAAAAACATATAATATTAATGGATTTAAATTTGATAATTGAGCTTTTAATTATTATGAACAAATTAAAGAGCAAGATGAAAATAATCGCTCGTTAGTCTTGTTTTGGGAGTATCAGCGCCATAAATTTTTGCTTACAGGTGATTTAGAAAAAAGTGGTGAGAAAAAATTATTAAATTATATTTTGCCACAAAAAATTAATTTGTTTCAAGTTGCACATCATGGGAGTAATAGTTCAACAAGTGATGAATTTTTAAAAATTATTAATCCTGAAACTTGTATTATTTCTACTAAAAAAACTAATAATCGCAATTTGCCCCATCCACTAGTAATGCAACGATTGGAACAAAACTGTGATAATATTTATACAACAAATAATAATCAAACAATAATAGACTTGGTACATAACCTTTAATTTTATCTACTATTTTGATAATATTATTTACTAGGTGAAGTACAAATGTTAGATAAATACAAAGACGAAAATGAATTTTATAGTCTAATAGGCATAAAATATAAAACTTTCATGAAAATGGTAGAAATTTTAAAAGAAGCTAAAGCTAAACAAAAACAAATTGGTGGTAGACCAAATAAATTATCAATAGAGCAAAGATTACTTATGACTTTAGAATACTGAAAAGAATATAGTACATATCGTATTATTGCAAAAAAATATAATATTAGTCATGTTAGTTGTATTCGTAATATCTTTTGAGTTGAAAATACTCTAATAAAAAATAGTCACTTTCATATACCTGGCAAAAAGATATTATTGGAACATAAAGTTACTAATAATAATTTATTAGCAATTGATGCTACAGAAATTCCAATTGAAAGAATTAAAAAAAACTAAAATTATTATTTTCTGGTAAGAAAAGGCAACATTCATTAAAATCACAAATAATTATTGATTTATTTAACAATAAAATTATTTCAGTAGATTTTTGTTATGGCAGTATTCATGATTATAAGTTATTTTTAAAATCAAATACACTTATAAATCCAAAATTAGAATTAATTGCCGATTCAGGCTATCAAGGTTTGCAAAATGTTCATAAAAATACATTATTGCCAATTAAAAAGAGTAAAAATAATCCCTTAAATCCAGATAAAAAGGAATATAATAGCTTTTTAAGTAAAGTTAGAATTGCCATTGAACATGTTTTTGCTAGATTAAAAAGATTTAAAATACTAGTTTATCGTTATCGCAATAAGATTAGAAGATTTGGATTACGATTTAACTTAATTTCAGGAATATATAATTTTGAATTAAGCTAGTTATAGTTATGTACCAAGTCTAATTTATAATGTGAAAAATTATCAACATTTTATATCAACATTAATAAAATAATATTAGACTTGGTACATAACTATAACATTTTATGCCGACTAAACTATAAAATTCATTTTTATCTTTGTATTTATCTAACATTTGTATTTCATCTAAAAAATAATTATCAAAATAGTAGATAAAATTAAAGGTTATGTACCAAGTCTATTATATAATTCTAAAAGGTGAATAAAATGTTTCTAATTTACGGTAGTGATAAATTTCTTATTAATAAACAAATTCAAAAAGTAATTAATGTTATTAATAAAGATCAACAAATGAATATTTTAAAGTATAGTATGATAAATACTAATATTGATGAAATACTACAAGTTATTTCAATGCCACCATTATTTAACAATAAACAAATTGTTATTATTGAAGATTGTTGGTTTTTAACTTCTTCTCGTGAGCATCAATTAAGTAGTTTACAATTTAAAAATTTACTTAAATATTGTGAAAATCCCGCACCATTTACTGAGATATTTTTTGTTGTTAACAGCTCTAATATTGATCAACGAAAAAAAATTATTAAAGTTATTGAAAAAACAGGTAAAGTTTTAGTTGTTAAAGAATTAAATGATAGTCAGTTAAAAATGTTTGTTCAAAATTATTTTGTTAAGCATAATACTGAAATTACTAATGAGGGTTTAAATTTATTATTAGAAAGATTACCTAATAGTTTGCAAATTATTGCTAATGAATTAAATAAACTGGTTAATTATAGTAATTCATTAATATTGGAAGATGTTGATGTTTTGGTTAGTCGTTATTTAGATAGTAATATTTTTGATTTAGCTAATGCTTTTATTGTTCGTGATATTTCACAAATATGGCAACGATACTATGATTTTAAAAATAGTAATCAAGATGTTTTGGCAATTATTGGTTTGTTAGCTAATCAACTGAGGACGATTCGTGATATTAAAATTTATCAACAAAGGAATTATGATTTTAATACTATTTGTCAAAAAATGACTATTAATCCTTTTCGGTTAAAAATTCTTTGAAAGTATCTTTTAAAAATTGATGATCAACAAATTCATTATTTATTAGGTAGTTTAAGTAATTTAGATTATAATATAAAAAGAAGTCATGTTAATAAAAATATTGGCTTTGAGATGTTTTTATTGCAATTGTAAGAGGGTGAGTTTATTAATGAATAATAGCAAAAATACTTATGAAAATATTGTTAATTTATTAGTTAATATTTTACAAAGTTCTAAATTGAAACTTAAAGTGATTAAGGATGATGAATTTTATACTTATTTTTTACGATTAGTTAATAGTCTTTTATTTTTAGAACAAGAGCATCACGCTAATTATGAAGGGCAACGCTATGCGAGAAGTTTTGTGCAAGTATTAGCTGATTTAAGAGATGAAGAAATAAAAATTGTTAAAGATGATAATTTAACCTTAGAAACTATTGAGAATGATTATAATTTTTTACAAACTTATATTCTTAATATTTTTCAAATATCAAAACAAGAATTGGTTACACCAACAGTGATTTCTCTTGATATTGTTAAAGAATTATCAAATATTGATTCAAATTTACAAAAGCAATTATTAAAAAACGATAATGTTTTAGTAACTAGTCAGAATAATAATTCTGAACAAATTTCTAATAATAATTCTCAAATTTTAAAAGATAGTGGCGAAAAAGCAACTGAGGCTGATTCGCAAAAAAAAGTTAATGAACAGTTAATTAATTTGCAAAATTTACAACTTAATTTGCAAGGTTTAAAATTGCCAACTCATCCGGCAAATAATCAAGGTTTTTATCCATATACTGGTAAACCTAAAGCAATGCCGTTTTTTAAAAGGGTTTTAAGTTATGTTTTTATGTTTTTGTTGGCTATTGTTATTGGTGTTAATGTTTATGGTTTTGTTGCTGAAATTAAGTTAACTGATGTTATTTTAAAAGATAATTTAGTTGAGCCAAAAAGTTTTAATTTTCGGCCAGCGTCTATTGCTTGAAATTTGTCAATGTGAAGTATAATTTTAGAAATTTTAACTTATGCAATGTTAACTTATTCTTTCTTTAAAAAACCACAATTTTTAAGAGATAAATATCGAATGCAACCAATGATATTAATATTTGCCATTATTGCTATTCTTTTTAATTCTATTTATGGTGTGTTTGGATTTTTATCTTATAATTCGTTTGTTCAGTTTTTTAAAAATGCTTTTGATCAAGTTCATAATGTTGATAGTGTCTTAGAGGAAATTTGAAGTAGTTCTAGTTTTCAAGGTTATCGGGTTTTAAAAATTGTGGGTGCTGGTATTGCTATTATTCCGATATTACTAATTTTTATTGTATTTTCCATTAATCCTCGTTTGGATCGTGATAAGTTAATGCAAGCGGATTTGGAATATCAAAAAGCATTGCAGGCAACATTAAAAGGTGAATCGTATGTTATTGATGCATCATTATTTGACCAAGATTTAATTTTAGAAGCTGAAAAGCAGGATGAAAATAATAAAAAGCATGATTTATAGTTTTTATTGCTAGTCAAAAAACAAGTAAGACAACAAAAAAGAGTGTTAGTTAGCACTCTTTTTTGTTAATTAGTTAATTAGTTTCTTTAATATTATTAGCAATATTATTAGCAATATTATTAGCTTTAATAGTTAGTTTAGATTTTATTCGGGCAACTTTATTTTTGTGAAAAATATTTTTACTTTCTGCACGGTCAAGCATTGAAATAGCGTGATTTAATGTTTGTTGCATATTAGTTTCATTACTGGTAATTGCGATTTTAGCTTTTTTAATTGCTGTTCTTGTTGTTGATTTGATATGAACATTTCTTTGTCTTGCTTTTTCATTTGTTATTGCGCGTTTAATTTGTGATTTGATATTTGCCATCATTGTCTCCTTAGTTTATTTTATTATTATAAAACCAAAAGTAATTATAGCAAATAATTGTTTTTTAGTAAACTAGTTACTTAAAAAAGGTCGCGTTTAGTTTTCTTAGGTATTGCTTTGAAGAAGTAAAACAATCAGCTAATTATATGCCAAATTGTAAAGTTAAGTGCAACTAAATTATTTTTCTAACCAAATATTCGATTGGCGAAAGATAATTTAGTATTTTTCTTGGTCTTTGGTTTAAAGACAATATAAATTTATGAACTGCATTTTTAGTAGTGTTTGAAAAATTAAATTTTTTAGGAAATTTTTCTCTAATTAAACCATTAGTATTTTCATTAGTACCTCTTTGTCAAGGTGAATATGCATCAGCAAAATAAATTTTCACATTTAAATTTTTTTCAAGTTGTTGTCAATTAGCAAATTCTTTACCCCTATCAAATGTTATAGTCTTAACAAGATTATTTGGAAGAATTGATAAATAATGACTAATATTTTTGTTAATAACTTTAGTAGTTCTATTTTCAACTAATATTGCTAAAGTAAATCTTGATGTTCTTTCAACTAAAGTTATTAAACATGATTTACTTTTACCTCGTGATGATACTACAGTATCACCTTCTCAATGGCCAAGAGTTATGCGATTATTAACATTTCGTTCTTTAATGGATTTACCATTAAATTTACCCCGATTTTCTTGAGATTTTCGTTTCTTACCTTTTCTTCTTAAATTTTTACTAGTAACCTTTTCAAGTAATCCAGAATAAATTCAATTGTAAATTGTTTTAAAACTAATAATTCATTCTTGATGAAAATTTTTAATTCTGCCATAAATTTGTTCAGGCGATCAACCTAATAATAATTTTTGTTGTACATATTTTACTAATTCTCTATTTTTAAATTTATGAAAATAAACATGTAATTGTTTTCTATTTTCTGCTTTATTTTGTGCAATTAATGAAAAATAATGATTATTATCTTTATTTCTATTAACTTCTCGATTAATAGTACTAATACTTCGATTAAGATTTTTAGCTATTTCACTAATTTTTACTTTAAATTTCAATTGATTCTCAATATAAATTCTTTCATCTATGCCAAGATGTTTGTATCCCATATAAAAACTCCTTAAATTTACTTTTTCTAAAATAAACTTAGCATCATGAAATTTTTATATGAAATCTTTTGCAATTTTATTTACTTGCACTTACAAGTATAATTCAGCAAACAAAATATTTAATATTAACAAACATATTCTTAATAAAAGGTTATAAAAACTAAGTAAAATGCTTATAAAAACAACATTAAAATAATTTTTTACAACAAAAATCATACATAAGAAATATATACTTAATTTGCATATTGAAATAATTTATAGTAAATGACTATTTTTTCTTTTTTAAAAAATACCTAAGAAAACTAAACGCGACCAGCCAAGTCTTAAATAAACCACGAGGTTATCTTAAAACTAACAATGCCTCAATAAGTATCATTAATAGTTGCCCTTTCATTTTTAATAATGATAAATTAACTGCCACTAGTATTAATAATTCACAAGCAAAAATTTTTCAATTATCATATGTTTATCAATTCAACAAAAATTCTCATCCGCTTAAACGAGGCTGTTGATATGAAGCAACTAATAATGATCATAAAATTCCTTCATACAACGAACACGAATTATTAACTTATAACGAAAATGGCGACATTATTCAAAGGAAGAGATAATGACATCATACCTTAAAAAACTAACTAGTAGTAGTATTTGATTTTCATTAGTTTTAAATATATATGGATGTAATAAAATTAAGGAAAATCAAATTTACAATTTTAAAGAACAAGAACAATATCAAGCTAATATGCAAAGAGCGTTAAATAAATATACCACAGCACAAGAAATTATTGGGAGTATTGAACTTAATCTCGGAAGTTTAAGCAAAACTGCTACTGATTTAAAACCACTTATTAATAAACAATTCAATAATATTGTTAAACAACAAGTTGGTTCTTTAAAAATTAAGTCTTTAAAACTTAGTAATTATCACAAGGCATTAGTACAAGACAATGACTTCACTGGTAACATTAAATATGAACATCAAGAAATGTGAAAACCAGAATTTTTTCATCCAGAAATGTTATTTGTATTTTACAGTGACATTACCTTACAATCAACAATATTTCCTAACTTAACTTTTAAAAGACAGCCTTCTGGTATTAATAGTATTTGTCAGATAATTACTACACATTATAGTTGCGACTATAACTGATACTTTCATATTAAATATCAGTAATCCAAACTGAAAGCAGGAATTAAAATGAAACAAGCAATGTTTTTAATACCAATATTAGCAATAACCCCCAATCTATGAAACAATTTAAATAATAACAACTATTCACAAATTCAAGAACCTATCCTTACAAAAGATGATGTTAAAGTATATTATCAAAATAAAGAATTATCTCCTAATAGCGAATATTGAGATACTAAAGGATGATTAAACAATGAAGAAAGTAATCAATTAACTTTTAAATTTAAGAAACACTTAAATATTAATTTGGAGCAAGCAGCCAAATATATTAAACCAATTGATAGCGCCCAAGCATCATTTAATGAATGATCGCCCATAACAAAAACTACGGAAACAATCCGATTAGATTATCAAAAAGGTAATGCTTTTTGCTCTAATCATTACTTAACTTTTAATAGCACCGTAGATAAATATCCCATATTAAATAAAGAAAAAAGTGATTTTCTATATTAGACTTGGTACATAACCTTTAATTTTATCTACTATTTTGATAATTATTTTTTAGATGAAATACAAATGTTAGATAAATACAAAGATAAAAATGAATTTTATAGTTTAGTCGGCATAAAATGTTATAGTTATGTACCAAGTCTATTATACTAATGGCAATGAAATGATACCAAGATTTCGTAATAACTCCATAACAAAACAACTATGATGAAACGAAATAAAATTTTTATTTATTACCAAGTTAGTTTTCACACCTTATCTAGAAAGTAAAAGCGATTGAACACAACAACAAGCTGATAAATGAATAGCAATGTATAAAGAATACGCTCAATATATTTTTGCTGGTAAACCTGTAATGAATTCACCAATGGATTTAGTTAACCCTTGTGCCTTTAAATTAGATAAAACAAATCAAAATAATGAATTTATCTTAACAATAAATCCTAAAACATATAACCCATGAGGTAATGAAAAAAAATCGACAACACTACCGCATTGAGGATTTAGTTTTGGGATTACATCCAAATATAATGGTTCAATGACCGATTTAATTTATCAAGGACGCACCATACTAACTAATATTAGTGATGCTAATTTATCTTCGGAAATTTTAAAATACTTACTTTCAAAAAGATAATCGTGACAAAAAGAATTTCTAATTCTTAACTAAGGATTAGAAATTCTTTATCTTTTAAACTTACTAAAATCTGGCATTCTTCCTAATTTAATTTGTTTTGCCATTGCATCAACACTTTTTTTAGCTTTTTCAAATTGATTTATTAAATTATTAAATTCTTTTTCATTTCGTCCCGAACCTTTAATAATCCGATTTTTTCTTTTTAAATGTTTTAAAAGTCGTGGATCTCTTCGTTCTTTTTTAGTCATTGAATCTAATAATGCTCTTGTAACTAATAGTTTACTTTCAGCACCTTCAATTTTGGCATCACTAAGATTATTAACCCCAGGCATCATTTTAATTATTCCTGAAAGTTTACCCATCTTTGACATTTGTTTCATTTGATTAGCTAAATCATCTAAATCAAATTGTCCCATCATCATTCGATTCATTGTTTTCTGAATTGATCTTTCATCAACAACATCTTGAGCTTTTTCAAATAAACTTTGAACATCGCCCATCCCTAAAATTCGGTCAGCCATTCTTTCAGGATAAAAAATATCTAATGCTTCAACCTTTTCTCCTGTACCAGCAAACATAATCGGAATTTTAGTTAAATGACTAATAGAAAGTGCCGCTCCACCACGAGCATCACCATCTAATTTAGAAAGAATTGTTCCTGTTAAATTAAGATATTGATGAAATCGTTCAGTAACATTAATTATTTCTTGTCCTGTCATCGCATCAACAACAATAAGAATTTCTTGGGGATTAATATTTTGTTTTAAATTAGATAATTCATCCATTAATACGCTATCAATATGCAATCTTCCTGCTGTATCAACAATAACAACATCAAACTTATTTTCCATTGCATAATTAAGAGCATTGTTAGCAATTTTAACAACATCTTTTTCATTATCCAATGAAAATACAGGAATGTCTAATTGCTTACCTAACGATTTTAACTGCTCAATGGCGGCTGGCCGATACACATCACAAGCAACTAACAAAGAATTCTTATGATACTTTTTTCGTAATAAATTTGCTAACTTAGCTGTTGTGGTTGTTTTTCCACTTCCTTGTAACCCCACCATCATAATAACTGTTGGTCGTTTATTAAGATTCAATAAATGTTCTTTATGTCCCATAATACGAATTAACTCATTATGAACAATTTTAATTAACATTTGTTCAGGTTTTAAACCTTCAAGAATAAACTCTCCCTTTGCAAGATCACGAACATTATTAACAAATTCTTTTACCACATTAAAATTAACATCAGCCTCTAATAAAGCAAGTTTAATTTCACTTAAAGTAGCTTCCATATTTTGTTCTGTTAAAGTTGATGTCTTAATATTTTTCTTAATAGCTTTAGTAATACGATTCGCCAAAAAATCAGTAAACATTTTTATACCCCATTTATTTATAAATTTTAACTTCGCTAATAATTATATCATATGTAATAAGAAATTTATAGATATCGTAGAAAAGAGGACGCATAAAGTTTTGTTAGGTAGGAAAATATTTGAATAAGTATTAAGACAGTCAGCAGTGATTGTCTTTTTATTTTATGAGGTGTTAAAATTTTGTTCTTTGAAAATTAAATACAAGTGAATTAATAATGTTGGTATGTATTAAAGCACGATAAATTGTGGGTGGTCGCCATAACCGAAAGAAGTTTACCAGTTGATAGATAACACCCTATTAGCTATAGCAATTTGTTTCATTTTGCAATAAACAAAGTCTCTAGCTGTCAAATCACTTCTTAAACTTCCTGTTCAATTTGTGCCATCTAAATTTCAATGTTGTGGATCCATGTAATTATATCTTGTTTCAAAAATATTTTCTGTTGACTCAGAAATACCATTAATTAAAATATAATGATCGCTATCGTTTTCGCACCTTTGATTTGATGGAAGATTACCTGAATATCTAAGTATTACCGGAACGCCAAAATTTAAACTATTACGAATAATATTATTAATTGTTTCAATAAAATTTAATTCTTCTTGTCTAGAAAGTGACATTCTTCTTTCGGTGGCAAGAATCGCTGTTGTAGAATATTGTGGAGGATTAGCTTCGACATCAATATTTAAATCATCACGTCAATTTCTTTCAAAAAAATTGTTTATTACAGTTGCTAAATTTTCAAGAAGCGTTCCGTTAGTATCATTTGTTCCCATAGCGGTGGCTAGATCTTGTTGGAGATTATTATTATTTTCTATATTTAAATTATTATTTCAATGAAAAGTTCTTAAAACTGCTTCTGCAACAGCGGGCCCACACCACTTTGGAGTTTTCTGGGCTACTTCGGGTGCAGCTATAATTTTATCGTTCGTATTTGAACTTCATGGTCATCAAGATTTTCTTTCTAAATTATTATTATGAACTATTGTTGTCGGCGGTTTAACTGTAAAAGTAACTTTTTTTCAACTTCAAGATTGGTATTCTGTTGCTCCTCAAGAACCTGTAACTTTTATTGTGGCCGAAGAATTGGTTTTTTTAAAAACTGTTAATTTATCAATAGACTTGGTACATAACTATAACTAGCTTAATTCAAAATTATATATTCCTGAAATTAAGTTAAATCGTAATCCAAATCTTCTAATCTTATTGCGATAACGATAAACTAGTATTTTAAATCTTTTTAATCTAGCAAAAACATGTTCAATGGCAATTCTAACTTTACTTAAAAAGCTATTATATTCCTTTTTATCTGGATTTAAGGGATTATTTTTACTCTTTTTAATTGGCAATAATGTATTTTTATGAACATTTTGCAAACCTTGATAGCCTGAATCGGCAATTAATTCTAATTTTGGATTTATAAGTGTATTTGATTTTAAAAATAACTTATAATCATGAATACTGCCATAACAAAAATCTACTGAAATAATTTTATTGTTAAATAAATCAATAATTATTTGTGATTTTAATGAATGTTGCCTTTTCTTACCAGAAAATAATAATTTTAGTTTTTTTTAATTCTTTCAATTGGAATTTCTGTAGCATCAATTGCTAATAAATTATTATTAGTAACTTTATGTTCCAATAATATCTTTTTGCCAGGTATATGAAAGTGACTATTTTTTATTAGAGTATTTTCAACTCAAAAGATATTACGAATACAACTAACATGACTAATATTATATTTTTTTGCAATAATACGATATGTACTATATTCTTTTCAGTATTCTAAAGTCATAAGTAATCTTTGCTCTATTGATAATTTATTTGGTCTACCACCAATTTGTTTTTGTTTAGCTTTAGCTTCTTTTAAAATTTCTACCATTTTCATGAAAGTTTTATATTTTATGCCTATTAGACTATAAAATTCATTTTCGTCTTTGTATTTATCTAACATTTGTACTTCACCTAGTAAATAATATTATCAAAATAGTAGATAAAATTAAAGGTTATGTACCAAGTCTAATAAGTAAATCGGGATTTTTTTCTTTTAGTGCATATAAAATTGTTTCATCATCATTATTTTTTAATACGCCTAATTGTGTATTAACAATTGCATCATTTAAATCTTCTCCCCCATTATCTTCTTTGTTTATATGGGCCCCTCAAAAATCATCATTATTTGTTCAATATTTATTTCGATTTGTTCTTATTTATTAAACCCTCGTAATTATTATTTTTATTTAGAAAAACTTGATTAATATCTGAAAAATGATCACTTACAACATTAGCAATAATTTCAATATCTTCATTAATAAAATCATCCCGACTTCTATCATCTCCGGATGAATTTATTTTTTTAAATGCTGAATTATACTTGTAAGTGCAAGTAAATAAAATTGCAAAAGATTTCATATAAAAATTTCATGATGCTAAGTTTATTTTAGAAAAAGTAAATTTAAGGAGTTTTTATATGGGATACAAACATCTTGGCATAGATGAAAGAATTTATATTGAGAATCAATTGAAATTTAAAGTAAAAATTAGTGAAATAGCTAAAAATCTTAATCGAAGTATTAGTACTATTAATCGAGAAGTTAATAGAAATAAAGATAATAATCATTATTTTTCATTAATTGCACAAAATAAAGCAGAAAATAGAAAACAATTACATGTTTATTTTCATAAATTTAAAAATAGAGAATTAGTAAAATATGTACAACAAAAATTATTATTAGGTTGATCGCCTGAACAAATTTATGGCAGAATTAAAAATTTTCATCAAGAATGAATTATTAGTTTTAAAACAATTTACAATTGAATTTATTCTGGATTACTTGAAAAGGTTACTAGTAAAAATTTAAGAAGAAAAGGTAAGAAACGAAAATCTCAAGAAAATCGGGGTAAATTTAATGGTAAATCCATTAAAGAACGAAATGTTAATAATCGCATAACTCTTGGCCATTGAGAAGGTGATACTGTAGTATCATCACGAGGTAAAAGTAAATCATGTTTAATAACTTTAGTTGAAAGAACATCAAGATTTACTTTAGCAATATTAGTTGAAAATAGAACTACTAAAGTTATTAACAAAAATATTAGTCATTAGACTTGGTACATAACTATAACATTTTATGCCGACTAAACTATAAAATTCATTTTTATCTTTGTATTTATCTAACATTTGTATTTCATCTAAAAAATAATTATCAAAATAGTAGATAAAATTAAAGGTTATGTACCAAGTCTTTTGTTATAATTTAAATAATAGACTTGGTACATAACTATAACATTTTATGCCGACTAAACTATAAAATTCATTTTTATCTTTGTATTTATCTAACATTTGTATTTCATCTAAAAAATAATTATCAAAATAGTAGATAAAATTAAAGGTTATGTACCAAGTCTAATATTATTTTAAAAGGATGGCAGTAAAAATGATTAAAGGTGTGGGAATTGATATTGTTAGCATTAAACGAATGCAATTAAAAAAATCATTTATTAATAAAGTATTACATTTAGAAGAAATTAGTTATTTACAAACAATTAAAAGTGAAACCGAAAAAAAACAATTTTTAGCAGGAAGATGAGCATTAAAAGAAGCATTGTATAAAGCAATAAATAATGTTAATGAGGTTTTAATTTTTTGTGAAGTTAATATTCAATTAGTAAATAAGCAATTACAATGGATTGGATTTGAACATAATAGTTGATTATCAATTAGTCATGAAAAAGAATATGCCGTTGGTATGGCAATATTAACATTATAAATATACGACAGCAATATCTTTTAACTTAAAAATCGGTGCTATCTTTTACAATAAAATGGGAAAGGTAGGTGATATAATGTTAAATAATCTTGTTTTAGTAGGAAGAATTGTTAATCCGCCAGAAATTATTCATAATCAAACTGGTGAAAGAACATCAAAAATGATGCGATTAACTATTAGTGTAACCCGACCTTTTAAAAATAAGTTAGGTCATTATGATGAAGATTATCTTGTTATTAAAGTATGAAATAATTTAATTGCTGATATCGTATCATTTTTAGTAATTGATACGATGATTGCTATTAAAGCTAGAATTCAATCATTTCAATATAAAGATAATGAGAATCATTATTTGGAAATTATTGCTGATCGCATTATGCGGGTTGGTCATTATATTCTTGAATAAATAATCTGCTTGATAATTATTACCCTTGATATTTTTATTATTTTATTACATAAGACTTGGTACATAACCTTTAATTTTATCTACTATTTTGATAATATTATTTACTAGGTGAAGTACAAATGTTAGATAAATACAAAGACGAAAATGAATTTTATAGTCTAATAGGCATAAAATATAAAACTTTCATGAAAATGGTAGAAATTTTAAAAGAAGCTAAAGCTAAACAAAAACAAATTGGTGGTAGACCAAATAAATTATCAATAGAGCAAAGATTACTTATGACTTTAGAATACTGAAAAGAATATAGTACATATCGTATTATTGCAAAAAAATATAATATTAGTCATGTTAGTTGTATTCGTAATATCTTTTGAGTTGAAAATACTCTAATAAAAAATAGTCACTTTCATATACCTGGCAAAAAGATATTAGACTTGGTACATAACTATAACATTTTATGCCGACTAAACTATAAAATTCATTTTCGTCTTTGTATTTATCTAACATTTGTATTTCATCTAAAAAATAATTATCAAAATAGTAGATAAAATTAAAGGTTATGTACCAAGTCTATTATTGGAACATAAAGTTACTAATAATAATTTATTAGCAATTGATGCTACAGAAATTCCAATTGAAAGAATTAAAAAAAACTAAAATTATTATTTTCTGGTAAGAAAAGGCAACATTCATTAAAATCACAAATAATTATTGATTTATTTAACAATAAAATTATTTCAGTAGATTTTTGTTATGGCAGTATTCATGATTATAAGTTATTTTTAAAATCAAATACACTTATAAATCCAAAATTAGAATTAATTGCCGATTCAGGCTATCAAGGTTTGCAAAATGTTCATAAAAATACATTATTGCCAATTAAAAAGAGTAAAAATAATCCCTTAAATCCAGATAAAAAGGAATATAATAGCTTTTTAAGTAAAGTTAGAATTGCCATTGAACATGTTTTTGCTAGATTAAAAAGATTTAAAATACTAGTTTATCGTTATCGCAATAAGATTAGAAGATTTGGATTACGATTTAACTTAATTTCAGGAATATATAATTTTGAATTAAGCTAGTTATAGTTATGTACCAAGTCTATAATAAAAAGTGTAATTTAGTAGTAATTATATAAATTATATTTAAAAATTGGATTGGTCTACTCCAATGGTAAAGATAGCCAGTTTTTTAAAATTATTTAAAAAACTATAGCAGTTCAGGCATGTACTCTGCAATAAAAAAGTTTGTTTAATTTTAAAGATAACTTAATTTATCTTTAAAAAAATTAGCACTTTAATTTTTAGTTAAGAATTAAAGTGCTTTTAATTTTTATTTTTTATATAGTAATCAGAAAGGAATATTAGATGTGGATCCAAATAAGGTATTTTTAATGCGCAGAATTAACCAAATAATCCCAATACCTAAGTTTTTCAATAGACTTGGTACATAACCTTTAATTTTATCTACTATTTTGATAATTATTTTTTAGATGAAATACAAATGTTAGATAAATACAAAGATAAAAATGAATTTTATAGTTTAGTCGGCATAAAATGTTATAGTTATGTACCAAGTCTAATCAATTTTTAGATTTATCTCAGAATCTTAATTGAGATGAATTTAAAGAAAAAATTATTAGTTATGAAACTGAACAACGAATAAAAAATCTTAATAAAGAAAATTACAAAATGCCTAATATTATTAAAGATGAATATTATAAATTTCGTAATGATTATTTGCTTTTTTTAGATATGGATGAAGATATTGAACAAATAAAATTAAATTTTAAGGTCATTGAGGTTGATAAGCGTATTGCTGTAAAATTAACTAATACTAATATGACAATTAGTTATAAGTTTTGTTATTGGACGAAGTCAAATAATAGAGATTCATTAAAATGTATGGAAAATTTATTAAAGTTAGGGGCTGACCCGAATGCCGTAGCATTTTCTGGTTTTGGTAGAAATCCACTTCATTTAGCTAAAAATAGTGATAAAATAAATCTTTTGTTAGATAATGGTGCTAATATTAATCTTCAAAATGTATTTGGCGATACTGCCCTTTTAATAAATACAAGAAAACATCTCATTTGTTATTCGCGTCATAATGTGAAAAATTATCTTATCAATGTACAAACTTTATTGAATCGTGGCGCTAATATTTATATTAGGAATCGTGATGGTATGAATTTTGGTAAGTTAATTGCTGATTCTAGATCTTTAAGCGGTAAAAAAGCAATTATGGAAGTAGTTAATAAATACAAAATTAATATTGAACAGTTAGCAAAAAGAGCCGTAGATGAAGCATCACAACTTCAGACATTAGAAGAACAAAATAGTCTAAGAACAGTTAATGAATCGGTAAGAAAATTAAGTGCCGAGCAATATGCGAGGAACAGGTTTGAGCAAGAAAGCGAGCGTGTAGGAGTAAATTTCTCAGAAGATGCTTTTTTAGAACCGTCGTCTTGTTCAGTAGCAAATTCATTGGCAATTAAAAATGAAATTGAAGATTTTCAACCTGATACAATGAATTTTGCCCTTAGTAATTTTAATAACTATCGAATGGATTTTGAAGTTGATGCTGTTGATGATTGTCAAATGGATTTTGAAGTTGAACAAAGTTATACTTTACCTGCGTTGTCAGACACTACTCTAAAAACTATTAAACTTAAAGATATTTCTTTGCAAACATACAAAAAAGAACCAACAAGAAAGTTCATCAACAAAAGTGTTAAAGAATGAGACAAGCAACAACAAGCATGGCCAAGAGAAACAGAACAACTAAAAAAAGAAGCAACATCATTTAAACAATTGCAAACAGATAGAGAATGGGCCGTAAGAACTAAAGCACGAGACAGGCAAGAATTTTTAAAACAGAAAAATAAATTAGTTCAATATGAAAAAATGCAAGAAGCAAAAGAAAAAAGAAAGTTAGAAAATAGTCGTAAACTTGAAGCAGAGACTGTCAAAGTAGCAAAAAAAAGTAGAGAGAAAAAAACAAAAAGAAAACTTCTTATCTAGTTAAAATTTAATTTAAAATAATTAGCAAAGTAATGGTATTTAATTAGACGAGGAGAGATTATATATCGGACAAAATATTAGTAAAGAAGATAGCAAAAAAAATGCCAAATTGTAAAGTTAAGTGCAACTAAATTATTTTTCTAACCAAATATTCGATTGGCGAAAGATAATTTAGTATTTTTCTTGGTCTTTGGTTTAAAGACAATATAAATTTATGAACTGCATTTTTAGTAGTGTTTGAAAAATTAAATTTTTTAGGAAATTTTTCTCTAATTAAACCATTAGTATTTTCATTAGTACCTCTTTGTCAAGGTGAATATGCATCAGCAAAATAAATTTTCACATTTAAATTTTTTTCAAGTTGTTGTCAATTAGCAAATTCTTTACCCCTATCAAATGTTATAGTCTTAACAAGATTATTTGGAAGAATTGATAAATAATGACTAATATTTTTGTTAATAACTTTAGTAGTTCTATTTTCAACTAATATTGCTAAAGTAAATCTTGATGTTCTTTCAACTAAAGTTATTAAACATGATTTACTTTTACCTCGTGATGATACTACAGTATCACCTTCTCAATGGCCAAGAGTTATGCGATTATTAACATTTCGTTCTTCAATGGATTTACCATTAAATTTACCCCGATTTTCTTGAGATTTTCGTTTCTTACCTTTTCTTCTTAAATTTTTACTAGTAACCTTTTCAAGTAATCCAGAATAAATTCAATTGTAAATTGTTTTAAAACTAATAATTCATTCTTGATGAAAATTTTTAATTCTGCCATAAATTTGTTCAGGCGATCAACCTAATAATAATTTTTGTTGTACATATTTTACTAATTCTCTATTTTTAAATTTATGAAAATAAACATGTAATTGTTTTCTATTTTCTGCTTTATTTTGTGCAATTAATGAAAAATAATGATTATTATCTTTATTTCTATTAACTTCTCGATTAATAGTACTAATACTTCGATTAAGATTTTTAGCTATTTCACTAATTTTTACTTTAAATTTCAATTGATTCTCAATATAAATTCTTTCATCTATGCCAAGATGTTTGTATCCCATATAAAAACTCCTTAAATTTACTTTTTCTAAAATAAACTTAGCATCATGAAATTTTTATATGAAATCTTTTGCAATTTTATTTACTTGCACTTACAAGTATAATTCAGCGAATATATTAAATTTGATATTTTATCAAAAATGAAGACTTTTAAAGTTTGAATATTAATAAATGAAAGAGGAGATGAAATAAATAACTTGGAATATATTTATTATTGAATTCCTGATGAGAAATTGTTTGACTTTGAAATCTATAAGCGAATAAGAAGTCTTTCTAAATTAGTTAAAATTAATGATATTTTAGGTTTTAAAGAAAAGTATGAAGCAATAACAAATTATAATTTTGTTAATAGTGCTATTGAATATTATGTCGGAAATTATCATCAAATTTTTTCAAGAAAAAAATTTGATGTTGATTTTTTAATAGACTTGGTACATAACTATAACTAGCTTAATTCAAAATTATATATTCCTGAAATTAAGTTAAATCGTAATCCAAATCTTCTAATCTTATTGCGATAACGATAAACTAGTATTTTAAATCTTTTTAATCTAGCAAAAACATGTTCAATGGCAATTCTAACTTTACTTAAAAAGCTATTATATTCCTTTTTATCTGGATTTAAGGGATTATTTTTACTCTTTTTAATTGGCAATAATGTATTTTTATGAACATTTTGCAAACCTTGATAGCCTGAATCGGCAATTAATTCTAATTTTGGATTTATAAGTGTATTTGATTTTAAAAATAACTTATAATCATGAATACTGCCATAACAAAAATCTACTGAAATAATTTTATTGTTAAATAAATCAATAATTATTTGTGATTTTAATGAATGTTGCCTTTTCTTACCAGAAAATAATAATTTTAGTTTTTTTTAATTCTTTCAATTGGAATTTCTGTAGCATCAATTGCTAATAAATTATTATTAGTAACTTTATGTTCCAATAATATCTTTTTGCCAGGTATATGAAAGTGACTATTTTTTATTAGAGTATTTTCAACTCAAAAGATATTACGAATACAACTAACATGACTAATATTATATTTTTTTGCAATAATACGATATGTACTATATTCTTTTCAGTATTCTAAAGTCATAAGTAATCTTTGCTCTATTGATAATTTATTTGGTCTACCACCAATTTGTTTTTGTTTAGCTTTAGCTTCTTTTAAAATTTCTACCATTTTCATGAAAGTTTTATATTTTATGCCTATTAGACTATAAAATTCATTTTCGTCTTTGTATTTATCTAACATTTGTACTTCACCTAGTAAATAATATTATCAAAATAGTAGATAAAATTAAAGGTTATGTACCAAGTCTAATGAATAAAACAAGGAAAATGTTAAATTTTTTTAAAAAAATCTATTTACAAGGTGAGAGTTTTGAACAATTTCTCCAAAGATAAGGCAATAGTTAAAGAACAATAATAATTAATGAAAAGAAACGATTTAATGGAACTTGAAAAAAATATTTATAATGCGTAAAAATAATAATTTAGAATTGCTATCCTTATTAATTTCAAAGGGAGCTAATATTAAAAATAATAATGATAATACCCTGCTTCATATTCCAATAATAGACTTGGTACATAACTATAACATTTTATGCCGACTAAACTATAAAATTCATTTTTATCTTTGTATTTATCTAACATTTGTATTTCATCTAAAAAATAATTATCAAAATAGTAGATAAAATTAAAGGTTATGTACCAAGTCTAATGTTGAATTGTGTCAGAGATGCAAAATTATTATCAGCAAGTGGTGCTAATATTGAAATGATTGAATTAATCTTAGAAAAGGGCGCTGATGCTAATATCAAAGATAATGCTGGTAGGTCGGCACTTTATTTTGCTAGAATAAGAAAAAATTTAGATATAATTAATCTTTTATTAGCAAATGGGACAAATTTAAATATCTAAAAATTAAGAAATTTTAATTATCTAAATAGTAAATAAATAGTAATTTATTAAGCTGAATTATACTTGTAAGTGCAAGTAAATAAAATTGCAAAAGATTTCATATAAAAATTTCATGATGCTAAGTTTATTTTAGAAAAAGTAAATTTAAGGAGTTTTTATATGGGATACAAACATCTTGGCATAGATGAAAGAATTTATATTGAGAATCAATTGAAATTTAAAGTAAAAATTAGTGAAATAGCTAAAAATCTTAATCGAAGTATTAGTACTATTAATCGAGAAGTTAATAGAAATAAAGATAATAATCATTATTTTTCATTAATTGCACAAAATAAAGCAGAAAATAGAAAACAATTACATGTTTATTTTCATAAATTTAAAAATAGAGAATTAGTAAAATATGTACAACAAAAATTATTATTAGGTTGATCGCCTGAACAAATTTATGGCAGAATTAAAAATTTTCATCAAGAATGAATTATTAGTTTTAAAACAATTTACAATTGAATTTATTCTGGATTACTTGAAAAGGTTACTAGTAAAAATTTAAGAAGAAAAGGTAAGAAACGAAAATCTCAAGAAAATCGGGGTAAATTTAATGGTAAATCCATTAAAGAACGAAATGTTAATAATCGCATAACTCTTGGCCATTGAGAAGGTGATACTGTAGTATCATCACGAGGTAAAAGTAAATCATGTTTAATAACTTTAGTTGAAAGAACATCAAGATTTACTTTAGCAATATTAGTTGAAAATAGAACTACTAAAGTTATTAACAAAAATATTAGTCATTATTTATCAATTCTTCCAAATAATCTTGTTAAGACTATAACATTTGATAGGGGTAAAGAATTTGCTAATTGACAACAACTTGAAAAAAATTTAAATGTGAAAATTTATTTTGCTGATGCATATTCACCTTGACAAAGAGGTACTAATGAAAATACTAATGGTTTAATTAGAGAAAAATTTCCTAAAAAATTTAATTTTTCAAACACTACTAAAAATGCAGTTCATAAATTTATATTGTCTTTAAACCAAAGACCAAGAAAAATACTAAATTATCTTTCGCCAATCGAATATTTGGTTAGAAAAATAATTTAGTTGCACTTAACTTTACAATTTGGCTTAAAAATAAAGGGAGAGAATATTTATGAATGAAAAAATTAGTGCGGAAATAACAAAACGCATCAATGAATATATTAAATTTGATGTTTTATTAAAAATGAAAGATTTTCAATTATGAAAAGTTACCAATGCTTGTCAAGAAGTAAAACAATATGCCTATATTAATCTTTTGTGTGCTCAAATTAATAAACGGTTTAAAAATGATTCTGCTACCAATCAATCAATTGAAAACTTAATTCGGTTAACTAAACTTAATGATGTTGTTGGGTTTAAAGTAGCGTATCAAAAATTAACAAATTATAATTTTGAAGCCGTTGCTATTAAAAGTCTTAAAGAGCACTATATGCATTTTATGTTTGATAATGAATATGGAATATATTTTCAATTTAAAAATTATAATTTTAATAGTTTTATTGACTTTATGCAAATAAGAGAAAATAATCATCGTTTATTTTCAGAACCAAAGGTAGGACAAAGAGCTGTGCCCGATGAATTAGATAAAGGTATGGGCAAAAACGAACAATGTACGATAGTTAAACGCCAAGCGCCACCTGTGCCCCCAAAACCAGCAATGAAACCATTAAATATGTTAGATAGTGATGAACTTCGTAATGCGATTGTTAATGATTCTAACCAACCAAATGCGCAACGAAATAATTGAAATCCTTATGATAAAGTTGCTACAGTATTGACCAAAAATAAAGAAGGAATTGCTACTAAGCGTCAGGCGCCACCTGTGCCTGTAAAGCCAGCAATGAAACCAGTAAATTGACAAGCAAAAAATGAACAAGGAGCAAAGTCTAATTTAGAAATGGACGATTTGAAAATGACTCTTAATCGGGAAATAGAACAAGTGGTCGCAAAAAGAAATGAGTGCAATCTTTATCAAGATGAGTTTGATAGTAATGGGAATTTTAGAACATTAGACAATGGAAATAAAGAATATGGTAATTCGCAATTAGCAAGTATATTAAATCCTGTGGTTGAAGAATTTAAACAAAAATATAACATTGGGAATTGTAAAACTTTAGATGAAAAGCCAGACGATGAATTTACTGCCCTGTAATTGTTAAAAATAAAATTTTATAACTAAGAAATCATAGTAGCTAAGGTAATTTTAAATTACCTTAGCTTTTTACTTTTTATTAAGCGTAATAGTTTGTTATTAGATTTTATGTTAAAATTAAAAACAGAATAGAAATTATCGTGAGGTGAAACAATGGAGCAGTATTTAAGTTTATGTCGTCAGATATTAGAAAAAGGTCAAAATAAACCTAATCGTACCCTTATTGATACAATTAGTTTTTTTGGTTATCAAATGCGGTTTGATTTACAAAAAGGGTTTCCACTATTAACAACAAAAAAAGTATATTTAAAAGCTGTTATTTATGAATTATTATGATTTATTAAAGGTGATACTAATATTAGAACATTAGTTCAAAATAATGTTAATATTTGAAATGAGTGACCGTATAAAAAATATCAAAATTCACCTGATTTTAAAGGTGAGCAATTACAAGATTTTATTTCTAAAATTAAAAATGATGAGCAATTTGCTAAAAAATATGGTGATTTAGGTCCAGTTTATGGTAAACAATGGCGAAATTTTAATGGTATGGATCAATTAAAAAATTTAGAAAAGCAATTAAAAGATAATCCCCATTCACGAAGACATATTTTATCTAGTTGAAATCCTGAGGAAATTGAAGAAATGGCATTACCGCCTTGTCATACATTATTTCAATTTTATGTTAGTGCTGACAATAAATTATCTTGTCAGTTATATCAAAGAAGTGCTGATGTATTTTTAGGTGTTCCTTTTAATATTGCTAGTTATGCTTTATTAACTTATATGCTAGCATCTGTTTGTGGGTATGAAGTTGGTGATTTTGTGCATACAATTGGTGATGCGCATATTTATACTAATCATTTAGAACAAATAAATGAACAATTAACAAGACCTCCAAAAAAATTAGGCAAATTAATAATTAATCGTTCAGTAACTTCAATTTTTGATTTTAAATATGAAGATTTTTCATTATTAGATTATGAATCGCATCCGGCGATAAAAGGACAAGTGGCAGTTTAATTATGGTAATTTTGGTATGAGCAATGGATAAGAATGGTGTTATTGGTAAAGATAATAAATTGCCGTGGTGTTTAAATCAAGAATTACAATATTTTAAAGAAATTACTATCGGAAAAACAATTTTAATGGGAAGAAAAACTTTTGCTAGTTTAAAAGTTAAACCTTTATCACAAAGAAAAACTATTGTTGTTAGTTGAAATCCTAATTATGAATTTAATCATCCTGATGTAATTGTGAGTAATGATTTAGAAGGGATTTTAAAACAATATGAGCATAGTGGTGATGACTTATATGTTTGTGGGGGGGCTTTGATTTATCAAATCGCAATCCCCTATGCCAGCAAATTATTTGTTTCACTTATTAATGATTCATATGGAGGCGATACTTATTTTCCAGAAATTGATTTCCATCAATTTAAAGAAATTAGTAAGAAACAATATGATAAATTTGTTGGATTAATTTATGAAAGGAAAGTTACTAATGAATAAATGAAGAGTAATAATTACATTGCCATATTTGCTACAAACTTTAAGAAAAGCAAAAAAAATGACAAAGAAAGTGCTTCGTGATCCTAATTCAGTATCAGAAGAATATCGTTATAAATGATTGCAAAAGCGAGCGCGATATTTTGCATGGTTATATAATGTTAAAGTTTATCCCCAAGGATTAGAAAATTGAGTTAATAATAAGGGATGTGTGATGATTGCCAATCATCAATCAAATTTTGATGCTTTATTATTACTTTTAATTAATGATTTTAGTAAATTTGCTCCCTTAGCATTCATTGCTAAGCAAGAATTACAAGAACATAAAATATTTAAACGCTTTGTACAATTAATTGATGTGTTATTTTTAGATCGTAATAATCCAAGGCAAGCATTAGAAGTTTTTAGTGATGCGAAAATGTTAATTCGTGTCCCACGAACAATGGTTATTTTTCCAGAAGGAACGAGAAGTAATAGTTCAACAGTACAAGAATTTAAGCCAGCAGCACTTAGAATTGCGTATCAAGCATATGTTCCAATTATTCCGGTTGCTATTATTAATTCGTATGAAGTTTTTAATAAAAAATCTCAAGGAAAGAAAAAAATTTATCTTGTGATTCAAAAACCATTAGACCCTGCTAATTTTATTAATATTACTACTGATAATTTAGCAAGAAATATGCAAAGTAATATTCAAAAAATCATTAATAATTTTAATTTAAAAAATAAGGATGAAAAAAAATAATGTGAATGTTAGATTTAATTAATAAGAAAAAACAAAATCAACAATTAACAACAAAAGAAATTGATTTTATTATTAGTGGTTTTACTAAGGGTGATATTCCTGATTATCAAATGAGTGCTTTTTTAATGACTGTTTGATTTAATGGTTTAAATAATCAAGAAACATTTGATTTAACAAAATCATTAATTAATTCTGGTGATTCATTAGATTTATCATCAATTAGTGGTTTTAAAGCTGATAAACATTCTACAGGTGGTGTTGGTGATAAAATAAGTTTACTTTATGCTCCTTTGTTAGCAAGTTTTGGCATTAAGGTAGCAAAAATTTCTGGAAGAGGATTAGAACAAACTGGTGGAACAATTGATAAGTTAGAAGCGATTCCTAATTTTAATGTTAATTTGCAATGAAATGATTTTTTAAAAGTAATTAATGAATACGGAATGAGTATTATTAGTCAAACGCAAGATTTTACTCCGGCTGATAAGAAAGTTTATGCTTTAAGAGATACTACGGGAACTGTTGATTCCATCCCTTTAATAGCAGCCAGTATTATGGCTAAGAAAATTGCTATGGGTAGTGATGGTCTTGTTTTAGATGTTAAGTGTGGTAATGGTGCTTTTATGAGTAATTTAAATGATGCTAAAAAATTAGCAAGACTAATGTTACAAATTGCTCAAGAATTAAAGGTTAAAACCGCTGTTATTATTAGTGATATGAATCAACCATTAGGAAGAATGATTGGTAACATTTGTGAAGTTTATGAAGCATATGAATTTTTACAAGGTAAAAATCAAGATTCAGCATTGTTAGAACTTGTAACCTCTCTAAGTGCAATTAGTTTATTACAAGCAGAAATTTGTAGTAATTTTGATGAAGCAAAACAAAAATGTATTGAGCAACTAAAATCATTAGCGCCATTGAATATTTTTAAACAATTTATTAAACAGCAATCTGGTGATATTGATTTTGTTACTAATTTTGTTTGAAAAGATGCTGTTAAATTTGTTATTGAAATTAAGGCATCAGTTTCAGGATTTGTTAATTTTCATAACTGTTATGGTTTAGGTAATTTAGCAATGCATTTAGGAGCAGGAAGAGAAACAAATTATTCATCAATTGATTATATGGCCGGAATTTTTATTAATAAAAAAACCCAAGAAAAGGTTAATGCTAATGAAACGGTATTAACTTTATATACTAATATTAATAATGTCAGTGAGTTTACAGCAATGGCAAAAGAATTATTTACAATTGAACAATCTTTACCGCTAATTAATAATATTATTTATGAAATAATGCAATAAGATAATTAAGATAAGGTGGATAACTAAATATGAGTAAATATCTGATTAACATTGATAATTTTCAAGGACCATTAGATTTACTTTTACATTTAATTAAAGAAAAAAATCTTGATATCTTTACTGTTGATGTTAGTATGATTACAACGCAATATTTAGATTATTTAAATAAAATGGAAACATTAAATTTAGATATTGCTAGTGAATATTTAACAATGGCAGCATATCTTTTGGAATTAAAATCACGGCGATTATTACAACAGACTAATTTAGAAGAAGATAATAGTGATTATGAAGCCGATAATCGTCAAGAATTAATTCAAAAATTATTAGAATATCAAACTATTAAAGAAACAACTGGTTTTTTTAAAGAACAAGAAATTGTTCGTCAGCAAGTTTTTACGAGACCAGCAATTGTTTCTAATTCTCAACAATATGCATCGTTAGCAAAGGAAACTAATTGAGATTTTAACTTAGAGCAGTTGAGTTTTCAATTACAAGAAGTGTATAAAAGGTATCAATTAAATATGCCAATAACAACACGCGTGGCTAAACAACAAATATCACCACAAAAGCGGGCATCAGAAATTTTTAATTTTTTAAAACAAAATCCCCAAAAAAGTTATAATCTTTATGATATTTTTGTTGAAAGTGATAATATTACAAATAATTTGCTTGTTGTTAGTTTTAGTGCCATTTTGGATTTAGTTCGTAGTCAGCAAATATACATTGAACAAGCAGATATGTTTGCTCCCATCACATTAAAATATCGAGGTGAATTTAGTGAAGAAAATGAATAATTATGCTTTAATGGAAGGATTAATTTTTATTGCTGGTGAAGAAGGCATTAGTAATCAAAAAATTGCTAAAAAGTTAAATCTTAGTCTTAATCTTGTTAATGAAATGTTAATTACTATCCAACAGCAGTTAGAAGCGGATGAATCGCGAGGCATAGCATTAATGAATAATAATAATGTTTTTAAGTTTATGACAAAACAAGAACATTTTAATATTTATGAATCATTAGTTATTGAGCAAACTAGTAAATTATCAACGGCTGCATTAGAAACGCTAGCAATTATTGCTTATAAAGGTCCAATAGTAAAAAGTGAAATTGAAAGTATTCGTGGTGTTAGCAGTGATTTTATGGTTGCTAAATTAAAAGCCCGAGAATTAATTGTTGAATTGGGAAGAAGTGATGCTCCGGGGCGACCAATATTATATGGTGTGAGTCAATATTTTTTAGATTATTTTAATTTATCTTCGTTAGATAAATTACCACCATTACCAGAATCTTTTTTTGATAAAGATGAAGACACTAATTTGTTTATTAATTAAGGATAATGATAATGAAAAAAGAACGATTACAAAAAATAATTGCTATGCGTGGTTATTGTTCACGGCGAAAAGCAGAACAATTAATTTTAGCAGGTAAAGTTGCAGTTAATGAACAAATTATTACGGAATTAGGATTTAAAGTTGAAGTAAATGCTAAAATTACTGTTAATGGTGAATTATTGCCAGCAGAACAAGAAAATATTTATTTAGCTTTTAATAAACCAATTGGCTGTATTACTTCTTTGGATGACCCCCTCGGAAGAAAAACTGTCTTTGATTATTTACAAGATATTACTGTGCGAATTTATCCGATTGGCAGATTAGATTATTATACTAGTGGGTTATTATTATTAACTAATGATGGTAATTTTGCTAATTTAATTATGCATCCAACCCACGGCATTAATAAAGTTTATGAAGTAGCGGTTAAAGGTAAAATTACTTCCACAACGATTAATAATTTATTTGATGATGATTTTTTAGCTAAAGCAGTACAAGTTAAATTATTAAGAGTAAATAGTAAGCAACAATCTTATATGTTAGCAATAACAATTCAAGATGGTCACAATCAACAAATTCGGAAAATGATTAAAGCAATAAATGGTAAAGTTTTAGCATTAAAACGGGTTGCTGTGGGAATATTAACCCTTAGTGGTATTAGTGAAGGTCATTATCGGTTATTAACAAATAATGAAGTTAAGCAATTAGAAATAATGGCGAAAAAAAATAATCCTTAGGGATTATTTTTGTATTTCTTTAAATTTTTCTAGTAATTTTTCTTTTCCTTCATTAATTAGAAGTTCGTTATATTTAGTATATAGTTCACGACAATGAGCTAACTCTTTTAAAGCTCATTGCTCATCTTTTCATTCTTTAACAATAACTGCTTTTTTTTGTAACTGTTTATATTGGATAAAGAAATTTTTAATTTTTGCTAAAGTATGTTCAGGAACATCTTTTAAAGATTTAAGATGATTAAAATGCGGGTCATCGGCTAAAACACCAAATAGCTTAGTATCAATTTCACCACCATCAATCATTTCTAAGGCTCCAAGAATTCTAACATTGGCTTGACATCCAGCAATTGTTGGATATGTTGCTAAAGCAATAACATCAAGCGGATCACCATCTCAGTCTAAAGTATTTTCAATACAACCATATTCGGCAGGATAAACATTAGCACCATATAAAACACGATCTAAAATAATTCTTTTAGTTTCAAAATTATATTCATATTTGTTACTACTACCAGTAGTAATTTCAATAATTACAGGAACGCTATTATTTTCCATTAATAAATTTTCTCCTTTTCTTTATTTGTAAAAATATTATACAATAAATATGTTGAAATAACGGTAATTAATTAAGGAGTAATAAATTAATGAGAAAGACAACAAGATTGTTATGAGTAACATTTAAAAATGATAGTCAATTAACAATTAAAAAGCTAGTTTTAATTGCTAATTTTTTAGCTATTTGTTTATTAGTGGGTTATATTAGTAAATTTATTCCGCCTTTATTTTTGCCTTACTTAAAATTAGAATTTATTGATGTTTTTATTATTATTGCTTTTCCGTTTTTAGGAATTATTTATACTTATTTTTTAGTATTTTTAATTCCTTGAATGTTAATGCTAATTACTAGTGTTAGTGGTCCAATTGCTTATTTAGCTTTAATGTTAGCAACAGGAGGATTTTATTCAATATTTTTAATTGTCCAAATACCATTATTTTTTATTATTCAATTTTGTGGATGAACAAAAAATAGTTCTGGTAAATTTTTAACAATTATTGTTTGAATTATTAGTATTTTTTTAGCAGCCATCATTAATTCATTTTGAATGACTTTTTTAAATTGAGCTTTTATTTTGGAATTATATGGGATGGCATCTTTACGAAATCAATTATTTGTAGTTTTTTTACCATTTAATTTAATAAAATTTTGTTTGGAAGCTTTAGTTTATAGTTTAATCATAACAGCAACTTGACCATTAATTGAAAAAAATGCTAACGCAAGTTATTATATTTTATTATAATTATATTAGAGAAATGAGGCGGTAGTAGTGAAAATTGAACAAACAAGGATGGAACGATTTTCGCTCTTACGAGAGCAAATTAATCGTGAGATTGAGTTAGATCAAGCATTATTGCAAGAAGAAGAGTTATTGCAAGATTATATTACGCGTTTTAGTCATATTGATAAGGAATATTTTCAAGAATTTCTTGATAATATTAATCAAGAATGAGAACTATTAAGTCCTCAACTACATCAAGACCATTCAAAAGATTTTATTAATTTTGAAGTTAGATATGAAATTAATCAATATTTAACCGATATTCGTAGTAAGTATGATTGTGATTTAAATGATAATGTTAATTTACAGCAAATTTTACAAGACCATAATTATCATCATAAGTTTGGACAGCATTTAAATGGTACTAGTGAAAGTAAATATCAAGAAATAATTTTAGCATTAGAAAATTCTGTTAAAAATTTACAAACTAAAATTTCTTCAGAAACGGAATTGGCCCAGCAAGTAATTAAAATCTATCAAGAAGATTTAAAAAAGCATCCCGAGGCGTTAATGCCTAGTAAAAAACCGTTAGTAGAATTATTATCCAATTCAGCAGTAATTACTGATGAGCAATTTAATCAGTTAGTAACAAGGTTTAAAAAACAAAAAATTAGTTTTAAATGATTGGTATTGTTAATAATTGGTAGTATTATCTTGATTATCGCATTATTAATTGTTCTTTTACTTTTATTAATTCAATAATATCATTATATTAGATAGAGGTGGAATAAAAATGAAACAGATAAATATTGCTATTGATGGACCAGCTGGAAGTGGTAAGTCAACAACTGCTAAATTAGTCGCTAAACGGTTACATTATATTTTTATTGACACTGGCTTAATGTATCGGGCTTTGACACTTTATTGTTTAGTAAATAAAATTGATATTGATGATAATCGAGCAGTTATTAAGGTGTTGACTAATATTAGATTTAGTTATGATGCTAATGGCAATATTTATGTGAATGGGGTAAAACAAAATTCTTATGATTTAAGTAGTAAAAAGGTTGTTGAGTATGTTAGTCCTATTAGTGCTATCAAAGCAGTAAGAACATTTATGGTTAAAAGTCAAAGAGCAATTGTTCAAGGTTTTGGTTATATTCTTGCAGGGAGAGATATTGGGACGGTTGTTTTACCTAATGCGCAATTAAAAATATTTTTAACAGCAACAGTTAGTAAAAGAGCACAAAGAAGAGTGGAACAAGCACGACAACAAGGAATAGTTTTAGAATTGTCTAATGTTCAAAATAATTTACAAGATCGTGATCGTCAAGATTCCGATCGTAAAGTTGGTCCCTTAAAGAAAGCAAATGATGCGATTGAAATTGATAATAGTAATTTATCTTTAGATCAAATTGTTGATTTAATTGCAACAATGGCTTATGAAATTAAAAAGAAATCAATGCTTTTTGCAAATGCATAGTTAGGAAAAAATAAAATGAAAAATTCTGCAATTGTCGCTATTATTGGGCGACCTAATGTTGGTAAGTCAACATTATTTAATCGCTTGATTAAAAATCGTTTATCAATTGTTGATGATACAGTAGGAGTTACGCGGGATCGGATTTATCAAAAGGCACAATGACTTAATCGTGAATTTTGATTAGTAGATACAGGTGGTCTTGGTTTTGGTAATGATGAATTACAAGAACAAATTTTGTTACAAGCACAAATTGCGATTGAACAAGCGGATGTTATTATTTTTACTACTAACTATCAAGAACGCTTGCAAGATGAGGAAAAACAAATTGCTAAAATGCTTTATGGAATTAATAAACCGGTTATTTTGGTTGTTAATAAATATGATAATCAACAAGTTAATAATGGACTATATGAGTTTATTCAATTAGGATTTGGTGAACCAATTGCTGTTTCGTCAACGCATGGGATTGGGATTGGTGATTTGTTAGATAAAATTATTTTTAGTTTAAATCAGTTAAATTTAGAAATAAAACCAGATCTTGAAAATGAAACTAAAATGGCTATTATTGGCCGACCGAATGTTGGTAAGTCTAGTTTAACAAACGCATTATTAAATGAATCGCGGGTTGTGGTTTCTAATGTTCCAGGCACGACAACTGATGCGGTTGATAGTTCATTTGTTAGAAATGGGCAAAAATTTGTTGTTATTGATACGGCGGGAATTAGAAAACGAGGAAAAGTTCAAACAAATTTAGAAAAGTATAGTGTTTTGCGGGCTTTAAAAGCTGTGGAACGAAGTGATATTGTTTTATTAGTATTAGATGGTAAAGAAGGTATTAGAGAACAAGATGCTAAAATTGGTGCCATTGCGAAAGAGGGTTATAAACCGGTAATTATTGTTGTTAACAAATATGATGAAATGGAAAAAACAAAAAAAACCTTAGATGATTTTCGTAAAGAAATTCAAGTTCATTTTAAATATCTTCATTATGCTTTTGTAATTTTTGTTTCGGCATTAAAAAATGTCCATCTTGGAAAGATTTTTCAAAATATTAATAAGATTCAAGAAAAACAAAATTTACGAATTCAAACTAGTGTTGTTAATGAAATTCTTAGTAAGGCTCAATTATTACATCAACCACCTATTTTTCAAGGTGAACGATTAAAGATATATTATGCTACGCAAGTAAGTAAGCAACCGATTACTTTTGTTTTATTTGTTAATAACCCGAAGCATTTACATTTTTCATATGCAAGATTTTTGGAAAATCAGTTACGAGAATATTTTGACTTTCAAGGAATTCCTTTACGATTGATTTTTCGTCAAAGAAAATAAATATTTAAGGAAGGTAAAAGAATGCAAAAAATTATTATTTTAGGAACTGGTGCATTTGCTAGTGCTTTGGCACAAGTTTTAGCAGATAATAAAAATGAAGTATTAATGTATGGTATTGAAAAAAGTGAAGTTGATGATATTAATAATAATCATCAAAATAGTAAATATTTTCAAGAAATTCGTTTAAATGAAAATATTGTGGCGACTAATGATTTAAAACAAGCTTTATGTGATGCTAAAGTTATTGTTTTTGCGGTTCCTTCGCTGGTTTTACCTAGTGTTTGTCAGCAAATTAATGAGTTAGTAACTTATCCAGTGCATTTTATTAATATTGCTAAAGGTTTTGACCCTAATAGTGGTGAAAGGTTATCATTAACAATTCGCAAAAATTTAAATCCTGATATTATTGAAGATTTGTCAGGACTATATGGCCCTAGTATTGCGATTGAAATTGTTCAAAGATTTTCCACACAAGTAACAGCGGTTAGTGAGAATTTATTATATGCAAAAAAAGTTCAACAATATTTTAATAGTGAAAATTTTTCGGTGACGATTACTAATGATTTTATTGGTGTTGAATGTGCTAGTGCATTAAAAAATGTTGTTGCGATTATTTCGGGAATGTTAAAAGGTCAAAATGCTAGTGATAATACTGTCGCATCTTTTATTACTATTGGTTTAAATGAAGCAATTAAATTTAGTAATAAAATGGGGGGAAAGTCAGAAACATTTTTAACGCCAGCTGGAATTGGTGATTTAATTTTAACAGCAATGTCACCGAAATCTCGTAATTATCAATTTGGTTATGAAATTGGAAAAACTAATGATCCAGAAACTGTTATTAAGCAATTGCAAAAAACTGTTGAAGGTTTTGGTACTTGTCGGTTGGTTAATGAACAAATGCTAAAATTAAAGTTAAACCTCCCTTTATTTGCATTATTATATAAAATTCTTTATTTATATGAAAATCCGCAAATTGTAATTAACGACTTTTTAAAACATTTTCCAATTGAATAAAAATAATGAACATAAATTCGTTAAATATTTTTCATAAGTGAAGACTTTTATTACAGTTTTATAAGGTTCTTTTAATTACTGAAGATGAATTAATTATTTTATTATTACTAATGCATTTATTATCGGAAGAATATCAATTTATAACTCCGCGGGAATTAGAAAATTTTTCTAATTTTGATGTTAACAAAATTGATAAATTATTAGTTCAATTATTAGAAAAAGATTATTTACAAATTAGTAATTTTAATGATAAGTTAACAATGTCATTAACGCCATTATTTAATAGGATTTTTCAGATGTTGCAAGATGATAATGTAATTATTGAAGATAAGTTTGTTGATATTAATAGTGTTTTAGTAACACCGTTATCTTTTGAACAAAAATTATTTATTGAGCAACATTTGAATGATGAAAATTTAATTAATAAGGTGCAATCGTTAAAAAGTAATAATAAAAAAACTAATTTTATTAAATTACAACAATTGATTTTAAATTCTAGTAATAAAAAAGGTTTATCACAATTTAATTGATTAATTACTGATATGATTGATGCCATAAAAAAGGAGGAATAATTTTATGAAAAATGATAATAGTTTTAAATTGGCAAAAGAGGATATTTTAGAAAAAGAATTTCAAATTAATTTTAAAGGTTATGATGCCCAAGAAGTTGATCGGTTTTTAGATATTGTTCAAAAAGATTATGATGCTTTTAATAAAATTATGGAAACTCATATTGATGAAATTTCGCGTTTAAAAGAAAAACTTAAAGAAATAATTGAAGAACATGAAAAGTTAAAAAGTAATTATGAAATTGTTATGCAACAACGAGATAAGTTAGAAGAAAAAGGTTTACGAAATGTTGATATCATAAATCGGTTAAGTAAACTTGAAAGTAAAGTTAATAAATAGTAAAATGGATATGAGATTAAAAATCCGTGCTAATCGCTGTTAGAAATTTATTTTTAATAGAGGAAAGTCCACACTCACACTAGCTGTGATGCTAGTAATGTTTATGCTTGGATAAAAAATAATCCAAGGATAAGAAATAGCATCTGCTGTTTCTTAGATGGCTAATTAATAACCTAAGTTAATTATTTAATATGGTTTAGTAGTTTATAAAAGTGCCATAGTGACGATGCTAATGAGAAATTATTAGAGTGGAACGCGGTAAACCCCATAAGTGAGAAACCCAAATTATGGTAGGGGAACTATTAATTGCGAATGATAAGTAATTAATGGATATTTGTTAACATTTAAAGGTTAATTAATATAGATAAATGATTAGCACTTAAAGCATTGATGTCTTTAAGAACAGAATGTGGCTTATGAGATTTTTAATCTCGTTTTTTTATTTTTAGGTTATAATTATTTAATATAGGAGGGTTGCTAATGAATTTACCAAATAAAATAACATTAGTACGAATTATTTTAGTACCAATAATTTTAATTTTAATGTTGTTAGGCGGACCATTTGATAACTATAATTTTGTTAGTGGTAGTATTAGTATTGATAGTAATGTTAAAATTAATATTCTTTGAATTATTGCAGGGTTCCTTTTTATTATTGCTTGTTTTAGTGATTGATTAGATGGTTATCTTGCTAGAAAAAATAATCAAGTAACAAACTTTGGTAAGATTGCTGATCCGATTGCTGATAAGATGTTGACTAGTGGTGTTTTAATTATTATGACAATTCCGCAAATTATTCCGGTTTGAGTAACATTAATTTTGATTTCTCGCGATATTTTGCTTGATGGGATAAGAATGTTTTTAGCAACTAAGAAAGTTGTTATTGCTGCTAATTATTATGGTAAATTAAAAACGCTAATGCAAATGGTGGGGTTAACATTATTATTTTTTATTAATCATATTTGATTTGGATGAGATAGTGGTTGAGGTTCATGAAAGTATCATATTATTTTAATACCAATGTATTTATCATTATTGCTTTCAATTTGGAGTGCAATTACTTATATTCTTGGAATTAAACAAAGCAATCAAAAATAAATACTAATTAGGAGGAAAAAAAGTTGCACGATTTAGTTAAATTATTAGAAAAGAAAAATTTAACCATTAGTAGTTGTGAAAGTATTACAGGAGGAGCTTTTAGTGAAGCATTAGTTAAGACGGAAGGAGCTAGTAAAGTATTTCGTGGTGGGTTAATAGCTTATAGTGCTCATTCTAAAGTTCATTTAGCAAGAGTTCAGTTAACAACTTTACAATCATTTGGTGCTGTTAGTGTTGAAACAGCTATTGAAATGGCACAAAACGCAAAAAATTTATTTGATAGTGATATGGCAATTAGTTTTACTGGTAATGCTGGTCCTGAAAATCATGAAAATAAGCCATTAGGTTTAGTATATATTGCATTGGCTTATAATAACAAATGTTTAGTTTATGAATATCAATTATCGGGAAATCGCAAACAAATTATTAATAAATGTGTTAAATTAACTAAAGAATTAATTAAAGAAAATTTAAAATAAACTAGGAAAAGTTTATTTTTTTTGTTAATTTATTTAGTGGAGGTAAGAAAATGTCAAAAAATAAAACAAATACTACCGAAATTATTAATCGCGAAGAACTTTTACAACAAGCATTACAAACAATTATTAAAGAATATGGTCGGGATGCGGTTGTAGATATGAATAAAAAACTGCCATCCAAAGATAATGTCATTAGTTCGGGAAGTTTATTATTGGATATGGCAATTGGGATTGGTGGGTATCCTCGGGGCCGAGTTATTGAAGTTTATGGTGCTGAATCTTCAGGAAAAACCACTTTGGCATTACATGCCATTAGTGAAGTTCAAAAGAGTAATGGTAAAGCGGCTTTTATTGATGTAGAACATGCGTTAGACCCAAATTATGCTCAAAAAATTGGTGTTATTTTAGAACAATTAATAATTGTTCAACCAGATTCAGGTGAGCAAGCGTTAGGGATATTAGAAGTTTTTGTTAAATCAAATGCTATTGATTTGATTGTAATTGATTCTGTGGCAGCATTAACTCCCCAAGTTGAATTAGATGGTGAAATGTCTGATCAAACAATTGGTGCGCAAGCGCGATTAATGTCAAAGGCATTACGCAAGTTAAATTCATATATTGCTAAAACTAATTGTTTGGTTTTTTTTATTAATCAAATTAGAGAAAAAGTAGGAATTATTTTTGGTAATCCAGAAATAACCCCCGGAGGTAGAGCATTAAGATTTTATTCATCATTACGAGTTGAATTAAGAAGAAGTGAACAAATTCTGCTTAATAATCAATTGGTTGGTTATAAAACTAAAGTTAAAATTGTTAAAAATAAAGTTGCTGCTCCTTTTCAAATGACAGTTTTAGATATTTACTTTGATCGGGGAATATGTAAGTTAGAAGAATTGATTTCATTAGGTTTAAAGGCTAATATTTTGCAAAAAAATGGTTCTTGATATAATTATGGTGAGCAGAAACTTGGTTTAGGTCGTGATAAGGTTAGAGAATTTTTTATTGCTAATGTTGATTTACAAGAACAGTTGCATTGTAATGTTGCTGAGTGATTACAGACTGTTAAGTAATGTTTAATCGCAAGTCTTTTAACAAATGACTTGCTTTTTGTTTTTTAATCTTGATATTGGTATTTAATTAGTTATTAAAAAATGATATTATTAATAGGTAAACATTAAAGTAATGTTTTAAACTAATTATCTATTATTTAAAAAAAAAAATTAAATTTTATTAATAATTTGAAAAGAAAATTAACTATTCAGAAAGGAAAATTTATGAGTAAATTAGAATTCGGTCTTTTGGTTGGAATTTTTTTGGCATTGGCGATTGGCATTGGCGTTGGTCTGTTAATTAAGTATTTTGTTCGTACTAGTAATGATAAAAAGAGTCAAATAAAATTGGAGCAAGCAGAACGAGAAGCAAAAAATATTATTCAATCAGCAAAGGCAGATATCAAAGTAGAAATTGCGCAAATGAAAAAAGAAGTAGCAATGGATTTAGAACAAAGAAGAAGTCAAAGTAATAATTATGAAGCCTTATTAATGAAACGCGAAAAAAATATTATTGAACGCGAAGAAGTGTTGGAATCTCAATATCGTGAAATTCTTCAAAAAAAAGATAATATTAAAAAAATTGAAGAAAACTATTATGATAAGTTAGACAAAATTGTTTTGGAATTAGAAAAAGTTGCGGGACTTAGTCAACAAGAAGCAAAAGTAGTTTTGTTTAAGGAATTAGAGGAGAAACTTGATTTAGAGTTAGGACAGTTAATTAAAAATCGTGAAAATGATGCTAAAATTAAAGCAAAAAATATTGCTGACAATATTATTGCTGTTGCTATTGAAAAGTATGCCCATGATGTTGTTGCTGAAAAAACAACAGCATTTGTTAAGTTACCTAATGATGAAATGAAGGGACGAATTATTGGTAAAGAAGGTAGAAATATTAAGGCTCTTGAACAAGCGGCAGGTGTTGATATTATTATTGATGATACTCCAGAAGTGATTCAAGTGGCATCTTTTAATCCGATTAGACGAGAGATTGCGGTTCGAACTTTAAATTCATTAATGCGCGATGGGCGAATTCAACCAATAAGAATTGAAGAAGTTTTAAAGAAAACCCAAGATGAGTTGGAAACTTTAATTCAAGAAACTGGACAAAAGGTACTTAATGACTTAGGAATTACTAATATGAAGCTTGGATTAGTTTATTATCTTGGAAGATTACGATATCGTACTAGTTTTGGTCAAAATGCTTTACAGCATTGTATTGAAGTAGCAAAATTGGCAGGAACAATGGCTGCTGAGTTAGGATTGGATGAAAAATTAGCAAGAAGAGCGGGTTTATTACATGATATTGGTAAAGCAATTGATTATGAAATGGATGGTTCGCATGTTAATTTGGGGGTGCAATTAGCAAAAAAATATGGTGAACACCCGCTAATTATTAATGCTATTCATGCGCACCATGGTGAGGTTAGTCCGCAAAGTATTTATGCGGTTTTAGTAATGGCAGCGGATACTTTATCGGCAGCTAGACCGGGAGCAAGAAATAACTCTTTAGAAGAGTTTATTCAAAGAATGCAACAAATTGAAGAAATTTGTCAATCAATTCCTGGGGTACAAAAATCTTATGCTGTTCAAGCTGGAAGACAAATTAGAATTATTGTTGATCCTGGTAAGGTTAGTGATGCTAAGGTTTATAAAATTGCTCATGATGTGAAAATTAAAATTGAAAAAGAAATTACCATTCCTGGCGATATTCATATCACTGTTATTAGAGAATTAAGAGCTAATGAGGTTGCTCGTTAAAATTAAATAATAAAATAATTAGGAACAATTTATGATGATGTTGTTCCTTTTTGATATTAAGTGGTTAAATGCTTGTATTTTTATTTTAAAGTGATTAAAATAATAGCAAGTAAAAGTAATTATTAAATTATCTATAAAAGTATTATTATCAATAGTATAATTTTAATTACTTTTTATTTGTTATATGAAGGGAATGTGTTGATTTAAATGAATAGAATTTTAAAGCAGTTACTAACTTTTACTTTTATTATTACACCAATAAGCACAATAATTGGTTGTAATACAGGTAGTTTTAATGATGACAATTTTAAAATAAAAAATGCGAAGCTTGCGGCAGCAACTAATGAATTAACAAATAAAGTTCTTAACCCTTTGTTTTTAGAACAAACTATTGTTGGCGATAATATTGTTAATTTAATTACCAAAAAGTTATCAGATTGTATTGCGGGATTATTATTTTTATATGTTAGTGATGTTACGATTGAATTAAAAGATAATAATATTATGGTTTTGAAGGATGTTGATGTCATTAATGTTAATGTTATTTTAAAAGGAAAAGCGATTGATAAAAATAAAACCGAAGTTAAAATTGAAAGGAAAATTACTATTAATGAAAAGCATCGTCGGGTTTTAGATAACGAAGCTAGTAATATTTTAAATAAGTTTAAAACTATTGAGAATGTCTTTCATTATCATTCAATTAAAGAAATGACATATGCATTACAGCAACAGATACCTAATAATAAAGAAAATGATTTAAGGGTTAATATTGAAATTGATAATAATGATTGAGAGCAAGTGATGCAAACAGAACCAACGGTTTTTTATGCGCTGAAAGTAAAAATATCAATATTACATCATACAGTTTTAATTAAAACAAAGGATATTGTTGTTAAGGTATGGGGTTTATTTGAACCGATTAAGAATTATTTGGATAATTTTAAAGATATTCTTGAAGAAAATTGTTATTTTAGTAAAGAAGAAGTGATTGAAGCTGTAAAAAATTCCGTTGTTGCTGTAGTTCCTAATAATATTACGATAGAATATGAAGTGTTAAATTGAAAAGACCCCTATGTATCTGGAAGTTTTGATGCCGTAGTTATTGTTAAAGCAATAAAGGATGGTAAAGAAATTAATACTATTCAAGTTAATGTGAAAGTTAAGGAATTAAAAAGTGCGATTAAATCTTATTTAAGTAAGTTTAAAAATATTGATGTGCCTAAATATTATCATAATGAAGATGAAGTTATGGAAGCCATTAAAGAATTAGTTGATATTTCACCGCCAAAAGGAATTACAATTGTTAGTAAAGTTTTGCATTGAGATTTAGTCGCTACTAGTGAATTATCAAATGTTGACTTAGAAGTTGTTGTTAAAGCAATAGACTTGGTACATAACTATAACATTTTATGCCGACTAAACTATAAAATTCATTTTTATCTTTGTATTTATCTAACATTTGTATTTCATCTAAAAAATAATTATCAAAATAGTAGATAAAATTAAAGGTTATGTACCAAGTCTAATGAATAATACTACTGAGGTTGGTGAAGTTAAGCTTAAAGTTAAGGCGATTACTTGTAGTGAAAAAATTAAAAACGAAGTAAGTAACTATTTAAATAAGTTTAATAGTATTGCTGAAACTCGTGCTTATAAAAATGAGCAAGATATTGAACAAGTAGTTAGAAATTTAGTTACGGAAATGCCACCAGTTGGTGTTAAGATAAAATATGAAGTTTTAGATTGAAAAAAAGTTTATATTAGTGATTATGATGTCCAAGTTAAAATTCAAGCAATTCATAATTGTGAAATTTTAGAAACAAAAACTATTACTGTTAAGGTCTTGGCTTCAACAGGTGAAGAAATAAAAGATTATATTCATTCAGAACTTGGAAGGATATTTCCTGAAAATAAAACAATGATTAATGAACCTCTTGCAACTATGTCTGAGTTCATAAATTATTTACAAAATAAAACAAAAGATATTTATAAAGGCAATTATGAATTATTAATCGTTCCTAATGAAAGCGATTGAAATGATAAAGTAATAACGGCTGCTGGTAAAAGTTTTGGGCAAGTTACGGTATTATTTCAATTAAGAGAAAAAAATTCTCGTGATATTATTTCTGATAGTGATAAAAAGATTAATTTTTTAGTTAGCTGAATTATACTTGTAAGTGCAAGGCTGAATTATACTTGTAAGTGCAAGTAAATAAAATTGCAAAAGATTTCATATAAAAATTTCATGATGCTAAGTTTATTTTAGAAAAAGTAAATTTAAGGAGTTTTTATATGGGATACAAACATCTTGGCATAGATGAAAGAATTTATATTGAGAATCAATTGAAATTTAAAGTAAAAATTAGTGAAATAGCTAAAAATCTTAATCGAAGTATTAGTACTATTAATCGAGAAGTTAATAGAAATAAAGATAATAATCATTATTTTTCATTAATTGCACAAAATAAAGCAGAAAATAGAAAACAATTACATGTTTATTTTCATAAATTTAAAAATAGAGAATTAGTAAAATATGTACAACAAAAATTATTATTAGGTTGATCGCCTGAACAAATTTATGGCAGAATTAAAAATTTTCATCAAGAATGAATTATTAGTTTTAAAACAATTTACAATTGAATTTATTCTGGATTACTTGAAAAGGTTACTAGTAAAAATTTAAGAAGAAAAGGTAAGAAACGAAAATCTCAAGAAAATCGGGGTAAATTTAATGGTAAATCCATTAAAGAACGAAATGTTAATAATCGCATAACTCTTGGCCATTGAGAAGGTGATACTGTAGTATCATCACGAGGTAAAAGTAAATCATGTTTAATAACTTTAGTTGAAAGAACATCAAGATTTACTTTAGCAATATTAGTTGAAAATAGAACTACTAAAGTTATTAACAAAAATATTAGTCATTATTTATCAATTCTTCCAAATAATCTTGTTAAGACTATAACATTTGATAGGGGTAAAGAATTTGCTAATTGACAACAACTTGAAAAAAATTTAAATGTGAAAATTTATTTTGCTGATGCATATTCACCTTGACAAAGAGGTACTAATGAAAATACTAATGGTTTAATTAGAGAAAAATTTCCTAAAAAATTTAATTTTTCAAACACTACTAAAAATGCAGTTCATAAATTTATATTGTCTTTAAACCAAAGACCAAGAAAAATACTAAATTATCTTTCGCCAATCGAATATTTGGTTAGAAAAATAATTTAGTTGCACTTAACTTTACAATTTGGCAATAATTTAAATTTAAATAAACCGGTTGATAATGTTATTCTTGTTGGTGTTGATGGTGTATCTTCTGCTAATGTATTTAAAAATAAATATCCTAATTTCCAAAAAATTATTAATAAAGGAATTTATAGTAAAACAGCATTAAATAATGGAACAATTCATTCGGATTCTAATTGGTCTTCGGTCTTAACTGCTACTAGTGATGATATTCAAAAAAAACACTGAAATAATCACGAGGTAACCGATTGTAGTCAATATTTGCAACAAGACCAAGATAATTGATGAATTGATAATCATAATTCAAAATGTTATTGAAACCCATTAAAAGTACCACCATTATCAATTATGAAGTATATTGATATGTTTAATACAAAAAATAGTCATAATTCTTCGCAATATTATGGGACTTATGATTTTACAATGGATGTAATCTTAAAAAGTGAATTATATCGCCAATATGCCAGTAGGGCGTGGAACAAGAAAATTGCTGCTAATATTCAAGATAATATTAAGGAAAATATTAATAATTCAAAGAAAAAATATCAAGAGGGTTTTTTTAAACAAGATAAGGTTTTAGATATTTTACAACACACACAACTAGATCGGATGAGTATATATAATTCTTTGCCTGGGTCATACGATCGGTTAGTAAAAATAGATCAAGCAGCTGTTAACTTATTTTTAAATGATACTAAGGATAAAAAGTTAGGTCCGTTATCATTTCTATATTTAGCTAGTACTGATTTATTAGCACACGCTAAATATAGTAATAGCGGTTATTATGACCAGTATTTGCTTAGTAATGTTGATATGTGACTAGAAAATATATTAAATGCTTTAAAAAGGGCAGAATATGATAATTACTTATTAATTTTTGTTTCTGATCACGGACATATTGGTAAGAATCATACTTTTTATGCACCATTAGAATTACAAATTCCTTTTATAATGTATCATCCTCATAATAGAAAAAATGGCATATTGGGATATCAAATTAGTAATATGGATCTAACACCAATAATTGCCAGTGCTTTAGGATTACCAATATTAAAAACTTATAAAAATATTTTAGGTGAAATTCAACCTTGATGAAATTATCAAAGTAGAATATTGGATGTATTTCAAGATGAAAAATAATAAAGTAATTTTACAAATAGGATTTATTACAACAACAATTTTATATTTATTTTTACAAACTAATCTTTTTTTTGCTAGTTTTATGATTGATTTTGAAGAATATTTGTTAGTTCTTAAAAATATTTTTTTAACTTTAAATGTAATGCTTTTAGGATATTTTAGTATTAGTTTTAAATGAACTAAAAAGCAAGCACATTGAATATGATTTTTTATTATTTCACTAATGATTATGATGGCGTTGCTAATGGTAGTAATTAATTTTATTGGTGTTTATGGTCATTGAACAGGATTACCAGAACAATATTTAGCAATAATGGATTTTTTAAGTTATTTAACATATGAACGCGGAAGTATTTATGTAACATTACTTTTTATGGTTTGTTATTTAATTCGTCTCGTATTATTTAAAGGAAATATCATTAGAAAAACTAAAATGATTACTATTACGCTTATAACATTATTAGTAGTTGTTTTAGTAATAGTTATTGCTTTATCGATTACTGTTCTTATATATGACTGCCAATACATTTCTAAAATTGGAATATATCAACGAAGCAATTTCTTTTATAGTTTAGAAGAACCTACTGTTATTGCAGGAATATTTTTTCTTTGTGCTTTTATGATTGGTTTATGTTTTCATTATTTTCAAGGTTCATTTTATTTAAAAAAACTTGCACATAATTATTTATTAATGTGACAGTTAATGGTAGTTTTTTTAGTTATTATTATTTATTTTACTAGTCAATTAATATTTTATAGTCATAGTACTATTGGTATAAATTATTTATTAATTAGTTTTCTGTTATTAACAGTTTTAAGTACTTTAGAAACTAATTCGCAAAATAAAATTGGATTAAAAAGTAATAATATATTTAATACCACAATAATAATGATGCCATGTGGCATCGCTTTAACTTATATTTTAGATTTTAGTCGTGATTTTCGTGCAACTTTTTTTATTTCTTTAATTTCTGCTATTTATTCACATTGATTTTTATTATTACTATGAACTTTGGGGCATTTAATAATAATTTATTTTATTTGTTTTATAATTGCTGAATTATACTTGTAAGTGCAAGTAAATAAAATTGCAAAAGATTTCATATAAAAATTTCATGATGCTAAGTTTATTTTAGAAAAAGTAAATTTAAGGAGTTTTTATATGGGATACAAACATCTTGGCATAGATGAAAGAATTTATATTGAGAATCAATTGAAATTTAAAGTAAAAATTAGTGAAATAGCTAAAAATCTTAATCGAAGTATTAGTACTATTAATCGAGAAGTTAATAGAAATAAAGATAATAATCATTATTTTTCATTAATTGCACAAAATAAAGCAGAAAATAGAAAACAATTACATGTTTATTTTCATAAATTTAAAAATAGAGAATTAGTAAAATATGTACAACAAAAATTATTATTAGGTTGATCGCCTGAACAAATTTATGGCAGAATTAAAAATTTTCATCAAGAATGAATTATTAGTTTTAAAACAATTTACAATTGAATTTATTCTGGATTACTTGAAAAGGTTACTAGTAAAAATTTAAGAAGAAAAGGTAAGAAACGAAAATCTCAAGAAAATCGGGGTAAATTTAATGGTAAATCCATTAAAGAACGAAATGTTAATAATCGCATAACTCTTGGCCATTGAGAAGGTGATACTGTAGTATCATCACGAGGTAAAAGTAAATCATGTTTAATAACTTTAGTTGAAAGAACATCAAGATTTACTTTAGCAATATTAGTTGAAAATAGAACTACTAAAGTTATTAACAAAAATATTAGTCATTATTTATCAATTCTTCCAAATAATCTTGTTAAGACTATAACATTTGATAGGGGTAAAGAATTTGCTAATTGACAACAACTTGAAAAAAATTTAAATGTGAAAATTTATTTTGCTGATGCATATTCACCTTGACAAAGAGGTACTAATGAAAATACTAATGGTTTAATTAGAGAAAAATTTCCTAAAAAATTTAATTTTTCAAACACTACTAAAAATGCAGTTCATAAATTTATATTGTCTTTAAACCAAAGACCAAGAAAAATACTAAATTATCTTTCGCCAATCGAATATTTGGTTAGAAAAATAATTTAGTTGCACTTAACTTTACAATTTGGCAATTAAAAAAATTTCATTTTATTTATTTATTAAATTATCCAATAGATTAAAACTTTATCCAATAATAATTGGTGCCAATATTAATCAAAAAGAGAAGGAGAGAAAAATTTAAAAATGTTAACCAGTGTTCATAATTATCCTAAATGGTATCAAAACTACCATTTCTATGTTCAATTATCATTTTTTATAGTTTCTTTAGGAAGTTTATCGTGACATTATTGATTTTTAGTTTTCAATGAAGCATTAATAAATCCTGAATATTCTTCTGATGTTTTAGCATGAGATTTTTTTGGTTATTGAAGTATGCAATCAACAGTAATTGTATTATTTTATAGTTTATTAAATATCATTTATTATTTAAAACCTAATATTGCTTTACAATGGGCGACTAATTTTCATATTCGTAATTTTACTAATATATTTTTAGTAATTGCAATGATTTCTTATTATGTAGCTATTATTATTGGTCCACCACCAATTAACGACTTAACAAAAAAATTTGCTTATCGTAATTACTGAATTCCCACTCATATTCAACATTTTTGTTTACCAATTTTAATGTTAGTATACTCATTATTTGCACCATCATCATATATTTCATTATCAAAATACTTAAAGAAAAATCTTTATCTTTATTATCTATACCCAATGTTTTATGGTTTTTTTGTATTATTACGAGGTCATATTAAAATCATAACCGAACAAGGCAATAATGATTATGATTGAACTCGTTATTATCCATATTTCTTTTTTAATGTGCAACAAACTTCTCCTAATGGGTGACTAGTCTTTTTTATTGCTTATATTATTTTCTTTTTAGTATTTTTAATTTTAGGAAGTATATTTATATATATAAATAATCTTCTTGTATTACGAAGACAAGATTATCCGCAATAGGGGAGTAATAAATAAAAATGTCTTAAAATTTTAAGACATTTTTATTTAATTGCCAAATTGTAAAGTTAAGTGCAACTAAATTATTTTTCTAACCAAATATTCGATTGGCGAAAGATAATTTAGTATTTTTCTTGGTCTTTGGTTTAAAGACAATATAAATTTATGAACTGCATTTTTAGTAGTGTTTGAAAAATTAAATTTTTTAGGAAATTTTTCTCTAATTAAACCATTAGTATTTTCATTAGTACCTCTTTGTCAAGGTGAATATGCATCAGCAAAATAAATTTTCACATTTAAATTTTTTTCAAGTTGTTGTCAATTAGCAAATTCTTTACCCCTATCAAATGTTATAGTCTTAACAAGATTATTTGGAAGAATTGATAAATAATGACTAATATTTTTGTTAATAACTTTAGTAGTTCTATTTTCAACTAATATTGCTAAAGTAAATCTTGATGTTCTTTCAACTAAAGTTATTAAACATGATTTACTTTTACCTCGTGATGATACTACAGTATCACCTTCTCAATGGCCAAGAGTTATGCGATTATTAACATTTCGTTCTTTAATGGATTTACCATTAAATTTACCCCGATTTTCTTGAGATTTTCGTTTCTTACCTTTTCTTCTTAAATTTTTACTAGTAACCTTTTCAAGTAATCCAGAATAAATTCAATTGTAAATTGTTTTAAAACTAATAATTCATTCTTGATGAAAATTTTTAATTCTGCCATAAATTTGTTCAGGCGATCAACCTAATAATAATTTTTGTTGTACATATTTTACTAATTCTCTATTTTTAAATTTATGAAAATAAACATGTAATTGTTTTCTATTTTCTGCTTTATTTTGTGCAATTAATGAAAAATAATGATTATTATCTTTATTTCTATTAACTTCTCGATTAATAGTACTAATACTTCGATTAAGATTTTTAGCTATTTCACTAATTTTTACTTTAAATTTCAATTGATTCTCAATATAAATTCTTTCATCTATGCCAAGATGTTTGTATCCCATATAAAAACTCCTTAAATTTACTTTTTCTAAAATAAACTTAGCATCATGAAATTTTTATATGAAATCTTTTGCAATTTTATTTACTTGCACTTACAAGTATAATTCAGCATTATATTATTATTTATATTTTTTAGTTTTATTTTTAGTAGCATAGCTATTATTGTTTTTAGAATAAATTTTGTCTAAATATTTTTTACCAGTCATACTAATTTCTTGTTTTCATTGTCTATTTATTTTTTTAATTATTGTCTCTTGTACGGTCATTTGTGATTTTTTCTCGGATGATAATGCGGGATTAAATAATTCAAGTTGGATATTTAAGTCATATTGATTAACTGTTTTTCCTAAATTAATTCTAATGGCACGAATTGAATGATAGTTTCAAATGGTTTCAAATAAATATAAAACCGAGGAATAAATGGTATCAATATCATTGGTATAATCAGTTAATGAAATTCGTTTAGATGTTCACTGAGTACGATTAGTTTTGAAAGCGAAAGTAATTATCTTCCCTACTAATGAATTACTTTTAGCACGACTAACAACTTTGCAAGTTAAATCTAATAAATATTGTTTAATTTCATCAATATTTTCAGTATCATATTCAAATGTTAAATCATGACTAATTGATTTTTGCTCTTGAAAATTAATCTGATCATTAATGTTTGATGTTTTTCCAAGAGCTATTTGTTGAAGAACAAAATAACCTTTCCCTATTATTTCTTGTAAAGCTCAGTTATTAGTGCTATTTGCAAAGTCACCAATAGTATTAATATTAATATTTTTTAATTTTTCAGTTGTTTTTTTGCCGATACCAGATAGTTCTTTAATATCTAGTGGTCATAGTTTAGTTTTGATATTATGAGGTTTAAAAATAAATATTCCTAATGGTTTATTAACTTTTGATGCCATTTTAGCTAAAAATTTGTTATAAGAAATTCCAATACTACAAGGTAAATTTAATGAATTTAAAATATTGTTTTGGATTGCTTTAGCGCATTCAAATGCATTATTGTATTGAAGATAAATATTAGTTGCGTCTAAACAGTATTCATCAATCGAAGTTATTTCTACTTTATTGGTAAAATTATTTACTAATAAATTGAAAATTTTATGTGAATACTCAATATAAAGTTTACGATTGATGTTAATACAAATTAATGTCGGACATAACGCTTTTGCTTGATATAAGGGCATGGCAGTTTTAATATTATATTTTCTCGCTTCATAGTTAGCTGAAGCAACAATTGCTCTTCTGGATTGACTACTAACAACAATAGGTTTGGAAACAATCCTTGGATCAATAACTTGATGACAACTAGCAAAAAAAGCATTCATATCAATATAAAATATTACTTTCATCTTTTAACTTATCCTTTTTAGTTAATATAAAATCTATTTGGTGGGATTTTTAAGGGTATTAAAAGCATCATCTACTAATTTTATAACATTAATTTCTTTGCTTTGTAAAAGGTTATTGAAAGATAAATGAGCTAAATATTCAATATTTCCTTTCTTGTGGCCAACGATTGGACTATAAGCCAAATTGTAAAGTTAAGTGCAACTAAATTATTTTTCTAACCAAATATTCGATTGGCGAAAGATAATTTAGTATTTTTCTTGGTCTTTGGTTTAAAGACAATATAAATTTATGAACTGCATTTTTAGTAGTGTTTGAAAAATTAAATTTTTTAGGAAATTTTTCTCTAATTAAACCATTAGTATTTTCATTAGTACCTCTTTGTCAAGGTGAATATGCATCAGCAAAATAAATTTTCACATTTAAATTTTTTTCAAGTTGTTGTCAATTAGCAAATTCTTTACCCCTATCAAATGTTATAGTCTTAACAAGATTATTTGGAAGAATTGATAAATAATGACTAATATTTTTGTTAATAACTTTAGTAGTTCTATTTTCAACTAATATTGCTAAAGTAAATCTTGATGTTCTTTCAACTAAAGTTATTAAACATGATTTACTTTTACCTCGTGATGATACTACAGTATCACCTTCTCAATGGCCAAGAGTTATGCGATTATTAACATTTCGTTCTTTAATGGATTTACCATTAAATTTACCCCGATTTTCTTGAGATTTTCGTTTCTTACCTTTTCTTCTTAAATTTTTACTAGTAACCTTTTCAAGTAATCCAGAATAAATTCAATTGTAAATTGTTTTAAAACTAATAATTCATTCTTGATGAAAATTTTTAATTCTGCCATAAATTTGTTCAGGCGATCAACCTAATAATAATTTTTGTTGTACATATTTTACTAATTCTCTATTTTTAAATTTATGAAAATAAACATGTAATTGTTTTCTATTTTCTGCTTTATTTTGTGCAATTAATGAAAAATAATGATTATTATCTTTATTTCTATTAACTTCTCGATTAATAGTACTAATACTTCGATTAAGATTTTTAGCTATTTCACTAATTTTTACTTTAAATTTCAATTGATTCTCAATATAAATTCTTTCATCTATGCCAAGATGTTTGTATCCCATATAAAAACTCCTTAAATTTACTTTTTCTAAAATAAACTTAGCATCATGAAATTTTTATATGAAATCTTTTGCAATTTTATTTACTTGCACTTACAAGTATAATTCAGCATAAATTAAACCTTGTAAAGAAAAACCATATTCTTTAAAAAAAGCAATTAAATTATTTAATACTTGATAATGCACTATGGGGTTTTTAACAACGCCCCCCTTTTCAATTTGCGTTTTCCTACTTTCAAATTGTGGTTTAATTAAACAAACTAATTGACCTTGGGGCATTAAAATTTCTGTTAAAACCGGAATAATTTTTGTTAATGAAATAAAGGCAACATCAATAGCACAAAAACTAATATTTTTTTTAAACATTTCTTTCTTAACATAACGAAAATTAGTGTTTTCCATAACAATTACTTGGGGGTGAATTCGTAATTTTCAAGCTAATTGATTAGTACCGACATCTAAACTATAAACCAATTTTGCTTGATTTTGTAACATACAATCAGTAAAACCACCCGTAGAAGAACCGATATCTAAACATACAAGATTTTCTAAATTGATATTAAACGCTTTAAGAGCTTTACTTAATTTATATCCCCCACGAGAAACAAATTGATTATCTTGTTTTTTTATTCTAATAATACTGTTAAGGGCAACTAAAGTTCCTGACTTAATAATTAATTCCTCATTTACAAGTACTTGATGATTAATAATGGCACTTTGAGCTTCAGTTCGAGAATGAAATAATTCTTTTTGAACTAATAATATATCTAATCGGATTTTTTTCATTGTTGTTCTTCACTTACGATAAATTTTTCATTTTGTTTATTGATTTGTTATTGAGGATAATAAATTCGTTAAATTCTAAAGGATATATTGTAGCAATAGCATTAATATATTTTTCCATAATATTAAGCTTTACAATTAAAAGATTTTGTGTTGGTAATTGGTCTAATAAAGAAGGAATTTTAGCTTTTCGGGCTAAGGTTTCACGATGTAATAAAAAATATAATGCTAAATAAAAACCAAAATTATAATAATAAGTTTTGTTATTTTCTTTGTGATTAAAAATTGCTACCGATTCAAATGAATTACCAATCAGATGGGCGAGAAGATAAAATTTTTCATTTCTTATTAATTCTAAACCTTTTAACTCGTCAATATTTTTAATTTTACTATTATAGGTATCTTGTAATTGTAATTCAATTGGTGATTTAATTGCAGAACTAACTGCTAAGTTTTGAAAAAATTCATTAATTACTTTCAGATTTTTAATTTTTTTAATTTCTAAATCAAAAAGATAAATTTGACTACAAACTATAGCTTTGCAAGAAATTAAATGACGAATAAATAACTCGGGACTTAATTTTTCATTAACAATTAATAGACCTAATGCTTGCATAAAAATACTATGTTTAGTAACAACATTTAAAATATACAAACCATCTTGGATAATTTCTGGATTATTGGTTTGTTTTATGGTTTTAATTAATGTTTTCTTTGCTAATTTAATAGATTTCTTCAATAATTCATTTTCCATAGTTGTCATCCTTGTTAGTTTTTTTTCTCATTATCAGCAATACTTTGCAAAATGCCATTAATATATTTATATTCACTATTGATGAAATACTTTTTAGTAATAAGAACTGCTTCATTAATAATAATTGCTGAATTTTCTTTTAAAATCAGTAATTCATAAGTTGCTCACAATAAAATCCCTTGCTCTAAATTAGATAATTTAGAAAAATGTCACCCTACTTTTAAGTACTTATTAATAATTTTAATTATAATTTCTCGTTGTTCGAAAAGATGGATTAAATTATTAGTAATTTCCGTATTAAAATCTTCTTCATTTTCTTTAATTTCTTTAATAATTGTTTCTAAGTCATAATTTAATAATTGTTGTTGATAGATAAAAAAAATTATGCTTTCTCTTATATTATGCTGTGAATTTTTTTCCATATCTTTACCACCGTTATTACTAATTTTAGCATAAAAGAAAGCATATTTTCTATTAAATAGAAAATATGCTTAATTCAAATATTTTATTATTCTTTAATAGACTTGGTACATAACTATAACTAGCTTAATTCAAAATTATATATTCCTGAAATTAAGTTAAATCGTAATCCAAATCTTCTAATCTTATTGCGATAACGATAAACTAGTATTTTAAATCTTTTTAATCTAGCAAAAACATGTTCAATGGCAATTCTAACTTTACTTAAAAAGCTATTATATTCCTTTTTATCTGGATTTAAGGGATTATTTTTACTCTTTTTAATTGGCAATAATGTATTTTTATGAACATTTTGCAAACCTTGATAGCCTGAATCGGCAATTAATTCTAATTTTGGATTTATAAGTGTATTTGATTTTAAAAATAACTTATAATCATGAATACTGCCATAACAAAAATCTACTGAAATAATTTTATTGTTAAATAAATCAATAATTATTTGTGATTTTAATGAATGTTGCCTTTTCTTACCAGAAAATAATAATTTTAGTTTTTTTTAATTCTTTCAATTGGAATTTCTGTAGCATCAATTGCTAATAAATTATTATTAGTAACTTTATGTTCCAATAATATCTTTTTGCCAGGTATATGAAAGTGACTATTTTTTATTAGAGTATTTTCAACTCAAAAGATATTACGAATACAACTAACATGACTAATATTATATTTTTTTGCAATAATACGATATGTACTATATTCTTTTCAGTATTCTAAAGTCATAAGTAATCTTTGCTCTATTGATAATTTATTTGGTCTACCACCAATTTGTTTTTGTTTAGCTTTAGCTTCTTTTAAAATTTCTACCATTTTCATGAAAGTTTTATATTTTATGCCTATTAGACTATAAAATTCATTTTCGTCTTTGTATTTATCTAACATTTGTACTTCACCTAGTAAATAATATTATCAAAATAGTAGATAAAATTAAAGGTTATGTACCAAGTCTAATATGTTTTTCATTAATATAATTTTCATATTCGGCATCTGTTAGTACCTTATCAAAATTACCAACAATGGTATTTGCTTGTAATGATTGAATAACAATTCTAACAAAATCTTTAAAATCAGAATTTTCAGTAACTAAGCGATCAATTGTTGCTCAATCAAGAGTTTCTTTTTCTTTTGCTGGAAATAAAATAATACTTTGCTTAATATTATTAGGATTTAGCTTAATAACACCAATATTAAAAGCATCATTAAGTCTTTTTAATTCATTAATAAAGTCATTACTTTCAGAAATTTTTAAGGCTACTAAATACCCTTCATTGGCTCAAGATGAATTTGATACTGCTTGAAAATAAGATTCACGAAGATTAGCAAAACTTAATTCTTTTTTTAATTCAAATGAATAAAACTTTGTTTTCAAAGATCCTAAATATTCCTTTTGTAACTTTAAAGTTTTTTTACTAAAATCATTAAATGGAAAATGAACGCCAACAATATCAGGATGCAATCATTTATTTTTACCAGAAACTTTTTTACTTGAAAGTTCATGAAAAATTGTTTTACTAGAAATATTAAAAGCAGAATTATGTAAAAATTTGACAACAACGGAATGTAAATCTCTTTCATTAAATACAGAGTGATTTCTTGCTTTATCCAATTTAATATTTCCATCTTCTTCAAGTTGTTTTGTACAACATTCATCATTAGTATTTTCAAGTGCTTTTGCTTTTGATGTTTTGTCAATTGGTTCCAACCTTTCTGTTATATTGCTTTCATTCTTTAAAGCGAACTTACCAGACTCACGATATCAAATAAAATTTGAATCTGGATTATTGACAATATCGGTATTTAATGCGATTGCTATTCGGACGCATAAAGTTTTGTTAGGTAGGAAAATATTTGAATAAGTATTAAGACAGTCAGCAGTGATTGTCTTTTTATTTTATGAGGTGTTAAAATTTTGTTCTTTGAAAATTAAATACAAGTGAATTAATAATGTTGGTATGTATTAAAGCACGATAAATTGTGGGTGGTCGCCATAACCGAAAGAAGTTTACCAGTTGATAGATAACACCCTATTAGCTATAGCAATTTGTTTCATTTTGCAATAAAAAAATGAATGGGTGGATTTCCTAAAAATATACACGCTATTAAATTAGTTCCAAGGGTAGGATGCGGATATTAAAGTGTAGAAATTTCTATATAGGGGTATGCTAAGTTTAAAATTATTAAAATCTTTATCTAATTAAAAAACAAAATTTAATAACAAAGCTTGTTAAACACTTAAATCTGCGATATATAAGTGTTTAAAAAACTAAGTTAACTAACTTAGTTAATATAACTTAGTTTATCTATAAGAAAGGTAACTTACTATGAAAAACATTGAAAACATTTTCTTAAATACTAAGAAATATCTTTTAAAAGAAACACAAAACGCAATGCTTATTAAAGCACCAAAAATTCCCTGATTTAATGAACAAATCGGCATTTGGTTTCCAAAGCGATTTGTTTATAAAGGAAAATACGAAAATTCTATTTGTATTGGAATAATAAAAGATAGTAAATATCAAGTAATTTCAATTAATCAACAAGAGCAAGAAACCAAGTTAATTAAAGGACAAGAATTATTAAGTTTCTTCATTGTCGAAAAAGAAAACAACAAAAAAGATATGAATTATAACTATTTTAAAGGAGTTTAAAAATGAATATTGCAATTGGACTAATGTTTATTATTATCAGCATAATGCTATCGGCATATTTTTCTTATAAAATTTATGCCAAAATAAAAATGCGAATTAAAAATGCCAAATTGTAAAGTTAAGTGCAACTAAATTATTTTTCTAACCAAATATTCGATTGGCGAAAGATAATTTAGTATTTTTCTTGGTCTTTGGTTTAAAGACAATATAAATTTATGAACTGCATTTTTAGTAGTGTTTGAAAAATTAAATTTTTTAGGAAATTTTTCTCTAATTAAACCATTAGTATTTTCATTAGTACCTCTTTGTCAAGGTGAATATGCATCAGCAAAATAAATTTTCACATTTAAATTTTTTTCAAGTTGTTGTCAATTAGCAAATTCTTTACCCCTATCAAATGTTATAGTCTTAACAAGATTATTTGGAAGAATTGATAAATAATGACTAATATTTTTGTTAATAACTTTAGTAGTTCTATTTTCAACTAATATTGCTAAAGTAAATCTTGATGTTCTTTCAACTAAAGTTATTAAACATGATTTACTTTTACCTCGTGATGATACTACAGTATCACCTTCTCAATGGCCAAGAGTTATGCGATTATTAACATTTCGTTCTTCAATGGATTTACCATTAAATTTACCCCGATTTTCTTGAGATTTTCGTTTCTTACCTTTTCTTCTTAAATTTTTACTAGTAACCTTTTCAAGTAATCCAGAATAAATTCAATTGTAAATTGTTTTAAAACTAATAATTCATTCTTGATGAAAATTTTTAATTCTGCCATAAATTTGTTCAGGCGATCAACCTAATAATAATTTTTGTTGTACATATTTTACTAATTCTCTATTTTTAAATTTATGAAAATAAACATGTAATTGTTTTCTATTTTCTGCTTTATTTTGTGCAATTAATGAAAAATAATGATTATTATCTTTATTTCTATTAACTTCTCGATTAATAGTACTAATACTTCGATTAAGATTTTTAGCTATTTCACTAATTTTTACTTTAAATTTCAATTGATTCTCAATATAAATTCTTTCATCTATGCCAAGATGTTTGTATCCCATATAAAAACTCCTTAAATTTACTTTTTAGACTTGGTACATAACTATAACTAGCTTAATTCAAAATTATATATTCCTGAAATTAAGTTAAATCGTAATCCAAATCTTCTAATCTTATTGCGATAACGATAAACTAGTATTTTAAATCTTTTTAATCTAGCAAAAACATGTTCAATGGCAATTCTAACTTTACTTAAAAAGCTATTATATTCCTTTTTATCTGGATTTAAGGGATTATTTTTACTCTTTTTAATTGGCAATAATGTATTTTTATGAACATTTTGCAAACCTTGATAGCCTGAATCGGCAATTAATTCTAATTTTGGATTTATAAGTGTATTTGATTTGCTGAATTATACTTGTAAGTGCAAGTAAATAAAATTGCAAAAGATTTCATATAAAAATTTCATGATGCTAAGTTTATTTTAGAAAAAGTAAATTTAAGGAGTTTTTATATGGGATACAAACATCTTGGCATAGATGAAAGAATTTATATTGAGAATCAATTGAAATTTAAAGTAAAAATTAGTGAAATAGCTAAAAATCTTAATCGAAGTATTAGTACTATTAATCGAGAAGTTAATAGAAATAAAGATAATAATCATTATTTTTCATTAATTGCACAAAATAAAGCAGAAAATAGAAAACAATTACATGTTTATTTTCATAAATTTAAAAATAGAGAATTAGTAAAATATGTACAACAAAAATTATTATTAGGTTGATCGCCTGAACAAATTTATGGCAGAATTAAAAATTTTCATCAAGAATGAATTATTAGTTTTAAAACAATTTACAATTGAATTTATTCTGGATTACTTGAAAAAGTTACTAATAAAAATTTAAGAAGAAAAGGTAAGAAACGAAAATCTCAAGAAAATCGGGGTAAATTTAATGGTAAATCCATTAAAGAACGAAATGTTAATAATCGCATAACTCTTGGCCATTGAGAAGGTGATACTGTAGTATCATCACGAGGTAAAAGTAAATCATGTTTAATAACTTTAGTTGAAAGAACATCAAGATTTACTTTAGCAATATTAGTTGAAAATAGAACTACTAAAGTTATTAACAAAAATATTAGTCATTATTTATCAATTCTTCCAAATAATCTTGTTAAGACTATAACATTTGATAGGGGTAAAGAATTTGCTAATTGACAACAACTTGAAAAAAATTTAAATGTGAAAATTTATTTTGCTGATGCATATTCACCTTGACAAAGAGGTACTAATGAAAATACTAATGGTTTAATTAGAGAAAAATTTCCTAAAAAATTTAATTTTTCAAACACTACTAAAAATGCAGTTCATAAATTTATATTGTCTTTAAACCAAAGACCAAGAAAAATACTAAATTATCTTTCGCCAATCGAATATTTGGTTAGAAAAATAATTTAGTTGCACTTAACTTTACAATTTGGCGTTTAATAAAGTAAATTTTATCACCAGAAGAATCGCTAATCTTTACAAAGGGTTTTTTATTAATAATATTAATAATTTGTTTTTTTAGATTATCTTCAATAGTTTTTTGATAGTCATAGTTAGAATCATTATAGTTATAAATTTGAATTTTTTCATTGCGATTGAAAAGATTGATTAAATATTGAAAAACAGTTTTTTCTTCAATTTTAAAGTCAATATATTCACTTTTATTTATTAATTTATTGAAGTTATTTGAATTTATTGAAATAATAATAGGTATGAAGAAAAACTGCAAAAATTTTAGCATCCTAAATTAACCTTTCTCTGTTTTTTAGTAAATTTAATAGAAAAATCTAAAGTAATCTTATGTAGTTATATTATCAAATATTAATTATTAAAACAAATAATTTTTTACACAACCACCATTTAGGTATTCTTAATAAATTTAATTTCTTATGATATAATTTTAATTGTAAATTTATTTTTTAAAATATTTTAAGGAACGATTTGTAAAATGGAAAGAACAGATACTAAAAACATTGAAATAAAAACGAATAATGGTAACAGTAAAGGTAATTCTTCCAAATTTACTATTAGTTTTGACCACAAATGAACAAGATGATTATTTATAATTTTAATTTGTTTAGTAGTTCTTTTATTATTAAAACTTACGGGTGCTGATCAAATTATTCTTAATGTTATTTTAGCTTTTATTCCGTTAGGATTAGCATTAGCTGTGATTTGAGGTTTGAATCCGTTAATTTATCGTTTGATTAAATTAAAGTTTAATAAAACTGTGGCAAAATATTTAACTTTTTTTATTTCTCTAATAATTGGTATTTTTATTATTGTTTTTTTGCTTTGATTATTTATTGACCAATTTGTAAGTTTTATTAGTCAGTTCTTAGGTGATAGTACAGTTATTAAAGAAAGATTAGATAATTGAAAAGGTACAGGTGTTGATCAAAATAAATCACTTTTATCACATATCTTTGGTTTTGCTTATGATACAGAAACTGAACAATGACGATTACAAACTAATGTTGATTGAACACCAATAAAAGATAATTGACAAGACATATTAGGTCAAATTAAAACTAAAGCACTTATTGATAAAAAAGGTGCTTGGGAAATTTTATTAACAAAATTACGCAATGACTATGGTATTTATTTGGATTCAACTAATAAATTTGTTGTTGATTATTTGCGCTACTTAAAACAACCATCATTAGATAGTGTTAGTGAATATTTTAAAAATTTATATACTGAAATCAAAGCATGGTTAATAGCAAATAACATTACTATAGATGACAATGATTTAAATATAGTAAATGAAGTTGTAATTAATAATGCAAAAATTGGTGATGCTTTTGATGGTAACAAATTAGGGAAAATGTATCAGTTACTATTTAGTTTTGGCGCCACAGCACAATGATTTTTTTCAGCAACTTTTTTAGTTGATATTATTAATACAATTTATGGTTATACAACAGCCTCCAATTTAACTAATATTTTTCTTAATCGCTATTTTTGAACGATAGCTAGTATTTTTTATGGTTTATTTATTACGATTATGATTACAATGTTTTTGTTAGGTGGCGATAAATCATTTACTAATTTTTTAAAAACGCAATTAATTCCTGGGAAAAATATTAAACGCAAAGAAATTATTGCTAATGCTTTGCAAAAATCTTTATTTGGTTATGGTCGCGGAATATTAATTGATATGAGTTATATGTTTACTTTTACAACTATTATGATAGTTATTGCTGGTTATGTGGCGGGTGGTTCCACATATAAAAGTTCTTTTGCGGTATTAGGTTTATTTATGACTTTTGCTAATATTGTCCCTTATGTGGGACCATTTATTGGAATGGTTCCCATTGCTTTAGCGGGAGTATTAGATGCTTTAGTAGCACCATCAGGAACAAATGAATTAGTTAGTTGGGTACCAATGATTGTTGCTGTAGTTGGTGCATTTATTGTTCAATTAATTGAAAATGCTTTTGTTTATCCAAAAGTTTTTGGACGAGTAACCAAATTACATCCGGTGACAATATTAATGGGAATTTCTATTTTTGGGGCAATTATTGGTATTTGAGGAATGATTATTGCGGTACCAACAATAGCAACAATTAAAGCAGTTGCTAACGATATTTATAATAAGAAATTGCTTTTATAAATTTTAAATTAAAGGGGTATAAATTAATGAAATACTTAACAACTAGTGAGATTAGACAGAAATTTCTTAATTTCTTTATTAAAAATGGTCATTATGCTTTACCTAGTGCATCATTAATTCCTGTTAATGACAATTCATTATTATGAATTAATTCTGGCGTTGCAGCCTTAAAACCGTATTTTGATGGTAGAAAAGCTCCACCTCATCAACGATTAGTAAATTCACAAAAGGCCTTGCGAACTAATGATATTGAAAATGTTGGTTACACAGCAAGACATCATACTTTATTTGAAATGCTAGGTAATTTTTCAATTGGTGATTATTTTAAAAAAGAAGCTATTGTTTTTGCTTGAGAATTTTTAACTAGTAAACAATGATTAGGTATTGATGCTAATAAACTGGTTGTTACTGTTTTTCTAGATGATACTGATACCATTAAAATTTGAAAAGAAGTTATTGGTTTAGATTCAAGTCGGATTATTTTAGGGAGTCGTGATACCAACTTTTGAGATATGGGTCAGGGTCCTTGTGGTCCAAATACGGAAATTTTTTATGATCGGGGAACTGCTTGAGATAAAGAAAACTATGGTTTGAAGTTATTGCAAGATGATATTGAAAATGATCGTTATTTAGAAATTTGAAATATTGTTTTTTCAGACAGTAATAATGATGGGCAAGGTAATTATCATGATTTACCTCGTAAAAATATTGATACAGGAGCAGGTTTAGAACGATTAGCTTGTATAATCCAAGAAGTACCTACTAATTTTGAAACTGATTTATTTTTACCGATAATTGAAGGCATTACTAAATTAGTTAAAGTTTCTTATGTTCCAAATAATATTTTTGAAAAACCTAATGAACAAACAAAAATTAATGTTGCCTTTAAAGTTATTAGTGACCATATTAGAGCGGTTTCTTTTGCTATTGGTGATGGTGTTTTTCCTAGTAATAAAGATCGCGGTTATGTTATTCGCCGTTTAATTCGTCGAGCAATGGTTTATGGTCATAAATTGAACATTAATGAACCGTTTTTATATAAATTAGTTATTATTGTTGTTAACTTGATGAAAGATTATTATCCTCATTTAGAAGCAAAACAAGAGATTATTACTAGTACTGTTAAAAAGGAAGAAGAAAAGTTTTTTAATAATCTAAAACAAGGTCTTAATCATTTTAATGAAATGCTAATTGAAGAAAAAACAATTACGGCTGAAAATGCTTTTAAACTATATGATACTTATGGTTTTCCGATTGATTTAACTATTGAGTTAGCAAGTGAAAAAAAAATTACTATTGATTTAGTAAGATATAATGAATTATTAGAAGAACAAAGAAAAGATGCTCGTAATGCACGAAGTAATCAACAAATTGAAGCGATGGATATGCAAAATAAATTATTATTAGATTTAAAAATCCCTAGCATTTTTATTGGTTACGAAGTAGAAGAAAATCCGCAAGCTAAAGTCGTAGCTTTATTTTATGGTGAAGAAATGTTAACATCAGTTAAAGATGATATTGTTGATGTGATACTTGATGCCACACCATTTTATGCTGAAAAAGGTGGTCAAGCTAACGATACAGGAATAATTAGTAATGCCACAATGCTTGGTGAAGTTATTGATGTCAAATTAGCACCCAATAAGCAACATATTCATCGGATCCAAGTTAACGGTACTTTAAAAACTAATGATATTGTTTGTGCTGTTATTAATCATCATCATCGTAATTATGGAATGAAAAATCATTCGGGAACTCATTTATTGCATTCAGCGATTAGAGAAATTTTAGGTGCTGATGCCATGCAAATTGGTTCATTTAATAACTATCAATATTTACGCCTAGATATTGCTTACAATAAAGAAATTACAACCCAAAATTTACAAGCTATTAATGATTTAGTTACTAAATGAATTGCACAAAATGATAGTTGTGAAATTTATATTACTAGTTATGATGAAGCAATTAAAATGAATGCTATGGCTTTTTTTAACGAGAAATATGACAAAGAAGTTCGTGTTGTTAAGTTTGGTAATTATTCTATTGAATTATGTGGGGGAACACATGTTAAATATACAGGTGATATTGAACAATTATTAATTACTAGTATTGAATCCAAAGGAACTGGTATTTATCGTTTTCAAGCTTTAACATCAAAACAAACAATTAATAATTATTATGATGAACAAATTAAAGATTTAAAAACAAAAAGTGCTGAAAAATTCGCAAAATATAATAAAAATTTATTAACAGATAGTTATCTTGAACAACTATTTAATACCATTACTAGTATGAATAATATTAGTAATGATATATGAAAACAATTGCGTACATTATATTATGAACTTCAAATTGCTTTTAAAAAATGAGAAAAAAAAGCTGAACAAAAACTAATTAAAGAACAAATTAATCAATATCAAAATCTGGAAATTATTTCATTGCCAACATATAATATTTTAATTTATCAATTTAATGATCTTGCGATTGCTACTTTAAAGTTATTAGCGGATAAATATCGGTTATTAGATAATAAATTAGTAATTATTTTTACTAATAAAAATATTAATACAAAAAATTCGTTATTAGTAGTTGTTAGTGAATCTTTAATTAAAGAAGGATTAAGTGCCGTTACAATTGTTAAATCTTTAACAAAACAATGTCAAGGTTCTGGTGGCGGAAATATGCAATTAGCTTTAGGTGGATTTAATAATGAAATAAAAATGCAAGAATTATTACAACAATTAAAACAAGAAGATGCGTTATGAAATATTTAGGCTTAGATGTGGGTAGCAAAACAATTGGTTTAGCTATTGGTCAAGGAATTATTAGTTTATCAAAAACAACAATTAATTTTCCTGAATATAATTTTTCTCAAGCTATTAATTTAGTATTACAATTTATTAAACAAGAAAATCCTGATATAATTATTGTTGGTCATCCCTTAAATATGAATGGAACTAAAAGTACAACAACAATAATGGTTGAAGATTTTGTTTTGCAACTAAAAACAAAAACTAATTGCGAAATTATTTTATGAGATGAAAGATTAACATCACGATCGGCTAATCAAATAATGTTAACTGCTAATGTTTCACGGAAAAAACGAAAAATGAATAAAGATAAATTAGCAGCTCAATTAATTTTACAAAACTATTTTGATTATTTACAACATCTTGCAAAAGCAAAAAAAGACAAATAATATATGTTATAATACATATTGAATAAAGGAGACAAAGTAATGGAAAATAATAACAATAATGAAATTTTGTTAACTAAAGAAGGTAAAGAAGAATTAAATCAAGAATTAAATGAGTTAATCAATATTATTCGTCCACAAGTAATTAAAGAATTAGTTGAAGCGCGAAACCAAGGTGACTTATCAGAAAATGCTGAGTATGAATCAGCAAGAAATCGCCAAGCTGAAGTTGAAGGTCGAATTAAAGAAATTGAAGATACTTTAGCACGAGCTAAAGTTATTGCTACTGATCGTCAAGGAACTAAAACCATTAGAATTGGTTCAATAGTAACTATTCTTAATTTAGAAACTAATGATAAATCAACATTTAAAGTTGTTGGTACTGTGGAGGCTGATCCTTTTGAAAATAAAATTTCTAATGAGACTCCCTTAGTTAAAGCCATTTTTGATCGTAGTGTTAATGATATTGTTGAAATTAAAGGTAAAGAAACAAAATATAAAGTTAAAATTTTAGAAATTGGAAAATAAAATATTAAATATTAAAAATTTAAAGTAGTGGATTTTTGGAGTGATATCGTGAAGTTAACTGTTCTGACAAATAAAAGTGGTACTTTGCAAATTAGTCAATTAGTTATTAAAAAATTATTAATTTCATATTTAAAATCATTTCCAGCATTAGATATTCAGAGAAAAAATATTAAAATTAATTTTTTTAGTGAGCAATGAGTGGTATCAATAGTTTTAAAAGTAAATAAAGAGACAAATTTAGAAACTCTTTGCGAGCATTTGCAAAACCACATTATTAATAATATTAATGAATCAATATTGATTAAACCCAATAATATTCACTTTATTGTCAGTGTTGCCAAATAAGGGGTTAAGTAGATGTTTGTTCTTTTAAAAAACTCTTTTCGTTCTATTAAGAAACGATTTTTACAATATATTGGTTTACTAATTTTGCTGGTGCTAGCAATTAGTATTTTTAGTGCCATGTTTGCTAACAATCAACAAATTACATCAAAGTATGATTTAATCTATAAAAATTCTTTGCGACCAACACATCGTATTTCTAATCCCTCAGAATTAAAGTTAATTAATGATAGTAGCAATACAACTATTGATTTAACAGAACACACTAGCATTCCTTTTGAAAATAATAATGCTAAATTAATGCTAATGTTAGCAAAACTTGAAAATGAAGGTTTTAATTGTCAAATTGAAAATCAAAATAAACAAGAGCCTTTTATTGATCCAATGCTTTGTTCAATCCATTTAATTGTCACCACTCAAAATAAAGATAGTGATAAAGTTCCACTTCGTGAAACTAGCATTCGTAATTGGCGAATTTTAATGGCAACAAACTCTCAAAATATTAAAAGTTCATTATTTTTTAAAGGACGCATTCAAAATAATAATGGTCAGGAATTTGATATTGTTCCTAGTTTTGATTTAGAAAATATTGGATTAATTAATAATAATCCTGTTAGTATTGTTAAAGGACGAATTCCGATAAGAAATGATGAAATTGTTATTAGTGAGACTTATAGTTATGTCCATAATATTAAAATTAATGATTCATTTATAATTAAAAATAATAAATTTATTGTTGTCGGTATCGGAAATAGTTATACAACAAAGTTTATTCAAAAAAATAGTTTAATTCAAACAGTAATTCCCGAACAGTTAAGTCCTAAAGATAATGGCGTAATTTATACTACCCTTGATCTTTTATTTGATGATCATTTTCGTAATGATACTAAAAGTAGTTTTGAAAATTCTAATATTTATTTAACAATTAGTGGTGATGAAGTTCAAGCTCAAAAAGATATTTACAAGCAATTAAAAGAAAAAACTTTAATTGAAGATGTTAATAAGAATTTTATTAAAGTTATAAGTGATGAATTAATAAGTAATTTAATTATTCAAAGTATTGTTTTTATTGCTTTAACTTTTATTTCAATGTCAGCATTAGTTTTAATTGTATCTTTTTTTATTCGTAAAGAAATTAATGACCAACGCACTCAAATTGGAATTTTAAAATCATTTGGTTATAAAGGTTGACAAATTTCGTTTAATTTTATTGGTTCAATTTTTATTATTACATCTTTAGCGGCTATTTTAGGATTTGGCATTTCATTATTATTTCAAAAGCAATTTTCAGGAGCAATGTTAATTTATAATTTTGGCATTGTAACGATTTATTTTGATATTAAAATTTTATTAATATTTTTTATCTTTTTACCATTGTTATTTACTTTTGTTTGTTGAGGATTAACAACCTTTCTTTTACGAATGCCCGTACTACAATTAATTTATGCTTCCAATAGTAGTAAAGGTTATTTAGCAGCACATTTTTTTAAATCATTAGTAGTTAAATTTCCGTTTTCATTTCGTCTTTCAGTAGCTTTTTTTACTAAATCATTTGGAAAATGATTAGTAAGTGGTAGTATTTTGTTATTAGCTTCGTTTATTTTATTTTTACAATATTTAACTGTGGATACAATGAATCATAAAATTGATAGTTTTCATTCCGAATGAAAAGTTGCTGGCAGTAACAGCTATAATGAACAATATCGTAATATTACTGATTATGACCAATTTAATGCTAACAATACAAAACAATCGGCAACGACTGCTTATTTTTACAATCAACAATATGAGTATATTGCTTTACAAGATATAATTGGTTCTCAGACATCTAATATTTATAACCACAATTCAAATAGAGAATTTGCATATTATCTCGTTGATTGACAAGATGAAGAAATAAAACCTGATACTAAAAAAGCAACTATTTATCGTGTTTTTAATACTATTGACAATGAGAAGTTAAAAGAAATTTTCGCTGTCGTTGAAAAAATCGTAAATGAAAATCCTAATATTAGTCTTATTCAAATATTTCAAAAGTTAAATGTTGATAAACAAAACCAACTTATGAAATGATTTAATCGTCTTAAAGCGTTACAAATAAAAATTCCTGAACGATATAAATTTAATGTTAGTAGTGACACAATAGCTATTATTTTAAAAAATCGGAAATTAATTATTGAACTTAGTAAAAAAATACCATCTGAATTTAATTTTAAAGACATTATGAGTTTTTTAAACATTATTGATGATTTTAAAAATACCAATATTAATATTAATATTGAAAATATTGATTTAACCCTTAATTATGTAGAATATGATAATACACAAGATTATTTGATGAATCGTTATTATTTCAATGTTCCCACATTAAACGCGATTCAAAAGATTAATTCAGGATTTAATGCCTTTGTTTATGGTGTAAATCAAAAATCTTTTCAAGACATATTAAATATTAAACATAGTGACCAATACATTGATCAACTTTACTTTAATAATCCTAATGATTATGATGCTAAGCGTCGCATATTACCAGTTCTTGTTTCTCGTAGTTATGCTGAATATTATCAGCATCAATATCAAGTCGGTGATATTATTAATAATTTTAATATGTTTTGAATTAAAGATATGAATATTAAAATTGTTGGTATTATTGATAATGCTACCGATGGATGAACTATTGTCACTAATGAAAAACTAATTGCGAAATATTTTGTTTATCGTGAAGCTATTAAGAATGGTGACAATTATGACATTATTGATGTTAATAAAGAGGGTAATGATTTTCAAAATAATAATTTTTATAACTTTATAATGGGGAAAAATGAAGTATTACAACCCTTACGGTCAATGGGACTTTATTATGAAAGAGATAGTATTCCGATTGTCACAATTGATAGTATTAGTACTAACAACAATAAAAACAATTTAGTAAGACCACCATTAATAAAAGAAGAACCTAACATTCCAACATTAGGAATTAAGAATACTGCTAATTTTAATAGCATTCTTATTATTCGTTTAGCAAAAGACGGTATTACTAATCTTTTAAATATCATTAGTAGTGTTTTAGATACAATTCGTTATGTAACCTTAGTAGTAGTAATTATTGTTTTAATTTTATTAGTTTCAATGATTATTGATGATAATGTTTTTATTATTGCGACAATGAAAATTCTCGGTTATCATATTAAGCAAATTGTTAGTTTAATTATTGGTTGGTATTTAATTGCTGTTATTCTTTTCTTTGCTGGTGGTGTGGGGCTTTCATTTTTAACTTGATATATTGTGGGTGCTTATATATTTAAACTCTCAGGAATTATGTATCTAACTCATATTTCATTAATTTCTTTATTATTAACAGTTGGCATTGTATTATTTATTCTTCTCATAACATACTTTATTTCAATTTTTATTATTCAAAGAAAGGATGTTCTCATCTTACAAAAAACATCATAGAAAAAACTAGTTTAAACAAAAAAAGATTAGCAATTTTTATAAAAGCTGAATTATACTTGTAAGTGCAAGTAAATAAAATTGCAAAAGATTTCATATAAAAATTTCATGATGCTAAGTTTATTTTAGAAAAAGTAAATTTAAGGAGTTTTTATATGGGATACAAACATCTTGGCATAGATGAAAGAATTTATATTGAGAATCAATTGAAATTTAAAGTAAAAATTAGTGAAATAGCTAAAAATCTTAATCGAAGTATTAGTACTATTAATCGAGAAGTTAATAGAAATAAAGATAATAATCATTATTTTTCATTAATTGCACAAAATAAAGCAGAAAATAGAAAACAATTACATGTTTATTTTCATAAATTTAAAAATAGAGAATTAGTAAAATATGTACAACAAAAATTATTATTAGGTTGATCGCCTGAACAAATTTATGGCAGAATTAAAAATTTTCATCAAGAATGAATTATTAGTTTTAAAACAATTTACAATTGAATTTATTCTGGATTACTTGAAAAGGTTACTAGTAAAAATTTAAGAAGAAAAGGTAAGAAACGAAAATCTCAAGAAAATCGGGGTAAATTTAATGGTAAATCCATTAAAGAACGAAATGTTAATAATCGCATAACTCTTGGCCATTGAGAAGGTGATACTGTAGTATCATCACGAGGTAAAAGTAAATCATGTTTAATAACTTTAGTTGAAAGAACATCAAGATTTACTTTAGCAATATTAGTTGAAAATAGAACTACTAAAGTTATTAACAAAAATATTAGTCATTATTTATCAATTCTTCCAAATAATCTTGTTAAGACTATAACATTTGATAGGGGTAAAGAATTTGCTAATTGACAACAACTTGAAAAAAATTTAAATGTGAAAATTTATTTTGCTGATGCATATTCACCTTGACAAAGAGGTACTAATGAAAATACTAATGGTTTAATTAGAGAAAAATTTCCTAAAAAATTTAATTTTTCAAACACTACTAAAAATGCAGTTCATAAATTTATATTGTCTTTAAACCAAAGACCAAGAAAAATACTAAATTATCTTTCGCCAATCGAATATTTGGTTAGAAAAATAATTTAGTTGCACTTAACTTTACAATTTGGCGTTTAGCTTTAGCTTCTTTTAAAATTTCTACCATTTTCATGAAAGTTTTATATTTTATGCCTATTAGACTATAAAATTCATTTTCGTCTTTGTATTTATCTAACATTTGTACTTCACCTAGTAAATAATATTATCAAAATAGTAGATAAAATTAAAGGTTATGTACCAAGTCTAATATATATATATATATATATAATTATACAAAAATTCTTAATATCATTAGAAAAATGGCAAAACCGATTAAAAATTGAAAGGTATAGTAAAAAGCTGGTACCGTTTTAAAAACTGGAAAAATGGCGGTTGAAAAGTTAACTGTTGCTTTTGCAATAATTGCTAACGGGCGTAAAATGGTAATAATTTGTGAAGCTGTGAGTATTCAGTTTATCATTTTGATACCAGCATTTTGAATGGCACAACCAATATCATTAAAGGTTGGTATTCATCGTCCAGAATATTTGCAATTTGCTGGTGGAATTAAATCGTCTCATTCACTGTTATTTGAGCCATCAGGGATAAAGGCTGTTGAATTTAATACATTAGACTTGGTACATAACCTTTAATTTTATCTACTATTTTGATAATTATTTTTTAGATGAAATACAAATGTTAGATAAATACAAAGATAAAAATGAATTTTATAGTTTAGTCGGCATAAAATGTTATAGTTATGTACCAAGTCTATTAAAGTCATAAATTTTAAAATTGTAGTTAGAGATATTCCCTTTGTGATAAAGTGGAAAAGTTAAGGTAAAAATGTTAATACCATAACGAATATCAATATCGGTATTTAGATAATTAATACTGTTAGCGGTTTTGTTGGTTGGCAAGGCAATGAGTTTATTATCATAAGATTTAAGGACATTAAAATCAATTTGATAAATACTATTGGTGTTGTTAATAGCATTGTAATTATCTTGGTGCATTTTTTTGTCAAAAGTAAAGAAATAACTTCTTAGTAATAATTCTGAGTTTCCTATAATATTTACTAAGTATTTTTTGGGATAAAAGGTAATTAATGAACGATAAAAGAAACCGATTTGAATAAAGTAATCCTTCTTATAGTTTTCTACACCCTTAAAATCAATTTCGGTATGAGTTTTTTCGTCCATATCAAAAGTCGCATAAAATAAACTAGCAAAGAAATTGCCAAGAATTTCATAGATTTCGTTAAAAACATTTTTGTAATCGCTATTGTTAATACTAGGAATGTTGTTTTTAAAATATAGGTAAATATCATTTTTTAAATCGGGGTCATAGCGTAGAAAACTAAATCTAACATTGAGGTAATTTAAGGTACCAAAAAGATATTTAATTAGGTAATAATCGTTAGAATTCGTAGTGCCATATTTTCAGATTTCATTTTCACCGTGTATCAATTGTAAATACTTATTTCCAGCAATTAAAGTTTTGTTAAATGCCTTAATTTTCAAAACATTCTCATTTACTACATTTTTATCACTAGAAGTTTTATGATAAAAGTAACTCTCGTCTTTAAAGCCGTGATTTTTAATCGTAAATTCTTTGTAATAACCTTTTTCTAGGGTGTCAATGAAATTAAATACGGGCGTTCAATAGAGATACGAGTAATTAAATTTATCAAAATCACCACGGTGAATCATTAAGTAATCAAGATTATCAACAACATCGTTATAGTTATGGTTGCCATCAAATTTGGTGGTTTTTTCTGGTAAATCAATATCAGTCGAGGGTTTAATTTCTAATTGTGCGTTAAATTCTAATATTTTTCATTTGGCATATCTTTCATTTTTATCTCATTCTTGTACTTTCATTTTTATGTTTTTTAATTTTTTATTTTGATATGATAAAAAATCTTTATTTTCTCAATATCTTGGTTCACTGTTTTTTTCTCAATTTAAATGCCAAATTGTAAAGTTAAGTGCAACTAAATTATTTTTCTAACCAAATATTCGATTGGCGAAAGATAATTTAGTATTTTTCTTGGTCTTTGGTTTAAAGACAATATAAATTTATGAACTGCATTTTTAGTAGTGTTTGAAAAATTAAATTTTTTAGGAAATTTTTCTCTAATTAAACCATTAGTATTTTCATTAGTACCTCTTTGTCAAGGTGAATATGCATCAGCAAAATAAATTTTCACATTTAAATTTTTTTCAAGTTGTTGTCAATTAGCAAATTCTTTACCCCTATCAAATGTTATAGTCTTAACAAGATTATTTGGAAGAATTGATAAATAATGACTAATATTTTTGTTAATAACTTTAGTAGTTCTATTTTCAACTAATATTGCTAAAGTAAATCTTGATGTTCTTTCAACTAAAGTTATTAAACATGATTTACTTTTACCTCGTGATGATACTACAGTATCACCTTCTCAATGGCCAAGAGTTATGCGATTATTAACATTTCGTTCTTCAATGGATTTACCATTAAATTTACCCCGATTTTCTTGAGATTTTCGTTTCTTACCTTTTCTTCTTAAATTTTTACTAGTAACCTTTTCAAGTAATCCAGAATAAATTCAATTGTAAATTGTTTTAAAACTAATAATTCATTCTTGATGAAAATTTTTAATTCTGCCATAAATTTGTTCAGGCGATCAACCTAATAATAATTTTTGTTGTACATATTTTACTAATTCTCTATTTTTAAATTTATGAAAATAAACATGTAATTGTTTTCTATTTTCTGCTTTATTTTGTGCAATTAATGAAAAATAATGATTATTATCTTTATTTCTATTAACTTCTCGATTAATAGTACTAATACTTCGATTAAGATTTTTAGCTATTTCACTAATTTTTACTTTAAATTTCAATTGATTCTCAATATAAATTCTTTCATCTATGCCAAGATGTTTGTATCCCATATAAAAACTCCTTAAATTTACTTTTTCTAAAATAAACTTAGCATCATGAAATTTTTATATGAAATCTTTTGCAATTTTATTTACTTGCACTTACAAGTATAATTCAGCGATAATAAAAGTATTTGAGAAGAAGATGGTGATTATATTGCTGATTTTGTTAATAAATTAAGTTATATTCAGGATACAAAAGCAGAAATTGTTTATGATCCGAGTGCAGGGTTAGTATTTTATAATATAACGATAGAAAAGCAAGAATTTAAATTTAGTTGAAAGTTTTCTTATAGTAACGAGAAAAAATTAATAGGAATGAAAATATTTAATTTTGAACAACTTAATTAAATACATATTTAGTAAATAAAATGGTAGTTACCGTTTTATTTTTTAAAACAATTTTATAATTGTAAAATTGTTTTAATATTTATATTTATTATTGTTATAATAAATATATATAATACTATGAAAATAAAAAAATTAAATAAAATTAATAATTTAGAAGGGAAAAAATATATGAGTCAAAATGTCGCAAGAAAATATGGTTTATTTATGTGCCTCTGTATGGTTGTGGGGACAGTAATTGGAACTGGGATTTTCTTTAAAAATGAAGGTGTTTACGGCTTTGTTAATGGTAATGGAATTTTAGGAATCATTGCTTGAATTATTGGTGGTGTTGTAGCAATTTCTTTTGGTTTATCATTTATGGAAATTTCATCGGCAAAACAAGATAGTAATTCGGGAATTGCTTTATATGCAAAAATGTTTGCTGGTAGTAAATTTGGTCGTGTTGTTCGTAACGCAATGAATAATATTTATTTGCCATTAACTGCTTTTACAGTAGCTTATTATACTAGTAAGGCTTCTGTTTGAGCAATTGGTGGCGGTCAAGATGCGGAAATGCGTTTAGCAAATGTCTTAGGTGGTTCTAATGTGTATGAATTATTATTAAGTATTTTTGCAGTTTTATATACTTTATTTGTTATTGTTTGTTGCATTTATAATGAATCAATTAGTAAATGAGTACAAATGATTACCGTTGTTTTAAAATTAATACCATTAATTTTTATTGGTGTTGCTGGATTAATTGTTGTTAATGCAGGAGCAGGTGCTTTTTTAGAAACTGGATTAGGTGATCCAAAAAAATATGAAATTGTTAAAAATAAAGGTCATTTTGAAATGCTATTAATGGCGTTACCAGGAATTCTTTTTGCCTTTGATGGTTTTTTATCAACAACTTATATTCAAAAAGATGTTCGGAATTCTAGTAAAAATATTCCTTTAGCCTTAGTTTTTGGTTTAACAGGAATTACTTTTATTTATGTTTTAACTTCAATTTCAACATTAAATTTAGACCCTAGTGGTAGCGTTGCTATTGCTGCGGGGAAAATATTTAATAATCCAACAGTTAATGCTGTTTGTACGCGCTTAATTTTTATTTTTATTCTTATTAGTGCTTTTGGCACTTTAAATGGTTATTGTTTTTCAATGACAAAGTTAACAAGGTCATCATTAGATGATGGTTTTGTTGTTGGTAACGATAAAATATGACAAAAAGTTATTAATCGTTTTGGTATTAAAACAGCAACATTAATGGTGATGGGAGTATTATTTGCAGTTTGAATTGTAATTATGGCACTACCAACGATAGTTACTGATGATAATTATAATTTCTTTGATTTTATTAGTAATGCTGGTGTTGTGATGGCATTTATGTTATATGGTGTAATTATTTTTTATGGTTTATTAAATCGTTATCGTAAAAAAATTAAAACGCTTAATGCTTGATATTTTATTCCGGCAGCGATTATTTCCATATTATGTATTACTTTAATATTGGGATATAATGTTTATTCTTACTTTGCTTTATTAGTAACCTCTGAAAATAAAGTAGGAGCAATTTTACAAATTTTCTTTTTACTATTAATTCTTGCTTTGCCTTGATTAGGATTATTTATGAAAGATAATGAATTAGAAAATGATAATGAAGCTGGTAATGCATCAGAACTTGGACAATCAACAAGTGATAATGGGACGACAAATAATTTTTCTAATGATAATAATGTGCCAGAAATTTATGTTTCTCTGGGACAAATTACTCCTAATGAGACTGGTAATGATTCTGAATTTGGTGATGAAATTACAGAATTATAAAATAGTATTGCATTAGACTATTTGAAAATAGTATAATATATCTTAGTTAAAGGGGATGTATTATATATGGCAAAAATAAATCCAACAGGACTAATAATTCCTAAAATATTAATGATGATTGGCGCTATTTGAATTATGGTTTTTGCAGTTGCGATTGCAATTAGTAAAGATGAAAATGCTGGTGTGATGTATGGTTTAAAAATTTCGTGACCGTTATTATTATTTTTAGGGTTAGTATATATATTGATTCCTTTTTCTGTTAAAGTGGGAATTTGATCATTAGTTTGAGGTGCTTTAATAGCAACCCTATCAATCATTATTCTTATTGGTAGTCTTATTGATGTTGATTATAAATCAATATGAACTTATTTTGGAGCAGCACCTTATGCGTTTTTAGCAGTAGGTTCAGTCTTATGAACATTAACATCATTTAAAACAAAAAAATAAAATTCTTATTTTTATAAGTGAAGCTTTGGCTTCACTTTTTTAATTGAAAAATTTATCTCATTAAATTTTTATTTTTAAATTTTGTATAATATTGCCAAATTGTAAAGTTAAGTGCAACTAAATTATTTTTCTAACCAAATATTCGATTGGCGAAAGATAATTTAGTATTTTTCTTGGTCTTTGGTTTAAAGACAATATAAATTTATGAACTGCATTTTTAGTAGTGTTTGAAAAATTAAATTTTTTAGGAAATTTTTCTCTAATTAAACCATTAGTATTTTCATTAGTACCTCTTTGTCAAGGTGAATATGCATCAGCAAAATAAATTTTCACATTTAAATTTTTTTCAAGTTGTTGTCAATTAGCAAATTCTTTACCCCTATCAAATGTTATAGTCTTAACAAGATTATTTGGAAGAATTGATAAATAATGACTAATATTTTTGTTAATAACTTTAGTAGTTCTATTTTCAACTAATATTGCTAAAGTAAATCTTGATGTTCTTTCAACTAAAGTTATTAAACATGATTTACTTTTACCTCGTGATGATACTACAGTATCACCTTCTCAATGGCCAAGAGTTATGCGATTATTAACATTTCGTTCTTTAATGGATTTACCATTAAATTTACCCCGATTTTCTTGAGATTTTCGTTTCTTACCTTGTCTTCTTAAATTTTTACTAGTAACCTTTTCAAGTAATCCAGAATAAATTCAATTGTAAATTGTTTTAAAACTAATAATTCATTCTTGATGAAAATTTTTAATTCTGCCATAAATTTGTTCAGGCGATCAACCTAATAATAATTTTTGTTGTACATATTTTACTAATTCTCTATTTTTAAATTTATGAAAATAAACATGTAATTGTTTTCTATTTTCTGCTTTATTTTGTGCAATTAATGAAAAATAATGATTATTATCTTTATTTCTATTAACTTCTCGATTAATAGTACTAATACTTCGATTAAGATTTTTAGCTATTTCACTAATTTTTACTTTAAATTTCAATTGATTCTCAATATAAATTCTTTCATCTATGCCAAGATGTTTGTATCCCATATAAAAACTCCTTAAATTTACTTTTTCTAAAATAAACTTAGCATCATGAAATTTTTATATGAAATCTTTTGCAATTTTATTTACTTGCACTTACAAGTATAATTCAGCATTAATAAAACAAAATATTTAATATTAACAAACATATTCTTAATAAAAGGTTATAAAAACTAAGTAAAATGCTTATAAAAACAACATTAAAATAATTTTTTACAACAAAAATCATACATAAGAAATATATACTTAATTTGCATATTGAAATAATTTATAGTAAATGACTATTTTTTCTTTTTTAAAAAATACCTAAGAAAACTAAACGTGACCAATATTCTTACAAGGTTGCCGTTCATAAATAAGTTGATATAATTATTTATGTTAAAAAATATTTATCTTTTTTATAATAATTTATTAAGTTGAGGTTAGATACATTTATGAAACATTGAAAATGAAACAAATTATTTAAGCAAGCCTTTTGAGGAGCATTTAAACATAAAATCCAAATTATTTCATTAATTTTATTAACTATTATCTTATCAACGACAATTACCTTAACTTGAATTACGACAAGATGACTCTTAGATGGTGAAACAGCAATGAATAGTGCTACAACACCATTTAATTATAGTTATCGCTTTAACAGTAAAAATAGTCCTAGTATTCAAAGCATATCACCAACATTTAATATTTGTACTGCTTTTAGTAAAAGTTCATTAGCAGAATCTAATACTAGTAAAAGTATAAAAGATAACAGTACACCAATACTTACCATTGCGAAAGATAAAAATGACCCTACGGGGTGTTTATTACCATTAATATCAGAAAGTTTAGATATTACGGAAAAAATAGCAAGTGATAATAATATCACAATTGAAAATATTTCCTTTAAAAATTTACTAAAATGAGAAAAAATTAATACAAATAGTTTAGCCTTTAAAAATTCACTCTTTGGTCAAATTTTACATAAAAAATATCATGACATTCCTAATAACGAATTTAAAATATTATATGAACAATATACAACTTTGGTTGAACAATACATTAACCCAATTTTTGCCTTTTATTTATTTAATCTTTATAAAGCTAATAGTGATAAACTTAAATATCCAAAAAAAACAACTGATGCTGATTATTTTGACAAAGTTAAAGCATTTAAAGAAATATTTTTAAGAGACTTTGTTAATGCTCGTAATGGCGACAGTTGAATAAGAGATATAAATAATGAAACTGATTTATCTAGTGATAATGTTCCAATTTTTGGTGGCGGAATTAATATTTTTCAACAATTAACAAAAGAAGATTATGAAAAAAGGTTTCCTCAGGCAACAAATTTTAATAACAAAGCTTTTTTTAAACAAGGTTTTAAAGGCGATTTAGGAAATATTTTAATGAATATTAGCAAAGATAATAATGAAATTATTTTTCAACTAACAAACGACCACATAAATGATAATAAGGATAGTAGTTATCTCGATGTTGCCAAATATCTAACACTTCCGATTGGTGGAACATCTTTAAGAAATAATTGAGATATTTCGCAAGCAATATGAAATCACCATAATAAATTAGTTGGCTTATTAAGTAACTTTAATGTCAATTTACGCCAAGAGTATTTATTTTCTGATTTTGCTACTAATATCCGTTATCGTGTAATTAGTATTAATCCTAATAATGACGCTAAAAAAAATAATATTAAAATCATTAGTGGCACCTATCCTACTGGTGCTAATCAAATTGTAATTAATCCTCAGTTTGCTGAAAAATATAATTATAAAATTGGTGATACTCTTAAAATTGGTAGCTATAAATTAATAATTACTGGCATTGGTGGCGATAACTTTACATCGTTACCTGTTGTTCATCCAATAAATTTTCTTCCTAATCCAGCAAAAGAAGCCGTCTTATTCGTTAACCACCAATTATTTATTCGTGATGAATTCATTCGTTATAGTGATATTGAAGATATATCTAATGTCTATTTAACATACACAGGAAATCATATTGCCAATGATTTCGAATTATTTCGACTTTTTCTTAATGATAATTTTAAAAAAAATAATAACAGCATTGAAACTGTTTATCAAAAAATGTTAGCTTACAATAACAACCCCCAAGACATTCAAAAAATTACTGAAGATTTAAAAATAACTTCAACGATTGAAAATAGTGACAGCAACAATTATATTAATCGTGGCTTTAATTCGTTACCAACAATTACTAGAACATATACTTGATTTAGTATTATTATTGTTATTTTTATGACAATGTTAACAGTTTTTGCAACAGTATTAATTATTAGAAAAACCGTTGAACGCAACGCAACACAAATTGGTGTTTTGAAAGCATTAGGCTATGAAAATAAAACAATTATTGGTTCATATTGATCTTATGCCTTAATAACAACAATTCTTGCTGTACCCATTGGTTGAATTGTTGGTAGTATTTTACAAATAGCCGTAATGAAAATTTTTGAAAATTTCTTTACAATCCCAAATAATATTTTTTATTTTGATATTATTCCTTTTCTAATTGCTTTGGCAATTAATATCATTGTAATTTTAATTACCGTAACAATTACTGCTTATAAACAAGTAGCAAAAAATACAATTACCCTATTACGACCTAACAGTGATAATAAACCTTCAAAAGCAATTTCTGGCATCCACAAAAGATGATTTGCATTTGGAAGCTTTAAAACTCGGTTTCGTTTGGCATTGGCATCAGTTTCATATAAGAAAATTATTATTATGTTTGTAACAATTCTTATTGCTTCATTCACTATCGCTATTGCCTTAATGATCCCTGCTGCTGTTCGCAGTCTTGATGATTCTTATTATGGACTTTTAAAATATCAAACTAATGCTGAATTTCAACAACCGATTAGTAATATCCCAACAACTCGTTATAATTTATACCCTTGAAAAGGGATTGATGCTCAAAATCAAAGTCTTGATTACCCAATTACTGAAATTCGTCCAGTAGCTGATTACTATAAAGATGCTCCTGCTAATTCTTGAAAAAAACTTAGTGATAATACCCAAAACATTAATTTAGATAATATTTTAAAACAAATTGCTTATAACTATTATTGAACAGGTGGCAGAGGAATTTCTTTAGGTTGATTAGAACAAATTTCTAAGGATTTTAATAATAATCCCAAACTTTCAGGATTATTATCCACAATTATTTGTCCAATGGTAAACACTATTTTAACAACTAATGCCGAAATAAATACTAGTGATAACTGAAGAACCTGTACAATGAATGCAATTGAAACAGCTGTTCCTTCTTATATTAAAGACTTTCTTAATATTTCTGGAAGAAAACAACGCTTAACAATTACTCATAATACTTTACCTTATAATGCTAAAGAAGATGAATTATATACATATTATGATGCTAACTTAAATAATGTCGCTTTTAAAACCCTAGGAGTAAAACCAAATAGTGATATGATTGCATTAAAAGAAAGTTCAAAATATATCCAAGAAAAAAAATGACTTGATAAGATTCCAGCAGTTATTAATCGGGCAATGCAAATAAAACATAATTTAAAAGTTGATAGTATTTTTGAAAGTGAAGTTCAACAAAAACAATTACAATATATGAGTGCTAATAATAAATGATATCCTGCTCACACTTCATTTTGAATTTATCGTGATGAAAATAACTCTGAAAATATCTATAATATGCCTCTAGATAAATGAAGTATTAATGATAATAACTCGCCTTATGGTTGAACTAACCATTATGGTTATAAAGAAAACGATATTGGTGATGATGACATTGCTAAAAGTTATCGTAACTTAAATGAAATAATTTTACGATTACCCAAAGAAGAAATCACAATTGATAATATCAAATACCCAGCAATTAAAGATGAATTTTTAAAAGAAATTATTAATGCAAAAATACCAACAAATAATAATAAATTTGTTATTGAACAATCATCCGACAATAAATGATGACATATTAGAGCCTTTGTGCCATTTGCTACTAAAAATAAATTTGTTGATGAAAACTTTATGACATCAGCACTAAATCTCTTAAATCAATCATATGACAATCCATTATGAAATATTTTTATTGCCATACTAGACGGTAAAACTATTGGTAATAAAGAAATACCTAAAATTCTAAAAATTGATAATACCCCGATACCGCAAAAAGTTAAATATCAAGTTAAAGCAATTCATGAATCTTATGGTGAATTAAAAGTTTATATTAATCAACGAGTTGCTAATCAAATTCTTGGTTTTAATGCCACAACAAGTAGTGAAATTTATAAAAAAGATCCTTTTAATAATGAACCATTATGATTTAATGGTCGGTTATCATCTAATCCTGAATTAACTGATGTTACTAGTAGATATTCAACAACTTCAACTCTTGGTGATTATTCAATTGCTAGTTTAAATGATAATGTTGCTAATACTGTTACTAACAGTGAACTATTAACAGTAAAACGAGAATTAATTAAAAACTTAACAACAGTGGCTTCTAGTATTGCTGCCATCTTTATTTTAGGTTCAATTAGTCTATCCGTAATTATTGTTATAATGATTTCTAATCTTCTTGTCCATCAGTTTGCTAAACTAATGGCGATTATGAAAATTCAAGGGTATAAATATCGTGAAATTAATAGTTTAACTTTATCAATGTTTATTCCGGCCGCTATTATGGGATTTATCGTTGGATTTATCAGTGCTTGATTTATTTGTCAAGGTATCTTATGAACTATTGGAATTTTTACTGGATTCATTATTCTCCTATATTTCCAATGATGACTTTTACCAATAACATTAGCAACAATTACAATTATTTACACACTGACTTATATAATTTCAACTGAAACATTAAAACGAATGAATGTACTTGAATTAGTAAAAAGTAGTGACGAATAAGTTATTTAAAGCAGAAAGGCTACAAAAACTAATGAAAAAAATATTTCCAACTTATAAACAAGCATTTTTTTCAATGTTTAAAGTAAAAGTTCAAATGATTTTACTAATTTTGCTAACAATAATTCTCACTGCTAGTATTAGTCTCGCCATGTCAACAATTAATAATTTAAAGCAAAGTAATAATTTTATGGGGCAAGAAGTAAAATATGATTATTATTATAAATTTAATTTTTCTAACACTGATTTTACAGAAAGCAATAAATTAACAGTTAGTGACTTTAGTATTAGTAATAATCCTAATGATGATAGTCTAATAACATTAAAAACTAAAAATGTGCAACTAATAACTAAAAAAGTTAACGAGCAATATACTATTGATAATATTAAACTAGTTAATTATTTAAAATGAGAACAAATTAATCATCAAAGTTCTTATTTTCAAAAATCAATTATTGGAAAAATTCTTAAAGAAAAATATCATTATGTCATTAACAACATTGAATTTAAACAACTTTTTAATAAATTTATTAATGTAATTGATATATATTTTTCTTCTTTACTTAATAAAATGTTATGAAATTATTATATTAGCCAAATTGTAAAGTTAAGTGCAACTAAATTATTTTTCTAACCAAATATTCGATTGGCGAAAGATAATTTAGTATTTTTCTTGGTCTTTGGTTTAAAGACAATATAAATTTATGAACTGCATTTTTAGTAGTGTTTGAAAAATTAAATTTTTTAGGAAATTTTTCTCTAATTAAACCATTAGTATTTTCATTAGTACCTCTTTGTCAAGGTGAATATGCATCAGCAAAATAAATTTTCACATTTAAATTTTTTTCAAGTTGTTGTCAATTAGCAAATTCTTTACCCCTATCAAATGTTATAGTCTTAACAAGATTATTTGGAAGAATTGATAAATAATGACTAATATTTTTGTTAATAACTTTAGTAGTTCTATTTTCAACTAATATTGCTAAAGTAAATCTTGATGTTCTTTCAACTAAAGTTATTAAACATGATTTACTTTTACCTCGTGATGATACTACAGTATCACCTTCTCAATGGCCAAGAGTTATGCGATTATTAACATTTCGTTCTTTAATGGATTTACCATTAAATTTACCCCGATTTTCTTGAGATTTTCGTTTCTTACCTTTTCTTCTTAAATTTTTACTAGTAACCTTTTCAAGTAATCCAGAATAAATTCAATTGTAAATTGTTTTAAAACTAATAATTCATTCTTGATGAAAATTTTTAATTCTGCCATAAATTTGTTCAGGCGATCAACCTAATAATAATTTTTGTTGTACATATTTTACTAATTCTCTATTTTTAAATTTATGAAAATAAACATGTAATTGTTTTCTATTTTCTGCTTTATTTTGTGCAATTAATGAAAAATAATGATTATTATCTTTATTTCTATTAACTTCTCGATTAATAGTACTAATACTTCGATTAAGATTTTTAGCTATTTCACTAATTTTTACTTTAAATTTCAATTGATTCTCAATATAAATTCTTTCATCTATGCCAAGATGTTTGTATCCCATATAAAAACTCCTTAAATTTACTTTTTCTAAAATAAACTTAGCATCATGAAATTTTTATATGAAATCTTTTGCAATTTTATTTACTTGCACTTACAAGTATAATTCAGCAAAAAAGAAAAAATAGTCATTTACTATAAATTATTTCAATATGCAAATTAAGTATATATTTCTTATGTATGATTTTTGTTGTAAAAAATTATTTTAATGTTGTTTTTATAAGCATTTTACTTAGTTTTTATAACCTTTTATTAAGAATATGTTTGTTAATATTAAATATTTTGTTTTATTAATTATTTTTCAAGTAAAAAGGTAATAAATTTTTAGTTGCTTTTCTTTCAAAATTATTCAAATCTTTACCCACCTAACAAAACTTTATGCGCCCATGCAAGAGCATTATTAGATCAAAGATGACAAGAAAATCAAGCAAGACAAGAAGAAGCAAAAGAAAACGCAAAAAGAGAAGTAGAACAAAGATTAGCAGATATTGATGAAATAATGCAGCAAGAAGAAGCGGAACAAAGAAAACAGCAAGCAGAAGAACAAAAAAGAAGAGAAGCAGAGGAAAAGCTGTTAGAAAATAGTCGTAAACTTGAAGCAGAGACGGCCAAAGTAGCAGAGCAAATGCTAGCACAACAAGCGAAGGAAAAACAAGCAAGAGAAAAAAGACAACAAGAAGATCAAGCAAGACAGGAAGAAGAGTTAACAGAAGGATTAAAAAAATTAAATATTAGTGATAAACCGACAAGAAAAACCAAAGGAAATGAAGACGAAAGAAATTTAGAAAAAGAAATAGAAAATGCAAGAGAAGTTGCTAAACGATTAGATGAAGAAGAAGAACAACGAAAATTAAGCAAAACAAGTGTTAAAGAGTATGAAAAGCAACAAGAAGAACAAAGAAAACAGCAAGCAGAAGAACAAAGAAAACAGCAAGCAGAAGAACAAAGAAAACAGCAAGCAGAAAAACAAAGCAGAAGAGAAGCAGAAGAAAAGCTGTTAGAAAATAGTCGTAAACTTGAAGCAGAGACGGCCAAAGTAGCAAAGCAAATGCTAGAAAGGCAAAAGAGAGAAAGAGAAGAAAGACAACAAGCAAGAGAAGCAAAAAAAAGAAAATTAGAAGAAAGACAACAAGCTAAAGAAGCAGAAGAACAAAAAAGAAAAAAAAGTCAACGCGAAAAACCTTTATTATCTAGTTAAAGTTATAAAATTGGAAAATCATGCTGATATTAATTATTAGAACATTTGAATGATTAATTGTTGTTGGAAAACCACAAAATATATGAAGAAACTAATAATTAACTAGAAAAAAATTGATTAGATTCATTTTAATAGCATCTTCTAGTAGAAATTTAAGAGGAGAATAATAATGAAAAGAACCCAAAAACTATCAGAAAATCTATTTGAAGTTGAAAAATGAGAAGAACAACTAAGAGCAGATATAAAAAACGAGCAAGAACAAATGATTCAAAGTATTTCATCACTAGAAACCAATGCTGTAAATTATAAACAAATGATAAAAATAAAACCAACTAAATCACCTTGAGAATTAGCATGTTTATTAGCAACAATTTTACAAATAAACTGAGGTAATAGCAGTTCATCATTAGGAAATAGACATCGAACTAGTAGAACTTCTAGGTTGTCAGGACTAAGTCATAATGATGAAGTAATGGGTTACTTATTAAGAAAATCACATAGTGTTATTGAAAAAGATGACTCACAGAGTAATCCTCATAATTTTAGAAGGAATTATGCTGACAATCAGCAATTATTTCTAGATGACACAGTTAATAAGCCCTCTAATATTTTTGACAACGCTCATAGTGAAATAGATTATTATTCAGAAGCAGTAATAGATAAAATCATCAGAGATAAGTTAAAAGAAATTAGAAACTTTAACAGCGAACTAGGAATAAAAAGAGATCAAATGATTAGGGATAAGTTAAGAAAACTTAGCAAATATAATAATCCATCCGAATTCAAGAAAATTCAAGCAATTGAAGAAAGATTGGAAGATCTTAGAAAATTTAATAGTTCATTAATATTAAAAAATAATCAAATAATTGAAGAAAGATTGGAAGCACTTAGAGAACATAATAGTTTATCATTAACTAATGATTATGTAGATAGTAATATTGTTGATTACTCTAATATCACAACTAACCAAGAATTGTTAGATTGATTAGCAAAACATAACGAGGATGGAGATTCACCATTAGTTAATTATGTAGAAAGTGATATTGTTGATTACTCTAATAATATTATTGAGCAACAATTATTCGAGCAATTAACAAAAATTGAAGGAGATGCAAGTTCATCAGGGGAAATTGATAATGCTAACAAAGTGTGAACTGAGGAAGCAATCTTAGAAACTATGGAAAACCTTAATATTAAGCGCGTTTCATCAATGGTATCACTAACATCATTAACAATAGATGAAAATCAAAAACAGTTAGAAAATATCATCAGACTTGAAGCAGAGACTGCCAAAGGAGCAGAGCAAATGTTGAAACAGCAACAAATTCAAGACGAAAGTTTTAAAGTTGTATGAACTGAACAAGAGCTTATCGATAAAATGAGCAGTCTTGAACCAAATAAACATTTATCTAACGAAGAATTGTTAGCTCGCTTAGCAGAACTTAAGAGGGATGGAGATTCACCATTAGTAGCTAGTGATATTGTTGATTATTCTGATGGTGCCGTTCATCAAGAACTTTCAGATCGCTTAGCAAAGCTTAAAGGAGATGGCACTTCATCAGTGGAAATTGATAATAATCAAAAACAGTTAGACAATATCTTGAATCTTGAAGCAGAAACTGCCAAAGTAGCAGAGCAAATGTTAACACAACAAGCGAAGGAAAAACAAGCAAGAGAAAAAAAACAACAAGAAAAAGCAGAGCAAGCAAAAGAAAGAAACCAACAAGAAAAAGCAGAACAAACATTAGGAAAAAGCGAAGAGAAATTAACAGATATTGATGAAATAATAAGCGAAGTAATAAAATCAGAAGAACAACAAGATTATTTTAATTTAACTGCACCACAAGCAGGAACTAGTTTTGATCGCAATACAATTTTTAAACTTGAAGCAGAAACTGCCAAAGTAGCAGAGCAAATGCTGGCACAACAAACGAAGGAAAAACAAGCAAGAGAAAAAAGACAACAAGAAAAAGAACAGCAAGCAAGAGAAAGCTCTTATGAATACTAAATAATGTAGATTAATGAATCTTAATAAATATGGAAGGAAAAACAATAATAGACTTGGTACATAACCTTTAATTTTATCTACTATTTTGATAATTATTTTTTAGATGAAATACAAATGTTAGATAAATACAAAGATAAAAATGAATTTTATAGTTTAGTCGGCATAAAATGTTATAGTTATGTACCAAGTCTAATGAATAATAGTAATAGTAATCAAAACGATACTTTTAGGCAAGAAGTATTAGCTATATTAGATGATCGCGCGAGACTCATTGGGGCACTACAAAATGCTGTCGGATCTGTGTCCACACAAATGAAAGTACTTAAAGAAGATGCTCAAATAATGAAACAACAATTATCATGAAAAATATCAGAAAAAACCGATAGTGATTTAATATTAGAAAATGATAACCTTGATGATGACAGTGTTGAAGGTTCTATCCCTCCAACACCTTGCTCAGAATTATTTACTGGAGATGATGGAGTTAATGATTCTAAAATTGATATTATAGCAGATAGCGAATTAGAATTACGATTAGCATTGTTAAAAGAGATACCGATTGCAGATTTTATGTCAAATGAATATTTTGAGAATTTATTACCAAAAATGAAAATAGCACATACATTTTGATTACAAAATAATTTTAAGCTTAACATTGATAGTAATGAATATTTTTTATGAATGGCGCATATTAAAAAGTCAGACATATTGGAAAATCAAACCTTACTAAAAACTCAATCAAAAAAACTAATGGAGTGAGAATTAATAAAATTTAAAAATAATGAATTAATTGAGGAATTTAAAAACAAATTGTTGAATGGCGAAGTTTTACCAATTCTTAAAAAATATTTAAGTCTTGATAATATTTATATGGTACAACAAAAAATGAATCATAAATATAGTAAAAATGAAAAGAATTTTTCCAACTATACACCAATTGATTTTAATGACAAAGATTTCATTTTAACTGAAGATAAATTAATTTGAAATATTATTTGTATTAAAGAAAATAATATAAAAGGTTATTGGCACCTTAAAGAACAAAGTTTAAAAGAACAAAAAATATCTTCTGATGATATTAAGAAATTAAAAGAACAATAGACTTGGTACATAACCTTTAATTTTATCTACTATTTTGATAATTATTTTTTAGATGAAATACAAATGTTAGATAAATACAAAGATAAAAATGAATTTTATAGTTTAGTCGGCATAAAATGTTATAGTTATGTACCAAGTCTAATGGGAAAATAGTTTATGTAGTAATTTTAATGATGAGATTTATAAAATATTTACTACAAAAAATAATAAGAAAACTAATTCAAAACAAGTAGAAATAGCTCAAGCAGAGCAAAAATTTTTTCAATTTTTAGAGCAAAATTTTAATAGGTTAAAATTTAATGCTAATGAAGAAGAAAGCTGAATTATACTTGTAAGTGCAAGTAAATAAAATTGCAAAAGATTTCATATAAAAATTTCATGATGCTAAGTTTATTTTAGAAAAAGTAAATTTAAGGAGTTTTTATATGGGATACAAACATCTTGGCATAGATGAAAGAATTTATATTGAGAATCAATTGAAATTTAAAGTAAAAATTAGTGAAATAGCTAAAAATCTTAATCGAAGTATTAGTACTATTAATCGAGAAGTTAATAGAAATAAAGATAATAATCATTATTTTTCATTAATTGCACAAAATAAAGCAGAAAATAGAAAACAATTACATGTTTATTTTCATAAATTTAAAAATAGAGAATTAGTAAAATATGTACAACAAAAATTATTATTAGGTTGATCGCCTGAACAAATTTATGGCAGAATTAAAAATTTTCATCAAGAATGAATTATTAGTTTTAAAACAATTTACAATTGAATTTATTCTGGATTACTTGAAAAGGTTACTAGTAAAAATTTAAGAAGAAAAGGTAAGAAACGAAAATCTCAAGAAAATCGGGGTAAATTTAATGGTAAATCCATTAAAGAACGAAATGTTAATAATCGCATAACTCTTGGCCATTGAGAAGGTGATACTGTAGTATCATCACGAGGTAAAAGTAAATCATGTTTAATAACTTTAGTTGAAAGAACATCAAGATTTACTTTAGCAATATTAGTTGAAAATAGAACTACTAAAGTTATTAACAAAAATATTAGTCATTATTTATCAATTCTTCCAAATAATCTTGTTAAGACTATAACATTTGATAGGGGTAAAGAATTTGCTAATTGACAACAACTTGAAAAAAATTTAAATGTGAAAATTTATTTTGCTGATGCATATTCACCTTGACAAAGAGGTACTAATGAAAATACTAATGGTTTAATTAGAGAAAAATTTCCTAAAAAATTTAATTTTTCAAACACTACTAAAAATGCAGTTCATAAATTTATATTGTCTTTAAACCAAAGACCAAGAAAAATACTAAATTATCTTTCGCCAATCGAATATTTGGTTAGAAAAATAATTTAGTTGCACTTAACTTTACAATTTGGCATTTATAAAGTTTTAGGTGGTTTTTTTACACAATTCTTTTATGCGAGTTTTGATATGGATGCTTCTACTTATGTAGGATTAAGTTATAAAGGAATGCAAGAAATTCCTAAAAATGTTTTACAAATGGGGTTTTTCTATCGCTCATTAATTACTTTTTATCCCAAACAGTATTTAATTAACTTTGGTTCAACAATCGAAAATAGTAAGAATATGATTTTTCGTTCTTATTTCTTTGTTGAAGATAAAAGAATTATTAATGGTTTTAATAAAGGTGAAAGTTCTTATCAAATAAATTTTAATTTTGCCAAATTGTAAAGTTAAGTGCAACTAAATTATTTTTCTAACCAAATATTCGATTGGCGAAAGATAATTTAGTATTTTTCTTGGTCTTTGGTTTAAAGACAATATAAATTTATGAACTGCATTTTTAGTAGTGTTTGAAAAATTAAATTTTTTAGGAAATTTTTCTCTAATTAAACCATTAGTATTTTCATTAGTACCTCTTTGTCAAGGTGAATATGCATCAGCAAAATAAATTTTCACATTTAAATTTTTTTCAAGTTGTTGTCAATTAGCAAATTCTTTACCCCTATCAAATGTTATAGTCTTAACAAGATTATTTGGAAGAATTGATAAATAATGACTAATATTTTTGTTAATAACTTTAGTAGTTCTATTTTCAACTAATATTGCTAAAGTAAATCTTGATGTTCTTTCAACTAAAGTTATTAAACATGATTTACTTTTACCTCGTGATGATACTACAGTATCACCTTCTCAATGGCCAAGAGTTATGCGATTATTAACATTTCGTTCTTTAATGGATTTACCATTAAATTTACCCCGATTTTCTTGAGATTTTCGTTTCTTACCTTTTCTTCTTAAATTTTTACTAGTAACCTTTTCAAGTAATCCAGAATAAATTCAATTGTAAATTGTTTTAAAACTAATAATTCATTCTTGATGAAAATTTTTAATTCTGCCATAAATTTGTTCAGGCGATCAACCTAATAATAATTTTTGTTGTACATATTTTACTAATTCTCTATTTTTAAATTTATGAAAATAAACATGTAATTGTTTTCTATTTTCTGCTTTATTTTGTGCAATTAATGAAAAATAATGATTATTATCTTTATTTCTATTAACTTCTCGATTAATAGTACTAATACTTCGATTAAGATTTTTAGCTATTTCACTAATTTTTACTTTAAATTTCAATTGATTCTCAATATAAATTCTTTCATCTATGCCAAGATGTTTGTATCCCATATAAAAACTCCTTAAATTTACTTTTTCTAAAATAAACTTAGCATCATGAAATTTTTATATGAAATCTTTTGCAATTTTATTTACTTGCACTTACAAGTATAATTCAGCATTTCCCCCTTTTTAATGTTTTTCTTGATTAGACTTGGTACATAACCTTTAATTTTATCTACTATTTTGATAATATTATTTACTAGGTGAAGTACAAATGTTAGATAAATACAAAGACGAAAATGAATTTTATAGTCTAATAGGCATAAAATATAAAACTTTCATGAAAATGGTAGAAATTTTAAAAGAAGCTAAAGCTAAACAAAAACAAATTGGTGGTAGACCAAATAAATTATCAATAGAGCAAAGATTACTTATGACTTTAGAATACTGAAAAGAATATAGTACATATCGTATTATTGCAAAAAAATATAATATTAGTCATGTTAGTTGTATTCGTAATATCTTTTGAGTTGAAAATACTCTAATAAAAAATAGTCACTTTCATATACCTGGCAAAAAGATATTATTGGAACATAAAGTTACTAATAATAATTTATTAGCAATTGATGCTACAGAAATTCCAATTGAAAGAATTAAAAAAAACTAAAATTATTATTTTCTGGTAAGAAAAGGCAACATTCATTAAAATCACAAATAATTATTGATTTATTTAACAATAAAATTATTTCAGTAGATTTTTGTTATGGCAGTATTCATGATTATAAGTTATTTTTAAAATCAAATACACTTATAAATCCAAAATTAGAATTAATTGCCGATTCAGGCTATCAAGGTTTGCAAAATGTTCATAAAAATACATTATTGCCAATTAAAAAGAGTAAAAATAATCCCTTAAATCCAGATAAAAAGGAATATAATAGCTTTTTAAGTAAAGTTAGAATTGCCATTGAACATGTTTTTGCTAGATTAAAAAGATTTAAAATACTAGTTTATCGTTATCGCAATAAGATTAGAAGATTTGGATTACGATTTAACTTAATTTCAGGAATATATAATTTTGAATTAAGCTAGTTATAGTTATGTACCAAGTCTAATGTAATACATTTAATTTGTTTAAATTTGCCATTCTTAAATGTAATAGATTATTTAAATTTTTATGATTATATATTTTCGCCCCATATCCTAATTGTTGTTTTACCAAATGTGATACATCACTTTCAATGCTACAACCGATATTTCATTCTAAATTTTGATGATGAATACCATGCTTGTTGTTTTCGAAATAATTACTCGCCCTCCTTAAATTTTTTTTAATGTCTTTATTTAATTCATTTTTAGCACCATTGCGAATGTTTTTGATTAATTCTTGATGATTACCATTTTTATATAATTCAATTCAACTATTTAGTGTTACTTTGCGATTTTCAAAAATAATATTAAATGCCGTTTGTTTTAATTTTTTAATAGCGTGATACCCATCTAAAATATATCTAACATTACCAAAACTATTGGCAATTTCTCTAATTCAAGTAGCGCCATCGCCACAAACAATTATTTTGTCATAATTAATATTCACATAATGTTTTTGTAATTCTCTAATTAATAAGTCACGATAATCCATCGTATTTATTCGTTTACCAACTTTTAACATTAGAAAATGACCTCGTTTGTTTTCTAATTCTCTACGAGCATTGTTGTCGTTTTTTTCTTTAGACTTGGTACATAACCTTTAATTTTATCTACTATTTTGATAATTATTTTTTAGATGAAATACAAATGTTAGATAAATACAAAGATAAAAATGAATTTTATAGTTTAGTCGGCATAAAATGTTATAGTTATGTACCAAGTCTTTTATGTCCGGTGTGAAAAGTAACTAAACGAATTCTTTGGTCTTGTTTAACTTTATGGTCTAATGTCGCTAAAAATGTCTCATCTAGTTGAATATATAAATCCTTACTTTTGACATCAATTCTATTTTTAGTTTCTTTTTCTGCTAGTTGAAAATATTCGGCAATATCGTATTTATTTAAAATATTTGAAATACTAGCTTTTGAAATATAACAATGATTTAGAGCGTCTAAAACATCGCGATACCGCTTACCATCACCCAGAAGACTTAAAACTTTAAATTGGACATCAAAATAAATGCGTTGTTTGGGTAATAGACCAATTTCTTTGTCTAACAAACATACATATTCAAATTTACCTGATTTTTTATTTCAATATTTATATCGGCGTCGTTTAAAATTAACATCACCAAAAATTGTAATAATTGTTCTTGATGCAAAATGAACTACTTTATAACCTTGTTTTAAGCGATAATGATATTTATATAAGTATTCATCTAATTTTTCGTATTCATTAGCTAGTTGTTCGCATTTATTGGTGTACATATTTTTATGGGTTGTAAATAAGTTTAATCAATGCTTATTTTCCGGGGTTTTTACATTATTATTAATTTCTAACATAATAAATTACCTTTCTTGATAGTAATTTTAATAAAGTTTAGTTAGCTTATTTTTCTTCTTTAATGATAAATGTTTTTAGAACTAGTATTTAATATGCTGAAAAAATAATAGACTTGGTACATAACTATAACATTTTATGCCGACTAAACTATAAAATTCATTTTTATCTTTGTATTTATCTAACATTTGTATTTCATCTAAAAAATAATTATCAAAATAGTAGATAAAATTAAAGGTTATGTACCAAGTCTATTGTGCAAAACATCTGTGGTATATTACATCCTTTTTTAAAACCCCTCTGTGGTATATTACAAGATTGCTAATTTTTTGTAGAAACCCTATATGTTTCGTACAATGGTTTTTATAAAATTTTTGGGAGGTTAGTTTTTTGATATTAAAAATAAATTTTTGGGGAGATAGAAAATAATGTTTAGTGTGCAATTGATTAAAACCATACAGTTGGAATCTGCAATTCTTGTGATAAAAACGATTTTTAATTTTAAAAGAAACGACAAATTATAAAATATGTCGCTGATACTTGCATATTAGAAACTTAGGAAATCACGATGATTGCATTCAAAAATCTATAAATTAATTTCCCCTTAATTTATTTTCTTTATATTTTTTCTGCAATTGGAAGACTAATAGTTATATTTTTGTATAAATTTATATTCATTTTATCTTTTGTTAAAACCAAAAGATCAATTTTAATGTCCTTTTTTTCTTTTAGATTTATATGATTTTCATTTCAAAAGACATCTTTAAAAATAAAAGTTATATCATTTTCATTTATTGCATTATCAATTTCTTTAATTTTTTTTGTAATTTCCGGTAGTAATATTTTATTTAATTCTTCTTGAGTAACATTAGATGGATTTTTTACAAATATGTTATTTATCTTAATTTTAATATTAGTCAGTGACTCATTAGTTGGTTTTGGTTGTTCTATTGGTTTTGGTTGTTCTATTGGTTTTGGTTGTTCTATTGGTTTTGGTTGTTCTATTGGTTTTGGTTGTTCTATTGGTTTTGGTTGTTCTATTGGTTTTGGTTGTTCTATTGGTTTTGGTTGTTCTATTGGTTTTGGTTGTTCTATTGGTTTTGGTTGTTCTATTGGTTTTGGTTGTTCTATTGGTTTTGATTGTTCTATTGGTTTTGTTAATTTATCACCACAAGAAATAATTAAACTTGTTCATATTACTATAAAATTAGTCATTCCTAAAATTGATAATATTTTTTTCATAACTTAAATAACTTCTTTGTAAGTTAAAAATTAACAATTCCTGAACCAATAATTAATATTTTTTTCACCTTAACATTCCTTCTTTCCTTACCAATTAATCAATTAATTTAATATTTGCTGAATTATACTTGTAAGTGCAAGTAAATAAAATTGCAAAAGATTTCATATAAAAATTTCATGATGCTAAGTTTATTTTAGAAAAAGTAAATTTAAGGAGTTTTTATATGGGATACAAACATCTTGGCATAGATGAAAGAATTTATATTGAGAATCAATTGAAATTTAAAGTAAAAATTAGTGAAATAGCTAAAAATCTTAATCGAAGTATTAGTACTATTAATCGAGAAGTTAATAGAAATAAAGATAATAATCATTATTTTTCATTAATTGCACAAAATAAAGCAGAAAATAGAAAACAATTACATGTTTATTTTCATAAGCTGAATTATACTTGTAAGTGCAAGTAAATAAAATTGCAAAAGATTTCATATAAAAATTTCATGATGCTAAGTTTATTTTAGAAAAAGTAAATTTAAGGAGTTTTTATATGGGATACAAACATCTTGGCATAGATGAAAGAATTTATATTGAGAATCAATTGAAATTTAAAGTAAAAATTAGTGAAATAGCTAAAAATCTTAATCGAAGTATTAGTACTATTAATCGAGAAGTTAATAGAAATAAAGATAATAATCATTATTTTTCATTAATTGCACAAAATAAAGCAGAAAATAGAAAACAATTACATGTTTATTTTCATAAATTTAAAAATAGAGAATTAGTAAAATATGTACAACAAAAATTATTATTAGGTTGATCGCCTGAACAAATTTATGGCAGAATTAAAAATTTTCATCAAGAATGAATTATTAGTTTTAAAACAATTTACAATTGAATTTATTCTGGATTACTTGAAAAGGTTACTAGTAAAAATTTAAGAAGAAAAGGTAAGAAACGAAAATCTCAAGAAAATCGGGGTAAATTTAATGGTAAATCCATTAAAGAACGAAATGTTAATAATCGCATAACTCTTGGCCATTGAGAAGGTGATACTGTAGTATCATCACGAGGTAAAAGTAAATCATGTTTAATAACTTTAGTTGAAAGAACATCAAGATTTACTTTAGCAATATTAGTTGAAAATAGAACTACTAAAGTTATTAACAAAAATATTAGTCATTATTTATCAATTCTTCCAAATAATCTTGTTAAGACTATAACATTTGATAGGGGTAAAGAATTTGCTAATTGACAACAACTTGAAAAAAATTTAAATGTGAAAATTTATTTTGCTGATGCATATTCACCTTGACAAAGAGGTACTAATGAAAATACTAATGGTTTAATTAGAGAAAAATTTCCTAAAAAATTTAATTTTTCAAACACTACTAAAAATGCAGTTCATAAATTTATATTGTCTTTAAACCAAAGACCAAGAAAAATACTAAATTATCTTTCGCCAATCGAATATTTGGTTAGAAAAATAATTTAGTTGCACTTAACTTTACAATTTGGCAATATAAAATAAAGTGAAAAATTCTTTTTTTTCTAGACATTATTACATAATTAAATTTAATCATTATTAATTTATCATTTTAAGATTTTTAATTTTTTATACTCTTAACTAACCACTTTTATTTAAATAAGTTCCTCTCTAAGATATAAAAAAATCCAACTAAAAAATTTGCTACTAATCAAAGTAATAAAAAGAAAGGTCTTTTATTAACCTTTCTTTCTAAGAAGAAATCAAAATTTACAATCCTTCTTTATATTTAACTAATTTTTTAATGCCATCGGTAATTTAAAATTATTTAAAATTATGTTTGGAGAAAACATTAAAACTGGTATTACACCACTTATAAATTTAAAACTAATATTAAACTTTGTTAATATTTTTTCAGAAGATAAATCAAGGGGAAAATTTAGATTTTCTATTTCAAATTCTTTGATTAATATATATTTTATATTTACAGCATTAGGAAATCCAGAATTTAATTTTTCTAATGCTTTTAAAATTTCTGGCAATAATGCTGTTTTTAATTCTTCTTTAGTAACTTTTGTTGGATCGTTAGCAATAATCTTTGTTGGTGATTCAATTGATATAATTTTAACATTTGTATAAAACCTTCTTTTAATATTTATTATTATTTCGGCATTATTGTTATTATTATTTTTTTCACTAACCTTTGCTTTAATATTAATATTTGTTTTATTTCTTATGTCAACTGGAAAATTTTCGCTAAAATCAACGATAAAATCATTTTCAGTTAAAGAATTATCATTTTCTTTTAAAAGTTCTAAAACCGCCCTTTTTACTTTTTCACTAATGTCTGTTTCAAGAATTGACTGTCTTGTTAAAAATTCATCATTAGATGTTTCATCTAATAATATTTCTTTTTGACTAATTTTACTTAGATCAAATTTGAAGTTATTAGGATTAGAAGCACGTAATGTCGGCTCATGATTAATTGTTTCTTCTGCTGATTTTGGTTTAGCAATTGGGTTAATTTTAGCTCTGCTACTACCACAACTAACAACTGAAATTAATCCAATGGCAATTAAATTTACTGCACTTAATAAATTTAATAATTTTTTCAATCTTGTATCCTCCTTTTTACTTGTTATTAACATATTGACATTTATATGTGCAAAGATATTTAAATTAATACAAAGCAAATTAAACAATAAAAATTTCTTTCTCCAAATTTTAATCTAAAATATTCTTCGTTTGGAATTTAATTATAAAACATTTCTCAAACTTTCGCTAAAAATAATTTTTCTTGACCGGTCTTCAACATATGTAAATATTACAAGGTTACCAATTTTTTATATTAAATTTAAAGGTAACAATTAAACTAACTGTTACCTTTCAAGAAAATCTTTTTATTTAAGACTTGGTACATAACTATAACATTTTATGCCGACTAAACTATAAAATTCATTTTTATCTTTGTATTTATCTAACATTTGTATTTCATCTAAAAAATAATTATCAAAATAGTAGATAAAATTAAAGGTTATGTACCAAGTCTTTATTATAACGGTTCAAAACCTTCAGGATAAATATACAACCTAATAAAGAAATATACTCCCTTTCCTTGATCAATCTTAATCATATTTATAAAAAAACTTGATGCTAATTTATAAATCGCTCCTAAAATCACAGTAGGTATTCCTAAAAAGAAAATGCTATTAAGCCTATTAAAGACATTATTAATCTGATTTAATACTTTCATAATACTACTAACTTGTTCTTTTAATAAAAAATTAACAATGTTAGGAGCATATTCACTTAAAAATGGTCAATAATCTTCAACTAATTTCATACCAATATTTTTATCTTGCGGAACAATATCAAAAAGCACAATTAAAAAATCTTTAAACGCCTTTTGAATCATATGAAAGTTTTGCGAATGATTTTTTATTATTTGTTGAAGATTATTATATTTACTAAAAAATATTGTCAAAGTATTTTTTATATCGGAATAACTAGAAACATTTTTAAATCGTAAAACCTCTTTTGTGGCTTGTACTGTTTGTTTATTAAAAAAAATTTTTAAACCTGAATTTCAAAATTTTCAACCAGCATTATAAGATTCTGTTCATACTTTCGCATCTCTAAATGGTTTAATATCAAAATTAAATATTGCTTTAACAGTAGCATCATAATTTGATATATCCATTTGCGATGGTTTTTTTATTGTTTGCAAACATACTACATTACTTTTTTGACTAACTAATTGAATTCTACTAGAAGCTAATTGCGTCACACTTGTTAATCCAATAGTGATACTACTTAATACTGATATAAAACTATTCATTAGACTTGGTACATAACTATAACTAGCTTAATTCAAAATTATATATTCCTGAAATTAAGTTAAATCGTAATCCAAATCTTCTAATCTTATTGCGATAACGATAAACTAGTATTTTAAATCTTTTTAATCTAACAAAAACATGTTCAATGGCAATTCTAACTTTACTTAAAAAGCTATTATATTCCTTTTTATCTGGATTTAAGGGATTATTTTTACTCTTTTTAATTGGCAATAATGTATTTTTATGAACATTTTGCAAACCTTGATAGCCTGAATCGGCAATTAATTCTAATTTTGGATTTATAAGTGTATTTGATTTTAAAAATAACTTATAATCATGAATACTGCCATAACAAAAATCTACTGAAATAATTTTATTGTTAAATAAATCAATAATTATTTGCGATTTTAATGAATGTTGCCTTTTCTTACCAGAAAATAATAATTTTAGTTTTTTTTAATTCTTTCAATTGGAATTTCTGTAGCATCAATTGCTAATAAATTATTATTAGTAACTTTATGTTCCAATAATATCTTTTTGCCAGGTATATGAAAGTGACTATTTTTTATTAGAGTATTTTCAACTCAAAAGATATTACGAATACAACTAACATGACTAATATTATATTTTTTTGCAATAATACGATATGTACTATATTCTTTTCAGTATTCTAAAGTCATAAGTAATCTTTGCTCTATTGATAATTTATTTGGTCTACCACCAATTTGTTTTTGTTTAGCTTTAGCTTCTTTTAAAATTTCTACCATTTTCATGAAAGTTTTATATTTTATGCCTATTAGACTATAAAATTCATTTTCGTCTTTGTATTTATCTAACATTTGTACTTCACCTAGTAAATAATATTATCAAAATAGTAGATAAAATTAAAGGTTATGTACCAAGTCTAATCTTTATTTTTATTACCCAGAGATAAACTAAAAATGCGAGTTTTTTTAATTTCAAGCGGTAAATCTATGTTATCTTGAAATTTAATTTTAGCTCCACCGCCAATTTTGCTAGGAATTAAAAAACTATTATAAATATTAAAAAATTCTAATTTACAACTATTACCACATTGACTAGGGTTTGTGGCTCGTTTTTCTCGCTTTATAAAAGATTGTTCCATACTAGGTTTTAGTGATTGTTTTGTATCAAAGAAGGCACCTAGAGGGACTAAACCAATAAAAGCTATAACTAACAACGACATAAATTTATACATATTTATTTGTCCTTTCTTTTGCGTTTAACTTCTTAAAATAAAGTATATTGTTGATAAAATGCCAATTGTTCCAAGAATAATAAAAATTGGATGTTGAGAAAATAACCTAATCATTGGTTTAAATAATTGTAAAAATTCACTGTTAGCCACAATAACTTTATTAAAATATTCCAATCCTTCATTTACAAAACGCCATAAACCAAGAAATTCATCAAAAGCAAAAATAGAAAAAACGGTAATTAAAAGAAAAATTATAACTAGTTTAAACATTATTTTTTACCTCACTCTTTAACAGATTTGTTAGCTCTTGTCTTTTTATAACTTTCTTTGGCTTGCATTCCAATACCTAAAATAGCAACAAAGACAAAGTTAACAATTAAAGAGATTAAAGGAATAATGATAATCCGAATTCCGGTACCAGGAATAGTCATACTTCAAATTAAATCAAAAACTTTATAAATAATATCAGCAAAAAATGATGCCATTTTTTCTAGATTTGCCATAATTAAGTATCCTTTCTTAGATTAAAATATATGATAGTTAACTCCCTTGCTAGTAGCGAGAATTTTAATAAAGAAGTAATTATAATAAATACTTACAATAACAACTGAAGGTGTTCTCCTAAAACTTATAAGGGCGTTGGGAAAACATAGATAAAGTAGTATAAAATTTCTTAGTAGCATTTTTTATCGTTTTAATTCCTCTAATTTACAAACTTTTTAGAAAATAAACAAATATAAATAAAACACTATTCTCGCTACTAGCAAGAGAATTAATTCTTATCTTTCAAATTACTTTTTAGTAATTCCATAATACGACTAAATTTTTCCATTTTAAGGTATTTTAGTATTTTTAAATCAACTTCGGTAGTTTCATAAAATTTATCTTCATAAGTATCAACAACAATGCGATTAGCAACCGGGCGTAAAAAAGATAAATACTTGTTGTCATAACACTCTAAAACGGACATTGGAATTTTTAATTTAAAAAAGTAGATATCTAATTCCGGAATATTACGATATTTAGTTTTACGACCTTTTTTATTATTTTTAGCATCAATTAAACTCGTGCGTCAGCGTTCGTATTCTTCTACAGATTTAAAAGTGCCATAGATAACTTTTAAGTAGGGGCGAAAAATATTAACTGATTTCTTAGTAATACCAACAATAACCGAATTAGCAATATCTCTGACTTTAACCCAAATATGTTCAGGTCGTTGTCCACTCGCTAAAACAATATGACCAAAATGTCTAACTAGAGCAAAATATTCTTGTAAACCTTGAGTTGATTTATCATTTTCTTTATAATCCGTTCCTTCTAAAAACAAGTTCGTTTCATCTCATAACAATAAATGTTTTTCTTCTAATATCGGATATTCACTATCCAATAACGACATATGCCCTAAAGATAACATTTGTTGGTCTAAAATTGGAAAAGTTGAAGCCGTCTTTCATTTTTTCTTACCTAAAAGTTTTGAAGCAAAAACTAATAAAGCGGTTTTACCAGTTCCCAATGAACCAATCACAATATTTAATGGCGACTTGAATAAAAAGTTAATAAAGGATTTACGATTAACCCATTGCATAAATTTAGTAATTAAAATTAAACAATTTAAAATAATACCAATGATATGGAAAAATGAAACTCAATATTGTGGATTAATAACAACAAGAAAAGCATAATAATATCAAGAAATAATAAAGAAAGTGCGATTTAAGCTAACAAAGTCATTAATTTTTTCACAGATATTTTTTAGAAATTTAAACATTATCGCACCCCTTTATTTTTTTTAATTACTATTAACGAACTCTTAATAGTAGTTTTTCAAACATTCCAAAAGCAAATAAGAATAATCCAACAATTGCCGGAAATAAAAAAATTCAATAAGTAGCAAAGAAATCTACTACTAATGGCATTTGCCCACTGATAATGTCGCTTCAGATTTTTCCAAAAAGTCCTACCATACTATCTCACAAATTACTAATGGCTTGTTTTCCAGTAATTGCTACTGGTGCATCAGCTAAGAAAGTTGTAAACATATAATCACCCCCTTTCTTTTCAAAATATTTATCCTATATTTATTAACAAAAATAAGATTTAACTTTAGCCAAATTGTAAAGTTAAGTGCAACTAAATTATTTTTCTAACCAAATATTCGATTGGCGAAAGATAATTTAGTATTTTTCTTGGTCTTTGGTTTAAAGACAATATAAATTTATGAACTGCATTTTTAGTAGTGTTTGAAAAATTAAATTTTTTAGGAAATTTTTCTCTAATTAAACCATTAGTATTTTCATTAGTACCTCTTTGTCAAGGTGAATATGCATCAGCAAAATAAATTTTCACATTTAAATTTTTTTCAAGTTGTTGTCAATTAGCAAATTCTTTACCCCTATCAAATGTTATAGTCTTAACAAGATTATTTGGAAGAATTGATAAATAATGACTAATATTTTTGTTAATAACTTTAGTAGTTCTATTTTCAACTAATATTGCTAAAGTAAATCTTGATGTTCTTTCAACTAAAGTTATTAAACATGATTTACTTTTACCTCGTGATGATACTACAGTATCACCTTCTCAATGGCCAAGAGTTATGCGATTATTAACATTTCGTTCTTTAATGGATTTACCATTAAATTTACCCCGATTTTCTTGAGATTTTCGTTTCTTACCTTTTCTTCTTAAATTTTTACTAGTAACCTTTTCAAGTAATCCAGAATAAATTCAATTGTAAATTGTTTTAAAACTAATAATTCATTCTTGATGAAAATTTTTAATTCTGCCATAAATTTGTTCAGGCGATCAACCTAATAATAATTTTTGTTGTACATATTTTACTAATTCTCTATTTTTAAATTTATGAAAATAAACATGTAATTGTTTTCTATTTTCTGCTTTATTTTGTGCAATTAATGAAAAATAATGATTATTATCTTTATTTCTATTAACTTCTCGATTAATAGTACTAATACTTCGATTAAGATTTTTAGCTATTTCACTAATTTTTACTTTAAATTTCAATTGATTCTCAATATAAATTCTTTCATCTATGCCAAGATGTTTGTATCCCATATAAAAACTCCTTAAATTTACTTTTTCTAAAATAAACTTAGCATCATGAAATTTTTATATGAAATCTTTTGCAATTTTATTTACTTGCACTTACAAGTATAATTCAGCTTTATAAAATAAAATCAACATAAATAAGATAATAACTGTTGTTAGTAATCAAAAAGCGATGTTGGTTGTTAAAAGTCAAAGCGGTTCTTCAGTTAAATTAATTTCTTTACCACCAGTAATATGAGCTGGAATAGTTGTAATTTGGATAAACAAATCTCAGAAAGTTTGTTTAATTTGTTCTCAATTTAAATCTTTTCAAACAACTAGAAACATTAGACTTGGTACATAACCTTTAATTTTATCTACTATTTTGATAATATTATTTACTAGGTGAAGTACAAATGTTAGATAAATACAAAGACGAAAATGAATTTTATAGTCTAATAGGCATAAAATATAAAACTTTCATGAAAATGGTAGAAATTTTAAAAGAAGCTAAAGCTAAACAAAAACAAATTGGTGGTAGACCAAATAAATTATCAATAGAGCAAAGATTACTTATGACTTTAGAATACTGAAAAGAATATAGTACATATCGTATTATTGCAAAAAAATATAATATTAGTCATGTTAGTTGTATTCGTAATATCTTTTGAGTTGAAAATACTCTAATAAAAAATAGTCACTTTCATATACCTGGCAAAAAGATATTATTGGAACATAAAGTTACTAATAATAATTTATTAGCAATTGATGCTACAGAAATTCCAATTGAAAGAATTAAAAAAAACTAAAATTATTATTTTCTGGTAAGAAAAGGCAACATTCATTAAAATCGCAAATAATTATTGATTTATTTAACAATAAAATTATTTCAGTAGATTTTTGTTATGGCAGTATTCATGATTATAAGTTATTTTTAAAATCAAATACACTTATAAATCCAAAATTAGAATTAATTGCCGATTCAGGCTATCAAGGTTTGCAAAATGTTCATAAAAATACATTATTGCCAATTAAAAAGAGTAAAAATAATCCCTTAAATCCAGATAAAAAGGAATATAATAGCTTTTTAAGTAAAGTTAGAATTGCCATTGAACATGTTTTTGCTAGATTAAAAAGATTTAAAATACTAGTTTATCGTTATCGCAATAAGATTAGAAGATTTGGATTACGATTTAACTTAATTTCAGGAATATATAATTTTGAATTAAGCTAGTTATAGTTATGTACCAAGTCTATTGAAATAAACACTTAATCGGAAGAAAGAGAATCCCAATGAAACTGGCAAATAACACAATGATTACAAGAATTGAGAACAAAAATACTACTTGGGGCGGTAAATCGGCAGTTGGATAAATTAATTCAATTAATTTAATAATTACATCTTTTAACATTGCTTTATCCTTTCGTTTGGATTTCTTGATTTTGTTTTTCATTTTTTTCAGTTAAATAAGATAATTTAACAATAGACTTGGTACATAACCTTTAATTTTATCTACTATTTTGATAATATTATTTACTAGGTGAAGTACAAATGTTAGATAAATACAAAGACGAAAATGAATTTTATAGTCTAATAGGCATAAAATATAAAACTTTCATGAAAATGGTAGAAATTTTAAAAGAAGCTAAAGCTAAACAAAAACAAATTGGTGGTAGACCAAATAAATTATCAATAGAGCAAAGATTACTTATGACTTTAGAATACTGAAAAGAATATAGTACATATCGTATTATTGCAAAAAAATATAATATTAGTCATGTTAGTTGTATTCGTAATATCTTTTGAGTTGAAAATACTCTAATAAAAAATAGTCACTTTCATATACCTGGCAAAAAGATATTATTGGAACATAAAGTTACTAATAATAATTTATTAGCAATTGATGCTACAGAAATTCCAATTGAAAGAATTAAAAAAAACTAAAATTATTATTTTCTGGTAAGAAAAGGCAACATTCATTAAAATCACAAATAATTATTGATTTATTTAACAATAAAATTATTTCAGTAGATTTTTGTTATGGCAGTATTCATGATTATAAGTTATTTTTAAAATCAAATACACTTATAAATCCAAAATTAGAATTAATTGCCGATTCAGGCTATCAAGGTTTGCAAAATGTTCATAAAAATACATTATTGCCAATTAAAAAGAGTAAAAATAATCCCTTAAATCCAGATAAAAAGGAATATAATAGCTTTTTAAGTAAAGTTAGAATTGCCATTGAACATGTTTTTGCTAGATTAAAAAGATTTAAAATACTAGTTTATCGTTATCGCAATAAGATTAGAAGATTTGGATTACGATTTAACTTAATTTCAGGAATATATAATTTTGAATTAAGCTAGTTATAGTTATGTACCAAGTCTAATGTTAAAAATTGGTAAACGAATAAATACGATGGATTATCGTGATTTATTAATTAGACTTGGTACATAACTATAACATTTTATGCCGACTAAACTATAAAATTCATTTTTATCTTTGTATTTATCTAACATTTGTATTTCATCTAAAAAATAATTATCAAAATAGTAGATAAAATTAAAGGTTATGTACCAAGTCTATTAGAGAATTACAAAAACATTATGTGAATATTAATTATGACAAAATAATTGTTTGTGGCGATGGTGCTACTTGAATTAGAGAAATTGCCAATAGTTTTGGTAATGTTAGATATATTTTAGATGGTTATCACACTATTAAAAAATTAAAACAAACGGCATTTAATATTATTTTTGAAAATCGCAAATTAACACTAAATAGTTGAATTGAATTATATAAAAATGGAAATCATCAAGAATTGATAAAAAACATTCGTAATGTCGCTAAAAATGAATTAAATAAAGATATTAAAACAAATTTAAGGAGGGCGAGTAATTATTTCAGTAATAATAAGCACGGCATTCATAATCAAAATTTAGAATGAAATATCGGTTGTAGCATCGAGAGTGATGTATCACATTTAGTAAAACAACAATTAGGATATGGAGCAAAAATATATAATCATAAGAATTTAAATAACTTATTACAGTTAAGAATGGCAAATTTAAACAAATTAAATGTATTACATTAGACTTGGTACATAACCTTTAATTTTATCTACTATTTTGATAATTATTTTTTAGATGAAATACAAATGTTAGATAAATACAAAGATAAAAATGAATTTTATAGTTTAGTCGGCATAAAATGTTATAGTTATGTACCAAGTCTATTATATTAATGAAAATATTAATTCAGAAATAGAAATCAGAAAAGAAATAGACTTGGTACATAACCTTTAATTTTATCTACTATTTTGATAATATTATTTACTAGGTGAAGTACAAATGTTAGATAAATACAAAGACGAAAATGAATTTTATAGTCTAATAGGCATAAAATATAAAACTTTCATGAAAATGGTAGAAATTTTAAAAGAAGCTAAAGCTAAACAAAAACAAATTGGTGGTAGACCAAATAAATTATCAATAGAGCAAAGATTACTTATGACTTTAGAATACTGAAAAGAATATAAGACTTGGTACATAACTATAACTAGCTTAATTCAAAATTATATATTCCTGAAATTAAGTTAAATCGTAATCCAAATCTTCTAATCTTATTGCGATAACGATAAACTAGTATTTTAAATCTTTTTAATCTAGCAAAAACATGTTCAATGGCAATTCTAACTTTACTTAAAAAGCTATTATATTCCTTTTTATCTGGATTTAAGGGATTATTTTTACTCTTTTTAATTGGCAATAATGTATTTTTATGAACATTTTGCAAACCTTGATAGCCTGAATCGGCAATTAATTCTAATTTTGGATTTATAAGTGTATTTGATTTTAAAAATAACTTATAATCATGAATACTGCCATAACAAAAATCTACTGAAATAATTTTATTGTTAAATAAATCAATAATTATTTGCGATTTTAATGAATGTTGCCTTTTCTTACCAGAAAATAATAATTTTAGTTTTTTTTAATTCTTTCAATTGGAATTTCTGTAGCATCAATTGCTAATAAATTATTATTAGTAACTTTATGTTCCAATAATATCTTTTTGCCAGGTATATGAAAGTGACTATTTTTTATTAGAGTATTTTCAACTCAAAAGATATTACGAATACAACTAACATGACTAATATTATATTTTTTTGCAATAATACGATATGTACTATATTCTTTTCAGTATTCTAAAGTCATAAGTAATCTTTGCTCTATTGATAATTTATTTGGTCTACCACCAATTTGTTTTTGTTTAGCTTTAGCTTCTTTTAAAATTTCTACCATTTTCATGAAAGTTTTATATTTTATGCCTATTAGACTATAAAATTCATTTTCGTCTTTGTATTTATCTAACATTTGTACTTCACCTAGTAAATAATATTATCAAAATAGTAGATAAAATTAAAGGTTATGTACCAAGTCTAATATATAAAAATTCATTATGAAATAAATATAATAAATGCCAAATTGTAAAGTTAAGTGCAACTAAATTATTTTTCTAACCAAATATTCGATTGGCGAAAGATAATTTAGTATTTTTCTTGGTCTTTGGTTTAAAGACAATATAAATTTATGAACTGCATTTTTAGTAGTGTTTGAAAAATTAAATTTTTTAGGAAATTTTTCTCTAATTAAACCATTAGTATTTTCATTAGTACCTCTTTGTCAAGGTGAATATGCATCAGCAAAATAAATTTTCACATTTAAATTTTTTTCAAGTTGTTGTCAATTAGCAAATTCTTTACCCCTATCAAATGTTATAGTCTTAACAAGATTATTTGGAAGAATTGATAAATAATGACTAATATTTTTGTTAATAACTTTAGTAGTTCTATTTTCAACTAATATTGCTAAAGTAAATCTTGATGTTCTTTCAACTAAAGTTATTAAACATGATTTACTTTTACCTCGTGATGATACTACAGTATCACCTTCTCAATGGCCAAGAGTTATGCGATTATTAACATTTCGTTCTTTAATGGATTTACCATTAAATTTACCCCGATTTTCTTGAGATTTTCGTTTCTTACCTTTTCTTCTTAAATTTTTACTAGTAACCTTTTCAAGTAATCCAGAATAAATTCAATTGTAAATTGTTTTAAAACTAATAATTCATTCTTGATGAAAATTTTTAATTCTGCCATAAATTTGTTCAGGCGATCAACCTAATAATAATTTTTGTTGTACATATTTTACTAATTCTCTATTTTTAAATTTATGAAAATAAACATGTAATTGTTTTCTATTTTCTGCTTTATTTTGTGCAATTAATGAAAAATAATGATTATTATCTTTATTTCTATTAACTTCTCGATTAATAGTACTAATACTTCGATTAAGATTTTTAGCTATTTCACTAATTTTTACTTTAAATTTCAATTGATTCTCAATATAAATTCTTTCATCTATGCCAAGATGTTTGTATCCCATATAAAAACTCCTTAAATTTACTTTTTCTAAAATAAACTTAGCATCATGAAATTTTTATATGAAATCTTTTGCAATTTTATTTACTTGCACTTACAAGTATAATTCAGCATATATAATAAAAAAGAAAAAATAAATTTACAAAAAACCGCTAGTAATGTGCAAGCGCCGTTACAACAATTTAGTTTATCACAAACCGAAGAAAAAAGAAGTTTTTTAAAAAAAGAGCGGAAAATTCCAAAATATCAACGCCCAAAAGAAAAAAATTCTAATGATAAAAATTCTCATAAATTGAAATTAAAACCTCATAGTAAAGATTTACATTGTAAAGAACCTACTAACAAGGAAGAAAAATCAAATTCATTTAGTCATCATCATCTTCATTCGTCTCTGCAACATAATATTGATGCGATTAAAAAAACAGAAAAATGATTTGCAAAGCAAAGCATTGATTCTAAAGAAGTTATACAATTAAAAGGGAAAATTGCTGCAGCTAATATTCCAAAAGAATTTGAAAATTTACAAGAAAGTTTTATTAGTTTAAATATACAAGAATTTCAAGCAGAATCAAAATGATGATATGAAAAAATCATTAATTTTGATGAAAACAACATTGATAAATTAGCAAAAGAAATTAAAGAAAAAATTGCTAGTCTTGATATTAAAGAAAGAAAATTAAATTTAGAACAATTAACTATTTTACAATTAGGAAAAGAAAACCAAGATGCAGAATTAGCAATGATTATTAATGTTAATCGTGGTGAATTATGAGACCACAAATATGGTCGGCCAGCGATTAGTTTAGGAAAAACAATTGATAATGGCAAAGAATTAGTTTTAGTTGGTACAACGAGAGAAATCAAAGGGTTGCCTTGTTTTACTTTAAATTTTATTGAGGATAAAACGACATATTTTTATTTTAAAAATATTATTACGATTGAAAAAGAACATAATAAAGGTTGATGAGATAAAGAAAACAAACCAACCTTAACGCGAAGTGAAATTGCCATATTATTTGCACAAATCGATGATTATAATGAAAAAAATGCAAATTTTTTGCATCAAGTAAATAATGATAACCAACAAATTGCAAAAGATTTACCAGTCTGAAACCCATCCGCAGAGCAAGTAGATTCAGTAGCAACGACAACTTGGTTGGAAACACAATGAGATGCGACAGGTGCTAAACCGAAAAATAAATTTAATGACACCCCAAAACTATTTCCACAAAAGGAATTATTATCTAATGAACCACAAGCAGGAACTAGTTTTGATCGGAGTATAATTTTTAACCTTGAAGCAGAAACTGCCAAAGTAGCAGAGCAAATGTTAGCACAACAAGCGAAGGAAAAACAAGCAAGAGAAAAAAGACAACAAGAAAAAGAAAAGCAAGCAAGAGAAAAAACAGTAAAGAAGAAACAGAACAAAAACAGAAAACAGAAGAAGAAAAAAGACAAAAAACCGCTTTGTTTAGTTAAAAATAATAGATTTTGTTATTTAAAAGAGGAATTAAGAAGGGAACGAATAATATGACTAAGAAGAAAAAGGATCTTGTTGCAAAAAGACAAGAAAGTGAAAAGCCACAAGCGAAAGAAGAATATCGGGGATTACTTGATGATTCAGGTTCAGAATCAGATATTATTTGACAAAAACCAACGCATCGTATAAAGAAATTCCAAAAAAAACCTAATGAGCAATTTTTAAGAATGCGGAAATTGTTTCAACAAAAAAAGCAGTTAAACTTAAATCCTAAACAAAAACAAACTTCAAAAAGAAACAAAAAAATAAAGTTAACTTCAAGTTGTTTGTTGCCAAAAAAATTAAATAATAAGACTTTAATCGCTGTATTGGGAATTTCACTTTCTTTAATTATTATTGTGATTTTAATTTTTTTTGCTTAAAAATCAATAAATATAATATTGTTCTGATATATAAACAAAAAGATTATCAAGCACAGTTACAAACAAATATTAGACAATTTCATCAATAGTTTTTGCAATATAATAACCATTAAGTAATGCAATGTTAAAATAACAAAAATTGCAATTAGAATAAAATTTTAGAAAATATATTGATTTCATAGTTAGCATTAGAAAAATAATTAAGTTTTAAAAATAAATTCTGAAAAAGGTAAAATAGAAACAAACCAATAAAATTACAGGATATCATTTTCCTTGTTCCTAATAATAATAGTGATAATAAGAAATTATTATTATCCATTATTATTAGGATTTTTAATTATTTTTTCTTAAAAATACTCCTAAATTATAAAAAGATGTAATTTATTGCTATTTGTTGTAAAATTAATAGGGAAAGTTAATAAATTTGAGAAGGTGAAATTGATGAAAGGACGAGTTGTTATTGGTATGAGTGGGGGAGTGGATTCTTCCATTGCGGCATATTTATTAAAACAACAAGGATATGATGTTATTGGATTATTTATGCGTAATTGAGATTCATTAGTAAATAATGATATTTTAGGAAATAAATCGATTAACGATGCTATTTGTCCAATGCAAGTTGATTATTTAGATGCTAAAAAAGTTGCTGAACAATTAAATATTGATTTATATCGTATTAATTTTGTTGAGGAATATTGACAATATGTGTTTACTTATTTTTTAGAAGAATATAAAAAAGGACGCACCCCTAATCCTGATATTTTATGTAATAAATATATTAAATTTTCTGCTTTTTTAAATTATGCATTGGAAAAGTTAAATGCTGATTATATTGCTATGGGACATTATGCTAAAGTTAAATATAATGATGAAACAAAAAAATATGAATTATTAAAAGCCAAGGATGAAACAAAAGATCAAACTTATTTTTTATCACAATTAAATCAAGAACAGTTAGCAAAAACTATTTTTCCTTTAGGCGATATTAAAAAAGTGGAAGTTAGGCAATTAGCTAAGAAATTAAATTTAGTAACAGCTAATAAAAAAGATTCAACAGGAATTTGTTTTATTGGTAAAAGGAATTTTAAACAATTTTTACAAAATTATATTCCTGCCCAAGTTGGTAATATTGTTGATATTAAAAGTAATAAAGTTATTGGGACGCATCAAGGGATTATGTATTATACGATTGGTCAAAGAAAGGGCATTGATTTATCAGGAATGAATAATCGTTATTTTGTTGTTGGTAAAGATTATCATCAAAAAATTCTTTTTGTTGCTAGTGGCAGTGATAAGGAATGATTATGAGCTAATGGTTGTTTAGTTACTGATGTTAACTGAATTAATAATTCTTTACCATTATTAAATTTACCGATTACAGCAAAGTTTCGTTATCAACAAATTTCTTATGATGTCAAATTATTATTATTAGATAATAATTGTGTTAATGTTGTTATTGCAAATAAGGTAAGAGCTCTTACTCCAGGGCAAGTTGCAGTATTTTATCAAGGTGATGTTTGTTTAGGTAGTGGAGTAATTGATCAAGTATTTAATGATGATAAATTATTAAATTATTTATAAGTTATGCATATTAGGAGGAATTAATGTTAAAAAAATTAAAAGATAAAATTTTATCTAAAAGCTCTTTAAAATATGAAAAAGGGTTGAATAAATCCCGAAAATCCTTTTTACAAAAATTACAGATTTTAGTTACTAAGCATCGTGTTATTGATGAAACATATTTTGAAGAATTAGAAAATACATTAATTTTAGCTGATGTTGGCGTTAAAATGGCATTGCAAATTGTTAATGAAATTAAAAATGAAGTTAGAATTAATAATATTAAGGATCCTGAAATAATTAATGAACTTATTATTGATAAGATGTTTGCTATTTATGCTAGTAATTCGTTTATTACAACGACTTTAAATGTTTTGGATAATCAATTAAATGTTATTTTGGTTGTTGGTGTTAATGGTGCTGGTAAAACAACATCAATTGCTAAATTAGCTTATTTGCTATTACAACAAAATAAAAAAGTTTTATTAGTAGCAGGGGATACTTTTAGAGCTGGTGCTGTTGAACAATTATCGCAATGAGCAAAACGCTTGCAAGTGCCAATTGTGGTGCCTAGTAAAGAACAACAAGATCCTGCTAGTGTTATTTATACGGGTATTAAAAAAGGTCAAGAATTAGAAGTTGATGTTGTTCTTTGTGATAGTGCGGGCAGGTTACAAACTAAAACTAATTTAATGAATGAATTAAATAAAATATATAAAGTTATTCAAAAGGTAATCATTGATGCCCCCCATGAAACATTATTAGTAGTTGATGCCACAACGGGACAAAATGGCATTTCCCAAGCACAAAATTTTACCGAGGTAGCCCCAGTTACGGGAATTATTTTAACCAAGATGGATGGTTCTTCTAAGGGAGGAATTATTTTAGCGATTAAAGAAAGTTTAAATATTCCTGTAAAATATATTGGTCTTGGTGAAAAACTTGATGACTTGGAAGAATTTGATTTAGAACAATATATTCAAGGATTAACAACAAAAGAAGTTACTAGTAGATAGGATAAGGATGAAAATGTGAGATATTAGTAAGACTAATGAATTAAATTTATTATATGATTTATATAGTAAGTTATTAACACCGAAACAGCAAAAATACTTTTCGCTTTATTTAATGGAAAATTTTTCATTACAAGAGATTGCTAATGAATTAAATGTTTCGCGTAGTGCTGTTCACGATGCGATTAGTAAGATAATTAATATCCTAAATACTTATGAAGAAAAGATGCAGTTATTAGCAAAAGATATTCGTCGAAAAACATTATATGCATATTATGAAAATGAAACGGAAGCAAATGTGGAAATGTTAATTGCTGAGTTAAGAAAAATTGATTAGAAAGAAGGAAAAATATGAATATTTTAGTTATTGGTGATATTTATGGTCAAGTTGGTCGTAGTATTTTAGAAGAATATTTAGCATCATTAAGAAAAGATTATCAAATTGATTTTGTCATTGTTAATGGAGAAAATATTAGTCATGGAAAATCAATGATTAAAGAGCATTATAATTTTTTAAAGCGAATTAAGGTTGATGTGATTACGGGTGGTAATCATACATTTGATAAGCCGGATATGTTAGATTTAATCATTGATAATGATGATATTTTACGACCATTAAATAGTAATCCTTACCATTCTGGTAAAGGTTCTTCAATATTTACTGTTAAAGATAAGAAAATTCGCGTTACCAATTTAATTGGTAATGCTTTTATGGGTTCATCACAAAATGCATATTTTGAAATGGATACGCTCTTAAAAGAAGATGACAGTGATATTCACTTAGTTGATTGTCATGCTGAAGCAAGTGCTGAAAAAATTGCTTTAGCTTGAAATTATGATGGTAAGATTACAGCATTATGAGGAACGCATACGCATGTACAAACTAATGATGCGAGAATTTTGCCAAAAGGAACAGGATTTATTACTGATATTGGAATGACGGGAGCTTATTATTCAATTATTGGTGCTAATCCAACGGAAGTTATTTATCGTCAGAAAAATAATTTGCCAATTAAATTTAAACCAGCAATTGGTGAGGGGCAAATTAATGGTATTGTTTTATTTATTGATGATATTACTAATAAAGTTATAAAAATTGAAAATATTAATATTAATCCACACAAAGAATATCCTAAGGTTATTAAATAATTATGATTTTTATTAATTTTTTACGAAATTATTGAATGTGATTTTTACTAGCATTTATCGTTGTTTTTGTTTTATATTTTATTTTCCGTCGAATTTATAATTTATTAAGAATTAGTGTTAGCGAAGTTTTATCAATTCAAAAACCCGAAATTAGAAAGCATTCATTAATAATGAGTGATTGCTTTTCCTTGTCGGCTAATTATCAAGTTGATATTAATAAAAACAAATTAATTATTTTTGTTCATGACTTTTTCAATAGTAAAGCTGATTTTAAGTTTTGTAATATACCACAGATGTTTAGTACAATCAAGAAAAATATTAAAAAAGGAGAAATTAATTTATTAATTCTTGTAATTTTTGAAATGGTGATTTATTTTGTAATGCTGAATGACAGCGTTGGAAGTTGTAATAGTAATAATATTGATTTAAGAAATGTTGTAGTTCGTTTTGATTTAGTTTTTTATCCTTAACATAAAATAATTTAGTATAATGTTGATGAAACCGCTCAATTTTACCGTTACTTTGTGGCGAACGAATTGGAGTGGTTTCATGGATAACCCCATTCCTTGAAAGAAAGGCCGTAAAAGGTCTTTCTTTTACTTTGTATGCTTTTTTATTACTTCAATTAGTAGTCGTAAATTCTGGAGCATTATCAGTACGAAGGGGTCGCGTTTAGTTTTCTTAGGTATTTTTTAAAAAAGAAAAAATAGTCATTTACTATAAATTATTTCAATATGCAAATTAAGTATATATTTCTTATGTATGATTTTTGTTGTAAAAAATTATTTTAATGTTGTTTTTATAAGCATTTTACTTAGTTTTTATAACCTTTTATTAAGAATATGTTTGTTAATATTAAATATTTTGTTTTATTAATTATTTTTCAAGTAAAAAGGTAATAAATTTTTAGTTGCTTTTCTTTCAAAATTATTCAAATCTTTACCCACCTAACAAAACTTTATGCGCCCAAGAATATTTTGCTTCGGCTCGACAATTTACCCATATCGTATTAGCAAGCGGACAACGAGCTGAACATATATGAGTTAAAGTTCGCGATATTGCGAATTCAATAATTGTTGGTATTAGAAAAAAACCAGTTAGTATTTTCCGACCCTATTTACAAGTTATTTACGGCACTTTTAAATCGGTAAGCGAATACGAACAATGACGATTAACTCTGATTAATGCTAAAAATGATAAAAAAGGTCGCAAAATCAAGTACCGTAGCATTCCGGAATTAGACATTTATTTCTTTAAATTGAAAATTCCGATGTCAATTTTAAACCTTTATGATAATAAATATTTATCATTCTTGCGTGAATTAAGTAATCGTGCTTTGAATGATAATTATCAACATAAATTTTGAAATGATAATGTGATGGATATTGAAGCATTAGAATATTTAAAAATGGAAAAATTTAGTAAGATACTTACTAAGTGCCAAATTGTAAAGTTAAGTGCAACTAAATTATTTTTCTAACCAAATATTCGATTGGCGAAAGATAATTTAGTATTTTTCTTGGTCTTTGGTTTAAAGACAATATAAATTTATGAACTGCATTTTTAGTAGTGTTTGAAAAATTAAATTTTTTAGGAAATTTTTCTCTAATTAAACCATTAGTATTTTCATTAGTACCTCTTTGTCAAGGTGAATATGCATCAGCAAAATAAATTTTCACATTTAAATTTTTTTCAAGTTGTTGTCAATTAGCAAATTCTTTACCCCTATCAAATGTTATAGTCTTAACAAGATTATTTGGAAGAATTGATAAATAATGACTAATATTTTTGTTAATAACTTTAGTAGTTCTATTTTCAACTAATATTGCTAAAGTAAATCTTGATGTTCTTTCAACTAAAGTTATTAAACATGATTTACTTTTACCTCGTGATGATACTACAGTATCACCTTCTCAATGGCCAAGAGTTATGCGATTATTAACATTTCGTTCTTTAATGGATTTACCATTAAATTTACCCCGATTTTCTTGAGATTTTCGTTTCTTACCTTTTCTTCTTAAATTTTTACTAGTAACCTTTTCAAGTAATCCAGAATAAATTCAATTGTAAATTGTTTTAAAACTAATAATTCATTCTTGATGAAAATTTTTAATTCTGCCATAAATTTGTTCAGGCGATCAACCTAATAATAATTTTTGTTGTACATATTTTACTAATTCTCTATTTTTAAATTTATGAAAATAAACATGTAATTGTTTTCTATTTTCTGCTTTATTTTGTGCAATTAATGAAAAATAATGATTATTATCTTTATTTCTATTAACTTCTCGATTAATAGTACTAATACTTCGATTAAGATTTTTAGCTATTTCACTAATTTTTACTTTAAATTTCAATTGATTCTCAATATAAATTCTTTCATCTATGCCAAGATGTTTGTATCCCATATAAAAACTCCTTAAATTTACTTTTTCTAAAATAAACTTAGCATCATGAAATTTTTATATGAAATCTTTTGCAATTTTATTTACTTGCACTTACAAGTATAATTCAGCAAGTTAAAAAATAATCTGAAGAAGAAAAACAAGTAAAGGAGTTTAAAAAATGGAAAACTTAGAAAAAATGGCTAGTTTAATTGGCGATATGTTTTATAAAGTTTTTGATTTAATTTGAACTTTAACCATTCCTGGAACAGATATTCGCATTATTATTTTTCCGCTAATTATGCTTGTGATAAATCTTGTAATTGGTGGCATTTTAGGTATTCATATCGAACGACCAAAAGTTGGTTATCGTAAAAAATATCAAAAATCAGTTGCTAATTGAGGAGCTAAGAAAAAATCATCTAGTGGTCCGATTAAGAAATTTAGTGGTAATAGTCCTAAAAACAGACCGTGAGTTAATCAACATGGGCGGCGAATAAAAAGGTAGGTATTTAAAATGTTTAAATTAATAATATTATTTATTCTTGTTGCTGTTTTTTCTATTTTTGCTTTAAATGACTTTTTAGGTTTGTGAGCCTATGTGCGTGAGGGTTTAGAATATTTTAATAAAGTTTTATCAAATAATATTAAAATTTTAGATTTGTTTAAACCAATGATAAGGTTATTTTCCCAACATCCGATTTTCCAAATTTTAGGAACGATTTGCATTTTATCAACAATATACTTTATTTTAAGAAGTTAAACACAGAAGAAAGGATAAATAAATATGTATAAATTTATATCGTGGTTAGTTATCGCTTTTATTGGTTTAGTCCCTCTGGGTGCCTTCTTTGATAGAAAACAACCACAAAAACCTAATATGGAACAATTTTTTATGAAACGAGAAAAACGAGCAACAAATCCTAGTCAATGTGAAGATAGTTGTGAATTAGAGTTTTCCAGTATTAAGAATAGTGGTTTAATTATAATCCCTAATGTAAAAAGTGTTATGATTGATTTTACTAAAAGTGATATTTTATTACCTAATTTTCTATTACCACAAAAACAATTTTATTTAGCTAGTTCAGAATTTACTAATCTTTATAACAAAAATGGTGTTTATAAAAAAATAAATGGTTATCGTATTTATAATTTTACTTATGATGTTGATAGTTATTGACTCGAAGAAATTGTTAATGTTAAAATTTCATTTGAAAAAGTTTCAAGTCTTTATCGTATAGTTTTATTTTCTGCCGAAATGCCCCCTTTGCCAGAAAAAGATAACGAACAACCGCTGCCTACGAAAATAACTAAAAATGATGGTGAATATCAATATACTCAGTTTCAAGATAAGTTAGATTATTTAATGATACAACGGCGAGATTTTGATAAATTTAATTATAGTTATTTATATTGAGTTCCCATTTTTAATTTCTTTGATGATAATTTTAAATATATGAGTGAAATGTCAATTGAATTAAATGGTTTTAAACAAAATAGTAAATTTACTTTAATTCGTAGTTTTGAACCTGAAAACTCATTAGACTTGGTACATAACTATAACATTTTATGCCGACTAAACTATAAAATTCATTTTTATCTTTGTATTTATCTAACATTTGTATTTCATCTAAAAAATAATTATCAAAATAGTAGATAAAATTAAAGGTTATGTACCAAGTCTAGTGAAGTAATTATGATTACTTTTACTAGTAATAAAAATACTTGACAGCACCTATTACCTAATAATACAAAATTTGCTAAGCAAACAATTATTCAAAAAAGAAAATTAAAAAATGATTAAAAAAACTACTAAAATAAACAAAAAAACGGTAAAATATTAACATATCTAAAAAAATAAGGAGCTTATTAATGGAAAAACATCCTGCGGTTAAAGAAATTTTATTTACCCATCAACAAATAATTGAACGAACTAAAGCGTTAGCATTAGAAATTAGTAAATACTATCAAGCTAACGACTCAACAATTATTATTTTAGGAATTCTTAAAGGATGTATTCCGTTTTTAGCTGAATTTATTAGTCACTTAACAATTGAATGTGAAATTGACTTTATGGCGATTGCTTCTTTCCACGGTGGAACCGAAGCTAGTAGCACACCGCAAATTATTATGGACATTAACCAAGATATTACTAATCGTGATATTTTAATTATTGAAGATATCATTGAAAGTGGTGCCAGTTTACTAACCATCAAAGAATATTTATTTCTAAAAGGAGCTAAAACCGTAAAAATGGTAACATTATTAGACAAAACTAAAGGAAGAAAGGTAGAACTTAACGCTGATTGAACCGGTTTTAAAGCCCCCCAAGAATTTCTTATTGGTTATGGTCTTGATTATCAAGAAAAACTCCGTAACTTACCTTATGTTGCCATTGCTGATATGGAAAAAATAGCCCTCCTAGAAAAACAATAATTTCTCTAAACAAAAATACCTAACATTATACAATGTTAGGTATTTTAATTAAATTATTACTTTATTCACAATTCAATCCCTAGAAAAGCAATAAACAAACTACCCACCAAATATGTTAACGCCAAGGTAACAAGAAAATAAAATAGCAACGCCTCACGAGGTTTTTTAGGATTCAAAATGCTATTTCATAATACAGCACTAGTTCCCAAACTAGAAAACAAAAAAGCAATTAAATAAATCGCAATTTTAATTAAATGAATTGATAACGCCGTATCCACAAATAAACTCCCTTCTACTAAAAATTAGTCATCTTAGTATGCCGATCTTTTGCTAACTGTAATAAATGATCTTTCGCTTTATCATCATATTCAATATAATCAGTTAAAATTTTAACTTCTTTCTTTGTTGAATATAATATTCCCGAAGAAATAAGTAACTTATAAGTTTTTTTATGTTGTTTAACAAACATTTGTGCTATTTCTAAATTAGCAACAATAGGAATATGTTGTTCTAAAATTCCGATATAACCTTCAGTAGTTTTAACAGTTACAATTTCAACAACATCATCAAAGAAAATTCCTAATGGTGTTATAATTTTTAGTTTTATCGCCATTACTTTAACCCTCTGCTAATTCTTTAGCCTTAGCAATCGCTTCTTCAATGCTACCAACAAACAAAAACGCTTGTTCTGGTAATTTATCATGTTTACCAGCTAATATTTCTTTAAAACCTTGAATCGTTTTTGCTATCGGAACATAACTACCTTTCATTCCCGTAAATTTTTCAGCAACCGAAAATGACTGGGATAAAAAATTTCGAATCTTTCTAGCACGATTAACAAGCAATTTATCTTCATCTGATAATTCTTCCATTCCCAAAATTGCAATAATATCTTGTAATTCTTTAAATCTTTGTAAAATTTGTTGCACTTTTCTAGCAACTTGATAATGTTCTTGACCAACAACTTCTGGATCTAATAATCGCGAAGAAGAACTTAAAGGGTCAATCGCTGGATAAATCCCTAAAGCCGCAATACTACGATCTAATACCGTTCTAGCATCTAAATGACTAAAAGTAGTTGCTGGCGCCGGATCGGTTAAATCATCAGCGGGAACATAAATTGCTTGTACCGATGTAATTGAACCTTTCTTTGTTGAAGTAATTCTTTCTTGTAAAGCTCCCATTTCTGTTGCTAAAGTTGGCTGATAACCTACTGCTGAAGGCATTCTTCCTAATAAAGCCGAAACTTCACTTCCAGCTTGCGTAAAACGAAAAATATTATCAATAAACAATAACACATCTTGATTTTGCTCATCACGAAAATACTCAGCCATTGTTAATCCTGTTAATGCCACGCGCATTCTAGCACCCGGAGGTTCATTCATTTGTCCAAAAACTAATGCCGTTTTATTAATAACATTAGCTTCAATCATTTCATAATATAAATCATTCCCTTCACGAGTTCGTTCACCAACACCAGCAAAAACAGAAATTCCACCATGTTCTTTAGCAATGTTATTAATTAATTCTTGCACCAAAACCGTTTTACCAACACCAGCTCCACCAAAAAGACCAATCTTACCACCACGAGCATATGGAACTAACAAATCAATTACTTTTATTCCCGTCTCTAAAATTTCCGCTGTTGTGCTTTGTTCTTCATAACTCGGAGCAACACGATGAATTGGCATTCTTCGGGTTCCTTTGGGAATTATTGAACCATCTAACGGTTCACCTAAAACATTAAAAATTTTTCCTAAAGTTTCTTTTCCTACGGGAACCATAATTGCTTTTCCAGTATCAATCGCTTTTAAACCTCTAGTTAATCCTTCTGTTGGTCCCATTGAAATTGTTCTCACAATATCATCGCCTAATGCTTGCATTACTTCAACAACTAACTTTTCACCATTATTATCAATTTCCACAGCATTATACAAATTAGGTAAATTGTTATGCGAAAAACGAATATCAATAACTGGTCCTAAAATTTGAATAACTTTACCTTCATTATGCTTTTGTTTTTCAACTTTTTTCATAATTATCTCCTTTCCTAATTTGTACTATCAGCCGCTGCAATAATTTCCGCAATCTCTTGCGTTATTTTAGCTTGACGAGAACGATTATATTGCAATGTTAAATTATCTTTCAACTCATTAGCATTATTAGTAGCATTTTCCATTGCTAACCTTCTTGATGCTTGTTCCGATACTTGCGATTCACTAATGGCACTATAAATAATAGTATTTAAATATAATAAAATTGTTGTTTCTAATACCGTTTGCGCATCCGGTTCAAACTCAAACAATGAATTTTGCTGAGTATTAATTTTAGCAATTGGTAACAACTGCAATACTGTTGGTTGAAACGAAATACTATTAATAAATTTTGTATAAACTAATTTAATCCGTTCAATTTCTTTATTATTAAACATACTTAAAACTTGAAAGCCAATTTCTTGTGCTTGATGATATTCAAAATTTAAATCTAAATTAGAATAACTACTAATGACATTATAATCACGATTTTGATAATAACTAATCCCTTTCGCACCAATTACAATTAATAAATCACTTTTTTTAATTTCTGGGATGACTAATTTATGAATATTATAGTTATAACCAGCACAAAGACCAATATTAGAATTAATAATAATTCATACTGTTCGAAAATGGGAACCAGCATCTTTTTGTAAATATATAGAATCATTAGTATTGCTAATAATATGATGAAAAACATCATACATTTCTTCACTATAAGGTCTAATCTCTTGAATTCTTTTACTAGCTTTTTTCAATTTTGCTGTTGATACTAATTGTAAAGCACGAGAAATTTTACCAATCGTATTAATTGTTTGAATACGATTTTTAATCCGAAAATCTTGTGGCATAACTATTAATGACGACCTTTTTTAACTTTAATTTTACCTTGAATCAATAACAATTCTCATTGTTCTTTTGTCCCATAACTCGTAATTTCATATTTATCAATTTTACTAACTAAATGATAAACTACTTTAATAATTTCCGTATCAACTTTACTTTTTAACTCTTTAGAAAAGGTTTTAACTTTTTTTAATTCCTGATATATCTTATGAGCTTCTTTATTATTTTTAAAATAAGTAATAATATTTTCTTTAAACAATAAAATCTTATCTAAAGGAATTCATTGAATTCTTCGTAAATTAATTGCTAATAATAAAATTGCTTGATTAGTTTGTGATAATGGATTATATTGCGTTTGTTTTAAAATATCAATCGCTCGTTGTCCATGTTCTAAAACTCTTTTTGTCATCTCATCTAAGTCCGAACCAAATTGGGCAAAAGCTTGCAATTCATTATATTGTGCTAATTCTAACTTTAATGTTCCCGCAACCTGCTTAATGGCCTTAATTTGCGCAGCACTACCAACTCGCGAAACTGAAAGTCCAAGATCAACAGCGGGACGAATCCCCGCATTAAATAATTGACTAGTTAAAAAAATTTGACCATCCGTAATAGAAATAACATTTGTCGGAATATAAGCTGAAATATCACCAGCTTGCGTTTCAATAATTGGTAACGCTGTAATTGAACCATTACCATTATCTTTATTTAATCTTGCTGCTCGTTCTAACAATCGTGAATGCAAGTAAAAAACATCACCGGGATATGCTTCTCGCCCTGGTGGTCTTCGTAACAACAAGGCCATTGTCCGATATGCAACCGCATGCTTACTTAAATCATCATAAACAATTAAAACATCTTTCCCTTGTTCCATTCATTCCTCAGCAATAGTAATACCCGTATATGGTGCTAAATATTGTAATGGTGCTAATTCACTGGCTCCAGCAGCAACAATCGTCGTATAACTCATTGCTCCCGTTTGTTTTAATCGTTCCACAATTTGGGCAACAGTAGAAGATTTTTGACCAATGGCAACATAAACACAATTAACATCTTTCCCTTTTTGATTCAAAATCGTATCAATCGCAATGGCGGTTTTACCAGTTTGGCGATCACCAATAATTAATTCTCGTTGTCCTTTACCAATAGGAATCATCGCATCAATTGCTAAAATACCTGTTTGTAATGATTCATCAACTGATTGTCGCGTCATAACCCCCGGAGCAATTCTTTCAACAGGGCGTTTCTTTTTACTTTTAATCGCACCTTTACCATCAATCGGTTGTCCTAAGGCATTAACAACTCTTCCTAGTAACTCATCACCAACAACAGTTTCAACAACTTGTTTCGTGCGTTTAACAGCATCGCCTTCCTTAATATAAGTATCATCACCCATTAAAACAACACCGACAGCATCTTCTTCTAAGTTTAAAACCATTCCATAAACATCATTATCAAAAAGTAATAATTCACCCAGCATCGCTTTATCTAAACCATGAAGCACAGCAATTCCATCACCGACGCTAATAACACTCCCTTCTTCACTTAATTCCATCTTTTTACCATAATGTTTAATTTGACTTTTAATTACATCAGCAATTTCATTTACCTTAAATGACATCAATATCACCTGCCTTACTTATTTTCAATATTTCGTTTCATTGCTAATAATCGTCCTTTTATTGAACCATCAAAAATTTGATCTTGAACTTTTACTTTTATACCCGCAATTAAACTAAGATCAATTTTATTAATTAATTCCACTTTTTGTTGTAAAATTTTTCCAATTTTCTTCTCAATTTTATCAATAACTTCTTCTTGCAATTTTATCGTTGAAAAAACAATCCCATAAAAAACATTTGCTCTTTCATTGCACAGATTACGAAACACTTTAAGAATTAATCTTACTTGCCGAAAATTATTGCGATCAATTAATAATTTAAAAAAATTAACAAAAATATCATTAGCTTTATCTTGAAAAATTTTATCAATAATCTTTTTTTGTTTTTGTTTTTCTAAATTATGTGTTGACAAAATATCAATAATTCGTGGATATTCAAAAAATAATTTAATTAAATGAATTGATTGCCTTAACATAATGTCAAGTTGTTTTTCTTCTTCGCCTAGCTTTAGTAGTGCTCATGCTCAATTTTGAATCATTAAACTAACTCCTAATCTAATTGTTTAATAAAATCATCAATCAAAACTTCATTTTGTTCACGATCAATCTCTTTTTCCAAAATATTTTGTGCCATATTAAAAGCAACATCAATAATCTCTTGACGAATGTTTTCTTCCGCTTTAATCCGCTCTTTTAAAATATCTCTTTGCGACTGTTCATCAATTAACTTCGCCTCAATGCTCGCTTGATTAATAATTTCTTGTCTTTGCGTTAAAGCTTCCACTTTAGCATCATCAATAATTTGTTGTGATTGCATTTTAGAATCCTTTAATAACGAATTAGCTTCTGTTTCATACTTTGTTGCTTGTGTTTGTTTCCTAATCGCATCATCAATTAAATCTTTAATAATACTTCTTCGCTTTCGCATTAATTGTTTAAAAGGTTTATAAAGAAAAAAACCTAAAACAACTAATAAAACAACAGTTGCTAAAATATGAGCAATGAATACCCACACATTAGGAAATAATTGATTAATAATATTTTCTTGTTCAATTTTATAAAAAATTGCTAAATAACTTAACAACATCTAATCTTATTCCTTACGCAACAAATATCAAAATTAAAGCAATAACAAGACTATAAATAGCGCCAGTTTCTGCAATGGCACAACCAATAATTAACATTGTTCTAATCTTACCATTAGCTTCTGGATTTCTTCCTACCGCCTCAGCAGCTTTACCAGCAGCATAACCTTGACCAATCCCCGCACCAAAACAACCTAAAACAGCAATCCCTGCTCCAATAAATTTGCCTCATGAAACATCACCACTAGCCAAAATCGCTCCTACAGTATTAATACTATTTATTATTTCCACACTCATCATCTATTTATCCTCCTTTTAGACATTAGACTTGGTACATAACTATAACATTTTATGCCGACTAAACTATAAAATTCATTTTTATCTTTGTATTTATCTAACATTTGTATTTCATCTAAAAAATAATTATCAAAATAGTAGATAAAATTAAAGGTTATGTACCAAGTCTTTTGTATTTATCTAACATTTGTATTTCATCTAAAAAATAATTATCAAAATAGTAGATAAAATTAAAGGTTATGTACCAAGTCTATTATATTAAATATTTTGTGAACTAAATGCAACAATTATCCATCAGCTTCACGCCTATTAATAGCACCTTCTTTACTACCGGATTTTTCATCACCAATTTCTAATTTTCAATAAACTAATGTTAAAATTGAAAAAATAACCGCTTGAATAACACCAAAAAAGATATCAAAGTAAAAATCAAAAAATGGTGCTAAAAATCCTGCTAAAAAATTCACTTGACCAATAATTGGAACTTGTCGGGAAATTAAATCACTAAATTGATACAATAACGCCATAATAATACTGCCACCTAAAATATTTCCAAAAAGTCGAAATGAAATGGAAACCAATGGCACAAATTGCGTTAACAATTCTAATGGATTTAAATATCGTTTAAAAAAAGCTAATCTTTGAAATTTAATGCCAAAAATATAAATCCCGATAAATGTTACTAATCCCATCGCAAATGTTGTTGTATACGATGTCATCTGCGATTCAAACCCAACAATTGCTAACAAATTACCAACAATAATGTATGACAACAAATATAAGAAATATAATGTTAATCATTTAAAACTCGGTCCTAAAATACTAATAACTAAATTTTCAACACCTTTAACACAAAGTTCCACAATTAATACTAACCCTCGCGGTTCAGCTTTAGGATCAAGTTTTTTTACTTTAAAAAAGTATATTAAAGTGATAATAATAATAATTAAAGTTGTTAAAATAATCGTTGTTATTTGCGGAACAAGTTTTCACGGATCTCACAATTCAAAACTTGCATACATTTTAAGATTCATCCTTCAAGTTCCTCTTTTCTATCAAAGCATTATACATATTAACAATTAAAGTTGCAATAAAAGCAAGTATTAAACCAAAAATACTACTAAAAATATTAAAATATTCATTAAATAGCATAATAATCAGAACAGGAATTAAATATAATAATACTCGCAATAAAAAAAGTAGTCCTATTCCTAATTTATTAATTGATTGACCTGTTTGGATAACATACGAAGTTAAAAAAGTTAACAACAAATAATTCAACAAACTAAAAATACTTGTTGTAACAAAACCAGTAATCAAATTTCAAGATAAATAATTAATTATAGTAAAAATTGTTGTTACTAATAGTCCAATAAAAATTAACAACCCAAAAACAATCATTATTTGTTTTTCATATTTCCAATTAATATTTTTCATTATAACTATCTACTGTGTATCAAAATAACGATCTCCCGCATCACCAAGACCCGGAACAATATAACCGTTTTCATTAAGCTTTTCATCAACTGCAGCTGTATAAATGTTAATATCAGGATGCGCTTTTTCCAGTTTTGCAATTCCTTCTGGGGCAGCTAATAAACAAATAAACTTAATATTATGTGATACTTTTCATTGTTTAATAATATCAATTGCAGCTATTGCCGTGCCACCCGTTGCTAACATTGGATCCAAAATTACTGTATAACTATTTTCCACATTATTAGGTTTTTTTTCTAAATACTTCTTAGGTTGCAAAGATTTTTCATCACGATAAATACCAATATGACCAATTTTAGCATTAGGAACCAATCCCAACATTCCATCAACCATTCCTAAACCCGCTCTTAAAACTGGAACAAGAATAATATCTTGGGCAATTTTTTTACCAGTAGTCGCAACTATTGGCGTTTCAATTGAAATTTCTTGTAACTTTAAATCCTGAAAAACTTCATAAGCCATTAACCTAGTAATTTCATTAACATTTTCTTTAAAAATCTTACTATTCGTATCTTTTTTTCGTAACCTTGTTAACTTATCATCAATTAAAGGATGTTTAATAATAAATAGTGCCATATTGTTTCACTCCTATTAAGAATTATACTACTTTCTTATATTTTTAGTAATAAAAAATAATAATGATTGCAAAAAAATTACTTGCTAACAGAGATTATTAACATCATAGGTCTTCGCAATTCATCTTGCATTAAAAGATCTGTTTTTAATAACTCATTATCAGGTTGTGGTTCAATAACACTTATTATTTTAAAACCACATTCAATTAAAGTATTAATATAAGTAGTAAGTGTCCGATGATATTTCAAAACTTCCACTTCCAAGAAATTGGTTTTTCGGATATCCTCATCAAAATAATTATCAATTGGTCAATGTAACCGCTTATCGTTATTATCAACACATCATTGTTGATTGGAATTAGCAGTAAATATCGGATGCTCAACTGAAAAAACAAAAGCACCACCAATTGCTAAACATTCATAAACTTTAGCACAAATATTACTAAAAGACGCAATATAATGAAATGCTAACGAACTAATAACAACATCAAATGAATTTGCAAGAAAATTAATATCTTCAATTGGCATTTGCAAATATTGAATTTCAATTGGCGTCATTTCTCTTGCTACATTTAGCATTTTTTCTGAGATATCAATTCCTACTACTGATGATGCCCCTTGCTCAACAGCATATTGACAATGCCAACCAAATCCACATCCTAAATCTAAAACCCTTTTATTATTTAAACTCGGTAACAACTTTTGAAATATATGTCACTCCCCAGCTGCTTTCAAACCATCAACACTTCTTGCCATTTGTTTATATTTATCAAAAAAAATTGGATCATCATATTTATTTTGTTTCATTACTTTTCTACTCCTAAGTCAATTTTTCAATATATTATATCAATATATTATATCATTAATAATTATATAAACTTATTTTAGTACTCAATCATTTTTTTCCAATAACAAAAAAATCTTCAAATTAAAAAACCTAAAGTAAATTACCTTAGGTTTTTTAAAGCTGAATTATACTTGTAAGTGCAAGTAAATAAAATTGCAAAAGATTTCATATAAAAATTTCATGATGCTAAGTTTATTTTAGAAAAAGTAAATTTAAGGAGTTTTTATATGGGATACAAACATCTTGGCATAGATGAAAGAATTTATATTGAGAATCAATTGAAATTTAAAGTAAAAATTAGTGAAATAGCTAAAAATCTTAATCGAAGTATTAGTACTATTAATCGAGAAGTTAATAGAAATAAAGATAATAATCATTATTTTTCATTAATTGCACAAAATAAAGCAGAAAATAGAAAACAATTACATGTTTATTTTCATAAATTTAAAAATAGAGAATTAGTAAAATATGTACAACAAAAATTATTATTAGGTTGATCGCCTGAACAAATTTATGGCAGAATTAAAAATTTTCATCAAGAATGAATTATTAGTTTTAAAACAATTTACAATTGAATTTATTCTGGATTACTTGAAAAGGTTACTAGTAAAAATTTAAGAAGAAAAGGTAAGAAACGAAAATCTCAAGAAAATCGGGGTAAATTTAATGGTAAATCCATTAAAGAACGAAATGTTAATAATCGCATAACTCTTGGCCATTGAGAAGGTGATACTGTAGTATCATCACGAGGTAAAAGTAAATCATGTTTAATAACTTTAGTTGAAAGAACATCAAGATTTACTTTAGCAATATTAGTTGAAAATAGAACTACTAAAGTTATTAACAAAAATATTAGTCATTATTTATCAATTCTTCCAAATAATCTTGTTAAGACTATAACATTTGATAGGGGTAAAGAATTTGCTAATTGACAACAACTTGAAAAAAATTTAAATGTGAAAATTTATTTTGCTGATGCATATTCACCTTGACAAAGAGGTACTAATGAAAATACTAATGGTTTAATTAGAGAAAAATTTCCTAAAAAATTTAATTTTTCAAACACTACTAAAAATGCAGTTCATAAATTTATATTGTCTTTAAACCAAAGACCAAGAAAAATAATAAATTATCTTTCGCCAATCGAATATTTGGTTAGAAAAATAATTTAGTTGCACTTAACTTTACAATTTGGCATATACAAAATTATAAAGAGAGGTTCTTGTTCTTTTATTATACTCAGACCTTATTTTTTCTCAATTTCTATGGCTTATTTTTACATATAAGCGGTTATGACATAAAAAACAATAGTGACTTTCAATAAAATTATTATTTCCTCTTTTAACTCTACTTAAATTTTCTAAATTATTTTCTTGTAAATTAATATTACTATTTAATTTTTCTTGTATTTTTACTGGGGCATTCGCCAAAATTATTGGTGTTGTGCTCGATAAGCTCGTAATTGTTGTTAGCATAGCGAGTAATTTTTTCATGTTCATCAAATCCTTTTTATGAATTTTTACTAATTATATAAAATTTACAATACCTTTTCCTTTCTCCAAAATATTAATCTACAATCTCTTTGCATTGGTATTTAATTATATATCTATTAAATAAATGCCAAATTGTAAAGTTAAGTGCAACTAAATTATTTTTCTAACCAAATATTCGATTGGCGAAAGATAATTTAGTATTTTTCTTGGTCTTTGGTTTAAAGACAATATAAATTTATGAACTGCATTTTTAGTAGTGTTTGAAAAATTAAATTTTTTAGGAAATTTTTCTCTAATTAAACCATTAGTATTTTCATTAGTACCTCTTTGTCAAGGTGAATATGCATCAGCAAAATAAATTTTCACATTTAAATTTTTTTCAAGTTGTTGTCAATTAGCAAATTCTTTACCCCTATCAAATGTTATAGTCTTAACAAGATTATTTGGAAGAATTGATAAATAATGACTAATATTTTTGTTAATAACTTTAGTAGTTCTATTTTCAACTAATATTGCTAAAGTAAATCTTGATGTTCTTTCAACTAAAGTTATTAAACATGATTTACTTTTACCTCGTGATGATACTACAGTATCACCTTCTCAATGGCCAAGAGTTATGCGATTATTAACATTTCGTTCTTTAATGGATTTACCATTAAATTTACCCCGATTTTCTTGAGATTTTCGTTTCTTACCTTTTCTTCTTAAATTTTTACTAGTAACCTTTTCAAGTAATCCAGAATAAATTCAATTGTAAATTGTTTTAAAACTAATAATTCATTCTTGATGAAAATTTTTAATTCTGCCATAAATTTGTTCAGGCGATCAACCTAATAATAATTTTTGTTGTACATATTTTACTAATTCTCTATTTTTAAATTTATGCCAAATTGTAAAGTTAAGTGCAACTAAATTATTTTTCTAACCAAATATTCGATTGGCGAAAGATAATTTAGTATTTTTCTTGGTCTTTGGTTTAAAGACAATATAAATTTATGAACTGCATTTTTAGTAGTGTTTGAAAAATTAAATTTTTTAGGAAATTTTTCTCTATATTAAACCATTAGTATTTTCATTAGTACCTCTTTGTCAAGGTGAATATGCATCAGCAAAATAAATTTTCACATTTAAATTTTTTTCAAGTTGTTGTCAATTAGCAAATTCTTTACCCCTATCAAATGTTATAGTCTTAACAAGATTATTTGGAAGAATTGATAAATAATGACTAATATTTTTGTTAATAACTTTAGTAGTTCTATTTTCAACTAATATTGCTAAAGTAAATCTTGATGTTCTTTCAACTAAAGTTATTAAACATGATTTACTTTTACCTCGTGATGATACTACAGTATCACCTTCTCAATGGCCAAGAGTTATGCGATTATTAACATTTCGTTCTTTAATGGATTTACCATTAAATTTACCCCGATTTTCTTGAGATTTTCGTTTCTTACCTTTTCTTCTTAAATTTTTACTAGTAACCTTTTCAAGTAATCCAGAATAAATTCAATTGTAAATTGTTTTAAAACTAATAATTCATTCTTGATGAAAATTTTTAATTCTGCCATAAATTTGTTCAGGCGATCAACCTAATAATAATTTTTGTTGTACATATTTTACTAATTCTCTATTTTTAAATTTATGAAAATAAACATGTAATTGTTTTCTATTTTCTGCTTTATTTTGTGCAATTAATGAAAAATAATGATTATTATCTTTATTTCTATTAACTTCTCGATTAATAGTACTAATACTTCGATTAAGATTTTTAGCTATTTCACTAATTTTTACTTTAAATTTCAATTGATTCTCAATATAAATTCTTTCATCTATGCCAAGATGTTTGTATCCCATATAAAAACTCCTTAAATTTACTTTTTCTAAAATAAACTTAGCATCATGAAATTTTTATATGAAATCTTTTGCAATTTTATTTACTTGCACTTACAAGTATAATTCAGCTTATGAAAATAAACATGTAATTGTTTTCTATTTTCTGCTTTATTTTGTGCAATTAATGAAAAATAATGATTATTATCTTTATTTCTATTAACTTCTCGATTAATAGTACTAATACTTCGATTAAGATTTTTAGCTATTTCACTAATTTTTACTTTAAATTTCAATTGATTCTCAATATAAATTCTTTCATCTATGCCAAGATGTTTGTATCCCATATAAAAACTCCTTAAATTTACTTTTTCTAAAATAAACTTAGCATCATGAAATTTTTATATGAAATCTTTTGCAATTTTATTTACTTGCACTTACAAGTATAATTCAGCTAATAATTTCCATCATTTTTTCAGGATATTGAATACTAGTTCTAAAAAAACATTTTTCATTAAAGTAGAAAAATAAGTTAACTAAACTTTATTAAAATTACTATCAAGAAAGGTAATTTATTATGTTAAAAATTAATAATAATTTAAAAACCCCAGAAAATAAAAATTGATTCAGTTTATTTGCAACTCATAAAAATATGTACATCAACAAATGCGAACAACTAGCTAATGAATACGAGAAATTAGATGAATATTTATATAAATATCATTATCGCTTAAAACAAGGTTATAAAGTAGTTCATTTTGCATCAAGAACAATTATTACAATTTTTGGTGATGTTACTTTTAAACGACGCCGATATAAATATTGAAATCAAAAATCAGGGAAATTTGAATATGTATGTTTGTTAGATAAAGAAATTGGTTTATTACCCAAACAACGCATTTATTTTGATGTCCAATTTAAAGTTTTAAGTCTTTTAGGTGACGGTAAACGCTATCACGATGTTTTAGATGCTCTAAATCATTGTTATATTTCAAAAGCTAGTATTTCTAGTATTTTAAATAAATATAATATTGCTGAATATTTTCAATTAGCAGAAAAAGAAATTAAAACTAGAATTAATAGACTTGGTACATAACCTTTAATTTTATCTACTATTTTGATAATATTATTTACTAGGTGAAGTACAAATGTTAGATAAATACAAAGACGAAAATGAATTTTATAGTCTAATAGGCATAAAATATAAAACTTTCATGAAAATGGTAGAAATTTTAAAAGAAGCTAAAGCTAAACAAAAACAAATTGGTGGTAGACCAAATAAATTATCAATAGAGCAAAGATTACTTATGACTTTAGAATACTGAAAAGAATATAGTACATATCGTATTATTGCAAAAAAATATAATATTAGTCATGTTAGTTGTATTCGTAATATCTTTTGAGTTGAAAATACTCTAATAAAAAATAGTCACTTTCATATACCTGGCAAAAAGATATTATTGGAACATAAAGTTACTAATAATAATTTATTAGCAATTGATGCTACAGAAATTCCAATTGAAAGAATTAAAAAAAACTAAAATTATTATTTTCTGGTAAGAAAAGGCAACATTCATTAAAATCGCAAATAATTATTGATTTATTTAACAATAAAATTATTTCAGTAGATTTTTGTTATGGCAGTATTCATGATTATAAGTTATTTTTAAAATCAAATACACTTATAAATCCAAAATTAGAATTAATTGCCGATTCAGGCTATCAAGGTTTGCAAAATGTTCATAAAAATACATTATTGCCAATTAAAAAGAGTAAAAATAATCCCTTAAATCCAGATAAAAAGGAATATAATAGCTTTTTAAGTAAAGTTAGAATTGCCATTGAACATGTTTTTGCTAGATTAAAAAGATTTAAAATACTAGTTTATCGTTATCGCAATAAGATTAGAAGATTTGGATTACGATTTAACTTAATTTCAGGAATATATAATTTTGAATTAAGCTAGTTATAGTTATGTACCAAGTCTAATGTCAAAAATAAGGATTTATATATTCAACTAGATGAGACATTTTTAGCAACATTAGACCATAAAGTTAAACAAGACCAAAGAATTCGTTTAGTTACTTTTCATACCGGACATAAAGAAAAAAATTACAAAAATGCTCGTAGAGAATTAGAAAATAAACGAGGTCATTTTCTAATGTTAAAAATTGGTAAACGAATAAATACGATGGATTATCGTGATTTATTAATTAAAGAATTGCAAAAACATTATGTTAATATTAATTATGACAAAATAATTGTTTGTGGCGATGGTGATGCTTGAATTAGAGAAATTGCTAATAGTTTTGGTAATGTTAGATATATTTTAGATGGTTATCACGCTATTAAAAAATTAAAACAAACGGCATTTAATATTATTTTTGAAAATCGTAAAGTAACACTAAATAGTTGAATTAAATTATATAAGGATGGAAATCATCAAGAATTAATTAAAAACATTCGTAATGTCGCTAAAAATGAATTAAATAAAGATATTAAAACAAATTTAAGAAAAGCGAGTAATTATTTCAGTAATAATAAGCAAGGTATTCATAACCAAAATTTAGAATGAAATATCGGTTGTAGCATTGAAAGCGATGTATCGCATTTAATAAAACAACAATTAGGATATGGAGCAAAAATATATAATCATAAGAATTTAAATAACTTATTACATTTAAAAATGGCAAATTTAAACAAATTAAATGTATTACATTAGACTTGGTACATAACTATAACATTTTATGCCGACTAAACTATAAAATTCATTTTTATCTTTGTATTTATCTAACATTTGTATTTCATCTAAAAAATAATTATCAAAATAGTAGATAAAATTAAAGGTTATGTACCAAGTCTATTATATTAATGAAAATATTAATTCAGAAATAGAAATCAGAAAAGAAATATATAAAAAGTCATTATGAAATAAATATAATAATAAAAATGATGATAGTTGAATTAATTATAAAGGTAATGCTATAACAAATAAATATAATAGATTTAAGTAAGCAAAAATATTAGTTAAAATTTAATAAAATTAATAATTTTTCATTAGACTTGGTACATAACCTTTAATTTTATCTACTATTTTGATAATTATTTTTTAGATGAAATACAAATGTTAGATAAATACAAAGATAAAAATGAATTTTATAGTTTAGTCGGCATAAAATGTTATAGTTATGTACCAAGTCTATTGTGTAAAAATTCAATAATATGATAAAATGGTAATGAATAAAAATGACAACAACAAGAAAGGCAGGGTTAGTTTAGTAATTAAATAATATAATTAGCTGATTGTTTTACTTCTTCAAAGCAATACCTAAGAAAACTAAACGCGACCAATTATCTTTCGCCAATCGAATATTTGGTTAGAAAAATAATTTAGTTGCACTTAACTTTACAATTTGGCTAAAATTAAACCGAAAATCTTAATCCATTTAAAAATATTGAATATCCTAAAAAACTCGTATTATGAAAAGAAGCACAAGTAATTTTAACACTCATTCCTAAAATATAATCTTCTTCTCACGCTCAAAATGATAAATCAACGGACTGTTTTGATTTATTAATGTCATCATAAGAACCAATATATTCATTATGTACTTTATTAGGTTCATTTTTTGTTGTTTTAACTCATAATGAAGTTGGCCACTGTAAATCTATTGCCGGAACAGTTTTTTGATTATTAAAAGTTCATAACTTAATATATGAACTTTTACCAAACGAAATTAGCGGGTAATCATTACTAAATTCAAGTAGTGATTGTGCATAATTATGCCAATTTTGCAATACAAAACTTTCTTCAATTTGTAAATAGCCATTATTACTTTTACTCCGATTAGTAACTCGTCAACTAAAATCAGTATTAATTGCTTGCAAAGATTGGTTTAACATCGTAATGCTAGCAACACTAGAAACACTTAACAGAGTTGTTGAATACAATAGTAAAAATTCCCTAAAAATACATACCACCTCTTAAATTACTAAATATTATAAATTAAACTTATAATTGGTAATTTTCATATATTGGAAAATCTTTTAATAAAATACCAATTTGGTGTTTATGCTTAGCAATATTCTCTTCAGTATTACCATTTTCTTTAAGAACACTAATAATTATATTTGCTAATTGTTCAAATTCCTTTTCTTTTCAACCTCTAGTGGTCATCGCTGCTGTTCCAATTCGAATGCCACTAGTAGTCATTGGTTTTTCTTTATCAAATGGAATCATATTTTTATTACAAATAACATCAACTTGATGCAAAATATTTTCACATTCCTGCCCCGTACGATTAAATGATGTTTTAACATCAATAATCATTAAATGATTATCAGTACCACCACTAATCAATTTAACATCATGTTTTCTAAAAATATTTTCTAAAACTTTACAATTAGCCATAATTTGCTGTTGATATGCTTTAAATTCTGGTGTTGCCGCTTCATAAAATGCTTGTGCTTTAGCAGCAATAATATGTTCTAAAGGACCTCCTTGTTGACCTGGGAATACTGCCCGATCAATCGCTTTTGCTAATTCTTTTTTACATAAAATTGCACCGCTTCTTGGACCGCGTAATGTTTTATGTGTTGTTGTTGTTACAATATCTGCTACTAATACAGGATTTGGATGTAATCCAGCAGCAATTAAACCAGCAATATGAGCCATATCAACCATTAATAATGCTCCAACTTCATCAGCAATTTCACGAAACTTAGTAAAATCAATTGTTCTTGAATATGCACTGGCTCCCGCAACAATTAATTTTGGTTTAAGTTCTAATGCTTGTTGTCTAATTGCTTCATAATCTAATTGTTGAGTCTTTTCATCAACACCATAACCATGAAATTGATAAACAATTCCTGAGAAATTCAATTTATGTCCATGGGTTAAATGACCCCCTGCATCTAAACTCATTGCCAAAACAATATCATTCGGCTTTAAAATCGCTTGATATGCAGCAGCATTAGCTTGACTACCAGAATGCGGTTGCACATTAGCATGCTCAGCATTAAATAAAGTCTTTAATCTTTCAATCGCTAAATTTTCACTTTTATCAACAAATTCACAACCACCATAATATCTTCTTCCTGGATATCCTTCAGCATATTTATTAGTTAATATTGAACCTGCTAATCTTAATACAGGAAGCGAAACATAATTTTCCGAAGCAATTAATTCCACATGGCGTTGTTGTCTAATAAGTTCTTCTTTAACAACTGCTTTTAGTTCGGGATCAATATCATTTGTTTTGCGATTAATATTTTGTATTTCTGAATCGATATCAGTTATTAATGAATCAATATCCTTTCCTTCTAAACTAATATCATTTATTTGCGTATCATCTTTAAACATCTTTAATATCTCCTAATTCAATTTTTTCAACTCGTTGTTGATGACGGTTTGAAAATTTAGTATTTAAAAATTCTTCTAAAATTCAAATCGCTTTTTGAGGCGCAATAATTCTTCCTCCTAAAACTAAAATATTAGCATCATTATGTTCGCGAGCTAAGGCCGCTAACTTTGTTTCATAACATAATGCCGCTCTAATTTTCGGCATGCGATTAGCACTAATACTTATTCCAATACCTGTGCCACAAATTAAAATTCCATACTTAGCATTACCATTTCCTACTTCTTTACCAACCAATTTGGCATAATCAGGATAATCCACTTGTTCTTCTTCACTATTAGTTCCTAAATCAATAACCTCATATTCATTATTTTTTAAATATTCAATAAGAGCAGTTTTTAATACATATCCAGCGTGATCACATCCAATAGCAATTTTATCTTTCATATTTATAATTCCCTCCTTCCAATATCCTTTTATTTAATTATATAGTATGAAAGAAAGAAATTAATTATTTTGAACAAATATTAATTTATTTTAAAAGTAACAACCCCTTCATTAATTTTATTATTAGTTAAATTTTTAACTTTATTTATCTCTTCGTAAAAAAATGTTTTATAATTATAACTACAAGAAAGTAGGTAAACTTATGAATAAATTTGATATCCTAAAAGAAATCCTCTTAGCGCGTCATTCTTGACGAGAATATGATTCCCAAAAAATTAATGAACAAGATATTAATGAAATCTTAGAAGTAGCCCGTCATTCACCATCAGCATTTGGATCAGAACCATGACATCTTATTGTTGTTAGTAATAACAAAGTAAAACAAGAATTACATCCTTTAATATGAAAACAAAAACAAGTCCTTAACGCTTCACATCTATTTTTAATTTTAACTAATAAAAAAATGCCTTTACAAAAAATAGTGCCTTTCTTCGTTTAAGATATCAAACGCGTTATCAGAATTCTGATGAAAAATTTGAACAATTACAAAATAACTTAATAAATTATTTAAAAAAATATATTAATGACCCAGAAGAATGAGCTAAACGACAAGCATATATTTTATTAGAAAACATTATTCTTTGTGCTTTTGCTAAAGGCATTGGTACTAGTCCAATGGAAGGGTTTGATGGTGCTGACATCATTAATTATTTAGAAACAAATAACCATATCGCTCCTAATGAATACAATGTTGCCGTTGTTCTTGCTGCCGGATATTTACCTAAAAATAAAGAATTACCAAGAAAACCACAATCCTTAACTTATGAACAATTAGTTACTAAAATTGAATAAAACAAAAACGCCATTATCTTTACAATAATGGCGTTTCTTTTATGTTTAAAAAATATCTAATAATTTAAATTTTAATATTCCTCTTCATAAGCAATTTTTCCTCTAGCAATGATATCTTCGGAATCTAATAATCCTGTCCCCGCAGGAATTAAATTACCTAAAATAACATTTTCTTTTAATCCTTCTAAATTATCAACTTTACCTTTAATAATTGCTTTTGTTAATACTCGTGTAGTATCTTGAAATGATGCTGCCGATAAGAAAGAATTAGATTCCAATGGTGCTTTTTTAATACCAAACATAATTGGAAATCCATAAGGCGGACGACGATCCTCTGATAATAACTTACCAACAATATCTTTAAATTCTTTAATCGTAACTGTTTCCCCAACTAATAAGTCACTATCACCATTATCAATAATTTGAATTTTATTTAACATTTGTTTAATAATAATTTCAATATATTTATCAGAAATTTGAATTCCTTGCAAACGATACACTTTTTGAACTTCTTTTAAAATATATTCTTGAACTTCTTTAATCCCAGCAATTTCTAATAAATGTTTAACATTAATTGCTCCTTCAGTTAATTTTTGACCAGCTTTAACTAGCGAACCAACTTTAACACGAATATTAGAGTTATAAGGAGTTTTATATTTTCTTTCATTATGTTCAGAAACAACAGTAATAACATTAATACCATTTTCTTCACTTATTTCTTGAACAGTACCATCAATTTCAGAAATAATGGCAACTGCTCCCTTAGGAATTGTATTATCTAATAATTCTTTAATTCTTGGTAACCCCTGAGTAATATCTAAACCACCAGCAACCCCACCTGTATGGAAAGTACGCATTGTTAATTGTGTCCCTGGTTCACCAATTGATTGGGCTGCTATAATCCCAACAGTTTCACCAATATCAACAATTGCACCCGTTGCTAAATTAAGTCCATAACATTTTTTACATACCCCTTTAGAAGCATCACAAGTTAAAACAGAACGAATTTCAAATTCCGTAATATTATTTTTGGCAATTTTATTATTAATATCTTCAGTAATTAAAGTATTAGCAGGAACAATTTCCTTACCATTTTTGTTAATTATCGCTGACTTTGTAAATCGTCCAAAAGCACGATCTTGTAAGGGCACAATAATAATATAATTTTTAGTATCAACAATATCTTTAATTAAGAATCCTTTTTCTGATTGGCAATCTTCCCTCACAATAATAATTTCTTGGGCAACATCTACTAATCTTCTTGTAAAATAACCAGAATCAGCTGTTTTTAAAGCCATATCAACCATTCCTTTTCTCGCCCCATGCGTAGAAATATAGAATTCAAGAACCGTTAATCCTTGTATAAAAGAAGAAAGAATCGGTAATTCAATAACTTCTCCCTTAGGATTATTCATTAATCCTCGCATCCCTACTAACTGTGTAAAGTTAGAAAGATTACTCCGCGCACCGGAATCAGTCATAATCGTAATCGGATTATTAATATCTTGCTTTAACACTACTTCTAATTTCTTTTGAATTAAATCTTTAACATCCGATCATTTTTCAATAATTAATTTATGTTTTTCGCGTTCAGTTATCATTCCTAAACGATAAAATTCTTGAACTTCAGCAATATATTTATCAGCTTCAATAAAGTTTTCTTTTTTATCATCATATGCTTGCATATCTTGTGACGAAATCGTAATACCAGAAATTGTTGAAAATTTAAATCCTAAATTTTTCATATTATCTAACATTTCAGCAGTTTTTTGCGTTCCATATTGCTTAAAAAACTTAGTAATAATATTTGATAAACTACTTTTCTTAAATGGAGAAATTGCTTCTCGTGATGCAATAAATTTTCGGATATCCTCAGTAATTAAAATAATATGACGGTCATCTAAATAATCAAGATTTTCTGCTGTTGGTTCATTAAAATAAGGGAAATCAACAGGAAAAATTTTATTAAAAATTAATTTTCCAACCGTTGTTATTAATACCTTATTTTTACTATCATTAACTTTAATCTTACCATCCATAGCATCAACAGGAATAGCAATTATCGCATGTAAATGTAATTGTTTATTATCATAAGCTAAAACAGCATCATCAAAATTCCGATAAATATTTCCTTCACCAATTTTACCTTTACTTTCAAAAGTTAAATAGTAATTTCCTAAAACCATATCCTGAGTTGGCGTTACAATTGGTTTTCCATCTTTCGGTCCTAAAATATTTTTTGAACCTAACATTAAATATCGCGCTTCAGCAACAGCTTCTGCTGTTATCGGCACATGAACTGCCATTTGGTCACCATCAAAATCAGCATTAAATGCTGGTGTTACTAATGGATGCAAGCGAATTGCTTTCCCTTTTACTAATTTCGGTTCAAAAGCTTGAATTCCTAAACGATGCAGTGTTGGTGCCCGATTTAATAATACTGGACGCTCTTTAATAACTACTTCTAAAAAATCTCACACGCGTTCATCGCGTTGATCAATCATCTTTTCTGCCATCTTATAAGTTAAATTACTATTATTTTCTTTAGCATCTCTTAATAATTCAGCAATAATAAATGGTTTAAAAAGAACAATTGCCATATCGCGTGGTAAACCACACTGATACATTTTTAATTCTGGACCAACAGCAATAACACTTCTTCCAGAATAATCAACTCGTTTTCCTAACAAGTTTTGACGAAAACGGCCTTGTTTTCCTTTTAAAATTGCTGTTAATGATTTTAAAGGTCGCTTATCTCTTCCGGTTACAGGACGCGCTTTGCGATCATTATCAATTAAAGCATCAACTGCTTCTTGTAACATCCTTTTTTCATTATTAATGATAATTGAAGGGGCTCCCATTTGTTTAACGCGTTTTAATCGTTCATTTCTTATAATAATCTTACGATATAAATCATTTAATTCTGATGCTGTAAATCTACCTCCATCTAATTGAATAATTGGTCTAATATCTGGTGGTAACACCGGAATAGCATGTAAAATCATTCACTCAGGTTTATTTCCTGAACGCAAAAAATCATTTAAGGTTTTTAAAGAACGCATTAATTTTAATTTATCCGTTTGCGATTTTTTACCTTGAATTTTTCTTTTAATTTTCTTAATTTCTTCTTTCAAATCTAAATTTTTAAGTAAATGTTCAATTGCTTCAGCACCAATACCAAATTTAGCATTAGTATATTTATTAATAAATTGAGCACATTCATCCATTGAAAAAGGAATATTAGTAGTTTTTAAATCTTCAATCATTCCTTGTGCTCTTTCAAAAGCAATTGATTCCACAGTTAAATCTTTTTTAATATTTTCTAAAGTTTTAATTAATCGTTCACGAGTTTCTTGTGAAGTTTTAGCATTACCTAAATCTAAAACCATTTTATCTCTTAAATTTTTAGCATCACCAGCATCTAAAACAATATAAGAAACAAAATAAATCACTTCCTCTAAATCCTTAGTACGCATATTTAATGCCAAAGCAATTTGGGAAGGTGATGCTTTTAACATTCAAATGTGTGATACGGGATCTTCTAATTCAATATGTCCCATTCTTTTTCTTCTAACAATTGATTCTGTTAATTGCACCCCACATCGTTCACAGATTTTACCACGATTATTTTCTTTTTTATATTTTCCACATTCACATTCATAATTTTTAATCGGCCCAAAAATTCGTTGATCAAAAAGACCATCTTTTTCTGGTTTTAATGATTTATAATTAATAGTTTCTGGTTTTGTTACTTCACCATACGATCAAGAACGAATATCTTCTGGAGAAGCTAAACTAATTTTAATTTCTTTAAAGTTTTTGTGATCATTAAACATTTATCATTTCTTCCTCTCTAGAATTTACTTTCTTCATCTTCTTCATAATTTAACATCTTATGTTCTTTACCATCTTTAGTTTTTAAAACAACATTGATTGATAAACCTTGTAATTCTTTAATTAAAACATTAAATGACTCAGGAATTCCTGACAATGGCAATTTTTCACCCTTAGCAATTTTAGTATATAACTTCGTTCTTCCAATAATATCATCAGATTTAATTGTTAATATTTCTCTTAAAGTATGAGCCGCCCCATAAGCTTCCAAAGCTCATACTTCCATTTCTCCAAATCTTTGGCCACCATTTTGTGCTTTTCCACCTAATGGTTGTTGAGTGATTAAAGAATATGGCCCAACATTACGAGCATGAATTTTATCTTCCACCATATGTGATAGTTTTAACATATACATTACACCAACAGATATTTTATTACCAAATGTTTCACCTGTTTGACCATCAATTAAAGTTTCTTTTCCAAAATTATCCATCTTGGCTTCTGTCATAATGGCAATTAATTCTTCATTACTTACGCCTTCAAAAACTGGGGTAGCTACTTTTAACCCTAACTTTTTAGCAGCCATTCCCAAATGTAATTCTAGTACTTGACCAATATTCATTCGCGAAGGAACTCCTAAAGGATTTAACATAATATCTACAGGTGTACCATCAATAAGATGGGGCATATCTTCAATCGGTAAAACTTTAGAAATAACACCCTTATTACCGTGTCTTCCCGCCATTTTATCACCTTCTTGAATTTTTCGTTTTTGAACAACATAGATTTTAACAATTTCTAATACCGAAACTGGTAAATCATGTCCATCTTTACGAGAAAATCTTTTCACAGCTTGAATAATTCCCGCACCACCATTTGGAACAATTAAAGAATTATCTTTAACATTACGAGACTTTTCACCAAAAATAGCTTGTAATAATTTATCTTCTGCTGACAGTTGGGTTTGTCCTTTAGGTGTTACTTTCCCAACAAGAATATCGCCTTCTTTAACTTCCGCACCAACCATTACAATCCCATCAGCATCTAAATAACGACGCATACTATCTGGAATATTAGGAATTTCACGAGTTATTTCTTCTTCACCTTGTTTTGTTTGGCGACGTTCAATAGTATATTCTTCAATATGAATTGATGTAAAGACATCATCATATACTAAGCGTTCACTAATAATAATCGCATCTTCATAGTTATAACCATTTCAAGTTGTAAATGCCACCATAACATTTTGACCTAACGCTAATTCACCTTTTTCCATTGAAGCACCATCAGCTAAAATTTGACCTTTGCTAACAGTATCACCTGGTTTTACCAATGGTGAATGAATTAAAGCCGTACCACTATTACTACGATCAAAACTATTTAATTCATAAACTTTAACTCGTTCCTTATGCTTAATAGTAATTTTTTTACTATCAACATAATCAACAATTCCATCATCTAAAGAAATAATTGCTAATCCTGAATCTCTAGCAGCAGCATGCTCCACACCCGTACCTACTAACGGTGATTGTGGTTTAATTAAAGGGATTGCTTGACGTTGCATATTAGCGCCCATTAAAGCACGGTTAGCATCATCATTTTCTAAAAAAGGAATACAAGATGTCGCAATGGAAACAATTTGTCGTGGTGAAACATCAATATAATCAACTTCATTGTTAGGCGCAATAATATTTTCACCACTAAAACGAGCAGCAACTTGCTTTTCAATAATCTTTCCTTGATCATCAATTGCAATATTTGCTTGACTAATAACATAATTTTTTTCTTGATCTGCCGTTAAATAATGATTAACTTCAAATACAATACCATTATTTACTTTCCGATATGGCGTTTCAATAAAACCATATTTATTAATATGAGCGTAAGTTGATAAATTATTAATTAAACCAATATTTGGTCCTTCAGGAGTTTCAATCGGACAAATTCTGCCATAATGCGAGTAGTGCACATCACGAACTTCTATACCAGCTCGTTCACGAGATAATCCCCCCGGACCTAACGCAGTAATTCTTCTTTTATTAGTTAACTCTGATAACGGATTAGTTTGATCCATAAACTGTGATAACTGTGATAAGTTAAAAAACTCACCAATAACAGCTGTTAACGGTTTATTATTAATAATATTTGATGGCTTAATAACAGAACTATCAGCAGTTGACATCTTTTCTTTAACATTTTTTTCAATTCTTGCCATCCCAATCCGAAATTGATTTTGTAATAACTCACCAACTGTTCGCACACGACGATTACCTAAATGATCAATATCATCAATATTTCCCAAATCTTTAGTTATATTTAATAAATATGAAAAAGAAGCAATAATATCTGGAATCGTAATATGTTCCATTTTATTACTTGGATCAACACCTAAAATTGCAATACTATCATCAGGATTAATCATTTCATTATTAGCATAAACTAAAACTCTTTGAATTTTATTATGACTTTTAATATCTGGATGAAAATTAATTTCTTGCAACATTACCCCAGCATTTAAAATCGTATGCAACAATTCTAAATCTTTTTTAGTAATTAAATATCCCTTTTTAAAAACAACATTACCTTTAACATCTTTAATATCTTCAGCCAAAATCCGATTTAATAACCGATCAACAATTGATAACTTTTGAATCAATTTAAATCGGCCGGCTTTAGTTAAATCATATTTTCTTTTATCAAATAATAATCCAAAAAGAAACTTACTAGCACCATCAACAGTTGCTGTTTCCCCTGATCGAATTTTTTTATAAATTTCTTGAACCGCAAATTCTCAACTATCTTTTTCTAAACCACTAATATAATCACTTTCATAAGTGTCAATTAATAACTGATCATCATTATACAATGCTAATAAATCATCTTTTTTTAAACCTAATGCTGTAAACAAAACAGTAGCATTAGTTTTTCGTGACTTATCAATTTTTACTTGAAAAATATGTTTATATAAATTATTTTGTTTATTTTTAACCTTTTTAATATGACTTTCAAACTCTAATCATGTTCCCCGTGAAGGGATAATATCATTAAAATAAATAATTTTTCCTGTTTTCAGATCAATATTCTTTTTGTAATAACTTCCTGGCGATCTTACTAATTGCGAAACAACAACCTTTTCACTACCATTAATAATAAAAGTTCCTTTATCGGTCATCAACGGAAAATCACCTAAAAAAACTTCACCGGCTCTTCAAAGGGTATAATCAACTAACATTTCTTCTTCATCTTGCTTTTTAATAATAATTTCAATAGCAATTTTATCATCAGCATTAATATCTTCAAAATAAAAAACATTATCATCTTGTTTTGATAATACTGGATTTTTAAAACCAAATTCTTCTCTTACTCATAATAACATTGCTTGATCTGGCGTTTTAGTAATTTGACTATTAATTCTTTCATCATCTTTAATAACAGTTAATTGCAATTTAGCATAAATTGGTACTTCATAAATCTTTGATTCTTCTTGTGCTTGTTTTAAGTTGCGTCGTGGTTTTTTTACTTCTCAACTTAACAATGATAATATTGTCTTACCTTCAGGGTCAGTTATTGGAAATATTTCATCAAAAACCTCCTGAATGCCATCTTTCATAAATCATTGATAATTATCAGTTTGTACTTCAATCAAATTGGGTAATTCTAATTTCCCTGAAACTTTGGAATAATCTCTTCTTTGAACATAATCTCCAAAATGTTTCATCTTAAATGCCATTAACAAATCCCCCTTGTTTTTCATAACTAAAACTATATAATTTTATACTAATTATACTCTTAAATCAATACATACTTTTGATAATGATGTAGAAACCATATACATATGACAAGATTTTGGTTTCTACAAACTTGCTTTTAATTAATAGACTTGGTACATAACTATAACTAGCTTAATTCAAAATTATATATTCCTGAAATTAAGTTAAATCGTAATCCAAATCTTCTAATCTTATTGCGATAACGATAAACTAGTATTTTAAATCTTTTTAATCTAGCAAAAACATGTTCAATGGCAATTCTAACTTTACTTAAAAAGCTATTATATTCCTTTTTATCTGGATTTAAGGGATTATTTTTACTCTTTTTAATTGGCAATAATGTATTTTTATGAACATTTTGCAAACCTTGATAGCCTGAATCGGGAATTAATTCTAATTTTGGATTTATAAGTGTATTTGATTTTAAAAATAACTTATAATCATGAATACTGCCATAACAAAAATCTACTGAAATAATTTTTTGGCCAAATTGTAAAGTTAAGTGCAACTAAATTATTTTTCTAACCAAATATTCGATTGGCGAAAGATAATTTAGTATTTTTCTTGGTCTTTGGTTTAAAGACAATATAAATTTATGAACTGCATTTTTAGTAGTGTTTGAAAAATTAAATTTTTTAGGAAATTTTTCTCTAATTAAACCATTAGTATTTTCATTAGTACCTCTTTGTCAAGGTGAATATGCATCAGCAAAATAAATTTTCACATTTAAATTTTTTTCAAGTTGTTGTCAATTAGCAAATTCTTTACCCCTATCAAATGTTATAGTCTTAACAAGATTATTTGGAAGAATTGATAAATAATGACTAATATTTTTGTTAATAACTTTAGTAGTTCTATTTTCAACTAATATTGCTAAAGTAAATCTTGATGTTCTTTCAACTAAAGTTATTAAACATGATTTACTTTTACCTCGTGATGATACTACAGTATCACCTTCTCAATGGCCAAGAGTTATGCGATTATTAACATTTCGTTCTTTAATGGATTTACCATTAAATTTACCCCGATTTTCTTGAGATTTTCGTTTCTTACCTTTTCTTCTTAAATTTTTACTAGTAACCTTTTCAAGTAATCCAGAATAAATTCAATTGTAAATTGTTTTAAAACTAATAATTCATTCTTGATGAAAATTTTTAATTCTGCCATAAATTTGTTCAGGCGATCAACCTAATAATAATTTTTGTTGTACATATTTTACTAATTCTCTATTTTTAAATTTATGAAAATAAACATGTAATTGTTTTCTATTTTCTGCTTTATTTTGTGCAATTAATGAAAAATAATGATTATTATCTTTATTTCTATTAACTTCTCGATTAATAGTACTAATACTTCGATTAAGATTTTTAGCTATTTCACTAATTTTTACTTTAAATTTCAATTGATTCTCAATATAAATTCTTTCATCTATGCCAAGATGTTTGTATCCCATATAAAAACTCCTTAAATTTACTTTTTCTAAAATAAACTTAGCATCATGAAATTTTTATATGAAATCTTTTGCAATTTTATTTACTTGCACTTACAAGTATAATTCAGCACTTGCACTTACAAGTATAATTCAGCAAATTTAAAATTTCTATTTATGAATCAGAAGGTATATTTTATTTAAATTCATTTTCTGCCGAAATGCCTCCTTTACCAGAAAAAGATAATGAGCAACCATTGCCGACCGCAATAACTAAAAATGATGGTGAATATCAATATAATCAGTTTCAAGATAAATTAGATTATTTAATGATACAACGCCGAGATTTTGATAAATTTAATTATAGCTATTTATATTGAGTACCCATTTTTAATTTCTTTGACGATAATTTTAAATATATGAGTGAAATTTCAATTAAATTAAATGGTTTTAAACAAAATAGTAAATTTAGTTTAAGTCGAAAGACTTTGTATGATGATTATATAGCACAAGCTATTATTTTTACAGAACTTTCCTTTTCTAGTTTTGGTGATGTTATTACTATAAAAACTAATGGTGTTGACTCTATGGGTGATATTGAGTTTTTAGAGAATGGTAAATCAATTTTAAAATTTGGCTCACGAACAAGTTTTGGAGAAGATTTTATTAATACTTTTTTTGGACAAATTAATTATTATGGTAATACTTTCCATTTTTTACGCTATGATGACAAATTAAAGACTGATTTTAAAGATTTTATGCTCCATTATCAAAAACATTTAACTGTTGATTTTATTAATGATTTATTTAATAGACTTGGTACATAACTATAACATTTTATGCCGACTAAACTATAAAATTCATTTTTATCTTTGTATTTATCTAACATTTGTATTTCATCTAAAAAATAATTATCAAAATAGTAGATAAAATTAAAGGTTATGTACCAAGTCTAATAAAATTTATAAAATTTTAGGTGAGTTTTTTGTACAATTCTTTTATGCGAGTTTTGATACAGATGCCTCTACTTATGTAGAATTAGATTACAAAGGGATGCAACAAATTCCTAAAAATGTTTTACAAATGGGTTTTTTCTATCGTTCCTTAATTACTTTTTATCCCAAACAGTATTTAATTAACTTTGGTTCCACAATAGAAAATAGTAAGAATATGATTTTTCGTTCTTATTTCTTTGTTAAAGATAAACAAATTGCCAATGGTTTTAATACTGGTAAAAGTTCTTATCAAATAGATTTTAATGTGTTAAAAGCATATGATAATCAATTATGAAACGCCACTAGTAATAAACTGTATTTTTATAATGCTAAAGTTGATGTGATGTATGGGATTAATATTTTTACGCTAACTTTTCCACTATATAAAAAGAAAAATGAAAGTACTGAATATCATTATTCTTTATACGATTTTAACATTTTGAATTCAACAGCTTTTATTGGTGGCGGAATAAGTGGCAATATGGATGACTTAATTCCTACACCCAGCTGTTCTTATTGAGGTTTATTTAGTGCCATATCTTGCGGTATTCAGCACGCTTCTGTTAGTATGTTGAATTGATTACTTGGTCTTTCAGGGATTAATCTTTTAATTCGCCCCATTGCCGATATTGCTAAAACAACGATTAATTTTACCAAAACTGCCTTTCCGGTATTTGAAGTTATTCCGGCGTTTCAGATGTTATTTGAATTTGTAGTACCCTTAGCAATTTTGTTAATGATAATTAAAAGGTTTTCTTAAATTTGGTAGATTACTTTATTAAATAGACTTGGTACATAACCTTTAATTTTATCTACTATTTTGATAATTATTTTTTAGATGAAATACAAATGTTAGATAAATACAAAGATAAAAATGAATTTTATAGTTTAGTCGGCATAAAATGTTATAGTTATGTACCAAGTCTAATGTATAATTTCTTCTTAAAGAAAGGAGGGTTTTTGTTATGTGAAAATTTTTATCAGTTTTAAATTTAGTATGTATAATGTTTATTTCGGGATGTATTAAAAATAGCAATGATTTAAAAAAATATGATTTAGAGTTTGCTCGTATTAAACAGAGTGCTTTTATTTATAAGACTTGGTACATAACCTTTAATTTTATCTACTATTTTGATAATATTATTTACTAGGTGAAGTACAAATGTTAGATAAATACAAAGACGAAAATGAATTTTATAGTCTAATAGGCATAAAATATAAAACTTTCATGAAAATGGTAGAAATTTTAAAAGAAGCTAAAGCTAAACAAAAACAAATTGGTGGTAGACCAAATAAATTATCAATAGAGCAAAGATTACTTATGACTTTAGAATACTGAAAAGAATATAGTACATATCGTATTATTGCAAAAAAATATAATATTAGTCATGTTAGTTGTATTCGTAATATCTTTTGAGTTGAAAATACTCTAATAAAAAATAGTCACTTTCATATACCTGGCAAAAAGATATTATTGGAACATAAAGTTACTAATAATAATTTATTAGCAATTGATGCTACAGAAATTCCAATTGAAAGAATTAAAAAAAACTAAAATTATTATTTTCTGGTAAGAAAAGGCAACATTCATTAAAATCACAAATAATTATTGATTTATTTAACAATAAAATTATTTCAGTAGATTTTTGTTATGGCAGTATTCATGATTATAAGTTATTTTTAAAATCAAATACACTTATAAATCCAAAATTAGAATTAATTGCCGATTCAGGCTATCAAGGTTTGCAAAATGTTCATAAAAATACATTATTGCCAATTAAAAAGAGTAAAAATAATCCCTTAAATCCAGATAAAAAGGAATATAATAGCTTTTTAAGTAAAGTTAGAATTGCCATTGAACATGTTTTTGCTAGATTAAAAAGATTTAAAATACTAGTTTATCGTTATCGCAATAAGATTAGAAGATTTGGATTACGATTTAACTTAATTTCAGGAATATATAATTTTGAATTAAGCTAGTTATAGTTATGTACCAAGTCTATAGTATGCATCGTTCCCTCAACTAACTTTAGTTAATTGCTCACCGAAAAATTCGATTTTATTATAATTTAATGGATCAATATCTCCTACCTCAACTTCAGAATAATCATAAAATATATCTTCCCTTGATGAATAAGAATATTCAGCATAATGTTCTGAAACACCGTGGTCACCTCTAAAATATACAATTTTTTCTGGCATATTAAAACAATATTTATTACTATTTAAATCTTTTGCTTGTCTTCTATTACAACTATGTAAATGAGCATCCATTCTGCGTGAAAACATTAAAATAGTAGCAGCCGCTAAAAACCCATTTAAAGTTCCGTGTTGGTCCACGTAATCAATAGATTGATTAGTTAAATCATCTCAATTTGTTATGTGATTATGATAAAATCCTCAAGTGGCGTTAATTGGATTATAATTAATAATTGAATTTCTTACTACTCTAAATCTAATACTTTCAGATGTGGCTAAAATAACACGAGCTAATGCACCTCGAATTACTGAAACATTACCTGAAGAGCTGGGATTATCTCCATAGTTAATAATATCTCAAAATGCTTGAGTTATATTATTGTCTCATCTAACCATTACTTCTCTTGAATCGGGCATAGGCATAAGATTATTATAATTACCAGAAAATCCAAAACTTCTAGAAACATATCCACTTAATTCTGTTATAGTTGAGTCAGAAAAATGATAATATCAGCTTAAAGGAACTTCATTATTGGTGACAACCGAAACCCCTTCTAAGTAAAAATCACTTGATCTAAAAACTAACTGAATGTCTCTACCCTCTAACAAAATGGGTATAATAAAATATGTATAATTTGGATTTGAATTTACAGAAAAATAATTTGAATTACAAACAGTTTCGTTTCCACTTAAAGAATCTGAAACATTCAGAATAATTTTTTTTCTAATAAATCTTTTATAACTTTACATAAATTTTTAAAATATTCTTTAACATCAAAATCAAAATTTAATGTTCCTGTTGTAAATATATTATTACTTTGTCTTTTATTTCTTTTTAAAGTTTCTAAATTATTTGTTTGTTGATGAGGGGCTGCGGCCACGACCATTGGCATTGTGGTACCACTAATTGTTAGTAAGGTCAATAAACTGAGTATTTTTTTCATATTAATTAATTTCCTTTTCATGAATTTTTTAGTAATTAATAATAAAATTTATTCAATAATCAACAACCTCTCTATTAAAAAAATAATCTACAATCTTGTTGTCTTGGAATTCAATTATAAACTTGTTTTTAAAAATTTTCTTAGAATTTGTCGTTATTTATAAAAATTTTAAATAAAAATTAAATCCATCCCTTTTTTAAAAACCCTCTTGTACTTGTCATAAGTCTGTGGCATATTACATTTTACTAAAAAATCTATTTTTCTATAAAATATTTACGGTCGCGTTTAGTTTTCTTAGGTATTGCTTTGAAGAAGTAAAACAATCAGCTAATTATATTATTTAATTATTAAACTAACCCTGCCTTTCTTGTTATTGTCATTTTTATTCATTTTCATTTTATCATATTATTGAATTTTTACACAATAAAAAATTATTAATTTTATTAAATTTTAACTAATATTTTTACTTACTTAAATGTAATATATTTATTTGTATATACAATGTTACCTTTACTAATTCAACTATCATCATTTTTATTATTATATTTATTTCATAATGAATTTTTATATATTTCTTTTCTGATTTCTATTTCTGAATTAATATTTTCATTAATATAATGCAATACATTTAATTTGTTTAAATTTGCCATTCTTAAATGTAATAAGTTATTTAAATTCTTATGATTATATATTTTTGCTCCATAGCCTAATTGTTGTTTCACCAAATGTGATACATCACTTTCAATGCTACAACCGATATTTCATTCTAAATTTTGATTATGAATACCTTGCTTATTATTACTGAAATAATTACTCGCCTTTCTTAAATTTGTTTTAATATCTTTATTTAATTCATTTTTAGCGACATTACGAATGTTTTTTATCAATTCTTGATGATTTCCATTTTTATATAATTCAATTCAACTATTTAGTGTTACTTTGCGATTTTCAAAAATAATATTAAATGCCGTTTGTTTGAATTTTTTAATAGGGTGATACCCATCTAAAATATATCTAACATTACCAAAACTATTCGCAATTTCTCTAATTCAAGTAGCACCATCACCACAAACAATTATTCTGTCGTAATTAATATTTACATAATGTTTTTGTAATTCTCTAATTAATAAATCACGATAATCCATTGTATTTATTCGTTTACCAACTTTTAACATTAGAAAATGACCTCGTTTGTTTTCTAATTCTCTACGAGCATTTTTGTATTTTTTTTCTTTATGTCCGGTATGAAAAGTAACTAAACGAATTCTTTGGTCTTGTTTAACTTTATGATCTAATGTCGCTAAAAATGTCTCATCTATTTGAATATATAAATCCTTATTTTTGACATCAATGCTAGTTTTAGTTTCTTTTTCTGCTAGTTGAAAATATTCGGCAATATCGTATTTATTTAAAATATTTGAAATACTACCTTTTGAAATATAACAATGATTTAGAGCATCTAAAACATCACGATAGCGTTTGCCATCACCTAGAAGACTTAAAACTTTAAATTTGACATCAAAATAAATGCGTTGTTTGGGTAATATACCAATTTCTTTATCTAACAAACATACATATTCAAATTTACCTGATTTTTGATTTCAATATTTATATCGGCGTCGTTTAAAAGTAACATCACCAAAAATTGTAATAATTGTTCTTGATGCAAAATGAACTACTTTATAACCTTGTTTTAAGCGATAATGATATTTATATAAGTATTCATCTAATTTTTCGTATTCATTAGCTAATTGTTCACATTTGTTGGTGTACATGTTTTTATGGGTTGTAAATAAACTAAATCAATGTTTATTTTCTAAGGTTTTTACATTATTATTAATTTTTAACATAATAAATTACCTTTCTTGATAGTAATTTTAATAAAGTTTAGTTAGTTTATTTTTCTGCTTTAATGATAATTTTTTCTAGAAGTAGTATTAAATAATATGAATATGAAAAAATGATAGAAATTATTATTTGATGATATATAATTAAATTCCAAAGCAAAGAGACTGTAGATTAATTTTTGGAGAAAAGGAAAGGTGTTATTAATTTTATTAGCTGAATTATACTTGTAAGTGCAAGTAAATAAAATTGCAAAAGATTTCATATAAAAATTTCATGATGCTAAGTTTATTTTAGAAAAAGTAAATTTAAGGAGTTTTTATATGGGATACAAACATCTTGGCATAGATGAAAGAATTTATATTGAGAATCAATTGAAATTTAAAGTAAAAATTAGTGAAATAGCTAAAAATCTTAATCGAAGTATTAGTACTATTAATCGAGAAGTTAATAGAAATAAAGATAATAATCATTATTTTTCATTAATTGCACAAAATAAAGCAGAAAATAGAAAACAATTACATGTTTATTTTCATAAATTTAAAAATAGAGAATTAGTAAAATATGTACAACAAAAATTATTATTAGGTTGATCGCCTGAACAAATTTATGGCAGAATTAAAAATTTTCATCAAGAATGAATTATTAGTTTTAAAACAATTTACAATTGAATTTATTCTGGATTACTTGAAAAGGTTACTAGTAAAAATTTAAGAAGAAAAGGTAAGAAACGAAAATCTCAAGAAAATCGGGGTAAATTTAATGGTAAATCCATTAAAGAACGAAATGTTAATAATCGCATAACTCTTGGCCATTGAGAAGGTGATACTGTAGTATCATCACGAGGTAAAAGTAAATCATGTTTAATAACTTTAGTTGAAAGAACATCAAGATTTACTTTAGCAATATTAGTTGAAAATAGAACTACTAAAGTTATTAACAAAAATATTAGTCATTATTTATCAATTCTTCCAAATAATCTTGTTAAGACTATAACATTTGATAGGGGTAAAGAATTTGCTAATTGACAACAACTTGAAAAAAATTTAAATGTGAAAATTTATTTTGCTGATGCATATTCACCTTGACAAAGAGGTACTAATGAAAATACTAATGGTTTAATTAGAGAAAAATTTCCTAAAAAATTTAATTTTTCAAACACTACTAAAAATGCAGTTCATAAATTTATATTGTCTTTAAACCAAAGACCAAGAAAAATACTAAATTATCTTTCGCCAATCGAATATTTGGTTAGAAAAATAATTTAGTTGCACTTAACTTTACAATTTAGCATTAATTATTAAAAATTTACGAAAAGGATTTAATTAATATGAAAAAATTACTAGCTATGCTAACAACAATTACGAGTTTATCGAGCATAACGCCAATAATCTTAGCTAATGCCTCAGCAGAAATACCAGAAAATAAAATAATAAATAAAGAAATTAATTATGCCAAATTGTAAAGTTAAGTGCAACTAAATTATTTTTCTAACCAAATATTCGATTGGCGAAAGATAATTTAGTATTTTTCTTGGTCTTTGGTTTAAAGACAATATAAATTTATGAACTGCATTTTTAGTAGTGTTTGAAAAATTAAATTTTTTAGGAAATTTTTCTCTAATTAAACCATTAGTATTTTCATTAGTACCTCTTTGTCAAGGTGAATATGCATCAGCAAAATAAATTTTCACATTTAAATTTTTTTCAAGTTGTTGTCAATTAGCAAATTCTTTACCCCTATCAAATGTTATAGTCTTAACAAGATTATTTGGAAGAATTGATAAATAATGACTAATATTTTTGTTAATAACTTTAGTAGTTCTATTTTCAACTAATATTGCTAAAGTAAATCTTGATGTTCTTTCAACTAAAGTTATTAAACATGATTTACTTTTACCTCGTGATGATACTACAGTATCACCTTCTCAATGGCCAAGAGTTATGCGATTATTAACATTTCGTTCTTTAATGGATTTACCATTAAATTTACCCCGATTTTCTTGAGATTTTCGTTTCTTACCTTTTCTTCTTAAATTTTTACTAGTAACCTTTTCAAGTAATCCAGAATAAATTCAATTGTAAATTGTTTTAAAACTAATAATTCATTCTTGATGAAAATTTTTAATTCTGCCATAAATTTGTTCAGGCGATCAACCTAATAATAATTTTTGTTGTACATATTTTACTAATTCTCTATTTTTAAATTTATGAAAATAAACATGTAATTGTTTTCTATTTTCTGCTTTATTTTGTGCAATTAATGAAAAATAATGATTATTATCTTTATTTCTATTAACTTCTCGATTAATAGTACTAATACTTCGATTAAGATTTTTAGCTATTTCACTAATTTTTACTTTAAATTTCAATTGATTCTCAATATAAATTCTTTCATCTATGCCAAGATGTTTGTATCCCATATAAAAACTCCTTAAATTTACTTTTTCTAAAATAAACTTAGCATCATGAAATTTTTATATGAAATCTTTTGCAATTTTATTTACTTGCACTTACAAGTATAATTCAGCATATAATAATAAAAATGATGATAGTTGAATTAATTATAAAGGTAATGCTATAACAAATAAATATAATAGATTTAAGTAAGCAAAAATATTAGTTAAAATTTAATAAAATTAATAATTTTTCATTGTGTAAAAATTCAATAAATATGATAAAATGGTAATGAATAAAAATGACAACAACAAGAAAGGCAGGGTTAGTTTAGTAATTAAATAATATAATTAGCTGATTGTTTTACTTCTTCAAAGCAATACCTAAGAAAACTAAACGCGACCACTATGGCATTTTTAGTTGCAAAAAAATTAAAAGTAGATATAATTTAAAATGATTGAATTAAACAATTGCCTAGTTAGCTCAGTTGGTAGAGCAACCGGCTGTTAACCGGTAGGTCGTAGGTTCAAGCCCTACACTAGGCGCCATTTTAGGGCCCGTTGGTGAAGCGGTTAACACACACGCCTTTCACGCGTGCATTCACGGGTTCAAATCCCGTACGGGTCACCATTAAGTGATATAAATAATCTAACTTTACAATAAAGTTGGATTTTTTTGTTTTTATGATAATTTATTGGTGGTGTTATTTTATAGTAATTATTATATAATAGACTTGGTACATAACTATAACATTTTATGCCGACTAAACTATAAAATTCATTTTTATCTTTGTATTTATCTAACATTTGTATTTCATCTAAAAAATAATTATCAAAATAGTAGATAAAATTAAAGGTTATGTACCAAGTCTATTCTAAATCTTCTAAATCAATTGCGGTGTCAGTATAGTATTTGTCTTCATAATCAGGATTTACTTTTGAATTTAAGTAATCTCTTAAAAACGCTAAGTAAAAAGAATTGTAAGTGTTTAATATTGGTAGAGGAATTTTTAGTTTAAAAAAATAAATATCAAGTTCAGGAATATCACGATATTTAATGCGACGCCCTTTTTTACTATTTTTAGCATCAATTAAGGTGTTTCGTCAGCGTTCATATTCTTCAATGCTCGTAAAGGTACCATAGATGACTTTTAAGTAGGGACGAAAGATATTAACTGGTTTTTTGCGAATCCCCACAATTACATTATTAGCAATATCACGAACTTTAACTCAAATATGTTTATCTCTTTGACCACTAGCCAGCACAATATGACCAAAATGCCGTGCCAGAGCGAAATATTCTTGGATACCGCTTTCTTCGTTTTTGGTATTATTTTTTTCTCAATCAGTTCCTTCTAAAAATAAGTTGGTTTCATCTCACAAAAGTAAGGTTTTGTCTGGCAATACCGGATAATCAAAGTCTAATAATCCCATATGTCCTAAACTTAATTTTTGAGTTTCTAGTAATGGAAATGTTGATGCGATGTGATATTTCTTCTTTTTTAGTAATTTTGATGCGTATACTAGAAAGGCGGTTTTTCCAGTTCCTAATGAACCAATAACAATATTTAATGGTGAGTTTTTTAAAAAATTAATAACTTTGTTAATTTGTGTTAAATTACCAATTTTGAAAAGGAAAATTAAAATACAACCTGCTAAAAATAAATAGCTCACAATGTTTTTAAAATAACCGTTGTAAATGTACCAAATTGCTCCTCAATGTCATAAAATTAAAAATGAGGTGCGATTTAATTCAATAAAATTGTTATTTTTTTCTATTACTCATTTGCAAAATTTCATCTTGCACCTCACTTTATTTTTTTGTTAGCGTACTGCTCCAAGTAATTTTTCAAACATTTTAAAGCAAATAAAGAATATTGCCAAAATAAATGGAAAAATGAATATTCAGTAATCAGCAAAGAAGTTACCGACTTGTGGCATATTAACAGCAATAATTTCTCACATTTTAGTAAACGCTGTTATAATCGCATTTCATAATTTAGTCATTGCATCACTAGCTGTTATTTTTTCTACTGTTGCTGGTGCATCGGCTAAGAAAGTTACAAACATATAATCACCCCCTTTCTTTTTAAAGCATTCATCATTTATATTCAAAGTTTTTCTTAAATTTGTTAAAACCACGATTAACTTTAACACGATTGTATTTTTTCCTAATTAATTTTGAATTTCTTTGTAAACGCATCACAATGTAACTTCGCGACATTACTGTTGTTTCTATCTAAATACTGATATGGTTTTTCAAAGTAGCATTAAAATAAATCACACCATAATTGCTGTTAAGAATCAAAAGGCAATGTTTGCTATTAAAAGTCAAAGTGGTGCTTCGGTTAATTTAATTTCTTTATCACCAGTAATATGAGCGGGAATGGTTGTAATTTGAATAAATAAATCTCAGAAAGTTTGTTTAATTTGTTCTCAATCAAATCCTTTTAAGTTTATTGTCATTTTTTATCTCCCAAAAATCATTTTTATTGGTAAATATATAATTGAAATTAATGCGAAAAGAAAAGTAATGATAATAATTAATCCGGCAATAAACGCAATTTGTGCAGGCATTTTTTCTATCGGAACAAACAGTTTTAAGAATTCCATAATAATTTCTCAAAACATTATTTTTTATCCGCGTTATTTTCTTTTGAATTAGGAGCTTTAACTCATTCTTCAAAGCGAGCAATAAATACTTTTTCGTCTTTTGTAAAATTACCAGTATTATTTTTAATGGCATTTTTATATTTAATTCTAATTTTTATTTTGGCATAAATTTTATAAGCAAAATATGCCGATAGCATTATGCTGATAATAATAAATATTAGTCCAATTGCAATATTCATTTTTAAGCTCCTTTAAAATAATTATAATTTATATCTTTTTTGTTGTTTTCTTTTTCGGCAATGAAAAAACCTAATAATTCTTGTCCTTTAATTAATTTGGTTTCTTTTTCTTTTTGATTAATTGAAATTACTTGATATTTACTATCTTTTATTATTCCGATGCAAATTGAATTTTCATATTTTCCTTTATAAACAAATCGTTTTGAAAACCAAATACCGATTTGTTCATTAAATCATGGAATTTTTGGGGCTTTAATAAGCATTGCGTTTTGCGTTTCTTTTAAGAGATATTTTTTAGTATTTAAGAAAATGTTTTCAATATTTTTCATAGTAAATTCCCTTTCTTATAGATAAACTAAGTTATATATTAACTAAGTTAGTTAACTTAGTTTTTTAAACACTTATATATCGCAGATTTAAGTGTTTAACAAGCTTTGTTATTGAATTTTGTTTTTTAATTAGATTTAGATAAAGATTTGAATAATTTTAAACATAGTATACCCTTATACAGAAATTTCTACACTTTAATGTCCGCATCCTACCCTTGGAACTAATTTAATAGCGTGTATATTTTTAGGAAATCCACCAATTCATTTTTTTATTGCAAAACGAAACAAATTGCTATAGCTAATAGGATGTTATCTATTAACTGGTAAACTTCTTTTGGTTATGGCGACCACCCACAATTTATCGTGCTTTAATACATACCAACATTATTAATTCACTTGTATTTAATTTTCAAAGAACAAAATTTTAACACCTTATAAAATAAAAAGACAATCATTACTGACTGCCTTAATATTTATTCAAACCTTTACCTACCTAACAAAACTTTATGCGTCCAAGACTAACAACTATCCACTGAATAATTTATTCCCAAAGCACTTGGTGCACCCGTAATTTTTTTATTATAAATAAACCGAAAAATTAATAATGATACTAATGGTGACAAGTAAATTAATGATTTTAACAATTGGGGATTAATATGTTTAGTAATATCAGGAACAGCAGCAGCCTCATATGTTAACTGAATTACATATCCTAAAATAAATGAACTTAATATAATAAACCATCCATTTCAGCGGGCCAGAATCATAATCGCAATAGCAATAAAACCATAGCCCCCTGCTGTTGGCATAAAAATATTTTGGGTTATCACATATAATGAACCACTTAATCCAGCTAAAGCTCCCGAAATTGTAATCGCAACAAATTTATAACGAATAACATTAATCCCAACAGATTCACTAGCTCAAGGATTTTCGCCAACTGATTTTAAACGCAACCCAAACTTACTAAAAACTAATAAACAAATAATAGCAATTACAATAATTAAAATAATAAACGGATAAAAAATTAAACTATCTATTTTTCAAGGAATATATTGAATATTACTTGAAATATTAGCACGATTATTTAATAATGTTGCTCCCATCGCGGCAATGGCAGAGCCAGCAACATTAACAACTGTCCCAGAAATAATATGATTAATTTTAAATTTTAATACCATTAGTGAATGAAGCAACGATATTATCATTCCAAAAAGAATGCCAACAATAATTGCTATTACTGCTAAATGATGATTATTTAAATTATTAACATCATAATGACGATAAGTAACTAATGAATAACCAAAACCAGCAAATACCATCTGTCCTTCCAAACCAATATTAATTACACCTGCTCGCTCAGAAATTAAAGCAGCAATAGCAGTAATCATAAAAATACTAATTAAAGGTAGTCCACTTATTAAAGAAGTTCCAAAAACTGAATTAAGCATCTTTCTTTACCTCCTTCGTTATTTCTTCAATTAAAGTCTTCTTACTAATAAATTGCGATGCATTTCTTAATTGTGATTTTGTCAGTTTTTGCAATTGTAATTTATAATATCATCTTTGAAACAATGAAAGATTAGAATCATTAATTATTTTATTTAAGTCTAAGATCTTTTTTTCTTTTGCTTCATAACTGTTTTCATATTCATCAATTACTAATGTCATATTATTATTATGCAATTTTAAAATTAGTTTTTGTTTAATTAAAATAATTTTTTTTGTTAAACCGATAATTTTATTTTCTTTACTATTCAACTTTTTAATTTTTATTTTGTCTTCTTTAAAAAATTGCTTTGCAAAATTAATTTTTTGTTCTGATATTTCTTCATATTCTTTTCAATATTCAATAATATTCATTTCTTTATTAACATTAATTAATAACTTTTGCGATAAATATAATGCATGATTTCTCATAAAAATAAGTTTTAATCAATTTCTAGTATGAGCTTCAAAATATTCATAATAAATATCAATTTTATTTAAAAGATAATAAATTTTAAGTTGAATAAAATCTTTAAATCGTAAAAACTTTAAATACCACCTATTAATTCCATGATAACTATACGGCAATCTCAGTTGTCTTGTAGCCATTAATTGTAAATATCACTTTGTTATTTTTGATTTTGGTTTAACTAAAAAATATGTTCCTAAAGCAATTGATAATAAGGCAATAGCAATAATCGTCTCAACAATTTCTTTATTACCTGACATAATAACTTTTTGAGCATACACAGCACTAACAAATAATGCTGAGAAAATAATACCAATAAAACTATTATTTGCTAATAATGCCACAGTAATACCATCAAAACCAATATTTAATGGAATAGATTGTACCGGTAAAAACCGTACCATCCCATAATAATAAACAAAACCAGCAATTCCAGCAACACACGAAGAAATTAACATTGTATAAATTACAATTTTATTATATTTAACGCCAGCATACTTTGTAGCCAAAGGATTACTACCACTAATTTTAATTTTATATCCTAAACTAGTAAATTTAAAAATAAATCAAAAACCAGCAATTAAAATTATTGTAATAAAAATCCCTATATTAAAAGGCGAAGTAACAATTTCCTTTAAATTTAAATTTATTAATAAATGATTAGGAAAACCAATTGATGCACCATTAGTTTCAAGAGCAGGCCCACTTTCTAAAACAAATTGATAAAAATATAAGGCCGCTCAATTTAGCATTATCGTTGCAACAACTTCATGAATATTAGCATAAACTTTTAATACTGCCGTAAGTAATCCTAGTGCCATTGCTGATAATATACAAATTATAAAGACAAAGAAAGGATTTAAAGCATCAGCATTCCCTCAACTCAAAGCAATATAAGACATCACCCCAGCAAACATCATTTGTCCTGAAACACCAATATTAAATATTCCACCTCTAAATCCAATTGCAACAGCAATTCCTACTAAGCCATAAACAGAAAAATATCCTAAAAAATCTAAAAATGCATTTTTACTACGAAAATTACCTCATAGTAAATCACCAATTTTATATTTTGCTAATGGATCATTACTAATTAATAAAAGAAATAATCCAATAATAAAAGCTACTACAATTGATAATATGGGAAAAAATATTTTTTTATATTTACTCATCTTTAAAATTCACCCCCGCCATCATTAAACCTAATTTCTCTTTAGTAACATTATTCGCTTTAACTTCACCCATATTTTTACCATTATTAATAGTAATAATCCGATCAGATAAATTTATTACTTCATCTAATTCATATGAAATTAAAAGCACAGCATTACCTTGATCTCTTTGTTTTAATAACGATTCATAAATATATTCAATAGCACCCACATCTAATCCTCGTGTTGGTTGTTCAGCAATAATTAACTTCGGACTTTCTGATAGTTCTCGCCCAATAATTACTTTTTGTTGATTACCACCAGATAACTCTTTAGCCGTATTTTGAACACTTTTAGCGCCACGAACATCAAAGTTATTAATTATTTCTTGCGTTTTCTCTTTAATTTTAGCAAGATTTAATAATCCATAATTAGTATATTTACGATTAAATTGATCACGCAACGAAATATTTTCTCATAAACTCATATCTAAAACTAAACCTTGCTTTTGACGATCAGCAGGAATATGATGAATTCCTAAATTATATGTATCTTTAGTATCTAATCGTAATAAATTATACTCTCATGGTATTTTCTGACCAACTTTAATATTACTATCTTTTAATATTGCTTCTTTTTCTTTAATTTGTTTTAACTTATTAGTAACCTTATTAACAACATCTAATTCATCAAATAACATTACTTCACCACTAACCGGATTTAAATGACGACAAATAATATTAACAATATCTTCTTGACCATTGCCTTCAATCCCAGCAATACCCAAAATTTCACCACGATTAATTGTTAAACTAAAATTTTTTAATATATTAACCTTAGCTTTACTTAAAGTATTAATATTTTTAAGAACTAATAACTTTTCGCCTAATTTAAGAGGTTTTTTCTTTAAAGAAAAACTTATTTTTCTTCCGACCATTTTCTCAGCTAATTTATCAACTGATGTTTTTTTAACATTAACCGTATCAATATACTCACCTTGTCTAATTATTGTACAACGATCAGCAATTGCTTTAATTTCATTTAATTTATGAGTAATAATAAGAATCGCTTTACCTTGCGATTTAAATTCTAAAAGCATTTTCATCAAATCATCTATTTCCTGAGGTGTTAAAACTGCTGTCGGTTCATCTAAAATTAATATTTTGGCATCACGATATAACACTTTTAAAATTTCTACTTTTTGTTGGTCATAAATAGAAATATTATTAATTTTTTCTTTTAAATTAATTTTAAAATTCATTTTCTCACAAATTTGTTCAATTCTTTTATTAGCTTCACGAGAATTTAATCAAAATCTTGTTTGTCATTTTCTTTTCATCCGATGTAAAAAGCTACGATAAAAATTCATTCTTTTTTTAAGTTGATTAATTTTACTACAGATAATTGTTTCTGTATCAGCATTATTTTCAACACGATTATTATATTTATTTTTTAAAGCAATAATAATATCAGTTAATTTATATTCCAATTTTTCTAATTTATAAGCCATCGTTTTATTAAATAAATTAAATTTTTCAAGAAGTTCTTGATATTTATGTTCTAAATCTTTAACTTGCTGAGCATTAAGTTTCTTATTTTGTTCTTTATGATGTCAATCATTAATTTTTTTTATTTTTTTTGCAACTTTAAAATCTATTTTTTTAGCTTTATGGAAAATTTTTGCTTCACATTTATGTTTCTTATAATTAAAAAAATCACCTTTAATTTTTGCAATTTTTGCTAATTCAATTTTATCAATATAACTTATATAAATGGAAAAGAAATAATTTAATTGATTAATTTTTGCTTTATCTTTTAACTCATAACCAAGAATAATATTATCTAAAACCGAAAAATTATTAATTAATTGAAAATGTTGATGTACCATCCCAATACCTAAATCAGTAGCAATATTAGGGGAAGTAATTTGCATTACTTCACCATCAATTTTAATAACTCCAGAAGTTGGTTGATGCAACCCAAAAAGTGTTTTCATCAAAGTAGACTTACCAGCACCATTTTCACCTAAAATCGCATGAATTTCACCATACTTAAGATCTAAATTGATATTTTTGTTAGCAACAATACCATTAGAATAAATCTTTGAAACTTTAATTAATTCCACAGCTTTTTTGCTCTTTATTTCACTATGCATCATTTAATATATCCTACCTTATCACTTTGTTTCTTCACAAACACTTTCATTAGCAATATCTCCTAGCATATTTGTTCCATTACATTTCCTTAAATCTTCAATACTAATGGCCAATGCTTTTTTTAAAGCAACTAATTTATCATTGCCAACTCTTTCACCATAAAAATTGTCAAAATCTTTACCATTCATTGGTACTAAAGAAACCTGCTTAGTTTCTTCTCAAATAAATGATTTAGTTCCCGGAGTGGAATACTCATTTTTATCATCAATAGCATTATTATTTTTAATACGATAATTAATCGCATCCAATACAGTTTTAACAGCAAAAGACACATCTTTTAAAGCTGATGACTTAATTAAATGTTTATATCCTGCCAAATTCTTATCATTCGCTTGGTCAACATCAACACCAACAAATCAAGTATTAGCATTAGCCGCTGCTATTTGTTTTAAAATTGTATTTCCTTCAGGAACAGAAATATTAAAAATAACACCAACATTATTGTTAATAGCATTATTAGTGTTAGTTTGAGCAGCCTTAATCGCATCATTTGTTCCAAAACCACCATTAAAAGTTCCAGCAAATCACTCAAATCGTAACTTGTCACCCTTAGCATCAATATCATTAGCCAAAATATTATCACTAAACCATCGTAAACCTTTATTAAAACCAATCATATAGTTTTTAATCGCTGGAATATTTAATCCTCCAATACCAGTCATTTTCACAGTAATATTATCACCATTTTTAATAACGGGTAATCCCATATTATCTTTATCAACTTTAAACCGCTGTAAAATTTGTCCCGCTACATCAATTGCCGCCGCAAACCCTGGTTTTGATTCATCAACTGAAATTTCATAATATTTATCAACCGCTTTAGTATTTAATGATTTAATCATTTCATAAACAGTAAGATCAACCGTTAGAAAATATGTGTTATTGTATACATCAAAAAAATTAGGTTGAAGAACAGTTTTAACATATGTAAACCCCGGAAGCACGACAGCTAGATAACCATCATCAATAGTTTTTGTAATTGCAGGCGTAATCATATTAGGATCATCTTGTGTATCAGGGTATAAGACATCTAATGCTTCATTTAAATTAGAATCTACTTTTAACATTCCTTCTCAAGCCGCTTGATTAAAACCACCATCTTGAGCCTTTAAAGGATTATTAGCAATCATTTTAAAGGATGACATACTATAACGACTACTACAACTAGTAATAAAGACAACTGGCAAAACCATTGTCAATAATCAACGCAGTCCTTTAATCCTTCCTAAATTATTTATCACTTGTTTTTTCCTCTCATTTCTATATTTCTTATCTTAAACTCCTTTTTTCATTTTACTTTCTTTATAAAAATTTAGCAAGATTTATTTAAATTATTGAAAATTAATTCAACTTAATAATAAAAAACTTATTAATTATTTCAAATGCCAAATTGTAAAGTTAAGTGCAACTAAATTATTTTTCTAACCAAATATTCGATTGGCGAAAGATAATTTAGTATTTTTCTTGGTCTTTGGTTTAAAGACAATATAAATTTATGAACTGCATTTTTAGTAGTGTTTGAAAAATTAAATTTTTTAGGAAATTTTTCTCTAATTAAACCATTAGTATTTTCATTAGTACCTCTTTGTCAAGGTGAATATGCATCAGCAAAATAAATTTTCACATTTAAATTTTTTTCAAGTTGTTGTCAATTAGCAAATTCTTTACCCCTATCAAATGTTATAGTCTTAACAAGATTATTTGGAAGAATTGATAAATAATGACTAATATTTTTGTTAATAACTTTAGTAGTTCTATTTTCAACTAATATTGCTAAAGTAAATCTTGATGTTCTTTCAACTAAAGTTATTAAACATGATTTACTTTTACCTCGTGATGATACTACAGTATCACCTTCTCAATGGCCAAGAGTTATGCGATTATTAACATTTCGTTCTTTAATGGATTTACCATTAAATTTACCCCGATTTTCTTGAGATTTTCGTTTCTTACCTTTTCTTCTTAAATTTTTACTAGTAACCTTTTCAAGTAATCCAGAATAAATTCAATTGTAAATTGTTTTAAAACTAATAATTCATTCTTGATGAAAATTTTTAATTCTGCCATAAATTTGTTCAGGCGATCAACCTAATAATAATTTTTGTTGTACATATTTTACTAATTCTCTATTTTTAAATTTATGAAAATAAACATGTAATTGTTTTCTATTTTCTGCTTTATTTTGTGCAATTAATGAAAAATAATGATTATTATCTTTATTTCTATTAACTTCTCGATTAATAGTACTAATACTTCGATTAAGATTTTTAGCTATTTCACTAATTTTTACTTTAAATTTCAATTGATTCTCAATATAAATTCTTTCATCTATGCCAAGATGTTTGTATCCCATATAAAAACTCCTTAAATTTACTTTTTCTAAAATAAACTTAGCATCATGAAATTTTTATATGAAATCTTTTGCAATTTTATTTACTTGCACTTACAAGTATAATTCAGCAAATAAAATTAGTTAAATCATAACTATCAACCCGATTAACAATTTTAATTAAATCATTAGCAGTTTTTACTGGATCATAATTAATCATTGTTCTTAATTTAGGATTGCGATAAATTAATTTAACAAATGATTCCATATTATCACCCTCACTAATTTTTAAATGACTAGTAATTTCATCATTTTTAATACTAAAATATATTAAAACTTTAGAAATAAGACCTCATGATATATGACTAGCATCAGCCTCTAGTCTACTAATAGTTGGCTGTTTTACCCCAACCATTTTTGCCAATTGGGTTTGTGTTAAACCATTTCTTAAACGCATTTTTTTAATTAAAGTTTCCATTAATTTATTATTATCTCCCTTCTTTTAAGCAACATTATAATGTCATAACTTTCTAAATATGAAAATCTATTCTTTTATTGCATATACCCTTGACATATTTTAAAAAATCAAAAAAAACAGCTAGATTATTAGCTGCTACAAAAAATTAAGTTTAATAATTATTTAAAATTAATTTGATAATTGTTTCAATGATTTAATACTATTTTTTCATGAAATAAATCATCTTTATCTTTAATTTGGACTTTTAATCTTTCAATTTCATTCCAAATAATATTTTGCAAATTTTCAGGATAATTTCAATTTATCTTGTTACGACTAAACTCTTTTAAATCTAATATTTTTGTATATCCATCAGGAAATACTTTAATATCAATATCATAATCAATAAACTTTATTGCCTTACCATCATAAGTAAAAGGACTAGCAATATTACAATAATAATGAATCCCATTATCTTTTAACATTGAAATAATATTATATCATCTGTTCTTAGAAAAAAACCAAATAGCTGGTTCATGAGTTTTCCACTTACGCCCATTAACTTCAGTAACAATAACGGCTTCATTTACTAAAATTAAATAATTTTTAGTTTCTTCTAAAACAATAGCGTGATCCCAAGAACGATATATTTCACCATTATGTTTATAAGCATGAATTAAAACTTTTTGACCTTTTATAAGTGTGTTTTTCATCTATTACACCTCCAAAGTCGTTCTTATAATTAATACAAAAGTACAAAGTAATTATAACATAAAAAAATAACCTAATTAATACAAGGTCATTAATGAGATTAACTCAATACGATTAAAATTTTTAGGGGTTATAAATACTAATACAATATATACTATCTTATTTCTTAACTGGTTTAAATTATAACATAAAAATATTTTTTTCAAACTAAAATGTTTTATTTTTCGATAAAGTGAAAATATTTTCACAACTTATAATTCATAATTAAAATTAATTTTCTAACAATAACTAAAATAATGATTAATTAATTAATTAGAAATTCAATTACTATAGCGTAAATATTGATATTTTTGAACTAATTCATACTCTTTCTTATTTCGTAATGTTTGCATAATATCAATATTATTTATTTTTGCCAGATGCGAATTAAGCATATTAGAAAAAGTTTTAACATTAAAAGATTTAGCACCATAACTTAATAATCATTTAATAATGTGCGATACTTGCCCTTCAGCATTAACCCCAACATTTCAACTTGCTCCTTGATTAATAATACCTTGTTTTTTTATTTTAAAATATTTTACCAGAGCTTTCAACTTTTGCTTTTGTTCTTGTGTTCTCATAAAAGTTGAACTAACTTTTAAAAAGTTTATTAATTCCAAATAACTACCTTTTCGTAATAAATTTGCTGCATGGTTATAGATACTACTATATAAAACATTCTGCTTCTTTTTTAAATTTCAATACAATTGTCTTGTACCATGAAATAAATCTAAAACATATTCACTATTGTCTAAACTCTTAGAAATATCTTCAATTCATTTAGCCCCATCACCACCAATAATAATTTTTGCTTGCTTAATATTTTCATAAAACATATCAGCCATATTATAAACTTGCTTAGCAAATGTTTCGGTATTAATTTCTTCTTTTTCAGGAACAATAAGACAAAATGCTCTTTTATTAATAAGTTCATTTCTAGTACTTGTTAAATTAATTAATCGCTTTCCCGTATGAAAAGTAACTAAACGAAACCGATACTTAGTTGATTTACGACCATTATTTCTTAATTTAATAAATGTTTCATCAATTCAAGCATATAAATATTTATCTACTTTAATCTTTTCATAAGATTTATTTTTACAATTTAATAGCTGAATTATACTTGTAAGTGCAAGTAAATAAAATTGCAAAAGATTTCATATAAAAATTTCATGATGCTAAGTTTATTTTAGAAAAAGTAAATTTAAGGAGTTTTTATATGGGATACAAACATCTTGGCATAGATGAAAGAATTTATATTGAGAATCAATTGAAATTTAAAGTAAAAATTAGTGAAATAGCTAAAAATCTTAATCGAAGTATTAGTACTATTAATCGAGAAGTTAATAGAAATAAAGATAATAATCATTATTTTTCATTAATTGCACAAAATAAAGCAGAAAATAGAAAACAATTACATGTTTATTTTCATAAATTTAAAAATAGAGAATTAGTAAAATATGTACAACAAAAATTATTATTAGGTTGATCGCCTGAACAAATTTATGGCAGAATTAAAAATTTTCATCAAGAATGAATTATTAGTTTTAAAACAATTTACAATTGAATTTATTCTGGATTACTTGAAAAGGTTACTAGTAAAAATTTAAGAAGAAAAGGTAAGAAACGAAAATCTCAAGAAAATCGGGGTAAATTTAATGGTAAATCCATTAAAGAACGAAATGTTAATAATCGCATAACTCTTGGCCATTGAGAAGGTGATACTGTAGTATCATCACGAGGTAAAAGTAAATCATGTTTAATAACTTTAGTTGAAAGAACATCAAGATTTACTTTAGCAATATTAGTTGAAAATAGAACTACTAAAGTTATTAACAAAAATATTAGTCATTATTTATCAATTCTTCCAAATAATCTTGTTAAGACTATAACATTTGATAGGGGTAAAGAATTTGCTAATTGACAACAACTTGAAAAAAATTTAAATGTGAAAATTTATTTTGCTGATGCATATTCACCTTGACAAAGAGGTACTAATGAAAATACTAATGGTTTAATTAGAGAAAAATTTCCTAAAAAATTTAATTTTTCAAACACTACTAAAAATGCAGTTCATAAATTTATATTGTCTTTAAACCAAAGACCAAGAAAAATACTAAATTATCTTTCGCCAATCGAATATTTGGTTAGAAAAATAATTTAGTTGCACTTAACTTTACAATTTGGCACCTAGCGTTTTTAAGAGATTATTTAAATTCAAAAGTAAATCCTGACTATGAAGATAAATACTATACTGACACCGCAATTGATTTAGAAGACTTGGAATACTTAAAAATGGATAAATTCAGCAAATTTTTAAGAAAAATGAAAGAAAAGGAACAATAAAAAATGGAAAATCTCGCAAAAATGGCCGACTTTCTGGCTCAAATGCTTTATAAAGTTTTTGACTTAATTTGAAGTTTAGAAGTACCAGGAACAAATATTCAACTAATATTTCCTTTATTCTTAACACTGGCTGTAGAATTTCTTATGGCAATTATTCTTGGTTTTGGTAGTAAACAAGTTAATTTAGAAAAACAACGCCAATATGCGGTTAAAAATAAAGGGCGGTTAAGCGCGTGAGGAAAAGTTAAAAAACAAATAAAACCAATAAAAACAAAACAAGGTAACTAACAATGTTTAAACTAATTATTATTTTTATCTTAATAACTGTTCTTGAGTTATTAGCAGGTAGTCATTTTGAAACCTTAACGAACTATATTAGCGAAGGTCTTGCTAATTTCCAAAAATTTATTACTAGCAATTTAACAATTTTAGAGCTATTTAAACCAATGGCTCGGACATTTTCGCAACACCCAATTTTTACTATTCTTAGCGTCACTTGTGTACTTGTTGCTTTATTTATTGTGATTAAAGGACGATAAAAAATATGAAAGGAGAGTTAAAATTAAAAAACTTTTAGGAAAATTATTTAAAAAAGATAATTCAAAAGAAAAAATGCCATTAAAATTAAAAATTCAAAATTCTTTTAAAAACCAGTGGTTAAAAATAGTATTAAGTATCATTTTCATCTTTATAAGCTTATTAATTTGTGCATTAACAGCAATCGATACTAAATGAATAACCGGAACAAGCGATGAATTTAATAATTTTATGAATAAACAGATGGTTGATTTCTTTGGCAAGTTCAATAGCGGCATTATGCTAGCGGGAATATTTGTTTTTTGATGAGGCGGAGCAATATACTTTGCAATTAAATTTGAAAAATTAATCCGCTTTATTATTCAGAAAATTAAAGCAAAAAGAGCCTTAAAAAATGAAACTAAACAAACTCATTAATTTTTTAAAAAGATATTGGAGCAATTGATAAGTTAATGATTATAGGTTATTCCTTAGTATGAGTAACCATAACAGAAATATTAAACTGTTTAATTCGTTTTATATTAGCCAAATTGTAAAGTTAAGTGCAACTAAATTATTTTTCTAACCAAATATTCGATTGGCGAAAGATAATTTAGTATTTTTCTTGGTCTTTGGTTTAAAGACAATATAAATTTATGAACTGCATTTTTAGTAGTGTTTGAAAAATTAAATTTTTTAGGAAATTTTTCTCTAATTAAACCATTAGTATTTTCATTAGTACCTCTTTGTCAAGGTGAATATGCATCAGCAAAATAAATTTTCACATTTAAATTTTTTTCAAGTTGTTGTCAATTAGCAAATTCTTTACCCCTATCAAATGTTATAGTCTTAACAAGATTATTTGGAAGAATTGATAAATAATGACTAATATTTTTGTTAATAACTTTAGTAGTTCTATTTTCAACTAATATTGCTAAAGTAAATCTTGATGTTCTTTCAACTAAAGTTATTAAACATGATTTACTTTTACCTCGTGATGATACTACAGTATCACCTTCTCAATGGCCAAGAGTTATGCGATTATTAACATTTCGTTCTTCAATGGATTTACCATTAAATTTACCCCGATTTTCTTGAGATTTTCGTTTCTTACCTTTTCTTCTTAAATTTTTACTAGTAACCTTTTCAAGTAATCCAGAATAAATTCAATTGTAAATTGTTTTAAAACTAATAATTCATTCTTGATGAAAATTTTTAATTCTGCCATAAATTTGTTCAGGCGATCAACCTAATAATAATTTTTGTTGTACATATTTTACTAATTCTCTATTTTTAAATTTATGAAAATAAACATGTAATTGTTTTCTATTTTCTGCTTTATTTTGTGCAATTAATGAAAAATAATGATTATTATCTTTATTTCTATTAACTTCTCGATTAATAGTACTAATACTTCGATTAAGATTTTTAGCTATTTCACTAATTTTTACTTTAAATTTCAATTGATTCTCAATATAAATTCTTTCATCTATGCCAAGATGTTTGTATCCCATATAAAAACTCCTTAAATTTACTTTTTCTAAAATAAACTTAGCATCATGAAATTTTTATATGAAATCTTTTGCAATTTTATTTACTTGCACTTACAAGTATAATTCAGCATTTTATAAGGTTAAATCATATTTTGTTTAGAAAGGGGGTGATTATATGTTTAGAATTTTTCTTGATGGAGCAACAACACCACCAGTAGCAATTACTGGTGAACAAGCGGTTACTAACTTATGAAAAGCATTAATTAAAGCATTTGGTAATATTTGAACTGATATTATTGGTGGTAATATGCCAAATGTCGTTAATTTTTTTGCTACATATTGAGTTTTCTTGCTTGGCGTGATTATTGGTTTATTTTTAATCGCTTTCAAAATGTTTGAAAAATTAATGCCTGGCAGATAGTAATAAAAATAAAGAAAGTGTGATTTAAGTGGTGCCATTATTCAAAAAAATAAATTTAAGATTATATGATTTTGTCGCTTTAAATCGCACTTTATTTATTATTGCGTGATTTTATGGTGCCATTTTACATTAGACTTGGTACATAACCTTTAATTTTATCTACTATTTTGATAATTATTTTTTAGATGAAATACAAATGTTAGATAAATACAAAGATAAAAATGAATTTTATAGTTTAGTCGGCATAAAATGTTATAGTTATGTACCAAGTCTATTATTATAATCCCCAAAGTTGACGAATGTTATTTGATATTATTTATTTACTAATTGCTTTGTATATTTTATATACTAAAATTTCTCATTTCTTTGCTCGTCGTAGTTTTATTAATTTCTTATTAAATTCACCCTTAAATTTAGTAATTGGTGCCTTAGGAACTGGAAAAACTGCTTTAATGGTTTTGGCTTCTTACTTATTAAGTGGTTGAAAAACGATTTCTACTTTTCCGATTACGGATAAACAAATGCTTTCATTAGGGCATATGTCTTTATTAGATTATAATTATCCGATATTAGAAGAAAAGCATTTGCTGTTATGAGATGAAACTAACTTATTTTTAGAAGGAACTGACTATAAAGAAAATGATAGGGTAACTCAAGGTTTACAAGAATATTTCGCTTCAGCACGGCAATTTACTCATATCGTATTAGCAAGCGGACAACGAGCCGAACATATATGAGTTAAAGTTCGTGATATTGCGAATTCAATAATTGTTGGCATTAGAAAAAAACCAGTTAGTATCTTTCGTCCTTATTTACAAGTTATTTATGGTACTTTTAAATCGGTAAGCGAATACGAACAATGACGTTTAACTCTGATTAATGCTAAAAATGATAAAAAAGGTCGCAAAATCAAGTATCGTAGCATTCCGGAATTAGACATTTATTTCTTTAAATTGAAAATTCCGATGTCAATTTTAAATCTTTACGATAATAAATATTTATCATTCTTGCGTGAATTAAGTAATCGTGCTTTGAATGATAAATATCAACATAAATTTTGAAATGATAATGTAATGGATATTGAAGCATTAGAATATTTAAAAATGGAAAAATTCAGCAAGATACTTACTAAGTTAAAAAATAATCTGAAGAAGAAAAACAAGTAAAGGAGTTTAAAAAATGGAAAACTTAGAAAAAATGGCCAGCTTGATTGGCGATATGTTTTATAAAGTTTTTGATTTAATTTGAACTTTAACCATTCCTGGAACAGATATTCGCATTATTATTTTTCCGCTAATTATGCTTGTGATAAATCTTGTAATTGGTGGCATTTTAGGTATTCATATTGAACGACCAAAAGTTGGTTTTCGTAAAAAATATCGAAAATCAGTTGCTAATTGAGGAACTAAGAAAAATTCATCTAGTGGTCCAATTAAGAAATTTAGTGGTAATAGTCCTAAAAATAGACCATGAGTTAACCAACACGGACGGCGAATAAAAAGGTAGGTTTTTAAAATGTTTAAATTAATAATTTTATTTATTCTTGTTGCTGTTTTTTCTATTTTTGCTTTAAATGACTTTTTAGGTTTATGAGCCTATGTGCGTGAAGGTTTAGAATATTTTAATAAAGTTCTATCAAATAATATTAAAATTTTAGATTTGTTTAAACCAATGATAAGGTTATTTTCTCAACATCCGATTTTCCAAATTTTAGGAACGATTTGTATTTTATCAACAATATATTTAATTTTAAGGAATTAAAAAATGAAAAAATTAAAGAAAATATTAAGTATTAAATGATTTAAAAGCGTTTTAGGTTTTATGCATTTTTTTATTATATTTCATAGTGTTGTTATTATAATTTGAATATTTTTAACGGTCCTTCAAATTAAAGGGGATAAATTTTTTAAAGATTTTATACCATTAAATTTTCAAAGTGTATTTTTTAATGTTTATATTTGATTAGACTTGGTACATAACCTTTAATTTTATCTACTATTTTGATAATTATTTTTTAGATGAAATACAAATGTTAGATAAATACAAAGATAAAAATGAATTTTATAGTTTAGTCGGCATAAAATGTTATAGTTATGTACCAAGTCTATTATTAATTATTTATTTCTTAATAACTGGTATTAAGTTAATTATTAGGGGTTATTACTTTAATAAAGTTTTTAGAAAGCATCAAATGCAAGTTGCTAATTGTGAATGTCCACAACATCAACATTATAAATTTTCTGATGCTTTTGAAGCGATAAAAAAGAGTTTTAAGGCGTGATGAAATGCATAAGATTATTTCTTGATTTATTATAATGTTTATTGGTTTGGTGCCATTAGGGGCTTTCTTTGATACAAAACAACCACCAAAACCCAATATGGAACAATCCTCCTTTATGAAACGAGAAAAACGAACTGTAAACTCTAATACTTGTGATAATGTTTGTGAAGTACAATTTTCTAAAATTGGTAAAAGTGCTTGAATTAGTAGTAATTTTTTGTATAGACCTCAATATTTAGAAATTGATGCCAATGATTTAAATATTCCTAATTATCTCAATGAACAAGTATCACATAATGGTAAATTTACAATAAGAAATACCGAACAAAATAGTGTCATTGGATTTGCTTTTTATTTATTAGTTGATGTACGAAGTAATGTTTATAACCAACTTGGTGATTTTTACCGTAATAATGGTACTCGTAAATCTGCATTTTCTAAGGATTTTTATGTAATAGATACTTTGGTTGATGTTAAAATTTCTATTCATAAATTAGAAGACGGATTTTATTTAACTTCATTCTCAGCGGAAATGCCCCCTTTACCAGAAAAAGATAACGAACAACCATTGCCTACGGAAATAACTAAAAATGATGGTGAATATCAATATAATCAGTTTCAAGATAAACTTGATTATTTAATGATACAACGCCGAGATTTTGATAAATTTAATTATAGTTATTTATATTGAGTTCCAATTTTTAATTTCTTTGATGAGAATTTTAAATATATGAGTGAAATATCAATTAAATTAAATGGTTTTAAACAAAATAGTAAATTTAGTTTAAGTCGCAAAAATTCATATCCATCCGGTTTTATTGAAAAAGTTATTTTTAGGGAACTTTCCTTTTCTAGTTTTGGTGATGTTATTACTGTAAAAACTGAGCATGGTAGTATTGTGGGTGCTAATGAGTTTTTAGAAAATGGTAAATCACTTTGAAAATCTGGCTCGCGAACAAGTTTTGGAAGAGATTTTATTAATACCTTTTTTGGACAAGTTAATTATTATGGTAATACCTTCCATTTTTTACGCTATGATGATAAATTAAAAACTGATTTTAAAGATTTTATGCTTTATTACCAAAAAGATTTAACTGTTGATTTTATTAATGGTTTATTTAATAAAATTTATAAAGTTTTAGGTGAGTTTTTTGTACAATTCTTTTATGCGAGCTTTGATACAGATGCCTCTACTTATGTAGAATTAGATTACAAAGGGATGCAACAAATCCCTAAAAATGTTTTACAAATGGGTTTTTTCTATCGTTCCTTAATTACTTTTTATCCCAAACAGTATTTAATTAACTTTGGTTCAACAATCGAAAATAGTAAAAATATGATTTTTCGTTCTTATTTCTTTGTTAAAGATAAACAAATTGTCAATGGTTTTAACACTGGCAAAAGTTCTTATCAAGTAGATTTTAATGTGTTAAAAGCATATGATAACCAATTATGAAACACTACTAGTAATAAATTGTATTTTTACAATGCCAAAGTTGATGTGATGTATGGAATTAATATTTTTACGCTAACTTTTCCACTATAAAGAAAAACGAAAGTACTGAATATCATTATTCTTTATACGATTTTAACATTTTGAATTCAACAGCTTTTATTGGTGGGGGAATAAGTGGTAATATGGATGACTTAATTCCTACGCCCAACTGTTCTTATTGAGGTTTATTTAGTGCCATATCTTGTGGCATTCAGCACGCTTCTGTTAGTGTGTTAAATTGATTACTTGGTCTTTCTGGGATTAATCTTTTAATTCGCCCGCTTGCGGATATTGCCAAAACAACGATTAATTTTACGAAAACTGCTTTCCCGGTGTTTGAAGTTATTCCGGCATTTCAGATGTTATTTGAATTTGTAGTGCCCTTAGCAATTTTGCTAATGATATTAAAAAAGTTTTCTTAAATGTTTCCAATATTTTTATATAAAATATAATTCCTTTGAAAGGAGGATTTTTATTTATGTGAAAATTTTTATCAGCTTTAAATTTAGTATAGACTTGGTACATAACTATAACATTTTATGCCGACTAAACTATAAAATTCATTTTTATCTTTGTATTTATCTAACATTTGTATTTCATCTAAAAAATAATTATCAAAATAGTAGATAAAATTAAAGGTTATGTACCAAGTCTTATGTATAATGTTTGTCTCGGGATGTAGTAAAAATAGTAATGATTTAAAAACATATAAATTACAATTTTCTAAAATTGGTAAAAGTGCTTGAATTAGTAGTAATTTTTTGTATAGACCTCAATATTTAGAAATTGATGCCAATGATTTAAATATTCCTAATTATCTCAATGAACAAGTATCGCATAATGGTAAATTTACGATAAGAAATACCGAACAAAATAGTGTCATTGGATTTGCTTTTTATTTATTAGTTGATGTACGAAGTAATGTTTATAACCAACTTGGTGATTTTTACCTTAATAATAGTGCTCGTAAATCTGCATTTTCTAAGGATTTTTATGTAATAGATACTTTGGTTGATGTTAAAATTTCTATTCATAAATTAGAAGACGGATTTTATTTAACTTCATTCTCAGCGGAAATGCCTCATTAATTTAGTAATTTAATAACCATTCTTGAAAATCGTATTTTTTTAATACGGTTTTCTTAATCTTAAGGAGTTTAAAAAAATGAAATATATTATTTCCCAAACTGATTTAGCAGATTTAAAAGCAAAAGTACAAAGTTGATTAAGTGCTAATTGTCGTAATCCTTATTACTATAAAACTAAAAAACGCATTACTGCCTATTTAAATTTATGTACTTATTTCTATATTGCAGAAACTTCTTTAACAAAACTTATTAAAAAATATTTTAAGAATGCAACGAAAAGCTTTTATCGTTGGGCACAAAAAATTATGACCGCTTATTATTCTGATAATTTAGATTTGTTATTGTTTAAAACTACAAAACCACAAAATCTTAATTATCAATATAGTTTAAATTCTCGTGAAAAGGTATGTGATTTATATTTTGATTACAAAAATATCAAAGCCGGTGGAATGTGGTCTTTATTTAACAATTTAAAAATCGGTTTTCACGATGCTAAAAATTCAGAAGTTCCTAAAAATATCAAAACTTTTTATCGTTGAATTAAATCTGACCCTCGTTGAAAAGAATTAAAACAACAAATCAAACAAACAAAACGCCATTTTAAGCGGTATGAAGTCTCCGAGATTGGTCTTTTACAAATGGATGCCAAAATTATTACCACATCAAATTTTCCGGTTGATAAAAAATATTACATTTATGATTTCATTGACGAAATGACACGGATAGTATTTGGTTATGTTTATGATAGTTTAGGAACCAATAACGCAATTAATGCCGTGCAAAGAGCAATGAAAGATTTTAGTGAACTTGGCATAACAATTAAACGCCTTCGTACTGATAATGCTCCAGAATTTACTACTACCAATTGAAGTAATAAAAAAGCATACAAAGTAAAAAAAAGGCCTTTTACAACCTTTCTTTCAAAAAACGGAATTGTTCACGAGACAACGCCAATTCGTTCACCACAATCAAATGGCAAAATTGAACGATTCCATCAACATTATACCAAATTATTTTATGCTAAGGATAAAAGATTGAATCAAAACGAACTCCAACATTATTTAAACAAATATTATTACTTTTACAACTTTGAACGCCATCATTCATCATTAAACACTAAAACTCCATTTCAAACATTACAAAAACTTTTAATAAAATAATTTGTAAACTTTTAAACAAGCTGGTAGTGTTGTGTTTTATTAAACTATTTGTTGCTATAGTATGTTAAATATTTTTATTGTCTTGTAACATAGTTAAATTCTCCGCTACTTCTCATAACTATATCTAAACCAACATTACTAGGAAGAGAATTATAACAATTATTAATATTTTCAATTTTATTATTATAATCATTCCCATTGACTCTGTCATCTCTATGCATCATGGAAACAAAATTTTTTAAATATTCATTAAATTTTTTCGAACTTAAATTATCATATTTATCATATATAGTAGCTCACGATTCTTTTTTAATTTTTATAAAAAGTAATGTTTTATAATGTGTAGCTCCTCATTGATAATCAATGCCTTCTACATTTTTTACATAACCTTTATTTTGCCCACACCTTTTATCTCGTTTTAAATTTTCTAAATTATTATTTTCAATTTGTGATGAAAATGGTTTGTTGGCAATAATACCTGACATTCCACCCCCTGCTATTGTTATTGTTCCTAAAATTCCTAGAAATTTTTTCATATTAATCAAATCCCTTTCATGAATTTTTACTAATTAATGCCAAATTGTAAAGTTAAGTGCAACTAAATTATTTTTCTAACCAAATATTCGATTGGCGAAAGATAATTTAGTATTTTTCTTGGTCTTTGGTTTAAAGACAATATAAATTTATGAACTGCATTTTTAGTAGTGTTTGAAAAATTAAATTTTTTAGGAAATTTTTCTCTAATTAAACCATTAGTATTTTCATTAGTACCTCTTTGTCAAGGTGAATATGCATCAGCAAAATAAATTTTCACATTTAAATTTTTTTCAAGTTGTTGTCAATTAGCAAATTCTTTACCCCTATCAAATGTTATAGTCTTAACAAGATTATTTGGAAGAATTGATAAATAATGACTAATATTTTTGTTAATAACTTTAGTAGTTCTATTTTCAACTAATATTGCTAAAGTAAATCTTGATGTTCTTTCAACTAAAGTTATTAAACATGATTTACTTTTACCTCGTGATGATACTACAGTATCACCTTCTCAATGGCCAAGAGTTATGCGATTATTAACATTTCGTTCTTTAATGGATTTACCATTAAATTTACCCCGATTTTCTTGAGATTTTCGTTTCTTACCTTTTCTTCTTAAATTTTTACTAGTAACCTTTTCAAGTAATCCAGAATAAATTCAATTGTAAATTGTTTTAAAACTAATAATTCATTCTTGATGAAAATTTTTAATTCTGCCATAAATTTGTTCAGGCGATCAACCTAATAATAATTTTTGTTGTACATATTTTACTAATTCTCTATTTTTAAATTTATGAAAATAAACATGTAATTGTTTTCTATTTTCTGCTTTATTTTGTGCAATTAATGAAAAATAATGATTATTATCTTTATTTCTATTAACTTCTCGATTAATAGTACTAATACTTCGATTAAGATTTTTAGCTATTTCACTAATTTTTACTTTAAATTTCAATTGATTCTCAATATAAATTCTTTCATCTATGCCAAGATGTTTGTATCCCATATAAAAACTCCTTAAATTTACTTTTTCTAAAATAAACTTAGCATCATGAAATTTTTATATGAAATCTTTTGCAATTTTATTTACTTGCACTTACAAGTATAATTCAGCAATAAAATTAATAACACTTTTTCCTTTCTCCAAAAATTAATCTACAGTCTCTAGTCTCTTTGCCTTGGAATTTAATTATAAACTATTTTTGAAAATTTCTCGCATTATTTTATAATTTTTCGTCCCTTTTTTAAAAAACCGCTTGTACTTGTCATAAGTCTGTGGTATATTACAATTAATTTGTGAATTAGTATAAACTGGATATTTTGAGCATAGTTTAAGACCATTCATAACTAAATTGACATATTTTGATTCATTATTTGTTGCTAAAACATTATGGACATAATAATCAATAATTTTAGAAGTAGTATTATTTAATTCTTTTTTACCAATTGAAAAAAGAATTTCTGTAATTTTGTTTCTAATAAAAGATTTATCATTGGTATCATTGATTTGAAAATTTTTATTCAAAATAACTTTGGTTTTTGTTTCATATTTAGTTCTAATCTCTTTTAAAAAAACATTAAAATTAGAGCTCAAATTATTAAAAATAAATTCTATACTATTAAAGTGAACACCAGTACCGTCAGTTCCTACTATTTCAGCAATTTTTAAATCAGCACTTAGAATTTCATCTTTAAATGAATTAATTAATAATTCAATTTCACTTTCTTCAACAGTATCTAATAACAATTTAGTAATATTTTCATTATTTTCTTGAATAAATTTATTTACTGCACCTTCTAATAAAAAATTGTTAATGGCATTAACTTGTTGTTCTAAAGTTAATTTAAAATTTTTATGCTTATTAAGTTCAGTATTACAAAAACCTAAAAATTTAACTTTTAAAAATTCTTTATCAATATTTTTAAAAATCTTATTATTAATGAGGTTTTTAACAACTGGATTAGTCATCATTGCATTTCATATAGTTAAATTTTCTTCTTCATTAGCATTAAATTTTAACCTATTAAAATTTTGCTCTAAAAATTGAAAAAATTTTTGCTCTGCTTGAGCTATTTCTACTTGTTTTGAATTAGTTTTCTTATTATTTTTTGTAGTAAATATTTTATAAATCTCATCATTAAAATTACTACATAAACTATTTTCCCATTAGACTTGGTACATAACTATAACATTTTATGCCGACTAAACTATAAAATTCATTTTTATCTTTGTATTTATCTAACATTTGTATTTCATCTAAAAAATAATTATCAAAATAGTAGATAAAATTAAAGGTTATGTACCAAGTCTATTGTTCTTTTAATTTCTTAATATCATCAGAAGATATTTTTTGTTCTTTTAAACTTTGTTCTTTAAGGTGCCAATAACCTTTTATATTATTTTCTTTAATACAAATAATATTTCAAATTAATTTATCTTCAGTTAAAATGAAATCTTTGTCATTAAAATCAATTGGTGTATAGTTGGAAAAATTCTTTTCATTTTTACTATATTTATGATTCATTTTTTGTTGTACCATATAAATATTATCAAGACTTAAATATTTTTTAAGAATTGGTAAAACTTCGCCATTCAACAATTTGTTTTTAAATTCCTCAATTAATTCATTATTTTTAAATTTTATTAATTCTCACTCCATTAGTTTTTTTGATTGAGTTTTTAGTAAGGTTTGATTTTCCAATATGTCTGACTTTTTAATATGCGCCATTCATAAAAAATATTCATTACTATCAATGTTAAGCTTAAAATTATTTTGTAATCAAAATGTATGTGCTATTTTCATTTTTGGTAATAAATTCTCAAAATATTCATTTGACATAAAATCTGCAATCGGTATCTCTTTTAACAATGCTAATCGTAATTCTAATTCGCTATCTGCTATAATATCAATTTTAGAATCATTAACTCCATCATCTCCAGTAAATAATTCTGAGCAAGGTGTTGGAGGGATAGAACCTTCAACACTGTCATCATCAAGGTTATCATTTTCTAATATTAAATCACTATCGGTTTTTTCTGATATTTTTCATGATAATTGTTGTTTCATTATTTGAGCATCTTCTTTAAGTACTTTCATTTGTGTGGACACAGATCCGACAGCATTTTGTAGTGCCCCAATGAGTCTCGCGCGATCATCTAATATAGCTAATACTTCTTGCCTAAAAGTATCGTTTTGATTACTATTACTATTATTCATTAGACTTGGTACATAACTATAACATTTTATGCCGACTAAACTATAAAATTCATTTTTATCTTTGTATTTATCTAACATTTGTATTTCATCTAAAAAATAATTATCAAAATAGTAGATAAAATTAAAGGTTATGTACCAAGTCTATTATTGTTTTTCCTTCCATATTTATTAAGATTCATTAATCTACATTATTTAGTATTCATAAGAGCTTTCTCTTGCTTGCTGTTCTTTTTCTTGTTGTCTTTTTTCTCTTGCTTGTTTTTCCTTCGTTTGTTGTGCCAGCATTTGCTCTGCTACTTTGGCAGTTTCTGCTTCAAGTTTAAAAATTGTATTGCGATCAAAACTAGTTCCTGCTTGTGGTGCAGTTAAATTAAAATAATCTTGTTGTTCTTCTGATTTTATTACTTCGCTTATTATTTCATCAATATCTGTTAATTTCTCTTCGCTTTTTCCTAATGTTTGTTCTGCTTTTTCTTGTTGGTTTCTTTCTTTTGCTTGCTCTGCTTTTTCTTGTTGTTTTTTTTCTCTTGCTTGTTTTTCCTTCGCTTGTTGTGTTAACATTTGCTCTGCTACTTTGGCAGTTTCTGCTTCAAGATTCAAGATATTGTCTAACTGTTTTTGATTATTATCAATTTCCACTGATGAAGTGCCATCTCCTTTAAGCTTTGCTAAGCGATCTGAAAGTTCTTGATGAACGGCACCATCAGAATAATCAACAATATCACTAGCTACTAATGGTGAATCTCCATCCCTCTTAAGTTCTGCTAAGCGAGCTAACAATTCTTCGTTAGATAAATGTTTATTTGGTTCAAGACTGCTCATTTTATCGATAAGCTCTTGTTCAGTTCATACAACTTTAAAACTTTCGTCTTGAATTTGTTGCTGTTTCAACATTTGCTCTGCTCCTTTGGCAGTCTCTGCTTCAAGTCTGATGATATTTTCTAACTGTTTTTGATTTTCATCTATTGTTAATGATGTTAGTGATACCATTGATGAAACGCGCTTAATATTAAGGTTTTCCATAGTTTCTAAGATTGCTTCCTCAGTTCACACTTTGTTAGCATTATCAATTTCCCCTGATGAACTTGCATCTCCTTCAATTTTTGTTAATTGCTCGAATAATTGTTGCTCAATAATATTATTAGAGTAATCAACAATATCACTTTCTACATAATTAACTAATGGTGAATCTCCATCCTCGTTATGTTTTGCTAATCAATCTAACAATTCTTGGTTAGTTGTGATATTAGAGTAATCAACAATATTACTATCTACATAATCATTAGTTAATGATAAACTATTATGTTCTCTAAGTGCTTCCAATCTTTCTTCAATTATTTGATTATTTTTTAATATTAATGAACTATTAAATTTTCTAAGATCTTCCAATCTTTCTTCAATTGCTTGAATTTTCTTGAATTCGGATGGATTATTATATTTGCTAAGTTTTCTTAACTTATCCCTAATCATTTGATCTCTTTTTATTCCTAGTTCGCTGTTAAAGTTTCTAATTTCTTTTAACTTATCTCTGATGATTTTATCTATTACTGCTTCTGAATAATAATCTATTTCACTATGAGCGTTGTCAAAAATATTAGAGGGCTTATTAACTGTGTCATCTAGAAATAATTGCTGATTGTCAGCATAATTCCTTCTAAAATTATGAGGATTACTCTGTGAGTCATCTTTTTCAATAACACTATGTGATTTTCTTAATAAGTAACCCATTACTTCATCATTATGACTTAGTCCTGACAACCTAGAAGTTCTACTAGTTCGATGTCTATTTCCTAATGATGAACTGCTATTACCTCAGTTTATTTGTAAAATTGTTGCTAATAAACATGCTAATTCTCAAGGTGATTTAGTTGGTTTTATTTTTATCATTTGTTTATAATTTACAGCATTGGTTTCTAGTGATGAAATACTTTGAATCATTTGTTCTTGCTCGTTTTTTATATCTGCTCTTAGTTGTTCTTCTCATTTTTCAACTTCAAATAGATTTTCTGATAGTTTTTGGGTTCTTTTCATTATTATTCTCCTCTTAAATTTCTACTAGAAGATGCTATTAAAATGAATCTAATCAATTTTTTTCTAGTTAATTATTAGTTTCTTCATATATTTTGTGGTTTTCCAACAACAATTAATCATTCAAATGTTCTAATAATTAATATCAGCATGATTTTCCAATTTTATAACTTTAACTAGATAATAAAGGTTTTTCGCGTTGACTTTTTTTTCTTTTTTGTTCTTCTGCTTCTTTAGCTTGTTGTCTTTCTTCTAATTTTCTTTTTTTTGCTTCTCTTGCTTGTTGTCTTTCTTCTCTTTCTCTCTTTTGCCTTTCTAGCATTTGCTTTGCTACTTTGGCCGTCTCTGCTTCAAGTTTACGACTATTTTCTAACAGCTTTTCTTCTGCTTCTCTTCTGCTTTGTTTTTCTGCTTGCTGTTTTCTTTGTTCTTCTGCTTGCTGTTTTCTTTGTTCTTCTGCTTGCTGTTTTCTTTGTTCTTCTTGTTGCTTTTCATAATGGGCTATTTTACCTTTCTGTCGTACTTCTTCTTGTCTTTCTCTTGCTTTAGTTCTAATTCCTCGGTCTCTATCTGCTTGTAATCGTTCTAATTCTTCGTTTTCTTTTTTTAATTGTTCTGCTTCTCTTAGTCGTTCTTCTTGTTGCTTTTCATACTCTTTAACACTTGTTTTGCTTAATTTTCGTTGTTCTTCTTCTTCATCTAATCGTTTAGCAACTTCTCTTGCATTTTCTATTTCTTTTTCTAAATTTCTTTCGTCTTCATTTCCTTTGGTTTTTCTTGTCGGTTTATCACTAATATTTAATTTTTTTAATCCTTCTGTTAACTCTTCTTCCTGTCTTGCTTGATCTTCTTGTTGTCTTTTTTCTCTTGCTTGTTTTTCCTTCGCTTGTTGTGCTAGCATTTGCTCTGCTACTTTGGCCGTCTCTGCTTCAAGTTTACGACTATTTTCTAACAGCTTTTCCTCTGCTTCTCTTCTTTTTTGTTCTTCTGCTTGCTGTTTTCTTTGTTCCGCTTCTTCTTGCTGCATTATTTCATCAATATCTGCTAATCTTTGTTCTACTTCTCTTTTTGCGTTTTCTTTTGCTTCTTCTTGTCTTGCTTGATTTTCTTGTCATCTTTGATCTAATAATGCTCTTGCATGGGCGCATAAAGTTTTGTTAGGTGGGTAAAGATTTGAATAATTTTGAAAGAAAAGCAACTAAAAATTTATTACCTTTTTACTTGAAAAATAATTAATAAAACAAAATATTTAATATTAACAAACATATTCTTAATAAAAGGTTATAAAAACTAAGTAAAATGCTTATAAAAACAACATTAAAATAATTTTTTACAACAAAAATCATACATAAGAAATATATACTTAATTTGCATATTGAAATAATTTATAGTAAATGACTATTTTTTCTTTTTTGCTGAATTATACTTGTAAGTGCAAGTAAATAAAATTGCAAAAGATTTCATATAAAAATTTCATGATGCTAAGTTTATTTTAGAAAAAGTAAATTTAAGGAGTTTTTATATGGGATACAAACATCTTGGCATAGATGAAAGAATTTATATTGAGAATCAATTGAAATTTAAAGTAAAAATTAGTGAAATAGCTAAAAATCTTAATCGAAGTATTAGTACTATTAATCGAGAAGTTAATAGAAATAAAGATAATAATCATTATTTTTCATTAATTGCACAAAATAAAGCAGAAAATAGAAAACAATTACATGTTTATTTTCATAAATTTAAAAATAGAGAATTAGTAAAATATGTACAACAAAAATTATTATTAGGTTGATCGCCTGAACAAATTTATGGCAGAATTAAAAATTTTCATCAAGAATGAATTATTAGTTTTAAAACAATTTACAATTGAATTTATTCTGGATTACTTGAAAAGGTTACTAGTAAAAATTTAAGAAGAAAAGGTAAGAAACGAAAATCTCAAGAAAATCGGGGTAAATTTAATGGTAAATCCATTAAAGAACGAAATGTTAATAATCGCATAACTCTTGGCCATTGAGAAGGTGATACTGTAGTATCATCACGAGGTAAAAGTAAATCATGTTTAATAACTTTAGTTGAAAGAACATCAAGATTTACTTTAGCAATATTAGTTGAAAATAGAACTACTAAAGTTATTAACAAAAATATTAGTCATTATTTATCAATTCTTCCAAATAATCTTGTTAAGACTATAACATTTGATAGGGGTAAAGAATTTGCTAATTGACAACAACTTGAAAAAAATTTAAATGTGAAAATTTATTTTGCTGATGCATATTCACCTTGACAAAGAGGTACTAATGAAAATACTAATGGTTTAATTAGAGAAAAATTTCCTAAAAAATTTAATTTTTCAAACACTACTAAAAATGCAGTTCATAAATTTATATTGTCTTTAAACCAAAGACCAAGAAAAATACTAAATTATCTTTCGCCAATCGAATATTTGGTTAGAAAAATAATTTAGTTGCACTTAACTTTACAATTTGGCTAATATAATAATTTCATAACATTTTATTAAGTAAAGAAGAAAAATATATATCAATTACATTAATAAATTTATTAAAAAGTTGTTTAAATTCAATGTTGTTAATGACATAATGATATTTTTCTTTAAGAATTTTTCCAATAATTGATTTTTGAAAATAAGAACTTTGATGATTAATTTGTTCTCATTTTAAATAATTAACTAGTTTAATATTATCAATAGTATATTGCTCGTTAACTTTTTTAGTTATTAGTTGCACATTTTTAGTTTTTAATGTTATTAGACTATCATCATTAGGATTATTACTAATACTAAAGTCACTAACTGTTAATTTATTGCTTTCTGTAAAATCAGTGTTAGAAAAATTAAATTTATAATAATAATCATATTTTACTTCTTGCCCCATAAAATTATTACTTTGCTTTAAATTATTAATTGTTGACATGGCGAGACTAATACTAGCAGTGAGAATTATTGTTAGCAAAATTAGTAAAATCATTTGAACTTTTACTTTAAACATTGAAAAAAATGCTTGTTTATAAGTTGGAAATATTTTTTTCATTAGTTTTTGTAGCCTTTCTGCTTTAAATAACTTATTCGTCACTACTTTTTACTAATTCAAGTACATTCATTCGTTTTAATGTTTCAGTTGAAATTATATAAGTCAGTGTGTAAATAATTGTAATTGTTGCTAATGTTATTGGTAAAAGTCATCATTGGAAATATAGGAGAATAATGAATCCAGTAAAAATTCCAATAGTTCATAAGATACCTTGACAAATAAATCAAGCACTGATAAATCCAACGATAAATCCCATAATAGCGGCCGGAATAAACATTGATAAAGTTAAACTATTAATTTCACGATATTTATACCCTTGAATTTTCATAATCGCCATTAGTTTAGCAAACTGATGGACAAGAAGATTAGAAATCATTATAACAATAATTACGGATAGACTAATTGAACCTAAAATAAAGATGGCAGCAATACTAGAAGCCACTGTTGTTAAGTTTTTAATTAATTCTCGTTTTACTGTTAATAGTTCACTGTTAGTAACAGTATTAGCAACATTATCATTTAAACTAGCAATTGAATAATCACCAAGAGTTGAAGTTGTTGAATATCTACTAGTAACATCAGTTAATTCAGGATTAGATGATAACCGACCATTAAATCATAATGGTTCATTATTAAAAGGATCTTTTTTATAAATTTCACTACTTGTTGTGGCATTAAAACCAAGAATTTGATTAGCAACTCGTTGATTAATATAAACTTTTAATTCACCATAAGATTCATGAATTGCTTTAACTTGATATTTAACTTTTTGCGGTATCGGGGTATTATCAATTTTTAGAATTTTAGGTATTTCTTTATTACCAATAGTTTTACCGTCTAGTATGGCAATAAAAATATTTCATAATGGATTGTCATATGATTGATTTAAGAGATTTAGTGCTGATGTCATAAAGTTTTCATCAACAAATTTATTTTTAGTAGCAAATGGCACAAAGGCTCTAATATGTCATCATTTATTGTCGGATGATTGTTCAATAACAAATTTATTATTATTTGTTGGTATTTTTGCATTAATAATTTCTTTTAAAAATTCATCTTTAATTGCTGGGTATTTGATATTATCAATTGTGATTTCTTCTTTGGGTAATCGTAAAATTATTTCATTTAAGTTACGATAACTTTTAGCAATGTCATCATCACCAATATCGTTTTCTTTATAACCATAATGGTTAGTTCAACCATAAGGCGAGTTATTATCATTAATACTTCATTTATCTAGAGGCATATTATAGATATTTTCAGAGTTATTTTCATCACGATAAATTCAAAATGAAGTGTGAGCAGGATATCATTTATTATTAGCACTCATATATTGTAATTGTTTTTGTTGAACTTCACTTTCAAAAATACTATCAACTTTTAAATTATGTTTTATTTGCATTGCCCGATTAATAACTGCTGGAATCTTATCAAGTCATTTTTTTTCTTGGATATATTTTGAACTTTCTTTTAATGCAATCATATCACTATTTGGTTTTACTCCTAGGGTTTTAAAAGCGACATTATTTAAGTTAGCATCATAATATGTATATAATTCATCTTCTTTAGCATTATAAGGTAAAGTATTATGAGTAATTGTTAAGCGTTGTTTTCTTCCAGAAATATTAAGAAAGTCTTTAATATAAGAAGGAACAGCTGTTTCAATTGCATTCATTGTACAGGTTCTTCAGTTATCACTAGTATTTATTTCGGCATTAGTTGTTAAAATAGTGTTTACCATTGGACAAATAATTGTGGATAATAATCCTGAAAGTTTGGGATTATTATTAAAATCCTTAGAAATTTGTTCTAATCAACCTAAAGAAATTCCTCTGCCACCTGTTCAATAATAGTTATAAGCAATTTGTTTTAAAATATTATCTAAATTAATGTTTTGGGTATTATCACTAAGTTTTTTTCAAGAATTAGCAGGAGCATCTTTATAGTAATCAGCTACTGGACGAATTTCAGTAATTGGGTAATCAAGACTTTGATTTTGAGCATCAATCCCTTTTCAAGGGTATAAATTATAACGAGTTGTTGGGATATTACTAATCGGTTGTTGAAATTCAGCATTAGTTTGATATTTTAAAAGTCCATAATAAGAATCATCAAGACTGCGAACAGCAGCAGGGATCATTAAGGCAATAGCGATAGTGAATGAAGCAATAAGAATTGTTACAAACATAATAATAATTTTCTTATATGAAACTGATGCCAATGCCAAACGAAACCGAGTTTTAAAGCTTCCAAATGCAAATCATCTTTTGTGGATGCCAGAAATTGCTTTTGAAGGTTTATTATCACTGTTAGGTCGTAATAGGGTAATTGTATTTTTTGCTACTTGTTTATAAGCAGTAATTGTTACGGTAATTAAAATTACAATGATATTAATTGCCAAAGCAATTAGAAAAGGAATAATATCAAAATAAAAAATATTATTTGGGATTGTAAAGAAATTTTCAAAAATTTTCATTACGGCTATTTGTAAAATACTACCAACAATTCAACCAATGGGTACAGCAAGAATTGTTGTTATTAAGGCATAAGATCAATATGAACCAATAATTGTTTTATTTTCATAGCCTAATGCTTTCAAAACACCAATTTGTGTTGCGTTGCGTTCAACGGTTTTTCTAATAATTAATACTGTTGCAAAAACTGTTAACATTGTCATAAAAATAACAATAATAATACTAAATCAAGTATATGTTCTAGTAATTGTTGGTAACGAATTAAAGCCACGATTAATATAATTGTTGCTGTCACTATTTTCAATCGTTGAAGTTATTTTTAAATCTTCAGTAATTTTTTGAATGTCTTGGGGGTTGTTATTGTAAGCTAACATTTTTTGATAAACAGTTTCAATGCTGTTATTATTTTTTTTAAAATTATCATTAAGAAAAAGTCGAAATAATTCGAAATCATTGGCAATATGATTTCCTGTGTATGTTAAATAGACATTAGATATATCTTCAATATCACTATAACGAATGAATTCATCACGAATAAATAATTGGTGGTTAACGAATAAGACGGCTTCTTTTGCTGGATTAGGAAGAAAATTTATTGGATGAACAACAGGTAACGATGTAAAGTTATCGCCACCAATGCCAGTAATTATTAATTTATAGCTACCAATTTTAAGAGTATCACCAATTTTATAATTATATTTTTCAGCAAACTGAGGATTAATTACAATTTGATTAGCACCAGTAGGATAGGTGCCACTAATGATTTTAATATTATTTTTTTTAGCGTCATTATTAGGATTAATACTAATTACACGATAACGGATATTAGTAGCAAAATCAGAAAATAAATACTCTTGGCGTAAATTGACATTAAAGTTACTTAATAAGCCAACTAATTTATTATGGTGATTTCATATTGCTTGCGAAATATCTCAATTATTTCTTAAAGATGTTCCACCAATCGGAAGTGTTAGATATTTGGCAACATCGAGATAACTACTATCCTTATTATCATTTATGTGGTCGTTTGTTAGTTGAAAAATAATTTCATTATTATCTTTGCTAATATTCATTAAAATATTTCCTAAATCGCCTTTAAAACCTTGTTTAAAAAAAGCTTTGTTATTAAAATTTGTTGCCTGAGGAAACCTTTTTTCATAATCTTCTTTTGTTAATTGTTGAAAAATATTAATTCCGCCACCAAAAATTGGAACATTATCACTAGATAAATCAGTTTCATTATTTATATCTCTTATTCAACTGTCGCCATTACGAGCATTAACAAAGTCTCTTAAAAATATTTCTTTAAATGCTTTAACTTTGTCAAAATAATCAGCATCAGTTGTTTTTTTTGGATATTTAAGTTTATCACTATTAGCTTTATAAAGATTAAATAAATAAAAGGCAAAAATTGGGTTAATGTATTGTTCAACCAAAGTTGTATATTGTTCATATAATATTTTAAATTCGTTATTAGGAATGTCATGATATTTTTTATGTAAAATTTGACCAAAGAGTGAATTTTTAAAGGCTAAACTATTTGTATTAATTTTTTCTCATTTTAGTAAATTTTTAAAGGAAATATTTTCAATTGTGATATTATTATCACTTGCTATTTTTTCCGTAATATCTAAACTTTCTGATATTAATGGTAATAAACACCCCGTAGGGTCATTTTTATCTTTCGCAATGGTAAGTATTGGTGTACTGTTATCTTTTATACTTTTACTAGTATTAGATTCTGCTAATGAACTTTTACTAAAAGCAGTACAAATATTAAATGTTGGTGATATGCTTTGAATACTAGGACTATTTTTACTGTTAAAGCGATAACTATAATTAAATGGTGTTGTAGCACTATTCATTGCTGTTTCACCATCTAAGAGTCATCTTGTCGTAATTCAAGTTAAGGTAATTGTCGTTGATAAGATAATAGTTAATAAAATTAATGAAATAATTTGGATTTTATGTTTAAATGCTCCTCAAAAGGCTTGCTTAAATAATTTGTTTCATTTTCAATGTTTCATAAATGTATCTAACCTCAACTTAATAAATTATTATAAAAAAGATAAATATTTTTTAACATAAATAATTATATCAACTTATTTATGAACGGCAACCTTGTAAGAATATTGGTCACGTTTAGTTTTCTTAGGTATTTTTTAAAAAAGAAAAAATAGTCATTTACTATAAATTATTTCAATATGCAAATTAAGTATATATTTCTTATGTATGATTTTTGTTGTAAAAAATTATTTTAATGTTGTTTTTATAAGCATTTTACTTAGTTTTTATAACCTTTTATTAAGAATATGTTTGTTAATATTAAATATTTTGTTTTATTAATGCTGAATTATACTTGTAAGTGCAAGTAAATAAAATTGCAAAAGATTTCATATAAAAATTTCATGATGCTAAGTTTATTTTAGAAAAAGTAAATTTAAGGAGTTTTTATATGGGATACAAACATCTTGGCATAGATGAAAGAATTTATATTGAGAATCAATTGAAATTTAAAGTAAAAATTAGTGAAATAGCTAAAAATCTTAATCGAAGTATTAGTACTATTAATCGAGAAGTTAATAGAAATAAAGATAATAATCATTATTTTTCATTAATTGCACAAAATAAAGCAGAAAATAGAAAACAATTACATGTTTATTTTCATAAATTTAAAAATAGAGAATTAGTAAAATATGTACAACAAAAATTATTATTAGGTTGATCGCCTGAACAAATTTATGGCAGAATTAAAAATTTTCATCAAGAATGAATTATTAGTTTTAAAACAATTTACAATTGAATTTATTCTGGATTACTTGAAAAGGTTACTAGTAAAAATTTAAGAAGACAAGGTAAGAAACGAAAATCTCAAGAAAATCGGGGTAAATTTAATGGTAAATCCATTAAAGAACGAAATGTTAATAATCGCATAACTCTTGGCCATTGAGAAGGTGATACTGTAGTATCATCACGAGGTAAAAGTAAATCATGTTTAATAACTTTAGTTGAAAGAACATCAAGATTTACTTTAGCAATATTAGTTGAAAATAGAACTACTAAAGTTATTAACAAAAATATTAGTCATTATTTATCAATTCTTCCAAATAATCTTGTTAAGACTATAACATTTGATAGGGGTAAAGAATTTGCTAATTGACAACAACTTGAAAAAAATTTAAATGTGAAAATTTATTTTGCTGATGCATATTCACCTTGACAAAGAGGTACTAATGAAAATACTAATGGTTTAATTAGAGAAAAATTTCCTAAAAAATTTAATTTTTCAAACACTACTAAAAATGCAGTTCATAAATTTATATTGTCTTTAAACCAAAGACCAAGAAAAATACTAAATTATCTTTCGCCAATCGAATATTTGGTTAGAAAAATAATTTAGTTGCACTTAACTTTACAATTTGGCTAATTATTTTTCAAGTAAAAAGGTAATAAATTTTTAGTTGCTTTTCTTTCAAAATTATTCAAATCTTTACCCACCTAACAAAACTTTATGCGCCCAGAATATTAGTAGCAAGATTGGTTTTATTTTTTAAATAAATATTTGGATATTGATTTAGATAGACAAAGTTAAATCTAAATAGTATTCTTAATAAGACTTGGTACATAACTATAACATTTTATGCCGACTAAACTATAAAATTCATTTTTATCTTTGTATTTATCTAACATTTGTATTTCATCTAAAAAATAATTATCAAAATAGTAGATAAAATTAAAGGTTATGTACCAAGTCTATAGAAGTAAGACTATGAAAATAAAATTTAAAAAAAATTGCCGTTTATTGTTCTTTTTTTCATAATTTGAATTTGCTTTATTTTTCTAAAAAGTTTAAAATTGTCTTGCATTGTTTTATAAAAGTTGAGGTTTAATTTATGAAAAGAAAAATAATGAAATATTGAGTAGTGTTATTATTATCAGTTTCTCAAATTTTAACCTTAGCTGCTTGTACTTTTCGTTATCAAACTAAGATTGATGAAGGCATCGCTGCTAAATTAAATGATTTTTCGGCAATTACTGGCGAAATTACTAAAGCAATAATATTAAGTAGAGAAAAAAAATGAGATGCTTCGCAAGTTATTAATGATATTTTAGAAAATAAAGTTGATAATTTAATTTTTAAAAATATTTCTTATTCGTATTTTGGACAAACCAATGATAATAATTGATTCCCTCGTCATCAAGAGTTTTTTGCTTCGCAAGATTTAGCTAATAAAGTTATTAACTCTAATGATAAATATGTAAAACCCTATGCTGATTTAATTAGTCAAAATAATATTTTAGGTAAAATTCGAACATATGGTTCAATTTTTAACACTTTAACTGTTGATACATTAAAAGAAATTTTTAATAGTGGGTCTGTTTTAGATCCCATTATGAATTTTTTAACTAAAAGTAATATTGAAAGTTTTTGAAATGATTATAATGCTGGTGGTTATGCTGATATTATTACTGAATTACGAAATAATCTTACTGAACATAATGATAATTTTGTTGGCAAAGCAACATATGCTCAAGCACTACAGTGGTCACAAAAAAGAATTAAAAAAATAATTGTTCAAATTGGTTGTAAGAAAGAAAATTATGAAAAAAAAGAAAATGATGAAGAGAAAGAAAAGATAGAAAAAGAAAAAGCTGAAAGTTCTTGTAAAGGATATGATAGTAAAGATGATACCGAAGTAGAAGCTGCTTATGATACAATGATGGCAACATTTGGTATTGAAGTAGATAATAATGATAATCATGTTTCAATAATAACTAATAAATATATATTAGAAAATTTTCAAAATGGATTTAAAGATCTAAAAAATATTATTTCATTGTTAGTACCAATTTTACCAGTTATTTCTTATGTAATGAAAATGTATGTTAGTATTCCTTTTGATGATCCCAATAAGATTTGGTACGAAGTTAGTAAAATTCCTAAAGAAATTCAACAAGCTATTAATGAGCAATTGAGTACGACATATGTTGGTTTCGATCAATCAGTAATTAGTAATTTAAAAAATAAGTTAACAAAAGTATTTTCTTTAAATGATGGCGGATTAAGTTTACGAAAGTTATTATTAATTATGAGATTAACCCCACAATTAAATGAATTAGTTAAGAAAATTAACATAAATATTATAGCTTTCTTAAAGTCTTTTGATTATCCATTAATTGATGTGGTTTCAGCTGGTGGTGGTTGTGTGGGATTTAATAGTTTTTTTTGTAAAAATACTGATTTTTTCCCATTAGCATTTCCTAAAATTAAAGATATATTAGATTCCATTTTTGGAACTGTTAAAAAATATTTAAATTTTCTTCCTAATGATACAAATATTAATTTAAATGATGTTTTAACCGCAATTAATAAGTTAGTCGGTGTAATTCAAGATGAGGTGTTAACAGAAGCAAAGATTAACAAGATTCTTGCTGCCATTGAAATTGACAACGAGCATGCAAAAGTGGCATTATTAGAAATCCTTGGATATAATGGTCAGAAAGGTGAATTAATACCGAATGGAGTATTGGATACTCTTATTACGACTATTAGCTCTTGTAAAGAAGAAGATGATTCCAATTGTATAACCGAGGTTGCTAAATTGTTAACAATGTTAACAAGCGAAAACGGAATTTTAGATCGCATTGTTAATGATAATAATGGCACTATTAATATGAAATATCGGAGATTTTATCAAGATAGTAATTATTGAAGAATTACTAATACGAAAATGCAGTATAATGATATTGATAATTCATTAGAAGTATCATATGATATTAGTTTTTCCCAAGGTAAGATGAATAATATTTATTCAATTAAATGAAAAACAAAAAACTATTACAATAGTCTTGCTAGCAATAATTTTAAAATTGTAGCATTTAGGAATAAGGAGATTAAATAAAATGAAAAATACAAAATGGGCATTAATTGGACGAATAGTAATTTCGTTAGCATTTTTTTTAATGATTGTTTATGGTTTTGTGGAGCTAGTTAAGTCTAAATTTGTTATTTATGATACTGTTGTTTTAAAACTAAATTTTTGAACTAGTAATTTTGCTCAAACATTATGGAATATATTAATTATTATTGCTTTTTTTACATTTGTTATTACAAATATTTGAGGTTTAAAAAGAAGGATTTTCTTTTGAATAATTGGTAGTATTTATATAATTATTGGTTTTTTAACATTTATCTTTACAATTATTGATAATACTGATAATGGCGAGAGAATGGCAATTGGATTAGTTATTTCTTTACTATTAATGATTGGGGCGGGATTTTTATTACTAGTTGCCTATCGAATGAAAAATAAAGAGATTGTTGCTAATAATTGAAAATTTTGAGAGAAAAATAAGTCTGCCAGTCCTGCATAGTTAAAAATAAAAACAGCAAAATCCTTGCTGTTTTTATTTTTGACAAGTTTATTTGTTATAATAATTTAAGAAATGAAATAGAATTAGGTGAAAATTTTTTAATGAAGAAAATATTATTAGTTGATGGTAATGGTTTAGTTTTTCGAGCATATTACGCAACTGCATATAGTAATTCCATAACTTTACGAGCAAATGATGGGACACCAACTAATGCTTTGTTAGGTTTTATTACAATGTTAGAAAAGATTTTAAAACAAAATTATGATTTAGTTTTGGTTGCTTTTGATGCTGGACCTAAAAATTTTCGTTATGGAATATTACCTAGTTATAAAGAAAAACGCGTTAAAACCCCACAAGAATTATTACAGCAATTACCATTAGTTCGTGAGTTTTTAGATGCCTATGGAATTCAATGATATGAACATCCTGATTTTGAAGCTGATGATATTATTGCTACGATTAATAAAAAGGCAATTGATTTAAATTGAGAAATTGAAATTTTGTCATCGGATGGTGATTTAGAACAGTTATTATCTGCTAATACGGTAATTGTTAAACCGAAGCAGGGATTATCACAAGTAGAAATTATTAATGTTGATTCATTAAAAGCAAGATGAGATATATCCCCAAACCAAATACCTGATTTAAAAGGATTAAAAGGTGATGCTAGTGATAATCTTCCAGGTATTAAAGGCATTGGTGAAAAAACTGCTTTATCATTGTTACATCAATTTGGAACATTAGAAAATATTATTACGCATCAAGAGGAATTAAAAACAGCGGTTAAAGAAAAAATTGTGAATAATGCTAATATTGGTTTATTATGTAAAGAAATGGCGTCTTTAAGATATGATGTTCCTTTTCCTAAGGATTTATCTTCGTTAACAATTAATACAGATTTAAATCGCTTAAAAGAATTTTATTTAAAATATAATTTGAAATCATTAGTTAATCGTTTAGAGACAAATAATCCTTCACAAGATAATAATAATAAAGATCAAGGTAAAATTTTAAATAAGTGAGATGCTAATTATAATTGTGTTGAAAATGCGTTATTTGTTGAAATGAATGGTGATAATTATTATACTTCAGACATTATTGGGTTTGGCGTTGTTAACGATAAAGGAGCATTTTATTTAGATTATCTTGTTGCTAGTACTGATGAATTATTTTTAGCATTTTTAAAAGATGAAAAATGTTTAAAAGATGTTTTTGATTTGAAGAAAGTTATTAATGGTTGTAAATGACATCATATTGAAGTTAAAGGTATTGCTTTTGATTTACAATTAGCAGGTTATATTTTAAATGCGAATATGAAAGTAACGATTGATAATGTTATTAATTATTTTGCTGAACAAACTTTTATGAATGATGAAATGTTTTATGGTAAAAATCAAAAAAAAGTTGTACGAGAATTACAAGAAGTTGCTGGTTTTATTACTAGAAAAGCTTGATGAATTTTACATTTAAAACCGCTTCTTAGTAAGAAATTAGAACAACAACAACAATTAGAGTTGTATAAAAATATTGAGTTTCCTTGTGCTTTTGTATTGGCAAAAATGGAGTTTCACGGTATTCGTGTTGATATGGAACAATTAGAACAGTTAACAAAAGAAGTATTAAAAATTGTCACCCAATTAAATGAAGAAATTAATAGTTTAGCACAACAAGATGTTAATCCTAATTCTCCTAAACAATTAAAAGAATTATTATTTGATGTGTTAAAATTACCTGATTTACAAAAAGGTAGTACGGCACAAGAAGTATTAATGCAATTACAAATGCAACAATTGCATCCAATTATTGATAAAATTTTGGAATATCGTAAATATCAAAAAACTTATTCAACTTATTTAAAAGGTTTGGAAAAATATATTTTCGCAGATGGTAAGGTGCATACGATTTATAATCAAACTAATACAACAACAGGAAGGTTATCTTCACAAGAACCTAATATGCAAAATATTAGTATTCATGATGTTCATCAAAAATTAGTTCGTAAAGTGTTTGTTCCTAATGATTCTGGCACACAAGTAGTATTATCTAGTGATTACTCGCAAATTGAATTAAAAGTTTTAGCACATATGGCTAATGTTAAAGAATTAATTAAAGCATTTAAAAATAATGAAGATATTCATTCATTGACTGCTAGTAAAATATTTTCTATTAATCAAACTGAAGTTAGTGAACAGCAACGAAGAGTTGCAAAAACTGTTAATTTTGGGATTGTGTATGGTATTTCTGATTTTGGTTTAAGTAAACAATTAATGATTTCTATTAGCGAAGCAAAAAAATTTATTGAACGATATTTTGCTGTTTTTCCTGAAATTCGTCATTATATGGATAATACAATTAAATTTTGTCAAGAACATAAATTTGTTAAAACTTTATTCAATCGGATTCGATACATTCCAACAATTAATGATCGGAATTGAGTAGCTAAACAAGCAGCAGAACGCGTTGCAATTAATGCTCCGATTCAAGGAACAGCAGCTGATATAATTAAATTAGCTCTAATTAAAATTGATCAGCAATTAGAACAAAATAATTTAAAATCGTATCTTGTTGCTCAAGTTCATGATGAGTTGATTGTTGAAGTATATGAAAATGAATTAGAAATTGTTAAAAAAATTGTTAATTCAGCAATGAATTTAGCAACAAAATTGCAGGTGCCCTTAACGGTTGATATTAATATAGGAAATAATTGATATGAAGTATAAAGGAGATTAAGTTAATGCCAGAATTACCAGAAGTAGAAACTGTTCGTGCTAGTTTACAACCTTTCGTTTGCAATCAAGTTATTACAGGAATTAGAATTTATTGAAGTTCGGTAATTAAACAACCCGACTTAGTATCATTTCGAAAATTGATTGTTGGTCAAAAAATTCTTGATTTAAAAAGAAAAGCAAAACATTTAATTTTTGAATTAGAAGATTTTGTGTTAATTAGTCATTTACGAATGGAAGGCAAATATTATTATCAAAATCTTAATGATGATATTGAATGAAAACATGTTTTATTAGTTTTAGAATTAAGTAATGGTTGTGAATTAAGATATCATGATACAAGAAGATTTGGTACTTTTCATTTGCAAAAAAAGGATGAATATGAACAATTAGCACCATTAATCAAAGTGGGACCAGAACCTTTTGAATCAAGGGCTACTGTTGATTATTTACAAAAGAAATTTAAAAATAAGAACCGAGCTATTAAAACAATGCTGTTAGATCAAAGTATTATTAGTGGTTTAGGAAATATTTATGTTGATGAGGTATTATTTGCTAGTAAAATTCATCCGGTTACTAGGTGTAATAAATTACAAACCGAGCATTTAAAAGCAATTTTAAATAATGCGAAACAAATTTTAACACAAGCGATTAACTTAAAAGGAACAACAATTGCTAGTTATACTTCTAATGTTGGTGTTAAAGGGACATATCAGCAATTATTGAAAGTGCATACAAGAGAAGCATTAGCGTGTTATGTTTGTTCTTCAATAATTGAAAAAATTAAGCTTAATGGTCGTGGTACATATTTTTGCTGTCAATGTCAGAATAAATTATAAGTTGTGAATTATGTGGATAAGTAAATTAAAGCATCTTATTTATAAGATATTTTTAGGACTAAGTTGTGGATAACTTAGTGGGTAATTATTTTTTTATTGTTTATTATTTACATCGTTATTATTCTGTCATAGAATAAATAAGACAATAAGGTGGAGATAAAAATGTTACAATCAGAAGAAAAATTTCAAATAATTATTAATTCTCATATTTGTAGTGAAACGCAAAAGATAGTTCAACATTTATATCAACCAATTATTGGTGTTAATGCTGTTTCGCTATATTTTGCTTTATTAAATGAACAATTATCAATGAAAGTTTTAAATTTAGATAATTCGCATTTACGCTTGCAAAATTTATTACAATTATCATTACTGGAAATTGAAGTTGCGAGAAATCGGTTAGAAGCAATAAATTTACTTGATGTTTATCGTAATAATACTAATATTGGTGTTACTTATTACTATGAATTATTTGCTCCGATGGCACCACAAGACTTTTTTAATCATCAGCAATTTAATCAATTGCTAATTAATAATCTTTCTCTTAATGATTATGAACGAACAAAGTTTTTATTTATGCAATATCAAGAAGATCTGTCAAGTTATAAAAAAATTACGAAATGCTTTAATGAAATATTTTCTTTATCAATAGTAAAAGCAGATGCTTCTAGTGCTGATTTTATTTTCCAAACCAATCATTTGCCAGAAACTAATAACCAATCATTAGAAGTTGCTAATGAAGATATGAAAAATCCTTTACAAAAAAAAATTTATGAGATGCAAACAATATCACCATATAAATATTTAACATTATTACAAAATTTTCCTTTACAAGCGAAAGATTTACAGTTATTGGCTAAGTTATTAGTTACTTATACTTTGTCACCAGAAGTTACTAATTGCTTAATTGAATATGTGTGATATAAAAATAATAAACTTTTGGTTATGGGTTATTTAGAAAAAATTGCGAGCACATTACAACAAAAGCAGATTACTACTGTTGAACAAGCAATGATATATTTAAGAACTGCTTATGTTCAAAGTTTTAATAAGGGAAAAGTAAAATTTAATAAAATTGTAAAAAAATCAAAATTTGATTATGAAATTAAATGAAATACAGGTATTATTCCAAAATGGTTACAAGAAGACCCCCTTTATCAAACATAATTATGGAAGGAAGTGATTGTTATGGATATTTATCATCGGATTCAAAAAACTAAGATTATTGCTTTGCAAAAATTTATTGCTGAACATCAATTATTAAAAAAAGATTTATTACGAAATAGTGATATTTTAGAAAAATATTTAAATAATTTTGTTGAATGTTTGGATGGTTTGAATTGAAATGAATGTCAACAATTAATTCCTGGATATCGGTTAGAATTAGTTTATGAAAATCAACGGATTTATTTAGAAATGCAAGATTGTTTACATCGTCAATATTTACGAGCTAATGATAAAATTCGTAATAATTATTTAATTTGTCATTTTCCTTTATCAATGATTAATTTATCATTAGAAAGTGATTTTCATTTACCAGAAAATGATTTTATTCGCATAAAATTAAAAGAATATTTTATTAATTTCCTTAAAAAAGAGCAAACAACAGGATTATATATTTATGGTGCTCCTGGTATTGGTAAAACTTATATTTCTATTTTATTAGCTAATAGTTTAGTTCGGAATGATTATAAAGTATGTTTTGTTTTTGTTCCCCAATTAATGAGTCAATTAAAACAAGCGATTTCAAAAGCAACTAATTCATTAGCTAGTGATATTTATAAGCTCCAAACTTGTGATGTGTTATTTTTAGATGATTTAGCTGGTGAACCCGTATCGGAGTGAACTCGTGATGAGATTTTATTTAGTATTTTAAATTATCGGATGCAACATAATTTATCAACATTTTTTACTTCTAATTATGATATGGGTAACTTACAAGAATATTATAGTCGTAATGCTAAATATAAAAATATTGATATTGTGAAATCAATTCGGTTAGTAGAAAGAATTAGATACTTGGCAAAACCAGTATTATTAGGGGGCGATGTGCTTCGGAAATATGCCCAATAAATTGGCAATGATTTGCAATGTCTTTGGTAATTTCTAGATAGTGTTTTAGAAGAAAATTACTAATTTAATTGTAAAATAAAGGAGTTATTTGTATAATTATTGCAGTGCATATAGGAGGAAAACAGAATGACAAAGAAAAGAATTGCAATTAATGGGTTTGGACGCATTGGTCGTTTAACTTTAAGAATATTAATGAATTATGAAAATATTGAGGTTGTAGCAATTAATGATTTAGGTGATGTTAAGATGTTAGGTCATTTATTAAAATATGATTCAGCACAAAAGCGATTTGATAAGGAAGTTACTACTAAGGAATCAAGTTTAGTTATTGATGGTCATGAAATTAAAATTGTATCTGAAAAGGATCCTAAAAATTTACCGTGAAAAGAGTTAAATATTGATGCTGTTGTTGAATCAACAGGGTTATTTGTTACTAAGGAAAGTGCAGCAGCTCATATAGCTGCGGGAGCTAAAAAAGTTATCATTTCAGCACCTGCGGGAGCTGATTTAAAAACCGTTGTGTTTAATGTTAATCATCATGAAATTATTGCTAGTGATACTATTATCTCCGCGGCATCTTGTACAACTAATTGTTTAGCACCAATGGCACAAGTATTAGATGAAAAATTTGGTATTAAAACTGGGGTGATGACAACAATTCATGCTTATACTAATGATCAAAATATTTTGGATGGGCCACATCGTAAAGGTGATTTTAGAAGAGCAAGAGCAGCGGCAGTTAATATTATTCCAAATACTACGGGAGCTGCTAAAGCGATTGGGTTAGTATTACCAAATTTAAAAGGAAAATTAGATGGTGCAGCTCAAAGAGTACCAGTAGTTACTGGTTCAATTACTGAGTTAACTGTCCTTTTAAATAAAAAGGTAACAGTTGCTGATATTAATGAAGCAATGAAAAATGCTGCTAATGAATCTTTTGGTTATACTGAAGATCCGATTGTTTCTAGTGATGTTATTGGTATTAGTTATGGTTCATTATTTGATGCTACGCAAACTAAAGTAATGACTTTAGGAGACGATCAATTAATCCAAGTTTTTGCTTGATATGATAATGAAATGTCATATGTTAATCAACTATGCCGAACAGTTAATCATATTGCAAACTTAATGGAATAAATAATGGCTAAGGTGGATACCTTAGTTTTTATTATTGGAAAGGAAAATTAAATTCATATGAAAAAAACATTGGCAGATATTAATTTTAAAGATAAAAAAGTATTAGTCCGAGTAGATTTTAATGTGCCATTAGTTGATGGTGTTATTAGTGATGATAATCGTATTATTAGTGCCATCCCAACAATTCAATATTTATTAGACCACGATGCTAAAGTTATTTTATTATCACATTTGGGAAGAATAAAACGGTCAGAAGATTTAAAAAAATATTCATTAAAACCAGTAGCAAAGCGGTTAGCAGAGTTATTAGGTATTGAAGTAAACTTTGTTGATGAAATTAGTGGGGTAACATTGCAAACAGCAATTAATAGTTTAGAAAATAAACAAGTTTTATTAATGGAAAATACGCGTTTTGCTGATTTAGAAAATAAAAGGGAATCTAATAATGATGCTAGTTTAGGTAAATATTGAGCAAGTTTAGGTGATGTTTTTGTTAATGATGCTTTTGGCACAGCCCATCGTGAGCATGCTTCTAATGTTGGTATCGCAACTAATATTAATGAATCGTGTATTGGCTTGTTAGTGGAAAAAGAGTTAGCAATGTTAAATAAAGCGATTATTAATCCTGAGCGACCTGTTGTTGTGATTTTAGGAGGGGCAAAAGTATCTGATAAGATTGGTGTTATTGATCATCTTTTAAAGGTAGCTGATAAAATAATTATTGGTGGAGCAATGAGTTATACTTTTTTAAAAGCGCAACAATTTAATATTGGCAAGTCTTTAATTGAAGAAGATAAAATACAATTAGCTAAACAGTATTTACAAAAAGCAAATGGTAAAATTATTTTACCGATTGATCATTTGATGAGTAAAGAGTTTGTTGATCAGTCTGGAATTAATAGTACTGATGCTAATATTGCTGATGATTATATGGGAATGGATATTGGTGAAAAAACAATAACATTATTTAATAACTATATTAAAGAAGCTAAAACTATTATTTGAAATGGTCCAGTTGGCGTTTTTGAGATGAAAAATTTTAGTAAAGGAACGCTAGCAATTTGTGAAACAATTGCTCATTTAAATAATGTTTTTAGTATTGTTGGTGGTGGTGATTCAGCAGCAGCAGCCATTCAGTTAGGTTTTAAAGATAAGTTTAGTTATATTTCAACTGGTGGTGGTGCTAGTTTGGAATTATTAGAAGGTAAACCGTTACCCGCTATTGAAGTTATTCAAGATAAATAGTTAATGTTATTAATGATGTATCGTTTAAATAAACGATACATTTTTATTGTTAAAATATAAAAATTGTAATATATGCCAAATTGTAAAGTTAAGTGCAACTAAATTATTTTTCTAACCAAATATTCGATTGGCGAAAGATAATTTAGTATTTTTCTTGGTCTTTGGTTTAAAGACAATATAAATTTATGAACTGCATTTTTAGTAGTGTTTGAAAAATTAAATTTTTTAGGAAATTTTTCTCTAATTAAACCATTAGTATTTTCATTAGTACCTCTTTGTCAAGGTGAATATGCATCAGCAAAATAAATTTTCACATTTAAATTTTTTTCAAGTTGTTGTCAATTAGCAAATTCTTTACCCCTATCAAATGTTATAGTCTTAACAAGATTATTTGGAAGAATTGATAAATAATGACTAATATTTTTGTTAATAACTTTAGTAGTTCTATTTTCAACTAATATTGCTAAAGTAAATCTTGATGTTCTTTCAACTAAAGTTATTAAACATGATTTACTTTTACCTCGTGATGATACTACAGTATCACCTTCTCAATGGCCAAGAGTTATGCGATTATTAACATTTCGTTCTTTAATGGATTTACCATTAAATTTACCCCGATTTTCTTGAGATTTTCGTTTCTTACCTTTTCTTCTTAAATTTTTACTAGTAACCTTTTCAAGTAATCCAGAATAAATTCAATTGTAAATTGTTTTAAAACTAATAATTCATTCTTGATGAAAATTTTTAATTCTGCCATAAATTTGTTCAGGCGATCAACCTAATAATAATTTTTGTTGTACATATTTTACTAATTCTCTATTTTTAAATTTATGAAAATAAACATGTAATTGTTTTCTATTTTCTGCTTTATTTTGTGCAATTAATGAAAAATAATGATTATTATCTTTATTTCTATTAACTTCTCGATTAATAGTACTAATACTTCGATTAAGATTTTTAGCTATTTCACTAATTTTTACTTTAAATTTCAATTGATTCTCAATATAAATTCTTTCATCTATGCCAAGATGTTTGTATCCCATATAAAAACTCCTTAAATTTACTTTTTCTAAAATAAACTTAGCATCATGAAATTTTTATATGAAATCTTTTGCAATTTTATTTACTTGCACTTACAAGTATAATTCAGCTATTTTTTAATAATTTTTTTTCTAATAATTCTGGTAACATTTATCTTTCCTTTTTCAATTAATTTAAAAATAACGCCATCGGCGTTATTAATCATTTTTCAACAGAACCCATTCCTAAACTGTGATAAGTTTTTAACTTAATAAAATTATTTCCTACTCGATTTTTCTGCGTTTAAATTGTGAATTACTCAGTACATCTTCTGCTAATAACGAAGCATTAGTTGTTAATAAAGCAACAATTTCGCGATGAATACGGTCTTCCTCACATTCGCCTGATAATTTCCATCCGATACGAGCACCATAAGTATCCTCATATTTAATTTTACATTCATTTGCTAATTGGATCAGCGTCTTGCCACAATCATTTTTAATATTAACATCCGCACCACTATCAATTAATAATCGCACCATTTCAACATTTTTTGATGCCACAGCTGGAAAAAGGCAATTCTCATTATAAGGATTTTTAATATTAACATCCGCACCATTTTTAATCAACAATCGTACCATTTCTAAATGCGATACTCTAACTGCTAACATCATTGCTGTAAAACCACCACTATCAGTTGCATTCACATTAGCACCATTATCAATTAACAATTGTACAATTTCTAAACTACTTTCGCGAACGGCTACAAAAAAAGCATTAAATTCAGAATGTTTAAGAATATTATTAACATCGGCACCATTATCAAGTAACAATTTAATTACAGCAATATTTCCCCTTTTTATTGCTTCAAAAATCGGCGAACCAAACATCCTACTTTTCATATTAACATCCGCACCACTAGCAAGCAACAACTGAATAACAGCAATATTTTTACTTCCTAAGGCTCAATAAATAGGCGACTCACCAAGACTATTTTTAATATCAACATCCGCACCACTATCAAAGAGCAGTTGCATAATTTCAAGATTTTCTTTGCTTACTGCATAATGAAGGGGCGGATTACCTAACTCACGCTGTAAATTTACATTAGCACCACTAGCAAGTAATAATTTAATGATTGCAATTTCTTGTTCCTCAATTGCATAAGAAAATGGTGTTGTACCGCCACTATTTTGCAGATTAGCATCCGCACTGCTAGCAAGCAACAACTCAATAACAGCAATATTTTTGCTTTTGACTGCATAATGCAGGGCTGTATTATGCTCATCTTCTAAATAACTGTCATCAATATTAATATCACCAACATTAAGATTAGCATCATCAGTTTCACTTTCTAAATCACTATCATCAACATAGACAGTACCAGCATTAACATTAGCACCATTATCCAACAACAATTGGATTAATGCTAATCATTCTTTTCTTACAGCAATATGAAGTGGCGTTTCACCATCGTTATTTCAAACATTAACATTAAAACCATAATTAATTAGTATTTCTAATACTGCCAATGTTTTATGAAAATCAATTTTTTGAAATCAATTTTCAATTTTCTTATTAATAAACATTGAAGCATTAATATTTAAATCTATTGGCGTATTTTGCAAAAATTGTTCAATTGCTAAAATATCACCACGATTAATTAATTGTTCTAAACGATTAAAAATTTCTTTTTGCACTTCTGCCTGATAATTAATTGTTAATGCTTTCATCCGATAATCTATGCGATGCATATAATTATTTAATTGTTCTTTTTCATCACTAATATCTAAACCTTGTTGTAATTCAAGAATTTTTACTTTTAGTCTTGTTAATTCATCAATTGAATACTTGAAATAATTCTCAAATTCTTTCTTTATTGTTAATAATTGCTCTTGAAACTCTTGTGGCAACATTTAGCTTCTCCTTTTAAATTAATTTAAAAATAACGCCATTGGCGTTATTAATCATTTTTCAAACACTACTAAAAATGCAGTTCATAAATTTATATTGTCTTTAAACCAAAGACCAAGAAAAATACTAAATTATCTTTCGCCAATCGAATATTTGGTTAGAAAAATAATTTAGTTGCACTTAACTTTACAATTTGGCTAATATTAAAATAACAAGGTTAATTTAAATATTTTTAACACTTAAAACTTATCTAAATATTTCATTGTTTGTGCCTTTAAAGTATTTTTCATTGCGATTGCTTTATATATTCCTAATCACTCAAAATTTTTATTAATTGTATAACTAATTCCCGCTCCGTGAGAAATTCAGTCGGTATTTATTAATGCATCCAAAAGATCACCAAAAACAATATCTACTAATATTGATACCACTGCACCAGCAATACCACCAACTAAAGTTGATGAAACGCCTGTTGCTAACCACCTAACTACTTTGCCATTTTTAATAAGCAATTTAGCAACCTTAGCCCCAACTTTCGTTCCGGTATAAACCGATATTGGCACACCAACAACAATATCAATCACAACAGTTTTTATAACTTGTTTACTCCGCATTGCTGCATACATATCATCAGCCATATAATGCGTTATCATATGAGAATTATTAGAATCAGCAACATTAATCGCATTCACACCTTTATACTCAATCGTTTTAATAACATCGCGGACACTTTGTACTAAATTATTAACATTTTTAAAATTAACGCCAAATTGTAAAGTTAAGTGCAACTAAATTATTTTTCTAACCAAATATTCGATTGGCGAAAGATAATTTAGTATTTTTCTTGGTCTTTGGTTTAAAGACAATATAAATTTATGAACTGCATTTTTAGTAGTGTTTGAAAAATTAAATTTTTTAGGAAATTTTTCTCTAATTAAACCATTAGTATTTTCATTAGTACCTCTTTGTCAAGGTGAATATGCATCAGCAAAATAAATTTTCACATTTAAATTTTTTTCAAGTTGTTGTCAATTAGCAAATTCTTTACCCCTATCAAATGTTATAGTCTTAACAAGATTATTTGGAAGAATTGATAAATAATGACTAATATTTTTGTTAATAACTTTAGTAGTTCTATTTTCAACTAATATTGCTAAAGTAAATCTTGATGTTCTTTCAACTAAAGTTATTAAACATGATTTACTTTTACCTCGTGATGATACTACAGTATCACCTTCTCAATGGCCAAGAGTTATGCGATTATTAACATTTCGTTCTTTAATGGATTTACCATTAAATTTACCCCGATTTTCTTGAGATTTTCGTTTCTTACCTTTTCTTCTTAAATTTTTACTAGTAACCTTTTCAAGTAATCCAGAATAAATTCAATTGTAAATTGTTTTAAAACTAATAATTCATTCTTGATGAAAATTTTTAATTCTGCCATAAATTTGTTCAGGCGATCAACCTAATAATAATTTTTGTTGTACATATTTTACTAATTCTCTATTTTTAAATTTATGAAAATAAACATGTAATTGTTTTCTATTTTCTGCTTTATTTTGTGCAATTAATGAAAAATAATGATTATTATCTTTATTTCTATTAACTTCTCGATTAATAGTACTAATACTTCGATTAAGATTTTTAGCTATTTCACTAATTTTTACTTTAAATTTCAATTGATTCTCAATATAAATTCTTTCATCTATGCCAAGATGTTTGTATCCCATATAAAAACTCCTTAAATTTACTTTTTCTAAAATAAACTTAGCATCATGAAATTTTTATATGAAATCTTTTGCAATTTTATTTACTTGCACTTACAAGTATAATTCAGCTAACATTAAAATTACCACAATCTTTTTCTACTGTTTTAAGATGTTCATATGAGTCTTGAAACATTTTATTTAATTTAACAATTTTTTCTCAAACTCCAAGTTCAGTTATCTTATCTTTTTGTTGAATAAAGGTTTCCTTTCACTTTGTAAAATGACTAACAAAAGATTGTTCTAATCTCACTTCTAAATCGCCTAATAAAGTATTAGTTTTAAATAAATAGGCATCTAATTCCATAAACTTAACAGGTAACTCTAATTGAAAATCATCTCTTCTTAAATATTCAATATCATCACGATATTCTTTAAACTCCTTATGAAGTAAAATCATTTTCTTAAAATCGGTTTCAGAATCAATACGATTATTTTTTATCGCGATAATTTTAGCATTTAATTGTGCTAAATTTTTATTCACTTGATTTAAAAACTCACTAATATAAGAATGTAAATTAACTTTAAAATCTGAATGAACTAACTTATTAAATTCCATATATTCACTAGACTTGGTACATAACTATAACATTTTATGCCGACTAAACTATAAAATTCATTTTTATCTTTGTATTTATCTAACATTTGTATTTCATCTAAAAAATAATTATCAAAATAGTAGATAAAATTAAAGGTTATGTACCAAGTCTACTGTATTTGGATTTAACACAATTTCTTCATTAATATCAGTTAGTGCCAAACTATTAATACTAGTAACAATACCTGTTGAACATAGGAGAAATGCTAAAAAAATTTTCGCAAAACAACCACTCATTTTACTCACCTCAAAATATAGTTTATTTTTCATTACTCTTAATACTTAAATTAAGTTTAGCAAAATAAAAAAAGTGTACAACTATTTTATTAAAAAAACTAAGAGTTTTTATAACATCTTAGTTAACATCTAATATATATTTATGAATTGCTTTACTAACGCCACCATTATTATAAGTATCAGTAATATCATTAGCAATTGCTAATAATGGTTTTTCACTATCTTTCATTGCAATTCCATAACCAGCTCATTCAATCATTTTATAGTCGTTCATCCCATCACCAATGGCCATAACTTCTTCACGATTAATATTTCACATCTTAGCTAAATGCTTAATACCACTTGCTTTACTAATATTTAATTCATTAACCTCAATCATCCGAGATTTTCCCTTGTCAGAAACCGCAATTTCAGCAATTTGTAACTTTTCTAATTCTAATGCTAAACTATTAATTCTTTTACTCTTACCTAATAATAAAATTTTATACATTCTAACATCAGAATTTTCATTAACTTTAACAATTTTACGACGATTTAACTTTTGAATTAACCAAATTTTAAAAGTTTTCTTTAAAATATAACCAATATTACCATCAACACTATAACCTCAAAAAGCAACTTTATAATTTTTAGCTAAATTAATAACTTGTTTAATAGTACTTGACGCTATTTCTTTATCAACTAATAACTCACCAGTTCTTAAATTAATAACATAGGCGCCATTAAAACATACCATATGTTCACTAGTTTCATATAAACCTAATTCACGAGCAAATTTATAACTAGATTGCGGTGATCGTCCTGTAGCAATAATTACTTTAACACCAAGTTCTTGAGCTTGCTTCACAGCAACAATATTTTCTGGATGTAACTCAAAATGATTTTTCAATAATGTTTTATCTAAATCTAAAGCAACTAACTTAATTTTCATCATAACACCATTTATCTTTTCTAATTTTATATTTTTCACAAATAATTATAACATATGCTGAATTATACTTGTAAGTGCAAGTAAATAAAATTGCAAAAGATTTCATATAAAAATTTCATGATGCTAAGTTTATTTTAGAAAAAGTAAATTTAAGGAGTTTTTATATGGGATACAAACATCTTGGCATAGATGAAAGAATTTATATTGAGAATCAATTGAAATTTAAAGTAAAAATTAGTGAAATAGCTAAAAATCTTAATCGAAGTATTAGTACTATTAATCGAGAAGTTAATAGAAATAAAGATAATAATCATTATTTTTCATTAATTGCACAAAATAAAGCAGAAAATAGAAAACAATTACATGTTTATTTTCATAAATTTAAAAATAGAGAATTAGTAAAATATGTACAACAAAAATTATTATTAGGTTGATCGCCTGAACAAATTTATGGCAGAATTAAAAATTTTCATCAAGAATGAATTATTAGTTTTAAAACAATTTACAATTGAATTTATTCTGGATTACTTGAAAAGGTTACTAGTAAAAATTTAAGAAGAAAAGGTAAGAAACGAAAATCTCAAGAAAATCGGGGTAAATTTAATGGTAAATCCATTAAAGAACGAAATGTTAATAATCGCATAACTCTTGGCCATTGAGAAGGTGATACTGTAGTATCATCACGAGGTAAAAGTAAATCATGTTTAATAACTTTAGTTGAAAGAACATGAACATCAAGATTTACTTTAGCAATATTAGTTGAAAATAGAACTACTAAAGTTATTAACAAAAATATTAGTCATTATTTATCAATTCTTCCAAATAATCTTGTTAAGACTATAACATTTGATAGGGGTAAAGAATTTGCTAATTGACAACAACTTGAAAAAAATTTAAATGTGAAAATTTATTTTGCTGATGCATATTCACCTTGACAAAGAGGTACTAATGAAAATACTAATGGTTTAATTAGAGAAAAATTTCCTAAAAAATTTAATTTTTCAAACACTACTAAAAATGCAGTTCATAAATTTATATTGTCTTTAAACCAAAGACCAAGAAAAATACTAAATTATCTTTCGCCAATCGAATATTTGGTTAGAAAAATAATTTAGTTGCACTTAACTTTACAATTTGGCACTTATTAAAAAATATTTTAAGAATGCAACGAAAACTTTTTATCGTTGGGCACAAAAAATTATGACTGCTTATTATTCTGACAATCTAGATTTGTTATTGTTTAAAACTACAAAACCACAAAATATTAATTATCAATATAGTTTAAATTCTCGCGAAAAAGTATGTGATTTATATTTTGATTACAAAAATCTTCAAGCTGGCGGAATGTGGTCTTTATTTAACAATTTAAAAATCGGTTTTCACGCTGTTAAAAATTCAGAAGTTCCGAAAAATATCAAAACTTTTTATCGTTGAATTAAATCCGACCCTCGTTGAAAAGAATTAAAACAGCAAATCAAACAAACAAAACGCCATTTTAAGCGTTATGAAGTTTCTGATATTGGTCTCTTACAAATGGATGCTAAAATCATTACCCCATCAAATTTTCCGGTTGATAAAAAATATTACATTTATGATTTTATTGACGAAATGACGCGCATAGTATTTGGTTATGTTTATGATAGTTTGGGAACTAACAATGCCATTAATGCGACACGAAGAGCGATGAAAGATTTCGGCGAACTTGGCATAATCATTAAACGCCTTCGTACTGACAACGCTCCAGAATTTACTACTACTAACTGAAGTAATAAAAAATCATACAAAGTAAAAGAAAGGCCTTTTACAACCTTTCTTTCGAGGAACGTAATTGTCCACGAAACCACGCCAATCCGTTCTCCTCAGAGCAATGGAAAGATTGAACGATTTCATCAACATTATACCAAATTATTTTATTCTAAGGATAAAAAACTAAATCAAAATGAACTTCAACATTATTTAAACAAATATTATTACTTTTATAATTTTGAACGACGCCATTCATCTTTAAACAATAAAACTCCATTTCAAACATTACAAAAACTTTTAATAAAATAATTTCTAGAAGTTTAAATAATTATTTTTTACAAAATATTTAATTTATTAGTCTCGTTATGGTTATGAAGCGATTGTTCCTAAAAAACTTAATATTTTATGATTTTTATTTTACTTCATGAAACTCAATATTACCATCAAATCCTTGTTTTAATGACCTATGCGCACTCCCATTAAAAGTTATACTATCATCATTATTTATGGTAATTTCTTGTGGCAAAAGATTATATTCTTTTAATTTTTGCATAATTTCTTTAATTAAAATTTCAAATGATTTTTCTTCATTGCTTGTATTTGTTATTTGTGAAGTAATGTTACCATAAATATTTTGTGTTAATTTTAATGTTATTTGCCCTAAAACTTCATCTAATGAAGCAGTAACCTTAATCTTTTGATTTGGGTTAACTTCAATTTCTTGTGACGGTAATTCCACTTCTGAAACTTCTTTATATTCATTTGTTTTATTACTTGAAAAATCAAATGTATTACTTAAGGTTTTTGTTTCTGATGATGTATTTGTATTTGAAGAACCATATTCTCCCCCGATACCTAATTTTTTATCAATAGTTGCTGATACACCTGCAAAAGGTCAAACATTAGCTTCAGCCGTCGTACTTATACCAAGTTCAAAATTTCAATTATGTTTCATATCTGAACTTGAACTTTGTTCTGAACTTTTCTCTTCACCTTCAGTTTTGCTTAAACCTGTTGTAATTTGAGAACTTACGGTTGTTTCTTTTGTATATTTACAATTTGGCGTTTTCATTTTTTGTTTTTCAGGTAAATTATGAAATAATGTGGTTGTCCCAAAACAGATGTTTTTACTATTTTGATTATATATTGGTTCAATACTTTTTGTTGCTGTTACATTTGAATATATCAAATTACCTGAATTAATATTTTTAATTTCTTTTATAGTAATTCCTTGATTTTTATCTCGATAACTTAAAAATATCCCCTTTTTAATTAGTTCGTTTAAATTAATAATTTTATTTTCTTGATTATTTATTATGTATCAAATTTTCTTTTCACCAAAATATTTATCACTATCTTTTCTTGCTTGTATCGTAACAGAAATATTAGTTTTTTCAACTACTTCTAATTGTGAAATATCTAAATTTAGGTTTAAATAATTTAATTCGTTTAAAATGGCATTGTTGTTATTATTAATAATATTTAAATCAGTATTTGTAATAATTTCATTTAAATCTTGTCTAACTTTAAAATTACTACAAAAAACATAACTATCAATACTATATTTATTTGAGTCAGCTTTTACTGCGATTGTTAATTTACCATTTGGAACTTTTTCTTTAACATATATTTGTGTAATGTCTAAATCAGGGTTAGCTTGTTTAGCGGCCGCTAAAATTGTTTCATCATTAATATTATCAACAGGATTTAAACATTTTTTAAAGTCATTAAATAAATCAGGAATCACAAAATAAACAACTACTCATGAACCCGGGCTATATTTCCCGGTTAAATTTACTGTAATTTTTGCAGATTTATTAGTTATATCAGATACAGATAAATGAGAAATATCTATATTAGGATTTTTTATTTTAATAGCATCTAAAATATTAGTTTCTTTACTTTCATAAATTTCACTTAAATTTGTATTTAAAAGTGCTTCGTTTATAATTTGTTTATTTAAATATTTATTTGCCAAATTGTAAAGTTAAGTGCAACTAAATTATTTTTCTAACCAAATATTCGATTGGCGAAAGATAATTTAGTATTTTTCTTGGTCTTTGGTTTAAAGACAATAGACTTGGTACATAACCTTTAATTTTATCTACTATTTTGATAATTATTTTTTAGATGAAATACAAATGTTAGATAAATACAAAGATAAAAATGAATTTTATAGTTTAGTCGGCATAAAATGTTATAGTTATGTACCAAGTCTAATGAATCGCACCTAAATATCCTAAATTAACAGCATTACCATTTTTCTTAGCTATACTATTAGCAATTAATATAAAGGGAACATAAATTACCATCCCTAATATTAAATTAGAAAATACTAAAATAATTGCTTTCCAACGGTCGCGTTTAGTTTTCTTAGGTATTGCTTTGAAGAAGTAAAACAATCAGCTAATTATATTATTTAATTACTAAACTAACCATACCTTTCTTGTTATTGTCATTTTTATTCATTACTATTTTATCATATTATTGAATTTTTACACAATAGACTTGGTACATAACCTTTAATTTTATCTACTATTTTGATAATTATTTTTTAGATGAAATACAAATGTTAGATAAATACAAAAGACTTGGTACATAACCTTTAATTTTATCTACTATTTTGATAATTATTTTTTAGATGAAATACAAATGTTAGATAAATACAAAGATAAAAATGAATTTTATAGTTTAGTCGGCATAAAATGTTATAGTTATGTACCAAGTCTAATATAAATTTATGAACTGCATTTTTAGTAGTGTTTGAAAAATTAAATTTTTTAGGAAATTTTTCTCTAATTAAACCATTAGTATTTTCATTAGTACCTCTTTGTCAAGGTGAATATGCATCAGCAAAATAAATTTTCACATTTAAATTTTTTTCAAGTTGTTGTCAATTAGCAAATTCTTTACCCCTATCAAATGTTATAGTCTTAACAAGATTATTTGGAAGAATTGATAAATAATGACTAATATTTTTGTTAATAACTTTAGTAGTTCTATTTTCAACTAATATTGCTAAAGTAAATCTTGATGTTCTTTCAACTAAAGTTATTAAACATGATTTACTTTTACCTCGTGATGATACTACAGTATCACCTTCTCAATGGCCAAGAGTTATGCGATTATTAACATTTCGTTCTTTAATGGATTTACCATTAAATTTACCCCGATTTTCTTGAGATTTTCGTTTCTTACCTTTTCTTCTTAAATTTTTACTAGTAACCTTTTCAAGTAATCCAGAATAAATTCAATTGTAAATTGTTTTAAAACTAATAATTCATTCTTGATGAAAATTTTTAATTCTGCCATAAATTTGTTCAGGCGATCAACCTAATAATAATTTTTGTTGTACATATTTTACTAATTCTCTATTTTTAAATTTATGAAAATAAACATGTAATTGTTTTCTATTTTCTGCTTTATTTTGTGCAATTAATGAAAAATAATGATTATTATCTTTATTTCTATTAACTTCTCGATTAATAGTACTAATACTTCGATTAAGATTTTTAGCTATTTCACTAATTTTTACTTTAAATTTCAATTGATTCTCAATATAAATTCTTTCATCTATGCCAAGATGTTTGTATCCCATATAAAAACTCCTTAAATTTACTTTTTCTAAAATAAACTTAGCATCATGAAATTTTTATATGAAATCTTTTGCAATTTTATTTACTTGCACTTACAAGTATAATTCAGCTTATGAAAATAAACATGTAATTGTTTTCTATTTTCTGCTTTATTTTGTGCAATTAATGAAAAATAATGATTATTATCTTTATTTCTATTAACTTCTCGATTAATAGTACTAATACTTCGATTAAGATTTTTAGCTATTTCACTAATTTTTACTTTAAATTTCAATTGATTCTCAATATAAATTCTTTCATCTATGCCAAGATGTTTGTATCCCATATAAAAACTCCTTAAATTTACTTTTTCTAAAATAAACTTAGCATCATGAAATTTTTATATGAAATCTTTTGCAATTTTATTTACTTGCACTTACAAGTATAATTCAGCATTTATAAATTAAAAATAAGATATTACTTTAAATTTATAGTAAAATTAATAAGGATTAACAATTAATAGGAGGAAAATATGGCGTATCAAAAAGAATACCAAAAATGATTAAATAATAATGATTTAGAACCACAATTAAGAGAGCAGTTAATTGCAATGAATGAAAAAGAAATTATTGATGCTTTTAGTAATTCATTAAGTTTTGGTACAGCAGGAATTCGTGGGATTATGGGACCTGGAATTGCCAGAATGAATATTTATAATATTAGGAAGGCAACAATTGCTTTTATCCAATATTTACAAAAACATTATGAAATGGATGAATTACAAAAAGGAATTGTTATTGCTCATGATAATCGTCATTATTCATTAGAATTTAGTCAAGAAGTAGCTAATATTTTTACTAGTTATAGTATTCCTGTATACTTATTTACTAATAATGATTTACGACCAACACCATTATTATCATATAGTGTGAGAAAATTAAATGCTTTAGCTGGTGCTGTAATTACTGCTAGCCATAATCCGCCTGAATATAATGGTTTTAAAATTTATGATGAAAATGGTTGTCAATTTTTACCAGTTGTTACTGATGAAGTTGGTAATAATATGGAAAATATTGCTATTGAGGATGTCTTTAAGTTACTAAAACCAATTCAAAAACAATTAATAAAAACTGTTCCGATTATTGTTGAAGAAGAATATATTAAAGATGTTAAAGCATTACAATTTTATCCTAATGAACAAAAGGATATTAAGATAGTTTTTTCTAATCAGCACGGTACTAGTCGTGATTGAGTAATGAATGTTTTACAAAGTAGTAATTATCAAGTTATTCCTGTTAAAGAACAATGAGATTTTGATCCTAATTTTAGTAATACACCATCACCTAATCCCGAAGTTGCTGAATCTTTTACATTAGCTATTAAATATGCTAAGAAAAATAATGCTGACTTAATTATTATTAATGACCCTGATAGTGACAGAATTGGCATTGCAGTTTTACATCATAATGAGTATATTTTATTAAATGGTAATGAAACAGCACCAATTTTGTTAGAATACTTATTAAGTCATTATCAACAGCAAAAAATTATGCCATCTAATCCAGTAATGTATAATACTTTTGTTACTGGTCATTTAAGTGATTTGGTAGCAAAATCTTATGGTTGTGAAGTTATTAAAACATTAACTGGTTTTAAATGAATTGGTAATGAAATGGCAAAAGAAAAGACACGGAATATAAATTTTGTTTTTGGTTTTGAAGAAGCATATGGTTATGTTGTTAAAGATTTAACTCGTGATAAAGATGGTATTGCCGCAGCAATGGTTGTTGCTGAGGCTTGCAATTATTATCGCCAACAAAATAAGTCATTGGTAGATGTTTTAGAAGATATTTATCAAAAATATGGATATTTTTACTTTAATACGGTTAATGTTGTTTTAAAAGGTACTAGTGGGCAAAAAGCGATTAAGACGATTTTAGCAAAGTTAAGAAAAGATTCAATTGTTAGTTTAAATAATATTAAATTAGCAAAAAAAGAAGATTATTTGCAAGGTTTATATAATATGCCTCCCCAAGATTTATTAAAATTTTATTTTAATGATGGTTCGTGGTTGGCAATAAGAGCTAGTGGTACCGAACCAAAAATTAAATTTTATTTTGTTTGTGTTGATAAATCAGTGAAAGCAGCAAAAATAAAAATGGAATTAATGTTTTCCGATTTAGAAAAAAATTATTTACATTTAAAGAAAGGGAAATTAGATGATTAAAGATTTAAAAGCAAATAGTAATGTTCTTGATAAATTCTTAGTTGAAAAAGTTAATCAAGGAACAGCAAGTAATGGAGCAACATATTTAACAGTAGCTTTAAAAGATAAAACAGGACTTATTGAAGCCCGCTTATGAAATTCACAACGCGAAGATGCAATTAGATTACAAGCAGGAGTAATTGTTGAAATTAATGGTTTAGTTTCAGAATATCAAAGAAGTTTACAAGTTAAAATTAATAATTATGAAATTATTCCTTTACAAGAAGCAGATCTTAATTTGTTTGTTAAAAGTGCTCCAGTTAGTGAAAGTTTAATGTGAGAACAAATTAATGAGTTTATTGGGGAGATTAAAAATAATGTTTGAAAACAAATTGTTGAAGAAATTTTAAAGACGCAACAAGATCGTTTTAAAATTTCTCCAGCAGCGGTTAGACATCATCATAATATTCATTCGGGATTAATGTGACATACACTAACTATGTTACAAACAGCAAAAGCGATTTGTGAAATTTATAATGATCGTAAAATTAATAAAAGTTTATTATATGCGGGAATTATTTTACATGATATGGGAAAAACTAAAGAATTACAAGGTGATTTAACAGTTGAATATAGTGTGCAAGGTAAATTAATAGGACATATTTCAATTATGGCTGGTGAAATTGCTACCATTGGCGAGAAATTACAATTAGATATGCAACAAGTAGTTTTATTACAACATATGATTTTAGCAAGTCATGGTAAAAATGAATATGGTTCGCCAGTTTTACCACAAATTATGGAAGCAGAAATTTTGCATCATATTGATAATTTAGATGCGAGAATTTATGCGATTGATAGTGGTTTAGAACAAATTGAAAATGAAGCTTTTTCACAACGCATTGGCGGACTAGAAAATCGTAGTTTTTATCGTCACAATTATTTTAACAGTGAAAATTAAATAATTAATTATTGCCAAATTGTAAAGTTAAGTGCAACTAAATTATTTTTCTAACCAAATATTCGATTGGCGAAAGATAATTTAGTATTTTTCTTGGTCTTTGGTTTAAAGACAATATAAATTTATGAACTGCATTTTTAGTAGTGTTTGAAAAATTAAATTTTTTAGGAAATTTTTCTCTAATTAAACCATTAGTATTTTCATTAGTACCTCTTTGTCAAGGTGAATATGCATCAGCAAAATAAATTTTCACATTTAAATTTTTTTCAAGTTGTTGTCAATTAGCAAATTCTTTACCCCTATCAAATGTTATAGTCTTAACAAGATTATTTGGAAGAATTGATAAATAATGACTAATATTTTTGTTAATAACTTTAGTAGTTCTATTTTCAACTAATATTGCTAAAGTAAATCTTGATGTTCTTTCAACTAAAGTTATTAAACATGATTTACTTTTACCTCGTGATGATACTACAGTATCACCTTCTCAATGGCCAAGAGTTATGCGATTATTAACATTTCGTTCTTTAATGGATTTACCATTAAATTTACCCCGATTTTCTTGAGATTTTCGTTTCTTACCTTTTCTTCTTAAATTTTTACTAGTAACCTTTTCAAGTAATCCAGAATAAATTCAATTGTAAATTGTTTTAAAACTAATAATTCATTCTTGATGAAAATTTTTAATTCTGCCATAAATTTGTTCAGGCGATCAACCTAATAATAATTTTTGTTGTACATATTTTACTAATTCTCTATTTTTAAATTTATGAAAATAAACATGTAATTGTTTTCTATTTTCTGCTTTATTTTGTGCAATTAATGAAAAATAATGATTATTATCTTTATTTCTATTAACTTCTCGATTAATAGTACTAATACTTCGATTAAGATTTTTAGCTATTTCACTAATTTTTACTTTAAATTTCAATTGATTCTCAATATAAATTCTTTCATCTATGCCAAGATGTTTGTATCCCATATAAAAACTCCTTAAATTTACTTTTTCTAAAATAAACTTAGCATCATGAAATTTTTATATGAAATCTTTTGCAATTTTATTTACTTGCACTTACAAGTATAATTCAGCTATTAAAAAAGAATTCCTAACAAATCTAGGAATTCTTTTTTAATTAAATTTAAGTTTTTTTTCTAATGCTGTTAGTTTTTTACTGTCAACAACGATTTGACTTTTTGGTAATTGTAAACCACTGTGGGAAGAATATTTAGGGATAATATGTAAATGATAATGTTCAATAGTTTGTCCAGCAAGAATACCATTATTAGAAATAAAATTAAATGCTGAAGTATTAAGTTGCATTTCAATTTGCTGAGCGACTTTTTTAGCAGTAATATTAACAAAAGAAATGATGTCATCATTAGTATTAATAAAATTTGTACTATGAATTTTAGGGATAACTAGGGTGTGTCCTTTGTCAAGAGGCATAATGTCTAAAAAGGCAATTGTATGTTCATCTTCATAAATTATATGACTAGGAATTTCGTGCAAAATTATTTTGCAAAATAAACAAGATTGTTCATTCATTTAATAATCCTCCTTGTTTAAAAAAGAGAACAGTTAACTGTTCTCTTTTTTTGTAAATTAATCATCTTCTTCATCTTGGAAATAAGTAGATAAATCTTCTCATATCTTTTTATCGTAAATATTTTTCTTAGTTACAATGTATTTTGTATATAAATATTGACTAGCATTCTTTTTTAAATTATCATCTTTGGAAATTGTAAATAATAATTCATTAATTAATGATGTTTTTTGATTATTAGGAAGATTTTGCATTCCCGTATTATTGCGGGCGCTATTTTTTTTAGTTCCCGTTTTATTAGTATTATTTTTTCACTCAAATTCTATCCCATTATCAATTTGAATTTCTTTATCATCATCAATTTTATAACCTTTAAACAAATCAGTGACAAAAATTGGGAGAACATAAATTTTAGATACATAACGACGGTCTTCAGTATAAAATTTATTTATTTCAGAATCGTTAGGAGCTTTACTGCTAGCAAAGCCAACAATTTGTCTCTCTTTCACTTGTTCTTTATAAAAATCTTCCATTGTGTTATCACCATAAGGATTATTATCATTACCATAAGCAACAAAACCACGAAAACCGGCCATATTAAATATTGGATCAAAAATTGTTTTGATTTCATTATTATCAGGTTTAAATTTATTTTTGAAAGTATCATTATCAGGAATTAACACAACATCATCGTTAGGTAAATTTGCTTCATTTTCCTTTTTAACTTTTACTTCTCAAACCATTTTTATTTTACTATCTCAAACATTACCTGAATCAAATGTTTGTACATTTTTAGGAACAGTTCAACTTATTGGCAATGAATAATTACCATCTTTTTTTAATTCAAAAATCCGATCTTGTAATCAAGTCATTGTCATTAAATTATCAAGAATAGTAGGTTTAATTTGTGCATTATAGTAATCAGCAAATCGTTCACGAACTTTAACTTTATAATTTATGGTTTCATTGTTGGTGCTTGTGATTTCGGCTGTCATTAAATCATTAATGCTTGGTTGAATTGTATCAGTATAGGCCTCATCTTTTTCTTCATCTCAAGTTCCTAAAATATGCCATTCCGCTGATTGCTTAATGTCGTATCCTTGTTTAGTAACTGTTGCTTCTAAGAAACTATTATTTAATCTTGCTTTTAAGTATTCTTGATATAATTTATCACCTGCTATTTGGTTTCAAAGGTTATCAAATTGTTGCAAATAATTGGTAATTTCTGTCTCAGATAAGTTTTCAATTTTTTTGCCTCGCATTTTCGCATATATCGTAACAAATTCATTACGAGCAATAATCTCTTTAATAGCATTAAAACCATATTCACTAATCTTACCTTTAAATTTATCAAATAATGCTTTTCCAGTAATATTATTTTTATCGGTTATTTCTAATAATTTAATAAATTGTTCTTCTTGAGTTTTTTCAGATATATTACTATCAATGCGGTCTTTAGATTTACTACAAGCAATAACAGTTACAATAGGAGATGAAGATATTAAAATTGTACTCGTGAAACTGACTAATTTCTTTAGTATTTGCATCTTAATGTTTCTCCTTTTCTAATGCTAATCAGTAGTTACTAATTTCTGTTGATGAATAAAGGTTCCCTTTTGAAGAATGATTGTTTTTAGGTTTAATAGGAGTTGGGGGAGTAATCGCTTTAATAGTTCATAAGTTATCTTTATTATTCATAAAGTTATCATTAATAACTGTATTAACATCAATTAACGCTCCAATAGTTTGATTTTTATTAGGAATCTTATTAATGGCATCATTTTCATCATTTAGATTTTTACTTAAAATATTAATTTTAGTTCCTAAAAGTGATGAACGAGAAGTTTTAAATATTTTACCTAAAATAGCACTTCATTTATCTTGGTCAAATTCAATATATTCTTTATATCATTCATTATTTGGTTTATCATCATCTCGTTCTAATCACGCCATCATATCTCAAAATCAAAATCATCAGTTTTCATTATTGTCAATATTATTTTGGGAAAAATCAGTATAAGTTTTAATTTCATTCAAAGGATTAAAACCAGAACTTTCACTTTGAGGATTATCATCAACGCGTTTTTTAAATTCATCAAATAAATATTGTAAATAGGGAGTTTTAGCAAGACGCATATTTTCATCTGAAGTTATTGCCGGATATTTGCCGTCACTTTCTTGATTTTCGCCAATATCACCATCAGCATCATAACCTTTTCGTAACTTGTCATAACCATTAATTTTAATAAAACGCACTTCATTCGTATCAGCAATAAAAACAACTTTATCAGTACCAATTTTAATTTTTTTAAAAATAATATTTTTGTTGCTATCTTTTCGTTCGTCATTTAAATCCTTTAAAAGGGCATTAAAATCAGTTGGGATACTTCCGCCATCAGTACCATCGTATGCTAAATCATAAGTTGCTGCTTTAAATATTGGACTAAATTTATCATTAGAACTATCTAAAGTTAATAAATTAGGTAATTGACCAAAGGTTGTTTTGTTATCATCGCTATACAAACCAGCCAATTGTTCAAAAGATTTACTTTTAGCATCACTTAAAAAATCATTAATGTTTTTTAAATTCTTATTTTCATCAAAATCTTTTGCTTCAATGCCATCTTCTAAACCATTTTTGTCTTTACCATCATATTTAAAATTAATTTGAGAAACTAATAACGGTTTTAAATTAAAGTATCATTGTTCGGCAATAAATTTTTGCTCTTTACTTAATTTATTTGATTGTTGAGCATCAGGGTTCATCATTACCTTATTGCTCTCATCAAATTTAACAAGATTTTCTGGCTTGATAGCAAAAGTATTGAAAAGACTTTTAATTTTTTCTTTTAATTCATTATTATCATTAAGTTCATATGCTTTTCTTAATGCTCGGTTCCGAGTTTCGGTTTCGGTTTTACTACCATATCATAAATCAATGTTAAAATTATCACCATCGCTGTTGATTTTCTTTATTAAATCATTGGCAATTCTTTTAATTTGCTCCATACTATAGCGATCATAATCAATTTGAAAGTCATTAATAAATTTTTTTCGAAAAGTTTCATAAACATTATTGGGAGTAGAATTATCTAATAATAAATGATCTTTAAATCCTTCTGCACCGCCTCATTTTTTATATTCTTTAGCTTCTTCTTTGGTTTTATTATTTCCTCATTGTTTATGTAAAGTTCCTTCAATATAAGTATTTAAATTAGTCATCATATTATCGTAACTTTTTTTAAATATCGGATCATTTTTTTTGCTTTTAAGAACAGATAGTTGTAAGCGTTTAGTAAACTCAACAAATTGTTCTTTTTTAATTTCATTATTGTTAATGAAATTATTGAAAAGTTGATCAATTGTAATTCGATCTAATTTTCCTGAAAAATCATCTAATTCTTTAAATTTTAATGTTGGAAGGTCAAGAAGTACTTGCGAACCATCATCACCAATAAATTCTCATTTATTGGAGCAAGCTGCTGATGTCATTATTGGACTTATTGATAACACCAAAGCAAATGGTAAAACTATCTTTTTCTTCATTAATCTCAATCACTCCTTAAATATTAGTTTTCATAAAATATTTAATTTTACAATACATATTATACACTAGACTTGGTACATAACTATAACATTTTATGCCGACTAAACTATAAAATTCATTTTTATCTTTGTATTTATCTAACATTTGTATTTCATCTAAAAAATAATTATCAAAATAGTAGATAAAATTAAAGGTTATGTACCAAGTCTATTGTATAAACGCTAGCAACCCCTCATTGAATATGACGGGTTGAATTGTCAACTTTTTCAGGAATAATAGCTTGTCCAAAAGTTAAAAGTCCTAACTGAAGTCAAGGTCAAATTATTGCCACTAAAATAGCAACTGGTAAAGAAACTAAAATAACAACTAATGGCACAAATCTTCTTCCCGAAAAAAATGACAAAGCAGTTGGCAACTTAATGGATTGAAAACGATTATAACAAGTAGCTGCTAATATACCAGCAATGATGCCACTCAGAACTCCCATATCAATAGAATAAATAACTTCATTGCCTTTAAGTTGATATAAAAGTTTTGATTTATTTTCTAAGTTAACATCTAATAAAATTGTTGAATAAACAATTTTTGGTAATATCGTCATTAGGCCAATTAATATTGTATAAGCAAAAAAACCAATAAGAGCTGCTTCACCACGATTATCTTTAGCAAAACCAAAAGCTATGCCAATAGCAAAAAGAACAGAAAGATTATCAAAAGCAGTGCCACCAATAAGTTGCAATACTGAACCAATATATCAAATAACACTGTTCTCAGTAATTCCAAAATCTTTAGCCATCATTAATCCGCCCACACGACTTAATATTGCCGCGATAGGTAAAATAGCAATCGGAAACATTAATGATTTAGCAAGTTTTTGTAATCCTGAACTTGTTTTATTGCGAAAATGCTTTAAAGTATTTCTTGGTTGAAAATTACTTGATAGCAGTTTAAGTTTTTTAAAATGCTGAATTATACTTGTAAGTGCAAGTAAATAAAATTGCAAAAGATTTCATATAAAAATTTCATGATGCTAAGTTTATTTTAGAAAAAGTAAATTTAAGGAGTTTTTATATGGGATACAAACATCTTGGCATAGATGAAAGAATTTATATTGAGAATCAATTGAAATTTAAAGTAAAAATTAGTGAAATAGCTAAAAATCTTAATCGAAGTATTAGTACTATTAATCGAGAAGTTAATAGAAATAAAGATAATAATCATTATTTTTCATTAATTGCACAAAATAAAGCAGAAAATAGAAAACAATTACATGTTTATTTTCATAAATTTAAAAATAGAGAATTAGTAAAATATGTACAACAAAAATTATTATTAGGTTGATCGCCTGAACAAATTTATGGCAGAATTAAAAATTTTCATCAAGAATGAATTATTAGTTTTAAAACAATTTACAATTGAATTTATTCTGGATTACTTGAAAAGGTTACTAGTAAAAATTTAAGAAGAAAAGGTAAGAAACGAAAATCTCAAGAAAATCGGGGTAAATTTAATGGTAAATCCATTAAAGAACGAAATGTTAATAATCGCATAACTCTTGGCCATTGAGAAGGTGATACTGTAGTATCATCACGAGGTAAAAGTAAATCATGTTTAATAACTTTAGTTGAAAGAACATCAAGATTTACTTTAGCAATATTAGTTGAAAATAGAACTACTAAAGTTATTAACAAAAATATTAGTCATTATTTATCAATTCTTCCAAATAATCTTGTTAAGACTATAACATTTGATAGGGGTAAAGAATTTGCTAATTGACAACAACTTGAAAAAAATTTAAATGTGAAAATTTATTTTGCTGATGCATATTCACCTTGACAAAGAGGTACTAATGAAAATACTAATGGTTTAATTAGAGAAAAATTTCCTAAAAAATTTAATTTTTCAAACACTACTAAAAATGCAGTTCATAAATTTATATTGTCTTTAAACCAAAGACCAAGAAAAATACTAAATTATCTTTCGCCAATCGAATATTTGGTTAGAAAAATAATTTAGTTGCACTTAACTTTACAATTTGGCATTATTGCACAAAATAAAGCAGAAAATAGAAAACAATTACATGTTTATTTTCATAAATTTAAAAATAGAGAATTAGTAAAATATGTACAACAAAAATTATTATTAGGTTGATCGCCTGAACAAATTTATGGCAGAATTAAAAATTTTCATCAAGAATGAATTATTAGTTTTAAAACAATTTACAATTGAATTTATTCTGGATTACTTGAAAAGGTTACTAGTAAAAATTTAAGAAGAAAAGGTAAGAAACGAAAATCTCAAGAAAATCGGGGTAAATTTAATGGTAAATCCATTAAAGAACGAAATGTTAATAATCGCATAACTCTTGGCCATTGAGAAGGTGATACTGTAGTATCATCACGAGGTAAAAGTAAATCATGTTTAATAACTTTAGTTGAAAGAACATCAAGATTTACTTTAGCAATATTAGTTGAAAATAGAACTACTAAAGTTATTAACAAAAATATTAGTCATTATTTATCAATTCTTCCAAATAATCTTGTTAAGACTATAACATTTGATAGGGGTAAAGAATTTGCTAATTGACAACAACTTGAAAAAAATTTAAATGTGAAAATTTATTTTGCTGATGCATATTCACCTTGACAAAGAGGTACTAATGAAAATACTAATGGTTTAATTAGAGAAAAATTTCCTAAAAAATTTAATTTTTCAAACACTACTAAAAATGCAGTTCATAAATTTATATTGTCTTTAAACCAAAGACCAAGAAAAATACTAAATTATCTTTCGCCAATCGAATATTTGGTTAGAAAAATAATTTAGTTGCACTTAACTTTACAATTTGGCGTTTTGAACTGAAAAATTTTGTTCTTTAAATCCACAAGTTTTAAAAATTACTGGAGATATAAAATTAATAAAAATTATAAATGAAAATACTGAAAATGATAATTGAAAATGATAATCTAGAAGAAGCATACATATATGTTTTAACAACCGAAAGTTTATATTTAATTTATAATAATGAAGTTTATAAATTAGACTTGGTACATAACCTTTAATTTTATCTACTATTTTGATAATTATTTTTTAGATGAAATACAAATGTTAGATAAATACAAAGATAAAAATGAATTTTATAGTTTAGTCGGCATAAAATGTTATAGTTATGTACCAAGTCTATTATTATAAATTAAATATAAACTTTCGGTTGTTAAAACATATATGTATGCTTCTTCTAGATTATCATTTTCAGTATTTTCATTTATAATTTTTATTAATTTTATATCTCCAGTAATTTTTAAAACTTGTGGATTTAAAGAACAAAATTTTTCAGTTCAAAACGCCAAATTGTAAAGTTAAGTGCAACTAAATTATTTTTCTAACCAAATATTCGATTGGCGAAAGATAATTTAGTATTTTTCTTGGTCTTTGGTTTAAAGACAATAGACTTGGTACATAACCTTTAATTTTATCTACTATTTTGATAATTATTTTTTAGATGAAATACAAATGTTAGATAAATACAAAGATAAAAATGAATTTTATAGTTTAGTCGGCATAAAATGTTATAGTTATGTACCAAGTCTAATATAAATTTATGAACTGCATTTTTAGTAGTGTTTGAAAAATTTAATTTTTTAGGAAATTTTTCTCTAATTAAACCATTAGTATTTTCATTAGTACCTCTTTGTCAAGGTGAATATGCATCAGCAAAATAAATTTTCACATTTAAATTTTTTTCAAGTTGTTGTCAATTAGCAAATTCTTTACCCCTATCAAATGTTATAGTCTTAACAAGATTATTTGGAAGAATTGATAAATAATGACTAATATTTTTGTTAATAACTTTAGTAGTTCTATTTTCAACTAATATTGCTAAAGTAAATCTTGATGTTCTTTCAACTAAAGTTATTAAACATGATTTACTTTTACCTCGTGATGATACTACAGTATCACCTTCTCAATGGCCAAGAGTTATGCGATTATTAACATTTCGTTCTTTAATGGATTTACCATTAAATTTACCCCGATTTTCTTGAGATTTTCGTTTCTTACCTTTTCTTCTTAAATTTTTACTAGTAACCTTTTCAAGTAATCCAGAATAAATTCAATTGTAAATTGTTTTAAAACTAATAATTCATTCTTGATGAAAATTTTTAATTCTGCCATAAATTTGTTCAGGCGATCAACCTAATAATAATTTTTGTTGTACATATTTTACTAATTCTCTATTTTTAAATTTATGAAAATAAACATGTAATTGTTTTCTATTTTCTGCTTTATTTTGTGCAATTAATGAAAAATAATGATTATTATCTTTATTTCTATTAACTTCTCGATTAATAGTACTAATACTTCGATTAAGATTTTTAGCTATTTCACTAATTTTTACTTTAAATTTCAATTGATTCTCAATATAAATTCTTTCATCTATGCCAAGATGTTTGTATCCCATATAAAAACTCCTTAAATTTACTTTTTCTAAAATAAACTTAGCATCATGAAATTTTTATATGAAATCTTTTGCAATTTTATTTACTTGCACTTACAAGTATAATTCAGCTCTTTCAATTGGAATTTCTGTAGCATCAATTGCTAATAAATTATTATTAGTAACTTTATGTTCCAATAATATCTTTTTGCCAGGTATATGAAAGTGACTATTTTTTATTAGAGTATTTTCAACTCAAAAGATATTACGAATACAACTAACATGACTAATATTATATTTTTTTGCAATAATACGATATGTACTATATTCTTTTCAGTATTCTAAAGTCATAAGTAATCTTTGCTCTATTGATAATTTATTTGGTCTACCACCAATTTGTTTTTGTTTAGCTTTAGCTTCTTTTAAAATTTCTACCATTTTCATGAAAGTTTTATATTTTATGCCTATTAGACTATAAAATTCATTTTCGTCTTTGTATTTATCTAACATTTGTACTTCACCTAGTAAATAATATTATCAAAATAGTAGATAAAATTAAAGGTTATGTACCAAGTCTATTATTGCCAATTAAAAAGAGTAAAAATAATCCCTTAAATCCAGATAAAAAGGAATATAATAGCTTTTTAAGTAAAGTTAGAATTGCCATTGAACATGTTTTTGCTAGATTAAAAAGATTTAAAATACTAGTTTATCGTTATCGCAATAAGATTAGAAGATTTGGATTACGATTTAACTTAATTTCAGGAATATATAATTTTGAATTAAGCTAGTTATAGTTATGTACCAAGTCTTATATTCTTTTCAGTATTCTAAAGTCATAAGTAATCTTTGCTCTATTGATAATTTATTTGGTCTACCACCAATTTGTTTTTGTTTAGCTTTAGCTTCTTTTAAAATTTCTACCATTTTCATGAAAGTTTTATATTTTATGCCTATTAGACTATAAAATTCATTTTCGTCTTTGTATTTATCTAACATTTGTACTTCACCTAGTAAATAATATTATCAAAATAGTAGATAAAATTAAAGGTTATGTACCAAGTCTAATGAAATATCGGTTGTAGCATTGAAAGTGATGTATCGCATTTAATAAAACAACAATTAGGATATGGAGCAAAAATATATAATCATAAGAATTTAAATAACTTATTACATTTAAAAATGGCAAATTTAAACAAATTAAATGTATTACATTATATTAATGAAAATATTAATTCAGAAATAGAAATCAGAAAAGAAATATATAAAAAGTCATTATGAAATAAATATAATAATAAAAATGATGATAGTTGAATTAATTATAAAGGTAATGTTATAACAAATAAATATAATAGATTTAAGTAAGCAAAAATATTAGTTAAAATTTAATAAAATTAATAATTTTTCATTGTGTAAAAATTCAATAATATGATAAAATGGTAATGAATAAAAATGACAACAACAAGAAAGGCAGGGTTAGTTTAGTAATTAAATAATATAATTAGCTGATTGTTTTACTTCTTCAAAGCAATACCTAAGAAAACTAAACGCGACCAAATTATTATTTTCATTGCATTAGCGAAACATTTGTTATATAATTTTATTGCTTTTATGCATTATAGCTTCGGTACAAGAGCAAAATGCAAAGGGAGAGATATAAATGCGACAAACGACAATTATTAATTCACAAGATGTGAAAAAAACATGATACATTATTGATGCCAGCGGTTTAATTTTAGGACGCTTAGCAACAAAAGTAGCAAGTATTTTAAGAGGTAAACATAAAGCAACATTTACCAGCCATGTTGATTGTGGTGATAATATTATCATTATTAATGCTCATAAAGTAATATTAAGTGGTAATAAGCTGAATAATAAAAAATATTATAATCACTCTGGTTTTGTTGGGGGTATGAGAGTGCGAACAGCTAAGGTAATGCAAGATAAGTATCCAATTGAGATGGTTGAAAGAACTATTAAAGGAATGTTACCGCATACTAGTTTGGGAAGAAAACAAGGTAAAAATTTATTTGTTTATGATAGTGAAAAGCACCCGCATAGTGCTCAAATGCCAAAACTATTAGTATTACAAGAAGAAGGGAGTTAATCGATTTAATGAAAATAAAAAAAGAAATTATTTATCGTGGTACGGGTAGAAGAAAAAAATCAGTAGCGCAAGTAGTATTAACTTCAGGAAAAGGGAATATTACTATTAATAATAAACCGGCACTTATTTTTTTTCCTTATGCAACATTAATCCAAGAGTTAGAACAACCATTATTGGTAACGGATATGAAAGAAAGCTTTGATATTAATGTTAAAGTTAATGGTGGTGGTTTTAGCGGTCAAGCTGGAGCTACGAGATTAGGTATTGCAAGAGCATTATTAGCATATTCACCAGATTATCGGATGAAGTTAAGGCAAAAAGGTTTAATAACTTGTGATTCACGAATTAAAGAAAGAGATAAGTATGGATTAAAAGGTCCCCGAGCAGGAAAGCAATTTTCAAAAAGATAATTTATATTTTAGCATATATCTCAAATATATGCTTTAATGGGACTATAGCTCAGTTGGTTAGAGCGCACGCTTGATAAGCGTGAGGTCGGTGGTTCAAGTCCACTTAGTCCCACCATTGATGGGCCCGTAGCTCAGCTGGGAGAGCACCTGCCTTGCACGCAGGGGGTCGGCGGTTCAATCCCGTTCGGGTCCACCATTTTAATTTCATTAATGACTTAAACTTAATTTTATTTATTATTCAAACAATAAAATTAAGTTTTTTGTTAAAATCATTTACAACAATTTATTTATTGTTAAAATTGTTTTATTACTAGATGTAATGTATTTGGGAGACTTGTTGTAATGAAAAAAAGAGTAAAGTTTAAAAAGCCTAGTTTTTCCAAGCAAGTGAAATTATTTTTTCAAAAAATTCATAATACTAAATTTACTCGCATTATGAGAAGTTTGTTATTGCTAACATTAGCAGCATTACTATTAACTTTAACTTTTAATTATTTTATTAATCCCGTAGGTTTTTACAATGGTGGTTTTAGTGGGATATCGCAAATTATTGTTTATTCAATTTTTTCATCACCTAAAGAGCAAGCGATGTGGTTTTACATTGTTGTTTTAATGTTAAATATTCCTTTTGTAATTTTTGGATATTTTAAAGTTGGCCGATATTTTACTGTTTATACTTTATTTTTTATGTTAATGCAAACAGCATGAAACTTTATTTTACGAGCAATTCCGATTTTAGATCAATTAAAAATTATGGAAGAATTAATTTTACCTAAGGATACTGATACGGGAAAAGCAGTGATGACTTTAGCGGCTTTTATTTATGCTTTTATTGGTTCAATTATTTGAGGTTTTGCTATCGCAATTGCTTTTATTGCTGGTGGTAGTTCTGGTGGTTCAGATTTTTTAGCTGCTTATTTAGCAGTGTGAAAAAAACAAGGTGTTGGTAAATTTCAAAAATATATGAATTATGCAATTATTGTTTTAGCAATTTTAATTAAATACTTTGTGCAAAAAAATGAAGATAATTTAATTTATGCTTTTTTTAAAAATTTTACTTTATATGTATCAATTATTTTTGCAACGATTAGTACTGTTGTTACTAATTTTATTTATCCAAAATTTAAATTAGTTAATGTGATGATTTTTACAAAATTACCATTAGATGTTTGTGAATATTTTAAAACTCATGAATATCCTCATGATACTACTTTAATTAGTTCTAGTGATATTAAGAGTGGTAAGGTTTCGGGAACAATTTTTGCGACAATTTCTTTAATAGAATATAAAAAAGTTAAATATAATGTAACAAGAATTGATAATAAAGCGTTTATTGTTGTTATTCCCGTGACGATGGTTTATGGTACCTTTAATATTCAAAGGTTTAATTAATATTCAAAATGCTAACCAAGGAGTTGACCAATGAAGCAAGGTTTTCTAAGATTTTTAAAAATAGTTGATTGGAAATTTATTACGATGGCAATTGCGATTATTTTAATAATTTTTTCATTACCAATTGTTATTTTAACGGAAAAGGAAACTATTATTCATAATGGTAAACCAGAATTTGTTTTAAGAAATAATTTAACATCGTTATTAGCAATGGTATTTTTTACTTCTGGTAATAGTCTTTTTTTTCAAAGATTAATGACATCACCAGAGTTTTTAGCTTTAATTGTGCTAATAATTAATATTATTGTTTATAGTTTAGCTGGGATTTTTTATATGATGAAAGGAATTTCCAAAAAAAAGCGTATTATTTCTACAATCTTTTTTAACAATTATGGTTTTAATTGGTTTTATTTTGTTAATTTTATTTATTGCTGAATTATACTTGTAAGTGCAAGTAAATAAAATTGCAAAAGATTTCATATAAAAATTTCATGATACTAAGTTTATTTTAGAAAAAGTAAATTTAAGGAGTTTTTATATGGGATACAAACATCTTGGCATAGATGAAAGAATTTATATTGAGAATCAATTGAAATTTAAAGTAAAAATTAGTGAAATAGCTAAAAATCTTAATCGAAGTATTAGTACTATTAATCGAGAAGTTAATAGAAATAAAGATAATAATCATTATTTTTCATTAATTGCACAAAATAAAGCAGAAAATAGAAAACAATTACATGTTTATTTTCATAAATTTAAAAATAGAGAATTAGTAAAATATGTACAACAAAAATTATTATTAGGTTGATCGCCTGAACAAATTTATGGCAGAATTAAAAATTTTCATCAAGAATGAATTATTAGTTTTAAAACAATTTACAATTGAATTTATTCTGGATTACTTGAAAAGGTTACTAGTAAAAATTTAAGAAGAAAAGGTAAGAAACGAAAATCTCAAGAAAATCGGGGTAAATTTAATGGTAAATCCATTAAAGAACGAAATGTTAATAATCGCATAACTCTTGGCCATTGAGAAGGTGATACTGTAGTATCATCACGAGGTAAAAGTAAATCATGTTTAATAACTTTAGTTGAAAGAACATCAAGATTTACTTTAGCAATATTAGTTGAAAATAGAACTACTAAAGTTATTAACAAAAATATTAGTCATTATTTATTAATTCTTCCAAATAATCTTGTTAAGACTATAACATTTGATAGGGGTAAAGAATTTGCTAATTGACAACAACTTGAAAAAAATTTAAATGTGAAAATTTATTTTGCTGATGCATATTCACCTTGACAAAGAGGTACTAATGAAAATACTAATGGTTTAATTAGAGAAAAATTTCCTAAAAAATTTAATTTTTCAAACACTACTAAAAATGCAGTTCATAAATTTATATTGTCTTTAAACCAAAGACCAAGAAAAATACTAAATTATCTTTCGCCAATCGAATATTTGGTTAGAAAAATAATTTAGTTGCACTTAACTTTACAATTTGGCATTGTTCAAAAAAATCGTGAAATTAGTGGTTGAAATTATGTTTATATTTTCCATCGTATTAATTTACAAAGTGTGTATTTTTTACCATTTTTAGGTTATATTCTCTATTTTGTTAGTTTTGGTCTATACTTATATTATTTTTTTATTAAACGCAATAAAAAATAAGATTTAGATATTTTTTAATAAAAAAATAATATAATATAAATAAGGAGGTTTATAAATGCAATTCGTTATTCGTGGTAAAAATATTGAAGTAATTGAGGCGATTCGTGAACGCATTATTAATAGTTTAGAAAAAATTAGTAAATATAAAATTATTAATCTTGATGATACTATTCATGTTGAAGTAAGAACTTATAAAGAAAATTTAAGTCGAGTTCGTGTTGTTCTTGATTTAAAAGGAAAGAGTAATCATTTACACGCTGAAGGTCAGCATATTGATTTATATGTTGCTATTGATGAGGTGCGTCATAAGTTAGAAGAACAATTACGAAGAATGAAGGACCGTTGAATTCCACGGGGTAAAGAAAAATTTACGAAAGTAGAATTTCCGGTTGATTTAACATTAGATGAGGATATCTAATGCCATTATTAAATTAGATAAAATATCTTTTATTTTAAAAATTTATTGCTATAATTAACCCATAGATTTAACTCTTAGTGGAGGTGATGGGTTAATTTAATAAATTAGTATTTGGAAATTAAATGTTTATTTTGTATAAAATAACCAAAGAAGTTATTGTAAAAATAAAATTTCAAAGTAAAATAACATATATAGTAAAATAAATGAAAAGGGAGAATTAAATATGAAATTATCAGGATTAAGATTAATAACAGCTTTAGCAGGACTTCCTGCTATCGTAGCATTACCAATTATTGGTTGTGGCACAAAAAAAGCCGCAGCAACTACAGTTACTGATAAAGCAATTGATAAGATTACGTTTGAAGAAGCTGATGCTTTTGCAGTTGCTGGCGCAGCAGGATGAAAAGATGATGCTATTCTTGCAGCGATTCAGGCAAAAGTTGATACGAAAGTTAAAGCTGCGGATGAGAGCGCTAAAGCGGCTGAGGCAGCATTAGTTGGAGCACTTCCAGCAGCTCCCGGACCAACAACTAAAAGTTCTGAAGTTAAATTTAGTGTAAAAGCAAAAGATGCTGCTGATGGAACATTTTCAAAAGAATTTACAATTAAAGTTACTCAAACAGGATAGTAATATCGTAATTTAGAAAAAGTGTTAAGAAAATACACTTACAGTTGTAAGTGTATTTTTTTTATAAAAATTATTTATTAATGCTGAATTATACTTGTAAGTGCAAGTAAATAAAATTGCAAAAGATTTCATATAAAAATTTCATGATGCTAAGTTTATTTTAGAAAAAGTAAATTTAAGGAGTTTTTATATGGGATACAAACATCTTGGCATAGATGAAAGAATTTATATTGAGAATCAATTGAAATTTAAAGTAAAAATTAGTGAAATAGCTAAAAATCTTAATCGAAGTATTAGTACTATTAATCGAGAAGTTAATAGAAATAAAGATAATAATCATTATTTTTCATTAATTGCACAAAATAAAGCAGAAAATAGAAAACAATTACATGTTTATTTTCATAAATTTAAAAATAGAGAATTAGTAAAATATGTACAACAAAAATTATTATTAGGTTGATCGCCTGAACAAATTTATGGCAGAATTAAAAATTTTCATCAAGAATGAATTATTAGTTTTAAAACAATTTACAATTGAATTTATTCTGGATTACTTGAAAAGGTTACTAGTAAAAATTTAAGAAGAAAAGGTAAGAAACGAAAATCTCAAGAAAATCGGGGTAAATTTAATGGTAAATCCATTAAAGAACGAAATGTTAATAATCGCATAACTCTTGGCCATTGAGAAGGTGATACTGTAGTATCATCACGAGGTAAAAGTAAATCATGTTTAATAACTTTAGTTGAAAGAACATGAACATCAAGATTTACTTTAGCAATATTAGTTGAAAATAGAACTACTAAAGTTATTAACAAAAATATTAGTCATTATTTATCAATTCTTCCAAATAATCTTGTTAAGACTATAACATTTGATAGGGGTAAAGAATTTGCTAATTGACAACAACTTGAAAAAAATTTAAATGTGAAAATTTATTTTGCTGATGCATATTCACCTTGACAAAGAGGTACTAATGAAAATACTAATGGTTTAATTAGAGAAAAATTTCCTAAAAAATTTAATTTTTCAAACACTACTAAAAATGCAGTTCATAAATTTATATTGTCTTTAAACCAAAGACCAAGAAAAATACTAAATTATCTTTCGCCAATCGAATATTTGGTTAGAAAAATAATTTAGTTGCACTTAACTTTACAATTTGGCTAATTAAATTCCTTGAAAAACTAATATTTGTTAGTAAAATGTTTATATAACAAAACTTGGAAAGAGGGATTAATTATTTATGAAGTGACTTATACCGTTTTTAGCAAGTTTGACATTAACACCACTAATTATTGTGATGCCATTAGTAAGTTGTAGCAATACTGAGATGAAACAGTCAGGAAGTTTAGATAGTCGGATTAGTAGTTTATCTGATACTGTGGAAATAAAAGATATTTCTCCGGCCAAGTGAAATTCTTTTGGTTTGCAATTATATGCTGTTATGGATTTGATAGAAAAACTTGGAATGGATTTAAATGAAGCGAGAGCTAATTTAAACTTTGATGAAAGTTCTCCGTTTGATACATCCCATAATGTTGTGGAGTTAACGATTACTGTGCGAGCAATGCCAAATAAAGGGAAAGCAAAAAAAGAAGTTAAATATATTTTTACAATGAAAGCAGATAAGCAACTCTTTTTAACTAATATCTTGTAAAATTAGTGATTTCCCAGTAATATAACTTATATAACAATACATGCAAAGGAGAATTAAATATGAAAAAAAGTTTTATATCATTTTTAGCAACCTTAACATTAACCCCCATGACATTGATGACAGTAATGCCGACCGTATCTTGTAGTTTAAAAAGTATTGATGCTCGTATTAATGCGTTACCAGATACTGTGGAAATAAAAGATGTTGATGAGAAATGGTGGGTTTCGCATGACTTAACCGGTCTAATTGTATATGATATACTGATTAAGATAGGATTGCAAATTGATGAAGCGATTGGGTCGCGTTTAGTTTTCTTAGGTATTGCTTTGAAGAAGTAAAACAATCAGCTAATTATATTATTTAATTACTAAACTAACCCTGCCTTTCCTTGTTATTGTCATTTTTATTCATGATTATTTTACCATATTATTGAATTTTTACACACTAAAAATTATTAATATTATTAAATTTTCACTAATATATATTAATTTTATATTTTTACTTACTTAAATCTATTATATTTATTTGTTACAGCATTACCTTTATAATTAATTCAACTATCATCATTTTTATTATTATGCCAAATTGTAAAGTTAAGTGCAACTAAATTATTTTTCTAACCAAATATTCGATTGGCGAAAGATAATTTAGTATTTTTCTTGGTCTTTGGTTTAAAGACAATATAAATTTATGAACTGCATTTTTAGTAGTGTTTGAAAATGCCAAATTGTAAAGTTAAGTGCAACTAAATTATTTTTCTAACCAAATATTCGATTGGCGAAAGATAATTTAGTATTTTTCTTGGTCTTTGGTTTAAAGACAATATAAATTTATGAACTGCATTTTTAGTAGTGTTTGAAAAATTTAATTTTTTAGGAAATTTTTCTCTAATTAAACCATTAGTATTTTCATTAGTACCTCTTTGTCAAGGTGAATATGCATCAGCAAAATAAATTTTCACATTTAAATTTTTTTCAAGTTGTTGTCAATTAGCAAATTCTTTACCCCTATCAAATGTTATAGTCTTAACAAGATTATTTGGAAGAATTGATAAATAATGACTAATATTTTTGTTAATAACTTTAGTAGTTCTATTTTCAACTAATATTGCTAAAGTAAATCTTGATGTTCTTTCAACTAAAGTTATTAAACATGATTTACTTTTACCTCGTGATGATACTACAGTATCACCTTCTCAATGGCCAAGAGTTATGCGATTATTAACATTTCGTTCTTTAATGGATTTACCATTAAATTTACCCCGATTTTCTTGAGATTTTCGTTTCTTACCTTTTCTTCTTAAATTTTTACTAGTAACCTTTTCAAGTAATCCAGAATAAATTCAATTGTAAATTGTTTTAAAACTAATAATTCATTCTTGATGAAAATTTTTAATTCTGCCATAAATTTGTTCAGGCGATCAACCTAATAATAATTTTTGTTGTACATATTTTACTAATTCTCTATTTTTAAATTTATGAAAATAAACATGTAATTGTTTTCTATTTTCTGCTTTATTTTGTGCAATTAATGAAAAATAATGATTATTATCTTTATTTCTATTAACTTCTCGATTAATAGTACTAATACTTCGATTAAGATTTTTAGCTATTTCACTAATTTTTACTTTAAATTTCAATTGATTCTCAATATAAATTCTTTCATCTATGCCAAGATGTTTGTATCCCATATAAAAACTCCTTAAATTTACTTTTTCTAAAATAAACTTAGCATCATGAAATTTTTATATGAAATCTTTTGCAATTTTATTTACTTGCACTTACAAGTATAATTCAGCGTTTAAAAAAATAAATATCAAGTTCAGGAATATCACGATATTTAATGCGACGCCCTTTTTTACTATTTTTCGCATCAATTAAGGTGTTTCGTCAGCGTTCATATTCTTCAATGCTCGTAAAGGTGCCATAGATGACTTTTAAGTAGGGACGAAAAATATTAACGGGTTTTTTGCGAATTCCCACAATCACATTATTGGCAATATCACGAACTTTAACTCAAATATGTTTATCTCTTTGACCGCTAGCAAGCACAATATGACCGAAATGGCGTGCCAAAGCGAAATATTCTTGAATACCGGCTTCTTCGTTTTTGGTATTATTTTTTTCTCAATCAGTTCCTTCTAAAAATAAGTTGGTTTCATCTCATAACAGTAAGGTTTTGTCTGGCAATACCGGATAATCAAAGTCTAACAATCCCATATGGCCTAAACTTAATTTTTGGGTTTCTAGTAATGGAAAGGTTGCGGCGATGTGATATTTCTTCTTTTTTAGTAATTTTGCTGCGTATACTAGAAAAGCAGTTTTTCCAGTCCCTAATGAACCAATCACAATATTTAATGGTGAATTTTTTAAGAAATTAATAACTTTGTTAATTTGTGTTAAATTACCGATTTTAAAAAGGAAAATTAAAATACAACCGGCTAAAAATAAATAGCTCACAATGTTTTTGAAATAACCGTTGTAAATGTATCAAATTGCTCCTCAATGTCATAAAATTAAAAATGAGGTGCGATTCAATTCAATAAAATGGTTATTTTTTTCTATTATTCATTTGCAAAATTTCATCTTGCACCTCATTTTATTTTTTGTTAGCGCACTGCGCCAAGTAATTTTTCAAACATTTTAAAGCAAATAAAGAATATTGCCAAAATAAATGGAAAAATGAAGATTCAGTAGTCGGCAAAGAAGTTACCAACTTGCGGCATATTAACGGCAATAATTTCTCACATTTTAGTAAACGCTGTTATAATTGCATTTCACAATTTAGTCATCGCATCGCTAGCTGTTATTTTTGCTGGTGCATCGGCCAAGAAAGTTCCAATCATATAATCACCCCCTTTCTTTAATGTAACTTCTTGACATTAATTTTGTTTCTATCTAAATACTGATATGGTTTTCCAAAGTAGCATTAGAATAAATCACACCATAATTGCTGTTAAGAATCAAAAAGCAATGTTTGCTATTAAAAGTCAAAGTGTTTCTTTGGTTAAATCAATTTCTTCACCACCACTAATATGAGCCGGAATAGTTGTGATTTGAATAAATAAATCTCAGAAAGTTTGTTTAATTTGTTCTCAATTAAATTCTTTTAAGTTTATTGTCATTTTTTATTTCCCAAAAATCATTTTTATTGGTAAATACATAATTGAAATTAAGGCGAAAATAAAAGTAATGATAATAATTAATCCGGCAATAAATGCAACTTGTGCAGGCATTTTTTCTATCGGAACAAACAGTTTTAAAAATTCCATAATAATTTCTCAAAACATTATTTTTTATCCTCATTATTTTCTTTTGAATTAGGCGCTTTAACTCATTCTTCAAAGCGAGCAATAAATACTTTCTCGTCTTTTGTGAAATTACCAGTATTATTTTTAATGGCATTTTTATATTTAATTCTAATTTTTATTTTGGCATAAATTTTATAAGCAACATATGCTGACAGCATTATGCTGATAATAATAAATATTAGTCCAATTGCAATATTCATTTTTAAACTCCTTTAAAATAGTTATAATTCATATCTTTTTTGTTGTTTTCTTTTTCGGCAATGAAGAAACTTAATAATTCTTGGCCTTTAATTAACTTGGTTTCTTGTTCTTGTTCTTGTTGATTAATTGATTGATTAATTGAAATTACTTGATATTTAATATTTACTATCTTTTATTATTCCAATGCAAATTGAATTTTCGTATTTTCCTTTATAAACAAATCGCTTTGGAAACCAAATACCGATTTGTTCATTAAATCATGGAATTTTTGGTGCTTTAATAAGCATTGCGTTTTGTGTTTCTTTTAAGAGATATTTTTTAGTATTTAAGAAAATGTTTTCAATGTTTTTCATAGTAAATTACCTTTCTTGTGAATAAACTAAGTTATATTAACTAAGTTGTTAGTTAACTTAGTTTTTTAAACACTTATATATCGCAGATTTAAGTGTTTAACAAGCTTTGTTATTAAATTTTATTTTTTAATGCCAAATTGTAAAGTTAAGTGCAACTAAATTATTTTTCTAACCAAATATTCGATTGGCGAAAGATAATTTAGTATTTTTCTTGGTCTTTGGTTTAAAGACAATATAAATTTATGAACTGCATTTTTAGTAGTGTTTGAAAAATTAAATTTTTTAGGAAATTTTTCTCTAATTAAACCATTAGTATTTTCATTAGTACCTCTTTGTCAAGGTGAATATGCATCAGCAAAATAAATTTTCACATTTAAATTTTTTTCAAGTTGTTGTCAATTAGCAAATTCTTTACCCCTATCAAATGTTATAGTCTTAACAAGATTATTTGGAAGAATTGATAAATAATGACTAATATTTTTGTTAATAACTTTAGTAGTTCTATTTTCAACTAATATTGCTAAAGTAAATCTTGATGTTCTTTCAACTAAAGTTATTAAACATGATTTACTTTTACCTCGTGATGATACTACAGTATCACCTTCTCAATGGCCAAGAGTTATGCGATTATTAACATTTCGTTCTTTAATGGATTTACCATTAAATTTACCCCGATTTTCTTGAGATTTTCGTTTCTTACCTTTTCTTCTTAAATTTTTACTAGTAACCTTTTCAAGTAATCCAGAATAAATTCAATTGTAAATTGTTTTAAAACTAATAATTCATTCTTGATGAAAATTTTTAATTCTGCCATAAATTTGTTCAGGCGATCAACCTAATAATAATTTTTGTTGTACATATTTTACTAATTCTCTATTTTTAAATTTATGAAAATAAACATGTAATTGTTTTCTATTTTCTGCTTTATTTTGTGCAATTAATGAAAAATAATGATTATTATCTTTATTTCTATTAACTTCTCGATTAATAGTACTAATACTTCGATTAAGATTTTTAGCTATTTCACTAATTTTTACTTTAAATTTCAATTGATTCTCAATATAAATTCTTTCATCTATGCCAAGATGTTTGTATCCCATATAAAAACTCCTTAAATTTACTTTTTCTAAAATAAACTTAGCATCATGAAATTTTTATATGAAATCTTTTGCAATTTTATTTACTTGCACTTACAAGTATAATTCAGCTAATTAAATAAAGATTTTAATAATTTTAAACTTAGTATATCCCTATATAGAAATTTCTACACTTTAATATCCGCATCCTACCCTTGGAACTAATTTAATAGCGTGTATATTTTTAGGAAATCCACCCATTCATTTTTTTATTGCAAAACAAAACAAATTGCTATAGCTAATAGGGTGTTATCTATTAACTGGTAAACTTCTTTTGGTTATGGCGACCACCCACAATTTATCGTGCTTTTAATACATACCAACATTATTAACTCACTTGTATTTAATTTTCAAAGAACAAATTTTTAACACCTTATAAAATAAAAAGACAATCATTGCTGACTGCCTTAATACTTATTCAAATATTTTCCTACCTAACAAAACTTTATGCGTCCAACGCGACCTAATAAAATCATTCTTAAATTAATTTTATTAAAATATGTTAAAATTATTTATTAAAAGCTGAATTATACTTGTAAGTGCAAGTAAATAAAATTGCAAAAGATTTCATATAAAAATTTCATGATGCTAAGTTTATTTTAGAAAAAGTAAATTTAAGGAGTTTTTATATGGGATACAAACATCTTGGCATAGATGAAAGAATTTATATTGAGAATCAATTGAAATTTAAAGTAAAAATTAGTGAAATAGCTAAAAATCTTAATCGAAGTATTAGTACTATTAATCGAGAAGTTAATAGAAATAAAGATAATAATCATTATTTTTCATTAATTGCACAAAATAAAGCAGAAAATAGAAAACAATTACATGTTTATTTTCATAAGCTGAATTATACTTGTAAGTGCAAGTAAATAAAATTGCAAAAGATTTCATATAAAAATTTCATGATGCTAAGTTTATTTTAGAAAAAGTAAATTTAAGGAGTTTTTATATGGGATACAAACATCTTGGCATAGATGAAAGAATTTATATTGAGAATCAATTGAAATTTAAAGTAAAAATTAGTGAAATAGCTAAAAATCTTAATCGAAGTATTAGTACTATTAATCGAGAAGTTAATAGAAATAAAGATAATAATCATTATTTTTCATTAATTGCACAAAATAAAGCAGAAAATAGAAAACAATTACATGTTTATTTTCATAAATTTAAAAATAGAGAATTAGTAAAATATGTACAACAAAAATTATTATTAGGCTGATCGCCTGAACAAATTTATGGCAGAATTAAAAATTTTCATCAAGAATGAATTATTAGTTTTAAAACAATTTACAATTGAATTTATTCTGGATTACTTGAAAAGGTTACTAGTAAAAATTTAAGAAGAAAAGGTAAGAAACGAAAATCTCAAGAAAATCGGGGTAAATTTAATGGTAAATCCATTAAAGAACGAAATGTTAATAATCGCATAACTCTTGGCCATTGAGAAGGTGATACTGTAGTATCATCACGAGGTAAAAGTAAATCATGTTTAATAACTTTAGTTGAAAGAACATCAAGATTTACTTTAGCAATATTAGTTGAAAATAGAACTACTAAAGTTATTAACAAAAATATTAGTCATTATTTATCAATTCTTCCAAATAATCTTGTTAAGACTATAACATTTGATAGGGGTAAAGAATTTGCTAATTGACAACAACTTGAAAAAAATTTAAATGTGAAAATTTATTTTGCTGATGCATATTCACCTTGACAAAGAGGTACTAATGAAAATACTAATGGTTTAATTAGAGAAAAATTTCCTAAAAAATTTAATTTTTCAAACACTACTAAAAATGCAGTTCATAAATTTATATTGTCTTTAAACCAAAGACCAAGAAAAATACTAAATTATCTTTCGCCAATCGAATATTTGGTTAGAAAAATAATTTAGTTGCACTTAACTTTACAATTTGGCATAAATTTAAAAATAGAGAATTAGTAAAATATGTACAACAAAAATTATTATTAGGTTGATCGCCTGAACAAATTTATGGCAGAATTAAAAATTTTCATCAAGAATGAATTATTAGTTTTAAAACAATTTACAATTGAATTTATTCTGGATTACTTGAAAAGGTTACTAGTAAAAATTTAAGAAGAAAAGGTAAGAAACGAAAATCTCAAGAAAATCGGGGTAAATTTAATGGTAAATCCATTAAAGAACGAAATGTTAATAATCGCATAACTCTTGGCCATTGAGAAGGTGATACTGTAGTATCATCACGAGGTAAAAGTAAATCATGTTTAATAACTTTAGTTGAAAGAACATCAAGATTTACTTTAGCAATATTAGTTGAAAATAGAACTACTAAAGTTATTAACAAAAATATTAGTCATTATTTATCAATTCTTCCAAATAATCTTGTTAAGACTATAACATTTGATAGGGGTAAAGAATTTGCTAATTGACAACAACTTGAAAAAAATTTAAATGTGAAAATTTATTTTGCTGATGCATATTCACCTTGACAAAGAGGTACTAATGAAAATACTAATGGTTTAATTAGAGAAAAATTTCCTAAAAAATTTAATTTTTCAAACACTACTAAAAATGCAGTTCATAAATTTATATTGTCTTTAAACCAAAGACCAAGAAAAATACTAAATTATCTTTCGCCAATCGAATATTTGGTTAGAAAAATAATTTAGTTGCACTTAACTTTACAATTTGGCAAAAATAATAAATTTAGTAAAATTATTTATTATTTTAAAATTAAGAGAATTTGTTATAAAATTACCTTAATAAGGAATTTTAGAAAGGTAAAAATATGAAAGATAAGATTTTGCAGTTAATTAAGGAACATAACCGAATTATATTGCTTCGTCATATTATTCCTGATGGTGATGCTTATGGTGTGCAGTTAGGTTTAAAAGAAATAATTAAAACTAATTGACCTAATAAGATTGTCCTAGCAGCGGGAACGAATAGTGATTATTTAAACTTTATTGGGACTATGGATACAGTGCATGATGATGATTTTAAAGATAGTTTAGTTATTATTGGTGATTGTGGTAATTTAGCACGAGTTGATGATGACCGATATAAATTAGCAAAAACTATTATTAAGATTGACCATCATCCCAATGTTGAACCTTATGGTGATATTATTTGAGTTGATGAACAATTTGGTTCAGCTAGTGAAATGATTGCTTTATGAGTTAAGGAATGTAATTTAAAGGTATCATCATTAGCGGCAAGAATTATTTATCATGGAATGGTAACAGATAGTGGTCGTTTTCTTTATTCACGAACTAATGCCAGAACATTTAGTCTTGCTAGTTTTTTATTAATAAAAGGGTTTGATTTAGATCAATTATATCGTGAAATGTATCAAGTTAGTGAAGAAGATTTAAAATTTATGAGTTTTGTTTATGAAAATTATCAAACTTCAACGAAAGGAGTTTTATATTTAGTATTTGATAACAAAACATTAAAGAAATTAGGCATTAATCATAATACTGTTGCTAGTAAGGTCAATCTATTAGCTAATGTTAAAAATAAACCAATTTGAGTATTTTTTTGTGAGGATGAAAATCATAATATTCGTGTTGAACTACGATCAAATAAATTTTTTGTTAATACTGTTGCTAGCAAATATAATGGTGGTGGTCATAATTTTGCTGCGGGAGCACGAATTAATGATTTTAATGATGTTAAAAATATTATTAGTGATTTAGATGAAGTGATTAGTAGAGGAGAACCAAAATAAGTGGTGAATTTGCAGTTTATAACTCATAATGAGGCACAAACAGAAGCATTGGGAGCTATTATTGCTAAATATGCTAAGCCGGGTTTTATTTTGTTGCAAGGAGCATTGGCGGCTGGGAAAACAACATTTACAAGATATTTAGCAAATGCCTTGCAAATTTCAGCGGTAGTTAATTCGCCAACATTTGTTATTATGAATGAGTATGTAATTCCAAAACAATCATTTAAATTAATTCATATGGATGCTTATCGTTTAAATAATGATGAAGATTTAGAAATGTATGAAGAAGCATTTAATAATAATTTAAATATTATTGAATGATATGAAAATGTTTTACAAATTATTGATTTTAATAATGCGTTAATCTTACAATGGAAGATAATTGATGATACTACCAGAGTAATTAATTTGAGTGGTAAGGGTCTTCTTGCAACGCAAGTAATTAAATTTTTACAGGACAATGATTTAAATGTTAAATGTTAAGGCAATTAGTTATTTAGCTCTTAGTGTAGCCTTACTACTATTATTTACTTTTACGCCATTTTTAGGTTATATTCAAATTAGTGTTATTAGTATTACTTTAGTTCCTTGTGTGGTAATGATTATTAGTATTATTTGAATTAAAATTTTAAAGTGGAACCCATTTATTGTTGGTGTTATCTCAGGATTGTTATTAGGATTAAGTTCTTTTTTAGCATCATTTGTGATGGGTGGACCGTTGGCAGTAGTTTTTCAAAATCCATTATTTAGTATTGTACCAAGATTATTAGTTGGTATTGTTTCAGGAATTATATTACAATTTCTAGTATTGCGTTCTAAATTTCGTTATTGATTAACAATTATCATTTGATCATTTTTTGTTATTAGTACTAATTCTTTTACAACTTTAGCAATGATTTATTTTTTAGGAGATGCATTTTTTCCTGACCTTAATGTGTTGCAATATATTAGTTGATTAGCATTAGCAACAAATTATTTACCAGAACTTATGATTACAACTTTAATTATTTTACCAATTGTTAAGGTTATTAATAAAATAGGTTAGCAAAGGAGGATATTTATGAAGTTATTAGTTGATATTGGTAATAGTTTAATTCATTTAGGTGTTTATCAAGAAAATCAAAAAGTATTTTATGAGCAATTATCTAGTAATATTAATGTTGATAAATTATTATCTTGCATGGAAGAAGTTCTTGAACCATTTTTATTAAAAATTCAACGATGTATTGTTAGTAGTGTTAAACCGCAATTTAATTCGGTAATTGAATTATTAGTTGAAAAATATTGTTGGAATTATTTACTTGTTGATAGTGTGTTAAAAACAAATTTAAAATTTGTTTTAGATGATGCTATTACTTTGGGTGCTGATTTAATAGCAGCAGCGGTAGGGGCTGTTAGTATTTATCCAAATCGTAATATAATTATTATTGATATGGGGACAGCAACAACGATTTCGTGTATTAAAGATAATTCGTTTATTGGTGGTGCAATATTGCCAGGATTACTAACAAGTGGTGAAGCTTTAATTGAAAAAGCAGCTTTATTGAAAAAAGATCCTTGATTTTTGCCACCAGAAATGATTGCTAAGAATACTAAAGATTGTTTAAGCGTTGGTATTATTTATGGTCATGCGATGGCAATTAAAGGTATTGTGGAAACTTATCAAAAACAATTAAAAGATTCAGTAGTAATAATATTAGGTGGTAATTATTTTTTTGTTAAAAATATTTTGCAAGATTATCAATTTATTAATGATTTAATTTTTACTGGTTTAAATATTTTAGGAACATTAAATGAAGGTGAAGAATAATGAAAACATTATTTTTAGATACAACAAATGGATATTTAGTAATTATTTTACAAGATGACCGTGGTTTATTAGATAGTTTACAAATTTGAAATCATCAAAAACACACTGAGAAGGCAACAGTTTTAATAGATGAAATGTTAACTAATCATAAATTAAGTTGATTTGATATTGATAGTTTATATTTAACTGTTGGTCCGGGAAGTTATACTGGAATTCGGGTGGGAATTACAATTGCGAAAACAATGAAAGCTGTTAATGAGACCTTGCAAGTTTTTGTTACGAATAGTTTATTATTGCAAGTTGGTAACAAGCAGGCGATTAGTGTTATTAATGCTAAAACTGATCAATTTTTTGTTGCGGTTTATGATAATTTTCATCCGATGGTTTTGGAACAAGTGGTTACAAGAAATAATTTATTATTATTGAAAAAAGAATGAAAAAAATTTAAGTTAATTGAAGATTATCATCGGATTGATGTAGTAGAAAATTTTTTACAAATTAAACATTTATGTAAAAAAGTAACTAATGTTGATGATTTAGAACCATTATATTTAAAGGAATTACAACTTAAAAAGCATTATGAATAAAAATAAAAATTTTGGATGTTATTTTTTAAAATTTTTAGATACAATTACTTATGTGTGATAATCACTATGGAGCAGTACTCAAGTGGTTAAGAGGGCTCCCTGCTAAGGAGTTAGGTCAAGCAATTGGCGCACGAGTTCGAATCTCGTCTGCTCCGCCATTAATTTTAAATAATTTGATATTTGTTGTTAACAACTTTACTTATTGTAAAGTTGTTTTTTTGTGATATTAAGATAAAATTAATACATATTTAAAAAACAATATTTTATTTATAAGGTGGAATTAAATTAATGTTAAATAAAAAAATGCGTTTAGCAATTACTTTTGTTCTTTTAGTACTTTTATTGGTGACTTGTATTTTTATTATTGCTAAATATATTGATTGATTATGAATTATTGGTGTCGTAACAATTTCATTTGGAACTTTAACAGCATTAATTATTTTTGTTTCCAACCGACCAGCACGAACAAAAATTTCTTGAATTATTGCTGTGTATGCGTTACCAATTGTGGGTATTATAATCTTTATTATTTTTGGCCAAACTTATCGTTATACTAAAGCACAAAAGTTTTATTTAAAAAAATATCAAGATTTTTATGCTAAAGAGGATTTTAATTATACGAATAACTTTTTAAAAAATCAAATTAAAGAAGAACGAAGTATTTTACATTTGACTACTAATATATCACAAAGACCACTATATAATCATACGAAAGTTGATTTAATAACTAATGGAATTGAAAAGTTTTCGTTGTTATTTAAAGACTTAGAAAGTGCTGAAAATTATATTCATATTAATTATTTTATTTTAGATGATGGTGAAGTTTTAAAATATTTGACACAGTTATTAATTAAAAAAACTTATCAAGGTGTTAATATTCGCTTAATTTATGATCATGCTGGAAGTTTTTTTACGGTTTATCATGATACAATTCAGAAATTGAAGCGAGCTGGTGTTCATTTAAAAAGATTTTCACCGATAAATTTACCTTTTATTAGTGGTCGTAATAATTATCGTAATCATCGTAAAGATGTTATTATTGATGGCAAGATTGGTTATACGGGAGGCATTAATGTTGGTGATGCTTATTGTCATTTAAGTTCTAAATATGGCTTTTGACGCGATAGTCAAGTTCGTTTGCAAGGTAGTGCTGTTCGTAGTTTAGAATTAATATTTTTACAGGATTGATATTTTACAACTGGCGAGTCGTTAGTGTTTGATAAGAAATTGTTAAAAAATGAACCATATGATGGTAAAACTAGTAATATTGTTCAGGTTATTGATGATGGTCCCAATACTTATGAAACGATTCAAAAGGATATTTATGTTAAAGTTATTTCTAGTGCTAAAAGTCGTATTTGGTTATCAACGCCGTATTTTATCCCAACTGATGATATTGTAACGGCATTAAAAAATGCTGCTAAGTCAGGTGTTGATGTACGATTATTAATGCCAGGAAAAACTGATAAATTTTTTATTCTTGATATTAGTCGTTCATATTATGATGAATTATTTAATTCGGGGATAAAAATTTATGAAATGAGTAAGATTTTTAATCATTCAAAAACAGCATTAATTGATGATAATTTAGTCATTATTGGATCAACTAATTTAGATTTTCGTAGTCTTTATCACGATCATCAAACTATTGTTATTCTTTATGGTGATGCTAATAAGCAACTAGAAAAGAATTATTTATGAGATATTGAAAGAAGTATTCTTTTAACAACATCACCGCTAAAGAAAAAAAATTGATTTTATCGGATAATGATTTTGCCAATTGTTAAAATTTTTGACCCCTTATTTTAGGAAAGGAAAATAATAATGCACAAAACGAAAAAAATTAATAAAAAAATTGCTAAGCAGTTAGAAAAACAAGATTCTCCCGTAAGTTTAGAAAAAAAACCGGAAGTTAAAGAAAGACGAGGTTTTTTTAAACATTTATTTTCAAAAAGCGTTCAAACAATTAATAAAGTTGATATTCATTTTGGATGAACACGAAATGCTACTAAAAGAATTATTAAGCAATTATTATTACAAAAAGTTGATCATTTTTATTTTTATAGTTCCATTGTTAATATTTTTTATATTTTGGAGCAAGGAATTAAACCGGTAAAATCTAAGAAACTTAAAGAAAATGAAAAGTATATTGTTTGAACATATTTAGAAAAAGATGATCATCTTGAATTAGAATTATCTACTAGTAGTCGTCATCAATTTTGAAGTTGATGCTTAGAAAATAAGATTGATTTAACTACGGTGGCAATTTTTTATATTGATTTAGTGAAATTATATGAAAATACTAAAAAAGATTGAGAGTTTAATAATAATTTGCAACGAGTTATCATTAATGAACCAATTAGTGTTAATGCTATTAGAGCAATTTTAATTAAAGATATAGAAATATACAAAAGATTACAACAATATGTTTCTCATCAACAAATTGATATTAAAATATTTTATGGTGATAAAGGCATTATTGAAGAAATTAAAGGAAAGGAGTTAAAAGTTAATGAATAAAAATCTTAATAAAATTACATCGTTGGAGGAAAATTTTAGTCAATGATATACTGATTTGATTGTAAATGGTAATCTAATAGATTATGGAGTAGTTAAAGGAGCACCAATTTTAAAACCGCATGGTTATGCAATTTGAAAAAATATTGTGAAAAACTTAGAAATCAGATTTTTAGAAGTTGAAATTCAAGATGTTTATATGCCTTTATTAATTCCTGAGAGTTTATTAAATCAAGAGAAAGAACATATTCAAGGTTTTGCCCCTGAATGTGCTATTGTTACCAAAGTTGGTGATAAAAATTTAGATGAACCGTTGGTTATTAGACCAACTTCTGAAGTTTTGTTTGGGACATATTTTTCAAAAAATATTTCTAGTTATAAGGACTTACCATTAAAATATAATCAATGAGCGAATGTTATTCGTTGAGAAAAAACAACAAGACCTTTTTTAAGAACAACAGAATTTTTGTGGCAAGAAGGTCATAGTGTTCATAATAATATGGAAGAAGCCCAAAATTGAACGGTAGAAATGATGAATTTATATGTTAAATTTTTTAAAGAAGTTTTAGCCATTGCTGTTCTTAATGGTAAAAAAAGTCTTCATGAAAAGTTTGCTGGTGCTGTTGATACATATAGTTTAGAAGCATTAATGTTAGATGGACAAGCATTACAATCAGCAACTAGTCATTATTTTGCCCAAAATTTTTCTAAAAATTTTGATATTAAGTTTACTAATGCTAACAATAAAGAAGAATATGGTTATCAAACTTCGTGAGGGATGTCAACAAGAGTTATTGGAGCTTTAATTATGTCTCATAGTGATAATAGGGGATTAGTATTACCCCCAATGGTAGCACCAATTCAAGTAGGAATAATTCCGATTCAAGATGATGAGCAAGTAAGAAAACAAGTTAATAGGATTTATCAACAATTAAAAACTAAATATCGTGTTGTCATTGATAATTCTTTAAAGTCATTGGGTTATAAGTTAAGTAATAGTGAAATTCAAGGAGTTTGTTTTCGCATTGAAATTGGGATTCGGGAATTAGAAACTGATAAAGTATTAATTGTGCGCAGAGACACAAAAACAAAATTAATGGTTAAGATTAATGATGTGGAATCATATTTAAAAACTAATATGGAACAAATGCAAAATGATTTATATGCAAGGTCGTTAGAACGATTAGAAGCGCAAGTATTTGTTGTTAATAGTTTTAATGAATATGAACAACAATTAAAAACAAAAACGGGATTTTTTGGTGCTTGATTTTGTAATCGTATTGAGTGTGAAGCAGAAATTAAGCAGTTAACTAGTACTGTTAGTCGTTGTCAAGATTTAGAAAAGCAGGTTGAAGAAAATTCTAAATGTTTTAAATGTAATCAAAGAGCAAAAGGTCATTTTTATTTTGCGCGGGCATATTAAATAGGAGGAAGAATTTAATGAATTGATTAGCTGAAATTGCTAAATTATTGAAAGAAAAAAAGGGTATCAAAGTAAAAATATCATTAGAAACTAATTTCCGTAATTTAGGTTTGGACTCTTTAGAATTAATGGATTTAATTATTTTAGCAGAAGAAGAATATAAATTTCGGATTCCTGATAATAAGTTAAGTGATATTAATACTGTTCAGGATTTAATAATTATTATTGAAGAAGTAGTAAATAGTAATAGTTAAAAAGGGCGTTAAAATTGTGAAATGAGATTATGAAAAATTAACGCAAGTATTAAAAAATAAAGGACATCGTTTAACTAATATTAGATTAGCAATATTAAAATTATTATTAAAGAAGCAACATCTAAATATTAATGGCATTATTAGAGAACTGAAAAAAGAAAATGATGAACATAAGAATATTAATGTCATGTCAGTTTATAATACTTTAGATTTGTTTTTGCAAGAAGAATTGATTTATCTTAATGTTTTTAATGGCCGAGATATTGTTTTTGAATTATCAAATCCTGTCTTAGTTCATTTAGTTTGTGAAACTTGTCATAAGGTTATTCATCTTAGTGAAGATATGCATTTAAGTGATCAAGATTTTCAAGATAATTTGAAAAAATTAGAAGAAAAATTACAAAATGCTGATTTTAAACCTGTACATTATAAATTAGAAGCACATGGAATTTGTATATCTTGTCAGGAAAAAAACAAGAAGGTAATAAATAATCTTTAAAATTTCTTTATAATTTACTTTGTCATTTTTAATAACTTTGATAGAATATATTTATTGTAGGGGTATAGTTCAATGGTAGAACGGCGGTCTTCAAAACCGCGCGCTTGTGGGTTCAAATCCTGCTACCCCTGCCAATAAAATTAGTTATTAAGGATGATAGCAATATAAAAATAACCATTATTGGTATTATCTTACAAACTGGTTATTTTTATATTTTTAATGAAGAATATTTCATTTTTTGGAAAGTTTACCTAAATTTATCTGATGAAATGTTTTTGCGATATAATTCAAAATTATCAGGAAGATAATATAAATGAAATAAGGAGGCCATTTTGGAAGATTTTGATTTTATTAAGAAATTAAAGCATATAAAATTTAATGAAGACAATGTTATTAACGCCAGTATTGCTACATTTATTTTAAATAACTTAGAACAAATTGATGAATGAACATCAACAAGTGTTGCTGATGCTTGTTTTACTTCTTCTAGTTCAATAATTCGCTTTTGTCAAAAATTAAATCTAAGTGGTTGAACGGAATTGAAGTATCAATTAAAAGTTGTTAATCAAAGAATTAAAAATTCAGGACGACAAGTTAATACTAATTTGCAATTGAAAAGTAATATTACCTATTTTTTTAATGAATATGTGAAAATAAGAGATGAGGATAATAATCGATTATATTTAGATTTTATTAATAAAGATAATGATTTAATTGTTAAAAAAATTATTGATGCAAAAACAATCTTTATTTTTGGTTTTGGAATTTCATATTATCCTGCTATTTCTTTCGCACAAAGATTAAGATGAGTAAATAAAAATGTTATTTGTGAGAATGATATTAATGTTATTTATTCGTACTTGCCATTAGTTACTGCTGATGATGTTGTTATTTGCCTATCATTAAGTGGTACAAATAATTTAATTGGTGAAATAATTGAAGAATTAAAAGATAAAGCTTACTCAATTGGTATTTTTAGCAAAGAAACAAAATTAGCTAAAAGTTTTAAATCCTATTTTGTAATTAAATCTGAAGAAGAACAATTATGAAGTGTTTTTTCAATTAGATTGCAATTATTAATGCAATTATTAGATTTCTTGTATGCAAAAATAATTAATTTTAAGTTATAAGTTAAAATAAAGGTAGGACTAAATTTAAATGGAATTTAAACATATTTTTAGTAATTTGCCAAATTGTAAAGTTAAGTGCAACTAAATTATTTTTCTAACCAAATATTCGATTGGCGAAAGATAATTTAGTATTTTTCTTGGTCTTTGGTTTAAAGACAATATAAATTTATGAACTGCATTTTTAGTAGTGTTTGAAAAATTAAATTTTTTAGGAAATTTTTCTCTAATTAAACCATTAGTATTTTCATTAGTACCTCTTTGTCAAGGTGAATATGCATCAGCAAAATAAATTTTCACATTTAAATTTTTTTCAAGTTGTTGTCAATTAGCAAATTCTTTACCCCTATCAAATGTTATAGTCTTAACAAGATTATTTGGAAGAATTGATAAATAATGACTAATATTTTTGTTAATAACTTTAGTAGTTCTATTTTCAACTAATATTGCTAAAGTAAATCTTGATGTTCTTTCAACTAAAGTTATTAAACATGATTTACTTTTACCTCGTGATGATACTACAGTATCACCTTCTCAATGGCCAAGAGTTATGCGATTATTAACATTTCGTTCTTTAATGGATTTACCATTAAATTTACCCCGATTTTCTTGAGATTTTCGTTTCTTACCTTTTCTTCTTAAATTTTTACTAGTAACCTTTTCAAGTAATCCAGAATAAATTCAATTGTAAATTGTTTTAAAACTAATAATTCATTCTTGATGAAAATTTTTAATTCTGCCATAAATTTGTTCAGGCGATCAACCTAATAATAATTTTTGTTGTACATATTTTACTAATTCTCTATTTTTAAATTTATGAAAATAAACATGTAATTGTTTTCTATTTTCTGCTTTATTTTGTGCAATTAATGAAAAATAATGATTATTATCTTTATTTCTATTAACTTCTCGATTAATAGTACTAATACTTCGATTAAGATTTTTAGCTATTTCACTAATTTTTACTTTAAATTTCAATTGATTCTCAATATAAATTCTTTCATCTATGCCAAGATGTTTGTATCCCATATAAAAACTCCTTAAATTTACTTTTTCTAAAATAAACTTAGCATCATGAAATTTTTATATGAAATCTTTTGCAATTTTATTTACTTGCACTTACAAGTATAATTCAGCAAGTTTTGTTAAAGTAGTTTCTTCAATAGACTTGGTACATAACCTTTAATTTTATCTACTATTTTGATAATTATTTTTTAGATGAAATACAAATGTTAGATAAATACAAAGATAAAAATGAATTTTATAGTTTAGTCGGCATAAAATGTTATAGTTATGTACCAAGTCTAATATAGAAATAAGTACATAAGTTTAAATAGGCAGTAAGGCGTTTTTTAGTTTTATAGTAATAAGGATTGCGGCAATTAGCACTTAGTCAACTTTGGATTTTTGCTTTTAAATCTGCTAAATCTGCTTGAGAAATAATATATTTCATTTTAAAACTCCTTAAATTAAGAAAATCGTATTACAAAAATACGATTTTCAAGAATGGTTATTAAATTGCTGAATTATACTTGTAAGTGCAAGTAAATAAAATTGCAAAAGATTTCATATAAAAATTTCATGATGCTAAGTTTATTTTAGAAAAAGTAAATTTAAGGAGTTTTTATATGGGATACAAACATCTTGGCATAGATGAAAGAATTTATATTGAGAATCAATTGAAATTTAAAGTAAAAATTAGTGAAATAGCTAAAAATCTTAATCGAAGTATTAGTACTATTAATCGAGAAGTTAATAGAAATAAAGATAATAATCATTATTTTTCATTAATTGCACAAAATAAAGCAGAAAATAGAAAACAATTACATGTTTATTTTCATAAATTTAAAAATAGAGAATTAGTAAAATATGTACAACAAAAATTATTATTAGGTTGATCGCCTGAACAAATTTATGGCAGAATTAAAAATTTTCATCAAGAATGAATTATTAGTTTTAAAACAATTTACAATTGAATTTATTCTGGATTACTTGAAAAGGTTACTAGTAAAAATTTAAGAAGAAAAGGTAAGAAACGAAAATCTCAAGAAAATCGGGGTAAATTTAATGGTAAATCCATTAAAGAACGAAATGTTAATAATCGCATAACTCTTGGCCATTGAGAAGGTGATACTGTAGTATCATCACGAGGTAAAAGTAAATCATGTTTAATAACTTTAGTTGAAAGAACATCAAGATTTACTTTAGCAATATTAGTTGAAAATAGAACTACTAAAGTTATTAACAAAAGCCAAATTGTAAAGTTAAGTGCAACTAAATTATTTTTCTAACCAAATATTCGATTGGCGAAAGATAATTTAGTATTTTTCTTGGTCTTTGGTTTAAAGACAATATAAATTTATGAACTGCATTTTTAGTAGTGTTTGAAAAATTAAATTTTTTAGGAAATTTTTCTCTAATTAAACCATTAGTATTTTCATTAGTACCTCTTTGTCAAGGTGAATATGCATCAGCAAAATAAATTTTCACATTTAAATTTTTTTCAAGTTGTTGTCAATTAGCAAATTCTTTACCCCTATCAAATGTTATAGTCTTAACAAGATTATTTGGAAGAATTGATAAATAATGACTAATATTTTTGTTAATAACTTTAGTAGTTCTATTTTCAACTAATATTGCTAAAGTAAATCTTGATGTTCTTTCAACTAAAGTTATTAAACATGATTTACTTTTACCTCGTGATGATACTACAGTATCACCTTCTCAATGGCCAAGAGTTATGCGATTATTAACATTTCGTTCTTTAATGGATTTACCATTAAATTTACCCCGATTTTCTTGAGATTTTCGTTTCTTACCTTTTCTTCTTAAATTTTTACTAGTAACCTTTTCAAGTAATCCAGAATAAATTCAATTGTAAATTGTTTTAAAACTAATAATTCATTCTTGATGAAAATTTTTAATTCTGCCATAAATTTGTTCAGGCGATCAACCTAATAATAATTTTTGTTGTACATATTTTACTAATTCTCTATTTTTAAATTTATGAAAATAAACATGTAATTGTTTTCTATTTTCTGCTTTATTTTGTGCAATTAATGAAAAATAATGATTATTATCTTTATTTCTATTAACTTCTCGATTAATAGTACTAATACTTCGATTAAGATTTTTAGCTATTTCACTAATTTTTACTTTAAATTTCAATTGATTCTCAATATAAATTCTTTCATCTATGCCAAGATGTTTGTATCCCATATAAAAACTCCTTAAATTTACTTTTTCTAAAATAAACTTAGCATCATGAAATTTTTATATGAAATCTTTTGCAATTTTATTTACTTGCACTTACAAGTATAATTCAGCATCTTTGTATTTATCTAACATTTGTATTTCATCTAAAAAATAATTATCAAAATAGTAGATAAAATTAAAGGTTATGTACCAAGTCTAATGGATTTACCATTAAATTTACCCCGATTTTCTTGAGATTTTCGTTTCTTACCTTTTCTTCTTAAATTTTTACTAGTAACCTTTTCAAGTAATCCAGAATAAATTCAATTGTAAATTGTTTTAAAACTAATAATTCATTCTTGATGAAAATTTTTAATTCTGCCATAAATTTGTTCAGGCGATCAACCTAATAATAATTTTTGTTGTACATATTTTACTAATTCTCTATTTTTAAATTTATGAAAATAAACATGTAATTGTTTTCTATTTTCTGCTTTATTTTGTGCAATTAATGAAAAATAATGATTATTATCTTTATTTCTATTAACTTCTCGATTAATAGTACTAATACTTCGATTAAGATTTTTAGCTATTTCACTAATTTTTACTTTAAATTTCAATTGATTCTCAATATAAATTCTTTCATCTATGCCAAGATGTTTGTATCCCATATAAAAACTCCTTAAATTTACTTTTTCTAAAATAAACTTAGCATCATGAAATTTTTATATGAAATCTTTTGCAATTTTATTTACTTGCACTTACAAGTATAATTCAGCTAAAAAATACCTAAGAAAACTAAACGCGACCAATTAATAATTTTTCATTGTGTAAAAATTCAATAATATGATAAAATAGTAATGAATAAAAATGACAATAACAAGAAAGGTATGGTTAGTTTAGTAATTAAATAATATAATTAGCTGATTGTTTTACTTCTTCAAAGCAATACCTAAGAAAACTAAACGCGACCTGTTAAGTAAACTTACTTGACATATATATCGATTAACGATATTATTAATTATGGTTTAAAAAGATAACTAAACCAATAATAGTGAGAGGAGTACTTATATTTTATGGTTAAATTAAGACTGAAAAGGATGGGAAAAACTAAACAACCTTTTTATCGTATTGTTGCTATTGATTCTCGTATTAAAAGAGACGGTGAATATATTGAATTAATTGGAACATATGATTCTTTAAATGATTCGTTAAAAATTAATAAAGAATTAGCTTTAAAGTGATTAACCGTTGGTGCTCAACCAACTGAAACAGTTCGTAGTTTATTTGCAAAAGAAAAAATTATGCAGGCATTTCATGAATTACGACAAAAAAATAAAGCAAAGAAATCAACAGCAGAGAAAAAAGTGATTAAAAAAGAAGTTTTAGCTAAGGAAGTTAAAAACAAAGTAAATGATGATAAAAGTAGTAATTCTAAATCAACAGTTAAAGTTTCAAAAGAAGCAAAGGTTATTGATGAAAAAAATTCGAGAGAATAAATGGAGTTAGCTAATGATGAATTACATTAATACTGTTAAAATATTAATTAGTCCAATTGTTAAAGATATTAATAATATTCAAATTAGAATGTTAAATGAAAATGACAATGAATTAGAAATTCTTATTATGACTAGTGATAGTGATTTGGCAAGATTAATCGGTAAAAAAGGATTAATTATTGATTCGATTCGTCGTTTAGTTAATGTTAAGGCATCAAGAGAGCAAAAAAGAATTAAAGTATCTTTAGAGGCTTTTAACGAATAATGAAGTTTGTTAAAATTGGTAAGGTTATTAATACTCATGCTTTAAAGGGCGAAGTAAAGATTAGATGTTTAATGCCTAAATATGAGCGATTCTTTGATGCTAATCATGATATATATTTTTATGATTCTAATAATTATACTTATGAAATATTAACGGTTGTTAGTTCTAGAAGTCATAAAGGTGATCTTTTAGTTAAATTTAAAAATTATGATTATATTAATGACATTTTATTTTTAAAGACTCAAGATTTATTTCAACTTAGTAATAATCCTCATTTAGTAAATGATGACGAAGTTGAAAACTATATTGGATTACAAGTTATCAATGTTGATGATAATTCACTTATTGGTGAAGTGATTGATTACTTTATTACTAAAGCGCACGGTGTTTTTGTTATTCAAACAGTTATTGGTGAACAAAAAATGTTGGCCGATGTTTCACAGTTTATTATGAATATTCTTTGAGAACAAAATACTGTTTATGTTAAGTTAATTAATAATTGATAAATTATAAAGGAGGCAAGAAATTAATGACAACAATTCAAATTATCACTTTATTTCCCGAACTCTTTGTTAGTTTTATTAATACATCAATTATTAAGAATGCTGTTAAGAAAGAAAAAGTAAAGTTTAATATCATTAATCTTCGTGATTTTGCTATTGATAATCATCAACTTGTTGATGCTTATCAATATGGTGGTGGTAATGGGATGGTATTAATGGCACCGATTGTAGTTGCAGCGATAAATTATGCTCGTGAGCAAATCCCTAATAGTCAAGTGATTTTATTATCGCCACAAGGAAAAACATTTAAACAGGATATTGCTAGTGCAATGGCTAGTAGTAATAATTCATTAATTTTAGTTTGTGGTCATTACGAAGGTTTTGATGAAAGAATTAGAGATTTTGTTGATATGGAAATATCTATTGGTGATTATGTTCTTAGTGCTGGTGAAATTGCCAGTATGGTTATAAGTGATGCTGTTATTCGCTTATTACCAGGTGTTATTCAAGAAGCATCACATCAAAATGATTCATTTACTAATAAGTATTTAGATTATCCTGTATTTACTAAACCATTAGTTTTTAATAATCAGCAAGTTCCTGATGTCTTATTATCAGGTCATCATAAAAATATTGATATTTGAAGAAAAGAACAAGCGTTTTATAATACATATAAAAAGCGACCAGATTTGATTGACTTAAATCAATTAACACCACAAGAGCAAATTTGAATTGCTGAATTAGAAAAAGATAAAAAATAAATAATAATGGAAGGAGCAATTGTTATGAATATGCAATTAGATCGACAAATTACTGAACAACAACTTCGTACTGATATTCCAAAATTTAAATCTGGCGATACAGTAAGTGTTGCTGTTGAAATTAATGAAGGTAACAAAAAACGAACACAAGTTTTTACTGGTTTAGTTTTAAAGCGTCAAGGGTCAGGTATTAGTTCTAGTTTTACTGTAAGAAAACTTACTGGTAGTACTAGTGTTGAAAGAACTTTCCCTTTACATTCACCGCTAATAAATAAAATTGAAGTTTTAAAAATTGGTCGTGTTAGAAGAGCGAAGTTATACTATATGCGTGATCTTATTGGTAAAGCTGCAAGAATTAAAGAAGTAGTTAGTTCTAATAAGAGAAATAAGGGATAATAATTAATAAAGGTAAAGGTAGAATTTGCCTTTATTTTTCAATTAAGGAGACATATTAATGGAAAAGTTAAATATTAATTGATTTCCAGGTCATATGGCAAAAGCTATTCGCTTGATGAAAGAAAAATTAGCATTAGTTGATTTAGTAATTGAACTTCGCGATGCGCGAGCCATTAACTCTAGTATTAATCCAATTATTCAAGAATTATTTAAAAATAAACCACGAATTATTATTTTGAATAAAAAAGATTTAAGTGATATGAAAGTAAATCAAGAATGAATGGCATTTTTAAAAAAAGACCCGTTAGTTAAAGTAGTATTAACTAATTTATTAGTTGATCAACCCAAAAATGAAATTATTTTATTAATTAATCAATTATTGAAAGATAAAATTAATCATCAAAAATCTCGTGGCATTCCAAATTGACAAATTAAGGTGATGATTATTGGGATTCCTAATGTCGGCAAATCACGGTTAATTAATAATTTAGTTAAAAGAAAAGTAAGTAATGTTGCTAATCAACCAGGAGTTACGAGAGGGATTCAATGAGTCAAGTTAGCGCAAAATATTCATTTACTAGACACGCCGGGAATTTTATGACCTAAACTTGATGATCCACTAGTGGCAATGCATTTGTCATTAATTGGAGCTATTAAAGAGCAATTATTACCATTTATTGATATTAGTTATTATGCGTTTAATTTTTTAGCAAAGCATTATCCTCATATTTTAAAGGAACATTATGCGCTTATTATTCAGTGAAAACAAGATATGCAAACTAAAGAAATGGATTATTATTTTTTGCAAATGGCGAAAGCAAATAATGTATTAGGTTCTTCTGAACAACAAATTATTCAAATGATGACAAATTTTTATTATGCTTTTACAAAAGGAACAATTAAAAATATTTCCTGAGAAAGACCGAAATAATAATGGGGGCGTATTAAATAAATATTGATATTATAATTTTGTTTTTGGATTTTTGCAAATATGTAAGTAAGAATATTAAATATATAACACAGTATTGTGCCGCTAGTATTTTTTATTTAAATTATAGAAGTAGCTATTTTTGATATTTTAATTTTTAGAGATGAAACAGAAACTAAATGAAAAGAAAAATTTAATAGCGATGTTCATTTATTAGCCAAATTGTAAAGTTAAGTGCAACTAAATTATTTTTCTAACCAAATATTCGATTGGCGAAAGATAATTTAGTATTTTTCTTGGTCTTTGGTTTAAAGACAATATAAATTTATGAACTGCATTTTTAGTAGTGTTTGAAAAATTAAATTTTTTAGGAAATTTTTCTCTAATTAAACCATTAGTATTTTCATTAGTACCTCTTTGTCAAGGTGAATATGCATCAGCAAAATAAATTTTCACATTTAAATTTTTTTCAAGTTGTTGTCAATTAGCAAATTCTTTACCCCTATCAAATTTTATAGTCTTAACAAGATTATTTGGAAGAATTGATAAATAATGACTAATATTTTTGTTAATAACTTTAGTAGTTCTATTTTCAACTAATATTGCTAAAGTAAATCTTGATGTTCTTTCAACTAAAGTTATTAAACATGATTTACTTTTACCTCGTGATGATACTACAGTATCACCTTCTCAATGGCCAAGAGTTATGCGATTATTAACATTTCGTTCTTTAATGGATTTACCATTAAATTTACCCCGATTTTCTTGAGATTTTCGTTTCTTACCTTTTCTTCTTAAATTTTTACTAGTAACCTTTTCAAGTAATCCAGAATAAATTCAATTGTAAATTGTTTTAAAACTAATAATTCATTCTTGATGAAAATTTTTAATTCTGCCATAAATTTGTTCAGGCGATCAACCTAATAATAATTTTTGTTGTACATATTTTACTAATTCTCTATTTTTAAATTTATGAAAATAAACATGTAATTGTTTTCTATTTTCTGCTTTATTTTGTGCAATTAATGAAAAATAATGATTATTATCTTTATTTCTATTAACTTCTCGATTAATAGTACTAATACTTCGATTAAGATTTTTAGCTATTTCACTAATTTTTACTTTAAATTTCAATTGATTCTCAATATAAATTCTTTCATCTATGCCAAGATGTTTGTATCCCATATAAAAACTCCTTAAATTTACTTTTTCTAAAATAAACTTAGCATCATGAAATTTTTATATGAAATCTTTTGCAATTTTATTTACTTGCACTTACAAGTATAATTCAGCAGTAAGTAAAAATATTAATTAAAATTTAATAAAATTAATAATTTTTCATTGTGTAAAAATTCAATAATATGATAAAATAGTAATAGACTTGGTACATAACTATAACTAGCTTAATTCAAAATTATATATTCCTGAAATTAAGTTAAATCGTAATCCAAATCTTCTAATCTTATTGCGATAACGATAAACTAGTATTTTAAATCTTTTTAATCTAGCAAAAACATGTTCAATGGCAATTCTAACTTTACTTAAAAAGCTATTATATTCCTTTTTATCTGGATTTAAGGGATTATTTTTACTCTTTTTAATTGGCAATAATGTATTTTTATGAACATTTTGCAAACCTTGATAGCCTGAATCGGCAATTAATTCTAATTTTGGATTTATAAGTGTATTTGATTTTAAAAATAACTTATAATCATGAATACTGCCATAACAAAAATCTACTGAAATAATTTTATTGTTAAATAAATCAATAATTATTTGTGATTTTAATGAATGTTGCCTTTTCTTACCAGAAAATAATAATTTTAGTTTTTTTTAATTCTTTCAATTGGAATTTCTGTAGCATCAATTGCTAATAAATTATTATTAGTAACTTTATGTTCCAATAATATCTTTTTGCCAGGTATATGAAAGTGACTATTTTTTATTAGAGTATTTTCAACTCAAAAGATATTACGAATACAACTAACATGACTAATATTATATTTTTTTGCAATAATACGATATGTACTATATTCTTTTCAGTATTCTAAAGTCATAAGTAATCTTTGCTCTATTGATAATTTATTTGGTCTACCACCAATTTGTTTTTGTTTAGCTTTGGCTTCTTTTAAAATTTCTACCATCTTCATGAAAGTTTTATATTTTATGCCTATTAGACTATAAAATTCATTTTCGTCTTTGTATTTATCTAACATTTGTACTTCACCTAGTAAATAATATTATCAAAATAGTAGATAAAATTAAAGGTTATGTACCAAGTCTAATGAATAAAAATGACAATAACAAGAAAGGTATGGTTAGTTTAGTAATTAAATAATATAATTAGCTGATTGTTTTACTTCTTCAAAGCAATACCTAAGAAAACTAAACGCGACCATTAATCAAAAATTAATTGTTAAACAAGATTTTAATGTTATTATTGATAATATTGAACAAGAAATAATTTCTGAGCGAGAAAATTTACAGCAGTTACAAACAATATATATTGCTGTTAATTGTTCTCGTGACCTTGATTTTGAACAATGACAGCGAATTTTAAATATATTACAACCATTAGCAAGGAATATTATTGAATATAATTTAGAATTACATTGTAATAATACTGATGAATTATTTTTGTTATGAAATAGTTATGGTGTTAATCGGTTAATATGAAAAGTAATTTTGTTTAGTCAGGCGGTATTATTACAAAATAATTATTGTGATAATGTCAATTATGTTAAGCAAATTAATAAAGCATTAGTTAGTGGTTTTAAAAATCAAGCAATTGATTTATTTTATAATTTAAAAGGATATTCTAAAGCTGTTATTGAAAATGATTTAAAGATTTTAAGAAAATTACCTGTTGGTCATATTAGTTATTATGAAGCCGATAATAATTGTGTTGTAATTACATATCAATGATTAAAAAATATTTTAAAAGAAAATGGTTATTTACCTTATGAGAAAAATAATTTTATTACTAATAAAGGCATTAAATCACAACATCAATATAGTTATTGAACTTTACAAAATTATTTAGGTGTTGGTATGGGGGCTAGTTCTTTTCATAAAAATTCACAAATAGTTATTTGCCAAAATACTAATGAATATCCACTATGGCGACAAACAATTACTAAAATTACAAAACAAGAATATTATGGAGAAATTTTTATTATGGGATTAGGACTAATTGAAGGCGTTGATTTGCGAATAAAGCAAAATCAAGTAGCTTATGAATATTTTCAAAATGCGATTAATAAACTAATAGTAAAAAAGAAACTAAATATTAAAAATAATTTTCTTTTTTGTTATCAAGATGAGTGAGAAAATTTAGATGAGATTTTATTATCATTTATTTAATGTCGCAAACAAGTTATAATGGAGAAGGAAATATCAATTGCTGGTTTAGCTCAGTCGGTAGAGCACACCCATGGTAAGGGTGAGGTCAAGAGTTCAATTCTCTTAACCAGCACCATTGGAGAGTTGTGTGAGTGGTTTAAACAGTCATCTTGGAAAGGTGATGAATCCCAAAGGATTCCACGGGTTCGAATCCCGTACTCTCCGCCATAAAATGAAATATAGTAAATAAATATTTATAAAGGGGTTTTTTATGAAAAAAAGGACTATTTTAGATGAAAAAGTTAAATTACATAATGGTATTATGATGCCAGTTATGGGTTTTGGAACATATAAAATTGAAAATAATGAATTAGGTAAGGAAGCGATTTTAGAAGCTTTAAATCAGGGTTATCGTCATATTGATACGGCTAAAATTTATGGGAATGAAGAAATCGTTGGGCAAGCAATTAAAGAAAGTAAGATTTCTCGCAGTGAAATTTTTGTTACGACTAAACTTTGAGGTAATGAATTAACAAAAGAACAGTATTTACAAGAGATTGATAGCTCGTTAGAAAAATTAGGTTTGGAATTTGTTGATTTATTTTTAATGCATTGACCGTGAAATAATCGTAAAATTGCTTGAGAAGTATTAGAGGAAATATATCGTGCTAAAAAAGCTCGTGCGATTGGTGTTAGTAATTTTAATATTGAGCAGTTAGAACAATTAAAACAAGATGCTAAAGAGTTACCAGTTGCTAATCAAATTGAGTTTCATCCGGGATTAAATCAAACAGAATTAAGAGCATATCATCAAAAAAATAATATTATAACTATTGGTTGAGGAACAATGAAATATCATGACTCTTTACCAGAAACTTGTGAGCAGATTGCTCGTGAATATAATAAAACCATTCAACAATTATTTTTACGATGGGCTTATCAACATCAAAGTTTAATAATTCCCAAGTCAATGCATAAGACGCGAATTATTGAAAATAGTGCGATTGATGATTTTAAAATTAGTGATGAACATATGAAGTGAATTGATAGTTTACCACAATCAAGAAAAGGTCCTGACCCTAATAATTTTGATTTTGGAAATTAGAAAAAAACCTTGTAATTTTACAAGGTTTTTTTCTATATTGTTAACTTTAAACTAATGAAGAGTCAGATTTTAAAGCTACTTCTAAATTGTTTCCTGCGGTTAATAAATAAGAATGAAGCATATTTTTTTCAATACTATTTAATTTATTTAACAAAATGCTATCAATTTGTTCTTTGATTAATGCCGCTTTTTTAATGATTTCTTGTGCTTTAGGAGTTAAAGTTAATAGTTTTGAACGACGGTCACTAGCAAGAACTTTACAAGTAATATATCCCTTTTTAACTAATGTTGATATCACGGCTGATGTGTCAGCTTTGGATTTGCAAAGTTCTTTTGCAACATTAACAATAATGGGTTTATCTTTGATCTTTTCAATTACTAATAAAATATTTATATGTACAGGCATTAGATTTTTAATTTCTAATTTTCTTAATAAGTCAATGTATAACTTTTCTTTAAGTTGCGAGATTTTATATAATAGAGCTAGATGATTTATCATTGTCATTCATTAGACCACCTTTTTGTTGTTTTCTCTTCATAACATAATTATATAATAAATTATCAAAATAATTCAAATATATTTTATATTAGACTTGGTACATAACTATAACATTTTATGCCGACTAAACTATAAAATTCATTTTTATCTTTGTATTTATCTAACATTTGTATTTCATCTAAAAAATAATTATCAAAATAGTAGATAAAATTAAAGGTTATGTACCAAGTCTATTATATCTTAAATAGTCTAAAAATAGTCTAATGAAAAAATGAACCTGCATTAGGTTCATTTTTTAAAATTTACGGGGTGGCTTTCTTTCATGATTGTCTTCTGGTTTACAAGTCGGACAGTCACTACAGTTATTTATATTATTACTTTGATGTTCTGCTCCCGGTGTACGACAAGTACATTGGCAGGCAACACAGCGTAATCTACAATTATCAGTCATTATTTCTCCTTTCGAGTAATGTCTCTTAATTGTATCACATAATTTAGGGTTGCTTGTCTACTTAATATTAGGGATATATTTTTTAAATTATTAATTAATTTAAGTAAATGCCAAATTGTAAAGTTAAGTGCAACTAAATTATTTTTCTAACCAAATATTCGATTGGCGAAAGATAATTTAGTATTTTTCTTGGTCTTTGGTTTAAAGACAATATAAATTTATGAACTGCATTTTTAGTAGTGTTTGAAAAATTAAATTTTTTAGGAAATTTTTCTCTAATTAAACCATTAGTATTTTCATTAGTACCTCTTTGTCAAGGTGAATATGCATCAGCAAAATAAATTTTCACATTTAAATTTTTTTCAAGTTGTTGTCAATTAGCAAATTCTTTACCCCTATCAAATGTTATAGTCTTAACAAGATTATTTGGAAGAATTGATAAATAATGACTAATATTTTTGTTAATAACTTTAGTAGTTCTATTTTCAACTAATATTGCTAAAGTAAATCTTGATGTTCTTTCAACTAAAGTTATTAAACATGATTTACTTTTACCTCGTGATGATACTACAGTATCACCTTCTCAATGGCCAAGAGTTATGCGATTATTAACATTTCGTTCTTTAATGGATTTACCATTAAATTTACCCCGATTTTCTTGAGATTTTCGTTTCTTACCTTTTCTTCTTAAATTTTTACTAGTAACCTTTTCAAGTAATCCAGAATAAATTCAATTGTAAATTGTTTTAAAACTAATAATTCATTCTTGATGAAAATTTTTAATTCTGCCATAAATTTGTTCAGGCGATCAACCTAATAATAATTTTTGTTGTACATATTTTACTAATTCTCTATTTTTAAATTTATGAAAATAAACATGTAATTGTTTTCTATTTTCTGCTTTATTTTGTGCAATTAATGAAAAATAATGATTATTATCTTTATTTCTATTAACTTCTCGATTAATAGTACTAATACTTCGATTAAGATTTTTAGCTATTTCACTAATTTTTACTTTAAATTTCAATTGATTCTCAATATAAATTCTTTCATCTATGCCAAGATGTTTGTATCCCATATAAAAACTCCTTAAATTTACTTTTTCTAAAATAAACTTAGCATCATGAAATTTTTATATGAAATCTTTTGCAATTTTATTTACTTGCACTTACAAGTATAATTCAGCAAACTAATAATTCATTCTTGATGAAAATTTTTAATTCTGCCATAAATTTGTTCAGGCGATCAACCTAATAATAATTTTTGTTGTACATATTTTACTAATTCTCTATTTTTAAATTTATGAAAATAAACATGTAATTGTTTTCTATTTTCTGCTTTATTTTGTGCAATTAATGAAAAATAATGATTATTATCTTTATTTCTATTAACTTCTCGATTAATAGTACTAATACTTCGATTAAGATTTTTAGCTATTTCACTAATTTTTACTTTAAATTTCAATTGATTCTCAATATAAATTCTTTCATCTATGCCAAGATGTTTGTATCCCATATAAAAACTCCTTAAATTTACTTTTTCTAAAATAAACTTAGCATCATGAAATTTTTATATGAAATCTTTTGCAATTTTATTTACTTGCACTTACAAGTATAATTCAGCTTATGAAAATAAACATGTAATTGTTTTCTATTTTCTGCTTTATTTTGTGCAATTAATGAAAAATAATGATTATTATCTTTATTTCTATTAACTTCTCGATTAATAGTACTAATACTTCGATTAAGATTTTTAGCTATTTCACTAATTTTTACTTTAAATTTCAATTGATTCTCAATATAAATTCTTTCATCTATGCCAAGATGTTTGTATCCCATATAAAAACTCCTTAAATTTACTTTTTCTAAAATAAACTTAGCATCATGAAATTTTTATATGAAATCTTTTGCAATTTTATTTACTTGCACTTACAAGTATAATTCAGCACTTTTAACTTATAAGGTTTTAAGCGTAATGCTGCCGCTAAACCAGAAAATCCAGCTCCAATAATAATAACATCATACTTCGTTTGATTATTTTTCATTACGAATGTACACCTCAATAGCATTACCTTAAAATAATTACTTATTATAGTTATATCAAAATTACCAGTTATTAGCAATACTACTAACTAATCGCAAAGATTATAAGAATAATATATAAAAAAATAGTAGAGAAAAATCTTCTCTACCACTTTAAAACATTATATTATATCATTAATGCTCAATAGCAACTTTAATCGCTGGTCCCATAGTAGTGCTAATACTAATATTTTTTACATAAGCACCTTTAACGGCTGCGGGACGAACTTTTCTAAGCGTTTCATAAATCGCTTGATAATTTTCCTTTAACTGCTCTTCACTAAAAGAAACCTTACCAATAATTACATGAACATTACCTTGTTTATCAACACGATATTCAATCTTACCCTTACGAATTTCTGCAATTGCTTTTTGCACATCAGTAGTTACCGTTCCTGTTTTTGGATTTGGCATTAAACCCTTAGGTCCTAATATTTTACCAATCTTTCCTAATTCAGCCATAATATCTGGTGTTGCAATAATAACATCAAAATCAAATCAATTTTCTTTTTGAATTTTTTCAATTAAATCCTTACCACCAACAAAATCAGCTTTATTATCAATCGCCACTTGATTCATACTATTAGTTAATACTAAAATTCTTTGTTTTTTACCAGTTCCTGCCGGTAATACTAACGCTCCACGAAGTTGTTGATCAGCATGTCTTGGATCAACATTTAAAAGAAAAACTAACTCAACCGTAGCATCAAATTTTGTTATTGAAGTTTTTTTAACTAATGAAACAGCTTCATCAATTGAATATATTTTAGTTTTATCAAACATTTGGGATACTTTTTGATAATTTTTAGAATAACGACTCTTTTTAACAATTACCATAACTATTTTTGTTCCCCTTTTGATAGCTTTTCAACAACAATTCCCATATTTCTTGCTGTTCCTTCAATAATTTTCATTGCCTTTTCAATATCATTAGCATTTAAATCAACCATTTTATATTCAGCAATTTCTCTGATTTTATCTTCAGTAATCGTTGCTACTTTTTCTTTTTTACTACTACTTGAACCTTTTTCAATATTAGCTGCTCTTTTTAATAAAACAGCTGCTGGCGTTGTTTTTAAAACAAAATCAAATGACTTATCATCATAAGCAGTAATAACAACAGGGACAACATCACCCATTCTTGTTTTTGTTGCATCATTAAAAGCAATACAAAATTGTGGCATATTAATCCCTAATGAAGCCAATTCCGGACCTGGCTTAGCTTGTGCCGCATTAAACTGTAATTTAGCAATTCTTTTAATTTTTTTAGCCACGAGCAACACCTCCTATACATAATTGTTCTCGCTGTGGTCAACGATATCTCTCCCACATTAACCTATTTTTTTCAGGCTTATATATAATAACATTATTACTGTCACAATTCAACATAACTACTATTAGAAGGTCGCGTTTAGTTTTCTTAGGTATTTTTTAAAAAAGAAAAAATAGTCATTTACTATAAATTATTTCAATATGCAAATTAAGTATATATTTCTTATGTATGATTTTTGTTGTAAAAAATTATTTTAATGTTGTTTTTATAAGCATTTTACTTAGTTTTTATAACCTTTTATTAAGAATATGTTTGTTAATATTAAATATTTTGTTTTATTAATTATTTTTCAAGTAAAAAGGTAATAAATTTTTAGTTGCTTTTCTTTCAAAATTATTCAAATCTTTACCCACCTAACAAAACTTTATGCGCCCCTATTAGAAAATAAACAAATTTATTCAGTTATAATTATCCAGCAATTAAATAATCTCCTCACCACTAAATTAGTTTATTTCCATATTAATATTAACAGTAAGTTATTGATTTAAAAAAATAATAGTTGTTCGTAATCAAACAACTATTATTTTAATTAACATTATTTAATACTTTCTTCTATTTACTAACAGTTAGAACAGTTATTATTTCTTTCACATTCGCGTTCTTTACAAACTACTTCACAAGGATGATAGCGGTCTTCATAACAATCTTTTTTAATGATTTTACACTTATTTATTACTTCTTTATTCTTTTTAATATAAAAACAATCGCATTCTATTTGTTTAGAAGTTATAAGACATTCATTTCTACATTCTTCTTTTTTATTAAATTTACAATTGCATATTAATTGCTTATATCTTGAATCACAAGTTACCACCTTATCTTTACAAAAATTAGGTTGCTCAATAATTAAATTTTCATCTCGTAAATGATTAAAATTTTGATTATGTCTTCTATTTACTCTTGAATCACAGCATATTTTGTTAATTAAATCATTATTAACTTCCAAATTTTTATTTAAATGACATAACGATTCTTTTACTTGAAAATAATCATTTCTCTTCATCATCATTTCTTGTAAAACTTTTTTCAAACAAGCATCTTGCTTTTCAACTAAACAACTATGTCTTTCCAATTTTCTATTTAAATCGTGTCCCATTTTATCAATTAACTCCCTCAAACATTCACTATCATCGCCTATTTTATCAATTAAGCAATTATTTGTTTCAATTTTATTACTTAAACTACCTAAAATTCCTTTTAAGTTACAATTATTATAATTATCTTTAGCCATTATTTCTTCTAATAACTTAATAATGCAACGCTTACTATCAAAATTATCTTCCCGAGATTTACAAATTAATTCATTATTAATTTGAATTTCATTACCTAAATCACATAATTTATCTTTTAAATTTTCATAAAGATTACTTATTGTTTTATCTTTTCTTTTTAATAATTCAATTCTTTTCTTTTGCATCATAATTTTACTTTCGTTGCTCCGAATAGTATCTGTAAGAATAGCTATTTCGCTTTCATTTTTTTTAGGTTCACATTTTAATTCACGAATTTTTTTAAATAATTGACAATTTTCTTGTTCTAATAAAATGATATCATTTTCTAATTCTTCAATTTCTGCTATCACTTCAAGATTATCTTTACCAATTAATTCTTTTTGCAATTTATTTAAAATTTCTTGATTAATTAAAATTTCTTTTTCTAAATTTTTACAGTCAATATCATCATTGTCTTCTTCTAACTCTTTGATTTTAGCTTCTAATTCAACGATTTTATCTTTAAATTCTTGACAATCAACATCATTACCAGTTTCTAATTCTTTAATTCTCGCTTGCAATCCAAGAATTTCTTTACTTTTATCTTCTAATTGTGTTTTCAAAGCTTTTACCTCTTCCTCTAACTTTGTACAATCACCGCCCACATTACCTTCTAACTCTTTAATTCTTGCCTTCAATACAATAATCTCATCCTCAAATTTTTTACAATCAGTACCAATATTACCATCTTCTAACTCTTTAATTCTTGCTTGCAACTTCACAATTTCATCTTTAAATTCTTGACAATCAGTTCCCACATTGCCTTCTAATTCCTTAATTTTTGCTTGCAACGCAATAATTTCCTGATTTTTTTCTTCTAATTGCACCTTTAATTGTTCTAAAGTCGGTTCTTTACCTTCTAAGGCAGCAATTTTGTCATTTAAATCATTTATTTCTTTGTTTAGTAGCAACTTGTACTCGCAATGCAGCAATAGTAGCATCATTCTTACCACCATCATTATCAGCCTCTAAACTATTAATTTGGTTATTTAATGCCATCATTTCTTGTTGTTTTGCAAGCAAGTCGGCTTTTAACTGTTCTAAAGTTGGATTTGCAGGTTCTTCATTCATAGTAAGTACATCTGATGTAAAAATTTGTTGTAAATTATTTTGTAATCGTGTTAAAGCTTCTAATTGTTCTTTTATAAGAGCTTCTTGTCCCTTTTTATTATTATCTTTTGCCATTTACTTAATGCCTCCTAAAATTTTATTAAAACTAATTTTAAATATAAAAAATTGGGAAATAAATACACAAATTATTATATCAATCACCTCCTATATAGGATTTATCATTTATCCAATGACTATTAAATTAACAATATTGCCAAATTGTAAAGTTAAGTGCAACTAAATTATTTTTCTAACCAAATATTCGATTGGCGAAAGATAATTTAGTATTTTTCTTGGTCTTTGGTTTAAAGACAATATAAATTTATGAACTGCATTTTTAGTAGTGTTTGAAAAATTAAATTTTTTAGGAAATTTTTCTCTAATTAAACCATTAGTATTTTCATTAGTACCTCTTTGTCAAGGTGAATATGCATCAGCAAAATAAATTTTCACATTTAAATTTTTTTCAAGTTGTTGTCAATTAGCAAATTCTTTACCCCTATCAAATGTTATAGTCTTAACAAGATTATTTGGAAGAATTGATAAATAATGACTAATATTTTTGTTAATAACTTTAGTAGTTCTATTTTCAACTAATATTGCTAAAGTAAATCTTGATGTTCTTTCAACTAAAGTTATTAAACATGATTTACTTTTACCTCGTGATGATACTACAGTATCACCTTCTCAATGGCCAAGAGTTATGCGATTATTAACATTTCGTTCTTTAATGGATTTACCATTAAATTTACCCCGATTTTCTTGAGATTTTCGTTTCTTACCTTTTCTTCTTAAATTTTTACTAGTAACCTTTTCAAGTAATCCAGAATAAATTCAATTGTAAATTGTTTTAAAACTAATAATTCATTCTTGATGAAAATTTTTAATTCTGCCATAAATTTGTTCAGGCGATCAGCCTAATAATAATTTTTGTTGTACATATTTTACTAATTCTCTATTTTTAAATTTATGAAAATAAACATGTAATTGTTTTCTATTTTCTGCTTTATTTTGTGCAATTAATGAAAAATAATGATTATTATCTTTATTTCTATTAACTTCTCGATTAATAGTACTAATACTTCGATTAAGATTTTTAGCTATTTCACTAATTTTTACTTTAAATTTCAATTGATTCTCAATATAAATTCTTTCATCTATGCCAAGATGTTTGTATCCCATATAAAAACTCCTTAAATTTACTTTTTCTAAAATAAACTTAGCATCATGAAATTTTTATATGAAATCTTTTGCAATTTTATTTACTTGCACTTACAAGTATAATTCAGCATTACAAAAAATTATTTAATTATTTTAAATCTAAGTTAATTAAATTACTAATAAATTTTTTCTCTATTTTTTAATAAATAAGTATAGTATTTAGTAATACCTTTGATTAATTACATTGTATCAAATATTTGCCAAGAAACACTATAATTTTTTAAATTTAAAATAAAAAAAGTAGTTAGTATTTAAAATACTAACTACTTACTTACAAAACTAATTAACTTTCTCACAATAACTAAATTCAGCTTCCACAGGAACATATCTTCCCCCAAAAACTTCAATATTAATTGTTGCTACGCCTTTACTATAATCCATACCAATAACTTCACCTTCTTTATTCTCAAAAGCTCCTGATAATATTTTAACTAGGTCTCCTTCTTTAAAATCAGCAACAAATACTTGTTGAACTTTTTTACTACTAATATTACTTTTTTCTTCACTGCGTCTTAACATATCTCTAGCTTCAGTACGCGATAATGGAAACGGTTTGGATCAATTTCCACTAGACCCAATAAACCCAGTAACACCAGGAGTATTTCTAACAATAAATCAAGCATCATCATTCATAATCATATTAACAAACAAATAACCCGGATATGGATTTTTGCCAATCATTGATTTTGTTTTTTTTGACATTTCTTGCTGTTTCACAATCCGCACATCAAAAATAAAGTCTTTCATATTTAAAGTTTCAACTCGTTGTAATAAATCTTCTTTAACTTTTTCTTCATGACCACTATAGCAATTAATTGTATATCACTTACCTAATAAATCACTAGAATCCTTTTCTTGTTTAATATCTTCTTTTATCATCTTTTTCTACTCCTTATTAAATAACTAAAATTTTACTAACTTCTAAAATTAATTGTAATAATGTTTGAACAATTGCAAAGAAAATTGCAAAGAAAGTAATAAATCCAACAGTTAATCAAAATTTTTTATTTAACTGCAAACTTTTTGCTCAACGAACACGACGCATTTCTCTAGTCATTAATAATGGTAAATCCAGTAAAGATTTTTTAAATCTCCGACCACGATTTCCATTTATTTTTGAATCTAAAATACTTTTTTTAATAATCGCCTCTTTAGTTTGTGAACTAACTTTTCTTTGTCCTAAAATCGGTTTAGTTTTTTTAACTTTTAATGCCTTATGTTCCGATTTTACCTTTTTTACTTTGTGCTTTTCTTTAGCCATCAATATTTATTTCCTCTCTAAATATTATCTTGTTTCCTTATGAATTGTATGTTGATTACAGTGCTTACAAAACTTTTTTAAAGATAATCTAACAGTTTGATTAGAACTATTAGTAAAAGTATTATAGTTTCTTGACAGACATTGATCGCAAACTAAAATAATTTTTTGTTGCATTATCTTTCTCCCTTTTATCCATATACATTATATAATAACAAAAATATGCTGTCAAATAACAATTATATTAGGGTGGTGTAAAGTTATTAGCGATATATTCTTAAACAAACAACACTTATATCACACCTTCTCATGCTAACAATGCTAATTTAATTTCTACCCCATAAAGATAATTAATCCGCTTACTATTTTTATTAATAACCCGATGACACGGAATACTAATTGCTAACGGATTTCTTTTTAATGCCGACCCCACTGCTCGGACTGCTAATGGATGATTAATCATTTTAGCAATGTCACTATAAGTTCTTGTCTCACCATAAGGGATTTGCTTTGTTGCTTCTAATACCTTTTGACTAAACTTAGTTGTATTTAACATATAATCAAACGAAAATGCTTTTCTTTGTTTAATAAAATATTCAGCAATTTCTTGTAAACATTGTTTTATTTCTTTTGATAATGATGAAAACAAAGGACAAGCTAAAATAAAACTAATATTAGTAATTTTATTATTTTGACTAGTAACCATTACTAATCCCACCGGACTTTGATAATATCCTTGTTTCATATTTTTAACCTTGCCTTACATACAATCACGATTTTTTTGTAATTTAACTTTTGCTCGTTGATAAGCATTATCAACACTTTTATAACTAATATTTAATTTATGGGATATTTCTTCATTAGAATAATCTTGTGACTTTAATAAAATAACTTCATTTTCTAATTTAGTTAAAAATGACAAACCATAATTAATCCATTTAGGTTCAGCTACTAAATATGATTGTTCAACCGTTGTTCTCTCATATTGCGTATCATAACTAATGGCATAATTCATTACAGCATGCTTCTTATTAATGTATTTTCTAATATATTAGACTTGGTACATAACCTTTAATTTTATCTACTATTTTGATAATTATTTTTTAGATGAAATACAAATGTTAGATAAATACAAAGATAAAAATGAATTTTATAGTTTAGTCGGCATAAAATGTTATAGTTATGTACCAAGTCTATTGTAATAAATCTCATTTTAATCTTTGTTGCATATAATTAGAAAAACTTTTATTTGCTGTCTCCCGATAAGTTTTCATACTGTTATAAAATGAAAAATATTGTAAAGAACTAAAATCACTTAACTCTAGAGGAATTGCTGAAAATTTTCGAAAAGTTATAAAAGTAATTTTTTCAATTGCTGAATTATACTTGTAAGTGCAAGTAAATAAAATTGCAAAAGATTTCATATAAAAATTTCATGATGCTAAGTTTATTTTAGAAAAAGTAAATTTAAGGAGTTTTTATATGGGATACAAACATCTTGGCATAGATGAAAGAATTTATATTGAGAATCAATTGAAATTTAAAGTAAAAATTAGTGAAATAGCTAAAAATCTTAATCGAAGTATTAGTACTATTAATCGAGAAGTTAATAGAAATAAAGATAATAATCATTATTTTTCATTAATTGCACAAAATAAAGCAGAAAATAGAAAACAATTACATGTTTATTTTCATAAGCTGAATTATACTTGTAAGTGCAAGTAAATAAAATTGCAAAAGATTTCATATAAAAATTTCATGATGCTAAGTTTATTTTAGAAAAAGTAAATTTAAGGAGTTTTTATATGGGATACAAACATCTTGGCATAGATGAAAGAATTTATATTGAGAATCAATTGAAATTTAAAGTAAAAATTAGTGAAATAGCTAAAAATCTTAATCGAAGTATTAGTACTATTAATCGAGAAGTTAATAGAAATAAAGATAATAATCATTATTTTTCATTAATTGCACAAAATAAAGCAGAAAATAGAAAACAATTACATGTTTATTTTCATAAATTTAAAAATAGAGAATTAGTAAAATATGTACAACAAAAATTATTATTAGGTTGATCGCCTGAACAAATTTATGGCAGAATTAAAAATTTTCATCAAGAATGAATTATTAGTTTTAAAACAATTTACAATTGAATTTATTCTGGATTACTTGAAAAGGTTACTAGTAAAAATTTAAGAAGAAAAGGTAAGAAACGAAAATCTCAAGAAAATCGGGGTAAATTTAATGGTAAATCCATTAAAGAACGAAATGTTAATAATCGCATAACTCTTGGCCATTGAGAAGGTGATACTGTAGTATCATCACGAGGTAAAAGTAAATCATGTTTAATAACTTTAGTTGAAAGAACATCAAGATTTACTTTAGCAATATTAGTTGAAAATAGAACTACTAAAGTTATTAACAAAAATATTAGTCATTATTTATCAATTCTTCCAAATAATCTTGTTAAGACTATAACATTTGATAGGGGTAAAGAATTTGCTAATTGACAACAACTTGAAAAAAATTTAAATGTGAAAATTTATTTTGCTGATGCATATTCACCTTGACAAAGAGGTACTAATGAAAATACTAATGGTTTAATTAGAGAAAAATTTCCTAAAAAATTTAATTTTTCAAACACTACTAAAAATGCAGTTCATAAATTTATATTGTCTTTAAACCAAAGACCAAGAAAAATACTAAATTATCTTTCGCCAATCGAATATTTGGTTAGAAAAATAATTTAGTTGCACTTAACTTTACAATTTGGCAAGTAAATAAAATTGCAAAAGATTTCATATAAAAATTTCATGATGCTAAGTTTATTTTAGAAAAAGTAAATTTAAGGAGTTTTTATATGGGATACAAACATCTTGGCATAGATGAAAGAATTTATATTGAGAATCAATTGAAATTTAAAGTAAAAATTAGTGAAATAGCTAAAAATCTTAATCGAAGTATTAGTACTATTAATCGAGAAGTTAATAGAAATAAAGATAATAATCATTATTTTTCATTAATTGCACAAAATAAAGCAGAAAATAGAAAACAATTACATGTTTATTTTCATAAATTTAAAAATAGAGAATTAGTAAAATATGTACAACAAAAATTATTATTAGGTTGATCGCCTGAACAAATTTATGGCAGAATTAAAAATTTTCATCAAGAATGAATTATTAGTTTTAAAACAATTTACAATTGAATTTATTCTGGATTACTTGAAAAGGTTACTAGTAAAAATTTAAGAAGAAAAGGTAAGAAACGAAAATCTCAAGAAAATCGGGGTAAATTTAATGGTAAATCCATTAAAGAACGAAATGTTAATAATCGCATAACTCTTGGCCATTGAGAAGGTGATACTGTAGTATCATCACGAGGTAAAAGTAAATCATGTTTAATAACTTTAGTTGAAAGAACATCAAGATTTACTTTAGCAATATTAGTTGAAAATAGAACTACTAAAGTTATTAACAAAAATATTAGTCATTATTTATCAATTCTTCCAAATAATCTTGTTAAGACTATGACATTTGATAGGGGTAAAGAATTTGCTAATTGACAACAACTTGAAAAAAATTTAAATGTGAAAATTTATTTTGCTGATGCATATTCACCTTGACAAAGAGGTACTAATGAAAATACTAATGGTTTAATTAGAGAAAAATTTCCTAAAAAATTTAATTTTTCAAACACTACTAAAAATGCAGTTCATAAATTTATATTGTCTTTAAACCAAAGACCAAGAAAAATACTAAATTATCTTTCGCCAATCGAATATTTGGTTAGAAAAATAATTTAGTTGCACTTAACTTTACAATTTGGCAATTAAATTAAAATATTTTTTTCATAAAAATATAAACGCTGGTTGTTGATAGGCAATTTGGTATTGATATATTAATTCATTATCTTCCATTTAAACTCCTTAATTATTTTGATTATTCCGAACTTGATATAATAGCAAAGCACTAGCAACAGCAACATTTAAAGAATTAATATGACCTTGCATTGGTACTTTAACAATATAATCAGAATTATTTAAAAGTTTCTGACTAACACCTTTGCCCTCATTACCAACAATTAAAGCAATCGGTTTTTTATAGTCAACATTATAATAATTAATTTCGGTATTTAAAGCACTAGCAACAATCCAAAAACCATTTTCTTTTAATGTCGTTAAAGTATTACTAAGATTAGTTACTTTCACAACCGGCACATAGTTAATCGCACCAACAGAAGTTTTTGCAACCGTAGCATTTAATTCTACTTGTCTTTGCTTCAAAATAATAACCGCATCAACATTAACTGCATCACAACTTCGCAAAATTGCTCCAAAATTTCTTGGATCTTCAATTTGATCTAAAATTAAAATTAAAGGGTATTTCTTAGTTTTTATTTTTTGTAAAACTCCTTCTAAAGAAGAATACACATATTCCTTAATTAAACAGACAATTCCTTGATGTTTTGAATGTTTAACTAATAATAATAATTGTTCTTTATTACTAATAACATAAGAAATATTCGCCTGCTTTAATTGTTCAATAATAACTTTTTCTTGTGGTAAAATAAAAACTTTTTCAATTCGTTGACGGTCATCAGCTAACAATTGTTTTAAAGGATTTTTACCATAAATATAATTTGCCATTTTTGTTACTCCTTAATAAAGAAAATTATTTTTGAACATATTTTATAAAATATTTTTCGCTTGTAATTGTTCTCTAATTTTATCTGCTAAATTATATTTTTTTTGTTTACGCGCATTTTGTCAAGATAATAATAATTGTTTCACATCATCATCAAACGAAACTAATGAAAATTGTAAACCTAAAAGAAATAAACATTGTTGCAGGGTATTAAACAATGGCAAAATTGCTCCCAATTTTCCTTTTAAAATATTATTAATTTCCTTAATAATTTGTTCAATTATTACTCAAGCATTAGCAAAGTTAAGGTCATCTTGTAAATAATTTACCACTTGCATCACAAGTTGTTCATTTTTTTCATTAGTATTAACCTCGCCATTTAAAAATGCGATTACTAAACTTTCTTTTAATATTTGATGAATTTTTGCAACTTTTTCTTTTCCTTGCATAATAAAATTTTTAGTAATATTTAATGGTTTAGAATAATGGGTTAGCGTTAATAAATATCGTAAAACATTAGCATCATAATGGTGCAAAAATTCTTTAACAACAATAGTATTTTTAAGAGATTTTGACATTTTGACATCATCATAAAATAGATGGCCATTATGAAGTCATATTTTAACAGGTTCTTGCTTATTTAATGCCAACAATTGAATTCTTTCATTTTCATGATGAGGAAATATTAAATCAATACCGCCACCGTGAATATTAATCGGGTGTTTAAAATATTTATTAATAAATAACGCACATTCAGTATGTCACCCCGGTCTGCCTTCACTTCAAGGCGAAGTTCATTTTTGTCCCTGATCGGTTTTTTTCCATAAAACAAAATCATTAACATAATTTTTATTACTATCAATTGCAACTCTAATTCCTACTTGCAAATCCTTTAAATTTTTCTTTGATAATTGTCCATAAGATTGAAAATATTTTTCTATTGCTAAATAAACATTACCATTCTTAACATAAGCAGCTTCAATTTTAACTAACCGTTCAATAAATTTAATAATATCAGCAATATTATCACTTACTTTGACAAATAAATTTGGTTCATAAACATTTAACTGTTTTAAAACCTCAAAATAACTTTTAGTATACTTTTCTGTTAATTCCTTTTCCGTTATTTTTTCTAAATGAGCTTGATGAATAATTTTATCATCAATATCAGTAATATTTTGCACATAAAAAACTTTCTGTTTAGTAACCATAAATAATCGCTGCAAGATATCAAAAATAACAATTGGTCGCATATTCCCAATATGAATATCACCATAAACTGTCGGCCCACAAACATACATTGTAACTATCAAGTCATTGATTTTAATTTTTTGTTGTTGTTTACTATCTCATATTTGCATTAAATTCACCTATATAATCTAAAAAATATTATAACATACTTAAAATATTATGGTAAGATTACCATATGAAAAAACATGTTTGAAGTATAATAACGATAGCTTTTATCGGTTTGACAGCACAAATTATGGGATTTTTATGACTATATTGACAAAAAACTAATTTTCAAAAAATAAGTAACATATATTTTTTAATTGCTATTAGCCTTTTAACAATAAAAATAATTTTCTATTTAATATTTAAAGCTGAATTATACTTGTAAGTGCAAGTAAATAAAATTGCAAAAGATTTCATATAAAAATTTCATGATGCTAAGTTTATTTTAGAAAAAGTAAATTTAAGGAGTTTTTATATGGGATACAAACATCTTGGCATAGATGAAAGAATTTATATTGAGAATCAATTGAAATTTAAAGTAAAAATTAGTGAAATAGCTAAAAATCTTAATCGAAGTATTAGTACTATTAATCGAGAAGTTAATAGAAATAAAGATAATAATCATTATTTTTCATTAATTGCACAAAATAAAGCAGAAAATAGAAAACAATTACATGTTTATTTTCATAAATTTAAAAATAGAGAATTAGTAAAATATGTACAACAAAAATTATTATTAGGTTGATCGCCTGAACAAATTTATGGCAGAATTAAAAATTTTCATCAAGAATGAATTATTAGTTTTAAAACAATTTACAATTGAATTTATTCTGGATTACTTGAAAAAGTTACTAATAAAAATTTAAGAAGAAAAGGTAAGAAACGAAAATCTCAAGAAAATCGGGGTAAATTTAATGGTAAATGCTGAATTATACTTGTAAGTGCAAGTAAATAAAATTGCAAAAGATTTCATATAAAAATTTCATGATGCTAAGTTTATTTTAGAAAAAGTAAATTTAAGGAGTTTTTATATGGGATACAAACATCTTGGCATAGATGAAAGAATTTATATTGAGAATCAATTGAAATTTAAAGTAAAAATTAGTGAAATAGCTAAAAATCTTAATCGAAGTATTAGTACTATTAATCGAGAAGTTAATAGAAATAAAGATAATAATCATTATTTTTCATTAATTGCACAAAATAAAGCAGAAAATAGAAAACAATTACATGTTTATTTTCATAAGCTGAATTATACTTGTAAGTGCAAGTAAATAAAATTGCAAAAGATTTCATATAAAAATTTCATGATGCTAAGTTTATTTTAGAAAAAGTAAATTTAAGGAGTTTTTATATGGGATACAAACATCTTGGCATAGATGAAAGAATTTATATTGAGAATCAATTGAAATTTAAAGTAAAAATTAGTGAAATAGCTAAAAATCTTAATCGAAGTATTAGTACTATTAATCGAGAAGTTAATAGAAATAAAGATAATAATCATTATTTTTCATTAATTGCACAAAATAAAGCAGAAAATAGAAAACAATTACATGTTTATTTTCATAAATTTAAAAATAGAGAATTAGTAAAATATGTACAACAAAAATTATTATTAGGTTGATCGCCTGAACAAATTTATGGCAGAATTAAAAATTTTCATCAAGAATGAATTATTAGTTTTAAAACAATTTACAATTGAATTTATTCTGGATTACTTGAAAAGGTTACTAGTAAAAATTTAAGAAGAAAAGGTAAGAAACGAAAATCTCAAGAAAATCGGGGTAAATTTAATGGTAAATCCATTAAAGAACGAAATGTTAATAATCGCATAACTCTTGGCCATTGAGAAGGTGATACTGTAGTATCATCACGAGGTAAAAGTAAATCATGTTTAATAACTTTAGTTGAAAGAACATCAAGATTTACTTTAGCAATATTAGTTGAAAATAGAACTACTAAAGTTATTAACAAAAATATTAGTCATTATTTATCAATTCTTCCAAATAATCTTGTTAAGACTATAACATTTGATAGGGGTAAAGAATTTGCTAATTGACAACAACTTGAAAAAAATTTAAATGTGAAAATTTATTTTGCTGATGCATATTCACCTTGACAAAGAGGTACTAATGAAAATACTAATGGTTTAATTAGAGAAAAATTTCCTAAAAAATTTAATTTTTCAAACACTACTAAAAATGCAGTTCATAAATTTATATTGTCTTTAAACCAAAGACCAAGAAAAATACTAAATTATCTTTCGCCAATCGAATATTTGGTTAGAAAAATAATTTAGTTGCACTTAACTTTACAATTTGGCAAGTAAATAAAATTGCAAAAGATTTCATATAAAAATTTCATGATGCTAAGTTTATTTTAGAAAAAGTAAATTTAAGGAGTTTTTATATGGGATACAAACATCTTGGCATAGATGAAAGAATTTATATTGAGAATCAATTGAAATTTAAAGTAAAAATTAGTGAAATAGCTAAAAATCTTAATCGAAGTATTAGTACTATTAATCGAGAAGTTAATAGAAATAAAGATAATAATCATTATTTTTCATTAATTGCACAAAATAAAGCAGAAAATAGAAAACAATTACATGTTTATTTTCATAAATTTAAAAATAGAGAATTAGTAAAATATGTACAACAAAAATTATTATTAGGTTGATCGCCTGAACAAATTTATGGCAGAATTAAAAATTTTCATCAAGAATGAATTATTAGTTTTAAAACAATTTACAATTGAATTTATTCTGGATTACTTGAAAAGGTTACTAGTAAAAATTTAAGAAGAAAAGGTAAGAAACGAAAATCTCAAGAAAATCGGGGTAAATTTAATGGTAAATCCATTAAAGAACGAAATGTTAATAATCGCATAACTCTTGGCCATTGAGAAGGTGATACTGTAGTATCATCACGAGGTAAAAGTAAATCATGTTTAATAACTTTAGTTGAAAGAACATCAAGATTTACTTTAGCAATATTAGTTGAAAATAGAACTACTAAAGTTATTAACAAAAATATTAGTCATTATTTATCAATTCTTCCAAATAATCTTGTTAAGACTATGACATTTGATAGGGGTAAAGAATTTGCTAATTGACAACAACTTGAAAAAAATTTAAATGTGAAAATTTATTTTGCTGATGCATATTCACCTTGACAAAGAGGTACTAATGAAAATACTAATGGTTTAATTAGAGAAAAATTTCCTAAAAAATTTAATTTTTCAAACACTACTAAAAATGCAGTTCATAAATTTATATTGTCTTTAAACCAAAGACCAAGAAAAATACTAAATTATCTTTCGCCAATCGAATATTTGGTTAGAAAAATAATTTAGTTGCACTTAACTTTACAATTTGGCAAATAAAAAAATATTTAATTATTAAAAGTTAATAATGCTGTTATTTATAAAATTTAATCGCTCTCCTAATCAACTTAATTTAAAATCACAACAAATGCAATTAGACTTCACGATTGACACATTAGACAAAGAATATACCCAACTAATTCTTAAAAAAATTCAAGAAGCTGGCTATAATGTAATAATTAGTTAGCATTGCTAACCATTCAATTTATTCAATAGACTTGGTACATAACCTTTAATTTTATCTACTATTTTGATAATATTATTTACTAGGTGAAGTACAAATGTTAGATAAATACAAAGACGAAAATGAATTTTATAGTCTAATAGGCATAAAATATAAAACTTTCATGAAAATGGTAGAAATTTTAAAAGAAGCTAAAGCTAAACAAAAACAAATTGGTGGTAGACCAAATAAATTATCAATAGAGCAAAGATTACTTATGACTTTAGAATACTGAAAAGAATATAGTACATATCGTATTATTGCAAAAAAATATAATATTAGTCATGTTAGTTGTATTCGTAATATCTTTTGAGTTGAAAATACTCTAATAAAAAATAGTCACTTTCATATACCTGGCAAAAAGATATTATTGGAACATAAAGTTACTAATAATAATTTATTAGCAATTGATGCTACAGAAATTCCAATTGAAAGAATTAAAAAAAACTAAAATTATTATTTTCTGGTAAGAAAAGGCAACATTCATTAAAATCGCAAATAATTATTGATTTATTTAACAATAAAATTATTTCAGTAGATTTTTGTTATGGCAGTATTCATGATTATAAGTTATTTTTAAAATCAAATACACTTATAAATCCAAAATTAGAATTAATTGCCGATTCAGGCTATCAAGGTTTGCAAAATGTTCATAAAAATACATTATTGCCAATTAAAAAGAGTAAAAATAATCCCTTAAATCCAGATAAAAAGGAATATAATAGCTTTTTAAGTAAAGTTAGAATTGCCATTGAACATGTTTTTGCTAGATTAAAAAGATTTAAAATACTAGTTTATCGTTATCGCAATAAGATTAGAAGATTTGGATTACGATTTAACTTAATTTCAGGAATATATAATTTTGAATTAAGCTAGTTATAGTTATGTACCAAGTCTAATGTTATAATAAAGGAAATTAAAAGATTACTAAATATAATATTGAAATTGAAAGGACTACATAATGACTTGTCTTATTTGTGAAAAACTAATTAGCCCCGAAGAACTAAAAGAATTAAAGGAGCAATATCATCACTTAATACAAATCCACGAAAATAAACTTTTACAAACTCATTTCCAATGTGCAGGTGATGGTATCATATACTAATAAAATGAACCACGGAGTAATCCGTGGTTCATTTTCATTGTACTTAATACTATAATTTAGTTCCTTTAAATTTTCCAGCAGCGATTTCTGCATTAATTCGTTTTTTAAATACTAATAAATAAACCATTGGTAATACCACACTACCACCAATAAAATTACCTAACAATGTTGGTAGCATATTCATTATTGAAAATGTTCCAAAATCTTGACCAACCATACCATTATTTAAAAATAAACCAGTCATTCAAACATAAGCATTAGCAACAATATGTTGAAAACCAGAAATTCCAAATGCTAAAATTACAAAGAAGCATAATAATACCTTAGTTGCTGAATTTTTAACAGACATATTCATTCAGAACAACCCCGCAATTAAAATATTACAATAAATGCCACTAACAAAATTTTTTAAAAAAACTGTCCAATTAAGATTACTCGGACTAGAACCGATTTTCTTATCATAAATATACTTAAAAGCATTATAAAACTCAGAATCAACTTTCATATGTCCCATTAAATAAGTAGATATCGCAACAATTAATGCTCCTAAACAATTACCAACTAATACTAAAGATAAATTTACAAGCATGCGACGCAGTTTTGCTTCTCTTTTAACTATTGGTAATAATGTCAATGAATTAGAAGTAAATAATGTCCCACCAATAAAAATAACCATTAATATTGCTGGCGTAAAAGTTAGTCCTGTAATTAAAGCAATCATACCAGAAGGCATCCCATTAGGTTTTAAATTTCCATTACTGTCTTTAATAATAAATCCTGATAAAGCAACAATAACAATAACATAAGCAATTGCTACAAAAAAACCTGCCATAATGCCAAATAGAAATGTCTTATATCACGGATCGCGTAATTTTTGAAAAGCATATTCAAATACTTCAACAAATGTCTCTTCATGTGAAATATGATCTTTAATAAGGACAGCATTACTATCATCAAAACTATGTAATGGTTTTTCTTTTGAACTCATTTATTAATCTCCTTTGAAGCTCATATTAAAAAATAAATAAATATTTTCAATTATTTATATTATGCCAAATTGTAAAGTTAAGTGCAACTAAATTATTTTTCTAACCAAATATTCGATTGGCGAAAGATAATTTAGTATTTTTCTTGGTCTTTGGTTTAAAGACAATATAAATTTATGAACTGCATTTTTAGTAGTGTTTGAAAAATTAAATTTTTTAGGAAATTTTTCTCTAATTAAACCATTAGTATTTTCATTAGTACCTCTTTGTCAAGGTGAATATGCATCAGCAAAATAAATTTTCACATTTAAATTTTTTTCAAGTTGTTGTCAATTAGCAAATTCTTTACCCCTATCAAATGTTATAGTCTTAACAAGATTATTTGGAAGAATTGATAAATAATGACTAATATTTTTGTTAATAACTTTAGTAGTTCTATTTTCAACTAATATTGCTAAAGTAAATCTTGATGTTCTTTCAACTAAAGTTATTAAACATGATTTACTTTTACCTCGTGATGATACTACAGTATCACCTTCTCAATGGCCAAGAGTTATGCGATTATTAACATTTCGTTCTTTAATGGATTTACCATTAAATTTACCCCGATTTTCTTGAGATTTTCGTTTCTTACCTTTTCTTCTTAAATTTTTACTAGTAACCTTTTCAAGTAATCCAGAATAAATTCAATTGTAAATTGTTTTAAAACTAATAATTCATTCTTGATGAAAATTTTTAATTCTGCCATAAATTTGTTCAGGCGATCAACCTAATAATAATTTTTGTTGTACATATTTTACTAATTCTCTATTTTTAAATTTATGAAAATAAACATGTAATTGTTTTCTATTTTCTGCTTTATTTTGTGCAATTAATGAAAAATAATGATTATTATCTTTATTTCTATTAACTTCTCGATTAATAGTACTAATACTTCGATTAAGATTTTTAGCTATTTCACTAATTTTTACTTTAAATTTCAATTGATTCTCAATATAAATTCTTTCATCTATGCCAAGATGTTTGTATCCCATATAAAAACTCCTTAAATTTACTTTTTCTAAAATAAACTTAGCATCATGAAATTTTTATATGAAATCTTTTGCAATTTTATTTACTTGCACTTACAAGTATAATTCAGCTTATGTAATAAAAGATTAAAAATTACAAGAAAAACAAAATAAAAAAAGCAGAATATTCTGCTTTAATTTTCTTTATGGTACCTAAGGTCGGACTCGAACCGACACAAACTTTAACCGTTTACTGGAGCTTAAACCCAGCGTGTCTACCAGTTCCACCACTTAGGCACTAATGGTACCCCGTGCAAGGCTCGAACTTGCGACCCTCTGGTTAAAAGCCAGATGCTCTACCGACTGAGCTAACGGAGCATATTAAATTTGGCTGGGGAGGGTGGATTTGAACCACCGCATCAAGGAGTCAAAGTCCTTTGCCTTACCACTTGGCTACACCCCAACATTATGGTGGAGGGAGAGGGATTCGAACCCCCGAACCCTAAGGAGTTGGTTTACAGCCAACCGTGTTTAGCCACTTCACTATCCCTCCAAATAATTTATGGTGCTGGCTATAGGAATTGAACCTACGACCTACCGCTTACAAGGCGGTTGCTCTACCTGCTGAGCTAAGCCAGCAAATGGTGGGTTGTGACGGGATTGAACCGCCGACCGCTCGCTTGTAAGGCGAGTGCTCTCCCAGCTGAGCTAACAACCCATTTAATTTAGGACTTTATAATAATATAAAAAAACATTCTCATTGTCAATTATTTTATCTTTAAAGGTCGCGTTTAGTTTTCTTAGGTATTTTTTAAAAAAGAAAAAATAGTCATTTACTATAAATTATTTCAATATGCAAATTAAGTATATATTTCTTATGTATGATTTTTGTTGTAAAAAATTATTTTAATGTTGTTTTTATAAGCATTTTACTTAGTTTTTATAACCTTTTATTAAGAATATGTTTGTTAATATTAAATATTTTGTTTTATTAATTATTTTTCAAGTAAAAAGGTAATAAATTTTTAGTTGCTTTTCTTTCAAAATTATTCAAATCTTTACCCACCTAACAAAACTTTATGCGCCCATCTTTAAAAATCCTAAATATAATAATAATTTTAAAGTATTAATTATTTAAAAATTAAATAATCCTTTAATTATTAACTCTTACCTAATAACTTAAACATTTTTTTCTTATATACTTCAACACCCGGTTGATTAAAAGGATTAACTTCTAGTAAATAAGCACTCATTGCACAAGCTTTAAAGAAAAAGTACACTAAGTAACCAAACATTATTTCATCCATTGTTTCTAACTCTAAAATAATATTAGGAACTTTCCCCTCATTACTATGCGCATCAATTGTTCCTTCTAAAGCTAAAGCATTAATTTGATGTAAAGAATAATTAGTTAAATAATTCAATTGATCTACATCATCACTATTAGTAGCAATTTTAACATCCAAAGAGGGCTTTTTAACTTGTAAAACTGTTTCAAATAAAACTTTACTTCCCTCTTGAATAAATTGTCCTAAGGAATGTAAATCAGTAGAAAAATTAACACTAGCAGGTAAAATTCCTTTACTATCTTTTCCTTCTGATTCACCAAATAACTGTTTTCATCATTCAGCCAAACTAGACATCTGACTTTCATAACTAACTAACATTTCTACAGGATATTGCTTTTCTTGATGTAATATTGTTCGCACAACAGCATATTTATATGCTTGATTTTCTAAAGTATCATTACTTAAATCTGTATATGCTTGATTAGCTCCCAGCATAACCTTATCAATATCAATTCCGGCCATTGCCATTACAAAAATACCAACAGGCGTTAATACTGAAAATCTACCACCAATATCATCAGGAATAACTAAAGTTTCATAACCTTCTTGATTTGCTAAGTTTTTTAAAATCCCATTTTTAGCATCAGTCGTAGCAATAATCCTTGTTTTAGCAATTGCTTTACCTTTTTGTTGCTCTAATAAATCTCTAAAAAGACGAAAAGCAATCGCTGGTTCGGTTGTACTTCCGGATTTAGAAATAACATTAATAGCAAATTCTTTATCCTTAACATATTCTAAAACTTGATTAGTATATGTTGATGATAATGTATTACCAACAAATATTATTTCTAATGAATCTTGGGAATATAATCCTTTAATCATATCAATAGCTGCTTTAGCGCCTAAATAAGAACCACCAATACCAATAACAATTAAAACTTGAATTTCAGGAATTAATCGTTTAGCAATGACTTTCATCGCCTCTCATTCAGTTTTATTATAATTTTTTGGCAAATCAACTCAACCTAAAAAATTACTGCCAAGACCTTTCCTTTCAGTAATCATTGTTTTATGAATTGAATGAATTTTATCTTGATATTTATTAAGTTCTTGATCTGTTAAGTGTGTATAACTAATATTTGTTTTAATCATCTATTATTCGTCACTTTCACTGATTTGTTCACTATTATCAATTCATTGCGATAAGTTATTAGATAAATCTTCAAATCCTGCTCCTGATTCTTTAATATGTACGGACCCACGATTTTGTTCTTCTTTATGAAGTGCTTTATGACTTAAACTTAGTTGCTTTTTATCAACATCAAAATTTAACACTTCTAAGCGATAAACTTTTTCAACTTCTGCAAATTCATTAATATCTTTAACATATCCATCAGAAAACTGACTAATATGACACATCCCAGTTACTCGCTCTGGCTTTGACTGTGAAGAAGTACTGTCTTCATTAACGTTATCAACGATGTTTTCAATAACATAAAATACACCTCATGGTAAAACAACAGTACACTTTGCTTCAACAATGTCACCTTTTTTATACATAAAATCTCTCCTTTGATTTCAGTAAATATTTTCATATATTCACATGATACCTAATTATAACATTGAGAAAAATAAATATTCATTTTTATTTGCAAAAAATTTACTTTTTATAAAAAATATAAATATCTTTAAAAATTAAAATTTTTCAATTCCAATTTCCGTTATTACTTGATGCATTAAAATATGATTTTTATCAACTGTTATTTCTTCTATAGTTTTTTGTCAACTATAACCAATTCCAATAATTGGATTTTTAAAATCTACTAAAGTTCGGTCATAATATCCTTTCCCATAACCAACCCTAGCGCCGCTACTATCATACGCTAAAAACGGTAAGAAACAAATATTAATTTCCGAAGTCATTAACATTTTACATTAGACTTGGTACATAACCTTTAATTTTATCTACTATTTTGATAATTATTTTTTAGATGAAATACAAATGTTAGATAAATACAAAGATAAAAATGAATTTTATAGTTTAGTCGGCATAAAATGTTATAGTTATGTACCAAGTCTATTGCAAATTAGGTTGTAAAATATTGTAATTATTATCAATTACTAAATCATCAAAACTAGTAATTTGATAAAATAATAAAGAATTATCATCTTGCATTCTTGGTAACCCAACAATCTTGTCATTATTAAAACAAAAACTAATTAAAAGATTAACATTAACTTCTCCCCTAATAGGTGAAAATAAACCAATTATTTTTGCTTTTTGAAAATCGTCATTATTAGTAATAAAATTAATAATTTTTTGATCATATTGTTCTTTATCATCTTTTACCATTGCTAATCTTACTTTTAAAGCTGATTTTCGTAATAAATGTTTATCAAACATCTAAGCACCTCCTTATAATTTATTATAACATCATTAAAAATCCACTACTTGCTAATAATGAGCACTGCTTACGATTTGGTTGCTTTTTAGTATGAGCAAATACAATTAAGTCTTCTAAAATATCACTATCATAATCTTTAATATTAATCATTAATGAATAATTATTTAAAATTGCTATTGCTTGATATTTTGATTTATTAGTAATAGTTTGACAAATCAAGTCAGCACTAGAAGTTGCAATTGCACAAGCATAACCCATAAACCGAGCTGAGACAATAACATCATTGATAACTACTAACTGTAAATTTAACTGATCAGCACAACTTAAATTAGGTTGCAATCGCTCAATTGCTTGGTTATGTTTAATAAAACCTTGATACTGAGGATTTTGATAATGATTAATAATTATCTTTCTTCATTCATTATAAGAAATCATCAATAAAATTACCTCCTGTTTTTAATGCGATAATTAATTTATCAACATCTTCTTTAGTATTATAAATATAAAAACTAGCTCGTAATGAACTTTTAACACCAAGTACTTGATCAATTAAACTAGCACAATGACTACCACTGCGAAGACAAATATTGTGGTTATTAGCTAAATTAACTGATACATCGTGGGCAACAACATTATTAACATTAAAAACTAAAATGCCACTTTTAGCATTAGGATTATAAATTGTTACATTTAAATTTTCCCTTCGTATTTCATTAACAGCATAATCTTTTAAACTAGTAATATGATTATGAATTGTTTCTAAACCAATATTTTGTAAATACTTAATCGCTTCTTGTAAACCAAAAATACCAGCAATATTTTGCGTTCCTGATTCAAAACTCATATATCCTTGTAGTAAAGAATATGTTCCATTCTCATTAATAATACCATTATTACCGCCGCCTAATAACATTGGTGCTAATTTAGATAACATCATATTTTTTCCTCATAAAATACCAATACCCGTTGGTCCTAACATCTTATGACCAGAAAATACTAAAAAATCAATATCTCAATCTTGAACATCAGTTTTAATATGACCAACTGATTGAGCACCATCAATAATAACAATAATGTTAGGATTATATTGTTTAATTGCTTGACAAATCGCTTTAGTATCATTAACAGTTCCTAAAACATTACTTATATTTGCAAAACTAACAATTTTAGTTTTCGGTGTTAATAATTTTTTAATATTAGTAATAGTAATCGTTAAATCTTCCAAACCAATATATTTAATCTTTGCTTGTTTAGTTTTTGCTAAACGATACCAAGGTAATAAATTAGAACTATGTTCAGCCATTGTTAATAAAATCTCATCATCCTTAGAAATTAATGTTTCTAACCCTAAAGCCAATTGATTTAATCCAAAAGTAGTTGAAGGAATAAAGATAATCTCACTATCCTTACCATTAATAAATTCAGCAACTAGTTTACGAATTTTTTGAATATTCTCATTACAATCATAGGCTAGTAAAAAATCAGTATTATGAGGATTAGTAGAATATTTTAAATAATAATTAATAATATTGTCAATAACACATTGTGGTTTTAAACTAGTAGCACTATTATCTAAATAAACAATATTTTTATTTTTCTGAAAAAAGGGAAAATCTTTCTTAATATTTTTTATATCTGTCATTAATTAATTTCTTCCTTTCTATCTTTAACTATTTTAATAATTCATTTAATTATTGTCTATCTACAAATATTAGATATAAGAATTTTTAATAACTTTAAGAAATTATTATTTAATTAACTACTAGTATATTTTACCTAATTTAGGCGATAATTGCTATCCTTAACATAAAGTGCCCGTATGGGCGCATAAAGTTTTGTTAGGTGGGTAAAGATTTGAATAATTTTGAAAGAAAAGCAACTAAAAATTTATTACCTTTTTACTTGAAAAATAATTAATAAAACAAAATATTTAATATTAACAAACATATTCTTAATAAAAGGTTATAAAAACTAAGTAAAATGCTTATAAAAACAACATTAAAATAATTTTTTACAACAAAAATCATACATAAGAAATATATACTTAATTTGCATATTAGACTTGGTACATAACCTTTAATTTTATCTACTATTTTGATAATTATTTTTTAGATGAAATACAAATGTTAGATAAATACAAAGATAAAAATGAATTTTATAGTTTAGTCGGCATAAAATGTTATAGTTATGTACCAAGTGTAATATACCACAGACTTATGACAAACACAAGAGATTTTTTAAAAAGGGATTTTAATTTTATAGATAAGTATTGATAGGGTAAAAACCCCTTATTAAATATAGGGATTTGTAAAAACACGATTTTACTAAAAACCTAGCAAAATCAAGGTTTTATTGAAATATCAATACTTATCTATAAAATTAAAAAAAGAGATGATAAATTATAAAATAATGCAGAAAATTTTAAAAAATAGTTTATAAGACTTGGTACATAACTATAACATTTTATGCCGACTAAACTATAAAATTCATTTTTATCTTTGTATTTATCTAACATTTGTATTTCATCTAAAAAATAATTATCAAAATAGTAGATAAAATTAAAGGTTATGTACCAAGTCTAATTAATAAATCACGATAATCCATCGTATTTATTCGCGTACCAATTTTTAACATTAGAAAATGACCTCGTTTGTTTTCTAATTCTCTACGAGCATTTTTGTAATTTTTTTCTTTATGTCCGGTATGAAAAGTAACTAAACGAATTCTTTGGTCTTGTTTAACTTTCTTATCTAATGTCGTTAAAAATGTCTCATCTAGTTGAATATATAAATCCTTATTTTTGACATCAATTCTAGTTTTAGTTTCTTTTTCTGCTAGTTGAAAATATTCGGCAATATCATATTTATTTAAAATTCTTGAAATACTAGCTTTTGAAATATAACAATGATTTAGAGCATCTAAAACATCGCGATAGCGTTTACCATCGCCCAAAAGATTTAAAACTTTAAATTGGACATCAAAATAAATGCGTTGTTTTGGCAATAAACCAATTTCTTTATCTAATAAACATACATATTCAAATTTACCTGATTTTTGATTTCAATATTTATATCGGCGTCGTTTAAAAACAACTTCACCAAAAATTGTAATAATTGTTCTTGATGCAAAATGAACTACTTTATAACCTTGTTTTAACCGATAATGATATTTATATAAGTATTCATCTAATTTTTCATATTCATTAGCTAGTTGTTCGCATTTGTTGGTGTACATATTTTTATGGGTTGTAAATAAACTGAATCAATGTTTATTTTCTGGGTTTTTTACATTAGACTTGGTACATAACCTTTAATTTTATCTACTATTTTGATAATTATTTTTTAGATGAAATACAAATGTTAGATAAATACAAAGATAAAAATGAATTTTATAGTTTAGTCGGCATAAAATGTTATAGTTATGTACCAAGTCTAATTAAACAATCAACAATTATTTGAAGACAAATTTATAAATGGGCAATGCTTGATGAAAATAATAATCGACAGAAACCTCGCATCAAACAATTTTTACAAGCTAGTAGAATGAGACAATTATATGAATCAGATATCACATTAGAAAAGTTTAATTGACTGTATTTAGGATATATTTCATATCACTGAAAAAAAATTGTTACTCAATATGAAAGGGTTGTATTATATGAAAATGATATTATTTTATATGGTGCTGATTTTGAGGCGATAACTAGTAGACCAGTTTATATTGACCCGCAAGAAAATAATGCTTTGTTTAATAAGTATGCTTCTGGGTTAGAAGAATTTTTTATTACTAATGAACAAAAATTACCTAATGCTGTTCTTTTGGAATTACGATTAAAAGATAAAGGGGAAATTCAAAAAGATTTATTATTTGAAGAAATGCAGTATTTTTTTCTTATTCCCATTCATATTAATCTTTAAATTTTTGAAAGGTGTGTATTTGAATGAAAATAGTAAAATCAATGTTATTTTTAATGTTAGTTTTTAATTTCTTTACTTATCGATGAATTGTTTTTCATAACATTAACTATTCACAATCAATTGTAAACCTTAGAGACAATGATAATATTTACCAATTAATTAATAAAATATCACCAATATTAGCAACTATGATTAATGAAGATAATTTCACTTGAATATTACCAAATGTTAAAGAACAAAATATTTTAGATATTAAATCTAATTTAACTTATGAAGAACTAGATATAACACATACAGGAAAAGTTACAATTAATATACCTTCATTTAAAGCTTTATTATTCTATTACTTTTTTAAGGATGTTAAATATTTGTCATTACTTTTTAATAATTGAGTTTATAAACATAGTTTAAATTTAGAAGAAAATAAAGTCCTTTTAGTTACTGAATTTTTAAAATTGATGAAAGTTATTGATATTAATACTTTTGAAGTTTCAGAAGATAATGATGAAAATTTTTCATTAATGTTAGGTTTTTTAAATAACTTTTGTAGTGAAAATCGCTCGGAACATCTTATTAATTTAATTAATAGTTTTTTTATTAACAATATTATTAATGCTAAGATGGAGGGTTTTACTAGCTGAATTACTTTAGAAACAATATCTAATCCAGAACAGTTTACAGGAGGTTTAAATTTATTAATAGCAAAAAATATTATTGAAGCTCAAAAATTTTATGATTTATTGTCTGTTGTCGCTTTGGAAGCATTTTTTGAATCTAATGTTATTAGTTATCGTAATATTAATAATAATATTAAAATTATTTCTACTGAACATTATCAACGCTATACTAAAAGTTTGCATTTTGAATGTTATTTACCAACGGTTTTTTCAATTTGTACTCAATAAAATTAAATTTTAGTAGAGGAGATTAATTTCTTGAAATTATTATCATTAGTTTCAATAGTAACGACAATAAATTTTATTCAAGTTCCCATAAATCAAATTTCACTGTGCGTTCAACAAGATAATAAAATTTTCAATAATATACCTTGTCAACAACAAGATAATAATATTTTCTTTAATGAAGTAAAAATGGAGTATAGACTTGGTACATAACCTTTAATTTTATCTACTATTTTGATAATATTATTTACTAGGTGAAGTACAAATGTTAGATAAATACAAAGACGAAAATGAATTTTATAGTCTAATAGGCATAAAATATAAAACTTTCATGAAAATGGTAGAAATTTTAAAAGAAGCTAAAGCTAAACAAAAACAAATTGGTGGTAGACCAAATAAATTATCAATAGAGCAAAGATTACTTATGACTTTAGAATACTGAAAAGAATATAGTACATATCGTATTATTGCAAAAAAATATAATATTAGTCATGTTAGTTGTATTCGTAATATCTTTTGAGTTGAAAATACTCTAATAAAAAATAGTCACTTTCATATACCTGGCAAAAAGATATTATTGGAACATAAAGTTACTAATAATAATTTATTAGCAATTGATGCTACAGAAATTCCAATTGAAAGAATTAAAAAAAACTAAAATTATTATTTTCTGGTAAGAAAAGGCAACATTCATTAAAATCGCAAATAATTATTGATTTATTTAACAATAAAATTATTTCAGTAGATTTTTGTTATGGCAGTATTCATGATTATAAGTTATTTTTAAAATCAAATACACTTATAAATCCAAAATTAGAATTAATTGCCGATTCAGGCTATCAAGGTTTGCAAAATGTTCATAAAAATACATTATTGCCAATTAAAAAGAGTAAAAATAATCCCTTAAATCCAGATAAAAAGGAATATAATAGCTTTTTAAGTAAAGTTAGAATTGCCATTGAACATGTTTTTGCTAGATTAAAAAGATTTAAAATACTAGTTTATCGTTATCGCAATAAGATTAGAAGATTTGGATTACGATTTAACTTAATTTCAGGAATATATAATTTTGAATTAAGCTAGTTATAGTTATGTACCAAGTCTATAATAAAAATCCAAAATAAAGAAATTATAGATTAATTTTTTGGAGAAAGGCTGTTGATTTTTGAATAAATTTTATTAATTAGTAAAAATTCACGAAAGGGATTTAATTAATATGAAAAAAATACTAGGAATTTTAGGAACAATAACAATAGCCGGAAGCGGAATGGTAGGACTTGTCGGAAACGCCCCGGCTCCGACAAAAGAAAAACATAATATTATTAAACGAGCTCCTGTTGGACAAGTAACAAAAGATGAAAATTATATTGATTATCAGCTATTTGTTTTTGAATCAGATAGATTATATGTAGCTATTTCTCGACATACATGACAAGCTATTAAAAATATACATAATGCAAATATTAATAATAAAAATGAATTTAATAATCAGGTTTATCATTTAATAAGTAATTTTAGAAGAGATAATAGAGCAGATTCAAGCTCTAATAATGCTATTGTTAAAGCAATCTGAGATAATTTTGATAGATTTAATGACGAGTACAACGCACTAGATTCATGAGTAGGGTTACGAATTGTAATTAATCATAATAGTAATTTGTTTGAAGTTGGAGGGCAAATATACTAATTAGTAATTTTTAACATTTATGGAAATAATATAAAATTATATTATTTCCATTTTTAATTAGCTGAATTATACTTGTAAGTGCAAGTAAATAAAATTGCAAAAGATTTCATATAAAAATTTCATGATGCTAAGTTTATTTTAGAAAAAGTAAATTTAAGGAGTTTTTATATGGGATACAAACATCTTGGCATAGATGAAAGAATTTATATTGAGAATCAATTGAAATTTAAAGTAAAAATTAGTGAAATAGCTAAAAATCTTAATCGAAGTATTAGTACTATTAATCGAGAAGTTAATAGAAATAAAGATAATAATCATTATTTTTCATTAATTGCACAAAATAAAGCAGAAAATAGAAAACAATTACATGTTTATTTTCATAAATTTAAAAATAGAGAATTAGTAAAATATGTACAACAAAAATTATTATTAGGTTGATCGCCTGAACAAATTTATGGCAGAATTAAAAATTTTCATCAAGAATGAATTATTAGTTTTAAAACAATTTACAATTGAATTTATTCTGGATTACTTGAAAAGGTTACTAGTAAAAATTTAAGAAGAAAAGGTAAGAAACGAAAATCTCAAGAAAATCGGGGTAAATTTAATGGTAAATCCATTAAAGAACGAAATGTTAATAATCGCATAACTCTTGGCCATTGAGAAGGTGATACTGTAGTATCATCACGAGGTAAAAGTAAATCATGTTTAATAACTTTAGTTGAAAGAACATCAAGATTTACTTTAGCAATATTAGTTGAAAATAGAACTACTAAAGTTATTAACAAAAATATTAGTCATTATTTATCAATTCTTCCAAATAATCTTGTTAAGACTATAACATTTGATAGGGGTAAAGAATTTGCTAATTGACAACAACTTGAAAAAAATTTAAATGTGAAAATTTATTTTGCTGATGCATATTCACCTTGACAAAGAGGTACTAATGAAAATACTAATGGTTTAATTAGAGAAAAATTTCCTAAAAAATTTAATTTTTCAAACACTACTAAAAATGCAGTTCATAAATTTATATTGTCTTTAAACCAAAGACCAAGAAAAATAATAAATTATCTTTCGCCAATCGAATATTTGGTTAGAAAAATAATTTAGTTGCACTTAACTTTACAATTTGGCTTTACAACAAAAATCATACATAAGAAATATATACTTAATTTGCATATTGAAATAATTTATAGTAAATGACTATTTTTTCTTTTTTAAAAAATACCTAAGAAAACTAAACGCGACCTTTGTAGATTTTATGTTTTAATTATCAACATATATTAGACTTGGTACATAACTATAACATTTTATGCCGACTAAACTATAAAATTCATTTTTATCTTTGTATTTATCTAACATTTGTATTTCATCTAAAAAATAATTATCAAAATAGTAGATAAAATTAAAGGTTATGTACCAAGTCTATTATATAAAATTATATGTGTTATAATTAAAAAAATCTTATTCATTTTGAAAAGAGGGAAAATATTAATGTTAATTAAAAAACTTTATGAAACATATAAAGCCATTGTTGGTCAAGAAATTACTTTAAAAGGTTGAGTACGAACTAATCGTGATTCTGGTAAAGTAGGTTTTATTAGTTTAAATGATGGTAGTTATTTGGATAGTATTCAAGTTGTTTATAATCAAGAAATTAAAACTTTTAATGAAATTAAAAGTTTGCGAACAGGTTCTTCAATTGCAGTAACAGGAGTATTAGTTTTGCCAGATAAAGGTAAGGAATTGTTTGAAATTAAAGCAACAAATATAAAAATATATAATAATGCTGTGGAACAATATCCATTACAAAAAAAAGAACATTCTAATGAATATTTACGAGAAATTGCTCATTTACGAGCTCGAACTAATAAGTTTTGAGCTATTTTTAAGATTAGAAGTAGTGTTAGTTATGCGATTCATTGCTTTTTTCAAAGAAATGACTTTTTATATTTGCATTCACCAATTATTACTAGTAATGATGCTGAAGGTGCAGGTGAAGCATTTATTGTGACAACTCGTGAAGATAATAATTATCAACAAGATTTCTTTTCTAAAAAGGCTAATTTAACTGTTTCTGGACAGTTAAATGCTGAAGCATATACACAAGCATTTAATCGTGTTTATACTTTTGGACCAACTTTTCGAGCCGAGAAGTCTCATACTTCTCGGCATGTAGCTGAATTTTGAATGGTAGAACCAGAGGTGGCATATAGTTCGTTAGAAGAAAATATCAAATTAGGAGAAGAATTAATTAAATATATTATTAATTATATTTTAGAAAATAATAAAAAAGAATTAAAGTTTCTAAATGATAATGTTGATAATAATTTATTAGATAAACTAAAGACAGTAGTAACTGTTAAATTTGTAGTTATGACTTATGATGATGCGATTATGGAATTAATTAAAGTTAAAGACCGTTTTGAAAATCAAGATATTCATTGAGGAATGGATTTACAAACTGAACATGAAAGATATTTATGTGAACAATTAACTAATAAGCCAACATTTATTATTAATTATCCACAAATTATTAAAGCATTTTATATGAAAACTAATGAGAATAATAAAACTGTTCAAGCAATGGATTTATTAGTCCCTGGAATTGGCGAATTAATTGGTGGTAGTCAAAGGGAAGATAATTATGAAAAATTATTATCAAAAATGCAAATGGCTAATTTAGATATTAAGGATTTTCAATGATATTTAAATTTAAGACAGTATGGGTATGCTCCAAGTGGTGGTTTTGGTTTAGGATTAGAACGATTAATTATGTATTTGACAGGAGTGACAAATATTCGTGATGTTTTACCATTCCCACGAGTACCTAATAGTTTAGAATTTTAAAAAAAGATAAAGTTTGTTAAAACTTTATCTTTTTAATTAGTAATTTCTTCATGTGTTTTAGCAAATAATAAAGTTTTACTTGTATAAAGGTCATAATCAGTTGTAATTGATTGTACATGCCCAGCATCTTTTATAATTAATAGTTCACTAATTTGTTTTTCTTCATCACGAATTTTATGATGATAAATATCATAAGCCATATGTAATGGAACAAAATTATCTTTTTCACCATGAATAATTAGTAATGGGATAGTAGCACATTTTTTTAAATTATTTTTAGGAACTAATTTTTTAACTTTTAGTTCATTAACTAATCGTAATGATAATCGCATTACTGATATTGTTCAAAATCAATGTTTTTTAAAAATTGTCATACTCATCCATCGTAGTTGTTCAATAAAACTACTATAAGCACAATCACTAATTGCTCAAGATACTTTTAATTCTTTAATTTTTTCACTGTATTCTTTAATGAATTCAATAATAGTACTTCCACCCATTGAATTACCAATTAAACCAATTGATTGGACAATAAAGTTCTTATGTAAATATTTTATTACCATTGCTAGATCATGTTTTTCAAAAAAACCAAATCCAATAGTTTTAGTACTAGATTTACCGTGGTTGCGTGCATCAAATGATACAATATTGTATCCTTCATTATAAAAATGTCTTGTCATTCTTAAAGCTAAAAATTTGTTTTCTGTTCATCCGTGCATGGCAATAATTCATTTGTTATTTTTATTATTAGGATTAATTAAAATTAAACTGCTAAGAATAGTATTACCATTAATAATTTCATGTTCTTGAAATTTGAGATTATTTTTTTCTTTTGTGCTGAAAGCAATTAAAGAATTGTTTTTAATAATACTATCAGTAGTTAAAACAGCTAAACTATATTTTTCAATGCCATGATATAAGGGGTCATATTTACCAAATCGATGAAATGTATTGGTGAAACGAGGCATAACATAAAAATTTTTACAACATATATATAATAGATATCATATTAAAATAGGGAAAGTTAAAATAATGATAATTAAACTAAAAAATGATAGTCGTTTAAACTTTCTTGGTAGGGGATTTTTAATTTGCGTAATTTCCATAATTTTAACCTCATGTTTTAGTAATATATTTATTTTATCATTAGACTTGGTACATAACTATAACATTTTATGCCGACTAAACTATAAAATTCATTTTTATCTTTGTATTTATCTAACATTTGTATTTCATCTAAAAAATAATTATCAAAATAGTAGATAAAATTAAAGGTTATGTACCAAGTCTATTTTATTAATATTATATGATAATAAATTAATTAGGTAATATATAAAGGCAAATGTTATAATTACTATATTGAGGGAGTGGTAATGGTGACAATCAGTTTTATTTTAACTAGTTCTAATGATAATAATAAGTTGGAAGTAACATTAAATAGTATTTTAAAACAAAAGGGTAAAGATTATGAAATTATTATTGTGGATGATAAAGCAAAAGATGATACTCTAGAATATATTACTAAATTTTTTCAAGAACATAGTGATACTATTAAAGTTATTAGTAGCTGAAAGGAAATTGAAACCGCTAATGCTTGAAATTTAGCATTAAGTAATGCTAAAGGAAGTTATGTTTTATTTTTACAACCAGGATATAAATTAATAAATAATTTTATGGAAAATATTATCCAAGAAATTAATAATAATGATGAACCTGATTTAATTGAATTTATGGTTCAATATTCTAATGTTTATCATCATATTTCTTCACGAAGATTAAAAAATAATAATTTGTATCATCCTCTTTTAAATCGGGAAGTCTTTGCTTTAATTCATCATTCACTATTTAATAAGTTATTTAAAAAAAAGATTATTACTAGTCATAAAATTACTTTTCGGCGTTCTAATCGTTTTGATTTACTATTTATTTATAAAATATTACCGTGAATTGAAACTTTATATACGAGCACTAAAATATTAGTAGATATTGAAATTGAGCCATTCTTGAATTTTAATAGTTTTGATTTTTTAAAGCAATGAGTTCATATTTATAACTATTATAAGCAAATAAACTTAGCAAGAGAGTTAATTGAAGAATTAGAATATGCATTTGTTCGCTTTCATTACTATACATTTTTAAAAGTTATTGCTCCAATAGGAAATAAAGTATTAGTTAAAAAAGCTATTCAAGAAGTTACAAATAAAGTTACGAAAAGATTTCCTCACTGAGAAAAAAATCAATATCTCAATTTAGTACCAAACGATTTGTTCAATAAAGATGTTGCCAAAGATTGAAAAAAATATTTAAAGAATTTTGTTTAATGGATATTATGAAAATTAAAACTATTAGTAGTGATAATGACACTATAAGAAAAAAAACGCCATATTTTTTAGTAAAACTTTGAAAAGTAATTTTTGCTAGAGTGATTGATTATATAATTATCAGTATGATTATTTTTATTATTACTTGGGGAATTTATCAAAATCAATATCTTAATGACTGACAAAAAGCAATTATTAATCATTTTAGTGCATTTTCATTATTAATGTCTTATTTTGTTATGATGCCATATTTTTGTCAAGGTAGAACAATAGCAAAATTTATTTTTTGTTTTAAATTAATCAAAGAAGGTCAAAATAAGATTCGGATTTGAGATTTATTATATCGGGAATTGTTTATTACAATTATTCCGTGAGTAATTTTGATTATTAGTAATTTATTTGTTAGCTTAGTTTTTAAATATCCAATTTTTATTTTTAATTATCAAAACATTTTTGTAATTACTAAACCACAACATTCTTTACCGTTAGCTGTAACAATTACATTAAGATTAATGGGATTATTTTATTTATTATGATATGGTTCATTAATGTTACTTTATAAGTTTGATGTTAAAAATCAATTATTCTTTGATCGCTATTTACACATTTATATTGTTAATGTTCGGTATCATCAAGAGAAAAAGCAAAAAAAAGAAAAATTACAAGATAATAAAATTCATATTCATTTACAAGAGTCTTTACCGGGAACTATTGATAGTAAAGAATTAAAAGCAATTGAAGAGTTATAAAAGGAGTAGAAGATGAATATAAACCATTTAAATGAAGAACAAAAATTAGCAGTTTTAAGTAGTGAAGGTGCTAATAGAATTATAGCTGGTGCGGGAAGTGGCAAAACAAGAGTTATTATTTATAAAATTGCTCATTTGATTCATAATTTGGCCATTAGTAGTAATCAAATTTTAGCCGTAACTTTTACTAATAAGGCAGCTAATGAAATGAAAAGTCGATTAAATGAATTGGTTGGTGATCAATCTAAATATACATGAGTTCATACATATCATGCCTTTTGTGTTCGAGTTTTAAGAAATGATATTGTGGTTTTGGGATATACAAAAGATTTTATTATTATTGATACTGTTGATAAAATTAATATTTTAAAAGATATTATTAAAAATAAGCAATATAATTTTGATAGTAATGAAATTAAGAAAGTTAGTAGTATGATTTCTTATTGAAAAAATCATCAATTATCATATAGTGATATTATTAATAGTGATTTTTATCATGAACATAAGCAACAATGATTAGAAATTTATAAGATTTATTTACAAAATTTGCCTAAGAATAATATGGTTGATTTTGATGATTTATTAACTTTAACTTTAGAATTATTTTCACATCATGCAGAAGTATTACAAAAGTGACAAAAACGATTTTCGTATGTTTTAGTTGATGAATTTCAAGATACTAATGAATTACAGTTTGAATTAATTAATTATTTAGTAAAAATCCATCAAAATATTACTGTTGTTGGTGATCCAGATCAAACAATTTATTCTTTTCGCGGGGCAAAAGCAAGATTAATTTTAGATTTTGATAATTATTTTCCTAATGGGAAGACTTTTATTCTTAATCAAAATTATCGTTCAACACAAAATATTTTAGATGTGGCAAATATTCTTATTAGTTATAATCATTCACGAATTGCTAAAGATTTATTTACGATGAATGACTATGGTAGTAAGACAAAATTATATCATGGCAATACTAGTATTCGTGAAACTAACTGGGTGGCAAAAGAAATTAAAAAGTTAGTTGAGAAAAAAATTTTATTAAATAATATTTTAATTCTTTATCGTGCTAATTATCTTTCTCGTGATTTAGAAGAAGCATTAATTAATAATCATATTAATTATCGTATTTATGGTGGTTTTAAGTTTTTTGAAAGAAAAGAAATTAAGGATGTTTTAGCTTACTTAAAAACTTTAGTTTATGGTGATCAATTATCAACAGTAAGAGTTTTGAATTTGATTAAAGGTGTGGGGATGACAACAATTAATAATTTAATTGAACAATCACAAAATAATCATCAATCGCTTTTAGAATATTTAATGGTAAATGTTGCTAGTTTAAAACCATCAATAATTGAATTAGTTACATATTTAAAAGTTTGAAAAGAGAAACTAAAATCATATGAAAAGATGACTTTATTCAGTCAAGATTTTTTAAATAACGGTAATTACTTACAGCAATTAGCAGATGGTTTTGAGGAAGAACGCTTAGAAAATGTTAAAGAATTATTTAATCATATGGAAAATTATGATTTGCAAAATGTGGATTCATTACAAGGAATGGAATTATTACAACATTATTTACAAGAAGTTAGTTTATATGTTGATCAAGATGAAAATTCTGCTAATCAAGATAGAGTTAGTTTGATGACGATTCATAATGCTAAAGGTTTGGAATATGATTTTGTATTTATTATTGGTTTAAATGAAGGCATTTTTCCTAATACTTTAAGTATTGAAGAAGGAATTTCTGCTATTGAAGAAGAACGAAGAGTTTTATATGTTGCGATTACAAGAGCAAGAAAAGGATTATTTTTAAGTTATAGTGAAGGGTTTTCTTATGTAACTAATAATTACCGCTTACCTTCAAGATTTGTTATTGAAATTAATCCTAGTTTATTAGAACTTAAAAGCGATGAACAATTAGAAGATACTAAGCGGTCATTAAGTTGAACAATACCGAAAAATATTTCTTTAACACCAGCAAAAAAATCGCAATGAAAAACTGGTGATGTTATTCAACATTCTACTTTTGGTAAAGGGATTGTAACTAATATTTTAAATTCTAATGTTGAAGTTGCTTTTAATAGTGGGATTAAAGTTTTACGATCTAATCACCCGTTATTAAAGAAGGTTTTGAGTGAAGATTAAATATCTAGTTTTTAATTGCTGTTTATGTTAGTATTAACTTACATTTATTAATTATTATTTATTGATGTAAAAAATTAAAGGAGAAATAAAAATGTCATCATTTAAAGCTAAAATTACTGATCCAATTGGAATGCATGCGCGACCGGCTGCGATTGTTGTTAAAGAGGCTTCAAAATATAGTTCTACTATTAAAATTAAAGTTAATGGTCGTGAAGGAAATTTAAAGTCAATTATGAATATTATGGCTTTAGGAGTTAAAACCGGAACAGAAGTAGAAATTGAAGCAATTGGTAAAGATGCTGATGTTGCAATTGCTGGCATTAAAAAAGCAATGAAGGATAATAAATTGGTTTAATATAAAATTTAAAAATACGAATAATTTCGTATTTTTATTTTGTTTTTTTTAAGATTGCAATTGTTATTGGAAAAACTGAACTTTTTTATATATAATTACTAGTAAACATATATAGAAACGAGGACATATTATGGAGTTGAAAGCTATTGGTGCTTCAAACGGAATTGCCATTGCTAAAGTATATAAGTTAATTGAACAACGAATTGAAGTTGAAAAAGAACAAGTTACTAATATTGAAGAGCAATTACGAAATTTAGAGCAAGCGTTGGATATATCGCTTACTGAAATTCGGAAATTATATACCGAAACTCTTAAAAAGCTTGGTGAAGATAAAGCTAAAATTTTTATGGCTCATGAGCAAATTATTAGTGATCCCACTATTATTGATGAAATAAAACAGATGATTACTAGTGAACAAGTTACTAGTTCGTATGCGAGTTTCGTTATTGCTAATAAATATATTGCGATGTTTAAAGCGATGGATGACGCTTATATGCGTGAAAGAGCAAGCGATATTGAAGATGTTACTAATCGTTTAATTAAGCATTTATTGGGAATAAAAATTCAAGATTTAGCAATTATTGATGAAGAAGTAATTATTGTTAGTTCTGATTTAACACCATCGCAAACAGCACAATTAAATCCGGAATTTGTGAAAGGATTTCTTTGTGATATTGGTGGTAGAACTTCGCATGCGGCGATTATGGCGCGTAGTTTAGAAATTCCAGCGATTGTAGGTTTAAAAGATATTACTAGTAAAGTAGAAAATGATGAACTAATTATTATGGATGGAAAAACTGGTGTTGTTATAACTAATCCTAGTAGTGCTCAACAAGTTGAATGAAAAGAATTGCAAACGCAATGAAAAATTAAGCAACAACAATTGCAAAAATATAAGGATGAACCAACGATAACTTTAGATGGGCATAAAGTTACTTTAGAAGGAAATATTGGTTCTTTTCACGATGTTGATAGTGTTATTGATAATGGTGGCAACGGAGTGGGATTATTTCGTTCGGAATTTTTATATATGAATAGTAATCAATGGCCAACAGAGGAAGAACAATTCCAAGCATATAAAGCTGTCTTAGAGAAAATACCTAATGATATGGTTGTTATTCGGACACTTGATATTGGTGGTGATAAGCATTTATCGTATTATCAGTTTGAATCGGAAATGAATCCTTTTTTAGGTTATCGTGCAATTCGTTTGTGTTTAGATCAGATTGATGTTTTTAAAACGCAATTGCGAGCATTACTAAGAGCATCGGTTTATGGTAAATTAGCAATTATGTTTCCTATGATTGCTACTGTGAATGAGTTTAAAGAAGCTAAAGCCATAACTTTGCAATGTAAAGAAGAATTAAAGCAAGAAAATATTGCTGTTAGTGATGACATTCAAATTGGAATGATGGTTGAAATTCCTGTTGCTGCGGTAATGAGTGATATTTTTTCTCAATATGCTGATTTTGTTTCGATTGGAACTAATGATTTAATTCAATATGGAATTGCTGTTGATCGAATGTCACCGAAGGTATCATATTTATATCAACCTTATAATCCAGGAATATTAAGACTAATTAAAATGACAATTGATGGTGCTCATTTAAATAAGAAATGAGTTGGAATGTGTGGCGAAATGGCAGGAGAAATTTTGGCATTACCATTATTATTAGGAATGGGATTAGATTACTTTTCAATGTCATCAACATCAATATTAGAAGCAAGAAAAATTATTAATAGTTTAACTAAAAAAGAGACAGTTATTCTTGTGAATGAGGCTTTAAAATGTCATAATGAAAATGAAGTAATTACTCTTGTTACTAAATTTTTACAAGAAAAGAAATTAATTTAATGTTTTTAAATATGATATTGGCAACGACAACAATAAATAAGAATATGGGTATTGCTTTAACTGTTAGTTGTCTTATTTTGACAATTTTATGTTTTGTTATTCATTGACTGTTAGTAACAAAATATTTTTCAAAAGTTGTTTATAAGGATACATTGTGATTTTTTATTAAGAAAAATATTTTCTTTTTATGTGGATGTATGTTTACTCTTGGGTTTATCGCTTCCTTAATTTCTGTATTGAGAATATTTAGTTAAAACATATATGATAAGAAAGGATACATTATGATTTATTCACATCGTGCTTTAGAAAAAAAGTGACAAGAGTATTGAAAAAATCAGCAAATATTTAAGACGCCTAGTAATATGGCAACTAAAAAAACTTATATTCTTGATATGTTTCCATATCCATCTGGTGCTGGATTACATGTTGGTCATTTAAAAGGTTATATTGCTACTGATGTAATGGCACGATTTCGTAAGATGCAAGGTTATGCTGTTTTGCATCCTATTGGTTGAGATGCGTTTGGTTTACCAGCTGAACAGTATGCTTTAAAAACAAAAAATAATCCTGTAAGTTTTACTTTGGAAAATATTAATAATTTTCGTCATCAATTGCAACGCTTAGGTTTTTCTTATGATTATAATAAAGAAATAAATACTACTGACCCTAATTATTATCAATGAACACAATGAATATTTTCACAAATTTATAAAAAAGGTTTAGTTCAATTAAAATGAAGTGATGTTAATTGATGTGAAAAATTAGGAACAGTTTTAGCTAATGAAGAGGTTTTAGTTATTGAAGGAAAAATGGTTTCTGAAAGAGGTCATTATCCGGTTATTAAAAAACCAATGCAGCAATGAGTTTTAAAAATAACTAATTACGCTTCAAGACTATTAAAAGGATTAGATGATTTAGATTGACCTAATTCCGTTAAAGAATTACAAAGAAATTGAATTGGTGAACGATTAGGGGCATTAGTGGATTTTAAAATTCAAAATTCATTAGAAAAAATTTCAGTTTTTACTACAAGGTTGGATACGATTTTTGGTGTTAGTGCTATTATTTTAGCACCAGAGCATCCATTAGTAGTTTCGCTTACTATTAAGAATAATGAGCAACAAATGAATGAGTATTTATCAGAAGTTAAAATGAAAACTGATTTAGAACGCCAAGAGTTAAATAATGATAAACAAGGGGTATTTACGGGTAGTTATGCGTTGCATCCGTTAACAAATGAATTAGTTCCGATTTGAGTTGCTGATTATGTGTTATATCATTATGGAACAGGAGCAATAATGTGTGTTCCCGCACATAGTGCTGAAGATTATCATTTAGCATTAAAATATAATTTACCAATAAAGATTGTTATTGAAAATGATAATATGAAAATGCCAATAACTGGTGATGGTATTCATATTAATTCTCAGTTTTTGAATGGACTAAATAATGAACAAGCCATTAGTAAAATTATTAATGTTTTGGAAGCAAAAGCAATCGCTAAAAAACATACAACTTATAAATTACGCGATTGATTGTTTTCGCGCCAAAGATATTGAGGTGAACCGTTTCCAATTATTTTTTGAGATGATGGTACCACTGGTTTAGTTGATGAGTTAGATTTACCGGTAATGTTACCATTAACAGATAATATTGTTTCAACAGTTAATGGTCAGTCGCCGTTGGCAAATATGGTTGATTTTGTTAATGTTACTAGAAATGATGGTGTTAAAGGCAAAAGAGATACAAATACAATGCCACAATGAGCAGGTAGTTGTTGATATTATTTAGCATATATTTTGAAACAAGATGATGGTAGTTTTATTCCCTTAAATAGTAAAACCGCGTTTAAATTATTGGAACAATGATTACCAGTTGATTTGTATGTTGGTGGTCAAGAACATGCGGTGTTGCATTTACTATATGCTCGATTTTGACATCAAATATTGTATGATTTAAAAGTTGTTCCGACACCTGAACCTTTTATGAAACTTGTTAATCAAGGAATGATTTTAGGTGTTGATGGTGAAAAGATGTCAAAATCAAAAGATAATGGTGTCAATCCCGATGATATCATTATGACGCATGGTGCTGATGCTTTACGCGTTTATGAGATGTTTATGGGACCATTAACAGCATCAATGCCATGAAATATTCAAGGTATTGATGGTACAAGGAGATGATTAGATCGGATTTATCGTTTAGTAACTGAACATCTTGCTTGAATTATTAAAAATAATGATGGTCAAATGGATAAAATTTATCATCAAACAGTGTTTAAAGTAACTACTGATTTGGAAAATTTAGCTTTTAATACGGCGTTATCATCATTAATGGTTTTTGTTAATGCTTGTTATAAAACAAAGCAAATTTATTTACCTTATTTTTTAGGATTTATCAAAATGTTAAGTTTATTTGCTGTGCATTTAGCAGAAGAATTATGATTAATATTAGCCCAAGAAAGTAGTGTTGCTGTTCAAAAATGACCTGAATATGATGCTAAGTATTTAGTGAAAGATGAAGTTGTTGTTATTATTCAGGTTAATGGTAAATTACGAGGAAAATTAAATGTTGTGCCGAATTTATCACAAGAAGAAATTTTAAAAATTATTCAAAATGATGACTATTTACAAAAAATTTTATATCAATATGAAATTAAACAAACAATATTTGTAATGAATAAAATTATTAACTTTGTTACTAAAGTAGTGGATAAACACGATGATTAAGCGAGCGATTATTTTTGCGGCCGGAGTTGGCAGAAGATTAAAATTAAATCATCAACATAAATCATTATTAAATATTAATGGTGAAATTTTAATTGAAAAAATAATAACTAATTTATTAGTGGCTAAAGTTAATGAAATTATTGTTATTACTGGTTATCGTCATCAAGATTTTTTATATTTAGTTGATAAGTATGTGCAAGTTAAGCTTGTTCATAATGCGCAATATGAAAATGGTTCTAGTGCCTATGCTGGTTATTTAGTTAAAGATTACTTACAAGATAATACAATTATTATTAGTGGTGATATGGTAATGGGGCGAAATTTTTTTATGAATTTAACAGCAAAACCAATTATGTGTGCCGTTAAACGAGTAACTAAAAAGATTGATTGAGTGTATAATATAGGTAATGACAATAATATTATTGGTTATGAAAAAAGTAATAATATGCATAAGCTATTATTAGGTGAATGGTCATTGTTAGATGAACGATGAGCAAAGGCGATTAGAGAACAATTGCAAATTAAGTTTGCTAAAAATGAGATTTCTCAATATCAAATGGTGGATATTCTTATTGCTAGTGCTTTAAAAAATAAAATTGTTATTGCTCCTTATATATTAAGTGAAGATGACCAATGAGATATTGATACACCAGAAGATTTAGAAATTTCAGTTGCTAAAACGATAAAAATTTCATAGTTATTATTGATATATTTAGTTTAAAGAGATTGTAATAATTTCTTAAATTAACTAAATAATATTTAATTTAGTTATTAAAAATAGAGTGGAGGTTATTGCTTGAATTTTAAAATAAAAAAATTTTTAGAATTTATTTTTAAATTTAAATAGAAAAGGAACGGTTTATATGTCGTCAAAGCTTGGATTTAAACAGTCTTTAGGCAGTTTTTGGAGTAACTTTAAAGAAAAAAGTCAAGGTGTTCTTCAAAAATTATCTAAAGCATTTATGTTGCCGATTGCGTTGTTACCAATTGCGGGATTATTTTTAGGAATTGGAGCAACAATTGAAACACTTGCTAAAAATGCTGATGCAGAAGCCTGAGAAACTTTTGGTACATTTTTAAAAATGATGGGTGATGTCCCATTTGCTAATTTACCAGTATTATTTGCAATTTCAGTTGCAATTGCTTTTACTAATGATGCGGGAGTTGCAGGTTTAACCGCATTAATTGGTTTTCTAATTTTTGTTGTTGTAATTGCTGTCTTTATGAATCAAGGGGTAATAAACTATAACTATGTTTTAGCATATGTTGATGATGCGAGTAAAGATCAGAAGATTGTAGTTTCATTAAAGGAATTATATACGGGAAAAGATTTAATACCAAAATTAACTGCTGAATTTAGTAAATTATTAGGAGGAACATTGGGCGGAAAACCAATTGATGATACTTTTTATCAAGTAATATCATCAAGTGAAACGCCGATTAACTATAATTTATGATTTTGAAAAGGTGATTTAGCAGTTGATAATAAATTAACGACATCAATTTTAGGTATTGGACCAACACTAAATTCAGGAGTATTTGGAGGAATTATTGTTGGGGCGTTAGTTGCTTTTCTTTACAATCGCTTTTATCTAACAGAATTACCTTCTTACATTAGTTTTTTTAGTGGCGTAAAATTTGTCCCAATTGTGGTATTCTTTGCTGTTATTCCCTTGGCGTTTATTTTTATTTTAATATGACCGCCAGTTGGGGCAGCATTTAATTGATTTGGGCGTTCATCGGGAACATTACCTGTGGGATTAGATTCATTATTTTTTGGATTAATTGAACGGTCATTAATTCCTTTTGGATTGCATCATGTGTTTTATGCACCATTGTGATGATCTGGTGCTGGTGGAGCGATTAGTGACTTTGCTAGTACTGGGGATGTAGCTAATCCATTAACTTTAACAGCTGTTGGTGACCAAACAGGATTTATGGCAGTTATTGCTGATGGAAAATTAACATTGCAAGATATGTGAGGTCGGGGATTACGACTAGGACGATTCCAAGCAGGTAAGTTTCCCTTTATGATGTTTGGATTGCCAGCAGCAGCAGCAGCAATGGCATTGACGGTACCTAAGGAAAATCGAAATACAGCATTAGGAGTATATGCTTCTGCTGGATTAACCAGTTTCTTAACAGGAATTACTGAACCGTTAGAATTTAGTTTCTTATTTGTGGCCCCGTGGTTATTTTATGGGATTCATGTGCCATTAGCGGGAATATCATTTATGTTAATGAATGTTTTACAAGTAAAAATTGGAATGATTTTCTCTGGTGGAGTATTAGACTGAATTATTTATGGAATTGTTCCAAGTTTTAGTGGTCAAACAACTAATTGATGAGTTGTACCAATTGTTGGTGCAGCCTATGCAGCGATTTATTTCTTCTTATTTTATTTCTTGATTTTACGATTTAATATTAAAATTCCGGGAAGAGAAGCTGTTGATGGGCAGATTCATTTATTTACAAAAAAAGATTATCAAGCAGCAAAAAGTCAATCTAAGAATATGTCGCCAATAGAAGATAATATTATTAATGATGAAAAAGAAAAACTTAAAGATAAGAAATCTGGAAAAGGAATTGTTACAGCAGAAAAAATATTAGCTGCTTTGGGCGGAGCAGAAAATATTGAAAATATTGATGCTTGTGCTTCAAGATTGCGAGTGCAAGTCGTTGATATGAATAAAGTTGATGCTGGCGAATTAGAAATTTTAAGTACTAAGCCTATTAAAAAGAGTGGTAAGAAGCAAGTGGCTGTAGTTTTTGGTGGTCAATCAGATATTTGAAAAAATAAAATTAAGGAAATTTTGTATCGCTCTTCTTCCGCAGAAAATAGTAAAAAGTAATAAATATTTAGTAGTAAATAGTAATTAATTAAGAGTGAATTTAAAAAAAATTAAATTCACTCTTTTTTCAGTTGAATTTAAAAATTAATATGTTTTAATAAGAGAAAGAAGCTGAAAGGATTGATTATTAAATGATGAATGATAAGTTAACTAAGTTATTAATTATTTCGAGTTTATCAATAGGAGCTACAAGCAATTTAGGTACTATTAATAATATTAAAAGTAAAGAAGAAAAATCTGTTGATGCTTTAAATCTTATTACCAATAAAACAGTTGATGAAGAACAATGAGAACAGAATATTAAATTTATCTTAGAAGATTTTATTTTTTCAAAATCGTTGATTTTTAATTGAACTGTTAATACTTTTAAAAAAGATTTTAATATTTCTGAACAACAAAAACAACCATATAATTTTTCTTTAACGGATGCTAAATATTATTATTACAAAATTCTTAATGATGTTAGAAGATTTATTGATAATCAGTTAGATATTCGGTGAAGGGTTGATCTTGAAGTTAAGAAAATTAAATGAAGAGCTAGTAATGTGGATTTAACAGCAGTTTTAATTAGTTCATTTGATTTATATGTTGATCGGCCCTTAACTAGTTATTTAGATGTGTATTTGTGAAGTAATAAAATGCAGAAGCATTATTTAGCAACAGGTCTTAGTTATAATGTTGGATTTAATATTATAAAATAAATTATTAAGGTAAGATGATGGGATATATCACTTGGACGCATAAAGTTTTGTTAGGTGGGAAAATATTTGAATAAGTATTAAGACAGTCAGCAATGATTGTCTTTTTATTTTATAAGGTGTTAAAAATTTGTTCTTTGAAAATTAAATACAAGTGAGTTAATAATGTTGGTATGTATTAAAACACGATAAATTGTGGGTGGTCGCCATAACCAAAAGAAGTTTACCAGTTAATAGATAACACCCTATTAGCTATAGCAATTTGTTTCATTTTGCAATAAAAAAATGAATGGGTGGATTTCCTAAAAATATACACGCTATTAAATTAGTTCCAAGGGTAGGATGCGGATGTTAAAGTGTAAAAATTTCTATATAGGGGATATGCTAAGTTTAAAATTATTAAAATATTTATCTAATTAAAAAACAAAATTTACTAACAAAGCTTGTTAAACACTTAAATCTGCGATATATAAGTGTTTAAAAAACTAAGTTAATTAACAACTTAGTTAATATAACTTAGTTTATTTATAAGAAAGGTAATTTATTATAGACTTGGTACATAACTATAACATTTTATGCCGACTAAACTATAAAATTCATTTTTATCTTTGTATTTATCTAACATTTGTATTTCATCTAAAAAATAATTATCAAAATAGTAGATAAAATTAAAGGTTATGTACCAAGTCTTATGAAAAACATTGAAAACATTTTCTTAAATACTAAAAAATATCTCTTAAAAGAAACACAAAACGCAATGTTTATTAAAGCACCAAAAATTCCGTGATTTAATGAACAAATCGGCATTTGGTTTCCAAAACGATTTGTTTATAAAGGAAAATATGAAAATTCGATTTGTGTCGGAATAATAAAAGATAGTAAATATCAAATAATTTCAATTAATCAAAAAGAAAATGAAACCAAATTAATTAAGGGACAAGAATTATTAAGCTTCTTCATTGCGGAAAAAGAAAACAACAAAAAAGATATAAATTATAACTATTTTAAAGGAGTTTAAAAATGAATATTGCGATTGGATTAATATTTATTATTATCAGCATCATGCTATTGGCATATTTTGCTTATAAAATTTATGCCAAAATAAAAATTAGAATTAAATATAAAAATGCCATTAAAAATAATACTGGTAATTTCACGAAAGACGAAAAAGTATTTATTGCTCGCTTTGAGGAATGAGTTAAAGCTCCTGATTCAAAAGAAAATAACGCGGATAAAAAATAATGTTTTGAAAAATTATTATGGAATTTTTAGAACTGTTTATTCCGATAGAAAAAATGCCTGCACAAGTTGCATTTATTGCCGGATTAATTATTATCATTACTTTTCTTTTCGCATTAATTTCAATTATGTATTTACCAATAAAAATGATTTTTGGGAGATAAAAAATGACGGTAAATTTAAAAGAATTTAATTGAGAACAAATCAAACAAACTTTCTGAGATTTATTTATTCAAATTACAACTATTCCGGCTCATATTAGTGGCGGTAAAGAAATTGATTTAACTCAAGAAACACTTTGACTTTTAATAGCAAACATTGCTTTTTGATTCTTAACAGCGATTATGGTGTGATTTATTCTCATGCTACTTTGAAAAACCATATCAGTATTTAGATAGGGAAAAAATTAATGTCAAGAAGTTACGTTGTGATGCATTCCCAAAGAAATTCAAAATTAATTAGGAAAAAATATAATCGTGTTAAGGTTAATCGTGGCTTTAACAAATTTAAGAAAAACTTTGAATATAAATGATGAATGTTTTAAAAAGAAAGGGGGTGATTATATGTTTGGAACTTTCTTGGCTGATGCACCTGCAACAGTAGAAAAAATAACAGCTAGTGACGCGATGACTAAATTATGAAATGCAATTATAACGGCTTTTACTAAAATGTGAGAAATTATTGCTGTTAATATGCCACAAGTCGGTAACTTCTTTGCTGACTACTGAATCTTCATTTTTCCATTTATTTTGGCAATATTCTTTATTTGCTTTAAAATGTTTGAAAAATTACTTGGAGCGGTCCGCTAACAAAAAAATAAAGTGAGGTGCAAGATGAAATTTTGCAAATGAATAATAGAAAAAAATAACCATTTTATTGAATTGAATCGCACCTCATTTTTAATTTTATGACATTGAGGAGCAATTTGATATATTTACAACGGTTATTTTAAAAACATTGTGAGCTATTTATTTTTAGCAGGTTGTATTTTAATTTTCCTTTTTAAAATCAGCAATTTAACACAAATTAACAAAGTTATTAATTTCTTAAAAAACTCACCGTTAAATATTGTTATTGGTTCATTAGGAACTGGAAAAACTGCTTTTCTAGTATACGCATCAAAATTATTAAAAAAGAAGAAATATCACATCGCATCAACCTTCCCATTACTAGAAACTCAAAAATTAAGTTTAGGACATATGGGATTATTAGATTTTGATTATCCGGTATTGCCAGACAAAACCTTACTTTTATGAGATGAAACCAACTTATTTTTAGAAGGAACTGATTGAGAAAAAAATAATACCAAAAACGAAGAAACCGGTATTCAAGAATATTTCGCTCTGGCACGCCATTTCGGTCATATTGTTCTCGCTAGTGGTCAAAGAGATAAACATATTTGAGTTAAAGTTCGTGATATTGCCAATAATGTGATTGTGGGAATTCGTAAAAAACCCGTTAATATTTTTCGTCCCTACTTAAAAGTCATCTATGGTACCTTTACTAGCATTGAAGAATATGAACGCTGAAGAAACACCTTAATTGATGCTAAAAATAGTAAAAAAGGGCGTCGCATTAAATACCGTGATATTCCTGAACTTGATATTTAATATTTATTTTTTTAAACTAAAAATTCCTTTACCAATACTTAACACTTACAATTCTTTTTACCTAGCATTTTTAAGAGATTACTTAAATTCAAAAGTAAATCCTGACTATGAAGATAAATACTATACTGACACAGCAATTGATTTAGAAGACTTAGAATACTTAAAAATGGATAAATTTAGCAAATTTTTAAAAAAAATGAAAGAAAAGGAACAATAAAAAATGGAAAATCTCGCAAAAATGGCCGACTTTCTTGCCCAAATGCTTTATAAAGTTTTTGATTTAATTTGAAGTCTTGAAGTGCCGGGAACAAAAATTCAACTAATATTTCCCTTGTTCTTAATGCTGGATGCTGGCTGTAGAATTTCTTATGGCAATTATTCTTGGTTTTGGTAGTCAACAAGTTAATTTAGAAAAACAACGCCAATATGCTGTTAAAAATAAGGGTCGTTTAAGTGCATGAGGAGAAGCTAAAAAACAAATAAAAACAAAACAAGGTAACTAACAATGTTTAAATTAATTATTATTTTTATCTTAATAACTGTTCTTGGGCTATTAGCTGGTAGTCATTTTGAAACTTTAACGAACTATATTAGCGAAGGACTTGCCAATTTCCAAAAATTTATTACTAGCAATTTAACAATTTTAGAACTATTTAAACCAATGGCACGAACATTTTCGCAACACCCAATTTTTACCATTCTTGGTGTTACTTGTGTACTTATTGCCTTATTTATTAGACTTGGTACATAACTATAACATTTTATGCCGACTAAACTATAAAATTCATTTTTATCTTTGTATTTATCTAACATTTGTATTTCATCTAAAAAATAATTATCAAAATAGTAGATAAAATTAAAGGTTATGTACCAAGTCTACTTTTTCGTCTTTTGTAAAATTACCAGTATTATTTTTAATGGCATTTTTATATTTGCCAAATTGTAAAGTTAAGTGCAACTAAATTATTTTTCTAACCAAATATTCGATTGGCGAAAGATAATTTAGTATTTTTCTTGGTCTTTGGTTTAAAGACAATATAAATTTATGAACTGCATTTTTAGTAGTGTTTGAAAAATTAAATTTTTTAGGAAATTTTTCTCTAATTAAACCATTAGTATTTTCATTAGTACCTCTTTGTCAAGGTGAATATGCATCAGCAAAATAAATTTTCACATTTAAATTTTTTTCAAGTTGTTGTCAATTAGCAAATTCTTTACCCCTATCAAATGTTATAGTCTTAACAAGATTATTTGGAAGAATTGATAAATAATGACTAATATTTTTGTTAATAACTTTAGTAGTTCTATTTTCAACTAATATTGCTAAAGTAAATCTTGATGTTCTTTCAACTAAAGTTATTAAACATGATTTACTTTTACCTCGTGATGATACTACAGTATCACCTTCTCAATGGCCAAGAGTTATGCGATTATTAACATTTCGTTCTTCAATGGATTTACCATTAAATTTACCCCGATTTTCTTGAGATTTTCGTTTCTTACCTTTTCTTCTTAAATTTTTACTAGTAACCTTTTCAAGTAATCCAGAATAAATTCAATTGTAAATTGTTTTAAAACTAATAATTCATTCTTGATGAAAATTTTTAATTCTGCCATAAATTTGTTCAGGCGATCAACCTAATAATAATTTTTGTTGTACATATTTTACTAATTCTCTATTTTTAAATTTATGAAAATAAACATGTAATTGTTTTCTATTTTCTGCTTTATTTTGTGCAATTAATGAAAAATAATGATTATTATCTTTATTTCTATTAACTTCTCGATTAATAGTACTAATACTTCGATTAAGATTTTTAGCTATTTCACTAATTTTTACTTTAAATTTCAATTGATTCTCAATATAAATTCTTTCATCTATGCCAAGATGTTTGTATCCCATATAAAAACTCCTTAAATTTACTTTTTCTAAAATAAACTTAGCATCATGAAATTTTTATATGAAATCTTTTGCAATTTTATTTACTTGCACTTACAAGTATAATTCAGCAAAAATTAAAAACATAACCAGACATACTACCGCCTTCAGGAATTGTAAGAGCAGAAACATCTTGAGGCAAATCATCTAATTTATCATCGGTGTTTCAAACATAACCAAGAGATGGCCATTTAAAAACATAACTATTTTGAATACTAGCAAATTCCAATTTACAACTATTACCACATTGACTGAGGTTTGTAGCTCGTTTTTCTCGTTTCATAAAGGATTGTTCTATATTAGGTTTTGGTGGTTGTTTTGCATCAAAGAAGGCACCTAGAGGAACTAAACCAATAAAAGCGATAATTAACCACGACATAAATTTATACATATTTATTTGTCCTTTCTTCTATAGACTTGGTACATAACCTTTAATTTTATCTACTATTTTGATAATTATTTTTTAGATGAAATACAAATGTTAGATAAATACAAAGATAAAAATGAATTTTATAGTTTAGTCGGCATAAAATGTTATAGTTATGTACCAAGTCTTATGTTTAACTTCTTAAAATTAAATATATTGTTGATAAAATACAAATCGTCCCTAAAATTTGGAAAATCGGATGTTGGGAAAATAACCTTATCATTGGTTTAAACAAATCTAAAATTTTAATATTATTTGATAAAACTTTATTAAAATATTCTAAACCCTCACGCACATAGGCTCACAAACCTAAAAAGTCATTTAAAGCAAAAATAGAAAAAACAGCAACAAGAATAAATAATATTATTAATTTAAACATTTTAAATACCTACCTTTTTATTCGCCGCCCATGTTGATTAACTCACGGTCTGTTTTTAGGACTATTACCACTAAATTTCTTAATCGGACCACTAGATGATTTTTTCTTAGCTCCTCAATTAGCAACTGATTTTTGATATTTTTTACGATAACCAACTTTTGGTCGTTCGATATGAATACCTAAAATGCCACCAATTACAAGATTTATCACAAGCATAATTAGCGGAAAAATAATAATGCGAATATCTGTTCCAGGAATGGTTAAAGTTCAAATTAAATCAAAAACTTTATAAAACATATCGCCAATTAAACTAGCCATTTTTTCTAAGTTTTCCATTTTTTAAACTCCTTTACTTGTTTTTCTTTTTCAGATTATTTTTTAACTTAGTAAGTATCTTACTAAATTTTTCCATTTTTAAATATTCTAATGCTTCAATATCCATCACATTATCATTTCAAAATTTATGTTGATAATTATCATTCAAAGCACGATTACTTAATTCACGCAAGAATGATAAATATTTATTATCATAAAGGTTTAAAATTGACATCGGAATTTTCAATTTAAAGAAATAAATGTCTAATTCCGGAATGCTACGGTACTTGATTTTGCGACCTTTTTTATCATTTTTAGCATTAATCAGAGTTAATCGTCATTGTTCGTATTCGCTTACCGATTTAAAAGTGCCGTAAATAACTTGTAAATAGGGTCGGAAAATACTAACTGGTTTTTTTCTAATACCAACAATTATTGAATTCGCAATATCGCGAACTTTAACTCATATATGTTCAGCTCGTTGTCCGCTTGCTAATACGATATGGGTAAATTGTCGAGCCGAAGCAAAATATTCTTGTAAACCTTGGGTTACTCTATCATTTTCTTTATAATCAGTTCCTTCTAAAAATAAGTTAGTTTCATCTCATAACAGTAAATGTTTTTCATCTAAAATTGGATAATTATAATCTAAAAGTGACATATGCCCTAATGAAAGCATTTGTTTATCTGTAATCGGAAAAGTAGAAATCGTTTTTCAACCACTTAATAAGTAAGAAGCTAAAACCATTAAAGCGGTTTTTCCAGTTCCTAAAGCACCAATTACTAAATTTAAAGGTGAATTTAATAAGAAATTAATAAAACTTCGACGAGCAAAGAAATGAGAAATTTTAGTATATAAAATATACAAAGCAATTAATAAATAAATAATATCAAATAACATTCGTCAACTTTGGGGATTATAATAATGCAAAATCGCACCATAGAATCACGCAATAATAAATAAAGTGCGATTTAAAGCCACAAAATCATATAGTCTTAAATTTATTTTTTTAAACAATAGCATCACTTAAATCACACTTTCTTTATTTTTATTACTATCTGCCGGGCATTAATTTTTCAAACATTTTGAAAGCGATTAAAAATAAACCAATAATCACGCCAAGCAAGAAAACTCAATATGTAGCAAAAAAATTAACGACATTTGGCATATTGCCACCAATAATATCAGTTCAAATATTACCGAACGCTGTAATTAATGCTTTTCATAAGTTAGTAACCGCTTGTTCACCAGTAATTTTTGCTGGTGCATCGGCCAAGAAAGTTCCAATCATATAATCACCCCCTTTCTAAACAAAATATGATTTAACCTTATAAAATAAAATAACCATAAATAAGATAATGAATACTAATACCATTCAAAAGGCAATATTGGCTATTAAAAGTCAAAGTAGTTCTTTGGTTAAATCAATTTCTTTACCAGAAACTCACGCCGGAATAACTTTAATTTGAATAAATAAATCTCAAAAATATGATTTTATCATTTCTCAATCTAAATCTTTTCAAGCAACTAAAAACATAATAATTACCGCTTAAAAGGTCAAAAGAGTAGAAAAATAATTGCCGAGAAGAGCATTACAATTATTAAAATTGAAAACAAAAATACAACTTGGGGTGGTAAATCGGCAGTTGGATAAATTAGTTCAATTAACTCAATAATTATTTTTTTAAACATTTTCTAAACCTACTTTTTAATTTCTTTTTCATCTTGTTCTAATAAATTTCGCTTAAACTTTGCAATAAATATTCGTTGTGCATAAGTAAAATCTTTTGGCAACTGCTTTGCTTCGCTACCATATTTCTTTTTATCTTTAAAAAACCGATAAATATTAACCGCAATATAGTATGCTAGTAATAATGTTAAAATCGTAAAAAATACTAATCCAAATATACTCATCTTTCTTTTCTCCTTAATTTTTTAATTTTTAATTCTTATTTTAAATTGCAATTTTTCTTTCATTTTTTAACTCTTAATGTTTCATTTTTCTTAGTTGATTTCTAAATCTTAAACTTTCTAATGAAGCATAATTTGCACTTTCAAAGTCTATATAATTAATATTTTTAAATTCATAGATTGCTCCGCACATTTTAGTTTTAAAATTATTAACTGTTGATTTTAAGTACTTTACAAATTCAGAATTTACGGTTCGATTAACAATATTATTCAAAGTGTCGGTAAATACTTGTTTTCTAGTAATAGGGTTTTGACAGTTATATGAGAATTGATAAGCCTTGATATTTAAGTCATACTGGTTTAATGATTTTTCGTTCAGGACATTTTTAGTTATATATTTGGAGCAATATTTTACAACCATTTCATTAGTATTTTCACGAACTCTAATATTTTTATTAATTCCATAAGGTCAAAATTGTAAAATAATTTTATGGGGTATTTTTTCGGTGATTAAAATATGAAAATGAATAACGCCTCGTTTCTGATATTCATAGGTATACAAATACTTAATATTTTTATTTTTAACTTTAAATCAATATTTTAATTTTTTTAAAAATTTATTTAAATCACGCTTACATTTTCTAATGTCAAATTCATTAACATCAGCATAAGTAAGAGTTAAAAATGTAAGTTTTTTACAATCTCAAAAATTATGATATGCCTTCCGAATAACATTAGATTTTGCACGAATATTACTATTAAGCAGTTTTGTATCGCAATTACCCTTATTTTTTAAACCGCTAACATTGCGGTTATTTGCTTTGATATGTTCTAAAGGCATAACAATATTACGAATGTATTGACCGTAATAAATAGTTTTCATATAAAAATCAATCGGATTTTGAAGTTGTAAATTCATATTTTATGCTCCCGTTTTAGATTTTCGCCAGTTGTGTTATTTAATCAAGTAATAGTCGGCTTCGCCGACTAACCCGCTAGCGGGCGGGGCATACGCCTTCCGCACCGCTTCGCAGACCGAAGTGATTATCAATTAACTGGACAAGTTTTTTTGATTTTTTGATAATTCAATTTTTTGCAAGTTAACTATTTTGGGGGTTTTTTCAAAAGTTAATTCGCAACTAAAAAATGATTTAACGTTTTCTTTTAACAGTTTATAAATTTCTTGTTGTTCTAGATTGTTATCATCAATTCATAAAGCCTTTTGTTCGCCGGTAGGCTCAAATAAGTCATTTTCATAACGCAAAAATTCGGCAGAATAACCTGACATCATAGAGCCATCTTTATTTTTAAATATTTTTCTTTTTATACTAACTAATTTAACTTTAAACATTATTATCTAAATTCCTTTTACTTTTATTTTTTAAAATTTTTTTAATATGATTAATAAATTTTTTCTCACAAGCAACATGCAAATATCGTTTATCACTAAATAGATGTAAACACCAGCGACATATTTTATAATTTATCTTTCCTTTCAAAATTTAAAAACCCTTTTCATCGCAAGAATTACAGATTCCAACTGTATTTTTATTACCAATGACATAGCTTTCGCTGTCGCATTCAATACAAAATATTACTGCCAAAAGAAAACACCCCCTAAAAGTTTGTAGAAAACAAAATCTTGTCATATGTATATGGTTTCTACAAAATATAGTTGTTAGTCTATTGATAATTGTGGTGATTTTGTATTATAATGTTAAAGTAATTTGTAATGCGGGTTTGGCGGAATTGGCAGACGCACCAGACTTAGGATCTGGCGTTTTACGACGTGGGGGTTCAAGTCCCTTAACCCGCACCATTTACTATAAAATGTGCACTTAATAGTGCATTATTTTTTTAATTAATTAGTATTATTTTAATAAATAGATATTTAAAAAATGAAAAAGGTGGGTTTAATGAAAATAAAAATTATTTTTATTGATATTGATGGGACTTTGTTTAATGATAATCATTGTCTAACTGAATTTAATAAGGAAATGTGTATTACAGCTCAAAAGCAAGGTGTTATTGTTGTTATTAATACAGGAAGAATTACTACTAATGCTATTAGTATTGCTAAACAAATTAATGCTCATAAATTTAAAAGTTTTGTTGTTGCTAATAATGGTGTTCATATTTATTCATTTAAAGATAAAAAATTAATTTTTAATGGAAATATTAATTATGATGTTGCTAAAGCGGTTTATCGTTGAGTTGATAATAAAGGTTTTAAATGTCAATTGTATACTGAAGATGGTTCTTTTGTTAATCGCCTTGGAGAAAATTCTAGTTATTGAGCTGATGTTATGCAAGCAAAATATACAGTATTGAATGACATTGATGATTTAAATAGTGATATTGCTCGGATTGTTATTATTGCTAAAACTATTACTAGTCAAGTTGCTTCTCAGGAATTAATTAATGAATTTAATGAAAAATTTTCGCATTTAGATATTAAAGAATATCATCCAGGAATATATGAAATAACATTGCCAAAAATGAGTAAAGGTTATGGGGTTACATATATTTGTGATTTATTAGGAATTAGTACTAGTGAAGCAATGGCGTTTGGTGATTCATATAATGATCAATGATTAATGCAAGCAGTGGGTCATCCAGTGGCAATGGATAATTCAGTTGAGATTATTAAAGAATTATCTAATTATATTTGTCAAAGTAATAATGAAAATGGTGTTGGTAATATGATTCGTAAACACATTTTGAAGTAAAAATATTATTATTTTAATTATGTGCCAAATTGTAAAGTTAAGTGCAACTAAATTATTTTTCTAACCAAATATTCGATTGGCGAAAGATAATTTAGTATTTTTCTTGGTCTTTGGTTTAAAGACAATATAAATTTATGAACTGCATTTTTAGTAGTGTTTGAAAAATTAAATTTTTTAGGAAATTTTTCTCTAATTAAACCATTAGTATTTTCATTAGTACCTCTTTGTCAAGGTGAATATGCATCAGCAAAATAAATTTTCACATTTAAATTTTTTTCAAGTTGTTGTCAATTAGCAAATTCTTTACCCCTATCAAATGTTATAGTCTTAACAAGATTATTTGGAAGAATTGATAAATAATGACTAATATTTTTGTTAATAACTTTAGTAGTTCTATTTTCAACTAATATTGCTAAAGTAAATCTTGATGTTCTTTCAACTAAAGTTATTAAACATGATTTACTTTTACCTCGTGATGATACTACAGTATCACCTTCTCAATGGCCAAGAGTTATGCGATTATTAACATTTCGTTCTTTAATGGATTTACCATTAAATTTACCCCGATTTTCTTGAGATTTTCGTTTCTTACCTTTTCTTCTTAAATTTTTACTAGTAACCTTTTCAAGTAATCCAGAATAAATTCAATTGTAAATTGTTTTAAAACTAATAATTCATTCTTGATGAAAATTTTTAATTCTGCCATAAATTTGTTCAGGCGATCAACCTAATAATAATTTTTGTTGTACATATTTTACTAATTCTCTATTTTTAAATTTATGAAAATAAACATGTAATTGTTTTCTATTTTCTGCTTTATTTTGTGCAATTAATGAAAAATAATGATTATTATCTTTATTTCTATTAACTTCTCGATTAATAGTACTAATACTTCGATTAAGATTTTTAGCTATTTCACTAATTTTTACTTTAAATTTCAATTGATTCTCAATATAAATTCTTTCATCTATGCCAAGATGTTTGTATCCCATATAAAAACTCCTTAAATTTACTTTTTCTAAAATAAACTTAGCATCATGAAATTTTTATATGAAATCTTTTGCAATTTTATTTACTTGCACTTACAAGTATAATTCAGCATATTAAATATAATATTGAAAATGAGCGAAGATTAATTGATGAATATTTTGAAGATAACCAAATATTTTTTAATCTTAAAAATCTTGATGATTTAACAGAAAAAATTAATAATAGACTTGGTACATAACTATAACATTTTATGCCGACTAAACTATAAAATTCATTTTTATCTTTGTATTTATCTAACATTTGTATTTCATCTAAAAAATAATTATCAAAATAGTAGATAAAATTAAAGGTTATGTACCAAGTCTAATGATTTAAAAAAATTGATTCTAATATTGAAGTGGTAGTTAATTTTTCTAATGCTGCAAAAATCTTTCACTTTGTTATTTATCTTCAAGGAACGGTATTATTTTATAATATTGCTTGCTAGTTGACTAGATGCTTTAAAAAATGTCAAGAATTAGTTTAGATATTTTGTTTTTCTTTTTTAAACAAGATAGGATATAATTAAATGAAGGAGGTTTTTTATAATGAGAAATTCTAATTTTGCATTTCGCCGTTTTTTTATAATTTTTGCTAATGTTTTTGTGTTTATTGGCGCGTTCTTTGTGTTAACAATGATTACTTTTTATACAATTGCAGCATTAAGAAATGAGATTACGGAGTTAACAGCCTATGATAATGATTTTCGTACGGTAATTACTGATATTATAAATAAGGGTTATTTTCCAGTTATGGCATTAATTATTTATATTGGAGCAATGCAATTAATTTATAGTGCTTTAATTATTAAATGAGCAATATCACTTAATGATGAGCAATTTATTAAACATCGTTGATTAATTTTAGTTTATAGTTTCTTTAATATGACATTTTTTACTGGATTTATGTTGCTTTCATTAGATCAAAAAAGAATTGAGACGGGTATTAAAGCGAAAAGAAAAATGGCACTACATGAATCAAGTGTTTTTGCTTTATCAGGTGCGATGTTAATAATTTTTACTGCTGTTTTACTATTGACAAAAAATCTTAATAGTGAAATTGTTAATATAAAACAACCCTTTATTATTACTTTAAGTATTGCTGGGGTATTCTTATTATTTGGGGTGATGGGCTTATTGTCAATTAGTAAATTAAAAAATGTTAATTTACCAGATAGTAATTCTTTACAAAATGTGCCAGTAAAGTCATTTAATGATCAGTTTGTTAAGTTAATGATTGGTTTTAGTATTATTTTTATATTAGTTAAAATGCTTATTGTTCTTGTAATTAATACTATTGGTTATTTAAGTCAAATGTTTAGTCGTGAAAATCGTGGATTTTTTAGTAATATTGGAGCAACGATAAATTTAATTTTTATGTATACTATTGTTTATCAAGTATTTCAAGCATTACTTCAAAAAGATGATCAACCGCTAGTTATTGATTTATCAAATATTGATACTAAAAGACAACACCAACGGTTTTAAGTAATTTATTATTTAATAATTCTAAAAACTGCTTCTTATTTTTATTAAGAAGCAGTTTTTATTTGGGTGTGGGATATTATTATTAATTTTGAATTTTCTTTCATTTTTTTGCGTTATAATAGCAACTAGATAGAAGGAAGGAGACTTTTAATGCTTTATCAAAAAACTAAGAAGATTGTTAAACCACGAACAAATATTATTTTAATAGTTCTTGCAGGGCTAACAACTAAAATTAATAGTTTAAAGCAAACATTACCAAAAGAAAATATGATTTATTTTCAACAGCATCGTGCCATTTTACCAACTTTACCACCATATAATATGGCTTCAATTTTAACAGGTGCGCCATTGGAGTTTCATGGGGTTACTAATTGAGAAAACAATCGTTTGGTTACGGCGGTTTTGAATACTAAGGATAATATGTATCCAACAATTTTTTATAGTATGCCAAATTGTAAAGTTAAGTGCAACTAAATTATTTTTCTAACCAAATATTCGATTGGCGAAAGATAATTTAGTATTTTTCTTGGTCTTTGGTTTAAAGACAATATAAATTTATGAACTGCATTTTTAGTAGTGTTTGAAAAATTAAATTTTTTAGGAAATTTTTCTCTAATTAAACCATTAGTATTTTCATTAGTACCTCTTTGTCAAGGTGAATATGCATCAGCAAAATAAATTTTCACATTTAAATTTTTTTCAAGTTGTTGTCAATTAGCAAATTCTTTACCCCTATCAAATGTTATAGTCTTAACAAGATTATTTGGAAGAATTGATAAATAATGACTAATATTTTTGTTAATAACTTTAGTAGTTCTATTTTCAACTAATATTGCTAAAGTAAATCTTGATGTTCTTTCAACTAAAGTTATTAAACATGATTTACTTTTACCTCGTGATGATACTACAGTATCACCTTCTCAATGGCCAAGAGTTATGCGATTATTAACATTTCGTTCTTTAATGGATTTACCATTAAATTTACCCCGATTTTCTTGAGATTTTCGTTTCTTACCTTTTCTTCTTAAATTTTTACTAGTAACCTTTTCAAGTAATCCAGAATAAATTCAATTGTAAATTGTTTTAAAACTAATAATTCATTCTTGATGAAAATTTTTAATTCTGCCATAAATTTGTTCAGGCGATCAACCTAATAATAATTTTTGTTGTACATATTTTACTAATTCTCTATTTTTAAATTTATGAAAATAAACATGTAATTGTTTTCTATTTTCTGCTTTATTTTGTGCAATTAATGAAAAATAATGATTATTATCTTTATTTCTATTAACTTCTCGATTAATAGTACTAATACTTCGATTAAGATTTTTAGCTATTTCACTAATTTTTACTTTAAATTTCAATTGATTCTCAATATAAATTCTTTCATCTATGCCAAGATGTTTGTATCCCATATAAAAACTCCTTAAATTTACTTTTTCTAAAATAAACTTAGCATCATGAAATTTTTATATGAAATCTTTTGCAATTTTATTTACTTGCACTTACAAGTATAATTCAGCATATTTAATTCTAATTTTTATTTTGGCATAAATTTTATAAGCAACATATGCTGACAGCATTATGCTGATAATAATAAATATTAGTCCAATTGCAATATTCATTTTTAAACTCCTTTAAAATAGTTATAATTCATATCTTTTTTGTTGTTTTCTTTTTCGGCAATGAAGAAGCTTAATAATTCTTGGCCTTTAATTAACTTGGTTTCTTGTTCTTGTTGATTAATTGATTGATTAATTGAAATTACTTGATATTTACTATCTTTTATTATTCCAATGCAAATTGAATTTTCGTATTTTCCCTTATAAACAAATCGCTTTGGAAACCAAATGCCGATTTGTTCATTAAATCATGGAATTTTTGGTGCTTTAATAAGCATTGCGTTTTGTGTTTCTTTTAAGAGATATTTTTTAGTATTTAAGAAAATGTTTTCAATGTTTTTCATAGTAAATTACCTTTCTTATGAATAAACTAAGTTATAATTAACTAAGTTGTTAGTTAACTTAGTTTTTTAAACACTTATATATCGCAGATTTAAGTGTTTAACAAGCTTTGTTATTAAATTTTATTTTTTAATTAGATAAAGATTTTAATAATTTTAAACTTAGCATATCCCCTATATAGAAATTTCTACACTTTAACATCCGCATCCTACCCTTGGAACTAATTTAATAGCGTGTATATTTTTAGGAAATCCACCCATTCATTTTTTTATTGCAAAACGAAACAAATTGCTATAGCTAATAGGGTGTTTTCTATTAACTGGTAAACTTCTTTCGGTTATGGCGACCACCCACAATCATTTATCGTGTTTTTAATACATACCAACATTATTAATTCACTTGTATTTAATTTTAAAAGAACAAATTTTTAACACCTTATAAAATAAAAAGACAATCATTGCTGACTGTCTTAATACTTATTCAAATCTTTTCCCACCTAACAAAACTTTATGCGCCCATCACCTTTAATGTAAGAAAAATTTTGGAATAAATTTTGAAAACTTTGTTTTTTAATTTGATTACTTGATATACTTGATACTATTAATAAATTATTGTTCGTTAAGGGAAGCATACTACTAATTGCGGGTGCACTTACCATTAAAATATATGGTAATTTTACTAAATTTTTCATTTCTAAACTCCTTTAAAATAACTTTAATACATATAATGTGCATATATGAACACTATATAAAAGGGTTCGTATTATTTAAATTTATTTTAGCACAACTAAATAAAATTAAATTAACAAAAATAAAAAATGAATATATATATATATATACAAATATTTGATTAAAAATGTAAAATGTTAGTAACACATAAAAATGAAAGGATTTTAATAAATGGCAAATTGATTTCACTTATTGCCTCACTAATTAGTTTTTGACTTTCTTGTTGATTAACATATTCACTTATTAAATTAATTGAAACCAAAACTAATGAATTATGATAAAGAACATTATTAAATAAAAATTTTAACAATGAGACCTTGTATGTCTCCTTAAATCTATTAGAAGGAAATTAAAATTATGGAAACTTTTTGAACTGTTATTGTAATAATCGCAGTTATTGTAATAATAATTTTGGCAATAGTTTTTTGAATAAAATGAGAAAAAAAATTAAGAGAAAACATTTATAAAGAAATAACAAACTCTCTAAAAAATTTAGAAATTAATAATCCTGAAAATTATATATTTGAAGAAGAAATTGCTTCATCATTATTTAGCGAACTAAAAAAATTACTTTTAGACAATAGAACCAGCTTTAAATATAAAAAAACTTATTTAGAAGGCAAAAGAAAAAAAGAAATAATTAAAATAGTAAAAAGTTATTATGAATTAAATGAGAACGAAAAAAAGCAAATTTCACAATTAAATAAAGAAAGTGAACAATAACTATAAAATCAAGATTGCAAGGTATAAGGAAGTTTTTTATGGAACAAAATGATAATAAAAATTTGATATCTGAAATACTAGAAAAACAAAATGACAATAATATAATTAAGAAATTAATATTAACTATTTTTGGAATAATAATCATAGTGATTTTGCTTATTGTATTCTTTACTCCCAAAGCGGATGGATGATACAAGTTCTGGGGTTATAAAGTTCAATGTCGCAATGGAACTTATAGTAGTTCTAGTGGCAAGGGAACCTGCTCTCATAATGGTGGTGTAAGTAGATACTTAAACTCTGAACTAACAAGTGGAATTAAATACAATACAAATTTAAATTATTTTATAAACAGTAAAAAAGTAATAAGAAAGATTTGAATAGTTCCTGAAATAACTATCCCACTATAAAATAATTTATCTTTATCTAAAATCATATTTTATTTTCCCATCACATAGTCTATTTTCCAACAAAATAAAGCGGTATTAAAGCATAAAAATGAATAACCACGCCATTATTATTTGCTCAATGTAAATATGAAATAATAGTTTTATTTACTATTCACTAACCTATTTCTTAATGTATCAATTATATATATCTATCCTTAATTTTTTGATTAGAACTCATAAATTCAATGTCAGTCATTGTACCGGATTCAAAAAATTTGTTTCAAACTAGTAAATCCACAATTTTCTTAAGGTCACTAAACTCAAAACTAAGTCTGTAAATTTTATTTTTTAGCTGAATTATACTTGTAAGTGCAAGTAAATAAAATTGCAAAAGATTTCATATAAAAATTTCATGATGCTAAGTTTATTTTAGAAAAAGTAAATTTAAGGAGTTTTTATATGGGATACAAACATCTTGGCATAGATGAAAGAATTTATATTGAGAATCAATTGAAATTTAAAGTAAAAATTAGTGAAATAGCTAAAAATCTTAATCGAAGTATTAGTACTATTAATCGAGAAGTTAATAGAAATAAAGATAATAATCATTATTTTTCATTAATTGCACAAAATAAAGCAGAAAATAGAAAACAATTACATGTTTATTTTCATAAATTTAAAAATAGAGAATTAGTAAAATATGTACAACAAAAATTATTATTAGGTTGATCGCCTGAACAAATTTATGGCAGAATTAAAAATTTTCATCAAGAATGAATTATTAGTTTTAAAACAATTTACAATTGAATTTATTCTGGATTACTTGAAAAGGTTACTAGTAAAAATTTAAGAAGAAAAGGTAAGAAACGAAAATCTCAAGAAAATCGGGGTAAATTTAATGGTAAATCCATTAAAGAACGAAATGTTAATAATCGCATAACTCTTGGCCATTGAGAAGGTGATACTGTAGTATCATCACGAGGTAAAAGTAAATCATGTTTAATAACTTTAGTTGAAAGAACATCAAGATTTACTTTAGCAATATTAGTTGAAAATAGAACTACTAAAGTTATTAACAAAAATATTAGTCATTATTTATCAATTCTTCCAAATAATCTTGTTAAGACTATAACATTTGATAGGGGTAAAGAATTTGCTAATTGACAACAACTTGAAAAAAATTTAAATGTGAAAATTTATTTTGCTGATGCATATTCACCTTGACAAAGAGGTACTAATGAAAATACTAATGGTTTAATTAGAGAAAAATTTCCTAAAAAATTTAATTTTTCAAACACTACTAAAAATGCAGTTCATAAATTTATATTGTCTTTAAACCAAAGACCAAGAAAAATACTAAATTATCTTTCGCCAATCGAATATTTGGTTAGAAAAATAATTTAGTTGCACTTAACTTTACAATTTGGCATATAAAAATGCCATTAAAAATAATACTGGTAATTTCACAAAAGACGAGAAAGTATTTATTGCTCGCTTTGAAGAATGAGTTAAAGCGCCTAATTCAAAAGAAAATAATGAGGATAAAAAATAATGTTTTGAGAAATTATTATGGAATTTTTAAAACTGTTTGTTCCGATAGAAAAAATGCCTGCACAAGTTGCATTTATTGCCGGATTAATTATTATCATTACTTTTATTTTCGCCTTAATTTCAATTATGTATTTACCAATAAAAATGATTTTTGGGAAATAAAAAATGACAGTAAATTTAAAAGAATTTAATTGAGAACAAATTAAACAAACTTTCTGAGATTTATTTATTCAAATCACAACTATTCCGGCTCATATTAGTGGTGGTGAAGAAATTGATTTAACCAAAGAAACACTTTGACTTTTAATAGCAAACATTGCTTTTTGATTCTTAACAGCAATTATGGCGTGATTTATTCTAATGCTACTTTGGAAAACCATATCAGTATTTAGATAGAAACAAAATTAATGTCAAGAAGTTACATTAAAGAAAGGGGGTGATTATATGATTGGAACTTTCTTGGCCGATGCACCAGCAAAAATAACAGCTAGCGATGCGATGACTAAATTGTGAAATGCAATTATAACAGCGTTTACTAAAATGTGAGAAATTATTGCCGTTAATATGCCGCAAGTTGGTAACTTCTTTGCCGACTACTGAATCTTCATTTTTCCATTTATTTTGGCAATATTCTTTATTTGCTTTAAAATGTTTGAAAAATTACTTGGCGCAGTCCGCTAACAAAAAAATAAAGTGAGGTGCAAGATGAAATTTTGCAAATGAATAATAGAAAAAAATAACCATTTTATTGAATTGAATCGCACCTCATTTTTAATTTTATGACATTGAGGAGCAATTTGATACATTTACAACGGTTATTTCAAAAACATTGTGAGCTATTTATTTTTAGCCGGTTGTATTTTAATTTTCCTTTTTAAAATCGGTAATTTAACACAAATTAACAAAGTTATTAATTTCTTAAAAAATTCACCATTAAATATTGTGATTGGTTCATTAGGGACTGGAAAAACTGCTTTTCTAGTATACGCAGCAAAATTACTAAAAAAGAAGAAATATCACATCGCCGCAACCTTTCCATTAATAGAAACCCAAAAATTAAGTTTAGGCCATATGGGATTGTTAGACTTTGATTATCCGGTATTGCCAGACAAAACCTTACTGTTATGAGATGAAACCAACTTATTTTTAGAAGGAACTGATTGAGAAAAAAATAATACCAAAAACGAAGAAACCGGTATCCAAGAATATTTCGCTCTGGCACGCCATTTCGGTCATATTGTTCTCGCTAGTGGTCAAAGAGATAAACATATTTGAGTTAAAGTTCGTGATATTGCCAATAATGTGATTGTGGGAATTCGCAAAAAACCCGTTAATATTTTTCGCCCTTACTTAAAAGTCATCTATGGTACCTTTACTAGCATTGAAGAATATGAACGCTGACGAAACACCTTAATTGATGCGAAAAATAGCAAAAAAGGTCGCCGTATTAAATACCGTGATATCCCTGAACTTGATATTTATTTTTTTAAACTAAAAATTCCTCTACCCATACTTAACACTTACAATTCTTTTTACCTAGCATTTTTAAGAGATTACTTAAATTCAAAAGTAAATCCTGACTATGAAGACAAATACTATACTGACACAGCAATTGATTTAGAAGACTTAGAATACTTAAAAATGGATAAATTTAGCAAATTTTTAAGAAAAATGAAAGAAAAGGAACAATAAAAAATGGAAAATCTCGCAAAAATGGCCGACTTTCTGGGTCAAATGCTTTATAAGGTTTTTGATTTAATTTGAAGTCTTGAAGTACCAGGAACGAATATTCAATTAATATTTCCTTTATTCTTAACGCTTGCTGTAGAATTTCTTATGGCATTTATTCTTGGATTTGGTAGTCAACAAGTTAATTTAGAAAAACAACGCCAATATGCGGTTAAAAATAAAGGTCGATTAAGTGCGTGAGGAAAAGCTAAAAAACAAATAAAACCAATAAAAATAAAACAAGGTAACTAAAAATGTTTAAACTAATTATTATTTTTATCTTAATAACTGTTCTTGGACTTTTAGCTGGTAGTCATTTTGAAACTTTAACAAACTATATTAGCGAAGGACTTGCCAATTTCCAAAAGTTTATTACTAGCAATTTAACAATTTTAGAACTATTTAAACCAATGGCCCGGACATTTTCTCAACATCCAATCTTTACCATTCTTGGTATCACTTGTGTACTTATTGCTTTATTTATTGTGATTAAAGGACGATAAAAAATATGAAAGGAGAGTTAAAATGAAAAAACTTTTAGTAAAATTATTTAAAAAAGATAATTCAAAAGAAAAAAAGCCATTAAAATTAAGAATTAAAAATTCTTTTAAAAAGCAGTGGTTAAAAATAGTATTAAGTATCATTTTCATCTTTATAAGCTTATTAATTTATACATTAACAGCAATCGATACTAAATGAATAACTGGAACAAGTGACGAATTTAATGATTTTATGAATAAAGAAATGGTTAATTTCTTCGGCGAGTTCAATAGTGGTATTATGCTGGCGGGAATATTTGTTTTTTGATGAGGCGGAGCAATATATTTTGCAATTAAATTTGAAAAATTAATCCGCTTTATTATTCAAAAATTTAAAGCAAAAAGAGCGTTGAAAAATGAAATGAAACAAATTAATTAGTTCTTTAAAAAAATATTGATGGAGAATTTTACCTTACATTTTTATGATTACTATCTTTTTCATTCCATTTTTAAAATTGGAAATTAATGATTTGAAATTATTATATGAAAAATTTGAAGCATTAATTTCACTTGTGATATTAGGATATTTAGATATATGCATTACAATAGCGGTAATTATGAACCGTAGCATTGAATGACTTATTAAAAAAATCAAAACTAAAAGAACAACGAAAAATAAAATATTTTAAAAAGGAGTGATAAAAATGTTTATGAAAATATTTACCGTGCTAACTATTAGTTTCAATAACATTTTTACTATTCCCTCAAACATTAATAATGATAAAACAACAACACAATCACTAATTAGAAACAAAAGACAAAATAATGAATCATACGAATTAAAATTATCTAGTGCAAAAATAACAATAGACTTGGTACATAACCTTTAATTTTATCTACTATTTTGATAATTATTTTTTAGATGAAATACAAATGTTAGATAAATACAAAGATAAAAATGAATTTTATAGTTTAGTCGGCATAAAATGTTATAGTTATGTACCAAGTCTAATAAACAAATATGCAGGTGTGCCAATTGAAAATATAGAAAATCTTTACTACTTAGATTTTTCGGAAGAAGATAAAAATGAACTCTTAAATGCACCTAAATGAATAAAAAATCAATATGGGTCTTTAAACAACGCTTACTTTTATAAAAATGACAACGGCTGAAAATCAATTCAAAAATTAGGCATAAACATAACAGATAAAATAAAATTTAAGGGAAATAAAATAAATTTAAAACTTACAAGATGAAAAAGTATAATGAAGTTAGTAGCTATTGAAGCAAAAACAGAAACTAAACCAAGTACTGACATTGATTTACCAGAAACAACCACCAAATTTGATGGCAACCATAACTATAACGATATTATTGATAATCTTGATTACTTAATGATTCACCGTGGTGATTTTGATAAATTTAATTACTCGTATCTCTATTGAACGCCAGTTTTTAATTTCATTGACACCTTAGAAAAAGGTTATTACAAAGAATTTACGATTAAAAATCACGGCTTTAAAGACGAGAGCTATTTTTATCATAAAACTTCTAGTGATAAAAATGTAGTAAATGAGAATGTTTTGAAAATTAAGGCATTTAACAAAACTCTAATTGCCGGAAATAAGTATTTACAATTGCTACACGGTGAAAAGGAAATCTGAAAATATGACACTGCGAACTCTAACGATTATTACCTAATTAAGTATCTTTTTGGCACCTTAAATTACCTCAATGTTAGATTTAGTTTTCTACGCTATGACCCGGATTTAAAAAATGATATTTACCTTTATTTTAAAAACAACATTCTTGGTATTAACAATAACGATTACAAAAATGTTTTTGACGAAATCTACGAAATCCTTGGTAACTTCTTTGCCAGTTTATTTTATGCTACTTTTGATATGGATGAGAAAACTTACACTGAAATTGATTTTAAAGGCGTAGATAATTATAACAAGAACTACTTTATTCAAATTGGATTTTTTTATCGCTCGTTAATTACTTTTTATCCCAAAAAATACTTAATAAATGTTATAGGAAATTCAGAATTATTACTAAGAAGTTATTTTTTTACTTTTGATAAAAAAACACACCAAGAAAATTATAATGCCATTAAAAACAACAATAGCATTTATCAAATTGATTTTAATGTCCTTAAATCCTATGACAATAAACTGATTACCTTGCCAACCAGCAAGGACACTAACAGTATTAATTATCTCAATACCCATATTGATATTCGTTACGGTATTAATATTTTTACCTTAACTTTTCCACTTTATCACAAAGGTAATACCTCTAACTACAATTTTAAAATTTATGACTTTAATGTCTTAAATTCCACAGCCTTTATTCCTGACGGTTCAAATAACGGTGAATGAGACGATTTAATTCCACCAGCAAATTGCAAATATTCTGGACGATGAATACCAACCTTTAATGATATTGGTTGTGCCATTCAAAATGCTGGTATCAAAATGATAAACTGAATGCTGACAGCGTCACAAATCATTACCATTTTACGACCATTAGCAATTATTGCAAAAGCGACAGTTAACTTTTCAACCGCGATTTTTCCAGTGTTTAAAACCGTACCAGCTTTTTACTATACCTTTCAATTTTTAATTGGTTTTGCCATTTTTCTAATGATATTAAGAATTTTTGTATAATATATATATATGCCAAATTGTAAAGTTAAGTGCAACTAAATTATTTTTCTAACCAAATATTCGATTGGCGAAAGATAATTTAGTATTTTTCTTGGTCTTTGGTTTAAAGACAATATAAATTTATGAACTGCATTTTTAGTAGTGTTTGAAAAATTAAATTTTTTAGGAAATTTTTCTCTAATTAAACCATTAGTATTTTCATTAGTACCTCTTTGTCAAGGTGAATATGCATCAGCAAAATAAATTTTCACATTTAAATTTTTTTCAAGTTGTTGTCAATTAGCAAATTCTTTACCCCTATCAAATGTTATAGTCTTAACAAGATTATTTGGAAGAATTGATAAATAATGACTAATATTTTTGTTAATAACTTTAGTAGTTCTATTTTCAACTAATATTGCTAAAGTAAATCTTGATGTTCTTTCAACTAAAGTTATTAAACATGATTTACTTTTACCTCGTGATGATACTACAGTATCACCTTCTCAATGGCCAAGAGTTATGCGATTATTAACATTTCGTTCTTTAATGGATTTACCATTAAATTTACCCCGATTTTCTTGAGATTTTCGTTTCTTACCTTTTCTTCTTGCCAAATTGTAAAGTTAAGTGCAACTAAATTATTTTTCTAACCAAATATTCGATTGGCGAAAGATAATTTAGTATTTTTCTTGGTCTTTGGTTTAAAGACAATATAAATTTATGAACTGCATTTTTAGTAGTATTTGAAAAATTAAATTTTTTAGGAAATTTTTCTCTAATTAAACCATTAGTATTTTCATTAGTGCCTCTTTGTCAGGGTGAATATGCATTAGCAAAATAAATTTTCACATTTAAATTTTTTTCAAGTTGTTGTCAATTAGCAAATTCTTTGCCCCTATCAAATGTTATAGTCTTAACAAGATTATTTGGAAGAATTGATAAATAATGGCTAATATTTTCGTTAATAACTTTAGTAGTTCTATTTTCAACTAATATTGCTAAAGTAAATCTTGACGTTCTTTCAACTAAAGTTATTAAACATGATTTACTTTTACCCCGTGATGATACTACAGTATCACCTTCTCAATGGCCAAGAGTTACGCGATTATTAACATTAGCATTTCGTTCTTTAATGGATTTACCATTAAATTTACCCCGATTTTCTTGAGATTTTCGTTTCTTACCTTTTCTTCTTAAATTTTTATTAGTAACTTTTTCAAGTAATCCAGAATAAATTCAATTGTAAATTGTTTTAAAACTAATAATTCATTCTTGATGAAAATTTTTAATTCTGCCATAAATTTGTTCAGGCGATCAACCTAATAATAATTTTTGTTGTACATATTTTACTAATTCTCTATTTTTAAATTTATGAAAATAAACATGTAATTGTTTTCTATTTTCTGCTTTATTTTGTGCAATTAATGAAAAATAATGATTATTATCTTTATTTCTATTAACTTCTCGATTAATAGTACTAATACTTCGATTAAGATTTTTAGCTATTTCACTAATTTTTACTTTAAATTTCAATTGATTCTCAATATAAATTCTTTCATCTATGCCAAGATGTTTGTATCCCATATAAAAACTCCTTAAATTTACTTTTTCTAAAATAAACTTAGCATCATGAAATTTTTATATGAAATCTTTTGCAATTTTATTTACTTGCACTTACAAGTATAATTCAGCATGTTTAATAACTTTAGTTGAAAGAACGTCAAGATTTACTTTAGCAATATTAGTTGAAAATAGAACTACTAAAGTTATTAACGAAAATATTAGCCATTATTTATCAATTCTTCCAAATAATCTTGTTAAGACTATAACATTTGATAGGGGCAAAGAATTTGCTAATTGACAACAACTTGAAAAAAATTTAAATGTGAAAATTTATTTTGCTAATGCATATTCACCCTGACAAAGAGGCACTAATGAAAATACTAATGGTTTAATTAGAGAAAAATTTCCTAAAAAATTTAATTTTTCAAATACTACTAAAAATGCAGTTCATAAATTTATATTGTCTTTAAACCAAAGACCAAGAAAAATACTAAATTATCTTTCGCCAATCGAATATTTGGTTAGAAAAATAATTTAGTTGCACTTAACTTTACAATTTGGCTAAAGTAAACAAATCTCGTTTACATCACAAAACACAAACGGTTAATTTAGTATTAACTGACCAAGAAATTGCTAAAGATTATCTTGGTTATCACCATAATGAAGACAAATACGAAAAATATTTACAACAAGTAAAAAAACTATTAAATCTAACTTTCTTTATTGCGATACTAAATTTAGCATTTGCAATTAGTATTAGTATTATATTTAGTACCTTTTAAAAAGTGAGGTTGAATAACCTCACTTTTTGGTGCTAACTTATTTATTAATTCACGACTGTTCTAAAACCTTAAAGTATAGTTTATTATCATTATTACGAGAATAAAATCATCATCCCGCATAAGCAATAATATCACCATTACTATTTAAAATATGTCATTCATTATTTTTAATTTCAGCATCGTGTTTTCTTTGTTCACTAACAACAAGAGGTTTTTCTTTTTGCGAATGACTATTAAAAAACGCTACCGCATAATCACCAACCCCAACAACAGCATTAGCATAATCAGCGATTAATGCATAATCAGTCATTCATAATTTACGGGACTTTTTTAAAGCAATATTTTTATTATCACTACTCGTAATTTTACTTAACAATGTTCGTGGTGGCACACCATGAATATTCTGCTCATTAATTTGTTCATTATTAATATATTCATTACTCATTAGTGAATGCCGATCTTGTTCATTACACGACTCATCAGTGACAATGCAATTATAATTTTTATCCAAATCATCTTGAGTTGTAATCTTAACTAATCGTGAAGTACCATCACGATTAGTTAGTTTTAAATAATCATAATCAGCATTAGCATCCATATATCCTCAAATAATACTTCGTTCACTATATGATGACAAATGTCCCATGACAACATCTTCATCCATTCTTAAAACTTTTTGCAAAGCATTTACTAAACCAGTATCAACTTTAATATGATTACTTATTTGTTTATCTTCATCTAAGACATAAGGATTAGCACCCATCGCATTTAAAAGCGCCAATTCTTTAAAAATTAGATTATGGTTATTAAAACTAGTTTGTTGTTTTCCATGAAAAGATTGCGTAAATAAACTGTTATTAAGTGTTAACGGTAATCAATCACGAGTTAGAAACATTCGCATTTGATTAAAATAATCCAAATGAGAAAGTTTGCCTTGTAAACCAATAGTAACTTTTTTTGATGTTTCAAAATTATCATCCTCAAATTCAGAATATTTAATTGCTAACGACGCCCACAGTGGTTTTTTGACTTTTTCTTCATTATAAGTTGCAATTAACTCATCATAATTAATTTTTGAAAAATCAAAATCCGCAACTTTAAAATTTTCATCATTCGTTCACAAAATTGGAATAATAAACTTTAAAAAGTATTGTTGAATTCAACTTGTTAAATAACCATTAAAACTAATTGTTGAATCAATTAAACGATTAATTCTCCCATTAGCAACACGCATTGCCTCATTAACATCATTCCTTGTTAATTGTCCAATTGCTTTTTTCTGATTACTTTGTGGTAAAAAAATTTCAATCGTTTTAAATTGCGTAAACAAATCAGAATTTTTTAATTGAAATAGCGTTAACTCCTTCTCAACATTACTATAAGTATCAATCCCATCAAAAATTCAATTATTATTTTCATTTTTAATCGCAAATGAACTGGTAGTACTTAATTTTTTAATATCATTTGCTAACACAAATAAATCTAAATACGATAATTTTGTTTTATCTTCATTTTTATCAAGCGTTGTTTTTCCTACCAATGCTAATTGTTTTTCGTATATTTCATCCAAATAACTATAAGCAACTTCACGATTGTAAACCTTAGGAATCGTAATTTCTTTTTTATTAATGTTACCAAAACGATTAGTTAAATAATTTCAAGTAACAGTTTTATTAATTCTTTCGCGAAATCTCCGACTTTCAACTCAACCACCATAATGATAACTAGTAGATTCATCATTAGCATATCAAGCCATTTTGTAAGTAGTATAAGTAGTAAACAAATAATTTTTTAATGAATCAAGTTTATTTCTTAAAGGATTATTGCCTTTTCTCGCAAAAAAGTCAGCAATTTCATTTTCTACACCACTTAAAATAGTTTGTAATAAAACTTTAACACTCATTAAGTTTTTACCTCATAAACGACCCATTGGCATACCTCGTAAACTATAATCTGGTACCCAAGGGGGCGGACTATCACCAACAATTGAAATTTTTTCAAAAGTTAAAATTTCTATTCCTCAAGGAACATTATTATAGAATCAATTTACCAAATCTGGTAATAGTCCTCAGCCACTTCGATAAACATTAGCTAAATGCGTATTTTGTTTTAAATCACTAACTTTAATGGGAACATTTAATGAGGACCTAGCATCATTAGTAAACTTATTAGCATCATATTCTAATAATTTACGAACAAAATTATCAGTCGCCGCAATAACAACAGGACCACGACGACAACTAACCGTCCCTTTTTCGGTAATATTTTCTTCACATTTAATAGTTTCAGCATTAAATCGTGTTTGTAAGTTAAGTGTTGTTTGACCCTCATAGTTAATAGTTGTACTGCGACTTAAAGTAATAATAAAGGGAATAATTAGCGAAAAGAAAAATATTAGCGACAATAATGCTAAAATAACACGATTGCGATAAGCGCCATTTCATCATTCAAGAAACCTATATTTTCAAATTGTAACATTTCACTTCATAGTATTTATCCTTTTCTCTTACTTACTTCATTTCTTAAATTCTTTAACTGTTGCTAATACTTGATGAGTATTAGTAATATTATGTCACATTGGTATTATTTTCTCATTATAGTTATGCATTAACGGATTATAACTAGTTGTACTAATGACTTCACCTACCCTATTGATTGAAGGAATTGCTGAAATTAATGACTTAGTATATGGATGTACGGGATGATAAAATATTTCATCAGCAAGACCAATTTCTAAAATTTTACCATTTTTAATAACAGCAATCCGATCACAAATATAATGCACCATTCTTAAATCATGGGCAATTAATAAAATTGAAAGTTGATATTTTTCTCGTAAATCTTTTAAAATATTAATTACTTGTGATTGAATGGAAACATCCAAAGCTGATATCGGTTCATCAGCAACTAATAATGCTGGTTTCATTACTAATGTTCGCGCAATACCAATTCTTTGTTTTTGACCTCCAGAAAACTCACCGGAAAATCTACTACCATGTTCTGGCAGTAAACCAACTGATTGTAAGGTGTCATAAGCTAATTGATGAGTTTTAGCTTTAACAGCACCACGACTATATTCATTCGCTAACTGAAAATCTAAAAAAAGTTTTTTACTTTTATACAAGTTAACACCATATAACTTGGCTTCATAAGTTGTAACTAATTCCTTTAATTGACTAACAAATGTTTTTTTATTAGCAACTATCCCTTGATATTTTTCATTATGATATTTTTCATTAATTTTTTCATAATTATTATCACGAGAATTAATTTTATTTCGCTCCTGTAATAATATTTTTTTAATATCTTGATTTTTAAAAACATATCCTTTTTTTAAAACTCTTAACTTACTTTTATATTTCTTAATAATTTGCTGAGTTTTTTCTTTATTAATTGTTTTAGTTGGTAATTTCAAAAGATGCTGTAATTTAGTTGTCACGGTATTAATATCAGCACCAAATTTTATTTTTAAAAGTTTGAAATCATTACGCATATTTTTTAAAGCCCTTTTCCGAGCTAGTTTTCGCTGTCAAGCTTGGGTTTTTAAAACATCAATTTGCTTTTTATCAAATTCAATTTTAGCATTAAAATTAACATTAATATCTTTAACCCGATTATAATAGTTTTTAAAAATAATTTCCTGTTCTGCTTCGCTAATAAAATTTTTGCGATCAGTTTGTTTTTGCTTATTTAATTTACTCATTAATGATTGTAAATCTTGCGAAATTTTTATTAATTTAATGCGCTCTTGTTTTCTAATTTGTTTTAATTCTTGTTTTGCCTCATAAACATCATTTCTTGTATCATACAATAACTGATACTTATATCGTGTTCCTTCTTTTTGTAAAAGATTAATTTTATTTTTTTCTTCGCGATTTTGTAAATCAATTTCTAATTTAGTAACTTTTCAATCACTTTTTCAAATATTTCTTAATTTCTTAACTTCTTTAAGATTATTTTTCTTTTCCGCAATCCGAATATCTTTAGTATAAAAACTATCAATCTCTTGTTTTCTTACTTGTAATTGTTGTAAATTACTATTAATAGTTTCTTGATGAAAATTAATTAAATTAGTAATTCGCATTAAATTATTATCATTTTCATAAGTTAAGCGCTCTTGAATATCATTCAAATGAATTAAAGCTTCATTTAATTTTTCTTTATAAATTGTTTCAACTTGATAAATTTCTTTTTCAATAAGTTCCTTTTTATCTTTTAAAGGAGTAATTTTCTTATTAAAAATCTTATCTCATTTCCGATTTCATTTTTTTATTCCTGATAAATTTTGTAAATCATTTTTATAAGATAACTGTTCTTTCTTTAACACATCATTTCTGGTAGCAATTAATAAGCGGTGCTTAGTTTTAGCACCTTTTAAAGAATAACGATAAGATGAAACAATATCTTGTGATTCATAACTAATACTTTTAATCATATTCTCTTTAGTACGATACCACTGCTGATAAATATTTATTAATTGGGCAACTAATAAATCATATTGCTTAATAATTTCCTCATCACAAGAAGTTAATTTCCGATATCACATCAAAGCAATTTTGCGTTCTTTTTTAAACCATTTTGCTTCCGCAGAATATGAATTATAGTTATTAAATCCTTCCAAAACAATATCCAACACCCGCTTAGAAGGATTTAAACTCGTTGCTGGATCTTGAAAAATCATTTGCACATTTTTCGATAACCACTCATTAGTTGTTTTTTTAATATCGGCAGGATTATGTGGTAATCGTTTATCTTTTATTTTAATATGTCCTAAAGCATGCTTATTTAAACCTAATATAGTTCGTCCAATTGTTGTCTTCCCACTACCAGATTCACCAACTAAACCAAAAATTTCACCTTTATTAATGTCAAAACTTACCTTATTAACAGCAATAAAAGGTTTACCTTGTTGACTATAAATCACAGCTAACTTATCAACTTTTAAAATTGTATCCGTAGAATTTGACATTATTTTACTCCTTTAGTTTATTATCTAATGTTGTTTTTTAAACTGGTGATGGCGTTTTTTAATTATATCGGGAACATTAATTTTTATTGCCCGCGAATCATACAATCAAGATGCGACAAAATGCGTATTACTAATTTTAAAAAATGGTGGATGAGCAACAAAATCAATATCCAAAGCATACTCATTTCTAGTAACAAAAGCATCACCGATAATATTATTAAAATTAGAAGGAACACTTCCCGGAATTGAATATAACTTTTGCCCTAAATTAACATCTGGCATTGACTGAATTAACCCTCAAGTATATGGATGTTTACTGTTATATAATACTTCTTTACTTTTTCCATACTCAATAATCTTTCCAGCATACATTATAGCAATCCGGTCAGCAATTGAACCAACAACCCCTAAATCATGGGAAATAAAAATAATTGAAACATTAAAAACATCTTTAATTTCACGAATTAATTCCAAAATTTCTGCTTGAATTGTTGGATCTAACGCTGTTGTTGGTTCATCAAAAATAATAATCTTTGGTTGACATAACAGAGCTGCGGCAATACACACTCGTTGTCGCATTCCCCCCGATAATTGATGAGGATATAACTTCATTACTTGATTAGCATTAGTAATACCCACTCTTAACATTAAATTAATTGCATCTTGTTTAGCATCTTTTTTACTTGCGGAACGAAAATTTATTAATGCCCCCTCAATTAACTGTAAACCAATTTTCATTGTCGGATTTAAAGCAGTCATTGGATTTTGAAATACTTGTGAAATAACTCTGCCTCGTAATTCTGATTCTTCTCAATCTGACTCATCAAATTTAGTAACATCAATCCCATCAACAATTACCCTGCCCTCTTCAATAACAGCAGCATTTGATAATAATCCAATTAATGTTGAAGTAATAACTGACTTACCACTACCAGATTCACCAATAATTGCTAAAACTTCTTTTTCATAAAGTTCAAATCCCGTATTACGAATAACTGTATTATGAGTTTTTTTAGCTTTATTGTAAAAAGTTACCTTTAAATCTTCAATTTTAACCATAATTTTCTCTTTTTTACTCATTATTGTGACTTCCTTATAATATCTTGAATGCCATTACCAATTAATTGAATTGCAATCGTAATAACCATTAAAGTTATTACAGGAACAATAATTTGTCGCGGATATACTAATGCCGTTAATCGTGCTTTATTAATCATATTACCTAAAGTAATCGCATCCGGCACTGATAAACCAATAAAACCTAATGAAGCTTCACTAATAATTGCAATCGGAATTGTTGCGACTAAACCAGTAATAATAATTGGCAAGGCCACCGGAATAAAATTAATTAATTGTTGATATCACGGCGTTCCTAAAATTTTTGAAGCAACAAAATAATCTAACTGCTTATTTTTTAATACTTGTGCTCTTACTTGCAAACTCATATTAATTCATCCCGTTAATGTTAACCCTAATGCCATCGTTCAAAAAGTTGGTTGCAACGCTGTTGCCACAATTATTAAAATTAAAATGCTGGGAATATTTGTTAAAATTTTAATAATAAACTGCAAAATTTTATCAACTTTACGATAATAACCCATTAATAGACCTAAAGTAACCCCAACAATTAAATCAACAATAACAACAACAAATGCCAAACCTAAAGAATATCTGGTAGCATGCCATAACATCGCTCAAACATCTCTTCCTTGTCCATCAGTACCAAAAATATATCCGTTTTTAAAAAACCCATAATGTTGTTGTTCAGGTTTTAAAAGATTAGCATCAGTTCATATTAGTGGAAAAATTAAAGAAAGTAAAATTAACAAACCAAAAATAATTATTCCTGCTAAAGCAAAACGATTAGCAATAATTGCTAAATAAAACTCTCGCGAACGATTAATCGGTTTTGTTGCCAATTTTTCTGTTGTCAGAAAATTTTGACGAACTAATTTAAAGTTTTTAAAATCTTCAGAATTTGTTTTTTTCATTAATAATAACCCCTATCCAATTCTTGTCCGTGGATCTAATATCGTATATAAGATATCACGAATAAAGAAACCAATAACCGTAATAAAACTTAAAACTAAAACCACACCCATAACAACATCATAATCCTTAGCTTGAATCGCTCTAATTAGAATTTGTCCACTTCCCGGAATCGCAAACACTGTTTCAATAATAATTGAACCAATCATTGATGCTAAAACTGCTAACGGTAAAAAAGTGGCAATGGGAAAAAATGCTGGTTTTAAAACATGTCTTCAAGTTATTCGCCGATTTTTACAACCTTTAATTTTTGCAAATTGAACATACTGCGAACTAAACTCTTGTTGAATTGATGTTCGTAAATAACGCACATACCCAGCAACACTAGGAAGCGCAATTGCTAATGAAGGTAATATTAAAGTTATCGGATTTAAGGGGTCATAAATATATGGAATATGAACTTTAAAAGCAAATAATAATAGCAAAATCGCAAAAACAAACGAAGGGATTGCAAAACCGGCAGCAATAAACACTGTTGCTAAACTATCAATTAATGTCCCTGGTCTTCTACCAACAAAAATCCCTAAAGGAATACCAATACATAAAGCAATAACTAAACCAAGAAAACCAACGCGAAAGGAAACCAATAACTTTTGAAATAAAAATTGTTCTACTAATTGCTGGGGATACAAAAATGTTGAAATTCCTAATTGCCCTTTAGTAACTAAATTAGCAAAATATTTCCCATATCTTACTCAAATACTAAGATCTAAACCTAACTGGTCACGAATTATTTTTTGAGCATCTTTAGATAAACTAGGATCAACAGCTGCTTCATTACCACGAATCGCATTCATTAAAAAGAAAACAATTGTTAACACGATTCAAGCAATAACAATAAATTCAACAATCAAAAACACATATTTCTTTATAGACTGTTGCAAATTATAACTTAATAACATTTTATTTTCTCCTTACTAATTTCTAGATACTTAAATCATCTTTATTAAATGCCTCACATCCTTTTAAAGGAAAGATTGAATTATTTGGTTTATTTTGACAATTATATCCTCATTGCACCTCAGGCATATTTATCCCTGCTGCTTGTGAATAACCCAAAATTCTTTCTCCCGCCCATCCAGCACTAGAATTACTTAGCATAATAACTGGTGATTCTAATTTAATTATCGCTTCTAAAATCGCATAAATGCGAAAAGCAATATGAGGGGCAAAAGTTGCTAAACCACTAATAGCATAATCTTTATCTTGGGGCATTTTAAAACCAGTTTCTTTATCAAATAAACTCGCTAAGCCATCACCAAACTTATTTTGTAAAATAGCATTTAATTGCTGAAAATTATCAATATTATTTTCCCTATTTTTCACTAAACCATTAACAGCAAAGTTATTACCATTAGTATCATACGGTGTAAATAAAGCATTTAACCACAAAAATTCAGATGGGGTAACTTCAAAGTCTTTAAAAAATGAATTAGAATTTCTAAGTTCTGTTACAGAATTAAATTTTTTAATAAAATTTTCATAAAAATTTCATGTTCCGGTTGGATTTTGTACATATCGTAAATCACCCTGATCTCAATAAACCTTAGCAAGAATTTCTAAATAATCAAAAGCATTAATTTTTTTTCCTTTCACACTACTGTATAATAAATCATATTCACCAACGCCTAATTTGCTTAAAAAGATTGACCGCGCCTGCCCTTCCAATTTAATGTTAATTTCTGGAAAATTGCGTTCAATTTTTTGTTTTAAAAGCAACATCGCATCACTAGCAGTTGTTGATGCTGATAAATCATATAATAATGTTAATGTCTCTTTACCACTACTCATTAACCGATATTTATTATAAAATTTTTGGGCAATTGCTTTATTATGTAAACGATCAGTACGATCAATATTTGCTTGCACTTTATCATAAAACACTCGTTGATCAAAACGATAATACGCTAACGGTACTCGATCTTGTTTTGCATTATCACCGACAACATCCACTTCATACTTTGGTTGTCCATTATCAGTTACTAAAGTTTCTCTAAAAGCCATATCATTACCATCATTACGACTTAATAAAGTTGTTAAAGTATCAGCCGGAATACCCCCATTATCATTTTGACTAAGCAAAAACTCATGGCGATCAATTCCATATTGAATCGCATTTCGTAAATACCGTCCTTTTTCATTATCAAATTTATTACTTGTATTATTAAAAGCTAAATATTCTGAATCTCTTGTGGACATTCCTTGAAATAAAAACCGGCGTAAGACGGGATTATTTAAAAATCGTGGTAATAATTCTTTGGGAATATCTGATTTTCCAACAACACCCGATTCAAATAAAATTGATGATGTTACGGTATCTTGAACTACTTTATACTTTCAAGCATTAGCCGAAATTCTTTCACGATCTCAATAATCTTCATTTTTCAGAAAAACCGTATCATTATCAAAATCAGTACGATAAATTTTAAAAGCACCATTACCTAAAACCGTATCTTTAGAAGTACCTCAAAGATTACCATATTTTGCAATAACATCTTTTCTTGAAGGAAGTAACGCCGGAGAAAACAACTTTTTAATAAAATCTGCCGTTAACTTTGCAACTGCTGTCGGATTAAAACCAGTTGCAAAATTAATATATAATAAGTCATTACCAATTGCTTTAATCCCCAAATTATCTTCACTAACTTTTTTGTCTAAATATGCTTTAGCATTATTAATTCCCACTTTACTAGTATCCGTTAAATCATCAACATTAGCAGAACCATTACTAGCATCCAAAACATAACGAACACTATTAACAAAATCAGATGCCAAAACATTTTTGCCATCATGTCACAATGCTGGTCGCTCCTGAAAAAACTCTTGACCATTTTCGCGATAAGGTAAATCTTTATTAGCAAATGGTGCATATCTTAGTTTGATAATAAATTCTTTAAATTTTCGTGATTCATTATTATTTACTTTATCACCATAATTAACAACAAAAATATCTTTCGCAACGCCATACCAAAATTCAGTTGTACTAGAAATTACTCTTGTACTTTCATTAGCAATAGCATTTAATTGCTGATTTAATTGACTAGGATTTGTTAAAACCTTATCTAAATCTAAATTTTCATTATTAATATCCATTTCCTTAATAACAACACCCTGATTGCCATTTACTTTTGTCATTTCTAACACTTCATTACTTGATTTTTGATCAGCCGGAGCATTATGAAATAATCCTTCAATAAAAGCAAATAAATATTGCGAATTATAACTATGTTTATCATATTTTAAATAATTCAATGATTTAATGGCATCCGCTTGAGCAATAACAAAATTAAGCGACATTGAATTACAAGCCACTAAAAATAATACTGAATTTATTATTGTTATTTTAGATAAAATTATTTTAAGTAGGTTTCTTTTCATATTTTTTCTTATAACCTCAAACTTTTTATAAAAAAGTGTGCCAATTATTTGTTTAGAAAGCACACTTTATAAAATGAATAACCAATGATGTCATTCTTTTTATATTAACGATAATATTACTAGATTTTCCTATCTATGTCAAGAATTAAATGCGGGACGGTCGCGTTTAGTTTTCTTAGGTATTGCTTTGAAGAAGTAAAACAATCAGCTAATTATATTATTTAATTACTAAACTAACCCTACCTTTCTTGTTATTGTCATTTTTATTCATTACCATTTTATCATATTATTGAATTTTTACACAATAAAAATTATTAATATTATTAAATTTTCACTAATGCTGAATTATACTTGTAAGTGCAAGTAAATAAAATTGCAAAAGATTTCATATAAAAATTTCATGATGCTAAGTTTATTTTAGAAAAAGTAAATTTAAGGAGTTTTTATATGGGATACAAACATCTTGGCATAGATGAAAGAATTTATATTGAGAATCAATTGAAATTTAAAGTAAAAATTAGTGAAATAGCTAAAAATCTTAATCGAAGTATTAGTACTATTAATCGAGAAGTTAATAGAAATAAAGATAATAATCATTATTTTTCATTAATTGCACAAAATAAAGCAGAAAATAGAAAACAATTACATGTTTATTTTCATAAATTTAAAAATAGAGAATTAGTAAAATATGTACAACAAAAATTATTATTAGGTTGATCGCCTGAACAAATTTATGGCAGAATTAAAAATTTTCATCAAGAATGAATTATTAGTTTTAAAACAATTTACAATTGAATTTATTCTGGATTACTTGAAAAGGTTACTAGTAAAAATTTAAGAAGAAAAGGTAAGAAACGAAAATCTCAAGAAAATCGGGGTAAATTTAATGGTAAATCCATTAAAGAACGAAATGTTAATAATCGCATAACTCTTGGCCATTGAGAAGGTGATACTGTAGTATCATCACGAGGTAAAAGTAAATCATGTTTAATAACTTTAGTTGAAAGAACATCAAGATTTACTTTAGCAATATTAGTTGAAAATAGAACTACTAAAGTTATTAACAAAAATATTAGTCATTATTTATCAATTCTTCCAAATAATCTTGTTAAGACTATAACATTTGATAGGGGTAAAGAATTTGCTAATTGACAACAACTTGAAAAAAATTTAAATGTGAAAATTTATTTTGCTGATGCATATTCACCTTGACAAAGAGGTACTAATGAAAATACTAATGGTTTAATTAGAGAAAAATTTCCTAAAAAATTTAATTTTTCAAACACTACTAAAAATGCAGTTCATAAATTTATATTGTCTTTAAACCAAAGACCAAGAAAAATACTAAATTATCTTTCGCCAATCGAATATTTGGTTAGAAAAATAATTTAGTTGCACTTAACTTTACAATTTGGCTTAATATCATTAAATAAGAATTTATATTATTTTTTCAGCATATTAAATACTAGTTCTAAAAACATTTATCATTAAAGAAGAAAAATAAGCTAACTAAACTTTATTAAAATTACTATCAAGAAAGGTAATTTATTATGTTAGAAATTAATAATAATGTAAAAACCCCGGAAAATAAGCATTGATTAAACTTATTTACAACCCATAAAAATATGTACACCAATAAATGCGAACAACTAGCTAATGAATACGAAAAATTAGATGAATACTTATATAAATATCATTATCGCTTAAAACAAGGTTATAAAGTAGTTCATTTTGCATCAAGAACAATTATTACAATTTTTGGTGATGTTAATTTTAAACGACGCCGATATAAATATTGAAATAAAAAATCAGGTAAATTTGAATATGTATGTTTGTTAGACAAAGAAATTGGTCTATTACCCAAACAACGCATTTATTTTGATGTCCAATTTAAAGTTTTAAGTCTTCTGGGTGATGGTAAGCGGTATCGCGATGTTTTAGACGCTCTAAATCATTGTTATATTTCAAAAGCTAGTATTTCAAATATTTTAAATAAATACGATATTGCCGAATATTTTCAACTAGCAGAAAAAGAAACTAAAAATAGAATTGATGTCAAAAGTAAGGATTTATATATTCAACTAGATGAGACATTTTTAGCGACATTAGACCATAAAGTTAAACAAGACCAAAGAATTCGTTTAGTTACTTTTCACACCGGACATAAAGAAAAAAACGACAACAATGCTCGTAGAGAATTAGAAAACAAACGAGGTCATTTTCTAATGTTAAAAGTTGGTAAACGAATAAATACGATGGATTATCGTGACTTATTAATTAGAGAATTACAAAAACATTATGTGAATATTAATTATGACAAAATAATTGTTTGTGGCGATGGCGCTACTTGAATTAGAGAAATTGCCAATAGTTTTGGTAATGTTAGATATATTTTAGATGGGTATCACGCTATTAAAAAATTAAAACAAACGGCATTTAATATTATTTTTGAAAATCGCAAAGTAACACTAAATAGTTGAATTGAATTATATAAAAATGGTAATCATCAAGAATTAATCAAAAACATTCGCAATGGTGCTAAAAATGAATTAAATAAAGACATTAAAAAAAATTTAAGGAGGGCGAGTAATTATTTCGAAAACAACAAGCATGGTATTCATCATCAAAATTTAGAATGAAATATCGGTTGTAGCATTGAAAGTGATGTATCACATTTGGTAAAACAACAATTAGGATATGGGGCGAAAATATATAATCATAAAAATTTAAATAATCTATTACATTTAAGAATGGCAAATTTAAACAAATTAAATGTATTACATTACATTAATGAAAATATTAATTCAGAAATAGAAATCAGAAAAGAAATATATAAAAATTCATTATGAAATAAATATAATAATAAAAATGATGATAGTTGAATTAACTATAAAGGTAATGCTGTAACAAATAAATATAATAGATTTAAGTAAGTAAAAATATTAATTAAAAATGCCAAATTGTAAAGTTAAGTGCAACTAAATTATTTTTCTAACCAAATATTCGATTGGCGAAAGATAATTTAGTATTTTTCTTGGTCTTTGGTTTAAAGACAATATAAATTTATGAACTGCATTTTTAGTAGTGTTTGAAAAATTAAATTTTTTAGGAAATTTTTCTCTAATTAAACCATTAGTATTTTCATTAGTACCTCTTTGTCAAGGTGAATATGCATCAGCAAAATAAATTTTCACATTTAAATTTTTTTCAAGTTGTTGTCAATTAGCAAATTCTTTACCCCTATCAAATGTTATAGTCTTAACAAGATTATTTGGAAGAATTGATAAATAATGACTAATATTTTTGTTAATAACTTTAGTAGTTCTATTTTCAACTAATATTGCTAAAGTAAATCTTGATGTTCTTTCAACTAAAGTTATTAAACATGATTTACTTTTACCTCGTGATGATACTACAGTATCACCTTCTCAATGGCCAAGAGTTATGCGATTATTAACATTTCGTTCTTTAATGGATTTACCATTAAATTTACCCCGATTTTCTTGAGATTTTCGTTTCTTACCTTTTCTTCTTAAATTTTTACTAGTAACCTTTTCAAGTAATCCAGAATAAATTCAATTGTAAATTGTTTTAAAACTAATAATTCATTCTTGATGAAAATTTTTAATTCTGCCATAAATTTGTTCAGGCGATCAACCTAATAATAATTTTTGTTGTACATATTTTACTAATTCTCTATTTTTAAATTTATGAAAATAAACATGTAATTGTTTTCTATTTTCTGCTTTATTTTGTGCAATTAATGAAAAATAATGATTATTATCTTTATTTCTATTAACTTCTCGATTAATAGTACTAATACTTCGATTAAGATTTTTAGCTATTTCACTAATTTTTACTTTAAATTTCAATTGATTCTCAATATAAATTCTTTCATCTATGCCAAGATGTTTGTATCCCATATAAAAACTCCTTAAATTTACTTTTTCTAAAATAAACTTAGCATCATGAAATTTTTATATGAAATCTTTTGCAATTTTATTTACTTGCACTTACAAGTATAATTCAGCAAATTTAATAAAATTAATAATTTTTCATTAGACTTGGTACATAACCTTTAATTTTATCTACTATTTTGATAATTATTTTTTAGATGAAATACAAATGTTAGATAAATACAAAGATAAAAATGAATTTTATAGTTTAGTCGGCATAAAATGTTATAGTTATGTACCAAGTCTAATATTATTTACTAGGTGAAGTACAAATGTTAGATAAATACAAAGACGAAAATGAATTTTATAGTCTAATAGGCATAAAATATAAAACTTTCATGAAAATGGTAGAAATTTTAAAAGAAGCTAAAGCTAAACAAAAACAAATTGGTGGTAGACCAAATAAATTATCAATAGAGCAAAGATTACTTATGACTTTAGAATACTGAAAAGAATATAGTACATATCGTATTATTGCAAAAAAATATAATATTAGTCATGTTAGTTGTATTCGTAATATCTTTTGAGTTGAAAATACTCTAATAAAAAATAGTCACTTTCATATACCTGGCAAAAAGATATTATTGGAACATAAAGTTACTAATAATAATTTATTAGCAATTGATGCTACAGAAATTCCAATTGAAAGAATTAAAAAAAACTAAAATTATTATTTTCTGGTAAGAAAAGGCAACATTCATTAAAATCGCAAATAATTATTGATTTATTTAACAATAAAATTATTTCAGTAGATTTTTGTTATGGCAGTATTCATGATTATAAGTTATTTTTAAAATCAAATACACTTATAAATCCAAAATTAGAATTAATTGCCGATTCAGGCTATCAAGGTTTGCAAAATGTTCATAAAAATACATTATTGCCAATTAAAAAGAGTAAAAATAATCCCTTAAATCCAGATAAAAAGGAATATAATAGCTTTTTAAGTAAAGTTAGAATTGCCATTGAACATGTTTTTGCTAGATTAAAAAGATTTAAAATACTAGTTTATCGTTATCGCAATAAGATTAGAAGATTTGGATTACGATTTAACTTAATTTCAGGAATATATAATTTTGAATTAAGCTAGTTATAGTTATGTACCAAGTCTATTGTGTAAAAATTCAATAATATGATAAAATAGTAATAAAATAGTAATGAATAAAAATGACAATAACAAGAAAGGTATGGTTAGTTTAGTAATTAAATAATATAATTAGCTGATTGTTTTACTTCTTCAAAGCAATACCTAAGAAAACTAAACGCGACCAATTATAATGCGTATTTAATAATTTATCTAATCAAATATGCATGATTTTAACTTCAGTAATTTTAAATTGGAGTTGTGTTTGTAAAATACCAACTTTAATTGTTATATTAAAATGATTATCATTCTTTTTAAGTTTTTCATTAATATTTTGCGAACTATGAAATAATTGAATTTTCGAATGAATATTCTTAGCTAATTTTAATGCTAGTTGATAAGCATTGCTTCTGATATGACTAGTTGTTAAAAAATGATGTTCAAAAGAAAATGATTGACTAAATAACGATTTTACTTTTGTCATTATTTCAAAATCTGATAAACCAATATTTTTTAATTTTATTGTAATGGAATTATTTATTTGATCATTAATTAATATGCTGAATTATACTTGTAAGTGCAAGTAAATAAAATTGCAAAAGATTTCATATAAAAATTTCATGATGCTAAGTTTATTTTAGAAAAAGTAAATTTAAGGAGTTTTTATATGGGATACAAACATCTTGGCATAGATGAAAGAATTTATATTGAGAATCAATTGAAATTTAAAGTAAAAATTAGTGAAATAGCTAAAAATCTTAATCGAAGTATTAGTACTATTAATCGAGAAGTTAATAGAAATAAAGATAATAATCATTATTTTTCATTAATTGCACAAAATAAAGCAGAAAATAGAAAACAATTGCATGTTTATTTTCATAAATTTAAAAATAGAGAATTAGTAAAATATGTACAACAAAAATTATTATTAGGTTGATCGCCTGAACAAATTTATGGCAGAATTAAAAATTTTCATCAAGAATGAATTATTAGTTTTAAAACAATTTACAATTGAATTTATTCTGGATTACTTGAAAAGGTTACTAGTAAAAATTTAAGAAGAAAAGGTAAGAAACGAAAATCTCAAGAAAATCGGGGTAAATTTAATGGTAAATCCATTAAAGAACGAAATGTTAATAATCGCATAACTCTTGGCCATTGAGAAGGTGATACTGTAGTATCATCACGAGGTAAAAGTAAATCATGTTTAATAACTTTAGTTGAAAGAACATCAAGATTTACTTTAGCAATATTAGTTGAAAATAGAACTACTAAAGTTATTAACAAAAATATTAGTCATTATTTATCAATTCTTCCAAATAATCTTGTTAAGACTATAACATTTGATAGGGGTAAAGAATTTGCTAATTGACAACAACTTGAAAAAAATTTAAATGTGAAAATTTATTTTGCTGATGCATATTCACCTTGACAAAGAGGTACTAATGAAAATACTAATGGTTTAATTAGAGAAAAATTTCCTAAAAAATTTAATTTTTCAAACACTACTAAAAATGCAGTTCATAAATTTATATTGTCTTTAAACCAAAGACCAAGAAAAATACTAAATTATCTTTCGCCAATCGAATATTTGGTTAGAAAAATAATTTAGTTGCACTTAACTTTACAATTTGGCATATATTATTAATATAAACCATTAAATAAATCTTTTGAGTTCCTGAGTTTAAATTTTTATTTTCATCAAAATAATTTCATAATTTAACTTGCACAACTTTACTATCATTACCTAAATAATTTTTAAGTTCTTGATTTATTTTATTAATAACATTTGCTTGGATATGATTAGCCGTAAAATTTCAATCATATTCAATTTCAAAAAATTTTTTTACTTTAATAATAAGGTCATTAAAATCTTCTTCTTCATTTATTTCTTCTTCATCATTTAAAGTCATAATATATTTATCAAGATTCATTATCATATTACTAATGATGATTAACATTTGCTCGCGTTCATAGTTTCCTAAAATTAATAAATTAGATATTATTAACCGATTATGTTTCACCTATGTCATTATTGTTTTTAATTTAGTTTTTCAATCATTTAAGTATTTTAGTTTATTTACCTTATTAATTGATAAATCTTGAAAAATTTGAATTTGTAAGTTTTTAATTTTTGTAACTAAAACATCAATTTCATTTTGCAAACGAATAAATTCATTTAACCGGTATTCATTTGTTAAATTAGGGTCTTGAACAACTTCTAATTGTTCGTTTATTAATGTTTTAACATTTTTATATCAAGAATTAATATTAGTATCGTTATTAGAAAATAATAAATAATCATTTTTACTATTTATTATTGTAGCTACAACACTATTACTTCCTAATAAAGTTCCTATAATACTAAATAATATTGAAAATTTCACAATTAAGCACTCTCCTTAATTATTATGATATCAAAGAATAATAAAAAAATAATCAATCACTTGATTATTTTTTAAAATTTTATTTACAATAACTAACTAGTAATTTTATTGTTCCCGTAATTGTTAATTGCATTATTTTATCATCTAAAATGATTGCTGATTCACCCATTTTAAAAGGTTCATCATTAATTGTTCCTGCTCCACTAACAACTGTTAATTGTAATCACTTAGTTTCATTAAAATCGTAAGTTGTTGGCAATGAATTATTAATTAAATGTAATGAAAAATATTCATTATTAACTAATAATCCATTTTCACGATGAATAACATCTAAGTTAGTATCAGGAACAGTAATTGTTGCTAAACTATCTTTTAAATGTAATGCTCGTAAATTTCCTTCATCATCTTTACGATCAAAATCATAAAGACGATAAGTAATGTCAGAAGATTGTTGTAATTCAAAAATTGTAACTTCGGGGGTTATCGCATGAACTTTACCAGGCGGAACATATAAAAAATCTCCGGGAACGATGGCAACTTCTTTTAAAAAATGCTTTCATTGCTTTTCATTAATCATTGTTGTTAATTGTTGATTATCATTAGCGTTATGACCATAAATAATTTTAGCATCTTTGGGACAATCAAGAATATATCAACACTCTGCTTTTCCTAGACTTTGATGATGAGTTTTAGCATATTCATCATTGGGATGAACTTGAACACTTAAATAATCATCACTAGTAATAATCTTACTTAATAATGGAAATTCATTATAAGTTAAATTAAATAAATTTTTATTTCTTTCATAAAACTCTTTTAATGTTAGTCCTTGAAATGAACCGTTTATAATAGCAGTAGGATTTGAATCTAAAGCACTAATTACTCAAGCTTCTCCCATATTTGTTTCATTATTAATATCATATCCTCAATTTTGAAGGCGATGAGAGCCTCATATTTTTTTAAGAAATTGCGGTTTTAATTTTAAAATTTGTGACATTAATTATTTCCCTCTTTTAAATCAAGTAGTATATTTCATAAAATTATATTTTTTTAAATTTAATTCATTATTTTTTATCATTAGTAATAGTCCATATGAAAAGCAAGTTATTAAGGTTCCAACAGCAATGATAATTAAGAAAATTGCTGTTTGTGACCCATATGGAACGGCGCCAAGGAATGCCATAATTGGTCCTCCATGTTGGGCATAATTTTGAATTGAAAAAATTCCCGCTAATCCACCAGCAATTGATGAGCCAATAACATTAGCAATAATAGCTCTTTTAGGGTCCCTAATTGCAAAAGGAATTGCACCTTCAGATATACCAATTGTTCCCATAATTAATGAGGCAATTCCTGCTTGTCGACTTTCAGCATCAAAATATTTACGAAAAATTATTGTACTTAAACCCATTCCAAGCGGTGCTACGGGAATAGCGGCTGCTATTGTTCCCATTGGTTGATAAATTTTCATTGTAACTAATGTACTAGCAGTAAAGAAAGCAACTTTATTAATTGGACCACCAATGTCAAATCCTGCCATTGCTCCAATTAATAACCCCATTGCAAAGGCAATTCCTAAGCCAATATTTTGATTACCATAAACTCAGGATAAACCATATTGCACTCAAGTCATAACATAAGAAATTGGGGCACCAATAACAAAAATAAATGTTAAAGATAACAATCCTCCAACCAAAATGGGAATAACAAAAATTGGAATGGCTGCTGATAGTGATTGTGGTACTTTTCACGAATTAATTCATTTTACTAAATATCCTGCTACTAATCCAGCGATTAATGCACCAACAAAACCCATTGGTACCATATCAATTGGTTTATTTGTAACTGAGTCAATAATATTTACTTTAAAAAACTTAAAAAAATTATTTCCCTCGTTTCCTATTAATGATGCTACCATTGCTGGCACTAAAGCAGCCCTACCCGCAATTGAATAAGCAATAAAACCACCTAAAATAGGAATCATTAAATACATGGCACTAGCTCCAATAATATTTAAATATTTTAAAAATTCAATATCATTAGGGGTAGCATTATTGTTTCCTGTAATAATTTTTGCTAAGCTAATAGATAGTGCAACTAAAATCCCTCCCAAAATAACAAAAGGTACCATATAACTAACACCGGTCATAAAGTGTTTTAAAATAGAACTATTATTTTGTTTATTTTTAGTACTAAAATTAATTGCAGACAATACTTTATTACTATTTAAAGCATCAATTAATAATTGTTCAGGATTTTTAATTGCTTGACTTACTTTAACTTGTAAAATTTTTTTATTAGCAAAACGACTTAAATCAACGCCAATATCAGATGCAATTAAAACTGCATCAGCATTAGCAATATCTTCATTAGTAAATGAATTTTTAACTCCCGCTGCTCCATGAGTTTCCACATTAATGCCATAATCTAACTTCTTTGCTGCTTGTTTTAACTTGTCAGCAGCAATATAAGTATGAGCAACACCAACTGGACAAGCAGTAATGGCTAAAATATTTGTTGGTTTTGATACTATCTTTGGTTCGTTAGCTTCTTCGCAAAACAAAGCATTAATAATTTCTTCTTTACTAAGACTATTTGTTAAAATTTCTTTAACTTTTTCATCTAATAATCTTTGAGCAATGGAACTTAAAATATTTAAGTGTAAATCACTAGCTTGAATTTTAGGAACAAGTAAAACAATTGCCATTTGTACAGGTTGATCATCAATTGCTTTTCAATCCATTTTTTGTTTAAAACGCAAAAACATTACTGCTGGTTTTTTAATGACATCATCTTGGGCATGCGGAATTGCTAAACCGGCACCCATTCCTGTTGATGTTAAAGCTTCTCTTGCTTTTAGTGCTGTAATTAAAATAGTATTATCTTGACTGTTAATAATATTATTTTTAGCAGCTAAACGAGCAATTTCATTAAAAACATCATCTTGACTATTAACATCAAGATTAAAAACAATATTGTTTAATTTTAATAAGTTTTTATTCATTTTTTTATTACCTTTCCTATATCTTTATATACTAATATTATCATATTTTTAGAATTTTAAATAATATTATTTTAATGTGAAAATTTATTGTATTGTTATATCATTTAATTTATTAATCATATTATCTGGCAATATTGGTGCTGATGGCATTGATTTTAACATTTCTTCCTTTATTCTTGTTTGCTCAGCAGAAGTTAAGTTATTATATAGTTCATTTTTATAATTTTCTAATTTCATTAAATGTTCTTGGCGATTTTTAATTTCAGTAATAATTTCATTTTTTTGTGCCATTTTCTGATTTTTTCTTATTTTTAATTCTGTTAACTTATTAATTGTATTCATACTCTTGTCAATCCATCCATTTTGAATTTCTTGGAGTAGTCTTGCTTCACGAATTATTCTTAATTGTTCATAATAATGAAGTTTTCTTTCTTTTTCTAATGGGCGCATAAAGTTTTGTTAGGTGGGAAAAGATTTGAATAAGTATTAAGACAGTCAGCAATGATTGTCTTTTTATTTTATAAGATGTTAAAAATTTGTTCTTTGAAAATTAAATACAAGTGAGTTAATAATGTTGGTATGTATTAAAAAAGCACGATAAATTGTGGGTGGTCGCCATAACCGAAAGAAGTTTACCAGTTAATAGATAACATCCTATTAGCTATAGCAATTTGTTTCGTTTTGCAATAAAAAAATGAATGGGTGGATTTCCTAAAAATATACACGCTATTAAATTAGTTCCAAGGGTAGGATGCGGATGTTAAAGTGTAGAAATTTCTATATAGGGGATATACTAAGTTTAAAATTATTAAAATCTTTATCTAATTAAAAAATAAAATTTAATAACAAAGCTTGTTAAACACTTAAATCTGCGATATATAAGTGTTTAAAAAACTAAGTTATATTAACTAAGTTAATTAACTTAGTTTATTCATAAGAAAGGTAATTTACTATGAAAAACATTGAAAACATTTTCTTAAATACTAAGAAGTATCTTTTAAAAGAAACGCAAAACGCAATGCTTATTAAAGCGCCAAAAATTCCATGATTTAATAAACAAATCGGCATTTGGTTTCCAAAGCGATTTGTTTATAAAGGAAAATACGAAAATTCAATTTGCATTGGAATAATAAAAGATAGTAAATATCAAGTAATTTCAATTAATCAACAAGAGCAAGAAACGAAGTTAATTAAAGGCCAAGATTTATTAGGCTTCTTCATTGCCGAAAAAGAAAATAACAAAAAAGATATGAATTATAACTATTTTAAAGGAGTTTAAAAATGAATATTGCAATTGGACTAATATTTATTATTATCAGCATAATGCTATCGGCATATTTTGCTTATAAAATTTATGCCAAAATAAAAATGCGAATTAAATATAAAAATGCCATTAAAAATAATACTGGTAATTTCACAAAAGACGAGAAAGTATTTATTGCTCGCTTTGAAGAATGAGTTAAAGCTCCTAATTCAAAAGAAAATAACGAGCACAAAAAATAATGTTTTGAGAAATTATTATGGAGTTCTTAAAACTGTTTGTTCCGATAGAAAAAATGCCTGCACAAGTTGCATTTATTGCCGGATTAATTATTATCATTACTTTTATTTTCGCCTTAATTTCAATTATGTATTTACCAATAAAAATGATTTTTGGGAAATAAAAAATGACAATAAACTTAAAAGAATTTAATTGAGAACAAATTAAACAAACTTTCTGAGATTTATTCATTCAAATCACAACTATCCCGGCTCATATTAGTGGTGGTAAAGAAATTGATTTAACCAAAGAAACACTTTGAATTTTAATAGCAAACATTGCTTTTTGATTCTTAACAGCAATTATGGTGTGATTTATTCTAATGCTACTTTGGAAAACCATATCAGTATTTAGATAAAAGCGAAATTAATTTCAAGAAGTTACATTAAAGAAAGGGGGTGATTATATGTTTACAACTTTCTTAGCTGAGGCACCAGCAAAAATAACAGCTAGCGATGCGATGACTAAATTGTGAAATGCAATTATAACAGCATTTACTAAAATGTGAGAAATTATTGCCGTTAATATGCCACAAGTCGGTAACTTCTTTGCTGACTACTGAATCTTCATTTTTCCATTTATTTTGGCAATATTCTTTATTTGTTTTAAAATGTTTGAAAAATTACTTGGCGCAGTCCGCTAACAAAAAATAAAGTGAGGTGCAAGATGAAATTTTGCAAATGAATAATAGAAAAAAATAACCATTTTATTGAATTGAATCGCACCTCATTTTTAATTTTATGACATTGAGGAGCAATTTGATACATTTACAACGGTTATTTCAAAAACATTGTGAGCTATTTATTTTTAGCCGGTTGTATTTTAGTTTTCCTTTTTAAAATCGGTAATTTCACACAAATTAACAAAGTGATTAACTTCTTAAAAAACTCACCATTAAATATTGTGATTGGTTCGTTAGGAACTGGAAAAACCGCCTTTCTAGTATATGCAGCAAAATTACTAAAAAAGAAGAAATATCACATCGCATCAACTTTCCCATTACTAGAAACCCAAAAATTAAGCTTAGGGCATATGGGATTATTAGACTTTGATTATCCGGTATTGCCAGACAAAACCTTACTGTTGTGAGATGAAACCAATTTATTTTTAGAAGGAACCGATTGAGAAAAAAATAATACCAAAAACGAAGAAACTGGTATTCAAGAGTATTTCGCTCTTGCACGCCATTTCGGTCATATTGTTCTCGCTAGTGGTCAAAGAGATAAACATATTTGAGTTAAAGTTCGTGATATTGCCAACAATGTGATTGTGGGAATTCGCAAAAAACCAGTTAATATTTTTCGCCCCTACTTAAAAGTCATTTATGGCACCTTTACGAGCATTGAAGAATATGAACGCTGACGAAACACCTTAATTGATGCTAAAAATAATAAAAAGGGTCGTCGCATTAAATATCGCGATATTCCTGAACTTGATATTTATTTTTTTAAACTAAAAATTCCTTTACCAATACTTAACACTTACAATTCTTTTTACCTAGCGTTTTTAAGAGATTACTTAAATTCAAAAGTGAATCCTGACTATGAAGATAAATACTATAATGACACATCAATTGATTTAGAAGACTTAGAATACTTAAAAATGGATAAATTTAGCAAATTTTTAAGAAAAATGAAAGAAAAGGAATAATGAAAAATGGAAAATCTCGCAAAAATGGCCGACTTTCTCGCTCAAATGCTTTATAAAGTTTTTGACTTAATTTGAAGTTTAGAAGTACCAGGAACAAATATTCAACTAATATTTCCTTTATTCTTAACGCTGGCTGTAGAATTTCTTATGGCAATTATTCTTGGATTTGGTAGTCAACAAGTTAATTTAGAAAAACAACGCCAATATGCGGTTAAAAATAGTGGCCGTTTAAGTGCATGAGGAAAAGTCAAAAAACAAATAAAACCAATAAAAACAAAACAAGGTAACTAACAATGTTTAAACTAATTATTATTTTTATCTTAATAACTGTTCTTGGATTATTAGCTGGTAGTCATTTTGAAACTTTAACAAACTACATTAGCGAAGGTCTTGCCAATTTCCAAAAGTTTATTACTAGTAATTTAACAATTTTAGAACTATTTAAACCAATGGCACGAACATTTTCACAACATCCAATCTTTACCATTCTTGGCGTTACTTGTGTACTTATTGCTTTATTTATTGTGATTAAAGGACGATAAAAATATGAAAGGAGAATTAAAATGAAAAAATTTTTAGCAAAATTATTTAAAAAAGATAATTTAAAAGAAAAAATGTCATTAAAATTAAGAATTAAAAATTGATTTAAAAATCATTGGTTAAAAATATTGCTTAGCATTATTTTTATCTTTATAAACTTAATACTTTGAGCTTTAACTTTATTGGATACTAAGTGAGTAATGGGAACAAATGACGAATTTATTGATTTTATTGAAAAAGATATGTATAAGTTTTTTGGTTTAAATACCGCAATTATGTTGCTTGGATTATTTGTTTATTGATTTGGTAGTGCAATATTTATTGCTTTTCAAGTTGAAAAATTAGTTTGACTTATTGTTAAGAAAATTAAGGAAAAAAGAGCTTTGAAAAATGAAACTAAACAAACTCATTAATTTTTTAAAAAGATATTGATGAATAATACTTAATTACATTATATTCATATCTTTAAGTATAGTTTTATTGTTACATACAGATATTGAAAATTTGCAACAATTTATTAAAAATTTTGGAGCAATTGGTAAGTTAATGATTATAGGTTATTCCTTAGTATGAGTAACCATAACAGAAATAGTAAACTGCTTAATTCGTTTTATGTTAAAAAATATTAAAACTAAAAGAATAATGAAAAATAAAATATTTTAAAAAGGAGTGATAAAAATGTTTATGAAAATATTTACCGTGCTAACTATTGGTTTCAATAACATTTTTACCATTCCACAAAACATTAATAATGACAAAGCAACAGCACAATCACTAATTAGAAGTAAAAGGCAAAATAATGAATCATACGAATTAAACTTAAAAAAATCAAAATTAACACTTAAATCATCAAAAGATGACAACAGCAAGTGAAATCAAAAATGAGAAATAAAAGTTAATGTAGAAAATGAATTTATGCCCAAAAACTTGCCTCCACGAATGAAACTTAATGGTTGAGAATTTTATGTTGACAAAAATGACAAGATTACACTACCAATATTAAAATCATTAGAATATGATTTAAATTGAGAAAAAAACAGTGAACCAAGATATTGAGAAAATAAAGATTTTTTATCATATCAAAATAAAAAATTAAAAAACATAAAAATGAAAGTACAAGAATGAGATAAAAATGAAAGATATGTCAAATGAAAAATATTAGAATTTGACGCACAATCAGAAATTAAACCCTCGACTGATATTGATTTGCCAGAAAAAACCACCAAATTTGATGGCAACCATAACTATAACGATGTTCTTGATAATCTTGATTACTTAATGATTCACCGTGGTGATTTTGATAAATTTAATTACTCGTATCTCTATTGAACGCCCGTATTTAATTTCATTGACACTCTAGAAAAAGGTTATTACAAAGAATTTACGATTAAAAATCACGGCTTTAAAGACGAGAGCTATTTTTATCATAAAACTTCTAGTGATAAAAATGTAGTAAATGAGAATGTTTTGAAAATTAAGGCATTTAACAAAACTCTAATTGCCGGAAATAAGTATTTACAATTGCTACACGGTGAAACCGAAATCTGAAAATATAACACTGTAAATACTAACGATTATTATTTAATTAAGTATCTCTTTGGTACCTTAAATTACCTCAATGTTAGATTTAGTTTTCTGCGCTATGACCCCAATTTAAAAAATGATATTTACCTATATTTTAAAAACAACATTCCTAGTATTAACAACAGCGATTACAAAAATGTTTTTGATGAAATCTATGAAATTCTTGGCAATTTCTTTGCTAGTTTATTTTATGCGACTTTTGATATGGACGAAAAAACTCATACCGAAATTGATTTTAAGGGTGTAGAAAACTATAAGAAGGATTACTTTATTCAAATCGGTTTCTTTTATCGTTCATTAATTACCTTTTATCCCAAAAAATACTTAGTAAATATTATAGGAAACTCAGAATTATTACTAAGAAGTTATTTCTTTACTTTTGACAAAAAAATGCACCAAGAGAATTACAATGTTATTAACAACACTAATGGCATTTATCAAATTGATTTTAATGTCCTTAAATCTTACGACAATAAACTGATTACCTTGCCAACCAGCAAGACTGCTAATAGTATTAATTATCTCAATACCGATATTGATATTCGTTATGGTATTAATATTTTTACCCTAACCTTTCCTCTTTATCACAAAGGTAATATCTCTAATTACAATTTTAAAATTTATGACTTTAATGTCTTAAATTCCACAGCCTTTATTCCTGATGGTTCCACCAACTCAGAATGAGATGACTTAATCCCGCCAGCAAATTGCAAATATTCAGGGCGATGAATACCCACATTTAATGATATTGGTTGTGCCATTCAAAATGCTAGTATTAAAATGCTAAACTGAATGCTGACAGCGTCACAAATCATTACAATTTTGCGACCATTAGCAATTATTGCAAAAGCAACAGTTAACTTTTCAACCGCCATTTTTCCAGTTTTTAAAACGGTGCCAGCTTTTTACTATACCTTTCAATTTTTAATCGGTTTTGCCATTTTTCTAATGATATTAAGAATTTTTGTATAATTATTATATATATATATATATATTAAAAAAACAAAATAAAGGAGTTAAATTTATGAAAATTTTAAATATAATAGTTCTTTTGGGGCTGACAACATTGCCAATAGTTGGGTGCTCTAAAAAAGAAAATAAACCAATATTAGAAATTAAGAATGAATCATACGAATTAAACTTAAAAAAATCAAAATTAACACTTAAATCATCAAAAGATGACAACAGCAAGTGAAATCAAAAATGAGAAATAAAAGTTAATGTAGAAAATGAATTTATGCCCAAAAACTTGCCTCCACGAATGAAACTTAATGGTTGAGAATTTTATGTTGACAAAAATGACAAGATTACACTACCAATATTAAAATCATTAGAATATGATTTAAATTGAGAAAAAAACAGTGAACCAAGATATTGAGAAAATAAAGATTTTTTATCATATCAAAATAAAAAATTAAAAAACATAAAAATGAAAGTACAAGAATGAGATAAAAATGAAAGATATGCCAAATGAAAAATATTAGAATTTAAAAATAATTAAACTGTTAAAATCACTACCCCCAAAATGTAGCTTTATATGACGATACTGCTCTTAAACAACTAAGTAAGCAACTTTTTATTTTTTCTCTTTTATATTTTGACAAAACAAAAAAACAGTAATTAATTAAAATTACTGGTTTGAATAGTTTGCTTATTTTTCAAAAACAATTAAACTATTGAAGTATTAATAATTAATTTCGGCTCCGCTTCTTGTGCCAAAGAAATTTTTGCTTTTCCATTAAAAGTTATACTGTTATCTTCATTGATAGTAATTTCATCTGGCAATAAGCTATGTTTTTTTAATATTTGCGTCGCCTCTTTAATTGATAATGTAATTGTTTATTCCTTGTTATTATCATCAATTATTTTAGCAGTAATTGTTCCAGTAATTTTTTGTTTTAAATTTAGTGCATTTTCAAAATGAATTTCTCGGACTGAATATTTAAATATTATGCGTTCGTGAGGTGCCAAGTCTATTTCATCTCCTACATCGCTAAAACAATATAAAATCATTTCTTGTTCTTGTTTATTAATATTTGATAATACATTAATGATTTCAGATTATTTATTAGACTTGGTACATAACCTTTAATTTTATCTACTATTTTGATAATTATTTTTTAGATGAAATACAAATGTTAGATAAATACAAAGATAAAAATGAATTTTATAGTTTAGTCGGCATAAAATGTTATAGTTATGTACCAAGTCTATTATTTAAATTAACAAAGTTATGTAATTGCATTTCATCATCAGGATTTATATTTTAACCATTTAATTTATTTTCTTGTTTTACTTTAGTTAATCCTGTTGTAATTTGAAATACTAATTTTGATTTTGTATCATAGTTAAATTTAGGTATTTTAACTGTTTTTATAACTGAAGAATTATTAATGCGTTTTCTCTTTTTAAAACATGCCTCTTTAAAATTAAAAATATGTAATAATTCTGAATCTAAAATTTTTATGGTTTTTATTTAGAAAAACTTGTAATTATGAGCTCATGCAATTTTCCCTTCATATTAAATATCATGCCCCTGTCCCGACAATAGCACCTTCAATATTACCTATGATAGGAACCACGGTCCCCACGGCCAGCCCACCACCTAAACCAATAGCAGCTTCAGTAAAATTAGTTTTAGATATTTCCGGAACTTGACAACTACTTCCCGCAGAAGCGTGATCATTAAATCATAATGTATGTTCTCTTCGATAATTTCAATCTGTCATACTTCCCATAATTCCAGTAAAAGATGCTAATTGCCCTCCATACGGGAGCGGTGATTCTTCATCATCATGCATTCTTGTAGGAGTTAAAAATGAATTTAAACCAGAAGAATTAAATGTATCAAATGTTCCTGTTCATGGATCCATATATGTATAAATAGCATTATTATATTCATTTGTAACACCAGTAATTAAAATAAAATGACTATGATCATCTTCATTTAATTGTCTAGAACCATGATACATAAATGCAGCCGGAGCATCATTTTGCAAGCTATAGGAAACAAGATTATAAAATCTATTAGTAATAGTATTATCATTATATGCTAAATCAAAATTATTTATTGAATATGTTCTACTATGATTTAATCTATTAACTGAAATAATATTATTAATTCTGGCAGTTCAATCTTCCATTGTTGTTCCGCCCTCTTGTGTATTCATTCGCTGAGCTAAAGTATTTTGAAATTGTTGGTTGGTTTGATTATTAAAATTGTTGTCTGCTGATTGTAATCCAAAATATCTTAATATCGCCTCAGCAATAGCGGGGCCACACCAAAAATCTTCTTGTTGTGTAACTGAATTTAAAATTAAATTAATTATTCTATTATTGTTAGCCCTTCTATTCAATGTGGGTGAATTTGTCGGGGTATTTTTATTTAATAAATTTAATTTAATAATATGTACACTATTAATTTTGTCAGGATATGTTTTAATAAACATTATTGGTCCATCAATACCATTAATTTTTGTTGCGGTTGTTTCTCCAGCTTTACGTAAATAAATCCCATTTGTGGTTCCGAAGTAAATATCACCAATTTTACGATTGCCACCATCAGTTGTAAAAGTATACATCGTTATTACTGGATTAGAAGCAATAGTTTGTTTATTTGCAACACTATTTCCGTCAATATAATAAACATCACCTTTAAAAGTTATAACATGTACAGAACCATTATTATTATGATTATAATGTTGTATTAAAACAACAGGATCATTGATCTCTTCAATTTTAGTTACGGTTGTTTCTCCAACTTTACGTAAATAAATCCCATTTGTGGTTCCGAAGTAAACATCACCAATTTTACGATTGCCACCATCAGTTGTAAAAGTATACATCGTTATTACTGGATTAGAAGCAATAGTTTGTTTATTTGCAACACTATTTCCGTCAATATAATAAACATCACCTTTAAAAGTTATAACATGTACAGAACCATTATTATTATGATTATAAGGTTGTATTAAAACAACAGGATCATTGATCTCTTCAATTTTAGTTACGGTTGTTTCTCCAGCTTTACGTAAATAAATCCCATTTGTGGTTCCGAAGTAAATATCACCAATTTTACGATTGCCACCATCAGTTGTAAAAGTATACATCGTTATTACTGGATTAGAAGCAATAGTTTGTTTATTTGCAACACTATTTCCGTCAATATAATAAACATCACCTTTAAAAGTTATAACATGTACAGAACCATTATTATTATGATTATAAGGTTGTATTAAAACAACAGGATCATTGATCTCTTCAATTTTAGTTACGGTTGTTTCTCCAGCTTTACGTAAATAAATCCCATTTGTGGTTCCGAAGTAAATATCACCAATTTCACGATTGCCACCATCAGTTGTAAAAGTATACATCGTTGTTATCGGATAAGGAACATCTGTTTCTTTTTTTAAACTTGTTTCAGAATTAATTCAATATATTTCAGTATTAACATTAATATTAGAATTATTTTCTTTTTTAACTCTATTTAAATTTTCTGAATTATTTGTTTGTTGATAATTAATTTCTTTATTTATTATTTTATTTTCTGGTATTTCTGCTGAGGCATTAGCTAAGATTATTGGCGTTATGCTCGATAAACTCGTAATTGTTGTTAGCATAGCTAGTAATTTTTTCATATTAATTAAATCCTTTTCGTAAATTTTTAATAATTAATGCTAAATTGTAAAGTTAAGTGCAACTAAATTATTTTTCTAACCAAATATTCGATTGGCGAAAGATAATTTAGTATTTTTCTTGGTCTTTGGTTTAAAGACAATATAAATTTATGAACTGCATTTTTAGTAGTGTTTGAAAAATTAAATTTTTTAGGAAATTTTTCTCTAATTAAACCATTAGTATTTTCATTAGTACCTCTTTGTCAAGGTGAATATGCATCAGCAAAATAAATTTTCACATTTAAATTTTTTTCAAGTTGTTGTCAATTAGCAAATTCTTTACCCCTATCAAATGTTATAGTCTTAACAAGATTATTTGGAAGAATTGATAAATAATGACTAATATTTTTGTTAATAACTTTAGTAGTTCTATTTTCAACTAATATTGCTAAAGTAAATCTTGATGTTCTTTCAACTAAAGTTATTAAACATGATTTACTTTTACCTCGTGATGATACTACAGTATCACCTTCTCAATGGCCAAGAGTTATGCGATTATTAACATTTCGTTCTTTAATGGATTTACCATTAAATTTACCCCGATTTTCTTGAGATTTTCGTTTCTTACCTTTTCTTCTTAAATTTTTACTAGTAACCTTTTCAAGTAATCCAGAATAAATTCAATTGTAAATTGTTTTAAAACTAATAATTCATTCTTGATGAAAATTTTTAATTCTGCCATAAATTTGTTCAGGCGATCAACCTAATAATAATTTTTGTTGTACATATTTTACTAATTCTCTATTTTTAAATTTATGAAAATAAACATGTAATTGTTTTCTATTTTCTGCTTTATTTTGTGCAATTAATGAAAAATAATGATTATTATCTTTATTTCTATTAACTTCTCGATTAATAGTACTAATACTTCGATTAAGATTTTTAGCTATTTCACTAATTTTTACTTTAAATTTCAATTGATTCTCAATATAAATTCTTTCATCTATGCCAAGATGTTTGTATCCCATATAAAAACTCCTTAAATTTACTTTTTCTAAAATAAACTTAGCATCATGAAATTTTTATATGAAATCTTTTGCAATTTTATTTACTTGCACTTACAAGTATAATTCAGCTAATAAAATTAATAACACCTTTCCTTTTCTCCAAAAATTAATCTACAGTCTCTTTGCTTTGGAATTTAATTATATATCATCAAATAATAATTTCTATCATTTTTTCATATTCATATTATTTAATACTACTTCTAGAAAAAATTATCATTAAAGCAGAAAAATAAACTAACTAAACTTTATTAAAATTACTATCAAGAAAGGTAATTTATTATGTTAAAAATTAATAATAATGTAAAAACCTTAGAAAATAAACATTGATTTAGTTTATTTACAACCCATAAAAACATGTACACCAACAAATGTGAACAATTAGCTAATGAATACGAAAAATTAGATGAATACTTATATAAATATCATTATCGCTTAAAACAAGGTTATAAAGTAGTTCATTTTGCATCAAGAACAATTATTACAATTTTTGGTGATGTTACTTTTAAACGACGCCGATATAAATATTGAAATCAAAAATCAGGTAAATTTGAATATGTATGTTTGTTAGATAAAGAAATTGGTATATTACCCAAACAACGCATTTATTTTGATGTCAAATTTAAAGTTTTAAGTCTTCTAGGTGATGGCAAACGCTATCGTGATGTTTTAGATGCTCTAAATCATTGTTATATTTCAAAAGGTAGTATTTCAAATATTTTAAATAAATACGATATTGCCGAATATTTTCAACTAGCAGAAAAAGAAACTAAAACTAGCATTGATGTCAAAAATAAGGATTTATATATTCAAATAGATGAGACATTTTTAGCGACATTAGATCATAAAGTTAAACAAGACCAAAGAATTCGTTTAGTTACTTTTCATACCGGACATAAAGAAAAAAAATACAAAAATGCTCGTAGAGAATTAGAAAACAAACGAGGTCATTTTCTAATGTTAAAAGTTGGTAAACGAATAAATACAATGGATTATCGTGATTTATTAATTAGAGAATTACAAAAACATTATGTAAATATTAATTACGACAGAATAATTGTTTGTGGTGATGGTGCTACTTGAATTAGAGAAATTGCGAATAGTTTTGGTAATGTTAGATATATTTTAGATGGGTATCACCCTATTAAAAAATTCAAACAAACGGCATTTAATATTATTTTTGAAAATCGCAAAGTAACACTAAATAGTTGAATTGAATTATATAAAAATGGAAATCATCAAGAATTGATAAAAAACATTCGTAATGTCGCTAAAAATGAATTAAATAAAGATATTAAAACAAATTTAAGAAAGGCGAGTAATTATTTCAGTAATAATAAGCAAGGTATTCATAATCAAAATTTAGAATGAAATATCGGTTGTAGCATTGAAAGTGATGTATCACATTTGGTGAAACAACAATTAGGCTATGGAGCAAAAATATATAATCATAAGAATTTAAATAACTTATTACATTTAAGAATGGCAAATTTAAACAAATTAAATGTATTGCATTATATTAATGAAAATATTAATTCAGAAATAGAAATCAGAAAAGAAATATATAAAAATTCATTATGAAATAAATATAATAATAAAAATGATGATAGTTGAATTAGTAAAGGTAACATTGTATATACAAATAAATATATTACATTTAAGTAAGTAAAAATATTAGTTAAAATTTAATAAAATTAATAATTTTTTATTGTGTAAAAATTCAATAATATGATAAAATGAAAATGAATAAAAATGACAATAACAAGAAAGGCAGGGTTAGTTTAATAATTAAATAATATAATTAGCTGATTGTTTTACTTCTTCAAAGCAATACCTAAGAAAACTAAACGCGACCTTTTCTAATATGAAGTTTTCTAATTTTGGAAATGACTGATATAATTTATTTTCTTCATTTTGAATAATTAATAATATCCTAAATGTTTCACTTTCAAGTTTTTGTCTTTGTTGTTTATGGCAATTCTCTTCAATTTTTTGTTTGTGAGCAAGTAGTTCTAATTGATACTTTTGTAATTTTTTTATTTTATTTTCAATTAATTTTCTTTGATTTTCTCTTTTAATTTTTTTTTCTGATAATTTAACTAGTTCATCAATTACATCAATTTTCAATTCATAATGCCCCATATCGTGCGCGTTATGCTTTTGGGTCATCTCTAATAACTGTTGATAATCAATTAACTTATTATTAATTTTCACTTTATAATCTTCTAAATGTTTTATATAATGTTTTACCTTTATTTGTTCTTTTTCAATTAGTTTTAATTCATCATTGCGTTCAGTTGCTTTTATGTTATGACTCATATATTACTTTATTACCTTCCTAATATAACTTATTGTATTAAAAACATCAAATAAAAAAATAATCCAGGTCGCGTTTAGTTTTCTTAGGTATTGCTTTGAAGAAGTAAAACAATCAGCTAATTATATTATTTAATTACTAAACTAACCATACCTTTCTTGTTATTGTCATTTTTATTCATTAGACTTGGTACATAACCTTTAATTTTATCTACTATTTTGATAATTATTTTTTAGATGAAATACAAATGTTAGATAAATACAAAGATAAAAATGAATTTTATAGTTTAGTCGGCATAAAATGTTATAGTTATGTACCAAGTCTATTACTATTTTATCATATTATTGAATTTTTACACAATAGACTTGGTACATAACCTTTAATTTTATCTACTATTTTGATAATATTATTTACTAGGTGAAGTACAAATGTTAGATAAATACAAAGACGAAAATGAATTTTATAGTCTAATAGGCATAAAATATAAAACTTTCATGAAAATGGTAGAAATTTTAAAAGAAGCTAAAGCTAAACAAAAACAAATTGGTGGTAGACCAAATAAATTATCAATAGAGCAAAGATTACTTATGACTTTAGAATACTGAAAAGAATATAGTACATATCGTATTATTGCAAAAAAATATAATATTAGTCATGTTAGTTGTATTCGTAATATCTTTTGAGTTGAAAATACTCTAATAAAAAATAGTCACTTTCATATACCTGGCAAAAAGATATTATTGGAACATAAAGTTACTAATAATAATTTATTAGCAATTGATGCTACAGAAATTCCAATTGAAAGAATTAAAAAAAACTAAAATTATTATTTTCTGGTAAGAAAAGGCAACATTCATTAAAATCGCAAATAATTATTGATTTATTTAACAATAAAATTATTTCAGTAGATTTTTGTTATGGCAGTATTCATGATTATAAGTTATTTTTAAAATCAAATACACTTATAAATCCAAAATTAGAATTAATTGCCGATTCAGGCTATCAAGGTTTGCAAAATGTTCATAAAAATACATTATTGCCAATTAAAAAGAGTAAAAATAATCCCTTAAATCCAGATAAAAAGGAATATAATAGCTTTTTAAGTAAAGTTAGAATTGCCATTGAACATGTTTTTGCTAGATTAAAAAGATTTAAAATACTAGTTTATCGTTATCGCAATAAGATTAGAAGATTTGGATTACGATTTAACTTAATTTCAGGAATATATAATTTTGAATTAAGCTAGTTATAGTTATGTACCAAGTCTAATAAAAGAATTTTAAGAATTGATGAAGAATTAATTATTGATGAAAACAATCCTATATCTTATATAGATAGCTGTGCTAGAATTCTTGTAAGTTTAAGAGATAATCGTATATTAAGACCTGCAATTAATTTTAGTCCCGCTAATACAATGAATTATGAATCATTAGATAATATTTTATTTGTAATAACTCCAGAAGAATCTAGACAATATGATTATTTAAGAATTCCAGTAATTGTTGTACAAAGTAATGGAAATAATAGAGATTTAGAATTATTTTTTAGAATTAGTGATTTTTATCTTGAAGGATTTATTCTACAAAATAATTATTATCATTTTTCAGATTCACATATCACAGAAATAAATAATATTAATTCTAATGATTTACAACTTAATTCTGCTTATAGAAGTATTTTACCAGAAGAAGATCAAAATATTCATTGACAACAAATCTTTAATTCTTTTAATACATTAACTGAAATTGGCACAAATAATCAAGCATTAAATAATATTTTATCTGCATCTTTAGCAAATGTTATTTTAGTTACAGCAGAAGCAATGAGATTTAGATACATATTTAATTTAATTGCTGAATTATACTTGTAAGTGCAAGTAAATAAAATTGCAAAAGATTTCATATAAAAATTTCATGATGCTAAGTTTATTTTAGAAAAAGTAAATTTAAGGAGTTTTTATATGGGATACAAACATCTTGGCATAGATGAAAGAATTTATATTGAGAATCAATTGAAATTTAAAGTAAAAATTAGTGAAATAGCTAAAAATCTTAATCGAAGTATTAGTACTATTAATCGAGAAGTTAATAGAAATAAAGATAATAATCATTATTTTTCATTAATTGCACAAAATAAAGCAGAAAATAGAAAACAATTACATGTTTATTTTCATAAATTTAAAAATAGAGAATTAGTAAAATATGTACAACAAAAATTATTATTAGGTTGATCGCCTGAACAAATTTATGGCAGAATTAAAAATTTTCATCAAGAATGAATTATTAGTTTTAAAACAATTTACAATTGAATTTATTCTGGATTACTTGAAAAGGTTACTAGTAAAAATTTAAGAAGAAAAGGTAAGAAACGAAAATCTCAAGAAAATCGGGGTAAATTTAATGGTAAATCCATTAAAGAACGAAATGTTAATAATCGCATAACTCTTGGCCATTGAGAAGGTGATACTGTAGTATCATCACGAGGTAAAAGTAAATCATGTTTAATAACTTTAGTTGAAAGAACATCAAGATTTACTTTAGCAATATTAGTTGAAAATAGAACTACTAAAGTTATTAACAAAAATATTAGTCATTATTTATCAATTCTTCCAAATAATCTTGTTAAGACTATAACATTTGATAGGGGTAAAGAATTTGCTAATTGACAACAACTTGAAAAAAATTTAAATGTGAAAATTTATTTTGCTGATGCATATTCACCTTGACAAAGAGGTACTAATGAAAATACTAATGGTTTAATTAGAGAAAAATTTCCTAAAAAATTTAATTTTTCAAACACTACTAAAAATGCAGTTCATAAATTTATATTGTCTTTAAACCAAAGACCAAGAAAAATACTAAATTATCTTTCGCCAATCGAATATTTGGTTAGAAAAATAATTTAGTTGCACTTAACTTTACAATTTGGCAATTAGAAATAATTTAATTAATAATGATAATTATATTACTTGAGGAAGAAATAGAAACAATGAAATGGTCGCGTTTAGTTTTCTTAGGTATTTTTTAAAAAAGAAAAAATAGTCATTTACTATAAATTATTTCAATATGCAAATTAAGTATATATTTCTTATGTATGATTTTTGTTGTAAAAAATTATTTTAATGTTGTTTTTATAAGCATTTTACTTAGTTTTTATAACCTTTTTATTAAGAATATGTTTGTTAATATTAAATATTTTGTTTTATTAATTATTTTTCAAGTAAAAAGGTAATAAATTTTTAGTTGCTTTTCTTTCAAAATTATTCAAATCTTTACCCACCTAACAAAACTTTATGCGCCCACATCAGAGTTGCTTCCTGCACCGTAAAGAATTCTTCCCGCGGGAACAAAGTTAAGATTTTTTAATTGTTCATAAAACTTATTTTGTCATTGCTCTTTGTTGTTAGTTTCAACAGTTGCTAAGTTAGTAGCAACGCGAAAAGCAATTTGTTCATAAAATAATTCTAATGGTTTATCAAGTTCATGTTTTTGTTTAATAACAATATTGTTTATTGCTGAGTTTTGTAAAATATTCGGGTCAATACCGTTAATATATTCGTTTTCAATTAATATTGCATAGTAATTATTTGCTAATTGTTTGTGGACATATCCAATTGCTCGCGTGGGAAATGTGGCATCATCACGAACAATTGTAACTACTAAATCACCAACTTTGAGACTTGCTAATGTTTTGTCTTTTTGGGAATAACGGTCAAGCATTACCATTCGTGACACCCCACTATGAACAATGTTAAATGAATTGTCAATAGTTTTAATATGAGGGAAATATTTTTCAATATCACCATTTAATGAATTAATTAGTTTTTGACTATACATAAATAATTAAATTCCTTTCTTTATTTTATGACTGTATTATTTAGTATAGCGAATTATTTTTATAGTGCGAGATATATTTTAAATTTTTTCTCAAACAAAAACCACTGCTTCTGTTAAAACAAATGTAGATTGGGAAATTAAAGTGATGATTAGGCATTAACATAATAAAAATAAAAATAAATAATAGTATTATTATGTTGAGGATTGTTATATAATTACTGTTGAATTAATAAATTCCCATATTAATTTCTTGTTCTGTTAAAAGAACCAATAATATTTATTGTCCAGAGGAGGTTGAAGTGATGAATAAGTACGAAATTATGTATATTATTAATCCAGAATGTAAAGATATTAAAGCATTGCAAGAAAAGATGCATAATATTTTAAAACAAACGGGAAAAGTTGAAAGTGTTACTGATTGAGGGTTAAGAGATTTAGCTTATCCAATTAATCATAAAAATAAAGCTTATTATACAATATTAAAAGTTACGGTTAATAAAGAAGCAATTAGTGAGTTTATGCGTGTTGCTAAAATTGAGCAAGATATCTATCGTCATTTAATTATTAATCTTGATACTGAACAAAATTATAGTGATAAAATGATTGCTGACTTAAAGTTAAATACTAATGAAAATGATGAGCGACCAAGTCGTTATAGCGGTGAAAGAAGACAAAGACCTTATGTACCGCGTGAAACTTATAAAAAACCTGAAAATAAGTAAATACCATAAAGGAATGAATATATTATGTTAAATAAAGTAATTTTAATTGGTAGAATTACTAATGATTTAAATTTACGGTCAGCAAAAAATAATAAATCATTTTTATATTTTACAATAGCCATTAATAATTTTAATAATCAAGCAGATTTTATTAATTGTGTTGCTTGAGAAAAGGTAGCAGACTCAATGTATAATAATCTTCGTAAAGGTTCATTAGTAGCGGTTGAAGGTCGCATTCAATCAAGAAAACAAGAACAAAATGGTGTGCTAACAACGATTACTGATGTTAGAGCGATTAGTGTTAAGTTTTTAGATTCAAGAGGTAGTGGTGCTGGGATTGGGAATTCTCGCAATGCTGCGACGCCGTCATTTGTTAATGATTATAGTTCTCCCGTTGAGAACCAAATTGATGAACAGACATTTAATCTTAATAATATGAATTTTGATTTTGTTAATAATGATGTTGTTGATAATAAGAAACAAGGGGAAAATAACGAAGGTGCAAATTTAACATTTGATAATAATGATGATGCTATTGCGTGAGGAGAGTAAATTATGGAAAATAAGCGTATAAATGTAAATCGGTTTAAAAAGCGAAAAAAACCATGTTTTTTTACAAAAAATAAAGTTAATTACATTAACTATAGAGATGTTGAAGAATTAAAAAAATATATTTCTGCTAATGGACAGATTTTAACAAGAAGAGTTAGTGGTAATTGCTCTTTCCATCAAAGAATGGTGGCAATGGCAATTAAAAGAGCAAGAACCGTGGCTTTATTACCATATCTTGTAAAATAATTAAGGGTTGATTAGCATACTTAATATTTGTATTAAGTATGCTTTTTATATTACAATTAGTAAGTAATGTATTATATATAATGCAAAAAATTTGTGATGTGGAGTGTTAACAAGTGAAAGTAATTTTATTGAAAGATTTAAAAAATTATGGTAAGAAAAACGATATTATTACCGTTGCTGATGGATATGCAAAAAACTATTTATTACCACAAAAAATAGCAATTGTGGCTTCAAGTCAAGCTTTAGTGCAGTTAGGAAAACAACAACAAAAATTTGATAATGAAGTTAATGAAAAAAAGCTTGAAAATGAAGCATTAAAATTAGAAATTGAAAAGATAATTTTAAATTTTGATTTGAAAATTAATAAAAATAAGGTATTTGGAACAATTACTAGTAAACAAATTATTGAAAAATTAAGTCAAGAGTATAATATTCAAGTAGATAAAAAACAGTTAGTTAATTATCAAAATATTAATACTATTGGTATTAATGATATTAATATTAAATTATTTAATGATATTTTTGCAATTTTGAAAATTCAAGTTGTGGGTAAAAAGTAATGACTATTACTAATAATTTTTTATTAGAAGATGCTGAGGTTAGTGTTTTAGCGGCAGTTATTAATTCTAAAAATGCTAGTGATGAGGTTGTTGCTCTGCTTAATGAGAATGATTTTATTAATTCCCGTCATAAATTAATTTTTAAAGCCATTATTTCGTTATATAATCATCAATTACCAATTGATTTACCAATTTTAACTGATATGTTAGTTAAACAACAAAGTCTTAATCAGGCTGGCGGGGTGGAATATTTGACTTTGATTACGCAAAGTTATATTAGTGATGCTAATTTAGATGATTATTTAAAAATTATTGTTGAACGGACAATGTTAAGAAATTTGCAAGTAGTAACCCAAGATATTACTAAGAAAATTAATACTGAGATTAGTGTGTGAGAACTTTTAGGAATTGCTGAACGACAGATTTTGGAAATTGCTAATAATCGTAAAAAAAATGAGTTTAAAAGTACTAAGGATGTTGTTGATGCGACATTATCTAAGATTGAAAAGTTGCAAAATAGTGATAATCAATTAACAGGTTCAGATAGTGGTTTTATGCAATTAAATAAGATTACTAATGGCTTTCAAAATGGTGATTTTATTATTTTGGCAGCGCGACCATCAATGGGGAAAACAGCTTTAGCATTAAATTTTGCTGTTAATTGTGCACGAGTTTATAAAGATAGTGCTGTGGTCATTTTTTCTTTAGAAATGGCAACTGAACAACTAATTTTAAGAATTTTAGGTTCAGAAACAAAAATTGGTTCAATGCAAATTAAAACGGGAAAAAATTTAACAAGTCGTAATTGACAAGATTTAACTAGTGTTGGTAGTAAATTAAAGCAAAGTAATATTTTTATTGATGATTCGCCGGGATTACGAGTGATTGAGTTAATTTCTAAATTAAGAAAATTAAGTCGTAATTATGACTTAAAATTGGTTGTTATTGATTATTTACAATTATTAGCTGGTGATGGTGAGAATCGACAACAAGAAATTTCTAATATTTCTCGAAGTTTAAAGGCATTAGCAAGAGAGTTAGAAGTTCCAATTGTTTGTTTGTCACAATTATCGCGAAAAGTGGAATCAAGAGAAGATAAACGACCATTAATGTCTGATTTGCGTGAATCAGGTGCAATTGAACAGGATGCTGACTTAATTATGTTTCTTTATCGTGAAGATTATTATGAAAAGAAAGAAGATAGTTTGAATGAAGAATCACATAAAGCACAATTAATTATTTCTAAGCATCGTAATGGTCCCACTGGCATAGTAGAATTACTTTTTTTACAAAAGTATGGTAATTTTATTGATTATAATAAGACTGTGAATAAAAATGAAAAGAAAGAAGGAACACAATATGAAAAGAATGTTTTCAGTAATTAGTCATTTAATGACTAGTTTTGTAACGGTATTTACTATTGTTGCTTGTAGTATGAAGACCCATCCGATTACGATTAATATTACTAATGCTGCCAGTGAATCAACAATATTTGATAAGATTTTTCGTGCTGAGGCAGTTACGAAGACAATAAATAGTTTATTTTATACTTATAAAAAAACTGGTAAAACAGCGTGAGTAGAAACTAATAAAGAGAAAGTAAAACAATTAAATAGTGAATTAGCAACACAATTTTATGCTGATTTTTATACAAGGTCAGGAGATACCTATTCATATCAGTTTGATATTAATAATTCGTTTGTTAATGATAAATTAAATTTTAATGGGGCTGAGATTAAAGTAATTGATGGTATTAAGGCAGAAGTAACCGATGATAAGACAGCACCTAAAGAAATTGCTTTTGATGTTTTCTTTCAAGGTATTGCTCAGAAGTATAAGTTTAGTGGTACTGTTAATTGAAAATATAATATTATGAAACTTAATCCGAAGGAAGAAACAACTGATAAGTTGATATTTTTTTGAGACTATCAGAGTGATTTAGCAGACATTAAGATTAATAATTTTGTAAAAGTAACTTAATTTAATATTTAATTATTATTTCCATAATTCTTTTTAAGAGAAGAGTTATGGAAATTTTCTTAGTTGATGCTAGGTTTGCTTCTTTGTGATAAATATGTTATAATTAACTAGGAAAAGGTATAAACTAGCAATAAATGAGTTACTATTATTTTTAGGTAATTTTAGTTTATATTGAGTAAAAATGAGGTATTAAAGCGATGAATAAAATAATTAAATTAGTAATAACATTTATTTTAGGTGCTGGAGCAGGAATTGGTATTGGAACATTAGTTGCTTGTTCGGGCTCTTGAATTACGGAACAAGAAATAAAAATTGAAGTTCAAGATCAAAAAATTAAGCAACTAATTGCTAATCTTGAAGCAGAAATTAAAATTAAAACAGAACAGTTAGAAGTAGCAATTAATGATTTAAAAGAAAAAGCAATTAATTTAGGATATAAAGAAGTTTTAAAGGATTTAAAAACTTTACAAGAACTTGTTGATGACATTAATCATAAAGATAAAGCGATAATTTCTGATGAGGAAAATGAAATTGTTAATCTTAAAAAAGATATTGATGTCCAAAAAGGTGTCCTTGATCATTAAAAGAGAAACTTAACGATTTAATGACTATAAAAGGTGATGCTAATGTTTAAGCAATGATTGAATATGGTAGTTGTGACTTTTTTTTCGTTAGGAATTGGTACTAATTTAGTTGCTTGTTCTTCACAAACAATGACAAAAGATTTCATTAAGGAAGAAATTACGAATAATCAGTTATTAAATCAGGAAGTCAGTGCTTTAAAAAGAAAAATTGCGATTTTAGTAAATGATTTTCAGGAGTTAGTTAAAAAAAATAATGTGACTAAAGAAAGAATTGAGCAATTAGAACAAAAATTGCGAGAAAAAATTGTCCAACAAGAAAGCGAAATCGCGCAATTAATTGAATATGTCAACGAATTAACTAAGTTAGTAAATAGTTTTGGTAGTGGTGAATTAGCAGATATTGCTAAGTTGCTTAAAGATAATGTAACTTTGGAAGATAAACTGCATCATATTAGAACAGAAATGGCAAGATTATTAAATAAAGAGGGATTAATTGGTAAAAATGATGCTTTAAAAGTAAAAATTGTTTCTACATATTTAGAACAATTTAATGACAATAATCGTTTTGATTTAAGGGGATTAAATACTTTACATAAAAGAACTGATGCTCTTAATAAAGTAGAAGAAGCTTTAAAAGTGAAGTTTCCCAAGATTTTTAAACATATTGAAAATCTTCGTGTTTGAGACGAAAATAAATTTTTAAAAGATAAAGGTTTTGATAAATTTCAAGATGGTCAGTTCGGATTAAATATTAGTTTTAAAATTGGTAATAAAGAGTCTGATTGAATACGCGTGTATTTTAAAAATATTGAAAAATCTGATGATGATTTGTTTAATGAGGTTAAAAAATATTTAGAACAATTTAATATGGAAAATCCTTTTGCTTTACAAGGTGTGGAATCAACTAGTAAATGAACTGATGTGTTGAAAAGATTAAAGAATAATTTAACTGAAAAATTTGGTGTTGATGCTAAGAGAATTGAATTAACAATTGATAAGCTTTATGATGTTGTAAGTAATGGTTTAAAAGATGGTAAAAATAATAATAATGTTAGTTTTAAAATTGGAAGCAAAGGTTTACAAAATATCCGAATTTATTTTAAAGATATTAAGAAAACTAATATGGATTTAATTAACGAAGTTAAAGAATTTTTAAAGAAATTTAATGAAAAAAATCGATTTGATTTAAAAGGTATTAAATCAACTGATTCTTGAAGTAAAGTGCTTGTTAAAGTAAAAGAAACATTAGATAACGAATTTGGTAATGAAATTCGTGGAATTAATTTCACAATTGATGATTCATCGGCAGAAATTGATGATGGGTCATTAGAAGATGGTGAAAGTGCTGCGTGGATTAGATTTAATATTGGTATTGAAAAGGGAACAGTTGAAGTGTATTTTAAAAATATTGAATAAAATAATAAAAAATTATATTAATAAAACTTGATGAAGTTTTGTTAATATTTTTTTTATTAGTTATTTTTAAAATTAATATTAAATTTTCTTAATTATATATTTAAATATTTGTTATAATTAAATTTTACACCATTCTTAAATATAAGAATGGTGTGCTTTTGCTTTTTTTAAATTTGTGATATAATTCAAAATATATTTATATTAATTTTTTACGGAAAGGACAGCGTTGTAATGTATATTTTAGTGGAACAACGAGGTTATGTAGTTTATAACCTATATGATCAAGAAGTAGCAATTTTTATGCTAATGCCAGAAGCTATTGCATTTATTAAAAGACAATATCATATGCCACAACAAATAACAATATCACATAAACAACATTATCCTGCTTTACCAATAATAAATAATTATTGTCCAAATCAAAATGCACCAATATTACAAAATCCGTATCATCAACCACCAATCGGTAGACAACATCCATATCCATATGGAACATCAATGGTAAATGGTAATATGTATCCAAATAATAGCAATTTTGTTGTTAATGACCCCCACCTACAACCACAGCAAGGACCTAATCCTAATCTAGTTGTTAGAGAAAAATTTGAACCAACAATTAATATGACTAATAGTATGTTAAATGAGCAGTTATTTAATGAACAAGAATATCGATCACAATTGAATGGTCATAGTTTACAACAATCAGAACAAAAAGTTGATGAGCGAAAACTTAAACTTGATAAGTTTCGTCAACATTTGGATGATGTCGTTAAAAAAAAGCAATCACAGAGTAATGGAACCGAAAATAAGTTGGGGGTAAATAGTAAACCAAGTAGTTTTGTATTTAATAACGCTAAGCAGTCAAAGATTAATTCATCAGGAACTATTGATTTAGAAAAAGCTGATGTTGAACAAAAATTGAAAAGTGGTTTTACTATTAGTAATATGGATGCTTTACAACAAGGTAATGAAGAAGGTTTTATAGATAATAATAAAAAGATTAAAACTTGAGTGTGGGTTGTGCTTATTATTTTGGCAGTGGTCATTGTTGGTTTTGGTATTTTAGGGGTTTTAGTCGGAATAAATGTTGGTGGTATTAGTGATAAAATTAAAGAATTATTTAGTGATTAATTAAAAATATGTTCCAAAATATTCATCCTAGTTGGAAAGATTTTCTTATTAGTCAAACTACTCAACCTTATTTTATTGAATTAGTTAGCAAAGTATCATTAGCATATAAAAATAATCAATGTTATCCACAGCCACAAGATATTTTAAGGTTATTAAAAATTGTTAGTTTTAATGATATTAAAGTAGTTATTTTAGGACAAGATCCGTATCATCAACCAAACCAAGCTAATGGTTTGGCTTTTGGTGTTAATCAAGGTGTTAAGTTGCCACCAAGTTTAAAAAATATTTTTGTAGAATTGGAAAATGATTTAGGAATTATTGTACAAAATGATGATTTAACTAAATGAGTCCGAAGTGGTGTTTTTCTTTTAAATACTGTTTTAACAGTACAAAAAGATCAACCATTTTCACATGCTAATTTTAATTGGCAACAATTTACTGATAATCTCATAAAATATATTGACAATTATCATAATAATGTTATTTTTGTTTTATGAGGTAAAAAAGCACAAGCAAAGATTAATTTAATTAATGACCAAAAGCATCTTATTCTTATGGGAGCACATCCCTCACCGTTGGGAGCACATTATGGGTTTTTTAATCAAAAGTATTTTAGTAAGATTAATGAATACTTGATAAAGCATAATAAGAAGCCGATTGATTGGCAGTTATAGTTTTTCTTTAGAAAGGAAACTAGATTAATGATTTTCTTTAATAGTAATAAAAATGGTTTGTCGTTATTTGATATTAGAACAGCGTATATTGTTGCGGGAGCATTAGTTTTAGCAGCATTGTCTTATATTTTAATGACAGGGCTTTCAATGTTTATAAAAAAAGAACGATATCGTGGACTTCGTTTAACAACGAAAAATATTGCTTATATTGCGATGTTATCAACGGTATCGGTAGTAACAACTGTTGTTATTGCATTGTATATGCCAGCAGCGGTTTTACCGCCGATTAGAATAGCTATTGAAGGTTTGATGATTAAGATTACGGGTTATATTTTTGGTCCCGTAATTGGTATTTTGTGTGCTTTGATTACTGATATTTTAGTAATGATGTTTGTTCCGTCATATATTCATCCTGCGTATATTGTGACGGTTATTGGTTTTGGTTTTATTTCTGGTATTGCTGGTGATTTGCGGCGAATGTTTCATCAAAAGTCATGAATTTTAATTTTAATAACTAATATTTTTATTATTGGTTTTGGAACCGCTGCTTTAGTAATGACTTATTATGCTCCGCAATTTGCTGATTTTGCTGTTGATGAAGTTCCTTTTACAAAAAATGTTCCGATTAAGAAATGAATTATGATGCTAATTATTAGTATTGGGACAGTTTTAATTTTAGTTGTTGTTTGGGCAACTTGAATGTATTTTCGTTTTATAAAAAAGGATACAAAAGGTTTTAATGATTTAGTTCCGATTATTTTGTTAGCAGTTATTAATGAATATATTGTTACGGTGTTAATTGCATCTTGGGGGGATGTCAGTCTGTTAACTAATCGTACTGAGGATTATGGTTTAGCAATGATTCCACGATTGGCGATGGCCCCGATTAAAATATTTTTTAATACGGTAATTATTTATGTTACTTGAAAAACTATTAGACCATTAATTAATGAAGATCGTTAGCATTTATAAGGAGTGTTATTTAGATGAAAAGGCTAAATGTTTGGTTACAAATTACAAAGTATTATTTTCGTAAAAATTTTTATTCAATTTTAAAATATTTAAAATTGGATTTTAATAAAAATTTCAATACTCGTAGTATTGCCTTAGCAGCTGTAATGTTAGCATTAACAATAGTTATTGTTAAATTTTTAGGTTTTAGTTTAAAATTGGGTGTTGGTGGTAAAGGAACAATGGTAATTGGTTTTGGTTTTATCCCTAATGTGCTTTTTAGTTTTTTACATGGACCATTTTTTGGTTTTATTTTTGGTTTTATTTCCGATACAACATTGTTTATCTTAAAACCTACATTTTATAGTCCAATTATGGCAATTCAAGAACCCATTGTTGGGGTTCTTGCAGGAATTGCGGGAATTGTTTATAGTAAACTTCGTAATTGTCAATTTAATTTTAAGAAATATTTGTTATTTTTTACTGTAATGCAATTTATTTTGGTTGCTTTATTAATTTTAAGTTTTTATTTAATATTTTTCTCTGATTTTGTTTACTCTTTTTCATTGAAAAATAATAAAGTTTTTAGTGTTAAATGAGATTTACTTTATATGGTAATTTCTGGGATTTTTATTTCTACTTTATTTATGGCTGTGGAATTAGTTTTAATTTTAATTTTGTGAATAACTTGAAATAATCAAAAACAAAATAGTGTTACTGAGAAATTTAATAATGCATTGATTTTCATTATTATTATTTTACAATTATTTTTAACATTAATTAATTCGTGAATTTTATCGCCATTACATTTTTTAGTATTTTATGATATTGATTATTTAGTTTCTTTATTACCACGATTAGTTAAAGAATTATTATTAATGCCATTACGAATTGCAATATATTTTATAATTTTTAAAACAATTTTAAAAATTTATTATGATAAATATTTTTTGCAAAAAGAACTTAATTCTCATCAAGAAAATGTAGAGTAGGGATATAATGAAGAATTTTTTTAAACGATTTTTTAGTAAAAGTAAAATATTCTTTTTTACTAGTGTTGCTAATGCCTTAGTTTTGCTAAAAGATTGAAAATTTGTTTATAAGTTAATGACATTTTTAATTTTATTTAGTTTCTTTTTAGCTGGTGTCGTTTATGGGGTATTTGTTGAATATTGATATATTAATCCTAAAACTTCACAACTTGATATGCCACGGTTATATAATTTTAATGTTTTAGTTAGTTTTTGGTCGGTGCAAACTAATATATTAGCTTGTTTATATTTCTTTTATGCTTTACTTTATCATAATAAAACGGCAACTAATAAGTTTACTAATTTGACAACCCAAACTAGTATTACAATATATATTACAGTAACAATGGTTTTATTTTGGTTGTTAGTATTTTATGGTGTGGGAACAGGGTTATCGTATGAATTTGCTTCCAATGCTGATCGGGTTATTGGCATTACAATGCATGCCATAACACCATTATTAACATTAATTTACTTATTATTATCGTTAGGGAAAACTCAGATTTTATATAAAAAATATTTTACTCGCCAAATATTTTGAATGCTAGGATATCCGATTGGTTATCTCATATTTATTAATTTAAGGGCTAAGTTATTATATGATGATGGTATTAGGATTTTTTTATTTCCTTATGAGTTTGTTGATTTTTATCATCCGATATTTCCTTTACCAGTAGTTTGAAATAATATTTTGTTAGTAGGATTGGGAATATCATTTTTAGTAGGGATAAATGTTATTTTGATTGTTATTAATAATTTAATTTATAAGAAGACAAAACATATAAGTAAAAAGTAAGTTGATTAAACAAATCATCAGATAATAATTTTAAAGATATGGCGATAACAACTTTATCAGTCCAATTTATCCCCGCTATTTTTATTTTTCAGATCAATATCAATACTTAGATTTTCACTTATATTCTGCTTACCAAAATCGATTCTACAAAACAAAATATGGTAAGAATTTCAACTATGATTTTTCAGTAAAAAATAGCTTTAAAATTAATGGTAACGAAGAATATGTATTACCAAATAAAAAAGATATATATGCTTTGAAACAGTCAAATCGGATTGAAAATAAAAAAGTTGGTTACAATATTTTTGAATTACAAGCTCAAAAAATTGATAGCAAGTATAAATATTATGATTTTAATTTTGGCATTTATAATTGACAAGAAATAACAAAAGACGGAATAAACCCAGACAAACAATGATGAGAATATAAACCAGAAAGTTGTAGCTGATATAATGTAGCTTGTCATATAAAAAATGGCGTTGTATGGATTATCAATAATATTCCAGGCGTTAAACAAACAACTGAATTAGCTAGTGGTATTGGAAAAATTCTTTATGTAACTAAAGAACTATTTACTGGTATTTTTGAAATGTGAAAATTCAGCCCAATGCTATACAATACGATAATTAATATATTTATATTAATAATATTTATGAAAGTGACTAGATTATTATAAAAAGATTCTTAAATTAAAAACCTTTATGATCTTCAATAAAATATTCATCAAATTTATAAACAAATAGCTTTTGTTCTTTATTCTTTCTAATAAAAATAGTTCAATCTCAACTACCAACTTCTAAATTTCCACAAGTTGTTGTGCCTTTTAATTCAAATCTATTTTCTATATTTCAATTTCATCTATGAGAATACGCAGGATTACATCCAGGTCTTGGGACAAGAAAATATAAATATTCATCAACAATATCCTGTAACTTACTAAAGTCACCAACTTTAACAAAAATATCTTTATTATCTATTTGTAAGTATTCTTCTGATACAGAATAACTGCTACAACTTATTAATGGTGTTGTAGTAATAAAAATGCTGAATTATACTTGTAAGTGCAAGTAAATAAAATTGCAAAAGATTTCATATAAAAATTTCATGATGCTAAGTTTATTTTAGAAAAAGTAAATTTAAGGAGTTTTTATATGGGATACAAACATCTTGGCATAGATGAAAGAATTTATATTGAGAATCAATTGAAATTTAAAGTAAAAATTAGTGAAATAGCTAAAAATCTTAATCGAAGTATTAGTACTATTAATCGAGAAGTTAATAGAAATAAAGATAATAATCATTATTTTTCATTAATTGCACAAAATAAAGCAGAAAATAGAAAACAATTACATGTTTATTTTCATAAATTTAAAAATAGAGAATTAGTAAAATATGTACAACAAAAATTATTATTAGGTTGATCGCCTGAACAAATTTATGGCAGAATTAAAAATTTTCATCAAGAATGAATTATTAGTTTTAAAACAATTTACAATTGAATTTATTCTGGATTACTTGAAAAGGTTACTAGTAAAAATTTAAGAAGAAAAGGTAAGAAACGAAAATCTCAAGAAAATCGGGGTAAATTTAATGGTAAATCCATTAAAGAACGAAATGTTAATAATCGCATAACTCTTGGCCATTGAGAAGGTGATACTGTAGTATCATCACGAGGTAAAAGTAAATCATGTTTAATAACTTTAGTTGAAAGAACATCAAGATTTACTTTAGCAATATTAGTTGAAAATAGAACTACTAAAGTTATTAACAAAAATATTAGTCATTATTTATCAATTCTTCCAAATAATCTTGTTAAGACTATAACATTTGATAGGGGTAAAGAATTTGCTAATTGACAACAACTTGAAAAAAATTTAAATGTGAAAATTTATTTTGCTGATGCATATTCACCTTGACAAAGAGGTACTAATGAAAATACTAATGGTTTAATTAGAGAAAAATTTCCTAAAAAATTAAATTTTTCAAACACTACTAAAAATGCAGTTCATAAATTTATATTGTCTTTAAACCAAAGACCAAGAAAAATACTAAATTATCTTTCGCCAATCGAATATTTGGTTAGAAAAATAATTTAGTTGCACTTAACTTTACAATTTGGCATTAATGAAAATATTAATTCAGAAATAGAAATCAGAAAAGAAATATATAAAAGTTCATTATGAAATAAATATAATAATAAAAATGATGATAGTTGAATTAATTATAAAGGTAATGCTGTAACAAATAAATATAATAGATTTAAGTAAGTAAAAATATAAAATTAATATATATTAGTGAAAATTTAATAATAATTAATAATGGGCGCATAAAGTTTTGTTAGGTGGGAAAAGATTTGAATAAGTATTAAGACAGTCAGCAATGATTGTCTTTTTATTTTATAAGATGTTAAAAATTTGTTCTTTGAAAATTAAATACAAGTGAGTTAATAATGTTGGTATGTATTAAAAAAGCACGATAAATTGTGGGTGGTCGCCATAACCGAAAGAAGTTTACCAGTTAATAGATAACATCCTATTAGCTATAGCAATTTGTTTCGTTTTGCAATAAAAAAATGAATGGGTGGATTTCCTAAAAATATACACGCTATTAAATTAGTTCCAAGGGTAGGATGCGGATGTTAAAGTGTAGAAATTTCTATATAGGGGATATACTAAGTTTAAAATTATTAAAATCTTTATCTAATTAAAAAATAAAATTTAATAACAAAGCTTGTTAAACACTTAAATCTGCGATATATAAGTGTTTAAAAAACTAAGTTATATTAACTAAGTTAATTAACTTAGTTTATTCATAAGAAAGGTAATTTACTATGAAAAACATTGAAAACATTTTCTTAAATACTAAGAAGTATCTTTTAAAAGAAACGCAAAACGCAATGCTTATTAAAGCGCCAAAAATTCCATGATTTAATAAACAAATCGGCATTTGGTTTCCAAAGCGATTTGTTTATAAAGGAAAATACGAAAATTCAATTTGCATTGGAATAATAAAAGATAGTAAATATCAAGTAATTTCAATTAATCAACAAGAGCAAGAAACGAAGTTAATTAAAGGCCAAGATTTATTAGGCTTCTTCATTGCCGAAAAAGAAAATAACAAAAAAGATATGAATTATAACTATTTTAAAGGAGTTTAAAAATGAATATTGCAATTGGACTAATATTTATTATTATCAGCATAATGCTATCGGCATATTTTGCTTATAAAATTTATGCCAAAATAAAAATGCGAATTAAATATAAAAATGCCATTAAAAATAATACTGGTAATTTCACAAAAGACGAGAAAGTATTTATTGCTCGCTTTGAAGAATGAGTTAAAGCTCCTAATTCAAAAGAAAATAACGAGCACAAAAAATAATGTTTTGAGAAATTATTATGGAGTTCTTAAAACTGTTTGTTCCGATAGAAAAAATGCCTGCACAAGTTGCATTTATTGCCGGATTAATTATTATCATTACTTTTATTTTCGCCTTAATTTCAATTATGTATTTACCAATAAAAATGATTTTTGGGAAATAAAAAATGACAATAAACTTAAAAGAATTTAATTGAGAACAAATTAAACAAACTTTCTGAGATTTATTCATTCAAATCACAACTATCCCGGCTCATATTAGTGGTGGTAAAGAAATTGATTTAACCAAAGAAACACTTTGAATTTTAATAGCAAACATTGCTTTTTGATTCTTAACAGCAATTATGGTGTGATTTATTCTAATGCTACTTTGGAAAACCATATCAGTATTTAGATAAAAGCGAAATTAATTTCAAGAAGTTACATTAAAGAAAGGGGGTGATTATATGTTTACAACTTTCTTAGCTGAGGCACCAGCAAAAATAACAGCTAGCGATGCGATGACTAAATTGTGAAATGCAATTATAACAGCATTTACTAAAATGTGAGAAATTATTGCCGTTAATATGCCACAAGTCGGTAACTTCTTTGCTGACTACTGAATCTTCATTTTTCCATTTATTTTGGCAATATTCTTTATTTGTTTTAAAATGTTTGAAAAATTACTTGGCGCAGTCCGCTAACAAAAAATAAAGTGAGGTGCAAGATGAAATTTTGCAAATGAATAATAGAAAAAAATAACCATTTTATTGAATTGAATCGCACCTCATTTTTAATTTTATGACATTGAGGAGCAATTTGATACATTTACAACGGTTATTTCAAAAACATTGTGAGCTATTTATTTTTAGCCGGTTGTATTTTAGTTTTCCTTTTTAAAATCGGTAATTTCACACAAATTAACAAAGTGATTAACTTCTTAAAAAACTCACCATTAAATATTGTGATTGGTTCGTTAGGAACTGGAAAAACCGCCTTTCTAGTATATGCAGCAAAATTACTAAAAAAGAAGAAATATCACATCGCATCAACTTTCCCATTACTAGAAACCCAAAAATTAAGCTTAGGGCATATGGGATTATTAGACTTTGATTATCCGGTATTGCCAGACAAAACCTTACTGTTGTGAGATGAAACCAATTTATTTTTAGAAGGAACCGATTGAGAAAAAAATAATACCAAAAACGAAGAAACTGGTATTCAAGAGTATTTCGCTCTTGCACGCCATTTCGGTCATATTGTTCTCGCTAGTGGTCAAAGAGATAAACATATTTGAGTTAAAGTTCGTGATATTGCCAACAATGTGATTGTGGGAATTCGCAAAAAACCAGTTAATATTTTTCGCCCCTACTTAAAAGTCATTTATGGCACCTTTACGAGCATTGAAGAATATGAACGCTGACGAAACACCTTAATTGATGCTAAAAATAATAAAAAGGGTCGTCGCATTAAATATCGCGATATTCCTGAACTTGATATTTATTTTTTTAAACTAAAAATTCCTTTACCAATACTTAACACTTACAATTCTTTTTACCTAGCGTTTTTAAGAGATTACTTAAATTCAAAAGTGAATCCTGACTATGAAGATAAATACTATAATGACACATCAATTGATTTAGAAGACTTAGAATACTTAAAAATGGATAAATTTAGCAAATTTTTAAGAAAAATGAAAGAAAAGGAATAATGAAAAATGGAAAATCTCGCAAAAATGGCCGACTTTCTCGCTCAAATGCTTTATAAAGTTTTTGACTTAATTTGAAGTTTAGAAGTACCAGGAACAAATATTCAACTAATATTTCCTTTATTCTTAACGCTGGCTGTAGAATTTCTTATGGCAATTATTCTTGGATTTGGTAGTCAACAAGTTAATTTAGAAAAACAACGCCAATATGCGGTTAAAAATAGTGGCCGTTTAAGTGCATGAGGAAAAGTCAAAAAACAAATAAAACCAATAAAAACAAAACAAGGTAACTAACAATGTTTAAACTAATTATTATTTTTATCTTAATAACTGTTCTTGGATTATTAGCTGGTAGTCATTTTGAAACTTTAACAAACTACATTAGCGAAGGTCTTGCCAATTTCCAAAAGTTTATTACTAGTAATTTAACAATTTTAGAACTATTTAAACCAATGGCACGAACATTTTCACAACATCCAATCTTTACCATTCTTGGCGTTACTTGTGTACTTATTGCTTTATTTATTGTGATTAAAGGACGATAAAAATATGAAAGGAGAATTAAAATGAAAAAATTTTTAGCAAAATTATTTAAAAAAGATAATTTAAAAGAAAAAATGTCATTAAAATTAAGAATTAAAAATTGATTTAAAAATCATTGGTTAAAAATATTGCTTAGCATTATTTTTATCTTTATAAACTTAATACTTTGAGCTTTAACTTTATTGGATACTAAGTGAGTAATGGGAACAAATGACGAATTTATTGATTTTATTGAAAAAGATATGTATAAGTTTTTTGGTTTAAATACCGCAATTATGTTGCTTGGATTATTTGTTTATTGATTTGGTAGTGCAATATTTATTGCTTTTCAAGTTGAAAAATTAGTTTGACTTATTGTTAAGAAAATTAAGGAAAAAAGAGCTTTGAAAAATGAAACTAAACAAACTCATTAATTTTTTAAAAAGATATTGATGAATAATACTTAATTACATTATATTCATATCTTTAAGTATAGTTTTATTGTTACATACAGATATTGAAAATTTGCAACAATTTATTAAAAATTTTGGAGCAATTGGTAAGTTAATGATTATAGGTTATTCCTTAGTATGAGTAACCATAACAGAAATAGTAAACTGCTTAATTCGTTTTATGTTAAAAAATATTAAAACTAAAAGAATAATGAAAAATAAAATATTTTAAAAAGGAGTGATAAAAATGTTTATGAAAATATTTACCGTGCTAACTATTGGTTTCAATAACATTTTTACCATTCCACAAAACATTAATAATGACAAAGCAACAGCACAATCACTAATTAGAAGTAAAAGGCAAAATAATGAATCATACGAATTAAACTTAAAAAAATCAAAATTAACACTTAAATCATCAAAAGATGACAACAGCAAGTGAAATCAAAAATGAGAAATAAAAGTTAATGTAGAAAATGAATTTATGCCCAAAAACTTGCCTCCACGAATGAAACTTAATGGTTGAGAATTTTATGTTGACAAAAATGACAAGATTACACTACCAATATTAAAATCATTAGAATATGATTTAAATTGAGAAAAAAACAGTGAACCAAGATATTGAGAAAATAAAGATTTTTTATCATATCAAAATAAAAAATTAAAAAACATAAAAATGAAAGTACAAGAATGAGATAAAAATGAAAGATATGTCAAATGAAAAATATTAGAATTTGACGCACAATCAGAAATTAAACCCTCGACTGATATTGATTTGCCAGAAAAAACCACCAAATTTGATGGCAACCATAACTATAACGATGTTCTTGATAATCTTGATTACTTAATGATTCACCGTGGTGATTTTGATAAATTTAATTACTCGTATCTCTATTGAACGCCCGTATTTAATTTCATTGACACTCTAGAAAAAGGTTATTACAAAGAATTTACGATTAAAAATCACGGCTTTAAAGACGAGAGCTATTTTTATCATAAAACTTCTAGTGATAAAAATGTAGTAAATGAGAATGTTTTGAAAATTAAGGCATTTAACAAAACTCTAATTGCCGGAAATAAGTATTTACAATTGCTACACGGTGAAACCGAAATCTGAAAATATAACACTGTAAATACTAACGATTATTATTTAATTAAGTATCTCTTTGGTACCTTAAATTACCTCAATGTTAGATTTAGTTTTCTGCGCTATGACCCCAATTTAAAAAATGATATTTACCTATATTTTAAAAACAACATTCCTAGTATTAACAACAGCGATTACAAAAATGTTTTTGATGAAATCTATGAAATTCTTGGCAATTTCTTTGCTAGTTTATTTTATGCGACTTTTGATATGGACGAAAAAACTCATACCGAAATTGATTTTAAGGGTGTAGAAAACTATAAGAAGGATTACTTTATTCAAATCGGTTTCTTTTATCGTTCATTAATTACCTTTTATCCCAAAAAATACTTAGTAAATATTATAGGAAACTCAGAATTATTACTAAGAAGTTATTTCTTTACTTTTGACAAAAAAATGCACCAAGAGAATTACAATGTTATTAACAACACTAATGGCATTTATCAAATTGATTTTAATGTCCTTAAATCTTACGACAATAAACTGATTACCTTGCCAACCAGCAAGACTGCTAATAGTATTAATTATCTCAATACCGATATTGATATTCGTTATGGTATTAATATTTTTACCCTAACCTTTCCTCTTTATCACAAAGGTAATATCTCTAATTACAATTTTAAAATTTATGACTTTAATGTCTTAAATTCCACAGCCTTTATTCCTGATGGTTCCACCAACTCAGAATGAGATGACTTAATCCCGCCAGCAAATTGCAAATATTCAGGGCGATGAATACCCACATTTAATGATATTGGTTGTGCCATTCAAAATGCTAGTATTAAAATGCTAAACTGAATGCTGACAGCGTCACAAATCATTACAATTTTGCGACCATTAGCAATTATTGCAAAAGCAACAGTTAACTTTTCAACCGCCATTTTTCCAGTTTTTAAAACGGTGCCAGCTTTTTACTATACCTTTCAATTTTTAATCGGTTTTGCCATTTTTCTAATGATATTAAGAATTTTTGTATAATTATTATATATATATATATATTAAAAAAACAAAATAAAGGAGTTAAATTTATGAAAATTTTAAATATAATAGTTCTTTTGGGGCTGACAACATTGCCAATAGTTGGGTGCTCTAAAAAAGAAAATAAACCAATATTAGAAATTAAGAATGAATCATACGAATTAAACTTAAAAAAATCAAAATTAACACTTAAATCATCAAAAGATGACAACAGCAAGTGAAATCAAAAATGAGAAATAAAAGTTAATGTAGAAAATGAATTTATGCCCAAAAACTTGCCTCCACGAATGAAACTTAATGGTTGAGAATTTTATGTTGACAAAAATGACAAGATTACACTACCAATATTAAAATCATTAGAATATGATTTAAATTGAGAAAAAAACAGTGAACCAAGATATTGAGAAAATAAAGATTTTTTATCATATCAAAATAAAAAATTAAAAAACATAAAAATGAAAGTACAAGAATGAGATAAAAATGAAAGATATGCCAAATGAAAAATATTAGAATTTAAAAATAATTAAACTGTTAAAATCACTACCCCCAAAATGTAGCTTTATATGACGATACTGCTCTTAAACAACTAAGTAAGCAACTTTTTATTTTTTCTCTTTTATATTTTGACAAAACAAAAAAACAGTAATTAATTAAAATTACTGGTTTGAATAGTTTGCTTATTTTTCAAAAACAATTAAACTATTGAAGTATTAATAATTAATTTCGGCTCCGCTTCTTGTGCCAAAGAAATTTTTGCTTTTCCATTAAAAGTTATACTGTTATCTTCATTGATAGTAATTTCATCTGGCAATAAGCTATGTTTTTTTAATATTTGCGTCGCCTCTTTAATTGATAATGTAATTGTTTATTCCTTGTTATTATCATCAATTATTTTAGCAGTAATTGTTCCAGTAATTTTTTGTTTTAAATTTAGTGCATTTTCAAAATGAATTTCTCGGACTGAATATTTAAATATTATGCGTTCGTGAGGTGCCAAGTCTATTTCATCTCCTACATCGCTAAAACAATATAAAATCATTTCTTGTTCTTGTTTATTAATATTTGATAATACATTAATGATTTCAGATTATTTATTAGACTTGGTACATAACCTTTAATTTTATCTACTATTTTGATAATTATTTTTTAGATGAAATACAAATGTTAGATAAATACAAAGATAAAAATGAATTTTATAGTTTAGTCGGCATAAAATGTTATAGTTATGTACCAAGTCTATTATTTAAATTAACAAAGTTATGTAATTGCATTTCATCATCAGGATTTATATTTTAACCATTTAATTTATTTTCTTGTTTTACTTTAGTTAATCCTGTTGTAATTTGAAATACTAATTTTGATTTTGTATCATAGTTAAATTTAGGTATTTTAACTGTTTTTATAACTGAAGAATTATTAATGCGTTTTCTCTTTTTAAAACATGCCTCTTTAAAATTAAAAATATGTAATAATTCTGAATCTAAAATTTTTATGGTTTTTATTTAGAAAAACTTGTAATTATGAGCTCATGCAATTTTCCCTTCATATTAAATATCATGCCCCTGTCCCGACAATAGCACCTTCAATATTACCTATGATAGGAACCACGGTCCCCACGGCCAGCCCACCACCTAAACCAATAGCAGCTTCAGTAAAATTAGTTTTAGATATTTCCGGAACTTGACAACTACTTCCCGCAGAAGCGTGATCATTAAATCATAATGTATGTTCTCTTCGATAATTTCAATCTGTCATACTTCCCATAATTCCAGTAAAAGATGCTAATTGCCCTCCATACGGGAGCGGTGATTCTTCATCATCATGCATTCTTGTAGGAGTTAAAAATGAATTTAAACCAGAAGAATTAAATGTATCAAATGTTCCTGTTCATGGATCCATATATGTATAAATAGCATTATTATATTCATTTGTAACACCAGTAATTAAAATAAAATGACTATGATCATCTTCATTTAATTGTCTAGAACCATGATACATAAATGCAGCCGGAGCATCATTTTGCAAGCTATAGGAAACAAGATTATAAAATCTATTAGTAATAGTATTATCATTATATGCTAAATCAAAATTATTTATTGAATATGTTCTACTATGATTTAATCTATTAACTGAAATAATATTATTAATTCTGGCAGTTCAATCTTCCATTGTTGTTCCGCCCTCTTGTGTATTCATTCGCTGAGCTAAAGTATTTTGAAATTGTTGGTTGGTTTGATTATTAAAATTGTTGTCTGCTGATTGTAATCCAAAATATCTTAATATCGCCTCAGCAATAGCGGGGCCACACCAAAAATCTTCTTGTTGTGTAACTGAATTTAAAATTAAATTAATTATTCTATTATTGTTAGCCCTTCTATTCAATGTGGGTGAATTTGTCGGGGTATTTTTATTTAATAAATTTAATTTAATAATATGTACACTATTAATTTTGTCAGGATATGTTTTAATAAACATTATTGGTCCATCAATACCATTAATTTTTGTTGCGGTTGTTTCTCCAGCTTTACGTAAATAAATCCCATTTGTGGTTCCGAAGTAAATATCACCAATTTTACGATTGCCACCATCAGTTGTAAAAGTATACATCGTTATTACTGGATTAGAAGCAATAGTTTGTTTATTTGCAACACTATTTCCGTCAATATAATAAACATCACCTTTAAAAGTTATAACATGTACAGAACCATTATTATTATGATTATAATGTTGTATTAAAACAACAGGATCATTGATCTCTTCAATTTTAGTTACGGTTGTTTCTCCAACTTTACGTAAATAAATCCCATTTGTGGTTCCGAAGTAAACATCACCAATTTTACGATTGCCACCATCAGTTGTAAAAGTATACATCGTTATTACTGGATTAGAAGCAATAGTTTGTTTATTTGCAACACTATTTCCGTCAATATAATAAACATCACCTTTAAAAGTTATAACATGTACAGAACCATTATTATTATGATTATAAGGTTGTATTAAAACAACAGGATCATTGATCTCTTCAATTTTAGTTACGGTTGTTTCTCCAGCTTTACGTAAATAAATCCCATTTGTGGTTCCGAAGTAAATATCACCAATTTTACGATTGCCACCATCAGTTGTAAAAGTATACATCGTTATTACTGGATTAGAAGCAATAGTTTGTTTATTTGCAACACTATTTCCGTCAATATAATAAACATCACCTTTAAAAGTTATAACATGTACAGAACCATTATTATTATGATTATAAGGTTGTATTAAAACAACAGGATCATTGATCTCTTCAATTTTAGTTACGGTTGTTTCTCCAGCTTTACGTAAATAAATCCCATTTGTGGTTCCGAAGTAAATATCACCAATTTCACGATTGCCACCATCAGTTGTAAAAGTATACATCGTTGTTATCGGATAAGGAACATCTGTTTCTTTTTTTAAACTTGTTTCAGAATTAATTCAATATATTTCAGTATTAACATTAATATTAGAATTATTTTCTTTTTTAACTCTATTTAAATTTTCTGAATTATTTGTTTGTTGATAATTAATTTCTTTATTTATTATTTTATTTTCTGGTATTTCTGCTGAGGCATTAGCTAAGATTATTGGCGTTATGCTCGATAAACTCGTAATTGTTGTTAGCATAGCTAGTAATTTTTTCATATTAATTAAATCCTTTTCGTAAATTTTTAATAATTAATGCTAAATTGTAAAGTTAAGTGCAACTAAATTATTTTTCTAACCAAATATTCGATTGGCGAAAGATAATTTAGTATTTTTCTTGGTCTTTGGTTTAAAGACAATATAAATTTATGAACTGCATTTTTAGTAGTGTTTGAAAAATTAAATTTTTTAGGAAATTTTTCTCTAATTAAACCATTAGTATTTTCATTAGTACCTCTTTGTCAAGGTGAATATGCATCAGCAAAATAAATTTTCACATTTAAATTTTTTTCAAGTTGTTGTCAATTAGCAAATTCTTTACCCCTATCAAATGTTATAGTCTTAACAAGATTATTTGGAAGAATTGATAAATAATGACTAATATTTTTGTTAATAACTTTAGTAGTTCTATTTTCAACTAATATTGCTAAAGTAAATCTTGATGTTCTTTCAACTAAAGTTATTAAACATGATTTACTTTTACCTCGTGATGATACTACAGTATCACCTTCTCAATGGCCAAGAGTTATGCGATTATTAACATTTCGTTCTTTAATGGATTTACCATTAAATTTACCCCGATTTTCTTGAGATTTTCGTTTCTTACCTTTTCTTCTTAAATTTTTACTAGTAACCTTTTCAAGTAATCCAGAATAAATTCAATTGTAAATTGTTTTAAAACTAATAATTCATTCTTGATGAAAATTTTTAATTCTGCCATAAATTTGTTCAGGCGATCAACCTAATAATAATTTTTGTTGTACATATTTTACTAATTCTCTATTTTTAAATTTATGAAAATAAACATGTAATTGTTTTCTATTTTCTGCTTTATTTTGTGCAATTAATGAAAAATAATGATTATTATCTTTATTTCTATTAACTTCTCGATTAATAGTACTAATACTTCGATTAAGATTTTTAGCTATTTCACTAATTTTTACTTTAAATTTCAATTGATTCTCAATATAAATTCTTTCATCTATGCCAAGATGTTTGTATCCCATATAAAAACTCCTTAAATTTACTTTTTCTAAAATAAACTTAGCATCATGAAATTTTTATATGAAATCTTTTGCAATTTTATTTACTTGCACTTACAAGTATAATTCAGCTAATAAAATTAATAACACCTTTCCTTTTCTCCAAAAATTAATCTACAGTCTCTTTGCTTTGGAATTTAATTATATATCATCAAATAATAATTTCTATCATTTTTTCATATTCATATTATTTAATACTACTTCTAGAAAAAATTATCATTAAAGCAGAAAAATAAACTAACTAAACTTTATTAAAATTACTATCAAGAAAGGTAATTTATTATGTTAAAAATTAATAATAATGTAAAAACCTTAGAAAATAAACATTGATTTAGTTTATTTACAACCCATAAAAACATGTACACCAACAAATGTGAACAATTAGCTAATGAATACGAAAAATTAGATGAATACTTATATAAATATCATTATCGCTTAAAACAAGGTTATAAAGTAGTTCATTTTGCATCAAGAACAATTATTACAATTTTTGGTGATGTTACTTTTAAACGACGCCGATATAAATATTGAAATCAAAAATCAGGTAAATTTGAATATGTATGTTTGTTAGATAAAGAAATTGGTATATTACCCAAACAACGCATTTATTTTGATGTCAAATTTAAAGTTTTAAGTCTTCTAGGTGATGGCAAACGCTATCGTGATGTTTTAGATGCTCTAAATCATTGTTATATTTCAAAAGGTAGTATTTCAAATATTTTAAATAAATACGATATTGCCGAATATTTTCAACTAGCAGAAAAAGAAACTAAAACTAGCATTGATGTCAAAAATAAGGATTTATATATTCAAATAGATGAGACATTTTTAGCGACATTAGATCATAAAGTTAAACAAGACCAAAGAATTCGTTTAGTTACTTTTCATACCGGACATAAAGAAAAAAAATACAAAAATGCTCGTAGAGAATTAGAAAACAAACGAGGTCATTTTCTAATGTTAAAAGTTGGTAAACGAATAAATACAATGGATTATCGTGATTTATTAATTAGAGAATTACAAAAACATTATGTAAATATTAATTACGACAGAATAATTGTTTGTGGTGATGGTGCTACTTGAATTAGAGAAATTGCGAATAGTTTTGGTAATGTTAGATATATTTTAGATGGGTATCACCCTATTAAAAAATTCAAACAAACGGCATTTAATATTATTTTTGAAAATCGCAAAGTAACACTAAATAGTTGAATTGAATTATATAAAAATGGAAATCATCAAGAATTGATAAAAAACATTCGTAATGTCGCTAAAAATGAATTAAATAAAGATATTAAAACAAATTTAAGAAAGGCGAGTAATTATTTCAGTAATAATAAGCAAGGTATTCATAATCAAAATTTAGAATGAAATATCGGTTGTAGCATTGAAAGTGATGTATCACATTTGGTGAAACAACAATTAGGCTATGGAGCAAAAATATATAATCATAAGAATTTAAATAACTTATTACATTTAAGAATGGCAAATTTAAACAAATTAAATGTATTGCATTATATTAATGAAAATATTAATTCAGAAATAGAAATCAGAAAAGAAATATATAAAAATTCATTATGAAATAAATATAATAATAAAAATGATGATAGTTGAATTAGTAAAGGTAACATTGTATATACAAATAAATATATTACATTTAAGTAAGTAAAAATATTAGTTAAAATTTAATAAAATTAATAATTTTTTATTGTGTAAAAATTCAATAATATGATAAAATGAAAATGAATAAAAATGACAATAACAAGAAAGGCAGGGTTAGTTTAATAATTAAATAATATAATTAGCTGATTGTTTTACTTCTTCAAAGCAATACCTAAGAAAACTAAACGCGACCATTAATAATTTTTTATTGTGCAAAAATTCAATAATATGATAGAATAGTAATGAATAAAAATGACAATAACAAGAAAGGCAGGGTTAGTTTAGTAATTAAATAATATAATTAGCTGATTGTTTTACTTCTTCAAAGCAATACCTAAGAAAACTAAACGCGACCTTTTTTTACGAATAAGTTTACATTCTTTTAAAATAGTTATATAATTTTATCGGTTAATAAAAACCATTATATATGGCGACTGTGGCGTAATGGTTATCGCATTGGTTTGTGGAACCAACATTCGTGGGTTCAATTCCCATCAGTCGCCCCATTTTTATTTAAATTAAAATATTCTCATAAATGTACTTTCCTTTATAGGTCGTATAAAGTTTTCAGGGGTCTAGATATAATCTAGATCTCTTTTTTCTTTAACTAAAAATATGTTTCTAAAAGAATCTTTCATTAGAAATTCTTAATGAAATTTAATTAAATAGCAGTCTTGTTATTAGAAAGGAGCATAGCTAGTAGAGGAGGATGTATAAAGTAAATTTATAAAATAATGCATTAAATAACAGTTAGTTTTAAGACTATTTTTAGAAATGCCAAATTGTAAAGTTAAGTGCAACTAAATTATTTTTCTAACCAAATATTCGATTGGCGAAAGATAATTTAGTATTTTTCTTGGTCTTTGGTTTAAAGACAATATAAATTTATGAACTGCATTTTTAGTAGTGTTTGAAAAATTAAATTTTTTAGGAAATTTTTCTCTAATTAAACCATTAGTATTTTCATTAGTACCTCTTTGTCAAGGTGAATATGCATCAGCAAAATAAATTTTCACATTTAAATTTTTTTCAAGTTGTTGTCAATTAGCAAATTCTTTACCCCTATCAAATGTTATAGTCTTAACAAGATTATTTGGAAGAATTGATAAATAATGACTAATATTTTTGTTAATAACTTTAGTAGTTCTATTTTCAACTAATATTGCTAAAGTAAATCTTGATGTTCTTTCAACTAAAGTTATTAAACATGATTTACTTTTACCTCGTGATGATACTACAGTATCACCTTCTCAATGGCCAAGAGTTATGCGATTATTAACATTTCGTTCTTTAATGGATTTACCATTAAATTTACCCCGATTTTCTTGAGATTTTCGTTTCTTACCTTTTCTTCTTAAATTTTTACTAGTAACCTTTTCAAGTAATCCAGAATAAATTCAATTGTAAATTGTTTTAAAACTAATAATTCATTCTTGATGAAAATTTTTAATTCTGCCATAAATTTGTTCAGGCGATCAACCTAATAATAATTTTTGTTGTACATATTTTACTAATTCTCTATTTTTAAATTTATGAAAATAAACATGTAATTGTTTTCTATTTTCTGCTTTATTTTGTGCAATTAATGAAAAATAATGATTATTATCTTTATTTCTATTAACTTCTCGATTAATAGTACTAATACTTCGATTAAGATTTTTAGCTATTTCACTAATTTTTACTTTAAATTTCAATTGATTCTCAATATAAATTCTTTCATCTATGCCAAGATGTTTGTATCCCATATAAAAACTCCTTAAATTTACTTTTTCTAAAATAAACTTAGCATCATGAAATTTTTATATGAAATCTTTTGCAATTTTATTTACTTGCACTTACAAGTATAATTCAGCTTTTTTAAAAAAACTATGGTATTATTTAGTTAGACACTTTTGCTTTCCTAAAGCGGTGTGTCTTTAAAAGGATTTATTTTTAAGTATTCGATGCATTGTACAATGCATCGAATACTTTTTTGATATCAAGTTCCTGTTGCCGTTCTTGATGTTTGGGTGATTGATATGGTGTTGTTACATGATTATTATTGACATTCGCGATTTCATCTTCCGATACTCCGGTATCTGTATTTTTTTTACGAGATAATAAAAATGTTTTTAATTGTTCCTGCTCTTTGGCCACTTGTTCTCGATGTCATTCCATACTCTCTTGTGCATTTTTAAATTGTATTAAAAAAGGGTTGGTTTTTTGCATATTTTTAAAGCGTTGGTTTTCCACTGTTAAAAAGTGGAAGCCTTTTAAGTTATATTTTTTAATTAATTCACGCCCACTAATTTTTTCGCGTCAGTTTTTTTGGGTGTCATAACAGTTATAAACATAATTGGGGATAATCCCAATTAAATAATTTTGTTTATTTTTATCTAAATGACAAAATTTCTTCGGGACGGAAATATAGTACTCAAAAACGCGGACTTGAAAACTATCCTCAGTAAATTTTTTATTCACACATTTTTTTGGCGTAAAAAAATTTGAAATATCTTTTAAGGAATTTAATTGATTGAAGGCTTCTGATTTATTTTGTAAGATTGCTGTTTGCATAATCTATATGCTCCTTTCTGTTTTTTTAACACCCGATTGGGGCGATTAATTATTATTGCTTTTTTTTACTTAGTTAAATAAAAAAATAGGTAGAATGATTTTTTTTTCATTCTACCTATGTTATAATCTAATTAGGAAGAATGATGGTGTAGTCATCATTTTTCTTTTTATTTAATTATGCTTATTATAACATTAATGTTTACAATAAATTTATTTATTTGCTTTATTTTATAAAGTTTATGGAAACACAAGACTTGGTACATAACTATAACATTTTATGCCGACTAAACTATAAAATTCATTTTTATCTTTGTATTTATCTAACATTTGTATTTCATCTAAAAAATAATTATCAAAATAGTAGATAAAATTAAAGGTTATGTACCAAGTCTACAGTTATTCTTTAAATAAAGATAAATGTTTTTTAGAACTAGTATTCAATATCTTGAAAAAATGATAGAAATTATTATTTAATGATATATAATTAAATTCCAAGGCAAAGAGACTGTAGATTATTTTTTGGATAAAGGAAAAGGTGTTGTAAATTTTATTAATTAGCAAAAATTAACGAAAAGGATTTGAATTAATATGAAAAAATTACTCGCTATGTTAACGACAATTACAAGCTTGTCGAGCATAACACCAATAATTTTAGCGAATGCCTCAGAAAAAGCGCCAGAAAATAAAATAGTAGATAACGAAATTAATTATTCGCAAACAAGTAATTTAGAAAATTTAAGTAGAGTTAAAAGAGGAAATAATAATTTTATTGAAAATCACTATTGTTTTTTATGTCATAACAGATTATATGTAAAAATAAGCCATAGAAATTGAGAAAAAATAAGGTCTAAAGAAAAATTAATATGATTAGGCGATTTTTATCATTTTATATATGATTTATTAAAAGATGAATTTAAAAAAATAAATTCATCTGGAGATGATAGAAGTCGGGATGATTTTCTTAATGAAGATATTGAAATTATTGCTTCTGTTATATATCAAAGATTTTCAGAGATTGATAAAGTTTTTTTAAATAAAAATAATAATTACGAGGGTTTAATAATAAGAACAAATCGAGATAAATATTGAGAAAATAATGACGATTTTTGAGGAGCCCATATAAACAAAGAAAATAATGGGGGAGAAGATTTAAATGATGCAATTGTTAATATACAATTAGGCGCATTAAATAATGAAGATGATGAAACAATTTTAAATGCACTAAAAGAAAAAAATCCCGATTTACTTATTGATAAATTATATGTTTTTGTAAAAAATGATTCTTGGGCCAAAATACGAGTTAACCAATATAAAGGATTAAAAGAATACCAATTTGGAAGTTGAAAAGCAGTTTTTTTTACAGTTAGAAAAGATTTATCTACTGTAATTACAAACCTTAATTTAGGGGTCTTAAATGATAATGGTGTTTCTACTATAAAAGATGCTGTCAAAAAACTTAATCCCAGTTTAGATGTAACTGAAGTTGGCTTTAGTAACATTACAGATACGTCAGCCGATATTGAGGGCTCACCACGTTATAATTCAAATAAATACAAGGGAGATCAAAAAGTTACTTTTACAGTTAGAAAAGATTTATCTACTGTAATTACAAACCTTAATTTAGGGGCCTTAAATGATAATGGTGTTTCTACTATAAAAGATGCTGTCAAAAAACTTAATCCCAGTTTAGATGTAACTGAAGTTGGCTTTAGTAACATTACAGATACGTCAGCCGATATTGAGGGTTGGTCACGTTATAATTCAAATAAATATCAGGGAGATAAAAAAGTTTTTTTTACAGTTAGAAAAGATTTATCTACTGTAATTACAAACCTTAATTTAGGGGCCTTAAATGATAACAACAAAGATGCAATTTTAAATGCAGTTAAAGCTAAAAATTCTATTTTAGAAAATAGTGAAGTAGATGTTAGTGCAATAACAGATACGTCAGCCGATATTGAGGGCTCACCACGTTATAATTCAAATAAATATCAGGGAGATAAAAAAGTTTTTTTTACAGTTAGAAAAGATTTATCTACTGTAATTACAAACCTTAATTTAGGGGTCTTAAATGATAATGGTGTTTCTACTATAAAAGATGCTGTCAAAAAACTTAATCCCAGTTTAGATGTAACTGAAGTTGGCTTTAGTAACATTACAGATACGTCAGCCGATATTGAGGGCTCACCACGTTATAATTCAAATAAATATCAGGGAGATAAAAAAGTTACTTTTACAGTTAGAAAAGATTTATCTACTGTAATTACAAACCTTAATTTAGGGGCCTTAAATGATAATGGTGTTTCTACTATAAAAGATGCTGTCAAAAAACTTAATCCCAGTTTAGATGTAACTGAAGTTGGCTTTAGTAACATTACAGATACTTCAGCCGATATTGAGGGCTCACCACGTTATAATTCAAATAAATACAAGGGATATCAAAAAGTTACTTTTACAGTTAGAAAAGATTTATCTACTGTAATTACAAACCTTAATTTAGGGGCCTTAAATGATAATGGTGTTTCTACTATAAAAGATGCTGTCAAAAAACTTAATCCCAGTTTAGATGTAACTGAAGTTGGCTTTAGTAACATTACAGATACGTCAGCCGATATTGAGGGCTCACCACGTTATAATTCAAATAAATACAAGGGATATCAAAAAGTTACTTTTACAGCTATACAAAATTTATCTACTGTAATTACAAATCTTAATTTAAATGTTATTGATAATAGTGATAAAGTAATTTTAAATGAATTAAATTATTTAAATCCTGATTTAGATATTTCACAATTAGAAGTAGTTGAAAAAACTAATATTTCTGCTATAATAAAAGAAAAAAAAGATAGTTCTAAATATTTTGGTGAAAAGAAAATTTACTATACAATAAATAATCAGCAAAATAAAATTATTGATTTAAATGAATTGATTAAAAAAGCAATTTTTTTCAAATTTCGAGATGATAACCCTAATTTAATTTTTAAAGAAATTAAAAATATTAATTCAAATAATTTACAATATTCAAATGTTCAATTAAAACAGCAAATTACTCCTAAATTTTCATTTGAAAAGCAATCTAAAGGAATTTGTTTTATTCGAACAATAATGAAAAATGATGATGATAATGAATCAGATTTTAATACCCCCCAATGTTCTTATGAATTTTCAACAGAAACAAGATATAGAATAACAACAGGAATAATTAGAATAGAAAATTTAGAAATTGGAAATTCAGAATCACAAGAAAGTAGTTCTTCTTACACTTCAAATCAAGTAAAAGAAAATAACACTTCTATTACATTATCTAATATTTTAGAAAATAGTGATATTAAACAAAATTCACAAGCACAAGAAAGTAGTTCTTCTCAAACTAAAAATCAATCACATGGATGAAATGTGGAAATAGGCGGTAAATTTTTGGGAATAGGTGCTTCAGGGGGTGCGCGCGGAGAATATGGTTCTTCAGAAAGTGACGGTTCGTCAACTTCAAAAAGTTCTTCAGAAAGTAATGGTTCGTCAACTTCAAAAAGTTCTTCAGAAAGTGACGGTTCGTCAACTTCAAAAAGTTCTTCAGAAAGTAATGGTTCGTCAACTTCAAAAAGTTCTTCGCAAAGTATTAGCCTATCAAAAAATGTTAATTTAGATATTAGTGGTGAAAAAGTAGATAGAACGTCAAGTGTCATGACTTTCCCTTCACAAAAAGTCACAGTCGCAGCAAATTCATCAAGAATTATTACAGCAACACTTGAGGAAATAAAATTTCAAACTACTTTAAATTTGGAACAAGATATTTATGGAAATATCCAATTTGATATTTTGACTAAAAATAATGAAACAGTGCATTTTGATATCTCAATTGGACAACTAATGCAAAAATTAATAAAGTATGGCACATTGCCTGAAGAAATAACTGTTTATGAAGATGGAAATTCAATTTTTTTTAATGGAAAAATAGAATTTTCTATTAAAAAAGGATATAACGCAGAAATAGTAAAAGGAAGAAATCAACCACTAGAAAACTATTAATTATAAATAATAACAATTACAGAAAGGAAATAAAAATATGAAAAAACTGCTAAATTTATTGAGTGTCTTAACAATTAGTGGAACGGCAATACCGATGGTTATTGCCGCTAGTCCTTCTGGAACAAGTACAAATAGAAGTTCAAACAGAAATGAACAAAATAGTTTTTCTTTAACTCAAAGAAGAACAACAAATGGCACAAAAAGAACAGCAATACAAACAACAAGTATCAATCAGACAAAAACAAAATCATCAACACAAAACAGCCGAAGAACGGCAACACCGGCATCTACAAATAGAAATAATATTATTTTAAATACAAGAAATTACTCAAGAAGTATTAGAGACTATATTGATAATAATTCTGGTCGGTCACAACCCCCGACCCAAACAACAAGTCACAGTAAGACAAAAATAACGCCAAATTGTAAAGTTAAGTGCAACTAAATTATTTTTCTAACCAAATATTCGATTGGCGAAAGATAATTTAGTATTTTTCTTGGTCTTTGGTTTAAAGACAATATAAATTTATGAACTGCATTTTTAGTAGTGTTTGAAAAATTAAATTTTTTAGGAAATTTTTCTCTAATTAAACCATTAGTATTTTCATTAGTACCTCTTTGTCAAGGTGAATATGCATCAGCAAAATAAATTTTCACATTTAAATTTTTTTCAAGTTGTTGTCAATTAGCAAATTCTTTACCCCTATCAAATGTTATAGTCTTAACAAGATTATTTGGAAGAATTGATAAATAATGACTAATATTTTTGTTAATAACTTTAGTAGTTCTATTTTCAACTAATATTGCTAAAGTAAATCTTGATGTTCTTTCAACTAAAGTTATTAAACATGATTTACTTTTACCTCGTGATGATACTACAGTATCACCTTCTCAATGGCCAAGAGTTATGCGATTATTAACATTTCGTTCTTTAATGGATTTACCATTAAATTTACCCCGATTTTCTTGAGATTTTCGTTTCTTACCTTTTCTTCTTAAATTTTTACTAGTAACCTTTTCAAGTAATCCAGAATAAATTCAATTGTAAATTGTTTTAAAACTAATAATTCATTCTTGATGAAAATTTTTAATTCTGCCATAAATTTGTTCAGGCGATCAACCTAATAATAATTTTTGTTGTACATATTTTACTAATTCTCTATTTTTAAATTTATGAAAATAAACATGTAATTGTTTTCTATTTTCTGCTTTATTTTGTGCAATTAATGAAAAATAATGATTATTATCTTTATTTCTATTAACTTCTCGATTAATAGTACTAATACTTCGATTAAGATTTTTAGCTATTTCACTAATTTTTACTTTAAATTTCAATTGATTCTCAATATAAATTCTTTCATCTATGCCAAGATGTTTGTATCCCATATAAAAACTCCTTAAATTTACTTTTTCTAAAATAAACTTAGCATCATGAAATTTTTATATGAAATCTTTTGCAATTTTATTTACTTGCACTTACAAGTATAATTCAGCTTATGAAAATAAACATGTAATTGTTTTCTATTTTCTGCTTTATTTTGTGCAATTAATGAAAAATAATGATTATTATCTTTATTTCTATTAACTTCTCGATTAATAGTACTAATACTTCGATTAAGATTTTTAGCTATTTCACTAATTTTTACTTTAAATTTCAATTGATTCTCAATATAAATTCTTTCATCTATGCCAAGATGTTTGTATCCCATATAAAAACTCCTTAAATTTACTTTTTCTAAAATAAACTTAGCATCATGAAATTTTTATATGAAATCTTTTGCAATTTTATTTACTTGCACTTACAAGTATAATTCAGCATAATAAATTACCTTTCTTATGAATAAACTAAGTTATATTAACTAAGTTAGTTAACTTAGTTTTTTAAACACTTATATATCGCAGATTTAAGTGTTTAACAAGCTTTGTTAGTAAATTTTGTTTTTTTAATTAGATAAAGATTTTAATAATTTTAAACTTAGTATATCCCTATATAGAAATTTCTACACTTTAATATCCGCATCCTACCCTTGGAACTAATTTAATAGCGTGTATATTTTTAGGAAATCCACCCATTCATTTTTTTATTGCAAAACGAAACAAATTGCTATAGCTAATAGGATGTTATCTATTAACTGGTAAACTTCTTTTGGTTATGGCGACCACCCACAATTTATCGTGTTTTAATACATACCAACATTATTAATTCACTTGTATTTAATTTTCAAAGAACAAATTTTTAACATCTTATAAAATAAAAAGACAATCATTGCTGACTGTCTTAATACTTATTCAAATCTTTTCCTACCTAACAAAACTTTATGCGTCCCTTAAAAAAGTAGTAAAAAAGATGTATAATTACTTATGTACATTTAAAAAAAGTGTGGGTAGAAAAAGTGAGTTATTATTTACAATCAAAATATCAGTTTTCACATCATGTTATTCTTCGTGTTAAACAGCGATTAAATTTGAAACATTTAAATGATATTGAATTAAAAATGCATTGTTTACAATTAATTAATGAGGCATTTTATGTTGTAGATATAAAAGATGATATTTATGTGCAAATTAATGATAGTGATTTATATTTTGTTATTGATAAAAAATCTAATTTGGTTAAAACAATAACGCCAATAAGTCAAGAGCGTTTATTAAGTATTATTAAAATTTAATTATTAAAGGAGGAAATGAGTAATGTTTTTAGTAACAGGTGATTTACAAAATGGACAAACTACTTGGGTAATGTTAGGTTTAATTATTATTATTGTAGTTGTAATGATAGTTTCTTCAATTCGTAAACGAAAACAAGATAAAATTGAAAAAGAAAAGCGTCAAAAAGAAGTTAGAGATAAAATTAAGCAGTATTTAAAGATTAATGATAATATTGCTCATAAAAGAATTGAATATGATAAAGTAATTGCTAGAGCAGGTAAAGATTATAAATATCGTGATGTTTTTGATGTTGTTATCAAATTATATGACTCAAAATCAAATGCGTTATATGCTACTAAAGCTTTTGAAGTTGAAGGTTTAACAAAACAATTAAGTAAAAAAGAATATGAAACAACTTGAAAAGTTAATCATGAATTAGAATTAGAAGCTACTTTAATTCGTTTGCAAAAAGAACAAAAGAAAAGTTATTGAAAAATGACTAAGGCTGAGCGAGCACAAGTTAGATTAGAACGCAAGGAAGCAAAAATAATAGAAAAAGCAGAAATTAAAAAAATTAAGCAAGAGAAAAAAATCAAAGCAACTAAAAAAGTTGTTCAAAATAAAAATGAGGTTCTTATTAAGCGACAACCTAATGAGAAGTTTGGTGCTAAAAAATAAATAGTTTAATTAATTCATAATCTGAGGAAATGATAAAATGCTTCATAAAATATATAAAGAAGATTATAAAAATTATCGGGAATGTGCTAAATTATCATTTCTTTTACGAAAAGAAAATCATCAAAAGACAATTCAATGGCACGATAGGGAGTTAACTTATTTTTTTAGTTTGCCTGAATTTGGTGATGAAAAGCAAAAAGATGACTTGACGAATATTTCTGCGCCTAGTTTAGAATTATTAGCGAATGATGATTATAGTTTTAGCGATTTAGAGGTAATTGATAGTGAAACTATTCTTGATGGTTTAGAAGTAGGTTATCATGCTAAGCAATATTTTTTACGAAATTATCGTTGTTTTGATTTAGATACTTATGAAAAACATCTTGTGGCAAATAAAACGGTAGAAAAAATTCTTGATGCTAATCTTGAAGTGTTGTTTGAACCACGATTTGAATATAATGGTTGTGTTACAAAGGTTGATGTTTTAAAACGAAATGGTACAGGTTGAGACTTAATTGAAGTTAAGGCAACAACTAAGGTTCATCGCGAACATTTATATGATGTTCTTTATCAATATTATATTTTGACTAATTGCAATATTGAGATTAAAAATATTTATTTAATGCATTTAAATGGTTTTTATTTTCATCAAGGTGATTTAGAATATGATAATTTGTTTATTTTAGCAAGTAAATATAATTTAACAACTACTGGTTCAAAGCAAGAAAATATTATGGTTGGTGTAAAAAAAGATTTAGCAAAGCGAGATTTTAATCAAGATATTCAGCGCATTAAAGATATTTTTCAAATGCCAGTTGCTGAAGCATTAGCGTGGTTAAAGACTAGTCAATGTCATAATCGGGGTAAATATGATTATTGTATTCATGTTTATGCTAAATTACCCAAAGAGCATACAATATTTAATCTTTATCGGTTAGTAAAAACTAAAAAAGCAAGATTATATTATGAAAATAATTTTTTGTCGCTTTATACATCTAATTTTTTTGATCTTAATTTAACAGCTAATCAATATCGCCAAATTAAAGTTGTTCAAAATTTAGAAGGTGTTGTTGCATTGTCAGAACGAAGATATTTACAAAGTATATATAAGGAATATGTGTATCCGATTTATATGTATGATTTTGAAACTGTTAAAAGTGCCATTCCGAAATATGAAAATAGTACACCATATGAGCAAATTCCGTTTCAGTATTCAATTCATGTTTTATTGGATAATAAGTTTAATGAAGAGAAACATAATATTAAACATTATCGTTATTTAAGTGATGGTGTTGGTGATCATCGTTTAGTTTTAATTGAAAATTTAATTAAGGATTTAACACGATATGGGATAGGTACTTATGTTGCATATAATAAAAGTTTTGAGAAGCAAGTTTTAAAAAAAATGGCATTATTATATCCGATTTATGAAGAAATATTAATGCAAATTTCTGATCGGACTGTTGATTTAATGGATTTCTTTAAAAATTTTGCAATTTATAAAGCAGAATTTAATGGTAGTCTTTCAATTAAGAAAACATTGCCGGCTTTTAATTCGGAATTTTCTTATGATGATTTGGAAGTGCAAAAGGGAACCGATGCTTCCAGTTTATTTCGTAAACGGTTGTATAATGAATTACAAAAAGATAATAATCATTTGTTTTTCTTGAAATTAAATAATGCTTGAAAAACTATTAGTTGGCAACAATGACAAGACAATTATGTTAAAAATTTGTTATTATATTGTGAACGCGATACTTATGGAATGGTAGTTTTATTTACTAAAATTTCTGAATTATTGCGAGAACAGGGGTGAATTGAATGGTAACGAAAGTTATTTTTATGGGGACACCGATTTTTGCTAAAGAAGTATTATTAAAATTATTAACAATGGATTTTATTGAAGTTGTAGCTGTTGTTTGTCAACCTGATCGTAAAGTTGGGAGAAAGCAAGAAATGAGGATTGGTGGTGTTAAACAAGTAGCATTAGCATCAAAATTAAAGATTTTTCAACCAGATAATATTAACGATATTGTTTTAGAACTAGATAATTTAAATGCTGATTTAATAATTACTTGTGCTTATGGTCAATTTTTGGGAACAAGGATTTTACAATTGGTGCCGAAAGGTTGCTTAAATATTCATGCTTCGTTATTACCTAAATTACGAGGTGGAGCACCAATTCATTGAGCGGTAATTAATGATGAAAAGGAAACTGGTATTAGTTTAATGAAAATGACATCTCAAATGGATGCGGGGCCAGTATTTGTTCAAGAGAAAATTAGGTTGGTAGCAAATGAAACGGCAAGTAGTTTGCATCACCGTTTAATTTTGTTAGCAAATATGATGTTAGAAAAATATTTATTCTTAGTAATTAGTGGTAAAATTACTCCAGAAATCCAAAATGAACGACTTGTATCGTTTGGTTTAAATATTAAACGAAATAATGAAAAGATTATTTGAAATGTTGATGCGAGAAAAGTAACTTGTCAAATTCGTGGTCTTTTTGAAATCCCTTTAGCTTATACGACTTATGAAAATAAGATTTATAAAATTCATCAGGCGATCGTTTATGATATTAATAAACAGGAAAAGGCAGCGGGAACAATTTTATCATTTCAACAAGATGGTATTGAAGTTCAAACGAGTAAAGGAAGTGTTTTAATTCAAAGATTACAACCTGAGGGTAAAAAAGCAATCTTGGTTAAAAATTTTTATCAAGGACAACATCCTTTGCGGGTTGGAACAAAATTTATTTAAGGAAAGGATTTGAAAGAAAAATGTATCGTTTTCGTTCATTGAAATATTTAGCAACAACAGGTGTAATCACAGGTCTTTTAATGGTTTGTGGTTATGCTTCTAGTTTTATTAAAATTGGCGTTGGTTATTTGCAATTAGCTGATATTATTGCTTTACCTTTAATTACCTTTATTTCTGGGCCAATGATTTTATTTGCTAATCCGATTGCGATGGCATTTGCTGATATTATGGGGGGATATTTTGTTTTTGTTCCCATTACGATTGTTGTTAGGATTTTAATGTTTGTTATTATTCGGATATTAGAACCATATTTTCATTTTATTATCAGTCATTTTTTTGCGGTTTTACCAGTTTTAATTATTTATCCACCATATACTTACTTTATTTCTAATTTTGATTATAGTTATGCGATTACAGCATTAATTAATGATGCTGTGCAAGCGATATCAACATATATTTTTTCCTTGTTTATTACTTGGTTTTTAATTAGAATTAATAGTGTCAGTTATGGTCATCTTTGAAGTGATAATGATTTTGATTATTTACGAGCGACAGCGTTAGAAAATAGTAATTTAGAACAAAGTAAGGAAATTAAAAATAATGGCAACAAATAAAAATTTAATTCGTAATTTTAGTATTATTGCTCATATTGATCATGGTAAGTCTACTTTGGCGGATCGGCTTTTAGAATTAACGGGTACGGTTAGTAAAAGAGAATTAAAAGATCAATTATTAGATTCAATGGATTTAGAGCGAGAAAGAGGAATTACTATTAAGTTAAATGCTGTGCAGTTGCAGTATGTTGCTAAGGATCATCAACAATATTGTTTTAATTTAATTGATACGCCGGGACATGTAGATTTTACTTATGAAGTTTCGCGTAGTTTAGCGGCTTGTGAGGGAGCATTATTAGTAGTTGATGCTACGCAAGGGATTCAAGCGCAGACGTTAGCTAATGTTTATTTAGCGATTGATAATGATTTAACAATTATTCCTGTTATTAATAAAGTTGATTTGCCTAATGCGGACCCCGAAAGAATTAAACAACAAATTAGAGAATTGACAGGAATTGCGTATTCGCATATCCCGTTAATTTCTGCCAAGACTGGTTTAAATGTTGATGAAGTGTTAGAAACTATTGTTAGAGATATTCCTGCTCCAATAAAATCCCAAGATGATGCTCCTTTGCAGGCATTGATTTTTGATTCTTATTATGATCAATATCGTGGTGTAATGATTTTTATTCGTGTTTTTCAAGGAACTGTTAAGATTAATGATAAGATTCGTTTTATGGCAACAGGGGGTGAATATGAAGTTATTAGTGTTGGTATTAAGACACCGTTGGAAGTTCAGCAGGATGCAATCTATGCTGGTCAGGTTGGTTGAGTAGCGGCGGCTATTAAGAATATTAAAGATGTTCAAGTAGGAGATACAATGACACATGCTGATTTTCCAACATTAGTGCCATTATCAGGTTATCGAAAAATTAATTCAATGGTTTATTGTGGATTATATTCCGTTGATAGTTCGCGTTATGAAGATTTAAAAGATGCATTATCAAAATTGCAATTATCAGATGCTGCTTTGGTATATGAACCAGAAAATTCACAAGCATTAGGATTTGGGTTTCGTTGTGGGTTTTTAGGTTTATTACATATGGATGTTATCCAAGAACGACTTGAGAGAGAATATAATTTAGATTTAATTGCTACGGCGCCAAGTGTTATTTATGAAGTGCATTTAACTGATCAACAAATTATTACTGTGGATAATCCGAGTAAATTACCGGAAGTGCAAAAAATTCGTAGTATTAATGAGCCTTTTGTTAAAGTAACGATGATGACTCCTGAAACTTATTTAGGTGGTTTAATGGAGTTATGTCAGCAAAAACGCGGTATTTATCAAAATCTTGTTTATGTTGATGATACAAGAAGGATTTTGACTTATGAAATGCCGTTAAATGAGATTATTTTTGATTTTTTTGATCGTTTAAAATCTGTGTCTAAGGGCTATGCTTCATTAGATTACGAATTATTAGGTTATCGACCAAGTAAATTAGTAAAGATGGATATTTTATTAAATGGTGCGGTTGTTGATGCTTTATCAATGATTGTGCATAAAGATTTTGCGTATGCTCGTGGAAGAAATTTATGTGCTAAATTAAAAGATATTATTCCGCAACAAAACTTTGAAATTCCTGTACAAGCTTCCATTGGTAATAAAATCATTGCGCGAGAAACTATTAAGGCGTTAAGGAAAAATGTTACTGCTAAGTGTTATGGTGGCGATATTAATCGTAAGAAAAAGTTATTAGAAAAACAAAAGAAGGGTAAAAAGCGGATGAAGGCTTTTGGAAATGTTGAATTACCACAAGAAGCTTTTATGGCAGTTTTATCTATTGATGATAAATAAGCATATTATATTGAAATTTTAATTAATCGGTTATTTTATTGTTAATAATAAAATTATGAAACGAAAAAGGAGAAATATTAATGTCGTTAATTTTAAATCAAATTCAAAAAATAATTAAAGAGGCAGTAAATAATATTACTCCTTTTGTTGATGATATTGTTATTGAGAAAACTCGTAATATTGCATATGGTGATTATGCTACTAATATTGCGATGGTGTTAGCACCAATTTTAAAGCAAAAACCGGAAGTCATTGCTAAAAAGATTATTGCTATTATTAAGTCAAATGATTTTTTTACTAAAATAGATTTTGTTTTTCCTGGGTTCATTAATTTAACAGTTAATCAAAATGGACTTAGTGCTGTTATTACGGAAATTTTAAAATTAAAAACTAAGTTTGGTAGTGGAGAAGCGACTAATATTAAATATAATTTAGAAATTGTTTCTGCTAATCCAACAGGAATTTTACATATTGGTCATGCTCGTAATGGTGCTATTGGTGATGCGGTTGCAAGAATTTTAAAATTTGCAGGAAATATTGTTGAAACAGAATATTATCTTAATGATGCTGGTAATCAGATTAATGTGTTAGCAAATACAATTTTTTCGTATTATTTACAAAAATTAGGGGTTAATGTTGAAATACCAGAACAATCATATCAGGGTGTTTATCAAGAAATATTAGCAACTAATTTTGTGAATAAATATCAAGATAAATTTATTGCCATACGAATTGTTAATGGTGTCATTGATGATGAACAAGTATTAGCAATATTTAAACAAGAGTCAGTTGCTTTCTTTTTACAATTAATTAAAACGCAATTAAAGGATTTTCGGATTAATATTGATTATTGGTCGAGTGAGTTAGAAATGTATACAACAAAAGAAATTGATAAGTTAGTAAAGGAATTGCAAGCAACTAATAAAGTTTTTGAAAAAGATGGTGCTTTGTGGTTAAAAACAACAGATTATGGTGATGATAAGGACCGAGTTCTTGTTAAACAAGATAAATCGTATGCTTATATTTTACCGGATTTAGCTTGTCATAATTTACGAATTAAACGAGCAAAAGCTAATTATTTAGTTAATTTTTGAGGTGCAGATCATCATAGTTATTTAACACGAATGCAGGCGGGTTTACAAATTTTAGGTTATGATGCTAATATTTTAAAAATTGTTATTATTCAAATGGTGCGATTAATTAAAGATGGTCAAGAATATAAAATGTCAAAAAGAAAAGGGACAGCCGTATGATTAATTGATTTAGTTATGGAATTAGGTATTGATGTTGTTCGTTATATGTTATGTTCAAAAGCATCTTCTAGTCATATGGATTTAGATTTGAGTCTTTTAACATCTCAAAGTAATAATAATCCGGTTTATTACTTTCAATATGCTACAGCGCGTTGTGCGAGTATTTTACGAAATGTGCCTCATAATATTGATTTAACAAAGACAATTGCTAGTTATCATTTATTAACACATCCCAAGGAGCGAGAGCTAATTAAAGTATTAGATTATTTTAGTAAAGTAGTACAAAGTGCTGCTAAATTTTGTCAACCGAATATTATTTGTGATTATATTCAGGAATTAGCACGGGGATTTCATTCATATTATTCAGAATGTAAAATTTTGGATGAAACTAATATTACTTTATCAGAACAAAGATTGCATTTAATTATTAGCACACAGTATGTCTTTAAAAATGCTTTAAACTTAATTGCTGTTGATTTTAAGGATCAAATGTAATTTGCTTATTCAGTTAGTGTTGCTTTTAAGAAATTAATTACTATTGTCATATTTAACTTATAAGGTTTCATTTTCCCACGATTATTTTTTCGCATAAATTTTTTTTCGTATCATTGTTTTATTTCATTATAAGTTGTTAAATTTCATTTAGTGAGAGAAATGTTTTGTTTAGTCAGAAATTTATTAATAACAGCAAATCATGAAAGGTTTTCTTCATAACAATTAAATTGTTTTAAATCTCATTGTAAACAACATTCAATAATGAGAAAAATATTGGTGTCTATTATTAAACTTGGAGGATTGTTTTTAGCATAATATTGGGCCAATGTTCCCACATATAAATTTCTTTTGTTCATTTCAGTTATTCAAGTATAAATTACAAGATTAAAATAAGGTCGTTTTAATTTTAAAAAAGGATTCATTGCGATATTGGTTTTATTTTTATTAAGACAATAATCATACATTGAAATTTCTTTTCTTAAAGCTGATAGACTCATATTGTTAGCATAGCAAATAAGTTCATAGGGAATAATACGCATAGTTTCTCCTTTAAAATTAATAATAAATAAATTATACTCTTTAATTTATAAAGCTGAATTATACTTGTAAGTGCAAGTAAATAAAATTGCAAAAGATTTCATATAAAAATTTCATGATGCTAAGTTTATTTTAGAAAAAGTAAATTTAAGGAGTTTTTATATGGGATACAAACATCTTGGCATAGATGAAAGAATTTATATTGAGAATCAATTGAAATTTAAAGTAAAAATTAGTGAAATAGCTAAAAATCTTAATCGAAGTATTAGTACTATTAATCGAGAAGTTAATAGAAATAAAGATAATAATCATTATTTTTCATTAATTGCACAAAATAAAGCAGAAAATAGAAAACAATTACATGTTTATTTTCATAAATTTAAAAATAGAGAATTAGTAAAATATGTACAACAAAAATTATTATTAGGTTGATCGCCTGAACAAATTTATGGCAGAATTAAAAATTTTCATTCATCAAGAATGAATTATTAGTTTTAAAACAATTTACAATTGAATTTATTCTGGATTACTTGAAAAGGTTACTAGTAAAAATTTAAGAAGAAAAGGTAAGAAACGAAAATCTCAAGAAAATCGGGGTAAATTTAATGGTAAATCCATTAAAGAACGAAATGTTAATAATCGCATAACTCTTGGCCATTGAGAAGGTGATACTGTAGTATCATCACGAGGTAAAAGTAAATCATGTTTAATAACTTTAGTTGAAAGAACATCAAGATTTACTTTAGCAATATTAGTTGAAAATAGAACTACTAAAGTTATTAACAAAAATATTAGTCATTATTTATCAATTCTTCCAAATAATCTTGTTAAGACTATAACATTTGATAGGGGTAAAGAATTTGCTAATTGACAACAACTTGAAAAAAATTTAAATGTGAAAATTTATTTTGCTGATGCATATTCACCTTGACAAAGAGGTACTAATGAAAATACTAATGGTTTAATTAGAGAAAAATTTCCTAAAAAATTTAATTTTTCAAACACTACTAAAAATGCAGTTCATAAATTTATATTGTCTTTAAACCAAAGACCAAGAAAAATACTAAATTATCTTTCGCCAATCGAATATTTGGTTAGAAAAATAATTTAGTTGCACTTAACTTTACAATTTGGCATATACAAAACCTAATAAAATTAGTTATCAATATGATTTAAATTCTCGTGAAAAAATATGCAATTTGTATTTTGATTACAAAAATATTCAAGCCGGTGGAATGTGGTCTTTATTTAACAATTTAAAAATGGGTTTTCACGATATTGAAAATTCAAAAATTCCGAAAAATATTAAAACTTTTTATCGCTGAATTAAATCTGACTCTCGTTGAAAAGAATTAAAACAACAAATCAAACAAACAAAACGCCATTTTAAGCGTTATGAAGTTTCCGAGATTGGTCTTTTACAAATGGATGCCAAAATAATTACCACATCAAATTTTCCGGTTGATAAAAAGTATTATATTTATGATTTCATTGACGAAATAACACGGATAGTATTTGGTTATGTTTATGATAGTTTAGGAACTAATAACGCGATTAACGCTCTGCAAAGAGCAATGAAAGATTTTAGTGAACTTGGCATAACCATTAAACGCCTTCGCACTGATAATGCTCCAGAATTTACTACTACTAATTGAAGTAATAAAAAAGCATACAAAGTAAAAGAAAGACCTTTTACGGCCTTTCTTTCAAGGAATGGGGTTATCCATGAAACCACTCCAATTCGTTCGTCACAAAGTAACGGTAAAATTGAGCGGTTTCATCAACATTATACTAAATTATTTTATGTTAAGGATAAAAAACTAAATCAAAACGAACTACAACATTTCTTAAATCAATATTATTACTATTACAACTTCCAACGCTGTCATTCAGCATTACAAAATAAATCGCCATTTCAAAAATTACAAGAATTAATAAATTAATTTCCCCCTTTTTAATGTTTTTCTTGATTGTGCAAAACATCTGTGGTATATTACATTTTTAGTTATTTTTAAAATTTATTTAATTTCAACCCCAGCACCAGCAGCAACAAGTTTTTCCTTAATTTTTTCGGCTTCTTCTGGTTTAACTTTTTCTTTAATTACTGGATTTTCACCCTCAACTAATTTTTTAGCTTCCATTAAAGGTTTTTCGGTAATCTCGGCTACTGCTTTAATAACTGCAATTTTAGAATCACCAAGTTTAGTTAAAATAACATTTACCTCTGTCGGTGCAACATTACCATCACCCTGTGAAGCTGCTTGCATCATCACTGGTGCACTAGCAGTAACATTAAAATGTTCTTCAATTGCTTTTACTAATTCATTTAGTTCAATTAATTTCATCTCTGCTAGCGAAGCGATAATATCTTGTTTTGTTATTTTATTACCTTTTTTAACACTACCAGTTTTTTCTTCGTTAATTTTATTTTCTATTTCTTCTTGGGTATCTTTTTTTATTGGATTATTTTCTGCCATAATATAATTCTCTCCTTTTATTTTTATATATCAGTTTATTCTGTTAGTTGTTTATCAGCAATGGCTTTAATTGCTAAAGCAACATTAATTAATGGACTAATAATTGCTGAAGCAAACATTGAAATAAGGCTGTTTTTTGAAGGCAATGTGGCTAATACTTGTAATTCATCATATAACACTACTTTACCATCCAAAATAGCACTTTTTAATACTAAATTTTTATGTTCCTTAGCAAAATTAGCTAATAATCTTGGGCCTACAATTTCATCAGTTGCCGAAAACACTAATGCATTAGGGCCTAATAAGACATCATCTAAATTATTAACACTTAACTCTTGTAATGCTCTTCTTACTAATGTATTTTTATAAATTTTTAAACTAGCATCTTCACTTCTTAACTGTAACTTTAAATTAGTTAAATCTTGAACAGAAAATCCATGATAATGAATAATAGTTGTTGACTTTGACGATGCAATCTTTGTTTTAATCTCTTGAACAATATTATTTTTAGTTTCTATTGCTGGTCGCATTCATCCACCCCTTCCTAATTTCTTAAACATAACCGTTTAATCCTGAAATCAATATCTATCTTACATAAAAAAACTCGGTATTACATACCGAGTTTAAAAGAGTTTTTGTAATCCAAAATCCTATACCTTTTAATCCTCGGCAACATAATTAAGGTTTCCCCGTTGCTGTCTATAGACTATTGATAGCATAAGATAATAATAATATGTTTTTAACACAAATGCAATACTTATTTTAAAATTTTATGTAGAAACCATATACATATGACAAGATTTTGTTTTCTACAAACTTTTAGGGGGTGTTTTCTTTTGGCAGTAATATTTTGTATTGAATGCGACAGCGAAAGCTATGTCATTGGTAATAAAAATACAGTTGGAATCTGTAATTCTTGCGATGAAAAGGGTTTTTAAATTTTGAAAGGAAAGATAAATTATAAAATATGTCGCTGGTGTTTACATCTATTTAGTGATAAACGATATTTGCATGTTGCTTGTGAGAAAAAATTTATTAATCATATTAAAAAAATTTTAAAAAATAAAAGTAAAAGGAATTTAGATAATAATGTTTAAAGTTAAATTAGTTAGTATAAAAAGAAAAATATTTAAAAATAAAGATGGCTCTATGATGTCAGGTTATTCTGCCGAATTTTTGCGTTATGAAAATGACTTATTTGAGCCTACCGGCGAACAAAAGGCTTTATGAATTGATGATAACAATCTAGAACAACAAGAAATTTATAAACTGTTAAAAGAAAACGTTAAATCATTTTTTAGTTGCGAATTAACTTTTGAAAAAACCCCCAAAATAGTTAACTTGCAAAAAATTGAATTATCAAAAAATCAAAAAAACTTGTCCAGTTAATTGATAATCACTTCGGTCTGCGAAGCGGTGCGGAAGGCGTATGCCCCGCCCGCTAGCGGGTTAGTCGGCGAAGCCGACTATTACTTGATTAAATAACACAACTGGCGAAAATCTAAAATAGGAGCATAAAATATGAATTTACAATCTCAAAATCCGACTGATTTTTATATGAAAACGATTTATTACGGTCAATATATTCGTAATATTGTTATGCCTTTAGAACGTATCAAAGCAAATAATCGCAATGTAAGCGGTTTAAAAAATAAAGGTAATTGTGATACAAAACTGCTTAATAGTAATATTCGTGCAAAATCTAATGTTATTCGGAAGGCGTATCATAATTTTTGAGACTGTAAAAAACTTACATTCTTAACGCTTACTTATGCTGATGTTAATGAATTTGACATTAGAAAATGTAAGCGTGATTTAAATAAATTTTTTAAAAAATTAAAATATTGATTTAAAGTTAAAAATAAAAATATTAAGTATTTGTATACATATGAATATCAGAAACGAGGCGTTATTCATTTTCATATTTTAATCACCCAAAAAATACCCCATAAAATTATTTTACAATTTTGACCCTATGGGATTAATAAAAATATTAGAGTTCGTGAAAACACTAATGAAATGGTTGTAAAATATTGCTCCAAATATATAACTAAAAATGTCCTGAATGAAAAGTCATTAAACCAATATGATTTAAATATCAAGGCTTATCAATTCTCTTACAACTGTCAAAATCCCATTATTAGAAAACAAGTATTCACCGATACTTTGAATAATATTGTTAATAGAACCATAAATTCTGAGTTTGTAAAATACTTAAAATCAGCAGTTCATAAATTTAAAACCAAAATGTGCGGAGCAATCTATGAATTTAAAAATATCAATTATATAGACTTTGAAAGTGAAAATTATACTTCGTTAGAAAGTTTAAGATTTAGAAATCAACTAAGAAAAACGAAACATTAGGAGTTAAAAAATGAAAAAAAGAATGCAATTTAAAATAAGAATTAAAAATTGATTTAAAAATCATTGGTTAAAAATATTGCTTAGCATTGTTTTTATCTTTATAAACTTAATACTTTGAGCTTTAACTTTATTGGATACTAAGTGAGTAATGGGAACAAATGGCGAATTTATTGATTTTATTGAAAAAGATATGTATAAGTTTTTTGGTTTAAATACCGCCATTATGTTGCTTGGATTGTTTGTTTATTGATTTGGTAGTGCGATATTTATTGCTTTTCAAGTTGAAAAATTAGTTTGACTTATTGTTAAGAAAATTAAAGCAAAAAAAGCCTTGAAAAATGAAACTTTAAATAGAAAGGAAATTGAAAAATAATGGCAATATTTAGTCTAATATGTTTTATCTTATTAACCTTATTACTCGCTTTTGCTGTTGCTTGGGGTTTATGGCGTTGAATGAATGATGTTAAAAAGTATGGTAAACAAGCAAAAGAAATTAAAGGTGATTTTAGTAAAAAAGAAAAACGCTTCATTGTTAAATTATCTTATTTAACTGAAAAAAATGACAAACAAAATCAAGAAATCCAAACGAAAGGATAAAATAAATGTTAAAAGATGTAATTATTAAGTTAATTGATTTACTTTATCCAACTGCTGATTTACCGCCCCAAGTAGTATTTTTGTTCTCAATTCTTGTAATCATTGTGTTATTTGCCAGTTTCATTGGTATTCTCTTTCTTCCGATTAAGTGTTTATTTCAATGTTTCTAGTTGTTTGAAAAGATTTAAATTGAGAACAAATTAAACAAACTTTCTGAGATTTGTTTATCCAAATTACAACTATTCCAGCTCATATTACTGCTGGTAAAGAAATTAATTTAACCGAAGAACCACTTTGACTTTTAACAACTAACATCGCTTTTTGATTACTAACAACAGTTATTATCTTATTTATGTTGATTTTATTTTATAAAGTTAAATCTTATTTTTGTTAATAACTATAGGATAAATATTTTGAAAAGAAAGGGGGTGATTATATGATTGGAACTTTCTTAGCCGATGCACCAGTAGCAATTACCGGAAAACAAGCCATTAATAATTTGTGAGATAGTATGGTAGGGCTTTTTGGAAAAATTTGAAGCGATATTATCAGCGGACAAATGCCATTAGTAGTAGATTTCTTTGCTACTTATTGAATTTTTTTATTTCCGGCAATCGTTGGATTATTCTTATTTGCTTTTGGAATGTTTGAAAAACTACTATTAAGAGTTCGTTAAATAATAATTAAAAAAAAGGAGTGCGATAATGCTTAAATTTCTAAAAAATATCTGTGAAAAAATCAATGACTTTGTTAACTTAAATCGCACTTTCTTTATTATTTCTTGATATTATTATGCTTTTCTTGTTGTTATTAATCCACAATATTGAGTTTCATTTTTCCATATCATTGGTATTATCTTAAATTGTTTAATTTTAATTACTAAATTTATGCAATGAGTTAATCGTAAATCTTTTATTAATTTTTTATTCAAATCACCATTAAATATTGTGATTGGTTCATTGGGAACTGGTAAAACCGCTTTATTAGTTTTTGCTTCAAAACTTTTAGGTAAGAAAAAATGAAAGACGGCTTCAACATTTCCAATTTTAGACCAACAAATGTTATCTTTGGGGCATATGTCGTTATTGGATAATGAATATCCAATATTAGAAGAAAAACATTTATTGTTGTGAGATGAAACGAACTTATTTTTAGAAGGAACGGATTATAAAGAAAATGATAAATCAACTCAAGGTTTGCAAGAATATTTTGCTCTAGTTAGGCATTTTGGTCATATTGTTCTAGCGAGTGGCCAACGACCTGAACATATTTGGGTTAAAGTCAGAGATATTGCTAATTCGGTTATTGTTGGTATTACTAAGAAATCAGTTAATATTTTTCGCCCTTATTTAAAAGTTGTTTATGGTACTTTTAAATCTGTAGAAGAATATGAACGCTGACGCACAAGTCTAATTGATGCTAAAAATAATAAAAAAGGTCGCAAAACTAAATATCGTAATATTCCGGAATTAGATATCTACTTTTTTAAATTAAAAATTCCAATGTCTGTTTTAGAGTGTTACGACAATAAGTATTTATCTTTTTTACGCCCCATTGCTAATCGCATTGTTGTTGACACTTATGAAGATAAGTTTTATGAAACTACCGAAGTTGATTTGGAAATATTAAAATACCTTAAAATGGAAAAATTTAGTCGTATTATGGAATTACTAAAAAGTAATTTGAAAGATAGGAATTAACTATCATATTATTTTAATCTAAGAAAGGATACTTAATTATGGCAAATCTAGAAAAAATGGCATCATTTTTTGCCGATATTATTTATAAAGTTTTTGACTTAATTTGAAGTATGACTATTCCCGGTACCGGAGTTCGAATTATCATTATTCCTTTAATCTCTTTAATTGCTAACTTTGTCTTTGTTGCCATTTTAGGTATCGGAATGCAAGCCAAAGAAAGTTGTAAAAAGACAAGAACTAACAAATCCATTAAAGAGTGAGGTAAAAAATAATGTTTAAATTGGTTATAATTTTTCTTTTAATTACCGTTTTTTCTATCTTTGCTTTTGATGAATTTCTTGGTTTATGGCGTTTTGTAAACGAAGGGTTGGAATATTTTAATAAAGTTATTGTCGCTAACAGTGAATTTTTACAATTATTTAAACCAATGATTAGGTTATTTTCACAACATCCAATTTTTATTATTCTTGGAACAATCGGCATTTTATCAACAATATACTTTATTTTAAGAAGTTAAACGCAGAAGAAAGGATAAATATAGGTATGTATAAATTTATGTCGTGGTTAGTTATCGTTTTTATTGGTTTAGTCCCCGTGAGTGCCTTCTTTGATAAAAAACAACCACCAAAACCTAATATGGAACAATTTTTTATGAAACGAGAAAAACGAGCAACAAATCCTAGTCAATGTGAAGATAGTTGTGAATTAGAGTTTTCCAGTATTAAGAATAGTGGTTTAATTATAATCCCTAATGTAAAAAGTGTTATGATTGATTTTACTAAAAGTGATATTTTATTACCTAATTTTCTATTACCACAAAAACAATTTTATTTAGCTAGTTCAGAATTTACTAATCTTTATAACAAAAATGGTGTTTATAAAAAAATAAATGGTTATCGTATTTATAATTTTACTTATGATGTTGATAGTTATTGACTCGAAGAAATTGTTAATGTTAAAATTTCATTTGAAAAAGTTTCAAGTCTTTATCGTATAGTTTTATTTTCTGCCGAAATGCCCCCTTTGCCAGAAAAAGATAACGAACAACCGCTGCCTACGAAAATAACTAAAAATGATGGTGAATATCAATATACTCAGTTTCAAGATAAGTTAGATTATTTAATGATACAACGGCGAGATTTTGATAAATTTAATTATAGTTATTTATATTGAGTTCCCATTTTTAATTTCTTTGATGATAATTTTAAATATATGAGTGAAATGTCAATTGAATTAAATGGTTTTAAACAAAATAGTAAATTTACTTTAATTCGTAGTTTTGAACCTGAAAACTCATTATATTTTTTTGATAGCTTAGAATTTTCTAGTTTTAATGATATTTTTAAAATTGAAATTTCTTTAGGGATGGTTACTTTTTATTTAAATGATGAACAATTGATTAAGTTTAGATGATTAGATGGTTGAGCCAAAGATTTTATTAATACCTTTTTTGGACAAATTAATTATTATGGTAATACTTTCGATTTTTTACGATACGATGACAAATTAAAATCAGATTTTAAAGATTTTATGCTTTATTATCAAAAAAATTTAACTATTGATTTTATTAATGGTTTATTTAATAAAATTTATAAAGTTTTAGGTGACTTTTTTGTACAATTTTTTTATTCGAGTTTTGATATGGATGCTTCCACTTATGTAGAATTAGATTACAAAGGAATGAAACAAATCCCTAAAAATGTTTTACAAATGGGATTTTTCTATCGTTCCTTAATTACCTTTTATCCCAAACAGTATTTAATTAACTTTGGTTCCACAATCGAAAATAGTAAGAATATGATTTTTCGTTCCTATTTTTTTGTTAAAGATAAACAAACCGCCAATGGTTTTAACACTGGTAAAAGTTCTTATCAAATAAATTTTAATGTGTTAAAAGCATATGATAACCAATTATGGAATGTTACTAGCAATAAATTGCATTTTTACAATGCCAAAGTTGATGTCATGTATGGAATTAATATTTTTACACTAAGTTTTCCGCTATATAAAAAGAAAAATGAAAGTACTGAATATCATTATTCTTTATACGATTTTAACATTTTGAATTCAACAGCTTTTATTGGTGGCGGAATAATTGGTAATATGGATGATTTAATTCCGACGCCTAATTGTTCTTATTGGGGATTATTTAGTGCTATATCTTGTGGTATTCAACACGCTTCTGTTAGTGTGTTAAATTGATTACTTGGTCTTTCTGGGATTAATCTTTTAATTCACCCTCTTGCAGATATTGCCAAAACGACGATTAATTTTACCAAAACTGCCCTTCCGGTATTTGAAGTTATTCCAGCATTTCAGATGTTATTTGAATTTGTAGTGCCATTAGCAATTTTATTAATAATATTAAAAAAGTTCTCTTAAATATTTCTAATATTTTTTATAATATAATTCCTTTGAAAGGAGGATTTTTCTTTATGCGAAAATTTTTATCAGCTTTAAATTTAGTATGTGTAATGTTTGTTTTTGGTTGTAGTAAAAATAGTAATGTTTTAAATAAATATGATTTAAAGTTTACTAGTATTCAAAATAGTGGTTTAATTATAATCCCTAATGTAAAAAGTGTTATGATTGATTTTACTAAAAGTGATATTTTATTACCTAATTTTCTATTACCACAAAAACAATTTTATTTAGCTAGTTCAGAATTTACTAATCTTTATAACAAAAATGGTGTTTATAAAAAAATAAATAGTTATCGTATTTATAATTTTACTTATGATGTTGATAGTTATTGACTCGAAGAAATTGTTAATGTTAAAATTTCATTTGAAAAAGTTTCAAGTCTTTATCGTATAGTTTTATTTTCTGCCGAAATGCCTCATTAATTTAGTAATTTAATAACCATTCTTGAAAATCGTATTTTTGTAATACGATTTTCTTAATTTAAGGAGTTTTAAAATGAAATATATTATTTCTCAAGCAGATTTAGCAGATTTAAAAGCAAAAATCCAAAGTTGACTAAGTGCTAATTGCCGCAATCCTTATTACTATAAAACTAAAAAACGCCTTACTGCCTATTTAAACTTATGTACTTATTTCTATATTGAAGAAACTACTTTAACAAAACTTATTAAAAAATATTTTAAGAATGCAACGAAAACTTTTTATCGTTGGGCAGAAAAAATTATGACCGCTTATTATTCTGACAATTTAGATTTGTTATTGTTTAAGACTACAAAACCACAAAATCTTAATTATCAATATAGTTTAAATTCTCGTGAAAAAGTATGTGATTTATATTTTGATTACAAAAATCTTCAAGCCGGTGGAATGTGGTCTTTATTTAACAATTTAAAAATCGGTTTTCACGATATTAAAAATTCAGAAGTTCCTAAAAACATTAAAACTTTTTATCGTTGAATTAAATCTGACCCTCGTTGAAAAGAATTAAAACAGCAAATCAAACAAACAAAACGCCATTTTAAGCGTTATGAAGTCTCCGAGATTGGTCTTTTACAAATGGATGCTAAAATTATTACCACATCAAATTTTCCGGTTGATAAAAAATATTACATTTATGATTTCATTGACGAAATAACACGGATAGTATTTGGTTATGTTTATGATAGTTTAGGAACCAATAATGCCATTAACGCCGTGCAAAGAGCAATGAAAGATTTTAGTGAACTTGGAATTGCAATTAAACGCCTTCGCACTGATAATGCTCCGGAATTTACTACTACTAATTGAAGTAATAAGAAATCATACAAAGTAAAAGAAAGGCCTTTTACAACCTTTCTTTCAAGGAATGGAATCGTTCACGAAACCACACCGATTCGCTCACCACAATCAAATGGTAAAATTGAACGATTCCACCAGCATTATAGCAAATTATTTTATTCTAATGATAAAAAATTAAATCAAAATGAACTTCAACATTATTTAAATCAATATTATTACTTTTATAACTTTGACCGCCGTCATTCATCTCTAAACAATAAAACTCCATTTCAAACATTACAAAAAATTTTAATAAAGTAATTTCTAGAAGTTTGAATAATTATTTTCACAAGAGATTAAACTTGTTGCTGTTTAATTGATTGAACCTAAAATTAACAATATTTTTTCATTTTTATTTTACTTCATGAAATTCAATATTACCATTAAATCCTTGTTTTAATGATCTATTTGCTTTTCCATTAAAAGTTATACTATCATTACCATTTATTGTAATTTCTTGTGGCAAAAGATCATATTGTTGTAATTTTTCCATTATTTTTTTAATTGAAATTGTAAATGGAATTTCTTCATTATATGTATTTATTATTTGTGAAGTAATTAAACCATAAATATTTTGTTTTAAATTCAATGTTACTTGTGCAAAAACTTCATCTAATGAAGCAGTAACCTTAATCTTTTGATTTGGGTTAACTTTAATTTCTTGCGACGGTAATTCTACTTCTGAAACTTCTTTATCTTCATTTGTTTTACTGTTTGAAAAATCAAACTTATTACTTAAAGTTTTTGTTTCCGAAGAACCATATTCTCCGCCAGTGCCTATTTTTGTATCAATGGTTGTTGAAACTTTAGCAAATGGTCATACACCAGATTCTCCGTGAACATTAACTCCTAATTCAAAACTTCAATTATTTTTCATATCTGATGTTTGCGAATGGGTTTCTTCTTTACTTAAACCGGTAGTAATTTGAGAATTTACGGTTGCTTCTTTTGTATATTTACAACTTGGTGTTTTCATATTCTGTTCTGCAGGTAAATTATTAAATAATGTGGTTGTTCCAAAACAAATACTTTTACTATTTTTGGTGTATGTTGGTTCAATATTTTTTGTTGCTGTTACTTTTGAATATATTAGATTATTTGTATTAATATTTTTAATTTCTTTTATAGTAACTCCTTGATTTTTATCTCTAAAACTTAAAAATATTCCTTTTTCAATTAATTTATGTAAATCAATAATTTTATTTTGTTGATTATTATCTATTGTATAGTAAATTTTCTTTTCGCCAAAATATTTATTACTATTATTTTTTGTTTTGATTATAATTGAATTATTTGTTTTATTAATTATTTCAATTTGTGAAATATCTAATTCTGGATTTAAATAATTTAATTCATTTAAAAGTGCCTTATTACTATTATTAATAATATTTATATTATCAACTAATATAATTTTTTGGATATTAATAGGTTCAAAATATTCATAAAGATAATCATCTTGTGATCCAAAATATATTTTATTATTTAATGTTGTTAATCCATAGACATCTTCGCCTACATGAACAACTCTTCTATGGGAACTTGTTGCTGGATTATATTCATGAAGATAATTATCTTGTGATCCAAAATATATTTTATTATTTAATGTTGTTAATCCATAGACATCTTCGCCTACATGAACAACTCTTCTATGAGAACTTGTTGCTGGATTATATTCATGAAGATAATTATCTTGTGATCCAAAATATATTTTATTATTTAATGTTGTTAATCCATAGACATCTTCGCCTACATGAACAACTCTTCTATGAGAACTTGTTGCTGGATTATATTCATGAAGATAATTATCTTGTGATCCAAAATATATTTTATTATTTAATGTTGTTAATTCATAGACATCTTCGCCTACATGAACAACTCTTCTATGAGAACTTGTTGCTGGATTATATTCATGAAGATAATCATCTTGTGATCCAAAATATATTTTATTATTTAATGTTGTTAATCCATAGACATCTTCGCCTACATGAACAACTCTTCTATGAGAACTTGTTGCTGGATTATATTCATGAAGATAATTATCTTGTGATCCAAAATATATTTTATTATTTAATGTTGTTAATTCATAGACATTTTCGCCTACACGAACAACTCTTCTATGAGAACTTGTTGCTGGATTATATTCATGAAGATAATCATCTTGTGATCCAAAATATACTTTATTATTTAATGTTGTTAATCCATTGACATTTTCGCCTACATGAACAACTCTTCTATGAAAATCTGTACTTGGTTTATTGGCAACGATTCCTGTCATCCCACTACTTGTTATTGTTATTGTACTTAATAAACTAAGTAATTTTTTCATTAATATCAAATCCCTTTCGTGAATTTTTACTAATTAATAAAATTAATAACACCTTTTCCTTTCTCCAAAAATTAATCTACAATCTTTTTACCTTGGATTTTAATTATAAACTATTTTAAGAACTTCCAGCCTTATTTTTATAATTTATCATCCTTTTTTTAAAAAACCTCTTGTGCTTGTCATAAGTCTGTGGTATATTACATATTTTAAAATTTTATGTAGAAACCATATACATATGACAAGATTTTGGTTTCTACAAACTTGCTTTTAATTAATAAATAAATACGAGCTCATTTATTTATTACAAGAAATATAAGGTTAAATTAATATTTATTATTTTTAGTTATGCCTTGTATTTTTTTGTGCCTTGTTGTTGATAAACTAAGTTTTTTAGTAAACGAAGTTTACTAACAAGTTATGTTAATTTAGTTTAAAGAAAGAGTTTAAAGAGAAATATATTGAACTAAGTTAAAAGACTAAGTTAAATATAACTAAGTTAATATAACTAAATATTGTAAGGGTGGTATGTATATGAGAAATATTGAAAATATTTTTTTAAATACTGAAAAATATCTTTTGAAAGAAACGCAAAATGCAGTACTTATTAAAGCACCAGCAATTCCCTGATTGTATGAATCTACTGGTATTTGGTTTTCAAAACGATTTGTTTATAAAGGAAAATATGAGAATTCTATTTGTATCGGAATAATTAAAGATGGTGAGTATCAGTTGGTTTTAGTTAATAATAAGAAAGGTCAAGAATCTAGTTTGATTTTAGGTCATGAGTTGTTAGGTTTTTTTGTTGCGGAGAAAGAGATTGCTAAAAAGAATTGTAAGTTTTAATTATTTTAAAAATTCATTTTAAAGGTGTTTTAAGGCATTTTAAGAATAGAGGTAAAGAAATATATAGTTTAAAAAAATTTAGGTTGGTTTTTAAGGTGTTTAAACGGTGCGGAAAGCGTATGCTCCGCCCGTTAATTATCAATGTTAGTTTGAGTTATTTAACTAAGTTATTGCATTTTTTGATTTAATGTAGTAAAAAAAATTAATTTTGGAGTTTTAGAAATGAAAATGTGAGTTAGTGTGGATGAGCCTGGCAAAGATTATTGTCAAGAGTTTATATATTCTATTAATAAAAAAACCGGATTAGAACAAAAAATTTGAGCGTCTAAATCTGCAGTTGATTCTGTTAGAACTGATTTAGTTCGTGATAATTGACTTTGTTTTGATTTTGTTGAACATAATTGTTTAAAAAAATAAATTAATTAGAAAATTAAGGAGAAAAGAAAGATGAGTATATTTGGATTAGTGTTTTTTACGATTTTAACATTATTACTAGCATATTATATTGCTGTTAATATTTATCGGTTTTTTAAAGATAAAAAGAAATATGGTAGCGAAGCAAAACAGATACCAAAAGATTTTACTTATTCACAGCGAATATTCATTGCAAAGTTTAAGCGAAATTTATTAGAACAAGATGAAAAAGAAATTAAAAAGTAGGTTTAGAAAATGTTTAAAAAAATAATTATTGAGTTAATTGAACTAATTTATCCAACTGCCGATTTACCACCCCAAGTTGTATTTTTGTTTTCAATTTTAATAATTGTAATGCTCTTCTCGGCAATTATTTTTCTACTCTTTTGACCTTTTAAGCGGTAATTATTATGTTTTTAGTTGCTTGAAAAGATTTAGATTGAGAAATGATAAAATCATATTTTTGAGATTTATTTATTCAAATTAAAGTTATTCCGGCGTGAGTTTCTGGTAAAGAAATTGATTTAACCAAAGAACTACTTTGACTTTTAATAGCCAATATTGCCTTTTGAATGGTATTAGTATTCATTATCTTATTTATGGTTATTTTATTTTATAAGGTTAAATCATATTTTGTTTAGAAAGGGGGTGATTATATGATTGGAACTTTCTTGGCCGATGCACCAGCAAAAATTACTGGTGAACAAGCGGTTACTAACTTATGAAAAGCATTAATTACAGCGTTCGGTAATATTTGAACTGATATTATTGGTGGCAATATGCCAAATGTCGTTAATTTTTTTGCTACATATTGAGTTTTCTTGCTTGGCGTGATTATTGGTTTATTTTTAATCGCTTTCAAAATGTTTGAAAAATTAATGCCCGGCAGATAGTAATAAAAATAAAGAAAGTGTGATTTAAGTGATGCTATTGTTTAAAAAAATAAATTTAAGACTATATGATTTTGTGGCTTTAAATCGCACTTTATTTATTATTGCGTGATTCTATGGTGCGATTTTGCATTATTATAATCCCCAAAGTTGACGAATGTTATTTGATATTATTTATTTATTAATTGCTTTGTATATTTTATATACTAAAATTTCTCATTTCTTTGCTCGTCGAAGTTTTATTAATTTCTTATTAAATTCACCTTTAAATTTAGTAATTGGTGCTTTAGGAACTGGAAAAACCGCTTTAATGGTTTTAGCTTCTTACTTATTAAGTGGTTGAAAAACGATTTCTACTTTTCCGATTACAGATAAACAAATGCTTTCATTAGGGCATATGTCACTTTTAGATTATAATTATCCAATTTTAGATGAAAAACATTTACTGTTATGAGATGAAACTAACTTATTTTTAGAAGGAACTGATTATAAAGAAAATGATAGAGTAACCCAAGGTTTACAAGAATATTTTGCTTCGGCTCGACAATTTACCCATATCGTATTAGCAAGCGGACAACGAGCTGAACATATATGAGTTAAAGTTCGCGATATTGCGAATTCAATAATTGTTGGTATTAGAAAAAAACCAGTTAGTATTTTCCGACCCTATTTACAAGTTATTTACGGCACTTTTAAATCGGTAAGCGAATACGAACAATGACGATTAACTCTGATTAATGCTAAAAATGATAAAAAAGGTCGCAAAATCAAGTACCGTAGCATTCCGGAATTAGACATTTATTTCTTTAAATTGAAAATTCCGATGTCAATTTTAAACCTTTATGATAATAAATATTTATCATTCTTGCGTGAATTAAGTAATCGTGCTTTGAATGATAATTATCAACATAAATTTTGAAATGATAATGTGATGGATATTGAAGCATTAGAATATTTAAAAATGGAAAAATTTAGTAAGATACTTACTAAGTTAAAAAATAATCTGAAGAAGAAAAACAAGTAAAGGAGTTTAAAAAATGGAAAACTTAGAAAAAATGGCTAGTTTAATTGGCGATATGTTTTATAAAGTTTTTGATTTAATTTGAACTTTAACCATTCCTGGAACAGATATTCGCATTATTATTTTTCCGCTAATTATGCTTGTGATAAATCTTGTAATTGGCGGCATTTTAGGTATTCATATTGAACGACCAAAAGTTGGTTTTCGTAAAAAATATCGAAAATCAGTTGCTAATTGAGGAACTAAGAAACAATCATCTAGTGGTCCAATTAAGAAATTTAGTGGTAATAGTCCTAAAAATAGACCGTGAGTCGACCAACATGGACGGCGAATAAAAAGGTAGGTTTAGAAAATGTTTAAATTAATAATATTATTTATTCTTGTTTCTGTTTTTTCTATTTTTGCTTTAGGTGATTTTTTAGGCTTATGAGCCTATGTGCGTGAGGGTTTAGAATATTTTAATAAAGTTTTATCAAAAAATATTAAAATTTTAGATTTGTTTAAACCAATGATAAGGTTATTTTCCCAACATCCGATTTTCCAAATTTTAGGAACGATTTGTATTTTATCAACAATATATTTAATTTTAAGAGGACCTACTGAATAAAAAAATATTTTAAAAGGAGTTATTAAAAAATGAAAAAGTTAAAGAAAATATTAAGTATTAAATGATTTAAAAGCGTTTTAGGTTTTATGCATTTTTTTATTATATTTCATACTGTTATGGTTATAATTTGAGTATTTTTAACAAGAATTAGAACTAATACAGATGAGTTTTTTAAAGATTTTATATTGTTTGATTTTCAAAATGTATTTCTTAAAGTGTATTTTTGATTATTAATCGTTTATTTGTTAATAACTGCTATTAAGTTATTTATTAGGGGTTATTACTTTAATAAAGTTTTTAGAAAGCATCAAATGCAAGTTGCTAATTGTGAATGTCCGCAACATCAACATTATAAATTTTCTGATGCTGTTAAAGCAATAAAAAAGAGTTTTAAGGCGCGATGAGATGGATAAGATTATTTCTTGATTTGTTATAATGTTTATTGGTTTGGTACCGCTAGGGGCGTTCTTTGATACAAAACAATCACCAAAACCTAATATGGAACAATTCTTTATGAAACGAGAAAAACGAGCTACAAACCCTAGTCAATGTGGTGAAAGTTGCGAATTAGAGTTTGCTAATGTTAAGAATAGTGGTTTAATTTTAATCCCTAAAAATTATGATATGCTTGATTTTACGAAAAGTAATATTTTATTACCTAATTTTCCGGCACCACAAAAACAATTTTATGTCTATAATTCAGAATTTACTAATCTTTATAACAAAAATGGTGTTTATAAAAAAATAAATGGTTATTGGGTTGATGGTTCTACTTACGATGTCCGTAGTTATTGGCTTGACGAAATTGTTAATGTTAAAATTTTATTTAAAAAAGTTTCAGGTGTTTATCATATAATTTCCTTTTTTGCTGAAATGCCTCCTTTACCCGAAAAAAATAACGAGCAACCATTACCAACAGCAATAACTAAACATGATGGTGAATATCAGTATAACCAGTTTCAAGATAAACTTGATTATTTAATGATACAACGCCGAGATTTTGATAAATTTAATTATAGTTATTTATATTGAGTACCCATTTTTAATTTCTTTGACAATAATTTTAAATATATGAATGAAATTTCAATTAAATTAAATGGTTTTAAACAAAATAGTAAATTTAGTTTAAGTCGCAAAAATTCATATCTTTTACCTGTAATGATGGAAGAAATTATTTTTAGAGAACTTTCTTTTTCTAGTTTTGGTGATGTTATTACTGTAAAAACTGAACATATTAATTATGGAGGTTCTAATGAGTTTTTAGAAAATGGTAAGTCACTTTGAAAGGTTAAAACACGAACAAGTTTTGGAAAAGACTTTATCAACACTTTTTTTGGACAAGTTAATTATTATGGTAATACTTTCCATTTTTTACGCTATGATGACAAATTAAAATTAGATTTTAAAGATTTTATGCTTCATTATCAAAAAGATTTAACTATTGATTTTATTAATGGCTTATTTGATAAAATTTATAAAGTTTTAGGTGAGTTTTTTGTACAATTCTTTTATGCCAGTTTTGATATGGATGCCTCTACTTATGTAGAATTAGATTACAAAGGGATGCAACAAATCCCTAAAAATGTTTTACAAATGGGATTTTTCTATCGTTCCTTAATTACTTTTTATCCCAAACAGTATTTAATTAATTTTGGTTCGACACTAGAAAATAGTAAGAATATGATTTTTCGTTCCTATTTTTTTGTTAAAGATAAACAAATTGCTAATGGTTTTAACACCGGTAAAAGTTCTTATCAAATAGATTTTAATGTTTTAAAAGCGTATGATAACCAATTATGAAACGTTACTAGTAATAAACTTCATTTTTACAATGCCAAAGTTGATGTGATGTATGGAATTAATATTTTTACGCTAACTTTTCCGCTATATAAAAAGAAAAATGAAAGCACTAAATATCATTATTCTTTATATGATTTTAATATTTTGAATTCAACGGCTTTTATTGGCGGCGGAATAAGTGGTAATATGGATGATTTAATTCCTACGCCCAACTGTTCTTATTGAGGTTTATTTAGTGCAATATCCTGTGGTATTCAGCACGCTTCTGTTAGCCTGTTAAATTGATTACTTGGTTTTTCGGGGATTAATCTTTTAATTCGCCCCATTGCGGATATTGCCAAAACAACGATTAATTTTACCAAAACCGCCTTTCCGGTGTTTGAGGTTATTCCGGCGTTTCAGATGTTATTTGAATTTGTAGTGCCCTTAGCAATCTTACTAATGATATTAAAAAAGTTTTCTTAGGTATTTAAAGTATTTTTATATAAAATATAATTCCTTTGAAAGGAGGATTTTTTGTTATGTGAAAATTTTTATCAGCTTTAAATTTAGTTGGGCTAATATTTATCTCTGCGTGTAGTAATAGTAATAATTTTAAAGAATATAATTTGCAGTTTGCTAGTGTTAAAAATAGTGGTTTAATTTTAATCCCTAAAAATTATGATATGCTTGATTTTACAAAAAGTAATATTTTATTACCTAATTTTCTAGCACTACAAAAACAATTTTATGTCTATAATTCAGAATTTACTAATCTTTATAACAAAAATGGTGTTTATAAAAAAATAAATGGTTATCAGATTGATGGTTCTACTTACGATGTCCGTAGTTATTGGCTTGACGAAATTGTTAATGTTAAAATTTTATTTAAAAAAGTTTCAGGTGTTTATCGTATAGTTTTATTCTCTGCCGAAATGCCTAATAAAAATTAGTAATTTAATAATCATTCTTGAAAATCGTATTAAAAAATACGGTTTTCTTAATTTAAGGAGTTTAAAAATGAAATATATTATTTCCCAAGCTGACTTAGCAGATTTAAAAGCAAAAGCACAAAGTTGATTAAGTGCTAATTGCCGTAATCCTTATTACTATAAAACTAAAAAACGCATTACTGCCTATTTAAATTTATGTACTTATTTTTATATTAGACTTGGTACATAACCTTTAATTTTATCTACTATTTTGATAATTATTTTTTAGATGAAATACAAATGTTAGATAAATACAAAGATAAAAATGAATTTTATAGTTTAGTCGGCATAAAATGTTATAGTTATGTACCAAGTCTATTGAAGAAACTACTTTAACAAAACTTATTAAAAAATATTTTAAGAACGCAACGAAAACCTTTTATCGTTGGGCACAAAAAATTATGACCGCTTATTATTCTGACAATTTAGATTTGTTATTGTTTAAAACTACAAAACCACAAAATCTTAATTATCAATATAGTTTAAATTATCGCAAAAAAGTATGTGATTTATATTTTGATTACAAAAATCTTCAAGCTGGCGGAATGTGGTCTTTATTTAACAATTTAAAAATTGGTTTTCACGATGTTAAAAATTCAGAAATTCCTAAGAATATCAAAACTTTTTATCGTTGAATTAAATCTGACCCTCGTTGAAAAGAATTAAAACAACAAATAAAACAAACAAAACGCCGTTTTAAGCGTTATGAAGTCTCCGAGATTGGTCTTTTGCAAATGGATGCTAAAATTATTACCACATCAAATTTTCCGGTTGATAAAAAATATTATATTTATGATTTCATTGACGAAATGACACGCATAGTATTTGGTTATGTTTATGATAGTTTAGGAACTAATAATGCCCTTAATGCCTTGCAAAGAGCAATTAAAGATTTTAGCGAACTTGGCATAACAATTAAACGCCTTCGCACTGATAATGCTCCAGAATTCACAACTACTAATTGAAGTAATAAAAAAACATACAAAGTAAAAGAAAGGTATTTTACAACCTTTCTTTCGAGGAACGGAATTGTCCATGAAACCACACCAATCCGTTCTCCTCAGAGTAACGGAAAGATTGAACGGTTTCATCAACATTATACTAAATTATTTTTTGCTAATAATAAAAAACTAAATCAAAACGAACTTCAACATTAGACTTGGTACATAACTATAACATTTTATGCCGACTAAACTATAAAATTCATTTTCGTCTTTGTATTTATCTAACATTTGTATTTCATCTAAAAAATAATTATCAAAATAGTAGATAAAATTAAAGGTTATGTACCAAGTCTATTATTTAAATCAATATTATTACTTTTATAATTTCGAACGCCCTCATTCATCATTAAACACCAAAACTCCATTTCAAACATTACAAAATTTTTTAACAAAGTAATTTTTTATGTATTAGCTATGTCACAAATTGCTGAAACTGTTCCCGAAACTGTTGATAATAGAGTTCCAACGATCGGAATTCATCCTGTAGTGGCTGAAATAAGACCCCCAACCTTAGTACAAGTTTCTAAATCTTTATTACCTTCTAAATTAGTTTTTATTTTATCTATTTCTTGATTTAATTCACTAATTTGTTGTTTTAAATCATTAATATCTTTCTGTAAACCTTTAACGGTTTTATACAATTCGTTTATTTTTAATTTATTATCAATTGTTTCTAAAATATGATTTAAAGATAATAATTTATTTTTAAGCTCATTTAAATGATTTCCTTTTCAAGTTCTTTTTAAAGCTTTTCCTCTTTCATCATCACCATATTTGGGTATGTCTTGCGTTTTTTGACGATTAATTTCGTTTTTTCATTCATTAAAGTTTGAATTTCAGTTTTCAATTAAATTTTCTTGTCCAATAATTTTTGGTAAATCATTTATTAAAAATTCTTTACTAATAAAACTGATCTTAACATTTTTTGTAGTAGGATATTTTTTGCTATTTGCTTTTACAGTAATTTTTACAGAAAATTCTTTATTTAAAAAAGAAAAATTAGTTTTATTGGAAATATTAAGTTCTGAAATATCTAAATTAGGATTTTGTTTTTTAACGGCATTTCAAATTGTTTCATTTTCAGCATTATCAATTATTCCTAAATCAGCTTTATTATTAAAATCTCTATTTCAATTATTATTAAGTTCATTATCAAGTCGTCAATTGGTATATTCGCCACTATGATATATTCTACACTCTCTATAACTAAAATTATTATCACGAGCTATTTTAATTCAAATATTTCCTCTTTTACTACTATTTTCTCAAAGATTATTATATATAGATCAATTATTTCAAATATTTTTTGCAATACCTTTTAAAACTCAATCAACTCCATCAATTCTATGATCTTGTCAAACCCCAGCATTCATTCTATTTTTAAATCATTCTTGAAAATTAGATAAATTAGAATAATAATTATAGTTTATTTTAATTTCTTCTCATAGATTTGGTCTAAAACCAAGAAAATAATCATCTCAAGATACATCAATTTTGTCGTTTTCTAAGGCTCTTTTATTTCTATTTAATTTTTCTGAATTATTTGTTTGTAAATAATTAATTCCGTTTTTTGCTGGAGCTGGGGCATTGCCAACAATACCTGACATTCCGCTTCCCGTTATTGTTATTGTTCCTAAGATCCCTAATAATTTTTTCATATTAATTAACTTCCTTTCGTGAATTTTTACTAATTAATAAAATTAACCAAATAATCAAAAACCTTTCTCCAAAAAATTAATCTGTAATTTCTTTATCTTGGAATTTAATTATAAACTAATTTTAAAAATTTTCTGCATTATTTCATAATTTTTCATCCCTTTTTAAAAAAACCACTTGTACTTGTCATAAGTCTGTGGTATATTACATATTTTAAAATTTTATGTAGAAACCATATACATATGACAAGATTTTGTTTTCTACAAACTTTTAGGGGGTGTTTTCTTTTGGCAGTAATATTTTGTATTGAATGCGACAGCGAAAGCTATGTCATTGGTAATAAAAATACAGTTGGAATCTGTAATTCTTGCGATGAAAAGGGTTTTTAAATTTTGAAAGGAAAGATAAATTATAAAATATGTCGCTGGTGTTTACATCTATTTAGTGATAAACGATATTTGCATGTTGCTTGTGAGAAAAAATTTATTAATCATATTAAAAAAATTTTAAAAAATAAAAGTAAAAGGAATTTAGATAATAATGTTTAAAGTTAAATTAGTTAGTATAAAAAGAAAAATATTTAAAAATAAAGATGGCTCTATGATGTCAGGTTATTCTGCCGAATTTTTGCGTTATGAAAATGACTTATTTGAGCCTACCGGCGAACAAAAGGCTTTATGAATTGATGATAACAATCTAGAACAACAAGAAATTTATAAACTGTTAAAAGAAAACGTTAAATCATTTTTTAGTTGCGAATTAACTTTTGAAAAAACCCCCAAAATAGTTAACTTGCAAAAAATTGAATTATCAAAAAATCAAAAAAACTTGTCCAGTTAATTGATAATCACTTCGGTCTGCGAAGCGGTGCGGAAGGCGTATGCCCCGCCCGCTAGCGGGTTAGTCGGCGAAGCCGACTATTACTTGATTAAATAACACAACTGGCGAAAATCTAAAACGGGAGCATAAAATATGAATTTACAACTTCAAAATCCGATTGATTTTTATATGAAAACTATTTATTACGGTCAATACATTCGTAATATTGTTATGCCTTTAGAACATATCAAAGCAAATAACCGCAATGTTAGCGGTTTAAAAAATAAGGGTAATTGCGATACAAAACTGCTTAATAGTAATATTCGTGCAAAATCTAATGTTATTCGGAAGGCATATCATAATTTTTGAGATTGTAAAAAACTTACATTTTTAACTCTTACTTATGCTGATGTTAATGAATTTGACATTAGAAAATGTAAGCGTGATTTAAATAAATTTTTAAAAAAATTAAAATATTGATTTAAAGTTAAAAATAAAAATATTAAGTATTTGTATACCTATGAATATCAGAAACGAGGCGTTATTCATTTTCATATTTTAATCACCGAAAAAATACCCCATAAAATTATTTTACAATTTTGACCTTATGGAATTAATAAAAATATTAGAGTTCGTGAAAATACTAATGAAATGGTTGTAAAATATTGCTCCAAATATATAACTAAAAATGTCCTGAACGAAAAATCATTAAACCAGTATGACTTAAATATCAAGGCTTATCAATTCTCATATAACTGTCAAAACCCTATTACTAGAAAACAAGTATTTACCGACACTTTGAATAATATTGTTAATCGAACCGTAAATTCTGAATTTGTAAAGTACTTAAAATCAACAGTTAATAATTTTAAAACTAAAATGTGCGGAGCAATCTATGAATTTAAAAATATTAATTATATAGACTTTGAAAGTGCAAATTATGCTTCATTAGAAAGTTTAAGATTTAGAAATCAACTAAGAAAAATGAAACATTAAGAGTTAAAAAATGAAAGAAAAATTGCAATTTAAAATAAGAATTAAAAATTAAAAAATTAAGGAGAAAAGAAAGATGAGTATATTTGGATTAGTATTTTTTACGATTTTAACATTATTACTAGCATACTATATTGCGGTTAATATTTATCGGTTTTTTAAAGATAAAAAGAAATATGGTAGCGAAGCAAAGCAGTTGCCAAAAGATTTTACTTATGCACAACGAATATTTATTGCAAAGTTTAAGCGAAATTTATTAGAACAAGATGAAAAAGAAATTAAAAAGTAGGTTTAGAAAATGTTTAAAAAAATAATTATTGAGTTAATTGAACTAATTTATCCAACTGCCGATTTACCACCCCAAGTTGTATTTTTGTTTTCAATTTTAATAATTGTAATGCTCTTCTCGGCAATTATTTTTCTACTCTTTTGACCTTTTAAGCGGTAATTATTATGTTTTTAGTTGCTTGAAAAGATTTAGATTGAGAAATGATAAAATCATATTTTTGAGATTTATTTATTCAAATTAAAGTTATTCCGGCGTGAGTTTCTGGTAAAGAAATTGATTTAACCAAAGAACTACTTTGACTTTTAATAGCCAATATTGCCTTTTGAATGGTATTAGTATTCATTATCTTATTTATGGTTATTTTATTTTATAAGGTTAAATCATATTTTGTTTAGAAAGGGGGTGATTATATGATTGGAACTTTCTTGGCCGATGCACCAGCAAAAATTACTGGTGAACAAGCGGTTACTAACTTATGAAAAGCATTAATTACAGCGTTCGGTAATATTTGAACTGATATTATTGGTGGCAATATGCCAAATGTCGTTAATTTTTTTGCTACATATTGAGTTTTCTTGCTTGGCGTGATTATTGGTTTATTTTTAATCGCTTTCAAAATGTTTGAAAAATTAATGCCCGGCAGATAGTAATGCCAAATTGTAAAGTTAAGTGCAACTAAATTATTTTTCTAACCAAATATTCGATTGGCGAAAGATAATTTAGTATTTTTCTTGGTCTTTGGTTTAAAGACAATATAAATTTATGAACTGCATTTTTAGTAGTGTTTGAAAAATTAAATTTTTTAGGAAATTTTTCTCTAATTAAACCATTAGTATTTTCATTAGTACCTCTTTGTCAAGGTGAATATGCATCAGCAAAATAAATTTTCACATTTAAATTTTTTTCAAGTTGTTGTCAATTAGCGAATTCTTTACCCCTATCAAATGTTATAGTCTTAACAAGATTATTTGGAAGAATTGATAAATAATGACTAATATTTTTGTTAATAACTTTAGTAGTTCTATTTTCAACTAATATTGCTAAAGTAAATCTTGATGTTCTTTCAACTAAAGTTATTAAACATGATTTACTTTTACCTCGTGATGATACTACAGTATCACCTTCTCAATGGCCAAGAGTTATGCGATTATTAACATTTCGTTCTTTAATGGATTTACCATTAAATTTACCCCGATTTTCTTGAGATTTTCGTTTCTTACCTTTTCTTCTTAAATTTTTACTAGTAACTTTTTCAAGTAATCCAGAATAAATTCAATTGTAAATTGTTTTAAAACTAATAATTCATTCTTGATGAAAATTTTTAATTCTGCCATAAATTTGTTCAGGCGATCAACCTAATAATAATTTTTGTTGTACATATTTTACTAATTCTCTATTTTTAAATTTATGAAAATAAACATGTAATTGTTTTCTATTTTCTGCTTTATTTTGTGCAATTAATGAAAAATAATGATTATTATCTTTATTTCTATTAACTTCTCGATTAATAGTACTAATACTTCGATTAAGATTTTTAGCTATTTCACTAATTTTTACTTTAAATTTCAATTGATTCTCAATATAAATTCTTTCATCTATGCCAAGATGTTTGTATCCCATATAAAAACTCCTTAAATTTACTTTTTCTAAAATAAACTTAGCATCATGAAATTTTTATATGAAATCTTTTGCAATTTTATTTACTTGCACTTACAAGTATAATTCAGCATAAAAATTAATTCAATCTTTATTTTTATTACCCAGAGATAAACTAAAAATGCGAGTTTTTTTAATTTCAAGTGGTAAATCTATGTTATCTTGAAATTTAATTTTAGTTCCACCGCCAATTTTGCTAGGAATTAAAAAACTATTATAAATATTAGAAAACTCTAAATCATATTTTTTTAAATCGCTGTTATTTTTACTACATCCAGAAATAAACATTACACATACTAAATTTAAAGCTGATAAAAATTTTCACATAACAAAAATCCTCCTTTCAAAGGAATTATATTTTATATAAAAATATTGGAAATATTTAAGAGAACTTTTTAATTATTATTAATAAAATTGCTAGGGGAACTAAAAACTCAAAAAGATATTTAAACGCCGGAACAACTTCAAACACCGGAAAGGCAGTTTTGGTAAAATTAATCGTTGTCTTGGCAATATCGGCAAGGGGTCGAATTAAAAGATTAATCCCAGAAAGACCAAGTAATCAGTTCAACATACTAACAGAAGCGTGCTGAATGCCACAAGATATTGCACTAAATAAGCCCCAATAAGAACAATTAGGCGTGGGGATTAAATCATTCCATACTATACCCACTTATTCCACCGCGGATAAAAGCTGTTGAATTCAAAATATTAAAATCGTATAAAGAATAATGATATTCAGTGCTTTCGTTTTGCTTTTTATATAGTAGACTTGGTACATAACTATAACTAGCTTAATTCAAAATTATATATTCCTGAAATTAAGTTAAATCGTAATCCAAATCTTCTAATCTTATTGCGATAACGATAAACTAGTATTTTAAATCTTTTTAATCTAGCAAAAACATGTTCAATGGCAATTCTAACTTTACTTAAAAAGCTATTATATTCCTTTTTATCTGGATTTAAGGGATTATTTTTACTCTTTTTAATTGGCAATAATGTATTTTTATGAACATTTTGCAAACCTTGATAGCCTGAATCGGCAATTAATTCTAATTTTGGATTTATAAGTGTATTTGATTTTAAAAATAACTTATAATCATGAATACTGCCATAACAAAAATCTACTGAAATAATTTTATTGTTAAATAAATCAATAATTATTTGCGATTTTAATGAATGTTGCCTTTTCTTACCAGAAAATAATAATTTTAGTTTTTTTTAATTCTTTCAATTGGAATTTCTGTAGCATCAATTGCTAATAAATTATTATTAGTAACTTTATGTTCCAATAATATCTTTTTGCCAGGTATATGAAAGTGACTATTTTTTATTAGAGTATTTTCAACTCAAAAGATATTACGAATACAACTAACATGACTAATATTATATTTTTTTGCAATAATACGATATGTACTATATTCTTTTCAGTATTCTAAAGTCATAAGTAATCTTTGCTCTATTGATAATTTATTTGGTCTACCACCAATTTGTTTTTGTTTAGCTTTAGCTTCTTTTAAAATTTCTACCATTTTCATGAAAGTTTTATATTTTATGCCTATTAGACTATAAAATTCATTTTCGTCTTTGTATTTATCTAACATTTGTACTTCACCTAGTAAATAATATTATCAAAATAGTAGATAAAATTAAAGGTTATGTACCAAGTCTAATGAAGCGATTGAAAATCGTTTTCGAGAAATTGAATTTAATAAATCATTGCCGGTATTGAAAATATTAATTAATTATGGGTTAAATAGTAATTTTTGAAATAACTATGGTAATACGCTACTTCATATTGAAGTACTAAGAAAAAATATTGAAGCAATTCAATTATTGCTTAATAATGGTACTAATATTAATATGAAAAATCATAAAGGCGAGTCGCCACTTTTTTGAGCTGTAAAAAATCAATCAATGGCGATTATTGAATTGTTGCTGGATTGAGGTGCGGATGTTAATATTAAAAATAGTCTTGATGAGTCGCCACTTCATTATGCAGTATTACAGGAAAATATTGCTGTTGTGGAATTGTTGTTGGATCGGGATGCGGATGTAAATATTCAAAATGATGATGATGAGTCGCCAATTTTTGGGGCAATAGAGCTTATGAATATTCCAATCACTGAGTTGTTGCTTGCTAGGGGGGCTAATATTAATATCCAAAGTAATGAGGGTTATACACCATTTTTTTATGGAATAAATCAAGCAAAAAACATTGAGGTTATGAAATTTTTAATTGCTAGGGGTGCTGATGTTAATATTAAAGGTAATGATGGTAAGACACCACTTTATTATGCATTATGAAATCGTGACATTGAATTCATTAAATTCTTGCTGGATAATGGTGCTAATATTGGAATTGATTCATTGCAACTAAAGCAGTTTGCTGATTATTAGGAAATAAGAAAATTGCGATTTGTAGAAATATTTACAGTGATTTTAATCATTTAAAATAAATAAAAATAAACTAAGAATTATCTAAAAATTCTTAGTTTTTCTTTGTTAATTTAATTGACATCACGATAAAATCGTATATAATCGTTTTGTAATTAAACTTAATGTTTACTAATACTAAACAAAGAATGGTGGTGTTTTATGGATATTGGTAAGAAAATTAAAGCATTACGGTTAAAACAAGATTTAACAATTGATGAATTAGCACAACGATGTGAATTAACTAAGGGGTTTATTAGTCAATTGGAACGAGATTTAACATCACCAAGTATTGAAACATTACAAGACATTATTTCGGTATTGAATTGTTCTTTAAGTGATTTTTTTAAAGATGATGAAAAAAATAAAAGTTATGTATTTTCTAGTGATGCGATGTCAATTTTAGAAGAAACGGATTATCATATTAAGTGACTTATTGCTACGAGTCAAGCTCATAATATGGAACCAATTTTAATAACATTAAAAGCAGGAAAAAGTTCACCAAAAGTTAATCCTTTTATTGGGGAAGTGTTTGGATTAGTTTTGACTGGTCGGGTTGTTGTCATTGTTGGTAATAAACAGATTACTGCCAATGCGGGCGATGCTTTTCATTTAGAAGTTAATGAAGAACATTATTTAAAAAATAATATGTTAAATGGTGACAGTAAAGTTCTTTGAATTACAACACCACCAAGGTTTTAAAAAGATATTTACTATTTAGGAGTGATGAAAAAATGATTGATACAGTAATTAAACCTAATATTTTAGAATTACGAAATATTACGAAAGATTTTTCTGGTGAAGTGGTTTTAAAGGGAATTAGTTTAAATATTAAAGCTGGTGAATTTATTACTTTATTGGGACCGAGTGGTTGTGGAAAAACTACTACTTTAAGAATTATTGGTGGTTTTGATGACCCTAATAGTGGTGAAATTCTTTTTGAAAGTCAGAATATGCTTCGGGTGCCAATTCATAAACGCAAAATTAATACAATTTTTCAAAATTATGCGTTGTTTCCGCATTTAAATGTTTATGAAAATGTTGCGTATGGTTTAAAAATTAAAAAATTAAAAATTGATGTTATTAAAAAGGCAGTTTTAGAAGCATTGGAATTAGTTAATTTAGTTGGTTTTCAAGATAAGGATATTGATGAATTATCTGGTGGTCAAAAGCAACGCGTAGCAATTGCAAGAGCATTAGTTAATAAACCTAAAGTTTTATTATTAGATGAACCATTAGCAGCTTTAGATTTAAAATTAAGACAACAAATGCAGTTAGAATTAAAACGATTACAAAATGATTTAGATATTACTTTTATTTTAGTAACGCATGATCAAGAAGAAGCATTTACAATGTCTGATCGGATTGTTGTGATGAATGAAGGACAAATTCAACAAGTAGGAAGTCCAGAAAATATTTATAATGAACCAGAAAATAAATGAACAGCTAAATTTGTTGGGGCATCAAATATTATTGAGAATGCAGTATTTGTTCACGATAATTTAGTTCATTTTGATGGTCGTGATTTTCGTTGTTTAGATAAAGGATATGGTACTAATGAAACTAATATTGATATTGTAATTCGTCCGGAAGATATTGATATTGTTGGTGAAAAGAGTGGATATTTTCGTGGTACCGTTAAGAGTGTAACTTTTAAAGGTGTTTATTGAGAAATTGTTATTGCAACGCGAAAACGAAATTTTTTGGTGCATTCAACAGATACAGTTATTGTTGGTAAAAAAGTTGGTGTTAGGTGGTCAGTAGAAGACATTCATGTAATGTGAAAAGAGGTTGAATAAGGTGAAAAAAGATAAAGATAAAAATAACTTTTTTAGTCGGATAACATATAATGTCAAAATTCGGTTTCAATGACTACGAGAAAATTTTAAAAAGAATTTACAAAATATTAAGGAAAATCGTTTTATTAAAAAAAGTAATAATAGTTGAGTGCCATTAATGATTCCTTATGTTATTTTAATGATATTATTGATTGTTGCACCACTTTTTATTCTCTTACTATATTCGCTAATTAGTCCTACTAATGATGTTTTAATTTTTGATTTTACAATAAATAATTTTAAAAGTTTTTTTTATGAGCAATCATTTTTAGCATCATTAGGTCGTTCATTATTATATGCAACTGTTGCGACATTTTTTGCCATTCTTATTGGTTATCCCGTAGCATATTTAATGGCTTTTTCAAAGTCAAAATTAGTATCAAAAAATATTTGAATATTAGTAACATTACCAATTTGAATTAATATGTTAGTAAAAACTATTGGTTTAAAAACAATGTTTGATTTAATTGAAAGAATAACTAATGTGCATTTACTAGGAACACCAATAGCAATCGTTATTGGAATGATTTATATGTTTATTCCTTTTGTTATTATTCCTATATTTAATAGTTTGGATAAAATGGATCGTAGTTGAATTGAAGCGAGCAAAGATTTAGGTGCTAGTCCTTATCAAACATTTTGAAGAATTACTTTTCGTTATTCAATGCCAGGAATTATTACCGGAATTATTTTTATGTTATTACAAGCGGCAACAAGTTTAATTGTTGTTAAGTATATGGGACAAGAAAAAATTACTTTAATATCTTCTATTATTGAAGCATATTTTTTTCAAGGTGCTAATTTTGGTTTAGCAGCTGCAATTTCAGTATTTTTAGGATTTATAATTTTATTATTAGTTATTGTGTTGCGCTTATTAGGAAAAAGAATTTATGGTAAGGTAGGACGAAATAATGATTAAAAAAATCTTTAAAAGTTCTTATTTACTTTTAGTATTATTATTTATTTATGTGCCCATTAGTATTTTAATTTTTTATTCTTTTAATGATGAGCGAAGTTTAACACATTTTAATGGTAATTTTTCGTTAACTTGATATGAAAAGTTTTTTCAAGATCGGTTGTTTCTTGAATCAATTATTTCTAGTTTGTTAGTAGCGGTTATTGCAACAATTGTTTCAGTTATTATTGGAACTTTAGCTGCCATTGGTATTAGTAAAGCTAAAAAAGTAACGCAATCGTTAACATTAAATATTTCTAATATTCCTTTAATTAATGCTGATGTTGTTACTGCGGTATCGTTAATGATGTTATTTATGGCTTTAGGTTTTAACTTTGGTCTTTTTAGTTTAATTTTAGGACATATTTCTTTTAATATTCCTTATGTAATTATTACGGTTTTACCACGATTAAGAAGAGTTCACCCATCAATTATTGAAGCATCATTGGATTTAGGTGCTAGTCCGAGATATACTTTAAGAAAAGTTATTTTACCTTTAATTTGACCCGCTATTGTTGCTGCTAGTGTTATTTCTTTTGCGATGTCGTTTGATGATTTTATTATTTCTTATTTCACAGGTGGCAATGTAACTAATGTTGCTACATATATTTATACTTTAAAACGACTAACGCCGGTTGTTAATGCTTTTGGCACAATATTAATTTCAATTGTGGCGATTTTAGTTTTAAGTTGAAATTGTTATACCATTATTAGTACGCAGATTAAGTCACGAAATCATAAAATTTTAACAGAAAAATATCGGGCTAAAATTATTATTAATAGTGAAAGAAAACTATTGCAGTTATATTTGCAGTTAAATAATCTTAATCTTGTAAAAAATCTTAATATTTTAAAATTAAAACGAAAAATTTTTCATTTAGAAATTAAAGTAGATAAAGAAAAGTTATGAATTAAATCAAAAAAAGCACAAATTATTCGTCGCGATAAACGACAAGAACGAATTAGTGAGAAAAGAAGAGAGAAATATTATTGATTAGTTCGTTGACCTTGGCGAGCAATTATTATTGTGGCATTAAGTTTTACCTCATTAGGAGCTTTAACATTTGTTTATGTGCAAAATAATCTTTATGATTTTAAATTAGGAATTTGAGGAGAATATATTAATAGTTCGGTTGTGGAAAGATTTGAAATGGCACATAACATTAAGATGAAAGTAGAAACTTATGATAAGAATGAAGTTTTATATAATAAGATGTTTACTACTGATTATGATGTTATTGTTCCTTCTGATTATATGGCTTCAAGACTTATTGCTGAAAATAAGGTTGAAAAATTGGATTGAAGTCGCTTAATGCCAATTGGTAATGATCAAGTTTCTAGTGGGAATAGTTGTTCAGATTTAGATGGTACCAAGCCAGTAGATAGTTTATGAACTTATCTTGATTGTGGTATTAAAAAAGTAATTTCTGCTGCTGGTTATAAAACAGAAAAGGGATTATTAAGTGATTATGCTGTTCCTTATTTTTGAGGTGATTTAACAATATTATTGAACTTTGAAAAACCAGAAACTAAAAATTGATTAATTGAAAAAGGTGTTGAAATTTTAACTACTAATGATGAAAAAAAAGAGGAATATTTAAATCCGACAACAGTATCATGAGAATTAATATGACAAGCTGCCCGAGAAGGTAAAAATGTTTTTGCATTAAGTGATTTTCGTAGTTTATATGGTTTAGCATTTCAAAGAATTAATCAAACAGTTAATCCTGAAAGAAAAGAAGATGTTGAATTTGCAACAAAATTATTAAAAGAATTAATTGTTGATTACAAGAATAATGTTACTTTACAAAGTGATGAAATTGTTAATAGTCTTTCAGCACCATATGATCCGGAGTCTAGTCGTTTATTTGATATTGCCGTAATGTATAATGGTGATGCTGTTGCTTCGTTTTATGATAAAAATCAAAATATTCGTGATCGTAATTTTAAAAGTGTGCGACCACGAAAAGCAATTCCAAAGATTGATTCGACAACAGGAATATCTAATCTAGATGTTTTAACACCGCAAGGAACAAATGTTTGAGCTGATGTGGCGATGATTACTAAACATAGTTCTAATAAGGATTTAGCATATAAGTTTTTACAATTTGTTTTACAAGATAAAGTACAAACAGAGTTATCATTAGAATTTGGTTATAATACGCCTTTGTTTAAAGATACACAAGATATTGTTAATGATGAGTATAAATCTGTTGCTAGTATTTATTTACCAGTTGCTAATTTTATTAATGGTCAGTGAGTTACTGATATTCAAACTGCTGATGCTGGTTTTCAAAATAAATTTATTAAGGAAATTACTGATTCCTATACACGGGTAATAAGTGCTGGTTTAGGTGGTTATTAGATTATCAGGAATGACAATTAACAAATTTGTCATTCCTTTATTTATTTTTTTAAAATAGCTTATTAATTAAATTTCAAAGTGCTGAATTATACTTGTAAGTGCAAGTAAATAAAATTGCAAAAGATTTCATATAAAAATTTCATGATGCTAAGTTTATTTTAGAAAAAGTAAATTTAAGGAGTTTTTATATGGGATACAAACATCTTGGCATAGATGAAAGAATTTATATTGAGAATCAATTGAAATTTAAAGTAAAAATTAGTGAAATAGCTAAAAATCTTAATCGAAGTATTAGTACTATTAATCGAGAAGTTAATAGAAATAAAGATAATAATCATTATTTTTCATTAATTGCACAAAATAAAGCAGAAAATAGAAAACAATTACATGTTTATTTTCATAAATTTAAAAATAGAGAATTAGTAAAATATGTACAACAAAAATTATTATTAGGTTGATCGCCTGAACAAATTTATGGCAGAATTAAAAATTTTCATCAAGAATGAATTATTAGTTTTAAAACAATTTACAATTGAATTTATTCTGGATTACTTGAAAAGGTTACTAGTAAAAATTTAAGAAGAAAAGGTAAGAAACGAAAATCTCAAGAAAATCGGGGTAAATTTAATGGTAAATCCATTAAAGAACGAAATGTTAATAATCGCATAACTCTTGGCCATTGAGAAGGTGATACTGTAGTATCATCACGAGGTAAAAGTAAATCATGTTTAATAACTTTAGTTGAAAGAACATCAAGATTTACTTTAGCAATATTAGTTGAAAATAGAACTACTAAAGTTATTAACAAAAATATTAGTCATTATTTATCAATTCTTCCAAATAATCTTGTTAAGACTATAACATTTGATAGGGGTAAAGAATTTGCTAATTGACAACAACTTGAAAAAAATTTAAATGTGAAAATTTATTTTGCTGATGCATATTCACCTTGACAAAGAGGTACTAATGAAAATACTGCTGAATTATACTTGTAAGTGCAAGTAAATAAAATTGCAAAAGATTTCATATAAAAATTTCATGATGCTAAGTTTATTTTAGAAAAAGTAAATTTAAGGAGTTTTTATATGGGATACAAACATCTTGGCATAGATGAAAGAATTTATATTGAGAATCAATTGAAATTTAAAGTAAAAATTAGTGAAATAGCTAAAAATCTTAATCGAAGTATTAGTACTATTAATCGAGAAGTTAATAGAAATAAAGATAATAATCATTATTTTTCATTAATTGCACAAAATAAAGCAGAAAATAGAAAACAATTACATGTTTATTTTCATAAATTTAAAAATAGAGAATTAGTAAAATATGTACAACAAAAATTATTATTAGGCTGATCGCCTGAACAAATTTATGGCAGAATTAAAAATTTTCATCAAGAATGAATTATTAGTTTTAAAACAATTTACAATTGAATTTATTCTGGATTACTTGAAAAGGTTACTAGTAAAAATTTAAGAAGAAAAGGTAAGAAACGAAAATCTCAAGAAAATCGGGGTAAATTTAATGGTAAATCCATTAAAGAACGAAATGTTAATAATCGCATAACTCTTGGCCATTGAGAAGGTGATACTGTAGTATCATCACGAGGTAAAAGTAAATCATGTTTAATAACTTTAGTTGAAAGAACATCAAGATTTACTTTAGCAATATTAGTTGAAAATAGAACTACTAAAGTTATTAACAAAAATATTAGTCATTATTTATCAATTCTTCCAAATAATCTTGTTAAGACTATAACATTTGATAGGGGTAAAGAATTTGCTAATTGACAACAACTTGAAAAAAATTTAAATGTGAAAATTTATTTTGCTGATGCATATTCACCTTGACAAAGAGGTACTAATGAAAATACTAATGGTTTAATTAGAGAAAAATTTCCTAAAAAATTTAATTTTTCAAACACTACTAAAAATGCAGTTCATAAATTTATATTGTCTTTAAACCAAAGACCAAGAAAAATACTAAATTATCTTTCGCCAATCGAATATTTGGTTAGAAAAATAATTTAGTTGCACTTAACTTTACAATTTGGCGTTTTAAAACAATTTACAATTGAATTTATTCTGGATTACTTGAAAAGGTTACTAGTAAAAATTTAAGAAGAAAAGGTAAGAAACGAAAATCTCAAGAAAATCGGGGTAAATTTAATGGTAAATCCATTAAAGAACGAAATGTTAATAATCGCATAACTCTTGGCCATTGAGAAGGTGATACTGTAGTATCATCACGAGGTAAAAGTAAATCATGTTTAATAACTTTAGTTGAAAGAACATCAAGATTTACTTTAGCAATATTAGTTGAAAATAGAACTACTAAAGTTATTAACAAAAATATTAGTCATTATTTATCAATTCTTCCAAATAATCTTGTTAAGACTATAACATTTGATAGGGGTAAAGAATTTGCTAATTGACAACAACTTGAAAAAAATTTAAATGTGAAAATTTATTTTGCTGATGCATATTCACCTTGACAAAGAGGTACTAATGAAAATACTAATGGTTTAATTAGAGAAAAATTTCCTAAAAAATTTAATTTTTCAAACACTACTAAAAATGCAGTTCATAAATTTATATTGTCTTTAAACCAAAGACCAAGAAAAATACTAAATTATCTTTCGCCAATCGAATATTTGGTTAGAAAAATAATTTAGTTGCACTTAACTTTACAATTTGGCAATTAAATAAAGATTTTAATAATTTTAAACTTAGTATATCCCTATATAGAAATTTCTACACTTTAATATCCGCATCCTACCCTTGGAACTAATTTAATAGCGTGTATATTTTTAGGAAATCCACCCATTCATTTTTTTATTGGCCAAATTGTAAAGTTAAGTGCAACTAAATTATTTTTCTAACCAAATATTCGATTGGCGAAAGATAATTTAGTATTTTTCTTGGTCTTTGGTTTAAAGACAATATAAATTTATGAACTGCATTTTTAGTAGTGTTTGAAAAATTAAATTTTTTAGGAAATTTTTCTCTAATTAAACCATTAGTATTTTCATTAGTACCTCTTTGTCAAGGTGAATATGCATCAGCAAAATAAATTTTCACATTTAAATTTTTTTCAAGTTGTTGTCAATTAGCAAATTCTTTACCCCTATCAAATGTTATAGTCTTAACAAGATTATTTGGAAGAATTGATAAATAATGACTAATATTTTTGTTAATAACTTTAGTAGTTCTATTTTCAACTAATATTGCTAAAGTAAATCTTGATGTTCTTTCAACTAAAGTTATTAAACATGATTTACTTTTACCTCGTGATGATACTACAGTATCACCTTCTCAATGGCCAAGAGTTATGCGATTATTAACATTTCGTTCTTTAATGGATTTACCATTAAATTTACCCCGATTTTCTTGAGATTTTCGTTTCTTACCTTTTCTTCTTAAATTTTTACTAGTAACCTTTTCAAGTAATCCAGAATAAATTCAATTGTAAATTGTTTTAAAAACGCCAAATTGTAAAGTTAAGTGCAACTAAATTATTTTTCTAACCAAATATTCGATTGGCGAAAGATAATTTAGTATTTTTCTTGGTCTTTGGTTTAAAGACAATATAAATTTATGAACTGCATTTTTAGTAGTGTTTGAAAAATTAAATTTTTTAGGAAATTTTTCTCTAATTAAACCATTAGTATTTTCATTAGTACCTCTTTGTCAAGGTGAATATGCATCAGCAAAATAAATTTTCACATTTAAATTTTTTTCAAGTTGTTGTCAATTAGCAAATTCTTTACCCCTATCAAATGTTATAGTCTTAACAAGATTATTTGGAAGAATTGATAAATAATGACTAATATTTTTGTTAATAACTTTAGTAGTTCTATTTTCAACTAATATTGCTAAAGTAAATCTTGATGTTCTTTCAACTAAAGTTATTAAACATGATTTACTTTTACCTCGTGATGATACTACAGTATCACCTTCTCAATGGCCAAGAGTTATGCGATTATTAACATTTCGTTCTTTAATGGATTTACCATTAAATTTACCCCGATTTTCTTGAGATTTTCGTTTCTTACCTTTTCTTCTTAAATTTTTACTAGTAACCTTTTCAAGTAATCCAGAATAAATTCAATTGTAAATTGTTTTAAAACTAATAATTCATTCTTGATGAAAATTTTTAATTCCGCCATAAATTTGTTCAGGCGATCAACCTAATAATAATTTTTGTTGTACATATTTTACTAATTCTCTATTTTTAAATTTATGAAAATAAACATGTAATTGTTTTCTATTTTCTGCTTTATTTTGTGCAATTAATGAAAAATAATGATTATTATCTTTATTTCTATTAACTTCTCGATTAATAGTACTAATACTTCGATTAAGATTTTTAGCTATTTCACTAATTTTTACTTTAAATTTCAATTGATTCTCAATATAAATTCTTTCATCTATGCCAAGATGTTTGTATCCCATATAAAAACTCCTTAAATTTACTTTTTCTAAAATAAACTTAGCATCATGAAATTTTTATATGAAATCTTTTGCAATTTTATTTACTTGCACTTACAAGTATAATTCAGCGATTTAAAAAATTATTAAATTGCTTATTTTTAAGCATTATAATTTCTTCCTTATATGGTGGTTCAGAATTATTTCAAGGAGTTTCTAAAATTTTAATTATATTAACAAATTTAGGATGATAAAGAATACTACACAAACTATCAAACCCTAAATTACCATAACCAATATTCTCATGGCGGTCTTTATGGGAACCTTTAATATTTTTAGAATCATTAAGATGAATAACAAATAATTTATCCAATCCAATTATCTTATCAAATTCTTCAATAACTTGTTCTAAATTATTAACTAAATCATAACCCGCATCATTCAAATGACAAGTATCTCAACAAACACCAACTAAATGCGAATATTTAACCCCCCGAATAATTGTTTGTAATTGCAAAAAATTAATTCCTAATTCACTACCTTTACCTGACATTGTTTCTAAAGCAATTTTAATATTTTGATTAGGCTCCAATACTTCATTTAATCCATCAATAATATATTGTAAACCAATACTAGCATCAGCACCAACACTACTTCCAGGATGCAATACGATATATTTAGCACCAATTGCTAAAGAACGATTAATTTCTGTTTTTAAAAACTCCTTAGCTAGCATATAAGTATTAGGATTAATACTATTAGCTAAATTAATAATATAGGGTGCATGAATAATAACATTATTAATATCTAAATTATGGTTGTCTAATCCTTGTTTAAATTCATCAATTTTTAACTGGTCTAAGGGCTTTCTTCTTGTATTTTGAGGAGCTCCTGTATAAAACATCATAGCATTAGCTCCATAACTAATAGCCTCATTTAATGCTCCTACTAGATAATCAGGACTTTTCATTGATACATGACAACCTAATATTAATTTATTTTTCATCAACATAATCACCTTTATATTTTAAGTTATATGCAAATTATACTATAAATTATTTTCTTATCTTACATAAAATAAGAAGTAAGGCGAATAACCTTACTTCTTAAAACTTTTCTTACGATATTTTTGAATAACTTTTTTAACTTCTTCTTTTCTTTGTTTTTTATAACCTGGTTTAATTGGTTGAGAGTGAAACTTTGAAATAACTTTTTGTAAATCATTTACTGACGCTTGGGGAATATTTTTAATAACCTTCTTTGTTGGTTTCTTAACTTTTTCATTTCATAATGTAAAATTAATTCCCTTTTTAGTTAAATATGCAATTCCCTCTTCATCTGACGAATCATAAAATAAATAAGAATATCCATGATATTTTCCTCTACCTGTTCTTCCTGCACGATGAAAATAATATGTTAAATCATACGGTAAATTTAATGAAATAATATGTGAAACTCCTGGTAAATCAATACCTCTTGAAGCAATATCAGAGCAAACAACAAATTTAAATTCAAGATTATTAATTCGTTTTAGCATTTTAATGCGTTCACGCGATTTTAAACTACTATGAATTTGTCCGACTTTAATATTTTGTTCTTGTAACAAATCAAGAACTTGGTCCATATCTTCTTTTTTATTAACAAAAATTAAACATAAAAATGGATCAACTGTTGTTAAAAGATTTTTCAAAATTTCAATCCGATTACGATATCGGGTTTTAACTAAAAAATGTTCAATATTTGTTTGAATTTTATAATCACTTAAATCAAAAATTGTCGTATTTTTTAAATATTTCTTTAAAAAATTTTGTAATTCATTATTAATAGTTGCTGAAAATACCATAAATTGTGTATTTGAAGCAAGTTTCGATAATAAAAAATCTACTTCATTAACAAAATCTAAATCAAAAACCATATCCACTTCATCCAAAACAACCATCTTACTAGTAGTTAAAGCTAACGCTTGTTCATCAATCATTCGCTTTAGGGCGCATAAAGTTTTGTTAGGTGGGAAAAGATTTGAATAAGTATTAAGACAGTCAGCAATGATTGTCTTTTTATTTTATAAGATGTTAAAAATTTGTTCTTTGAAAATTAAATACAAGTGAGTTAATAATGTTGGTATGTATTAAAAAAGCACGATAAATTGTGGGTGGTCGCCATAACCGAAAGAAGTTTACCAGTTAATAGATAACATCCTATTAGCTATAGCAATTTGTTTCGTTTTGCAATAAAAAAATGAATGGGTGGATTTCCTAAAAATATACACGCTATTAAATTAGTTCCAAGGGTAGGATGCGGATGTTAAAGTGTAGAAATTTCTATATAGGGGATATACTAAGTTTAAAATTATTAAAATCTTTATCTAATTAAAAAATAAAATTTAATAACAAAGCTTGTTAAACACTTAAATCTGCGATATATAAGTGTTTAAAAAACTAAGTTATATTAACTAAGTTAATTAACTTAGTTTATTCATAAGAAAGGTAATTTACTATGAAAAACATTGAAAACATTTTCTTAAATACTAAGAAGTATCTTTTAAAAGAAACGCAAAACGCAATGCTTATTAAAGCGCCAAAAATTCCATGATTTAATAAACAAATCGGCATTTGGTTTCCAAAGCGATTTGTTTATAAAGGAAAATACGAAAATTCAATTTGCATTGGAATAATAAAAGATAGTAAATATCAAGTAATTTCAATTAATCAACAAGAGCAAGAAACGAAGTTAATTAAAGGCCAAGATTTATTAGGCTTCTTCATTGCCGAAAAAGAAAATAACAAAAAAGATATGAATTATAACTATTTTAAAGGAGTTTAAAAATGAATATTGCAATTGGACTAATATTTATTATTATCAGCATAATGCTATCGGCATATTTTGCTTATAAAATTTATGCCAAAATAAAAATGCGAATTAAATATAAAAATGCCATTAAAAATAATACTGGTAATTTCACAAAAGACGAGAAAGTATTTATTGCTCGCTTTGAAGAATGAGTTAAAGCTCCTAATTCAAAAGAAAATAACGAGCACAAAAAATAATGTTTTGAGAAATTATTATGGAGTTCTTAAAACTGTTTGTTCCGATAGAAAAAATGCCTGCACAAGTTGCATTTATTGCCGGATTAATTATTATCATTACTTTTATTTTCGCCTTAATTTCAATTATGTATTTACCAATAAAAATGATTTTTGGGAAATAAAAAATGACAATAAACTTAAAAGAATTTAATTGAGAACAAATTAAACAAACTTTCTGAGATTTATTCATTCAAATCACAACTATCCCGGCTCATATTAGTGGTGGTAAAGAAATTGATTTAACCAAAGAAACACTTTGAATTTTAATAGCAAACATTGCTTTTTGATTCTTAACAGCAATTATGGTGTGATTTATTCTAATGCTACTTTGGAAAACCATATCAGTATTTAGATAAAAGCGAAATTAATTTCAAGAAGTTACATTAAAGAAAGGGGGTGATTATATGTTTACAACTTTCTTAGCTGAGGCACCAGCAAAAATAACAGCTAGCGATGCGATGACTAAATTGTGAAATGCAATTATAACAGCATTTACTAAAATGTGAGAAATTATTGCCGTTAATATGCCACAAGTCGGTAACTTCTTTGCTGACTACTGAATCTTCATTTTTCCATTTATTTTGGCAATATTCTTTATTTGTTTTAAAATGTTTGAAAAATTACTTGGCGCAGTCCGCTAACAAAAAATAAAGTGAGGTGCAAGATGAAATTTTGCAAATGAATAATAGAAAAAAATAACCATTTTATTGAATTGAATCGCACCTCATTTTTAATTTTATGACATTGAGGAGCAATTTGATACATTTACAACGGTTATTTCAAAAACATTGTGAGCTATTTATTTTTAGCCGGTTGTATTTTAGTTTTCCTTTTTAAAATCGGTAATTTCACACAAATTAACAAAGTGATTAACTTCTTAAAAAACTCACCATTAAATATTGTGATTGGTTCGTTAGGAACTGGAAAAACCGCCTTTCTAGTATATGCAGCAAAATTACTAAAAAAGAAGAAATATCACATCGCATCAACTTTCCCATTACTAGAAACCCAAAAATTAAGCTTAGGGCATATGGGATTATTAGACTTTGATTATCCGGTATTGCCAGACAAAACCTTACTGTTGTGAGATGAAACCAATTTATTTTTAGAAGGAACCGATTGAGAAAAAAATAATACCAAAAACGAAGAAACTGGTATTCAAGAGTATTTCGCTCTTGCACGCCATTTCGGTCATATTGTTCTCGCTAGTGGTCAAAGAGATAAACATATTTGAGTTAAAGTTCGTGATATTGCCAACAATGTGATTGTGGGAATTCGCAAAAAACCAGTTAATATTTTTCGCCCCTACTTAAAAGTCATTTATGGCACCTTTACGAGCATTGAAGAATATGAACGCTGACGAAACACCTTAATTGATGCTAAAAATAATAAAAAGGGTCGTCGCATTAAATATCGCGATATTCCTGAACTTGATATTTATTTTTTTAAACTAAAAATTCCTTTACCAATACTTAACACTTACAATTCTTTTTACCTAGCGTTTTTAAGAGATTACTTAAATTCAAAAGTGAATCCTGACTATGAAGATAAATACTATAATGACACATCAATTGATTTAGAAGACTTAGAATACTTAAAAATGGATAAATTTAGCAAATTTTTAAGAAAAATGAAAGAAAAGGAATAATGAAAAATGGAAAATCTCGCAAAAATGGCCGACTTTCTCGCTCAAATGCTTTATAAAGTTTTTGACTTAATTTGAAGTTTAGAAGTACCAGGAACAAATATTCAACTAATATTTCCTTTATTCTTAACGCTGGCTGTAGAATTTCTTATGGCAATTATTCTTGGATTTGGTAGTCAACAAGTTAATTTAGAAAAACAACGCCAATATGCGGTTAAAAATAGTGGCCGTTTAAGTGCATGAGGAAAAGTCAAAAAACAAATAAAACCAATAAAAACAAAACAAGGTAACTAACAATGTTTAAACTAATTATTATTTTTATCTTAATAACTGTTCTTGGATTATTAGCTGGTAGTCATTTTGAAACTTTAACAAACTACATTAGCGAAGGTCTTGCCAATTTCCAAAAGTTTATTACTAGTAATTTAACAATTTTAGAACTATTTAAACCAATGGCACGAACATTTTCACAACATCCAATCTTTACCATTCTTGGCGTTACTTGTGTACTTATTGCTTTATTTATTGTGATTAAAGGACGATAAAAATATGAAAGGAGAATTAAAATGAAAAAATTTTTAGCAAAATTATTTAAAAAAGATAATTTAAAAGAAAAAATGTCATTAAAATTAAGAATTAAAAATTGATTTAAAAATCATTGGTTAAAAATATTGCTTAGCATTATTTTTATCTTTATAAACTTAATACTTTGAGCTTTAACTTTATTGGATACTAAGTGAGTAATGGGAACAAATGACGAATTTATTGATTTTATTGAAAAAGATATGTATAAGTTTTTTGGTTTAAATACCGCAATTATGTTGCTTGGATTATTTGTTTATTGATTTGGTAGTGCAATATTTATTGCTTTTCAAGTTGAAAAATTAGTTTGACTTATTGTTAAGAAAATTAAGGAAAAAAGAGCTTTGAAAAATGAAACTAAACAAACTCATTAATTTTTTAAAAAGATATTGATGAATAATACTTAATTACATTATATTCATATCTTTAAGTATAGTTTTATTGTTACATACAGATATTGAAAATTTGCAACAATTTATTAAAAATTTTGGAGCAATTGGTAAGTTAATGATTATAGGTTATTCCTTAGTATGAGTAACCATAACAGAAATAGTAAACTGCTTAATTCGTTTTATGTTAAAAAATATTAAAACTAAAAGAATAATGAAAAATAAAATATTTTAAAAAGGAGTGATAAAAATGTTTATGAAAATATTTACCGTGCTAACTATTGGTTTCAATAACATTTTTACCATTCCACAAAACATTAATAATGACAAAGCAACAGCACAATCACTAATTAGAAGTAAAAGGCAAAATAATGAATCATACGAATTAAACTTAAAAAAATCAAAATTAACACTTAAATCATCAAAAGATGACAACAGCAAGTGAAATCAAAAATGAGAAATAAAAGTTAATGTAGAAAATGAATTTATGCCCAAAAACTTGCCTCCACGAATGAAACTTAATGGTTGAGAATTTTATGTTGACAAAAATGACAAGATTACACTACCAATATTAAAATCATTAGAATATGATTTAAATTGAGAAAAAAACAGTGAACCAAGATATTGAGAAAATAAAGATTTTTTATCATATCAAAATAAAAAATTAAAAAACATAAAAATGAAAGTACAAGAATGAGATAAAAATGAAAGATATGCCAAATGAAAAATATTAGAATTTGACGCACAATCAGAAATTAAACCCTCGACTGATATTGATTTGCCAGAAAAAACCACCAAATTTGATGGCAACCATAACTATAACGATGTTCTTGATAATCTTGATTACTTAATGATTCACCGTGGTGATTTTGATAAATTTAATTACTCGTATCTCTATTGAACGCCCGTATTTAATTTCATTGACACTCTAGAAAAAGGTTATTACAAAGAATTTACGATTAAAAATCACGGCTTTAAAGACGAGAGCTATTTTTATCATAAAACTTCTAGTGATAAAAATGTAGTAAATGAGAATGTTTTGAAAATTAAGGCATTTAACAAAACTCTAATTGCCGGAAATAAGTATTTACAATTGCTACACGGTGAAACCGAAATCTGAAAATATAACACTGTAAATACTAACGATTATTATTTAATTAAGTATCTCTTTGGTACCTTAAATTACCTCAATGTTAGATTTAGTTTTCTGCGCTATGACCCCAATTTAAAAAATGATATTTACCTATATTTTAAAAACAACATTCCTAGTATTAACAACAGCGATTACAAAAATGTTTTTGATGAAATCTATGAAATTCTTGGCAATTTCTTTGCTAGTTTATTTTATGCGACTTTTGATATGGACGAAAAAACTCATACCGAAATTGATTTTAAGGGTGTAGAAAACTATAAGAAGGATTACTTTATTCAAATCGGTTTCTTTTATCGTTCATTAATTACCTTTTATCCCAAAAAATACTTAGTAAATATTATAGGAAACTCAGAATTATTACTAAGAAGTTATTTCTTTACTTTTGACAAAAAAATGCACCAAGAGAATTACAATGTTATTAACAACACTAATGGCATTTATCAAATTGATTTTAATGTCCTTAAATCTTACGACAATAAACTGATTACCTTGCCAACCAGCAAGACTGCTAATAGTATTAATTATCTCAATACCGATATTGATATTCGTTATGGTATTAATATTTTTACCCTAACCTTTCCTCTTTATCACAAAGGTAATATCTCTAATTACAATTTTAAAATTTATGACTTTAATGTCTTAAATTCCACAGCCTTTATTCCTGATGGTTCCACCAACTCAGAATGAGATGACTTAATCCCGCCAGCAAATTGCAAATATTCAGGGCGATGAATACCCACATTTAATGATATTGGTTGTGCCATTCAAAATGCTAGTATTAAAATGCTAAACTGAATGCTGACAGCGTCACAAATCATTACAATTTTGCGACCATTAGCAATTATTGCAAAAGCAACAGTTAACTTTTCAACCGCCATTTTTCCAGTTTTTAAAACGGTGCCAGCTTTTTACTATACCTTTCAATTTTTAATCGGTTTTGCCATTTTTCTAATGATATTAAGAATTTTTGTATAATTATTATATATATATATATATATTAAAAAAACAAAATAAAGGAGTTAAATTTATGAAAATTTTAAATATAATAGTTCTTTTGGGGCTGACAACATTGCCAATAGTTGGGTGCTCTAAAAAAGAAAATAAACCAATATTAGAAATTAAGAATGAATCATACGAATTAAACTTAAAAAAATCAAAATTAACACTTAAATCATCAAAAGATGACAACAGCAAGTGAAATCAAAAATGAGAAATAAAAGTTAATGTAGAAAATGAATTTATGCCCAAAAACTTGCCTCCACGAATGAAACTTAATGGTTGAGAATTTTATGTTGACAAAAATGACAAGATTACACTACCAATATTAAAATCATTAGAATATGATTTAAATTGAGAAAAAAACAGTGAACCAAGATATTGAGAAAATAAAGATTTTTTATCATATCAAAATAAAAAATTAAAAAACATAAAAATGAAAGTACAAGAATGAGATAAAAATGAAAGATATGCCAAATGAAAAATATTAGAATTTAAAAATAATTAAACTGTTAAAATCACTACCCCCAAAATGTAGCTTTATATGACGATACTGCTCTTAAACAACTAAGTAAGCAACTTTTTATTTTTTCTCTTTTATATTTTGACAAAACAAAAAAACAGTAATTAATTAAAATTACTGGTTTGAATAGTTTGCTTATTTTTCAAAAACAATTAAACTATTGAAGTATTAATAATTTTTTATTGTGTAAAAATTCAATAATATGATAAAATGAAAATGAATAAAAATGACAATAACAAGAAAGGCAGGGTTAGTTTAATAATTAAATAATATAATTAGCTGATTGTTTTACTTCTTCAAAGCAATACCTAAGAAAACTAAACGCGACCTTCGCTTTAATCTTGTTGGTGTTCCAATAACTAAATGCGGATAATTAGTATTAAACTTTTGCTTTTGTTGCTCTAAATCTTGACCACCAATTAAATTAGCAATTTTCAAATTAGGATTATTTTTAATAAATTTTTGACTAACATTATATATTTGCACCGCTAACTCTCTTGTTGGTACAATTATAATTGCTTGCGTCTTGTTAATCGTTGGATTAATTTTACTTAAAATTGCTAATAAATAACCAACAGTTTTCCCAGTTCCTGTATTGGCACTAACAATAACATTTTGTCCCTTAACCATTAAAGGCAACATTTTCTTTTGAATATTTGTTGGAGCAACAAATTTTAATGAATCAATTGTTGCTAACACTTCATTACTTAAACCAATATCTTGAAATCTCATTACTACCACCTCTAAATAGTTTTATTAAAACTATTATTTTTTTCAAATCAGAAGTAATTATACCACAAAAATAAAACCGCAGAGAATTTACCCTACCTATCGTTCATTAAGAAATCACAATATATTTTTATAAATTAATTAACTAGTTGTTGCAATTGGTAAATTAACTGGTATTAAATTAGTTAATATACCATTTATTTTTCTGTATCCAATAATTCTAATTTTTGCAAATTTTGAAGTTGTTAAATCATAAGGTTGTGTAATAATCTTATCATTTACAAAAATTCAAACTCCGATATCAAAATCATTTTCAGTTAAAGCATTATTAATTTTTGTAAGTTCTTTAAAAACTTGTGGTTTTAATGCATTTTTTACTTCAGTTAAATCAACTTTGAAAGGATTTTTAGCAATAATCTTTGTTGGTGATTCAATTGAACTAATACTATAAATTCCTTTTTCAATTTCTTTTGATTTATTGTCATTATTGCAAGAAACAACAATAGACTTGGTACATAACTATAACATTTTATGCCGACTAAACTATAAAATTCATTTTTATCTTTGTATTTATCTAACATTTGTATTTCATCTAAAAAATAATTATCAAAATAGTAGATAAAATTAAAGGTTATGTACCAAGTCTATTATATTTTTTTGATAGCTTAGAATTTTCTAGTTTTAATGATATTTTTAAAATTGAAATTTCTTTAGGGATGGTTACTTTTTATTTAAATGATGAACAATTGATTAAGTTTAGATGATTAGATGGTTGAGCCAAAGATTTTATTAATACCTTTTTTGGACAAATTAATTATTATGGTAATACTTTCGATTTTTTACGATACGATGACAAATTAAAATCAGATTTTAAAGATTTTATGCTTTATTATCAAAAAAATTTAACTATTGATTTTATTAATGGTTTATTTAATAAAATTTATAAAGTTTTAGGTGACTTTTTTGTACAATTTTTTTATTCGAGTTTTGATATGGATGCTTCCACTTATGTAGAATTAGATTACAAAGGAATGAAACAAATCCCTAAAAATGTTTTACAAATGGGATTTTTCTATCGTTCCTTAATTACCTTTTATCCCAAACAGTATTTAATTAACTTTGGTTCCACAATCGAAAATAGTAAGAATATGATTTTTCGTTCCTATTTTTTTGTTAAAGATAAACAAACCGCCAATGGTTTTAACACTGGTAAAAGTTCTTATCAAATAAATTTTAATGTGTTAAAAGCATATGATAACCAATTATGGAATGTTACTAGCAATAAATTGCATTTTTACAATGCCAAAGTTGATGTCATGTATGGAATTAATATTTTTACACTAAGTTTTCCGCTATATAAAAAGAAAAATGAAAGTACTGAATATCATTATTCTTTATACGATTTTAACATTTTGAATTCAACAGCTTTTATTGGTGGCGGAATAAGTGGTAATATGGATGATTTAATTCCGACGCCTAATTGTTCTTATTGGGGATTATTTAGTGCTATATCTTGTGGTATTCAACACGCTTCTGTTAGTGTGTTGAATTGATTACTTGGTCTTTCTGGAATTAATCTTTTAATTCACCCTCTTGCAGATATTGCCAAAACGACGATTAATTTTACCAAAACTGCCTTTCCGGTATTTGAAGTTATTCCAGCATTTCAGATGTTATTTGAATTTGTAGTGCCATTAGCAATTTTATTAATGATATTAAAAAAGTTCTCTTAAATATTTCCAATATTTTTTATAATAGACTTGGTACATAACTATAACTAGCTTAATTCAAAATTATATATTCCTGAAATTAAGTTAAATCGTAATCCAAATCTTCTAATCTTATTGCGATAACGATAAACTAGTATTTTAAATCTTTTTAATCTAGCAAAAACATGTTCAATGGCAATTCTAACTTTACTTAAAAAGCTATTATATTCCTTTTTATCTGGATTTAAGGGATTATTTTTACTCTTTTTAATTGGCAATAATGTATTTTTATGAACATTTTGCAAACCTTGATAGCCTGAATCGGCAATTAATTCTAATTTTGGATTTATAAGTGTATTTGATTTTAAAAATAACTTATAATCATGAATACTGCCATAACAAAAATCTACTGAAATAATTTTATTGTTAAATAAATCAATAATTATTTGCGATTTTAATGAATGTTGCCTTTTCTTACCAGAAAATAATAATTTTAGTTTTTTTTAATTCTTTCAATTGGAATTTCTGTAGCATCAATTGCTAATAAATTATTATTAGTAACTTTATGTTCCAATAATATCTTTTTGCCAGGTATATGAAAGTGACTATTTTTTATTAGAGTATTTTCAACTCAAAAGATATTACGAATACAACTAACATGACTAATATTATATTTTTTTGCAATAATACGATATGTACTATATTCTTTTCAGTATTCTAAAGTCATAAGTAATCTTTGCTCTATTGATAATTTATTTGGTCTACCACCAATTTGTTTTTGTTTAGCTTTAGCTTCTTTTAAAATTTCTACCATTTTCATGAAAGTTTTATATTTTATGCCTATTAGACTATAAAATTCATTTTCGTCTTTGTATTTATCTAACATTTGTACTTCACCTAGTAAATAATATTATCAAAATAGTAGATAAAATTAAAGGTTATGTACCAAGTCTAATATAATTCCTTTGAAAGGAGGATTTTTCTTTATGCGAAAATTTTTATCAGCTTTAAATTTAGTATGTGTAATGTTTGTTTTTGGTTGTAGTAAAAATAGTAATGTTTTAAATAAATATGAGGGCGCATAAAGTTTTGTTAGGTGGGTAAAGATTTGAATAATTTTGAAAGAAAAGCAACTAAAAATTTATTACCTTTTTACTTGAAAAATAATTAATAAAACAAAATATTTAATATTAACAAACATATTCTTAATAAAAAGGTTATAAAAACTAAGTAAAATGCTTATAAAAACAACATTAAAATAATTTTTTACAACAAAAATCATACATAAGAAATATATACTTAATTTGCATATTGAAATAATTTATAGTAAATGACTATTTTTTCTTTTTTAAAAAATACCTAAGAAAACTAAACGCGACCTAAATATGATTTAAAGTTTACTAGTATTCAAAATAGTGGTTTAATTATAATCCCTAATGTAAAAAGTGTTATGATTGATTTTACTAAAAGTGATATTTTATTACCTAATTTTCTATTACCACAAAAACAATTTTATTTAGCTAGTTCAGAATTTACTAATCTTTATAACAAAAATGGTGTTTATAAAAAAATAAATGGTTATCGTATTTATAATTTTACTTATGATGTTGATAGTTATTGACTCGAAGAAATTGTTAATGTTAAAATTTCATTTGAAAAAGTTTCAAGTCTTTATCGTATAGTTTTATTTTCTGCCGAAATGCCTCATTAATTTAGTAATTTAATAACCATTCTTGAAAATCGTATTTTTGTAATACGATTTTCTTAATTTAAGGAGTTTTAAAATGAAATATATTATTTCTCAAGCAGATTTAGCAGATTTAAAAGCAAAAATCCAAAGTTGACTAAGTGCTAATTGCCGCAATCCTTATTACTATAAAACTAAAAAACGCATTACTGCCTATTTAAACTTATGTACTTATTTCTATATTAGACTTGGTACATAACTATAACATTTTATGCCGACTAAACTATAAAATTCATTTTTATCTTTGTATTTATCTAACATTTGTATTTCATCTAAAAAATAATTATCAAAATAGTAGATAAAATTAAAGGTTATGTACCAAGTCTAATACTTAAAATAGTTACGCTTAAAATTATTACTCCTAATAAACTAAATAATTTTTTCAATTTTTTACCCTCATTTTTATTTTTTATTAATATAATTGACATTATATGTATGCAAAGATATTTAAATTAATCAAAAGCAAATTAAACTATCAACACTTCTCTCACCAAATTTCAGTCTGTTAATCTTTTTAATTTGGAATTTAATTATAAAATATTTCTCAAACTTTCAATAAAAATGATTTTTCTTAACTTCTTTTAAATTTGTTATTTTTGAAATAAAATTAATAAATAGAAAAAACTGTAAAACTTGAAAGTTTTACAGTTTTTATTAAATACTTATTTCAATTAAACTAAATCTCAATTTGCAATCCTTGCAGTCTTATGCTTTTAAAAATTCTATTTATTCTCTCTTCACATATAAACTAAACAATCAGCTGGTTCACCACAAGCACAAGTACCAGCATTTTCTTTATCTTCTTTAAATTCTACTTGCGCATCAAAAAATTCTGAATAACCGGTTTCAATTGATTTATTTGCTAATGGTCCTTTATTAACAGCCATAATAATTGTTTTTCCTTCGCTTAATGCTGATGTAACTAAATCAACATTACCATCAAAGATTTCTACAACATTTTCTAAATTTTTAGGCATTACTATAACTCCTTAAAATTATGTCTTCCTTACTAATTAATAGCTTCAATAGCCACAGTAATAACTTTTCTTAAAGCATCACAAGAACTATTAAATTGTTCTTGTTCTTGTTCACTAATATCCAATTGTACTACTCTTTCAATGCCATTACTTCCTATGACTGCGGGAATACCTGTATAAATATCTTTTTGGTGATATTCACCGTTTAAATAAGCACCAACAGGTAAAATCACTTGTTCATCATTTAAAACTGCTTTAACAATTCTTGCTAAACAAACACCAATTCCATAATGAGTAGCTTTTTTTAATTTAATTATTTCATAAGCTTTTTGAATAACTAATTTATGAATTGATTTTAATGTTTCATCATTAATTAACTGGTTTTTCTTTAAAGTCATTAAATTTTCAGCACCAACAATTGCTTTGGAGTATAATGCAACAGATGAATCACCGTGTTCACCAGCAATATATGCGGTCACCGATGTTGGTGAAATTTTAAAATGTTCTCCTAAAGCAAACATTAATCGTGAAGAATCAAGAATTGTTCCTGATCCAAAAATACGATTTGTAGCAAAACCACTAACTTTTTGAGCAACAAATGTTAATACATCAACAGGATTAGAAGCAATAATTACAATACCGCCAAATCCAGAATTTTTAATTTCTTTCATAATATTACTAATTATTTTAGCATTATCAACTACTAAATCTAGTCTTGTTTCATCAGGTTTTTGCGGACGACCTGCGGTAACAACAATAATATCAGCATCTTTACAATCAAGATACGAACCGTTTGTTACTTTATGAAAGGGTCTTTCTTGTCATGCTAAAGTATCTTCAAAGTCTAATCTATTACCGTGGGCAACATCTTGAAAAGCATCAATTAAAACATATTCTGATGCTAAACCAGTATTAATGCAAGAATACAAGAATGATGAGCCTACTGCTCCACAACCAACTAAAACTATTTTTCTTCTATTATTCAATATTACCTACCTCCTATTAAGTTTATTTTATCATTTTTTTAACATAAATTATTTTACAAATATTAAATCTCTTGAAGACTTAGTTAATATTTCATAACCTTTCTTAGTTACTAAAATATCATCTTCAATTCTAACACCACCTAATTGAGGAATATAAATTCCTGGTTCAACAGTAATTACCATTCCTACTTCTAAAATAATATCCGAATTATTGGTTATATATGGATATTCATGAACTTCAATGCCTAAACCATGACCAGTACTATGAGTAAAATATTTACCATAACCTTTTTTAGTAATATATTCACGACATATTTTGTCAATTGTACCTGATGATATTCCAGGAGCAATCGCCTTAATTCCTAAATCTTGAGCTTCTAAAACAATCTTATAAATATCTTCCAATTTTTTATCTAGTTTATTACCAATAACAAAAGTTCTTGTCATATCAGAACACAATCCTTGATAAATAACACCAAAATCACAAGTGATAATTTCATTATTATTTATTACTTTATTAGTAGCCCTACCGTGGGGTAACGATGAACGAACGCCTGATGCTACAATGCAATCAAAACTCGGTTTTTCACCACCAAATTTAAGGAAATTATCAATAATAATTCTTTCTAATCGCTTTTCAGTCATATTAGGCTTTACTTTTTTAATAATTGCTTTAAATGTTTTATCACCGATCTTAGCAGCCTGTTTTAATTTTTTAATTTCATCCTTAGTTTTAATCATACGGATTTTATTTACTAATACAGCTTTTAATGAAACCGCTAATTTTTCACTTCAAGTTGTAAATAAAGCATATGAAGTATATTCGCTTTCAAAGCCTAATGTTATAATGTTATATTTCTTAATTAATTCATTTAATTGTTCATAAATATTTTCCATTAAAATAATGTTATCAATATTTTTTGCTTGCATTTTTCCATCTTCAATATATCGTCCATCTAAAATTAAAAACGACTTTTCTTTAGTAACTAATAAATATCCTGCTGTTGAAGAAAATGTTGTATATCACAAACGATTATAATCAGATGTAATTAATAAAGCATCAACTTTTTGTTCTTTTAATAGTTTTTTAACAATTTTATGTTGCATAATATTTATCCTTTCGTATTAATAAATTAAATATAAGCTGAATTATACTTGTAAGTGCAAGTAAATAAAATTGCAAAAGATTTCATATAAAAATTTCATGATGCTAAGTTTATTTTAGAAAAAGTAAATTTAAGGAGTTTTTATATGGGATACAAACATCTTGGCATAGATGAAAGAATTTATATTGAGAATCAATTGAAATTTAAAGTAAAAATTAGTGAAATAGCTAAAAATCTTAATCGAAGTATTAGTACTATTAATCGAGAAGTTAATAGAAATAAAGATAATAATCATTATTTTTCATTAATTGCACAAAATAAAGCAGAAAATAGAAAACAATTACATGTTTATTTTCATAAATTTGCCAAATTGTAAAGTTAAGTGCAACTAAATTATTTTTCTAACCAAATATTCGATTGGCGAAAGATAATTTAGTATTTTTCTTGGTCTTTGGTTTAAAGACAATATAAATTTATGAACTGCATTTTTAGTAGTGTTTGAAAAATTAAATTTTTTAGGAAATTTTTCTCTAATTAAACCATTAGTATTTTCATTAGTACCTCTTTGTCAAGGTGAATATGCATCAGCAAAATAAATTTTCACATTTAAATTTTTTTCAAGTTGTTGTCAATTAGCAAATTCTTTACCCCTATCAAATGTTATAGTCTTAACAAGATTATTTGGAAGAATTGATAAATAATGACTAATATTTTTGTTAATAACTTTAGTAGTTCTATTTTCAACTAATATTGCTAAAGTAAATCTTGATGTTCTTTCAACTAAAGTTATTAAACATGATTTACTTTTACCTCGTGATGATACTACAGTATCACCTTCTCAATGGCCAAGAGTTATGCGATTATTAACATTTCGTTCTTTAATGGATTTACCATTAAATTTACCCCGATTTTCTTGAGATTTTCGTTTCTTACCTTTTCTTCTTAAATTTTTACTAGTAACCTTTTCAAGTAATCCAGAATAAATTCAATTGTAAATTGTTTTAAAACTAATAATTCATTCTTGATGAAAATTTTTAATTCTGCCATAAATTTGTTCAGGCGATCAACCTAATAATAATTTTTGTTGTACATATTTTACTAATTCTCTATTTTTAAATTTATGAAAATAAACATGTAATTGTTTTCTATTTTCTGCTTTATTTTGTGCAATTAATGAAAAATAATGATTATTATCTTTATTTCTATTAACTTCTCGATTAATAGTACTAATACTTCGATTAAGATTTTTAGCTATTTCACTAATTTTTACTTTAAATTTCAATTGATTCTCAATATAAATTCTTTCATCTATGCCAAGATGTTTGTATCCCATATAAAAACTCCTTAAATTTACTTTTTCTAAAATAAACTTAGCATCATGAAATTTTTATATGAAATCTTTTGCAATTTTATTTACTTGCACTTACAAGTATAATTCAGCATTTAAAAATAGAGAATTAGTAAAATATGTACAACAAAAATTATTATTAGGTTGATCGCCTGAACAAATTTATGGCAGAATTAAAAATTTTCATCAAGAATGAATTATTAGTTTTAAAACAATTTACAATTGAATTTATTCTGGATTACTTGAAAAGGTTACTAGTAAAAATTTAAGAAGAAAAGGTAAGAAACGAAAATCTCAAGAAAATCGGGGTAAATTTAATGGTAAATCCATTAAAGAACGAAATGTTAATAATCGCATAACTCTTGGCCATTGAGAAGGTGATACTGTAGTATCATCACGAGGTAAAAGTAAATCATGTTTAATAACTTTAGTTGAAAGAACATCAAGATTTACTTTAGCAATATTAGTTGAAAATAGAACTACTAAAGTTATTAACAAAAATATTAGTCATTATTTATCAATTCTTCCAAATAATCTTGTTAAGACTATAACATTTGATAGGGGTAAAGAATTTGCTAATTGACAACAACTTGAAAAAAATTTAAATGTGAAAATTTATTTTGCTGATGCATATTCACCTTGACAAAGAGGTACTAATGAAAATACTAATGGTTTAATTAGAGAAAAATTTCCTAAAAAATTTAATTTTTCAAACACTACTAAAAATGCAGTTCATAAATTTATATTGTCTTTAAACCAAAGACCAAGAAAAATACTAAATTATCTTTCGCCAATCGAATATTTGGTTAGAAAAATAATTTAGTTGCACTTAACTTTACAATTTGGCAAAAAATACCTAAGAAAACTAAACGCGACCAATTAATAATTTTTTGTTGTGTAAAAATTCAATAATATGATAAAATCATAACGAATAAAAATGACAATAACAAGAAAGGCAGGGTTAGTTTAGTAATTAAATAATATAAATTAGCTGATTGTTTTACTTCTTCAAAGCAATACCTAAGAAAACTAAACGCGACCTATCACTTTTGTTTTAATGACAAAAGTGATTTTTTCACATATAATTAAAGATATATATAATATATGAAAGGAAAATAATTAAATGTTTAGTTTTGGTAATTTTTTTAAAAAAAAGCAAATTGAAATTTTATCACCAGTAGATGGTGAAGTAATTAATATTACTGATGTTGATGATGAGGTGTTTAATGAAAAGATGTTAGGTGATGGTGTCGCATTAATTCCTGCTGCTAATGAGTTTTATGCACCGTTTGCAGGTACGATAACTTCAATATTTCCTACGAATCATGCTTATGGAATTCAACATCGAACAAAAGTAGAATGTTTACTACACATTGGTTTAGATACGGTTAATTTAAAAGGTAGGGGGTTTGAACCAAAAGTTAAACAAGGTCAAAAAGTAAAGGCTAATGAATTATTAGCAGTTGTTAATTGAAGTGAAATTGCTGGTGAGATTAAATCAAATCAATCGCCGTTAATTTTTTTACCTGATAGTTTAAAAGGTAAAAAAATTACTAATATTAAATTAGGTGCTGTTAAAGCTGGTGAAGTTATTGCAATAATTCAATAAATTATTTAATAAAAAAGATGAATTCATTGAATTCATCTTTTTTATTAAAATTAGTATTATTTAGAATTATTTTTTAAATAAGTGTCATATAGTTTTTCAACTTCTTCTCAGTTAATAATGTCAAAAAATTTAGTTACATAAGTTTTACGGTCGTTACGATAGTCAATATAATAGGCATGTTCTCAAACATCAATACCGATTAAAGGATAGGATTTTAAAAATCAAGGATTATCTTGGTTAAAGGTGTTAAAAATTTTTAATTTGCCATTACGATCAATTAATAATCATGTTCAACCACTACCAAAGACTTGTAAGGCGGCGTCACGCATTTTTTCTTGTCATTTTTCCATTGACCCGTAGGTTTCTTCAATAAGAGTTTTTAATTTACCATTACTAATTGGTTTGTTTTTGGCTAGGATACTAAAAAAGAAATTGTGGTTAATTAATCCGCCACCAAATTGGCGAATACCAACATGGCATTCATTTGGTAAGGTTAAATAGTCGCGCATTAATTGATTTAGATCGGTAGGTTGATTGTTATTTTCTAATTTTGCAAGAGTATTATTTAAACCATCTTCATATGCTTTGTGATGTTTGTTGTAATGATAATCCATGGTTTCTTTAGATATAATTGGTTCTAGAGCATCTAACGAATAATTTAGTTCTTTTCTTTGAAACATTTATAATTTCCTCCTTTTAATAAATTAATTATATACACATATACTATATAAATGTATAATAATTGTATAAGAAAGTAAAAATGGAGTAAGGTTTAAAGATGAGTTCTGAAAGTTTTTCGCATTCCCAACAATTAAAGTCGTGCAAATGATATCGTCCACAGTATCAAATTCCAAAAACTTTTGTTGATGATTTACAGGTTTATAATTATAAACTGTTTTCTAAAGTTAGTACTTGTTTATTTCTCATAACAGTTTTTGCTCTTCCAATAATTTTTGATTTACTTCGGATTTATGTTTTAAATAATAATAACTATATTTTTTTATTTTTAATTCTTAATTTAGTTTCGTATGGTTTTAGTTTTGGATGATTAATGGTTGAAGATGCAAAAAAATTTATTAATAGTGGTGCTTGAGCAATTTATTTATTTGTAGCTTCCCAAACAGTTAGTACGATTTTATTTGCTATTTTTATTAAAACATCGCCATTATTTTATGAGCAAGTTGGTAATAAAATTGAACTTACGAATGCTGGTTATGCTCTTAGTTCTTTTATACAAAGCATTACTGGATTAGTAACAATTTTTATAATTTTGTTTTTTAGTAAGCAGTTAGCAAGTAAGATTGGTAATACATTACTTTATAATGTGCTATTAGTTGCTATTGTGATTATTATTTCTTTGTTAATTATTTTTCAAGTTACTACTGTTTTTAAGTTTATTAATGATGCTATTGGTACTAAGAAATCTGCTAATCAAACTGAAATTGAAAAATCTTTAAGTACTATTAGTGGCAAGATTGGTTTATTTATTATGGTTGTTATTACAGCACCATTATTGGAAGAATTAGCAACTAGGCATAGTATTTTTATGCTATCAAGATATCGTTGATTGGGATTTTTTATTTCTTCTTTTTACTTTGCTTGAATGCATGTCCGCTTGGCTGGCGATATTCAAAATATTTTTAGTTATTTAGGTTTTTCTTTGTTGTTGTCATTACTATTTATTTTTAGTCGTGAGAATGTAACATATTCATTTGTAATTCATTTAATAAATAACTTGATTAGTTATACAGTTTTGGTTGCGACTTAGGATGGTACAATTTGTTATTGAAGAAAATGATGCTCATCAAACAATTATTAAATTTATGCGTAAAACTTTTAATACTGTTCCTTTACGACTAATTTATAAGTTATTTCGTTTAAAAAAGATAAAATTAAATGGTGAAGTTATTAGTGATTTAAAGTATTATTTAAAACCTAATGATACGATTATTGTTTTAGATAATTTAACTTTTAAAGATGAAGTAGAAAAACAATTTGCTAGTCAAATTGTTTTGACAATTATTTATGAAGACGAATATATTTTAATTGTTGATAAACCCCATAATGTTTTAATTCATCATCCCGTGGGTGATTGTTTAGATTTAGCAGTTCGTAAGTATTTGCAAATTAATAACAGTTATTCTTTTACTATTAGTCATGTACATCGTTTAGATAAGTTAACAAGAGGCTTAGTAATTTATGCGAAAAAGAAAATTGCTTTAAATATTTTTCATCAATTTTGAAATCAAAATAATATTACTAAAAAATATTTAGCATTATTAGCTACTAATAAGGAATTACCATTAGTTGTTAAAGGTTATATATTTCAAGATATTATGCAAGGAAAAATGGTATTTAGTCCTAAATTAGAATTGCCAAATTGTAAAGTAGCAGTAACGAAGTTTAAAATGTTTAAAAAAGTATTAAAGTTTAGTTGATACGAGATCCAACTGATTACGGGAAGAAAACATCAAATTAGAGCATCTTGTGAGTATTTAAAAACACCGATTGTGGGTGACATTAAATATGGTTCTAAATATAATTTAAATGATCGCATTATGCTTTTTGCTTATAAGTTAGAGTTTAAAAATTTACCGGTTCCTTTGGATTATTTAAATAATAAACAATTTGTTTTATCAGATATTGATAAGATATTAGAAATAAATAGCAGAAAAATTAATTAAGTTTGTGATAAAATGATTTAAATTGAAGGGGAATGGCCAATGTATTCAACAAGCAAAAGTTTTTTTAATACACTGTTAGGAATTATTGGAACATTTTTAGGTTCAGTTTTTCAGTTTGTTCTTATTTATTTAATAATTAAATATTATGGGGCGAAAATGAATGGATTAGTACGAACTATTATGGCAATTTCATTTACTATTGGTTTGGCTGAGAGTAGTTTAGGAATTATGGGAATTTTTTATTTGTATCATCCCTTAGCAAAGAAAGATTGAATTACTGTTAATGATATTGTGGGTACGATTAAAAATAATTATATTAAAACGGGGATAATTTATTTATCATTAGTTATTTTTTTAGGTTTAGGGTTTTCTTTATATGCTTATTGAAATAATGTTAGTGAAACTATTACTGATGATGTTATTCAAGTGATGCCATTTTGACAATTATGAATTATTATCATATCGTTATCATTAAAAAATTTAATTTCATTTTTCATTGTTGGTGCTTATGAAAATTTAATTCAAGCTGATAATGGTAATTATTTTAATCGGATTGTGCATTTAACTTGTGATTTATTAGTTTTTACAGGTGTTATTTTGTGAATGTGGATTAGTGCTAGAAATGGTAATCCCAATGCTTATTTACCATTTTTAGTTTATATTTTTCATGGAATTATTAAGTCAATTTTAATTTATATTTATGTGAAATTAAAATATCCATGATTGCAAACTAAAGAGTGAACTAAAAATGATAAATTATTGCAAGAGAGTAACTATGTTGCGGTTAAAAGTTATGCGGTAGCAATTTTTAATAATATTGATTTTGTTTTAATTGCTTTATTTATTGGTTTTCGTACAGCGTCGGCGTATTCCATATATATGACGGTGGCGATAAATATGAGAGTAATTATGTTATTATTTATTACTTCGTTTAAAGACTTTTTTGGTACATGAATTTCTTATCAAGGAAGAATTCGTTGGAATACATTTGTTAAATTTGAATTGTTTGCTTATATGGTGGCTGCTTTTATGTTTGTTGTGCAATTTATTATGTCACCATATTTTGTTAATGGCTTATATGGTGAATTGAAGGTTCAAATGCTAGCAACTGTTAGAAGTTCTAGTAATCCAGAGTTTGAGAATATTGCGATTAAGACGATTTTTGATACCCCACATTTATCGTTAATTTTTGCTATTAATTCAGCATTATTAATGATAAGTGAACCGGCGAGTATTTTAATTTATGGTGCGGGAAGACATCGTGAAACTACGAAGCATGCTTATATACAAGTGGTTATTAGTTTGATTATTAGTTTAATTTTAGGGTCAGTTTTTACATATTATTTAAAAGATGCACAGTTAACAATTTATGCTTTAGTATTATCAACAACTTTTGGGTTATTTTATCGTTGAATTTATAGTAGTAGTTATACTTGGAAGTATTTAACATATAATAGTAATGCTCGGTTTTGATGAAAGAATTTGGCAATTATTGTTATTCCAATGATTTTTTCAATTGTTATTGCTTATAAATTAATTTTTTCTAATCCTTATTATCAATTTGCTAACTATGAACAATTATCGTCACAATTGGGAATTAAAGGAATCATAAAATTATTTATGTTAATTCTTGTTATTTCTGTTCCGGGGATTATGTTATTAGCAGCGATTACTGAACCTTTGCAGTTAATGGCGATATTATCACGAAGTTCATTAACTAATTGGATTATTGTTCGTTTAAAAAAACAATTGAAAAATAAAGATGATTTTTATACAAAAGATGAATTGATCGCTTTTAATGATCCCAATAAAATTAAAGTTCATAGTATTGAAGCCGAAGATAAATGAAAAGATAATCAGCGAACAAATAGTAAAAATGAGTAACAAGCAGTTTATACATTAACAGGTAAAAATTAATTTAAGGAGAAAAAAATGAGTTTACAAAAACTTAATGTTCATTTTACGAAGCAAGAGTTACTCACGGGTACAGGAATTGGTGTTATTTCAGCTTTTATGTATTCATTAGCACCATTATTAATTATTTTTTTAGATACGCGAGCATTAAATAGTTTTATTTTAGCAACAGTGCAAGAATTTGTTTCTTGAATTTTAGTTGTTTGTCTTACTAATAAACCATTAAAGTTTTTAAAACAAATTTGGAAAAATACTAAAAGTATGTTAGGAATGATTGTAATTATTGCTGGTATTTTTGGTGGTCCGATTGCGCAAGTATTGTATATTTTATCAATTCAATTGGCAGCGCAAATGAGTGCTACGGCAACAGTGTTAGTAAATATTGCTCCAATTTTTACGGCTTTATTATCAAGGTTATTATTAGAAGAAAGATTATCTTTTATTGCTTGGGCTGGGTTACTTTTAACATCTTTAGCGGTTATTGGTTTGGTTATTTGACAAATTATTACTGAGTTTAATAAAACAATATTAAGTCCTGACCCTAGTGATATTCAACCGTGAGTAAAAGCTACTTGGGCAATAATTTTGTCATTGTTAACGGCGATTTTATATGCTATTGAATCAACGATTCTTCATTTTGCAATGAGTAAGTCTAAAAATAAAATTAATGAGAAGGATGCATTAATTTTAAAAGCGTTTAGTTCATCGTGGATAATGTTAATTTTTGTTTTACCAATAGTTTCGGTAATAGGTGGCGGTTATGGTTATGAAGGCTGAGTTCAATTTAGAATTTTTGGTGAATTGAAGGGGTTAACATTTTTATTTATTATCATTTCTAGTTTTGCGATTGCAATTGGGCGAATTTTATTTTTTCGCAGTATTAAAATTTTAAATGGTTCTTATGGAATTGCTGCTCAATTGGCGATGTTGTTATGAACGCCATTGCTTTCTTTAGCAATTTTTGGTTTATATAAAGTTACTAATTGTGATTTTGGTATTATTCAATCTAATATTTTAGATATGCAAATTAAAGATTTGTATTTGGGTGCGACGCAATGAGAATATTATCTCTTTTTAGTTCCAGTGCTTATTGGGTTAATATTGTTGCTGTTTAATGAAAAATTTTTAAAAAAAGATAAGGATGTTTGAACACCTCCTATGGAGTTGAAATAATAGACTTGGTACATAACTATAACATTTTATGCCGACTAAACTATAAAATTCATTTTTATCTTTGTATTTATCTAACATTTGTATTTCATCTAAAAAATAATTATCAAAATAGTAGATAAAATTAAAGGTTATGTACCAAGTCTAATATATAATTAGTTCAAAGTTTTACTTTTTTATATGTTTTTGTTGTTATTAAATATTGTTGCGTATATACTTATATAAAAAGGGAGATATATAATATGGATTTATTAGGTGCTTGAGGTATTATCGGTTTTATTGCGATGATTTTCTTAGGAATAGAATTAGTGTTTGTGGTGATATGAAGTCTTGATCGTTTAATCGTTTACTTGTAAAGCGTAAAAAAGCAGTTAAAGCAACTAGCATAGAAGAACAAGATAATACTATTGAAGAAGTTAAGGTTGAAGAAGTTGAGTTAGATGAAATTGTAGTTCCAACTACTACTACTGTAGAAATTCATCAAAATAACCAAGAAGTGCTATTAGATGAACAACAAGAAACGGTTCAAGAAACAAAGTTATAATATGTTAAAAAGTCAATCAATAAATAATTGATTGACTTTTTATTTATTACTAGTTAGAGTTTAATTTATTAAATTATGAAGTAATTAGTCATAATTAATATATGTTATAATTTAATGGTGAAATATTATGGGGTGGCTCGAATGAATGAAAAATTAGCAAAAAAGGAAATTTTGCGGTTAAGAAAATTAATTGAGCAGTGAAATAATGAGTATTATTTAGAAAATAAACCATCAGTTAGTGATGAATACTATGATGCGAAGATGAGGAGTTTACAACAATTAGAAAATGATTTTCCGCAGTTTTTAAGCAAAAATTCACCAACACAATCTGTTAGTGGCAAAGTAGCTTATGGTTTTAATAAAGTTCAGCATAATTATCCAATGTTAAGTTTAAATAATGCTTTTACCGAAGAAGATTTAATTAGTTTTGATAATCAGATAAAATCTTTAACTGGTCAAGAAAGTATTGAATATCTTTGTGAATTAAAAATTGATGGTTTGTCGGTTTCGTTGCAGTATGATAATGGTTTTTTAATATCAGCAGCCACTAGAGGTGATGGTATTACTGGTGAAAATGTTACTGATAATGTTAAAACAATTGCTAATATCCCACAAAAAATTAAATTAGTAAATAAGTTGTTAGTGCGGGGTGAAGTATTTTTAGCTAAAAGTGATTTTAATGATTTAAATGAATTGCGTTATAAAGAAAAAATGCCAGTATTTGCTAATCCGCGTAATGCTGCTGCAGGTAGTTTACGCCAATTAGATGCAAACATTACGGCAAGTCGTAATTTAAAAGTTTTTTTATATTATTATGTTAATGGTCAAGAAAATGGGATGAAAACCCAAGAGGAAGTTTTAGTGACATTAAAAAAATTAGGTTTTCCAATTAATAATGAATATCGTTTATGCAATAGTATTAATGAAGTATGAGAATATATAAAAGAATATGACCTTAAAAGAAAACAATTAGATTATGATACTGATGGTATTGTAATTAAAATTAATGATTTATCATTATATAATATTATTGGACAAACAAGTAAAAGTCCTAAATGAGCAATAGCATACAAATATGCTGGTATTGTGGTAACGACTAAATTACTAGATATCTTTGCATCAATTGGAAGAACGGGTAAAGTAACATATAATGCTAAACTTGAACCAGTAAATTTACAAGGAACAGTTGTTAAGGCAGCAACATTGCATAATGCTGATTATATTATTAATCGTGATATTCGGATTGGTGATGTTGTATTAATTAAAAAAGCTGGTGATATTATTCCTGAAGTTATTAATCCCGTTTTAAAGTTAAGAAAAGAAGGAAATGAACCTTGAAAATTAATTGAATATTGTCCAAATTGTAATAGTAAATTAGAAAATGCTGTTTTAGAAGTTGATCAGTATTGTATTAATATTAATTGTTCGCAAAGAATTGTTCGGTCATTAATACATTATTGTTCAAGAAGAGCAATGGATATTAGTGGTGTTAGTGAGAAAATAATTATTCGGTTGTATCAATTAGGTTGATTAAAAAAAGTTAGTGATTTATATTTATTGGAAAATCGAAAACAAGATATTATTGCTTTAGATAATTTTGGTGAAAAATCATTTAATAATATGATTAAGGCAATTAATCGTTCAAAAATGAAGTCGTTGCAACATTTGTTATTTGGTTTAGGGATTCGTCATATTGGTGAGAAAACTGCTTTACAGTTAGCAAAACATTATGAAGATATTGATAATTTACTTAAAGCTAAAAGTGAGCAGTTAGAAATGATTTATGATATTGGTGCGGTCATTATTGAAAGCTTGATTGATTGATTTTCACATCAAGAAAATTTACAATTAATTAATGATTTAAAAATTTATGGTGTTAATATGAAATATTTTCCCATAGCAAATGATAATGAAAATAATCCCTTTTTTCATAAAACGGTTGTGATTACGGGCACATTCGCAAAACCAAGAAGTTATTATGTTGAAGAATTACAAGGATTAAATGCTAATATTACTAATACAGTTAGTAAAAATACTGACTATTTATTAGTTGGTAGTAATGCTGGCAGTAAATTAGAAAGTGCTAAAAAATTTAATGTTAAAATTTTAACAATAGCAGAGTATGAGCAATTAAAAGAAGGAGTGTAAGTAGTAGTGGAAAATATTACTTCGGAATTATTACGAGAAATTACTAATAATTTAATGCTAGAGTTGGAAGAAGAAGAGTATAAGTTATTAGCAGAAGAGTTTTATATTGTTTTAGAACAAATGAAGTTAGTACAGACAATTGATATGGAAGGGTATGAACCAATGCATTATCCATTTTTAAATTCGCAACATTTATTACGCGAAGATGATAATGTAATGATTAATGAACAATCCCTTGTTTTGCAAAATGCGTGAGAAGTAAAAGATGATTATATTGTTATTAATAGGGTGGTTGAATAATGATGAAAATGACAATTGAATTATTGCATCAACAATTATTACAGAAGAAAACATCACCAATTAAAATTGTTCGTGATGCGATTGCTAAGGCAAAAAAATATGAACATTATAATGGTGTTGTTAAATTATTAGAAGAAGAAGCGATGGTCATTGCTAAGCATTTGGAATCAATGCCAATTCCTGAAGATAATTATTTATTTGCTATACCTTATGCGGTTAAAGATAATTTAGCAACTAAGAACATTGTAACTAGTGGGGGAACAAAAATTTTGGAAAATTTTGTGCCGACATTTGATAGTAAAGTAGTTAAAGATATTAATGATTATCAAGCTGTTAATATTGCTAAAGCAACACTTGATGAATTAGGAATGGGTGGTACTGGTTTGGATAGTTTTACGGGTTTTGTTTATAATCCGTGAAATAAAAATCATATTACAGGGGGGAGTTCATCAGGAAGTGCGGCGTTGGTTGCTTTGGGTGTTGTTCCGTTTGCCTTGGCAAGTGATACGGGTGATTCAATTAGAAAACCAGCATCGTATACAGGGATTGTTGGTATTAAACCAACTTATGGGCTTATTTCTCGCTATGGGTTATTTCCCTATGCACCGTCTTTAGATACTGTTGGTGTACTTGCTAATACTGTTCGTGATTGTGCAATTGTTATGGATGCGACAGTTAAGTTTGATGCGAATGATTTGACTAGTCAGCAAGCAAAGGAAAAAGATTATTTGCAAAATCTTAGTCTTGATATTAAAAAATATCGTTTGGCGACTATTAAATCGGTTAATGATGGTTTGCGACCGTTAACGGGAGTTTTGTGGTCTTCGGTAATTAGTAAATTAAAAGAGCAAGGTTTACTTATTGAAGATATTGATTTTCCCCTTGATTTATTAAAGGCATTATTACCAGTTTATATGGTTATTTCGTTTGCGGAAGCTACTAGTTCGCAAAGTAATTTAACAGCAATTAATTTTGGGAAACGAATTAGTAAAGATGATGATTCTTATCAAAATATTATGATTAAAAGTCGTAGTGTATTGGGAAAGACAGTTAAAAGAAGATATGTTATTGGGGCATATGCTTTGGCACAAGCAAATCAACAGGAATTATTTTTGCAAGCAAAAAAGGTGCGACGAAAAATTGTTGATCATTTTGAAAAAATTTTTACTGATTATGATGGACTGTTATTGCCAGCAGCTGGTGGTGATGCTCCGACAATTGAGAAAACTATTAATCATAAATTAGAGTTAAGTGATGTTAATAACTTAACAAATGATGCGTTGTTATTAGCTAATTTTTCGGGTGCGCCTTCAATCACAATTCCTATTGCTTTAGTAAATGAATTGCCATTTGGAATGACAATTAATTGTTTACCATTTGCTGATCAAAAGGCGTTAAATATTGCTTATGGAATTGAAAAAATTATTAACTTTGAAAATTCTTGTCATCATCGAAAGGAAAAATAAATAATGAAATTACAACCTGTTATTGGAATTGAAATTCATATTGAGTTAAAAACAAAAACAAAGATGTTTTCTAATAGTCCGGTGACATTTGCTAGTATTCCTAATAGTCAAGTAAATGAAATTGATTTGGGTTATCCGGGAAGTTTACCTTCTATTAATAAACAAGCAGTAGTATTAGCTATTAGAGCGTGTCAAGCGTTAAATATGAAGATTAATCCAGTATTATCATTTGATCGTAAGAATTATTTTTATCCGGATTTGCCTAAAGGATATCAAATAACCCAACAAAATAATCCGATTGGTAGTAATGGTAAATTAACGATTGCTACTAACAATATGCAACAAGATATTTTGATTACGCGGTTGCATTTAGAAGAAGATACCGCTAAACAAATTCATTTAGATAATATTACTTTGTTAGATTATAATCGGGCGGGAATTGGTTTAATTGAGATTGTTAGTGAACCTGTTATTTATGATGTTGAGACGGCAATTAATTATATTGAAACATTGCGTAAGACATTATTACATTTAGGGGTTAGTAATGCTAAAATGAGTGAAGGTTCATTTCGTTGTGATATTAATATTTCTTTACGACCGATAGAAAGTAAGGATTTTTTTAAACGCGTGGAAGTTAAAAATTTAAATTCTTTAAATAATGTTAAAAGAGCGATTGAATTTGAAATTAAACGACAAACTAATTTAATTAATCAAGGAACACCTTTAAAGAGTAATGAAACACGCAGATTTGATGAAAAAACAAAAACAACAATTTTAATGCGTTCTAAAGAGTCAACGGTTGATTATAAGTATTTTCCCGAACCAAATATAGTTCCGATTAGTTTAGAACAGCATTGAATTGAAGAGATTATTAATACTAGTCCAGAATCGTATCCCCAAAAACAAATTCGTTATGTAGAAACATATGGTTTGCATATTAATGAAGTTAATGTTTTGTTACAAGATATTGAATTAACTAATTTTTTTGAAAAGACAATTGAACATACTAAATATTATCGTTTGGTGTTAAATATGCTTATTGGTGATATTAGTGCTTATTTGAAACAAAAAGATGCTTCTTTATTAGATACTCAGTTAACACCGATTAATTTGGCCCAGATAGTTGATATTTTACAACGAAAGGAAATATCGCAAAGACAAGCCAAGACATTATTATTACATTTGCTAGAAAATAATGTGAGTGTTGAGCAGAGTATTAAGCAACTTAACTTACAACAAATAAATGATGAAAAGATAATTAGGAGTTTAATTAAACCGTTTATTTTGGAAAACTTACAAATATTGAAAGATTATCCTTCTCGTCCTGAGAGAGTGTTAAAGTTTTATATGGGACACTTAATGAAAGTTACTAAGGGACAAGTTAATCCTGAAATAGGACAAAAGATTATTGAAGAAATAATTTCTGAAAATATTAGTAAATAATTAAGTTTACAAAAAAACAGCACAATGTGCTGTTTTTTTAAATATCTTCGGTTTCTTTTGCTCCCGTAATGTATTCGTGAATTTCTTGGATGTATTTGTTTTTAGCAATGAATAGAACTTCGTCGCCGTAGCTAAGAATGGTATCGGCATCGGGCAAGATAATTTTTTTGTTGTGTTTAATGTGAATAATGTTAACTCTTTTGTTGTTAATTAGTTTGATTTCTTCAAGGGGTTTTCCTAAGATAATTTTATTTGTGGCTTCAACTAAACTAATGCTAAATTCACCATCAACATCTTTAATGTCAACTTCTAGACCTCATAGGGCTTTTAGGGCAGTTTGTCTTCCTGAGGAAATATCGGGTTTGACAATTTGATTAATCCCAATTGCTCGTAAAATCTTTTCATGAGGATTATTAATAGCTTTAGCAATGATATTGCTGGTTTCTAATTCTTTTAGGTTAACAGCTACTAGAACTGATGATTGAATATTGCTACCGATAGCAATAATAATGTCATTAATATTTTTAATTCCAATACTTTCTAATGCTTCTAAGTCAGTGGCATCTAATTCGTAGCCGTTAATGTTAGCAAAATTTCCCGTAATTTTTCTGATTTTACTATTATCTTGATCAATAACAATGACATTGTGGTTCATTGATGCTAATGTTTCTGCAACTGCTGTGCCGAAATTACCTAAACCAATTATACAAAATTCTTTTGCTGCCATTATTTAACACCTCTTATATATTTGAAACTATTACCACAAAATTATACTATATTTTATCTTAAAATAATAATCTAAGTATAGTATAATTGGGTAATAAACAAGTAATCGGCATCGCGAGGGTCAGAATGAAAGATATTGATAAATTTTCTAATAATAAAAAATATCTTACTTGATTTAAAAAACTTGGTCAAGTTTTTAAAAATATTTTTATTGGTAATACTGTTAATAAGAAAATTTTGCGAAATTATTTATATGCTGTTTTGGTGGGAACAATTTTATTAATGACGCCTTGAGCTGTTAGTAAGACTTATCAATGAGATTTTTTAACAGCATTGTTTACTGCTTCAAGTGCATTTTCTGATACTGGATTAAGTTTAATATCGCCAGCTAAAGACTTAACTTTTTTTGGTCAAATTGTTTTATTGTTGCTAATTCAAATTGGTGGTATTGGAATTATGACTTTAAAGATTATTTTGTTTATTGTAATTGGAAAAAATATTAGTATTGAAGAAAGAATGCTTTTGCAATCAGAAAGAGGTAATACTAAACTTGGGGGTACTGTCCAGTTAATTAAAAATGCTTTTTATGTTTTAGCAATTGTGGAAATTACTGGTGGCGTGATGTTATTTTTTTATTTTTATTTTACACCGATTGATTATTTAGATTCTTTAAAATCACAATCAATTAATTCAATTATTGAACTATTAGGAAAATCGTTTAACACGCCAGATAAATTTAAAGAAATGTTAATTACTAAGGTTTCTGATTGAGAAAATTTTGTTACTGCGGGCAAGGAATTTCCTAATGAATTAGCACGAATTATTAATGGTGTTACTAATAAATATAATAATAATGTTGTAGGGTTTTTACAAATAATTGATAATGATTATTTGCAACAATTAATTACTAAGAATTTTAATGTTACTTATCGAAATTTTGGTAGTAGTTTTTGATCAGGGATTTTTCATTCGGTTTCAGCTACTAATAATGCTGGTTTTGATATTATTGGTCCTAATTCTTTAAGTCCCTATCGGACACAATATTTTGTTCAAGTAGTTTTTTTAGTTCAACTGATTATTGGTGGTATTGGTTATCCTGTTTTTTATGATTTAAAGCAAAAGTCAGTGGCGCGTTATCGTGGTATTAAAGTTAATTTTTCATTATTTACTAAAATAAGTGTGATATACTATTTTTCAATTTCTTTTATTGGTATTTTAGCAGTAATTTTGGTTGAATATTTTGTGCCAACAAAGCTTAGTAATACTTTTATTAATGGTGGTATTAGAAATGTTACTAATACTAATGCTGAAACTTTAATGGCGATTATTTTTAATACTTTTTCAACAAGAAGTGCTGGATATAGTACGATTGATATTAGTTATTTTAAATCGCCCTCAAAGTTTATTTTTTCGATTTTGATGTGAATTGGAGCGTCACCTAGTTCTACTGGTGGTGGAATTAGGACGACAACGCTAGCATTAGTTATGGTGAGTATTATTGCTAGTGCGACACGAAAAAATAATATTAATATGTTTAAAGCTAAAGTTCCTAATGAGACAGCAAAACGCGCAACAGCAGTTTTTATTATGGCAATTTTAATTGTCTTTTTGGCGTCTTTAATTATTATTAGCGAAAATGTGCAGGTGCCGATTGTTGAGGCTTTGTTTATATCTTCATCGGCATTTGGAACGGCAGGTTTAACAATGATTCCTGATTTTGGCCTAAGTTTTTCTGATTATGGTGTTATCAGTAAATTATTTTTAATTAGTTTAATGTTTATTGGTCAATTAGGAGTATCAAATACTTTATTATTAGCAGCAAGAAAAAATGAAATTGAACGATTTGCATATTTAGAACAAGATGTGCCTATTGGTTAGGAGAAAATATAATGGCAGTTATAATGGATGGAAAAGCGATTGCTAATGAGATTCAAAATAATTTGAAAAACAATATTAGTAATTATTTAGAAAAAAATTTACGAAAACCGCATTTAGTAGTATTTTTGGTGGGAACAGAAGAAGCATCAAAAGTATATGTTAATCACAAAATAAAAGTTTGTGAAAAGTTAGAAATTCAAGTTAGTTTAAAAACTTTTAATGAAAATGTTAGTGAGCAGGATTTATTAACCGTAATTAATAAAGTAAATAATGATGATACGGTTGATGCGATTTTGGTGCAGTTACCATTACCTAAACATCTTAATAAAAATCGGATTTTAGATCATATTAATGCTCGTAAAGATGCTGATGGTTTACATTATATTAATGCAGGTAAGTTATTTCAAGGGTTAAAAACGATTGCTCCTTGTACCCCATTAGGAGTAATTAAACTGTTAGAAGCATATAATATTGATGTTTTTAAAAAAACGGTTACAATGGTGGGGACAAGTAATCTTGTTGGTAAACCTTTGGCTATTATGTTGCATCATTTAGGGGCAACAGTTACATTATGTAATGAAAATACTGTTGATTTAAAAAAGCATACGATTGGTAGTGATATTGTTATTAGTGCTGTTGGTGTTGCTAATTTAATTGATGAAACAATGGTTAAAGCTAATGCGATTGTAGTTGATGTGGCTATTGTTCGTGATTTGGAAACAAATCGGATTTGTGGTGATATTAAGTTTGATACGGTTAAAGAAAAAGTTAGTTATATTACTCCAGTTCCTGGTGGTATTGGGCCAATGACAATTGCAATGTTAGTAACTAATGTTTATGACTTGTATGTTATTAATATGAATAAGAAAAATTTGAATGTTGTTAATATGAATAATAAAAGTTTAATTGTGGAGTAGTAATTTATGTGAAATCATTTAGAAATTGTTAATCAAGCTTTATTTATTCTTATTAGTTTTTTATTAGGGATTATTTTTGTTGCTTATATGATTTTATCTTTATTGTGATTGATATTTTCTTTTATTAAAAAAGGTAATAGTAAAAATCGTGATGGTGGTGAATATTTAGAAGCTATTTTTCGTCAAGAAAAATATCATTTTAAAATTAAAATAACTAAAGTAACGATGCGCTATTTTAATGTTAAATATTATAAACAAGAAGTTAATATTAAAACTAGTGATTATTATAACGATAGTATTTTTCATATTTATAATTGTTTAACTTATGTTGCAAAAATAAAATGAAAACAAAATGGTAAAAGGTATGTATTTTTTATTCATCTAGCAAATTTTATGTTTATTTTTGCATTATTATGTTATTTTGGAATGATAATTTTATTTTTGCAGTTTTATTCACAAGATTTAATTAGTATTACAAATCTTAATTTAATTAGTAGTACGATTGGATATACTAGTTTAGTGGTGCTAATTTTAGGATGAACTTTATGAGTTTATTTTTATGAGTTAATGCGAAAAGATATTTTACTGTTAGCAGAAGATTATTTAAATGAGCAAGAATATGAACGCATTAGAAAAATTACTCTTATAAAAACTATAATTGTGGGTAGTGATTCATTGTTTATATTTACATTTTAAAGAAAGTCCCTTCTTAAAAAAAGAAGGGATTTTTTTTAAGAAGGAATTAATTTCTAATATGATAAATATTGAAATAAAATGAAAATAAAATATAATTAAGAATATAATATATAGAATTAGAGAATATTATAAATTAATAAAAGAGTAGAAAGGTGGTAAGATGAGAAATATCTTAAAAAATTTGATTACAATGTTGTTAACTGCTATTCCTGTTTTAAGTGTAGTTGCTTGCAGTAAAAATAATGATGATATATCTGAAAGTTCTGAAGAAAATGCTATAGTAAATCCCCTTGTTCAGGCCAAAAATTTAATTGATGAAGAAGTAATGAATAAACATCAAGAAAAAATTTATACTGCTAATAGTTTAGGGTTAAATGATTCCCAAATTAAAAGTACTATGAATCCATTAGTTAATAAAGCACAAGTTGAAAATTTCGCTGTGTATTTAGAAAATAATGAGCAAATTAGTGAACAGATTTTGCGAATATTGCAAAATGATTTAATTAGTTCTATTAACAGGAAACTTAAAGAAAAAATGATTTATTTTGCAAATATAAACACTCCGACAAGTTTTAGTAAAGATAAGTCTAGATTTATAGTAACAAAAGTATCTTTTGACCAAATGATTAGAGTTCTTGGCGATTTAAAAAATAAGAAATCAAATAGTTTAAATAGTCAATCTGAAGATAATAATAAGCATTATGTTTATAAACTACAATTATCAATTGAACTTGATTTGGCTTTAAAGCAAGGTCAAGCCACACATAATATTTATCTTGATATTTATTTAACACAGGATGAAAAAGCTTTTACGAATAGGATTACTAAGTTAACGGCGTTAGTACAAAAACATATTAAAGAGAATGTTACCTTTGATTTAGAAAAAATAAATTTTCAAGCTTTAAGTGAAACAAATATAAAAAAGCAAATCTTAAACCAAATTAATAGTAATAATGAAGAAAAATTAAGTATTTCTAATACGGGTTTAAAAAGAAATCTATTAATAAATTCTTTAAATTCAACAACAAGTTCTAAGGAATATTTGGAATTTTTGAAAATTTCTAATGGTGTAGAAATGAATACTAAAATAAGTGATTTTATTACTAAAGATAGAGAATTTCAGAAACATAATTCTGATTTTGTTAGCGCACTGGATAATAGAGAAATTTTATTGGGAAGTTTTGATTTTACTTTTTGAAATGCTACTTATTTTGAATTACCATTGCAGAGAATTGAATTAAAAGATAATAAGATTAAAGTTTCTAAAGCATCATTTGAGACACAATTATTGAATATTAGTGAAGTTTTGGTGTATTATTTTTCAAAAGTTTTTTCTGAAAAGAATAAATTTCGAGGTTCTCATAACGATTCTGTATATCTGATAGTTCCTCCATCTGTATGAAAAAAATATGTGAACTTAACTAATGGTGGTGAAGGCAATAAGGTTTTTAATACAAGTAAAAAAATGCATAAGATTTTTCAAGATACAATTGAAGAGTATAATAAAAAATTATTGCTAGAAAGTCGCTTTTCAAGTTCTGTCTTTAAGCCTTTGACTGATGAAACTAAAATATTGGTTCAATGGAATCCAAAGAAAACACAGGGTGCTTATCGAGGACATTCGGGGTTAAGTAATGCTTCTGCTCAATTAGAAGTTGGTTTTTTTACTTTAAATATTATCAAAGATGGTATTTTTTGATATGGTTTAGAGAGTTAATGTAGAGACAATAATAATATAATATAAAAAAATTTACTTAAGTAAACCTTAAGTAAATTTTTTTATTTTTTGTTTAAAATTACAGGAATTATTAAAGGATTTCTTCGTTTTATTTTTGAAATATAAGGACTTAGGGTTTCTTTAATTTCTTTTTTGATTGCTCCAAAAGTAGGATGGTTACTAGCTAATACCTTTTTAATTGCCTTTGTTACAATGTTAATTAATTCTGCAATAAGAGCACTGGAATCTTTAACATAAAATGAGCCACGAGAGATAATTGTTGGATTACATAGTAATTCATTAGTCTGACTATTAATGGAAACAACAACAGCAATTAAACCATCATTAGCAAGAATTTGGCGATCACGAGTTATTCTTGTTGTTAAACCAGAAGTATCTTTACCGTCAACATAAATTGCACTAGCTTCAATTCTTTTTCCAAGAATAGCTTTACCTTTGTAAAGATTAATTTGGTCACCATTGGCACAAATAAAGATATTTTCTTTAGCAACGCCAACGCTTTCTGCAGTTTGTCCGTGTGCTTTTAACATGCGATAATCACCGTGCATTGGCATAAAGTATGTTGGTTTAATTAAGGTTAGCATTAGTTTTTGTTCTTCTTGTGAAGCGTGTCCTGATGTATGTAAAGAATTAAATGAGGAGTTTTCTAAGACATTAGCCCCTAACCGTGATAAGCGGTTAACAACCATTTCAACACTAGCTTGATTTCCGGGGATAGGACTAGAAGAAAAGATAACGGTATCACCAGGAATAATAGAAATTGCTTTATGAGTTCCAGTTGAAATCCGTGAAAGTGCTGCCATTGGTTCTCCTTGGGAACCCGTACAAATAATTAAAATTTCATCTTTATGATATTGATCAGTTTCGTGAGGTTTAATAAATTGTTTGTCAGAAATCTTTAAATGTCCCATTTCACGAATAATTTTAATAATTCGTTCTAAACTGCGACCAAAAATTAAAATTTTGCGATTATATTTTTGTGCTACTTCAATAATTTGTTGAATGCGGTGGACATTAGAAGCAAAAGTAGAAATTAAGATTCGTCCTTTAGCTTTTAAAAAGTAATCACTAATATTTTTAATAATTTTTGTTTCGGTCATTGTATAACCTTCAATTTCAGAATTAGTTGAGTCTGATAAAAATAAGGTAACACCCGTTTGCCCCATTTTTGCCATTTCTTCTAAATCTGCTTTATGACCTAATGGTGTTCAATCAAATTTATAATCACCAGTGGTAACGACTTTACCATTAGGAGTATTAATAGCAATGCCAAAAGCATCAGGAATTGAATGATTAACAGCAAAATATTTCAGTTGAAAGTTTTTTAGCAGACCTTTCATTTTATTTTGATCTTCATTGCTACCATCAATTTCAATAATTTTGGTTTTTTGACCAATATTAAACTCTTTTAATCGTTCACGAATTAAGGCAGCAGCTAGTCTTGGTGCATAAATAAAAGGAATATCAATTTCTTTTAAAAGATAAGGAATACCACCAATATGGTCCTCATGACCGTGAGTAATAAATATTGCTTTTACTTTTTTAGCATTTTCTTTTAAATATGTATAGTCAGGAATAATAGCATCAATTCCTAATAATATTCCTTCGGGAAATTTAACACCAGCGTCAATAATGATGATTTCATCATCATGTTCAATACAATAAGTATTTTTACCAACTTCTTCTAAGCCACCAAGGGCAAATACTTTAGTATTTCTAATATCATCAATAATAATTTCATTATTTTTGTTAGATGTTTGATTTTCATTGAAGATTTCAATTTTGTTATTTAGTTTCTTTTTTTGATTTGTTGTCATGAATTTTTACACCTCACTCATTATTAAATAAAAGGTTTACTTAAAATCTTAAAAAATCATTTTTGCAAAATTTTTTTGTAAACATTTTATTTTTTGTTGCCTTTAAGATTTAGGCAATTTTAGTTTATTTATTTCTCAGTTGAAATATTTAGTACTTCGCTTATAAGTATAACCAATTGTCATTCTTTTTTCAAGGTTCATTTTTATCAAGGTCGCGTTTAGTTTTCTTAGGTATTTTTTAAAAAAGAAAAAATAGTCATTTACTATAAATTATTTCAATATGCAAATTAAGTATATATTTCTTATGTATGATTTTTGTTGTAAAAAATTATTTTAATAGACTTGGTACATAACCTTTAATTTTATCTACTATTTTGATAATATTATTTACTAGGTGAAGTACAAATGTTAGATAAATACAAAGACGAAAATGAATTTTATAGTCTAATAGGCATAAAATATAAAACTTTCATGAAAATGGTAGAAATTTTAAAAGAAGCTAAAGCTAAACAAAAACAAATTGGTGGTAGACCAAATAAATTATCAATAGAGCAAAGATTACTTATGACTTTAGAATACTGAAAAGAATATAGTACATATCGTATTATTGCAAAAAAATATAATATTAGTCATGTTAGTTGTATTCGTAATATCTTTTGAGTTGAAAATACTCTAATAAAAAATAGTCACTTTCATATACCTGGCAAAAAGATATTATTGGAACATAAAGTTACTAATAATAATTTATTAGCAATTGATGCTACAGAAATTCCAATTGAAAGAATTAAAAAAAACTAAAATTATTATTTTCTGGTAAGAAAAGGCAACATTCATTAAAATCGCAAATAATTATTGATTTATTTAACAATAAAATTATTTCAGTAGATTTTTGTTATGGCAGTATTCATGATTATAAGTTATTTTTAAAATCAAATACACTTATAAATCCAAAATTAGAATTAATTGCCGATTCAGGCTATCAAGGTTTGCAAAATGTTCATAAAAATACATTAGACTTGGTACATAACTATAACTAGCTTAATTCAAAATTATATATTCCTGAAATTAAGTTAAATCGTAATCCAAATCTTCTAATCTTATTGCGATAACGATAAACTAGTATTTTAAATCTTTTTAATCTAGCAAAAACATGTTCAATGGCAATTCTAACTTTACTTAAAAAGCTATTATATTCCTTTTTATCTGGATTTAAGGGATTATTTTTACTCTTTTTAATTGGCAATAATAGACTTGGTACATAACCTTTAATTTTATCTACTATTTTGATAATTATTTTTTAGATGAAATACAAATGTTAGATAAATACAAAGATAAAAATGAATTTTATAGTTTAGTCGGCATAAAATGTTATAGTTATGTACCAAGTCTAATATAAATAACTATAATTAAATTTATCAAAATCTCGCCGTTGTATCATTAAATAATCTAACTTATCTTGAAACTGAGTATATTGATATTCACCATCATTTTTAGTTATTTTCGTAGGCAGCGGTTGTTCGTTATCTTTTTCTGGCAAAGGGGGCATTTCGGCAGAAAATAAAACTATACGATAAAGACTTGAAACTTTTTCAAATGAAATTTTAACATTAACAATTTCTTCGAGTCAATAACTATCAACATCATAAGTAAAATTATAAATACGATAACCATTTATTTTTTTATAAACACCATTTTTGTTATAAAGATTAGTAAATTCTGAACTAGCTAAATAAAATTGTTTTTGTGGTAATAGAAAATTAGGTAATAAAATATCACTTTTAGTAAAATCAATCATAACACTTTTTACATTAGGGATTATAATTAAACCACTATTCTTAATACTGGAAAACTCTAATTCACAACTATCTTCACATTGACTAGGATTTGTTGCTCGTTTTTCTCGTTTCATAAAAAATTGTTCCATATTAGGTTTTTGTGGTTGTTTTCTATCAAAGAAGGCACCCAGAGGGACTAAACCAATAAAAGCGATAACTAACCACGATATAAATTTATACATATTTATTTATCCTTTCTTCTGTGTTTAACTTCTTAAAATAAAGTATATTGTTGATAAAATGCAAATCGTTCCTAAAATTTGGAAAATCGGATGTTGGGAAAATAACCTTATCATTGGTTTAAACAAATCTAAAATTTTAATATTATTTGATAAAACTTTATTAAAATATTCTAAACCCTCACGCACATAGGCTCACAAACCTAAAAAGTCATTTAAAGCAAAAATAGAAAAAACAGCAACAAGAATAAATAATATTATTAATTTAAACATTTTAAATACCTACCTTTTTATTCGCCGCCCATGTTGATTAACTCACGGTCTGTTTTTAGGACTATTACCACTAAATTTCTTAATCGGACCACTAGATGATTTTTTCTTAGCTCCTCAATTAGCAACTGATTTTTGATATTTTTTACGATAACCAACTTTTGGTCGTTCGATATGAATACCTAAAATGCCACCAATTACAAGATTTATCACAAGCATAATTAGCGGAAAAATAATAATGCGAATATCTGTTCCAGGAATGGTTAAAGTTCAAATTAAATCAAAAACTTTATAAAACATATCGCCAATTAAACTAGCCATTTTTTCTAAGTTTTCCATTTTTTAAACTCCTTTACTTGTTTTTCTTCTTCAGATTATTTTTTAACTTGCTGAATTATACTTGTAAGTGCAAGTAAATAAAATTGCAAAAGATTTCATATAAAAATTTCATGATGCTAAGTTTATTTTAGAAAAAGTAAATTTAAGGAGTTTTTATATGGGATACAAACATCTTGGCATAGATGAAAGAATTTATATTGAGAATCAATTGAAATTTAAAGTAAAAATTAGTGAAATAGCTAAAAATCTTAATCGAAGTATTAGTACTATTAATCGAGAAGTTAATAGAAATAAAGATAATAATCATTATTTTTCATTAATTGCACAAAATAAAGCAGAAAATAGAAAACAATTACATGTTTATTTTCATAAATTTAAAAATAGAGAATTAGTAAAATATGTACAACAAAAATTATTATTAGGTTGATCGCCTGAACAAATTTATGGCAGAATTAAAAATTTTCATCAAGAATGAATTATTAGTTTTAAAACAATTTACAATTGAATTTATTCTGGATTACTTGAAAAGGTTACTAGTAAAAATTTAAGAAGAAAAGGTAAGAAACGAAAATCTCAAGAAAATCGGGGTAAATTTAATGGTAAATCCATTAAAGAACGAAATGTTAATAATCGCATAACTCTTGGCCATTGAGAAGGTGATACTGTAGTATCATCACGAGGTAAAAGTAAATCATGTTTAATAACTTTAGTTGAAAGAACATCAAGATTTACTTTAGCAATATTAGTTGAAAATAGAACTACTAAAGTTATTAACAAAAATATTAGTCATTATTTATCAATTCTTCCAAATAATCTTGTTAAGACTATAACATTTGATAGGGGTAAAGAATTTGCTAATTGACAACAACTTGAAAAAAATTTAAATGTGAAAATTTATTTTGCTGATGCATATTCACCTTGACAAAGAGGTACTAATGAAAATACTAATGGTTTAATTAGAGAAAAATTTCCTAAAAAATTTAATTTTTCAAACACTACTAAAAATGCAGTTCATAAATTTATATTGTCTTTAAACCAAAGACCAAGAAAAATACTAAATTATCTTTCGCCAATCGAATATTTGGTTAGAAAAATAATTTAGTTGCACTTAACTTTACAATTTGGCACTTAGTAAGTATCTTACTAAATTTTTCCATTTTTAAATATTCTAATGCTTCAATATCCATCACATTATCATTTCAAAATTTATGTTGATAATTATCATTCAAAGCACGATTACTTAATTCACGCAAGAATGATAAATATTTATTATCATAAAGGTTTAAAATTGACATCGGAATTTTCAATTTAAAGAAATAAATGTCTAATTCCGGAATGCTACGGTACTTGATTTTGCGACCTTTTTTATCATTTTTAGCATTAATCAGAGTTAATCGTCATTGTTCGTATTCGCTTACCGATTTAAAAGTGCCGTAAATAACTTGTAAATAGGGTCGGAAAATACTAACTGGTTTTTTTCTAATACCAACAATTATTGAATTCGCAATATCGCGAACTTTAACTCATATATGTTCAGCTCGTTGTCCGCTTGCTAATACGATATGGGTAAATTGTCGAGCCGAAGCAAAATATTCTTGGGCGCATAAAGTTTTGTTAGGTGGGTAAAGATTTGAATAATTTTGAAAGAAAAGCAACTAAAAATTTATTACCTTTTTACTTGAAAAATAATTAATAAAACAAAATATTTAATATTAACAAACATATTCTTAATAAAAGGTTATAAAAACTAAGTAAAATGCTTATAAAAACAACATTAAAATAATTTTTTACAACAAAAATCATACATAAGAAATATATACTTAATTTGCATATTGAAATAATTTATAGTAAATGACTATTTTTTCTTTTTTAAAAAATACCTAAGAAAACTAAACGCGACCATATTCTTGTAAACCTTGAGTTACTCTATCATTTTCTTTATAATCAGTTCCTTCTAAAAATAAGTTAGTTTCATCTCATAACAGTAAATGTTTTTCATCTAAAATTGGATAATTATAATCTAAAAGTGACATATGCCCTAATGAAAGCATTTGTTTATCTGTAATTGGAAAAGTAGAAATCGTTTTTCAACCACTTAATAAGTAAGAAGCTAAAACCATTAAAGCGGTTTTTCCAGTTCCTAAAGCACCAATTACTAAATTTAAAGGTGAATTTAATAAGAAATTAATAAAACTTCGACGAGCAAAGAAATGAGAAATTTTAGTATATAAAATATACAAAGCAATTAATAAATAAATAATATCAAATAACATTCGTCAACTTTGGGGATTATAATAATAGACTTGGTACATAACTATAACATTTTATGCCGACTAAACTATAAAATTCATTTTTATCTTTGTATTTATCTAACATTTGTATTTCATCTAAAAAATAATTATCAAAATAGTAGATAAAATTAAAGGTTATGTACCAAGTCTAATGTTGTTTTTATAAGCATTTTACTTAGTTTTTATAACCTTTTATTAAGAATATGTTTGTTAATATTAAATATTTTGTTTTATTAATTATTTTTCAAGTAAAAAGGTAATAAATTTTTAGTTGCTTTTCTTTCAAAATTATTCAAATCTTTACCCACCTAACAAAACTTTATGCGCCCTTTTATCAATTAGGTCATAGTATAAAATACCTTCTAAATGTTTTTGTTCGTGTTGAAAAACAATTGCTTCATAGCCACGAGCAGCAATCGTAACATTTTTTTTCTTTAAATAATCATAACCAGTAACAATAACTTTAAAATAACGCGGAACAAACCCTTCATGATGATTATCAACGCTTAAACAACCTTCGCCACTTTTTAAAGCAATAATTTGTTCACTATGAGCTGTAATTTTAGAATTAATTAAGGCATGTTGAATGATAGTTTTTTGATTATTTTTATCAATTTGTTCAATATGAATGTAATACATTTGCTTATTACAACCAATTTGCGGGGCTGCTAATCCCACAGCAGGAATTAGTTTTAGTGATGCGTTTAATGTTTCATTTTGGGAAGTAATAACAAAATCAATTAGTTTTTGCATTATTAATTCATCATTTTTTGATATTGGAAATAATACAGGTTGACATTTTTCGCGTAATTTAATGTTATTATCTTTAACTAATCATTCATTGCTAGGATTGTTGTCTTGGTACATAATTTACTCCTTATTTTGCTTATTTTTATAGATTATAGCATAAGTTTTTAGTATAATTAATATATTATTTATAGGTGAGAAAATGAAAATTATTGCAGGAAAATATTATAAAAAAAATCTTATTAGTCAACAAAGTACAACAACAAGACCAATTTTAAGTAGAGTTAGAGAGAATCTTTTTAATGTTTTAAATAATTATTTTTATTATGAAAATAAAGTGGCATTAGATCTTTTTGCTGGTAGTGGCAGTATTGGTCTTGAAGCATTATCAAGAAACATTAGTTATTGTTATTTTAATGATTATGATTCGCAAGCATTAGAATATTTAAAAAAAATATTGTTAATTTAAAAGTTGCCGATCATAATTATATGATTACTAACTTATCATATTTGTTATGTTTAAAGTTTTTAGTTAATAATAATATTAAAATTGATTTAGTTTTTATTAATCCACCGTATAAAGAAATTAGTTATTATTATGAAACAATAGAATATTTATTGGCACAAAATATTGTTAATAACTATGGTATTATTATCCTTGAATCTAATATTGCATTAGATATTAATTATGAGCATTTAGAATTATTAACAATGAAGAAATATGGTAAAATATTCTTATATTTTTATCGCTACACTATGGAACGGAAGTAATATCTTAAAATGAATAAAAAAATGGGATTATTAATTATTCTTTCTGGACCTAGTGGGGTTGGTAAAGGAACAATTAGAGAAGAATTATTTAAAGACCAAAATTTAAATTTAGTTTATTCTATTTCAATGACAACAAGAAAACCAAGAAGTAATGAATTAAATGAAAAGGATTATTTTTTTGTTAATGAAAATTTTTTTCAAGAGAAAATTGCTAATAATGAGTTATTAGAATATGCTAAATTTGTTGATAATTATTATGGGACACCAGAAAAATATGTTGATAAATTATTATCACAAGGTAAAAATGTTGTTTTGGAAATTGAGGTTCAAGGAGCGTTACAAGTATTAGCAAAAAGACCAGATGCGATATCATTTTTTATTTTACCCCCTAGTTTTGAAGAATTAACTAGAAGAATTATTGCGCGTCGAAGTGAGTCGGAAGATATTGTTCAGAAACGATTATTAAAAGCTAAAAGGGAAATGAATATTACTAATAAATATAAATATGTTATTGTTAATGATAATTTACAACAAACTGTTTCAGAAATTAGAACTATTATTATGAATGAAATTAATGCTAATAAAAATTAAAAATCTAAGGAAAAATCCTTCCTTAGATTTTTTCTTACTAATTTACGATATAATTATCTTATTAGGAAAATAAAGGATGACTTGATATGAAAGTTAGTTTCCATTTTAATAGTGATATTGGTCAGTTTCGTGCTAATAATCAAGATGCAGTTCAATTTGTAAAAAATGAATATGGGCAATATTTTGGTATTGTTTGTGATGGTTTAGGAGGACATAATGGTGGTGAAACTGCTAGTTGAATGGCTGTTAATTTATATGTTAGCTTATTTGTTAAAACTGACTTTAGTAATTTTGGTGATTATGAAATTAATAACTGACTTCGGCAGGCGACAATATTTGTGCAAGAATCAATGGTTAATTATGTTAAGGAATATCCGCAGTTAACTGATATGGGAACTACTGTTTCTTTAATATTAATAACTAATAACAAAGCTTATTTATTAAATATTGGTGATTCGCGAATTTATGAGTTTTATCAACAAAATTTTCAGCAATTAACAACTGATCATAATGTTCTTAATATGTTACATAATAATAAAACTAATGCTAATATTGAAAAAACATTGTGAAAGGCATTAACTAGTGCTTTAGGACCAAATAAAAAATTGCAAATTGATACTTTCTTAGTTAGCAATATTAAAGGTATAACTTTTATGTTAACTACTGATGGATTGCATGATTATTTAGAAAATTATGAAATGATTGATATTTTACAGAGTAATAATAAGTTGTCACAAAAAGCTAAGAGTCTAGTTGATTTGGCATTAGATAATGTTTCAACTGATAATTTAACAATTCTCATTGTTGAGATTAAGTAAGGAGTTATGACGGATGCAAATAGAAAATGGTATTATTTTACAACAACGATATCAAATAATTAATAAAATTGCTAGTGGCGGGATGGCAGATGTTTATCGGGCTAATGATAGTTTTTTAAATCGGATTGTAGCGATTAAGATTTTAAATCAACAAGCAGCTAATAATTCACAAGTTTTAAAGAAATTTTATAAAGAAGTGGAAGCAACAACGAGAATTCGTCATGATAATGTTGTGGAAGTTTATGATGTTTTTGAGCAAGATAACCGCTGATGTATTGTTTTAGAATTAGTTGAAGGTTATACATTAAAAGATCGATTATTACGAACTGGACCATTATCAATTAAAGAATGTTTACAGATTTTTCAAAGCATTTTAGATGGTGTCACTGTTGCCCATCAAGGAAATATTGTTCATCGTGATTTAAAACCAGAAAATATTTTAATATCTTTTGATGGTAAGATTAAAGTATCTGATTTTGGAATTGCAATTATTACTGATGATGATAAGACAACAACAAGTAAAATTGTAGGAACAGCAAAATATATATCGCCAGAAACTGTCCAGTCATTACAAATTGATCATCGTAGTGATATTTACTCATTAGGAATTGTGTTATTTGAATTGTTAACTGGTTCTTGTCCTTTTAATGGTCAAAATCCAACATTAGTAGCGGTAAAGCAAGTTAGAGAACCGTTGCCAAGTGCAAGAGGGATTAATCCAAATATTTCACAAGCATTGGAAAACATTATTATTAAATCAACGGCTAAAAATTGTGAGGAAAGATATCAAAGTATTAAGGCGTTAAGTCAAGATATTAAAGCATTACAAGCTATTAGTAATGCTAAAATAAAACCTTTAAAATTGAAAAATTGCATTGTTTTAACACGCGATAACCGAAAGCAAAAGATATTTATTAAAAATCGTGAGCAATTAATGTCATATTTTTTAACTCCTAAGTTTCTAATGATGATTGCTATTATTACTAGTTTTATTTTTCTTGTTTTCTTATTATTGGTATTTTATAGTATATGATTGGTTTAGTCATTCGTGTTATTAGTGAGTTTTGTAATGTTATTATCAATAATGAAATTTATCATTGTCAAACAAGAGGAGCTTTAAGATTATCTAATCAAAGAATTCTTGTTGGTGATGTTGTAACTATTGAAGTTATTAATGAACAAGAAAAGCAAGCAACAATTATTGAAATTCACCCCCGAAAAAATCAATTAATGCGACCAGCAGTAAGCAACATTGATCAAGTTATTATTGTTAGTGCTTTAAAACAACCTAATTTTAGTAGTTTTTTACTTAATAAGTACTTAATATGAGTTGAAGCTCACAGTTTGGCAGTAGTTTTAGTTTTTACTAAAGCCGACTTGTTATTGTCTGGTGATAAGGTTTATGATTATATTTCTAGTTATAAAAAATTAGGTTATGAATGTTTAACTTTATCGATTAGTCAGTCAAGTAATCAATGAGAAAAGTTAAAGGAAGTTACAACTGATAAGATTTCAATTTTAAGTGGTCAAACTGGGGCTGGGAAGTCTTCAATTTTAAATATGTTAGATCCACAACTTAAAATTAGAACGCAAGAAATATCTAAGGCTTTAAATCGTGGTAAACATACGACAACACATAATGAATTAATAATTATGGCAAATAATATTAGAATTATTGATTCACCAGGATTTTCATCATTTTCGTTGAATGATATATCATTATCAGAAATAGCGAGTTCATTCCGGTTCTTTAAAAAATTTCTTGTTAATTGTCATTATCGGCAATGCCGACATTGAAAAGAACCAAAATGTGGTGTTAAACAAGCATTAATTAATAAAGATATTCCTCAATTTATTTATGATGATTATATTAAAGTTTTAGAACAAAAACAATTACAAGAAAAAGGAAGGTACTAAATAATGAAAAAACTTATTATTGCTGCTAGTATTTTAGATGCTAATTATTTGTGTTTAAAAAAGCAATTACAACAGTTGCAAGAAGCAAATATTGATTGAATCCATTATGATGTTATGGATGGTAATTTTGTTAATAATTTAAGTTTTGGAGCTAAAATATTACAAGATATTACTAAATATTTTGATATTTTTATTGATTGTCATTTGATGGTAAAAGTTAATTGTAATATGGCAAGATATTTAATGCCATATATTGAAGCTAAAGCTAGTAGTATTACGATGCATTATGAAGCATTAACACCAGAGCAAATAAAAGAATTCATTAGTTTTTGTCAAGATAATAAAATTAAAAAGGCTTTAGCTTTAAATCCAACAACACCAATTGAAGTATTAGAACCATATTTAGAACAATTAGATGCCGTTCTTTTAATGAGTGTGGTTCCTGGTAAGGGCGGACAAAAATTTATAATGGCATCGTTAGATAAGATTAAAAATTTAAAAACCAAAATTGTTATTAATAACTATCATTGTTTAATTCAAGTTGATGGTGGTATTAATAATGATATTGCTAAATTATGTCAAAAGCAAGGGGCTGATGTTGTTGTTGTTGGTAGTTATTTAATGCAACATTTACATATGAAACAGGCAGTTAAGGAATTAAAAAATGATTAAGCAAAATTGTTTTGTTATTGTTTGTCAAAATATTAATATTGATTTATCAAAGTGAAAAGATTGTCAATTTATTGCTGTTGAACAAGGAGCCATAAAGCTAATTAATGAAAATTATCCGATTGTTTTAGTTTGTGCTGATTTTGACCACACTAGTAAGGAACAGTTAGAAATAATAAAAAAGCATGTTAAAAATATTGAAATATTACCACAAGATAAAGATATTTTAGATAGCGAATATGCTATTAAAAAAGCGATTGCAATGCAGGCTACTAGTATTAAACTAATAGTTAGTGGGCATCGTTGAGGAATGATTTATGGTTTGATTAACTTATTAATTAAGTATCATGATTATAATTTAGAAATATATAATGAAACGAATATTTTAAAATTTATTAATACCCTCACATTTTTTTTAAAAACTGAATATCTTGAATATCGTTATTTTGATTTTTTACCGTTGATGGATACTAAATTAAATTTAAAAGGTTTTAAATATCCTTTAAATGAAAATTATGAATTAAAACCATATGATAATTATTTTATTAGTAATGAATTAGAAGCTCTTAGAGGGGAAATTAATATTAAACAAGGTTGTGGTATTTTAACAATTAGTAAAGAATATGAAAAAAATGACTAATATTATTTAGTCATTTTTTTTATGTAGTATTAAATTCCTTTGCGTTTTAATGTTCTTAAAGCACGAGTTGACATTTTAACTTTTTTTACTTGGCCATCAATTTCCACTTTTACAGTTTGTAAATTAACATTTCATTTTCTTCTTGATGCATTCATGGCATGAGAACGCTTATTACCAGACAGAACACTTTTACCAGTTATTTCACATTTTCTTGACATTTTAGTTCTCCTTTATAAAATCAATATCACAACAATAATAATATCATACTTATTGAGCTTTTCAACAATTAAAAGGACGCATAAAGTTTTGTTAGGTAGGAAAAGATTTGAATAAGTATTAAGACAGTCAGCAATGATTGTCTTTTTATTTTATAAGATGTTAAAAATTTGTTCTTTGAAAATTAAATACAAGTGAATTAATAATGTTGGTATGTATTAAAACACGATAAATTGTGGGTGGTCGCCATAACCAAAAGAAGTTTACCAGTTAATAGATAACATCCTATTAGCTATAGCAATTTGTTTCGTTTTGCAATAAAAAAATGAATGGGTGGATTTCCTAAAAATATACACGCTATTAAATTAGTTCCAAGGGTAGGATGCGGATATTAAAGTGTAGAAATTTCTATATAGGGATATACTAAGTTTAAAATTATTAAAATCTTTATCTAATTAAAAAAACAAAATTTACTAACAAAGCTTGTTAAACACTTAAATCTGCGATATATAAGTGTTTAAAAAACTAAGTTAACTAACTTAGTTAATATAACTTAGTTTATTCATAAGAAAGGTAATTTATTATGAAAAACATTGAAAACATTTTCTTAAATACTAAAAAATATCTTTTAAAAGAAACACAAAACGCAATTCTTATTAAAGCACCAGAAATTCCGTGATTTAATGGACAAATCGGTATTTGGTTTCCAAAGCGATTTGTTTATAAAGGAAAATACGAAAATTCAATTTGCATTGGAATAATAAAAGATAGTAAATATCAAGTAATTTCAATTAATCAAAAAGAAAAAGAAACCAAATTAATTAAGGGACAAGAATTATTAGGTTTTTTCATTGCCGAAAAAGCAAACAACAAAAAAGATATAAATTATAACTATTTTAAAGGAGTTTAAAAATGAATATTGCGATTGGAATAATATTTATTATCATTTGCATAATGCTATTGGCATATTTTGCTTATAAAATTTATGCCAAAATAAAAATTAGAATTAAATATAAAAATTCCATTAAAAATAATACTGGTAATTTCACAAAAGACGAAAAAGTGTTTATTGCTCGCTTTGAAGAATGAGTTAAAGCCCCTAATTCAAAAGAAAATAACGCGGATAAAAAATAATGTTTTGAGAAATTATTATGGAGTTCTTAAAACTGTTTGTTCCAATAGAAAAAATGCCTGCACAAGTTGCGTTTATTGCCGGATTAATTATTATCATTACTTTTCTTTTCGCCTTAATTTCAATTATGTATTTACCAATAAAAATGATTTTTGGGAGATAAAAAAATGACAGTAAATTTAAAAGAATTTAATTGAGAACAAATTAAACAAACTTTCTGAGATTTATTTATTCAAATTACAACTATTCCGGCTCATATTACTGGTGGTAAAGAAATTAATTTAACTGAAGAACCACTTTGACTTTTAACAACCAACATCGCTTTTTGATTACTAACAGCGATTATAGTCTGATTTATTCTAATGCTACTTTGGAAAACCATGTCAGTATTTAGATAGAGACAAAAGTAATGTCAAGAAGCTACATTGTGATGCATTCACAAAGAAATTCAAAATTAATTAGAAAAAAATACAATCGTGTTAAGGTTAATCGTGGTTTTAACAAATTTAAGAAAAACTTTGAATATAAATGATGAATGTTTTAAAAAGAAAGGGGGTGATTATATGATTGGAACTTTCTTAACAGAAGCACCAGCAGTAACAAAGATAACAGCTAGTGACGCGATGACTAAATTATGGAATGCGATTATAACAGCGTTTACTAAAATGTGGGAAATTATTGCTGTTAATATGCCACAAGTCGGTAATTTCTTTGCTGACTACTGAATATTCATTTTTCCATTTATTTTGGCAATATTCTTTATTTGCTTTAAAATGTTTGAAAAATTACTTGGAGCAGTACGCTAACAAAAAAATAAAGTGAGGTGCAAGATGAAATTTTGCAAATAGACTTGGTACATAACCTTTAATTTTATCTACTATTTTGATAATTATTTTTTAGATGAAATACAAATGTTAGATAAATACAAAGATAAAAATGAATTTTATAGTTTAGTCGGCATAAAATGTTATAGTTATGTACCAAGTCTAATGAATAATAGAAAAAAATAACCATTTTATTGAATTAAATCGCACCTCATTTTTAATTTTATGACATTGAGGAGCAATTTGATATATTTACAACGGTTATTTTAAAAACATTGTAAGTTATTTATTTTTAGCAGGTTGTATTTTAATTTTCCTTTTTAAAATCAGTAATTTAACACAAATTAACAAAGTTATTAATTTTTGCTGAATTATACTTGTAAGTGCAAGTAAATAAAATTGCAAAAGATTTCATATAAAAATTTCATGATGCTAAGTTTATTTTAGAAAAAGTAAATTTAAGGAGTTTTTATATGGGATACAAACATCTTGGCATAGATGAAAGAATTTATATTGAGAATCAATTGAAATTTAAAGTAAAAATTAGTGAAATAGCTAAAAATCTTAATCGAAGTATTAGTACTATTAATCGAGAAGTTAATAGAAATAAAGATAATAATCATTATTTTTCATTAATTGCACAAAATAAAGCAGAAAATAGAAAACAATTACATGTTTATTTTCATAAGCTGAATTATACTTGTAAGTGCAAGTAAATAAAATTGCAAAAGATTTCATATAAAAATTTCATGATGCTAAGTTTATTTTAGAAAAAGTAAATTTAAGGAGTTTTTATATGGGATACAAACATCTTGGCATAGATGAAAGAATTTATATTGAGAATCAATTGAAATTTAAAGTAAAAATTAGTGAAATAGCTAAAAATCTTAATCGAAGTATTAGTACTATTAATCGAGAAGTTAATAGAAATAAAGATAATAATCATTATTTTTCATTAATTGCACAAAATAAAGCAGAAAATAGAAAACAATTACATGTTTATTTTCATAAATTTAAAAATAGAGAATTAGTAAAATATGTACAACAAAAATTATTATTAGGTTGATCGCCTGAACAAATTTATGGCAGAATTAAAAATTTTCATCAAGAATGAATTATTAGTTTTAAAACAATTTACAATTGAATTTATTCTGGATTACTTGAAAAGGTTACTAGTAAAAATTTAAGAAGAAAAGGTAAGAAACGAAAATCTCAAGAAAATCGGGGTAAATTTAATGGTAAATCCATTAAAGAACGAAATGTTAATAATCGCATAACTCTTGGCCATTGAGAAGGTGATACTGTAGTATCATCACGAGGTAAAAGTAAATCATGTTTAATAACTTTAGTTGAAAGAACATCAAGATTTACTTTAGCAATATTAGTTGAAAATAGAACTACTAAAGTTATTAACAAAAATATTAGTCATTATTTATCAATTCTTCCAAATAATCTTGTTAAGACTATAACATTTGATAGGGGTAAAGAATTTGCTAATTGACAACAACTTGAAAAAAATTTAAATGTGAAAATTTATTTTGCTGATGCATATTCACCTTGACAAAGAGGTACTAATGAAAATACTAATGGTTTAATTAGAGAAAAATTTCCTAAAAAATTTAATTTTTCAAACACTACTAAAAATGCAGTTCATAAATTTATATTGTCTTTAAACCAAAGACCAAGAAAAATACTAAATTATCTTTCGCCAATCGAATATTTGGTTAGAAAAATAATTTAGTTGCACTTAACTTTACAATTTGGCTTTTATAAAAAAAATACGACTAAAATTGTTAATGTTAATAGTGAATATGATAAATATTATATTGATAAAATTGTTAATGTAAAAATTACAATTTTAAAAGCTTCAACTTTCGACAGATATGATAGGCGAGCTGGTTATATAATTACCTCATTTTCTGCCGAAATGCCATCTTTACCTGGAAAAGATAACGAGCAATCATTACCAACCGAAATAACTAAAAATGATGGCGAATATCAGTATAATCAGTTTCAAGATAAGTTAGACTATTTGATGATACAACGCCGAGATTTTGATAAATTTAATTATAGCTATTTATATTGAGTCCCAATTTTTAATTTCTTTGATGAGAATTTTAAATATATGAATGAAATATCAATTAAGTTAAATGGTTTTAAACAAAATAGTAAATTTAGTTTAAGTCGTAAAAATTCATATCCACCCGGTTTTATTGAAAAAGTTATTTTTAGAGAACTTTCCTTTTCTAGTTTTGGTGATGTTATTACTATAAAAACTGAGCATGGTAGCATTGTGGGTAATAATGAGTTTTTAGAAAATGGTAAATCAATTTTAAAATTTGGGTCAGTAACAAGTTTTGGAATAGATTTTATTAACACCTTTTTTGGACAAGTTAATTATTAGACTTGGTACATAACCTTTAATTTTATCTACTATTTTGATAATTATTTTTTAGATGAAATACAAATGTTAGATAAATACAAAGATAAAAATGAATTTTATAGTTTAGTCGGCATAAAATGTTATAGTTATGTACCAAGTCTATTATGGTAACACCTTCCATTTTTTACGCTATGATGACAAATTAAAATCAGATTTTAAAGATTTTATGCTTCATTATCAAAAAGATTTAACTATTGATTTTATTAATGGCTTATTTGATAAAATTTATAAAGTTTTAGGTGGTTTTTTCGTACAATTCTTTTATGCAAGTTTTGATATGGATACTTCTACTTATGTAGAATTAGATTACAAAGGAACGCAACAAATTCCTAAAAATGTTTTACAAATGGGTTTTTTCTACCGCTCCTTAATTACTTTTTATCCCAAACAATATTTGATTAACTTTGGTTCAACAATCGAAAATAGTAAGAATATGATTTTTCGCTCTTATTTCTTTGTTAAAGATAAACAAACTGCCAATGGTTTTAATACTGGTAAAAGCTCTTATCAAATAGATTTTAATGTTTTAAAAGCATATGATAACCAATTATGGAATGCCACTAGTAATAAATTGCATTTTTACAATGCCAAAGTTAATGTGATGTATGGAATTAATATTTTTACACTGACATTTCCACTATATAAAAAGAAAAATGAAAGTACTGAATATCATTATTCTTTATACGATTTTAACATTTTGAATTCAACAGCTTTTATTGGTGGCGGAATAAGTGGCAATATGGATGATTTAATTCCTACACCTACGTGTTCTTATTGGGGTTTATTTAGTGCCATATCTTGTGGTATTCAACACGCTTCTGTTAGTGTGTTGAATTGATTACTAGGTCTTTCTGGGATTAATCTTTTAATTCGCCCCCTTGCCGATATTGCTAAAACAACGATTAACTTTACCAAAACTGCCTTTCCAGTGTTTGAAGTCATTCCAGCATTTCAGATGTTATTTGAATTTGTAGTGCCTTTAGCAATTTTATTAATGATATTAAAAAAATTCTCTTAAATATTTCCAATATTTTTATATAAAATTATAATTCCTTTGAAAGGAGGATTTTTCTTTATGCGAAAATTTTTATCAGTTTTAAATTTAGTCTGTGTAATGTTTATTTTTGGATGTAGTAAAAATAGTAATATTTTAAATAAATATGATTTAAAGTTTGCTAGTATTCAAAATAGTTATGTTTTTAAATGGCCATCTCTTGGTTATATTTGAAACACCGATGATAAATTAGATGATTTGCCTCAAGATGTTTCTGCTCTTACAATTCCTGAAGGTGGTAGTATGTCTGGTTATGTTTTTAATTTTTATGCCAAATTGTAAAGTTAAGTGCAACTAAATTATTTTTCTAACCAAATATTCGATTGGCGAAAGATAATTTAGTATTTTTCTTGGTCTTTGGTTTAAAGACAATATAAATTTATGAACTGCATTTTTAGTAGTGTTTGAAAAATTAAATTTTTTAGGAAATTTTTCTCTAATTAAACCATTAGTATTTTCATTAGTACCTCTTTGTCAAGGTGAATATGCATCAGCAAAATAAATTTTCACATTTAAATTTTTTTCAAGTTGTTGTCAATTAGCAAATTCTTTACCCCTATCAAATGTTATAGTCTTAACAAGATTATTTGGAAGAATTGATAAATAATGACTAATATTTTTGTTAATAACTTTAGTAGTTCTATTTTCAACTAATATTGCTAAAGTAAATCTTGATGTTCTTTCAACTAAAGTTATTAAACATGATTTACTTTTACCTCGTGATGATACTACAGTATCACCTTCTCAATGGCCAAGAGTTATGCGATTATTAACATTTCGTTCTTCAATGGATTTACCATTAAATTTACCCCGATTTTCTTGAGATTTTCGTTTCTTACCTTTTCTTCTTAAATTTTTACTAGTAACCTTTTCAAGTAATCCAGAATAAATTCAATTGTAAATTGTTTTAAAACTAATAATTCATTCTTGATGAAAATTATTAATTCTGCCATAAATTTGTTCAGGCGATCAACCTAATAATAATTTTTGTTGTACATATTTTACTAATTCTCTATTTTTAAATTTATGAAAATAAACATGTAATTGTTTTCTATTTTCTGCTTTATTTTGTGCAATTAATGAAAAATAATGATTATTATCTTTATTTCTATTAACTTCTCGATTAATAGTACTAATACTTCGATTAAGATTTTTAGCTATTTCACTAATTTTTACTTTAAATTTCAATTGATTCTCAATATAAATTCTTTCATCTATGCCAAGATGTTTGTATCCCATATAAAAACTCCTTAAATTTACTTTTTCTAAAATAAACTTAGCATCATGAAATTTTTATATGAAATCTTTTGCAATTTTATTTACTTGCACTTACAAGTATAATTCAGCATGTTAAAATAATAAAGAATGAAAGGAGAATTTAAAATGGTTATTAAAACAGATATAAGTAAGTTTGATGAAGCTATTAAAACTGGTAAAGTTATTATTGATTTTTATGCGGATTGATGTGGACCTTGTAAAATGTTAGCACCAATTTTTGAACAATTATCTGATGAAATGAAAGAAGTTTCTTTTGTTAAAGTTGATATTGATGAATCACAAGAATTGGCACAAAGATTTAATATCAGTTCAATTCCGACATTATTAATTTTTGATGATGGTCAATTAAAAAGAACTTTAAATGGTTATAAGTCCAAAGAAGAATTAAAAACGGCTTTAAGTTAAAATTAGTAATTTTTTTCTTGCCAAATTTAATTTTTTATATTATTCTTAAACTATAATTTCATAAGAAGGGAAGTTTAAAAATGAAAAAACCATCAATTAAAGACAAAGTAGCTGATTTTATCGTCGAAGAGTATAAAAAATATGGGATTACAAAAAGCAAAGCTAACGATATTTTTGATAGTATTATTAATATTTTAACCGAAGAAATTCAGAGTGCTGAGAGAACACCTATTTCAGGTTTTGGTATTTTTAAAACTAAAGAAAGAAAAGCTCGGGAAGGAAGAAATCCGCAAACAGGAGAAAAAATCGCTATTCCTGCGAGAACTGTTGTCAGTTTTAGTCCTTCAACAACTTTAAAAGAAAAAGTTAATACAAATAGTTAATAATTATTAAAAAATTATTAAAAATATTTGAAAAATTACAGTAATTACTGTAATTTTTTTATTTAACTTTATCGTTTAGTAAATAATAAAAAATTAAAATATTTTACTATTTTTATTGTAATTATGCTAGAAAATAGTAATATTAGTTTATTAAGAATGTGCTTAGTTATTTATTTAATACAATAAGCAATTATACAAATTAATATTAATGTCATTAATAATCATTAAATAAATGATAAGTAATCCTTATTTTCACTATATTTATAAAAGGAGGAATAAATTAATGAATAAATTACTTAAAAAATTATGTACTTTAACATTGATCATATCACCAGTTTTACCTATTATTTGTTGTTCTAGTAGTAGTGAATCGTTAGATGAGCAAAATGATTATACATATAGTTTAGAAGAAATTAAGAATCATTTAGAAGCAGGTATTGATGCTAGTAATTTAAGCGTTCGCGATGCTTATGTTAAAGGCTTAGACTATCTTTCTAGTTATATTAAAAAACAACAATCATTAGCTAGGGTTAGTTTAGCAGATCGTTCCCAACGAGAAGAAAAGCTTGTTTTTACTGACGACAGTGTTATTGTTAAAATTGAAGTTATGTTGGGAACCCAAAATATTTTAATTAATGCTAAATTATTAAATGTAAGTTCAGAATTACAAATGCGATTAAATGAATTATTTAGTGATTTAGAAGGGCAAACGATTGATGGTTCAAGTTTAAATAGTTATCAAAAATATAAAGATGCATTAGAATTAATTAAGAAAAATTCTCATATCGCAAATGATAAATATAAGTTTATTATTAGTTTATCGCCAGATAGTGAAAATATTAAGATGTCAGATGCTAATAATGTAATTCCCATTACTTTTAAAATTGCTGAAGAAGAAGCAACAAAAATTGTTAATGCTGAATTATACTTGTAAGTGCAAGTAAATAAAATTGCAAAAGATTTCATATAAAAATTTCATGATGCTAAGTTTATTTTAGAAAAAGTAAATTTAAGGAGTTTTTATATGGGATACAAACATCTTGGCATAGATGAAAGAATTTATATTGAGAATCAATTGAAATTTAAAGTAAAAATTAGTGAAATAGCTAAAAATCTTAATCGAAGTATTAGTACTATTAATCGAGAAGTTAATAGAAATAAAGATAATAATCATTATTTTTCATTAATTGCACAAAATAAAGCAGAAAATAGAAAACAATTACATGTTTATTTTCATAAATTTAAAAATAGAGAATTAGTAAAATATGTACAACAAAAATTATTATTAGGTTGATCGCCTGAACAAATTTATGGCAGAATTAAAAATTTTCATCAAGAATGAATTATTAGTTTTAAAACAATTTACAATTGAATTTATTCTGGATTACTTGAAAAGGTTACTAGTAAAAATTTAAGAAGAAAAGGTAAGAAACGAAAATCTCAAGAAAATCGGGGTAAATTTAATGGTAAATCCATTAAAGAACGAAATGTTAATAATCGCATAACTCTTGGCCATTGAGAAGGTGATACTGTAGTATCATCACGAGGTAAAAGTAAATCATGTTTAATAACTTTAGTTGAAAGAACATCAAGATTTACTTTAGCAATATTAGTTGAAAATAGAACTACTAAAGTTATTAACAAAAATATTAGTCATTATTTATCAATTCTTCCAAATAATCTTGTTAAGACTATAACATTTGATAGGGGTAAAGAATTTGCTAATTGACAACAACTTGAAAAAAATTTAAATGTGAAAATTTATTTTGCTGATGCATATTCACCTTGACAAAGAGGTACTAATGAAAATACTAATGGTTTAATTAGAGAAAAATTTCCTAAAAAATTTAATTTTTCAAACACTACTAAAAATGCAGTTCATAAATTTATATTGTCTTTAAACCAAAGACCAAGAAAAATACTAAATTATCTTTCGCCAATCGAATATTTGGTTAGAAAAATAATTTAGTTGCACTTAACTTTACAATTTGGCGATAAATACAAAGATAAAAATGAATTTTATAGTTTAGTCGGCATAAAATGTTATAGTTATGTACCAAGTCTATTATTTTTTCAGCATATTAAATACTAGTTCTAAAAACATTTATCATTAAAGAAGAAAAATAAGCTAACTAAACTTTATTAAAATTACTATCAAGAAAGGTAATTTATTATGTTAGAAATTAATAATAATAGACTTGGTACATAACTATAACTAGCTTAATTCAAAATTATATATTCCTGAAATTAAGTTAAATCGTAATCCAAATCTTCTAATCTTATTGCGATAACGATAAACTAGTATTTTAAATCTTTTTAATCTAGCAAAAACATGTTCAATGGCAATTCTAACTTTACTTAAAAAGCTATTATATTCCTTTTTATCTGGATTTAAGGGATTATTTTTACTCTTTTTAATTGGCAATAATGTATTTTTATGAACATTTTGCAAACCTTGATAGCCTGAATCGGCAATTAATTCTAATTTTGGATTTATAAGTGTATTTGATTTTAAAAATAACTTATAATCATGAATACTGCCATAACAAAAATCTACTGAAATAATTTTATTGTTAAATAAATCAATAATTATTTGTGATTTTAATGAATGTTGCCTTTTCTTACCAGAAAATAATAATTTTAGTTTTTTTTAATTCTTTCAATTGGAATTTCTGTAGCATCAAGTGCTAATAAATTATTATTAGTAACTTTATGTTCCAATAATATCTTTTTGCCAGGTATATGAAAGTGACTATTTTTTATTAGAGTATTTTCAACTCAAAAGATATTACGAATACAACTAACATGACTAATATTATATTTTTTTGCAATAATACGATATGTACTATATTCTTTTCAGTATTCTAAAGTCATAAGTAATCTTTGCTCTATTGATAATTTATTTGGTCTACCACCAATTTGTTTTTGTTTAGCTTTAGCTTCTTTTAAAATTTCTACCATTTTCATGAAAGTTTTATATTTTATGCCTATTAGACTATAAAATTCATTTTCGTCTTTGTATTTATCTAACATTTGTACTTCACCTAGTAAATAATATTATCAAAATAGTAGATAAAATTAAAGGTTATGTACCAAGTCTAATGTAAAAACCCCGGAAAATAAGCATTGATTAAACTTATTTACAACCCATAAAAATATGTACACCAATAAATGCGAACAACTAGCTAATGAATACGAAAAATTAGATGAATACTTATATAAATATCATTATCGCTTAAAACAAGGTTATAAAGTAGTTCATTTTGCATCAAGAACAATTATTACAATTTTTGGTGATGTTAATTTTAAACGACGCCGATATAAATATTGAAATAAAAAATCAGGTAAATTTGAATATGTATGTTTGTTAGACAAAGAAATTGGTCTATTACCCAAACAACGCATTTATTTTGATGTCCAATTTAAAGTTTTAAGTCTTCTGGGTGATGGTAAGCGGTATCGCGATGTTTTAGACGCTCTAAATCATTGTTATATTTCAAAAGCTAGTATTTCAAATATTTTAAATAAATACGATATTGCCGAATATTTTCAACTAGCAGAAAAAGAAACTAAAAATAGAATTGATGTCAAAAGTAAGGATTTATATATTCAACTAGATGAGACATTTTTAGCGACATTAGACCATAAAGTTAAACAAGACCAAAGAATTCGTTTAGTTACTTTTCACACCGGACATAAAAGACTTGGTACATAACTATAACATTTTATGCCGACTAAACTATAAAATTCATTTTTATCTTTGTATTTATCTAACATTTGTATTTCATCTAAAAAATAATTATCAAAATAGTAGATAAAATTAAAGGTTATGTACCAAGTCTAAAGAAAAAATAAAAAGCTTTATCTTTTGTTGATAAAGTTTTTTATTGAAAATTGCGATTTTCTAGTGGCAGCATATCCAAAAATAGATATGTTATAATCAAAGAGGAAAACAATTAAGAAAGGAATTATTTAAATGCGTAAACCAATTATTATCGGTAATTGAAAAATGTATAAAAATATTAATGAAACAAAAGATTTTATTTTGCAAGTTGAACAGAAAATGATGAATCAGAATATTGATGTTGGAATTGCTGTTAGTTTTCCTTTATTGGAAACATCTATTCGTGAGGCTAGTAAATTAATTATTAGTGCTCAAAATTGTCATTTTGAAAATGACGGTGCATTTACGGGAGAGGTTTCCCCATTATTGTTAAAAACTATGAATGTTTCCTATGTTGTATTAGGGCATTCTGAAAGAAGAATTCTTTTTAATGAAAGTAATAAGATTATTAACAAAAAAGTTTTAAAGGCTTTAGAAAATAATTTAAAAATTATTCTTTGTTGTGGTGAAACGGAAGAAGAATATATTAATAAGCAAACAGAAGTAGTTGTTGCTCACCAATTAAAGATAGCATTAGAAAATGTTAGTGAGAAACAATTAGAACAAATTGTTATTGCTTATGAACCGGTTTGAGCTATTGGAACTGGAAAAACCGCAACAGTAGAAGTAGCACAACAAGTTTGTCAGTTTATTCGTAAAAATATAATGGAAATATATAATGTTGCTCTAAGTAATAAGATTAGAATTTAATATGGTGGTTCTGTTAAACCAGATAATATTAAAGCACTTTTAGAACAACCAGATATTGATGGAGCATTGGTTGGTGGTGCATCATTGCAAGTGGATTCATTCTTGCAATTAATTTCTTAATTAATTTCTAAGGAGTGATAAATAGTATGAATATTAAAGTAATTGCAATTGATATTGATGGCACTTTATTAACTGATAAAGGAAAAATATTAGATGATACTAGGGAGACTATTATTCAAGCGCAAGAGAAAGGCATTAAAGTTGTTTTAGCAACGGGAAGGGCACCTAGTGCAGCACTTTTATATGCTCAGCAATTAAAGTTAGATGAGTATGCGCAACATATTATTTGTTTTAATGGTTGTGTTATTTATGATTTAAAAACTAAAAAGAATATTTGAAATGCTCATTTAAATGAAGAGGATACAAAATATATTTATGAAATTATTAAAAAATATGATTTGAATTTTTGAGGTTATGGTTTAAAAAATTCTGCTTATACAAGAAAAAAATCTGTTGCGATTATGCGAGAAGCAAAAATAAATCCTAAATATAAGTTAAAGGTTTTAAATGATTGCCAAGCATTGCCAGCTTGTTATACATTAACTATTAGTTTAGATGATTTAGAGGATAAGATTTGTGAAAATTTTAAAATTGAAATTGAAGCTAATAAACGAATTAGAATAACATCGTCATCGTTAGAAAAATATCAATATTTAGAGATTATGCCAGCAAATTTTGATAAATCTAAAGCTTTAAAGTTTCTTGTGAATAAATGACATCTTAAACTAAAAAATTGTATGGCAATTGGTGATTCTTTAAATGATTATGAAATGTTACAAAAAGCTGGTTTAGGAATAATGATGAAAAATGGTTATTCAGATTTAATAAAAGTAGCAACAGATATGTGTGATAGTAATAATAAAAATGGTGTTGGTAAAGCGATACTTAAATATATTTTAAAATAATATTGATGAAAATAAGAGAAGGAAAGAGAAAGATGAGAACTAAAAATCCAATATTATTAGCAATTTTAGATGGTTTTGGCATTGCTGCTGAACAAGCTTCTAATGCCGTTACGAAAGCTAAGATGGAACATTTTAAATATTTACAAAGTACTTATCCGTCATTAGCAATTCATGCTTCAGGAAAATGAGTTGGTTTACCAGATGGACAAATGGGAAACTCGGAAGTGGGCCATTTGCATATTGGTGCGGGAAGAATTTTATATCAATCATTATCGCTAATTAATAATGCTATTGGTGATAAATCTTTTTATGAAAATCCAGCTCTGTTAGCTGCTATTTATCAAGCTAAAAGTAATAATTCTCGATTGCATATTATTGGTTTATTATCTGATGGTGGCGTTCATTCGCATATTAATCATTTATTAGCAATTTTGACAATGGCAAAAGAGCAACAGTTTAAAGATGTTTATGTGCATGCGATTTTAGATGGTCGTGATACTAAACAGGATGTTGCTAAAAAGTACTTAACAAAGTTAATGTCGGTGATGAATGAATTACAAGTTGGATATTTATCTAGTATTTCGGGAAGATATTACGCAATGGATCGTGACCAACGATGAGAGCGAATGAAGTTAGCGTATGATGTCATTGTGCAACGGAATGGCGCTAGTTTTAGTAATCCTTTAACATATATTGATGATGAATATGCTTGTTCTCGTAATGATGAATTTATTATTCCGGCATATAATGAACAAGTTGCTGATGGTCATATTAAAGATAATGATAGTGTAATTTTTACTAATTTCCGTCCTGACCGTGCTATTCAATTAGCTGCGGCAATAACTAATCGTGAATATGTGTGAAATTCAGAAGTAGTTCGTAATAATTTATTTTTTGTAACAATGACAGAATATAGTGTTGATGTTAAAGCTAATCAAATTGCTTTTCAAAGTCAAAATGTGAATAATGGTCTTGGTGAATGAATTAGTAAGCAAGGATTAGAACAATTACGAATTGCTGAAACCGAAAAATATGCTCATGTTACTTATTTCTTTGATGGTGGCAGAGATATTATGTTTTCTGGTGAAGACCGCATATTAGTTTCTTCACCACGAGTTGCCACTTATGACTTAAAACCAGAAATGGCTGCCAACGAAGTTACTAAGGAATTAATTAGTAAAATTAAAATGCAAAAATATGATTTGATTGTTCTTAATTTTGCTAATCCTGATATGGTAGGTCATACTGGTAATTTATTAGCTACTATTAAAGCATTACAAGTAGTTGATAAATGTTTAAAAGAAATATATGAACCATTAAAATCGTTAGGGGGCATTATGGTATTAACAGCTGATCATGGTAATGCTGAAATTATGATTGATGAGACGGGTGATATTAATAAGAAACATACTTCACAATTAGTGCCGTTAGTTATTACTAAATCAGATTTAAAATTGGTAACAAATACCGATATTAGTTTAGCAAATATTGCTCCAACAATTTGTGATTTATTAGGAATTAGCATTCCTGATGAAATGACAAGTAAATCAATTATTAAAAAATAACTTTATTTTGAAGGGAGGTAAATATATGCCAGAAGATAAAAAAGTTGACATTTTAAAGGATTTTTTTAGTATTTCAACTTGACAATCGTTAGTTATTATTTTAATTTTCCTTGTTTTAGTTGTAAGTTTAGGAATTTTAGTTAAGTTAACTAAAATGCGATTTAGTTTTCGAATTTTTACTGCTATTGGTGGTGGTGTTATCTTTGCAATTGGTATTCAAGCGATATTAGGTTTTCCTAATGATGATAGTGCTACTAGTATTTGAAAGGAATTCTTAGAGGATAAAAAAACAGAAAATCCTAATTACAATCTTTGATTGCATCAAGTTATTACTTGGATAACATTGTTAAAAACTATTTTTATTAATGGAATGTTGATGTTATCTGTTCCCGTTGTATTTTTAGCAATTGCTCGGGTGGTTGCTAAGCCACATACTAGTGGTTTAGCAACAATGACAATTAAAGGCATTATTATTTTATTAATTAATGTTGCTGTTGCTTATACAGTGACATATTTAGTTGGTATGGTATTAGACATTGGTAGTGGTTTAAATTTACAACCAGAAGGAATGCGTGATGAAACTACGGTTAAGGAATTACCAGAAGTAATTAGTAACTATATGCCAGCAAATTTTATTGGGGCTTTTGTTGGGGGTGCTATTATTCCAGTAATGGTTATTGCGGCGTTAGTTGGATATGCGATTAAAAAGCAAAGCAAACGGTATGAACGAGAAATGAATACTTCAAGAGATACTTTAGAGCGCTTTTGAAAAATTGTGATGTCAATGTTAATGACTTTTATGAAGTTTATGCCCTATGCTGTAATGTCAATGGTAACAGTTGCTATTATTGGTGGTCCAATTGCCCACTTAGTAGATATTGGTAAAGTAATGGGAACAGCGTACATTGGTTTATTTATTAGTTTAGTGTGGCATACATTAACGATATTATTTTTTGGGATTAATCCCGTACAGTGATGAAAATTTGCTTGGAAACCCGTTATTCAAGGCTTTGCAACGCAATCATTTCAAGCAACAATTCCTATATCAATTGATGCCTTAAAAGATGATATGAAAATTAAAGAAGAAGCCGTAAACTTAGTATTACCATTATCTTCAACGATGGGATTAACTGGATGTGCTGGATGTGCTGGTGTTCAAGCTGGTGTTGTTTTAATGTTTGTTTATAACGGTGCTAGTAGTATTAATAGTCAATATTCAGTATGGATTTGATTTTTAATGGGATTAATTGTTACCGTTATTACTTCATTAGGAATTGCTGGTGTTCCTGGTACAGCACCATTAGTTACTGCTGGTGTTTTATCGGGGTTAGGATTTCCTACATATTATGGTACGGTATATACTTATTTGGGAGCACTAGATGGGATTCTTGATATGGGAAGAACGGCGGTTAATGTTGCTGGTGGTTTACAAGCAACAACAATTGTGGCCCGAATGCAAAATAAAATTACTGAACCGCAAATGATTCTTTTTAATTATCGGAAAAAAAATCGCCAAAAAAATAAAAATAAGATTCACTAAACGATATTTTTTTCACAAAACACACCCTTAGGTGTGTTTTTATTTACCATTTATATTAATTATAAGCGGTTTTAATTAAGAAAAAGAAAATAAAAGATTGTTTAGCAATTAATAATTGAATGTGTTTTCATATTGTGAAAAGTGAAGGCAATTTAGCAATATTAGAAATTTAATTGCTATTATTTCTTATAAGGAAGTTCTTTAATTTCTAATAATATCATTTGAGGGGGAGAAGCAAGTGGAAATTAATAAAATTATTTCACAAATTAAAGAACTTGCAACCTCTACTCATAATTATGCGTTATTAGCAAATTATATTATTACTAATACTCAAAAGGTTATTACTTTTCGGATTAATGATTTAGCAAATAAGACATATGTTTCAACATCTACGGTGTCACGATTTGTTAAATTATTAGGTTTGAGTGGATATAATGAATTTCAACATGTTTTAAAATATTATTTGCATAATATTGCTGGTGACTATATTAGTCATTCATCGCCTGATAATAAAGGTGATTATATAAAAACATTATATGAGAATACTACTAAAAGTTTGCAAGATACTCATAACATTATTGATACTAAAAAAATTGAGCAGGTTAGTTTATATTTGACTAAAACTCAAGAAGTTATTCTCATTGCGGGGCAAGCATCATATGTTCCTTGCCTTGATTTAGCAGAAAAATTAATTCGTTTAGGTTTTAATGTTAAGTTTAGTAATAATGCTTATATTCAAAATACTTATTGTAAACTATCAAGTAAAAATAGTCTTGTTATTGCTGTGAGTTATTCGGGAATTAATTTTGAGGTGTTGCGTAATTTAAAAATTGTTAAAGGTAATAATAGTCATATTGTAACTGTTACTAAACGAAATAAAAATGAAGTAAATAGTTATAGTGATGTTGCGCTCCATGTTTTGTCCAATGAATCAATTGAGCGGTATGTATCGTTAACAAGTCATTTAACTTTAATATATGCTGAATTATACTTGTAAGTGCAAGTAAATAAAATTGCAAAAGATTTCATATAAAAATTTCATGATGCTAAGTTTATTTTAGAAAAAGTAAATTTAAGGAGTTTTTATATGGGATACAAACATCTTGGCATAGATGAAAGAATTTATATTGAGAATCAATTGAAATTTAAAGTAAAAATTAGTGAAATAGCTAAAAATCTTAATCGAAGTATTAGTACTATTAATCGAGAAGTTAATAGAAATAAAGATAATAATCATTATTTTTCATTAATTGCACAAAATAAAGCAGAAAATAGAAAACAATTACATGTTTATTTTCATAAGCCAAATTGTAAAGTTAAGTGCAACTAAATTATTTTTCTAACCAAATATTCGATTGGCGAAAGATAATTTAGTATTTTTCTTGGTCTTTGGTTTAAAGACAATATAAATTTATGAACTGCATTTTTAGTAGTGTTTGAAAAATTAAATTTTTTAGGAAATTTTTCTCTAATTAAACCATTAGTATTTTCATTAGTACCTCTTTGTCAAGGTGAATATGCATCAGCAAAATAAATTTTCACATTTAAATTTTTTTCAAGTTGTTGTCAATTAGCAAATTCTTTACCCCTATCAAATGTTATAGTCTTAACAAGATTATTTGGAAGAATTGATAAATAATGACTAATATTTTTGTTAATAACTTTAGTAGTTCTATTTTCAACTAATATTGCTAAAGTAAATCTTGATGTTCTTTCAACTAAAGTTATTAAACATGATTTACTTTTACCTCGTGATGATACTACAGTATCACCTTCTCAATGGCCAAGAGTTATGCGATTATTAACATTTCGTTCTTTAATGGATTTACCATTAAATTTACCCCGATTTTCTTGAGATTTTCGTTTCTTACCTTTTCTTCTTAAATTTTTACTAGTAACCTTTTCAAATAATCCAGAATAAATTCAATTGTAAATTGTTTTAAAACTAATAATTCATTCTTGATGAAAATTTTTAATTCTGCCATAAATTTGTTCAGGCGATCAACCTAATAATAATTTTTGTTGTACATATTTTACTAATTCTCTATTTTTAAATTTATGCTGAATTATACTTGTAAGTGCAAGTAAATAAAATTGCAAAAGATTTCATATAAAAATTTCATGATGCTAAGTTTATTTTAGAAAAAGTAAATTTAAGGAGTTTTTATATGGGATACAAACATCTTGGCATAGATGAAAGAATTTATATTGAGAATCAATTGAAATTTAAAGTAAAAATTAGTGAAATAGCTAAAAATCTTAATCGAAGTATTAGTACTATTAATCGAGAAGTTAATAGAAATAAAGATAATAATCATTATTTTTCATTAATTGCACAAAATAAAGCAGAAAATAGAAAACAATTACATGTTTATTTTCATAAATTTAAAAATAGAGAATTAGTAAAATATGTACAACAAAAATTATTATTAGGTTGATCGCCTGAACAAATTTATGGCAGAATTAAAAATTTTCATCAAGAATGAATTATTAGTTTTAAAACAATTTACAATTGAATTTATTCTGGATTACTTGAAAAAGTTACTAATAAAAATTTAAGAAGAAAAGGTAAGAAACGAAAATCTCAAGAAAATCGGGGTAAATTTAATGGTAAATCCATTAAAGAACGAAATGTTAATAATCGCGTAACTCTTGGCCATTGAGAAGGTGATACTGTAGTATCATCACGGGGTAAAAGTAAATCATGTTTAATAACTTTAGTTGAAAGAACGTCAAGATTTACTTTAGCAATATTAGTTGAAAATAGAACTACTAAAGTTATTAACGAAAATATTAGCCATTATTTATCAATTCTTCCAAATAATCTTGTTAAGACTATAACATTTGATAGGGGCAAAGAATTTGCTAATTGACAACAACTTGAAAAAAATTTAAATGTGAAAATTTATTTTGCTAATGCATATTCACCCTGACAAAGAGGCACTAATGAAAATACTAATGGTTTAATTAGAGAAAAATTTCCTAAAAAATTTAATTTTTCAAATACTACTAAAAATGCAGTTCATAAATTTATATTGTCTTTAAACCAAAGACCAAGAAAAATACTAAATTATCTTTCGCCAATCGAATATTTGGTTAGAAAAATAATTTAGTTGCACTTAACTTTACAATTTGGCTAATTAAAATTGAGTTAGCCGCTTGCTTTTCAATACCTTCTTTTGTTATTTTAGGATTAGTTACAAAAATATCATCTCCCATAATTTGGACTTTATTACCTAATTTTTCTGTTAATTTAACAAAACCATCTCAATCATGTTCTGATAGTCCATCTTCAATAGAAATAATCGGATATTTATTAACTAACTGTTCTAAATACGAAATCATTTCATCAGTAGTTTTTTCAACAACTTTGCCACTTTTTTTGCTTAGTTTTTTAAAGACATAAATTTTTCGTTCTTTATCATATAGTTCGCTAGAAGCACAATCCATTGCAATTTTAATATCCGTACCAGTTTTATATCCTGCTGTTTCAATTGCTTTAACAATAACATCTAATGCACCTTCATTATCTAAATTTGGAGCAAATCCACCTTCATCACCAACAGAAGTAGTATCACCAGCATCGTGTAAAATTTTCTTTAAAGTATGAAATACTTCTGCTGCCATTCTAATTGCTTCTTTAAAATCAGGAGCACTAACCGGCATAATCATAAACTCTTGAAAATCAATTGTGTTGTCTGCATGTTCTCCACCATTAATAATGTTTAACATTGGTACTGGTAATTTTCTAGCATTAATACCACCAATATATTGATATAATGGTAAACCTACTTCATCAGCACCTGCACGCATAACTGCCATTGATACTCCTAAAATCGCATTAGCTCCTAATTTTTCTTTATTATCTGTACCATCTAATTTAATCATCACTTGATCAACTAAAAGTTGATTAGTAACATCCATTCCTACTACTTTTTCACGAATCATTTTATTAATATTAGCAACAGCTTTTAAAACACCTTTACCCATATATCGCTTTTCATCGTTATCTCTTAATTCTAAAGCTTCTAATTCACCTGTGGATGCCCCTGACGGAACCAAGGCTTTGCCGTAACCAAATTCACTTCACACTTCCACTTGAATTGTGGGATTACCACGAGAATCTAAAACTTCTATTGCTCTTACATCTGTAATTCTTGACATCTATTACTATCCTCCTCTAAATGAGATATATATTAGACTTGGTACATAACCTTTAATTTTATCTACTATTTTGATAATATTATTTACTAGGTGAAGTACAAATGTTAGATAAATACAAAGACGAAAATGAATTTTATAGTCTAATAGGCATAAAATATAAAACTTTCATGAAAATGGTAGAAATTTTAAAAGAAGCTAAAGCTAAACAAAAACAAATTGGTGGTAGACCAAATAAATTATCAATAGAGCAAAGATTACTTATGACTTTAGAATACTGAAAAGAATATAGTACATATCGTATTATTGCAAAAAAATATAATATTAGTCATGTTAGTTGTATTCGTAATATCTTTTGAGTTGAAAATACTCTAATAAAAAATAGTCACTTTCATATACCTGGCAAAAAGATATTATTGGAACATAAAGTTACTAATAATAATTTATTAGCAATTGATGCTACAGAAATTCCAATTGAAAGAATTAAAAAAAACTAAAATTATTATTTTCTGGTAAGAAAAGGCAACATTCATTAAAAATCGCCAAATTGTAAAGTTAAGTGCAACTAAATTATTTTTCTAACCAAATATTCGATTGGCGAAAGATAATTTAGTATTTTTCTTGGTCTTTGGTTTAAAGACAATATAAATTTATGAACTGCATTTTTAGTAGTGTTTGAAAAATTAAATTTTTTAGGAAATTTTTCTCTAATTAAACCATTAGTATTTTCATTAGTACCTCTTTGTCAAGGTGAGTATGCATCAGCAAAATAAATTTTCACATTTAAATTTTTTTCAAGTTGTTGTCAATTAGCAAATTCTTTACCCCTATCAAATGTTATAGTCTTAACAAGATTATTTGGAAGAATTGATAAATAATGACTAATATTTTTGTTAGCCAAATTGTAAAGTTAAGTGCAACTAAATTATTTTTCTAACCAAATATTCGATTGGCGAAAGATAATTTAGTATTTTTCTTGGTCTTTGGTTTAAAGACAATATAAATTTATGAACTGCATTTTTAGTAGTGTTTGAAAAATTAAATTTTTTAGGAAATTTTTCTCTAATTAAACCATTAGTATTTTCATTAGTACCTCTTTGTCAAGGTGAATATGCATCAGCAAAATAAATTTTCACATTTAAATTTTTTTCAAGTTGTTGTCAATTAGCAAATTCTTTACCCCTATCAAATGTTATAGTCTTAACAAGATTATTTGGAAGAATTGATAAATAATGACTAATATTTTTGTTAATAACTTTAGTAGTTCTATTTTCAACTAATATTGCTAAAGTAAATCTTGATGTTCTTTCAACTAAAGTTATTAAACATGATTTACTTTTACCTCGTGATGATACTACAGTATCACCTTCTCAATGGCCAAGAGTTATGCGATTATTAACATTTCGTTCTTTAATGGATTTACCATTAAATTTACCCCGATTTTCTTGAGATTTTCGTTTCTTACCTTTTCTTCTTAAATTTTTACTAGTAACCTTTTCAAGTAATCCAGAATAAATTCAATTGTAAATTGTTTTAAAACTAATAATTCATTCTTGATGAAAATTTTTAATTCTGCCATAAATTTGTTCAGGCGATCAACCTAATAATAATTTTTGTTGTACATATTTTACTAATTCTCTATTTTTAAATTTATGAGCCAAATTGTAAAGTTAAGTGCAACTAAATTATTTTTCTAACCAAATATTCGATTGGCGAAAGATAATTTAGTATTTTTCTTGGTCTTTGGTTTAAAGACAATATAAATTTATGAACTGCATTTTTAGTAGTGTTTGAAAAATTAAATTTTTTAGGAAATTTTTCTCTAATTAAACCATTAGTATTTTCATTAGTACCTCTTTGTCAAGGTGAATATGCATCAGCAAAATAAATTTTCACATTTAAATTTTTTTCAAGTTGTTGTCAATTAGCAAATTCTTTACCCCTATCAAATGTTATAGTCTTAACAAGATTATTTGGAAGAATTGATAAATAATGACTAATATTTTTGTTAATAACTTTAGTAGTTCTATTTTCAACTAATATTGCTAAAGTAAATCTTGATGTTCTTTCAACTAAAGTTATTAAACATGATTTACTTTTACCTCGTGATGATACTACAGTATCACCTTCTCAATGGCCAAGAGTTATGCGATTATTAACATTTCGTTCTTTAATGGATTTACCATTAAATTTACCCCGATTTTCTTGAGATTTTCGTTTCTTACCTTTTCTTCTTAAATTTTTACTAGTAACCTTTTCAAGTAATCCAGAATAAATTCAATTGTAAATTGTTTTAAAACTAATAATTCATTCTTGATGAAAATTTTTAATTCTGCCATAAATTTGTTCAGGCGATCAACCTAATAATAATTTTTGTTGTACATATTTTACTAATTCTCTATTTTTAAATTTATGAAAATAAACATGTAATTGTTTTCTATTTTCTGCTTTATTTTGTGCAATTAATGAAAAATAATGATTATTATCTTTATTTCTATTAACTTCTCGATTAATAGTACTAATACTTCGATTAAGATTTTTAGCTATTTCACTAATTTTTACTTTAAATTTCAATTGATTCTCAATATAAATTCTTTCATCTATGCCAAGATGTTTGTATCCCATATAAAAACTCCTTAAATTTACTTTTTCTAAAATAAACTTAGCATCATGAAATTTTTATATGAAATCTTTTGCAATTTTATTTACTTGCACTTACAAGTATAATTCAGCAAAAATTATAAAATGTTTCATTGCGATTAGAAATCGGAATTAGCAACAAAATATATAATAATAAATATATTGCTAGTTTTAAATAAAATATTTTTAAAAAAACTGGTTTTTGTATAAGTCTCTCTCCTGATTTTAGACTAAGCATTTAGCAACTACCTCTCTATTTTTAATTACTTACATTTTTTAAACTTTCCTTGATAAATTCAAAAACTATCAACTCCTTAAAATATAAATATTTTTCTTAAACTTATAATGACATTATTATATCTAAAATTAAATGATTTCCATTGAAACTATTTTCTAAAAATGACATTGTGACCCATTTTAAAAACTAATTTAAAAAAGTCAGAAGTAAACTTCTGACTTTTAACATCTTTTATACAAGTTAATTTAGTTGTTATTTTAAAGCTGTAATAATTTTTCCAATTCATCCAATAGTTGCTCCAAATGCTCCATTAACGGCACATAGGTTGCCTCCAGTGCTAAATCAATACCAACATCTTGCAAAATTAACATTGGTTCTTTATGACCCCCTGCTTTAAGAAAATTCAAAATGTTATCTTTATTGCCCTTTTCAAAATCATCATATAACTTAAACGAAGTTGTCACCGAAGTAGCATATTTATAAACATAATAAGGGGAATTAAAGAAATGTAAAATTCGCGGTCAAGCATAAATGCCATCATCAGCAATTTCATCATAAACATCATAACCATACTCAATTGAAACATCTTTAAACAATTTTGCTAAAATACTAGCATTAATCGGCTGCTCTTGTTCAACTATTTTATGAGCTTCCCATTCAAACTTAGCAAACTGAATTTGACGAAAGAAAGTAGCCATTAAATCATTAATTCTTGTTTCCAATAAATAAATTTGTTCATCTTTTTCTTTAGCTTGCGTATACAGATATTTAAATAAAAGATGCTCATTAAAAGTTGATGCCACTTCTGCTAAAATAATCGGATATTGTGCTAAATTAGGCGGTTGATATTTATTAGAAAATAATGTATGCACGGAATGACCTAATTCATGTGCTAAGGTAGCAACAGATCTTAATGAATCATCTCAATTCATTAAAATAATTGGTTCAACACCTTTACCTGATGACGAATATGCCCCACTGCGTTTGTTAGTGTCTTCAAAATAATCAATTCGCCCTGGTAATAAAGCGATATCTAACATCGTTAAATATTCTGCTCTCAATGGCTGAAAAGCTGCTTTTACCATTGCAATCCCTTGCACCACAGTATACTTATTATTTTCTGTTTTATTCATTAATAAATGACTATCAGTTGCATAAAATTTATCTAATTGAAAATATTTTTGTTTAATTTTAATAAAACGCCGATATAAATGAATATATGCTTTTCCAACTTCTAATAAAGTTAAATACATATCTGGCAATACTTTATCACCTAATAATGATGCTTGCAATGAACTTTCATAGTTTCTTAATTTAACTTCTTCAACACTATATTGAATAATATCTTCATACACTTTAGCTAATGAATGCTTCTTTGTAACTAAATGTTTGTTTAATAAGATACTAGTTTCTCGTCGTAATTTTTGATCTTCTTTGGGACGCGATAATTGTGCTATTGAAGTTGCTAATGATTCTGTTAATTCCTGTTTTTCACCATCATAATCAAGATATTGTTTTTCCTTATCAGCATATGCTAATAAATCATAAAGTTGATAACTAGTACTTCGCGTTTTAGCAACATTGTTTAATAATTCCTCTTGTTCTTCTGTTAATAAATATTTTACTTTTTCAAAAAATGACCGAAAATCATATTCAAAATTTTTTAATTTCGCATCATTTGCTAACATTTGCATAATTTTTTCCGCACCAATTTGTTTTAATTCTGGTTCAACAAATGACATCTTAGTTTGAATTTTTAATGACTCATTCATCATTAAATTACTTAAATTAATAAATCGTTCATCAGTAGTATCTAAACTACCATAATGTAAATATTGCGAAAGTTTTGCACCTAAAATTTCTCCCGCCTCTGACAATAAAATATATTGCTTAAAATTTTCTTGTTGATGTAATTTCCCTTTTAAATTATACAATTTACCATAATGACTAATATAATTTTGTAACGCCTTCGTTCATTCATCATCACTAGTAAATAAATAACTTAAATCTCATTGATACTTCTTATCAGCATTAATTCGTTTCATTAGTTGTATCCTCTTCCCTTATTAATCTATTTTATGATTATATCAATATATTACGGCATTTGTGCAATCAAAAATGTTATAATTTATATAATTTTATTATTAGGAGGAAAAATATGATTAACTTAACAAAAGAATCACAACAAAACATTGTAACTTTAAAAGCGATTTTTGAAGGCGCAGCAATTAAGGGCACCGTTGAAAAATCTGAAGGAAATACAACCTTAATCGACTCAGAAAAAATCCTTTTCGTTTACTTTAAAGAAAAGAAAATGACATTTTGTAAATTACAGCAATGAATGAAAAAATTTAGCAGTACCAACACTCGGGAATTAAATATTGATGTTGCTAGTTTTACAACTGATGATTTTAATGAACAATTGGCATTACAAGCCATTAGTGAAGCCATTTTATATACCCAACATCAAGTAATATCTTATAAACAAGAAAAAAAGCAAGAAAAAGCAAACTATCATCTAATTACTAATATTAGTGATAGCACCGAAATTTTTAACACTGCTCAAATTAAACTAGATAGTGTTAATTTAACAAGAAACTTACAAGATACACCGCCAAACTTAATGTACCCAGAAATCTTTGCTCAAGATATTCAAAAAGTTTTTGAAGACATTGATAATGTTAAAATTACTATTTTAGATAAAAAAGCAATTATTGAAAATAAAATGGGTCTTTTACTAGCTGTTGCTAATGGTAGCCACAACGACCCCCGAGTTGTGATAATTGAATACACAGGAAATCCTAATAGCAAAGAAAAAATTGGTTTAGTGGGCAAAGGAATTACCTTTGATTCTGGTGGTTATTCATTAAAACCAGCAGCTTCAATGATTAATATGAAATTTGATATGTCGGGAGCAGCAATTGTTTGTTCAACATTATTAGCCATTGCTAAAATTAAACCCACAATTAATGTTGTTGCTGTTGCCTGTTTAACTGAAAATCGCATTGGAGGTCACGCCACCTTAGTTGAAGCTGTGGCAACTGCAATGAACGGTAAAACCGTTGAAATCTTAAATACTGATGCTGAAGGACGCTTAGTTTTAGCTGACGGAATTACTTATGCCATTAGAAATAACAACGCTACTAAAATTATTGATGTTGCTACTCTAACCGGAGCAATCGTAGTATCGCTAGGAAAACATGCTACAGGTGTATTTAGTAATAACAATGATTTTTACCACCAATTTGAACAAGCAAGTGATTTAAGCAAAGAACGCATTTGAAGAATGCCGATATACAAAGAAAATATTGAAGAAATGCAATGCTCACAAATAGCTGACTTAGCAAATATTGGAAAAATTCGGGATATGGGTTCTTCACAAGCGGCTGCTTTCTTACAAGAATTTGTTGAAGAAAAACCTTTCATTCACTTAGATATTGCGGGAACAGCTGATAGCGATTCTCGTGGTAGTGGGGTTATGGTTAAAACACTAGTTGAACTTTTAAGTAGAGTTAAATAGTAATAATTTGTAAAATTAAAATTAAAAAGTTATCTATTTTAAATAGATAACTTTTTCTTTGCTTTTTATTTTAGTTTATTTTTTAAAATTTTTATTCTAAAATCTTATTAATTATTCCTGAAGCTACGGTTTTACCACCTTCACGAATAGCAAATTGTGTTCCTTCTTCTAAAGCAACTTTAGTATTTAACTCAACAGTTATTTCAGTATTATCACCAGGCATTACAAAGTCAACACCAGCAGGTAAGGTAACTGTTCCTGTTACATCTGAAGAATGTAAGTAAAATTGTGGTTGATAATTACTTTTAGTTGCCGTATGACGACCACCTTCAGCTTTTGTCAATAAGTAAATTTCTGCTTGAAATTTACTATGAGGCGTAACTGTTCCTGGTTTACATAAAACTTGTCCTCTTCGTACGGCATCTTTTTCAACACCTCGTAATAAGATTCCAACATTATCACCAGCTCTAGCTTCATCTAGCGTTTTGTGACCAGTTTCAATACTTGTAGCAATACTTTTAATTACCTTATCACCAAACCCAACAATTTCTACCGCTTCACCAAGTTTTAATATTCCCCGATCAACAAGACCAGTAGCAACTGTTCCACGACCTGGAACACTCACAACACTTCCAACTGACATCATAAATGGCTTATCTAAATCTCGCTCTGGCGTTGGAATATATTCATCAACAGCTTTCATTAATTCAAGAATTTTTGCTTCTTGTTCGGGATCACCATTTAATGCTTTTAATGCTGAACCTTCAATAATTGGTGTATTGCCACCATCAAAGCCATGTTTAGTTAATAATTCTCTAATATCTTCTTCTGCTAAGATTAACATATCAGGATCATCAAGTAAATCAACTTTATTTAAATAAACAACTAATTTTTTAATTCCCACATTTTTAGCCAATAAAACATGCTCATTAGTTTGGGGCATTGCGCCATCAGTTGCAGCAACAACTAAAATTGCTCCATCCATCTGTTTTGCACCCGTAATCATATTTTTTACATAATCAGCATGCCCAGGAGCATCAATATGTCCATAATGTCTTGCTTCAGTTTCATAATCAACATGGGCAATATTAATTGTAATACCTCTTGCTTTTTCTTCTGGTGCAGCATCAATTTCATCATATTTTCTTGCTTTTGCTCCACCTTGTTTTGCTAATACCGAAGTAATCGCTGCTGTTAAAGTTGTTTTACCATGGTCAACATGACCAATTGTTCCAATATTAACATGCGGTTTACTTCTTGAAAATGCTTCTTTTGCCATTTCATTTCTTCCTTTCATTTTTATTACTACTTTTTAAAAAAGATATTTATATTTTATCTTAAATTTATCTTAAAATTCAAGTTGCTAACAACAAAATTATTATCGGTCGCGTTTAGTTTTCTTAGGTATTTTTTAAAAAAGAAAAAATAGTCATTTACTATAAATTATTTCAATATGCAAATTAAGTATATATTTCTTATGTATGATTTTTGTTGTAAAAAATTATTTTAATGTTGTTTTTATAAGCATTTTACTTAGTTTTTATAACCTTTTATTAAGAATATGTTTGTTAATATTAAATATTTTGTTTTATTAATTATTTTTCAAGTAAAAAGGTAATAAATTTTTAGTTGCTTTTCTTTCAAAATTATTCAAATCTTTACCCACCTAACAAAACTTTATGCGCCCTTATTATCCTTGTTTTGAATTTTGGGCAACAATTTTTTCACTAACCGATTTTGGTGTTTCTTGATAGTGAGAAAACTGCATTGTATAACTTGCTCTTCCTTGTGTAAAGGACCTCAAATCAGTTGCGTACCCAAACATTTCTGCTAACGGTACTTTAGCTTTAATAACTTGAACATTACCTCTTTGCTCACTGCCTTCAATCTGACCTCTTCTTGAAGAAAGATTTCCGATCACATCACCATAATATACTTCTGGTGCTACAACTTCAACAGTCATAATTGGTTCTAACAATACTGGTTGCGAATGCTTCTTAATTTCTTTTAAAGCCATTGAAGCCGCAATCTTAAATGCCATCTCTGATGAATCAACATCATGATATGACCCATCAAATAATGTTGCTTTAATATTAATTAATGGATATCCCGCTAAAACACCACCAGATAAACTAGCTTCTAGTCCCGCTTTAACAGAACTAATATATTCGCGGGGAACTCTACCACCAACAATCTTATCAACAAATTCAAATCCTTTATCTGGATTAGGTTCAAATTTAATTCATACATGCCCATATTGTCCACGACCACCTGATTGTTTAATATATTTACCTTCACAATCAGATGAAACTTTAATAGTTTCACGATATGATACTTGTGGATTTCCAACATTTACTTCAACTTTAAATTCTCGTTTCATGCGATCAACAATAATATCTAGATGTAATTCACCCATTCCCGCAACAATTGTTTGTCCAGTTTCATTATCAGTTCATGTTTTAAATGTTGGATCCTCTTCAGCAAGTTTTGATAGCGCTAAACTCATTTTATCTTGATCAGCTTTAGTTTTTGGTTCTAATGCTAAAGAAATAACTGGTTCTGGAAAAATCATTGATTCTAAAACAATCGCATGCTTCTCATCACACAAAGTATCACCAGTTGTTGTATCTTTCAAACCAACAGCCGCTGCAATATCACCAGCATATACTTCTTGAATTTCTTCACGATTATTAGCATGCATTTTTAATAATCTTCCAATGCGTTGTTGTTTATCTTTAGTAGCATTCAAGATATAAGAACCTGAGTTTAATACCCCTGAATAAACACGAAAGAAAGTTAACTTTCCGACATAAGGGTCAGTCATAATTTTAAATGCTAAGGCAGCAAAAGGTTCATCATCAGATGCTTTTCTTTCTGCTTCTTCACCATTACGAAGCACCCCTTTAATGGCTGGGATATCTAATGGCGATGGTAAATAATCAACAACCGCATCTAATAACAACTTAACCCCTTTATTTTTAAACGCTGATCCACAAACAACAGGAAAGAATTCAGCTGTTAAAGTAGCATTACGAATCGCTTGTTTAATTTGTTCAACACCAATCGCTTCGCCTTCTAAATATTGCATCGCTAATTCATCATCAAGTTTAGCAAGTGTTTCAATTAAACTACTGCGCTTTTCTTTAACTAACTCTTGTAATTCATTAGGGATCGGAATTTCCTCTACTGTTTCATGAATATCATTTTGATTATAATGATATGCTTTCATTTCAATCAAATCAATAATACCATCAAAATTATCTTCACTACCAATTGGCAATTGAATTGGATGAGCATTACCTTGTAAACGGTCATAAATTGTATTAATAGAATATAAGAAGTCAGCACCAATTTTATCCATTTTATTAATAAACACAATTCTTGGTACCTTGTAAGTATTTGCTTGCCTTCAAACTGTTTCTGTTTGTGGTTCCACACCTGACTGGGCATCTAAAACCACAACTGAACCATCTAATACTCGTAATGACCGCTCTACTTCAACAGTAAAATCAACATGCCCTGGCGTATCAATAAGATTAAGTCTGAATTCTCTTCAAACCGCTGTTGTTGCTGCTGAAGTAATCGTAATGCCGCGTTCTTGTTCTTGAGCCATTCAATCCATTTGTGAACCACCATCATGGGTTTCTCTAGCTTTACGAATTCTTTTAGTATGTACCAAAATTCTCTCAGTAACCGTAGTCTTACCAGCATCAATATGTGCTATAACACCCATATTGCGAGTTTTTTCTAAACTATATTCTCTTGGCATTCTCTATCTACTCCTCTTAAATTATCAACGGTAATTAGCAAAGGCTTTGTTCGCTTCTGCCTGTCTTTCGGTTTCCTCTTTTTTCTTAACAGCGCCACCTGTACCATTTGATGCATCAATAATTTCTGCTGCTAACTTTTCTTCCATACATTTTCCATTACGACTATGTGAATAATTAATTAATCATCTAAGACTCAATGTCATTTTTCGCTCTTCATATACCTCAATAGGTACTTGATAATTAGCACCACCAATTCTTCTTACTTTCAACTCCAATTGTGGTGAAACATTATTTAATGCTTTATTAAAAATATCCGATGGATCATCATTTGTTTTTTCTTTAATAATATCAAAAGCTTGATAAAGAATTGTTTGGGCAATTCCTCTTTTACCATCAACCATAATTTTATTAATTGCTCTCGTAACCAACTTTGAATTATATATTGGATCTGGTAAAACATCTCGTTTTTCTGCTCTTCTTTTACGCATATAATAACTCCTTTCTTAAACTATTACTTTTTAGGTCTCTTTGTTCCATAAATTGAACGACCTTGTTTTCGCCCTTCAACACCAGCCGCATCTAAAACACCACGAATAACTCGATAGCGCACTCCTGGTAAATCCTTCGTTCTTCCGCCTTGAATAAGTACCACTGAATGCTCCTGCAAGTTATGTCCTTCACCAGGAATATATGCTGTTATTTCTAAACCATTACTCAGTCGCACACGAGTAATCTTTCTTAAAGCTGAGTTAGGTTTCTTTGGCGTTTTTGTTTTCACAAGTTTACATACTGCTCTTTTTTGGGGAGAAGAACCAGTAGTTTGCTTTCTTCTTAATGAGTTATATCCTACTCCTAATAACGCTGACCTTGACTTACGAGTCTTTCCTTTTCTTGGCTTGTGAATCAATTGATTAATTGTTGGCATAATTAATACTCCTTTCATTCTTTCATAGTGTTATTATTTTATACACACGATACCGTGCGTATCTAAATAAAGTCCTTTATAATAATAACTAATTTATTATAAAAATGCAACATATCCCCAAAATAAAATCTAGAACTTATATATAATTAAGTTCTAGATTTTAGAATAACTAACCGCCTTGATAACAAATAGGACAACTATCATTAGTAAATATATAATTTGGATATTGCGAATGATAATGCTCTGCAATTGCTGCTACATCAAATTGTTGATTAACAACAGATTTATTATATGTTTCTTGATTCGGTAAATTAATATTTAATGTTGGTTGTTCATAATAATTAGATTTTGTTTGATATCTTGCTTGCACATATCCTTGTGGATAGGAAACTGCTTCTTGTATTCCTACTGGATTAGCTCGGCGCTGCATTGTTTGGTCAAAAATTCCATAAGAACGACTTTCGTGATTCTTCTTTTTGTCCTGTTTTGGTTTCTTATCTTGTTCTTCAATCGGATTATATTCATACACCGGACTTTCTAACTCATCTGGTTTTCCTGGAAGATTAGCAAATAAAAATTTTCTTGTCTTTTGTGGAACAATTTCAACAGTTTTTCCTGTCATCGATGAATGACAATAAATTTTATTAGGCTCAATGTCTGTATCATCAGCTTCCTTTTGTTCACCTAATGCCACTATTTGTTCCTGAACTTGTGAATATTGCTGTCCTTGATAATACCCATTAGCAAATGACTGCTTCACAAAATCATCTTCCCTACTACCAGTTTGTGAACTATTACTCATCAATGGTTGTTTACCATCGTCATCCTCCAATTCACTTGGAGCAACATATGAACACTCCTCCGGTTGCTTAACTTGTAAATATTCATTATTAATATCCACTTGGTTTTTACCATCAGCTTCCTTTTGTTCACCTAATGCCACTATTTGTTCCTGAACTTGTGAATATTGCTGTCCTTGATAATACCCATTAGCAAATGACTGCTTCACAAAATCATCTTCCCTACTACCAGTTTGTGAACTATTACTCATCAATGGTTGTTTACCATCGTCATCCTCCAATTCACTTGGAGCAACATATGAACACTCCTCCGGTTGCTTAACTTGTAAATATTCATTATTAATATCCACTTGGTTTTTACCATCAGCTTCCTTTTGTTCACCTAATGGCACTATTTGTTCCTGAACTTGTGAATATTGCTGTCCTTGATAATACCCATTAGCAAATGACTGCTTCACAAAATCATCTTCCCTACTACCAGTTTGTGAACTATTACTCATCAATGGTTGTTTACCATCGTCATCCTCCAATTCACTTGGAGCAACATATGAACACTCCTCCGGTTGCTTAACTTGTAAATATTCATTATTAATATCCACTTGCTCCTTATCATCAGCTTCCTTTTGTTCATCTGATGATATCACATTATTTTTTGAATCTTTTTGATAAATCGGTTCTGCAATTATTTTACGAATCGCATCACCATCATCTTTATTCTCTTTTAACAACATTGGATTTAAAATATCTGGTAAGGATGCTTTTGACTTTACCACCAACTTATTGTTATCAATTTCATTAGTTTCATAGTCTTTATCATTTAAAAACTCTGACTGTAACTGTTCTTTTACTAAAGACAATGATTGTTGTGCTTGAATACTATTTTTTCTAATATTTACAATTTCGTTATTAATATCTAAATAATTTTCATTACTAATTTTTCCATCACCCGCAGTAATAATATTACCAATTTGGTATTCTTTATGATTAATAGAATTTTTAATTAATGATAAGAAGGAATTTTGTAAAAAAAATAACCCCATTGCTAAAACTGCTAAAATAAATGAAAATCATCATATTCCCGTAAAAATAATCATTAAAACCAAAATAGTAAAAATAATTCCCGTTAAAGCAAAATTTGTATAAAATAGTCTAATTGCCACTTTATGATTTTTACGATGACGAATTTGTGATATTACTATTGTTACTAAAACAAAAAATAGGGTAATTAAAATTCCAAAAAATACATAAATTACAAGATTACTCATTAAATCATTTTTTAATTTAATTAATGCAAAAGAAAAATTTTCTTTACCAAATCTTAAAAATAATTTTTCTAACCAAATTTCATTAGTAATAAAATTAAAAATAATTGGCATTGATAACACTAATAAAAATACCCCTAAAAGCGTAGATAAAAATATCATTATTGCTCCCATAATCATTAATGTCATTGCTTTTCACCCCTTAATATCCATTTACTTAAATTCAAGAAATAAACCATTATTTTCCTTTTATTTTATTAAATTATACACCATTTTATAAAAAAATTATTGAATAACTTCAATAAAATAAAGAGTTTTTATATATTATTAATTAAATTGCCAAATTGTAAAGTTAAGTGCAACTAAATTATTTTTCTAACCAAATATTCGATTGGCGAAAGATAATTTAGTATTTTTCTTGGTCTTTGGTTTAAAGACAATATAAATTTATGAACTGCATTTTTAGTAGTGTTTGAAAAATTAAATTTTTTAGGAAATTTTTCTCTAATTAAACCATTAGTATTTTCATTAGTACCTCTTTGTCAAGGTGAATATGCATCAGCAAAATAAATTTTCACATTTAAATTTTTTTCAAGTTGTTGTCAATTAGCAAATTCTTTACCCCTATCAAATGTTATAGTCTTAACAAGATTATTTGGAAGAATTGATAAATAATGACTAATATTTTTGTTAATAACTTTAGTAGTTCTATTTTCAACTAATATTGCTAAAGTAAATCTTGATGTTCTTTCAACTAAAGTTATTAAACATGATTTACTTTTACCTCGTGATGATACTACAGTATCACCTTCTCAATGGCCAAGAGTTATGCGATTATTAACATTTCGTTCTTTAATGGATTTACCATTAAATTTACCCCGATTTTCTTGAGATTTTCGTTTCTTACCTTTTCTTCTTAAATTTTTACTAGTAACCTTTTCAAGTAATCCAGAATAAATTCAATTGTAAATTGTTTTAAAACTAATAATTCATTCTTGATGAAAATTTTTAATTCTGCCATAAATTTGTTCAGGCGATCAACCTAATAATAATTTTTGTTGTACATATTTTACTAATTCTCTATTTTTAAATTTATGAAAATAAACATGTAATTGTTTTCTATTTTCTGCTTTATTTTGTGCAATTAATGAAAAATAATGATTATTATCTTTATTTCTATTAACTTCTCGATTAATAGTACTAATACTTCGATTAAGATTTTTAGCTATTTCACTAATTTTTACTTTAAATTTCAATTGATTCTCAATATAAATTCTTTCATCTATGCCAAGATGTTTGTATCCCATATAAAAACTCCTTAAATTTACTTTTTCGCCAAATTGTAAAGTTAAGTGCAACTAAATTATTTTTCTAACCAAATATTCGATTGGCGAAAGATAATTTAGTATTTTTCTTGGTCTTTGGTTTAAAGACAATATAAATTTATGAACTGCATTTTTAGTAGTGTTTGAAAAATTAAATTTTTTAGGAAATTTTTCTCTAATTAAACCATTAGTATTTTCATTAGTACCTCTTTGTCAAGGTGAATATGCATCAGCAAAATAAATTTTCACATTTAAATTTTTTTCAAGTTGTTGTCAATTAGCAAATTCTTTACCCCTATCAAATGTTATAGTCTTAACAAGATTATTTGGAAGAATTGATAAATAATGACTAATATTTTTGTTAATAACTTTAGTAGTTCTATTTTCAACTAATATTGCTAAAGTAAATCTTGATGTTCTTTCAACTAAAGTTATTAAACATGATTTACTTTTACCTCGTGATGATACTACAGTATCACCTTCTCAATGGCCAAGAGTTATGCGATTATTAACATTTCGTTCTTTAATGGATTTACCATTAAATTTACCCCGATTTTCTTGAGATTTTCGTTTCTTACCTTTTCTTCTTAAATTTTTACTAGTAACCTTTTCAAGTAATCCAGAATAAATTCAATTGTAAATTGTTTTAAAACTAATAATTCATTCTTGATGAAAATTTTTAATTCTGCCATAAATTTGTTCAGGCGATCAACCTAATAATAATTTTTGTTGTACATATTTTACTAATTCTCTATTTTTAAATTTATGAAAATAAACATGTAATTGTTTTCTATTTTCTGCTTTATTTTGTGCAATTAATGAAAAATAATGATTATTATCTTTATTTCTATTAACTTCTCGATTAATAGTACTAATACTTCGATTAAGATTTTTAGCTATTTCACTAATTTTTACTTTAAATTTCAATTGATTCTCAATATAAATTCTTTCATCTATGCCAAGATGTTTGTATCCCATATAAAAACTCCTTAAATTTACTTTTTCTAAAATAAACTTAGCATCATGAAATTTTTATATGAAATCTTTTGCAATTTTATTTACTTGCACTTACAAGTATAATTCAGCTTCTAAAATAAACTTAGCATCATGAAATTTTTATATGAAATCTTTTGCAATTTTATTTACTTGCACTTACAAGTATAATTCAGCTTATGAAAATAAACATGTAATTGTTTTCTATTTTCTGCTTTATTTTGTGCAATTAATGAAAAATAATGATTATTATCTTTATTTCTATTAACTTCTCGATTAATAGTACTAATACTTCGATTAAGATTTTTAGCTATTTCACTAATTTTTACTTTAAATTTCAATTGATTCTCAATATAAATTCTTTCATCTATGCCAAGATGTTTGTATCCCATATAAAAACTCCTTAAATTTACTTTTTCTAAAATAAACTTAGCATCATGAAATTTTTATATGAAATCTTTTGCAATTTTATTTACTTGCACTTACAAGTATAATTCAGCAATTAATATATAAAAAATATTAATACAATAACGCCTAATATAACTTATGAACGAATAATAACAATCTCACTACCTGTAGCATCAATAATTGTTGAAGCCTTTTGGTCAATAATACCCCCATCAACAATAAAATCAACTTCAAGTTTATTCTCATTAACAGTTATAATTGGATTTTCATTATGAATATTAGCACTAGTGGCAAATAGTGGTCCTGTTTGATAAACAATATCTTGTAACCAGCGATAATTGGTAATTCTAATCGCTATCGTTTCTGTGACATTCACTTTTTGTTTAACAATAATTGTTATTTTCCCCCGAGGATACGATTCATATAACTGTTCAACTTGCGAAGTAATAACCCCAATATCTTTTGCCATTGCAATATCACTAACAATAACTGCCAATGGTTTATTTTTATCTCTTAATTTTAAATGCAAGATTCTTTTAGCGACAAATTGCGAAGAATAAATTCCCACTAAACCATATACGGTATCGGTAGGAACAATACCAACTTGCTCGTTTAATAAATTATGAATAACAAGATTTTTTTGTTCTAATGATAATATTTGCATAAACTAATAAAACTATCTCGGTACCGATTCTTGCAAATACTTTTCAATATCATTATCCATAATAGTTATTCCTTCATTAAGACTTTTCTTAAAAGCAGAACGACTAGTACTATAAAAATTATTTACCTTATTAGCATAAGAATTAAATCATTTACGAGCTAAATCAGAAATAAATTTGCTATCTAGTTTATATAAAATAGCATCTTTTAAATATCCAAAAAGCGGTTCGTGTTCTAACGCTACCCGATAGATTAAGAGCATTACCCGATCAACATCAAGATCCAAACCACGGTCATAACGATTATAAAAAATATTAATTAACTTCGCAACACGAGCATTACTTTGTGCCATATTAATACGATGCAATTCCTGAACCAAAACAAAATCCTTTTCATATTCATTTTTAATTTGCTGTGTAAATCCCATTGTTGCTGGTGTAATATTTGGTAACGGATTTACAACTCCCAAGCTATTAAATTCTTCATTTTCTTTTATTAATGGTTTAATATTATTATCCTGTAATAAATTTTCTTTAGCATAAAAGTCATTAATATCATCGCTTTTAATATTCATTGTGGCACTTAAACTACCATTATAACTAGGATTTACATAACCAGCATAAACATTATTAATATTAGGGATATATTCCGTTTTTGGTTCTTTATTATTATATTTCATATTTTGTAAATTAGAATTTAAATTAAACGCTGTTCCATCCTCAAAACTATTTTCTAATAGCAAGTTATATTTTAATAATGAATTATAATTCATTGCAAACTCAACAATAGCAACAATTTTAGCAACGATTACTACTCCGCCGATAATTCAAATTGAACGACTATTTAACCACGAAATACTTAAGCCACTGTTACCACCATCCATATATATTGCTAATGATATTTGCGAATAAAAAGATAACATTAAAGATATTGCCATTGATAATGATAATAAAAAAATTCAAGCAATAAGATATTTACTTTGCTTAGTTTTATAATTTTTAAAATTTAAAAATAAAGCAACAGCAATACTTATTAAACTAATAAGTAGCGATAATAATGGTAACAAAAGAATTTTTGTTGAAGACAATAGTAAAGAATCTTTAAAAACATCACTTCAAAGAACAACTTCACTACTTAGGTAATTAGCAATAATAAAATATACAAGGTTTCATATTAATATTACATTAGCAATTAAATAAAGCCATTTTTCTTTTCTAATCATATTATCTCTACCTCACACTAGAAACTAATTCTACTTTATTAGATGCTTTTTTTCGCGCTCTAATAATTTTTTTATATTTGTAATTATATCACACAACAATTGCATTAAATATTAAGATTGGAATAAATATTAAATAAATTAAATAATCCGCATTCTGATAAACAGCATTTCCCACACTAATCGGCAATTTTCTTAAACTAAAAAAAGTCGTTATCATTAACAAAATAAAAGTAGTATAAGTAAGAAAACGATTCAAAAGATATCATTGATAATAATCACTAACAGTTAAAAATGGTCGGTTCCACAGCGGATAAAACTTAATCATAATAAATAATGCTTCACTCAAATAAAGAACAGCAACAATGCTAATACCAATAGCTCAAATTAATGTTGAAAACTCCAATGGGGCAGCTTTATAATTATATGTAAAATAATAAAGTGTTCAAATGACTAAAAAGTGACTAAAAAATAATAATATATTAGTCAAAAATCAAATTAACATTGAACGATTATATGCAAAAAACATTTTATTTTCCTCTTTATTTTTTGGATATTTTTTTTACTTTCTTAACTCTTTTTTTCTTTTCTAAAATAAAATTAGGAATTGTCATTTTTATTTTTAAATTATCTTGTTGATAAATTTTCCATAACAAAATTGAAATAATAATTGAAAAGACAGCAAGAACAATAATTTCAACACTAAACACAATTCACTCGCCAGTATTAGAAATAGCACCCCCAAATAAGGATGATTTATAATATGATATATGAAAATCAGGATATTTTTCTTTAAGTTTATAAAACATATCATTAGCAACAGCAATTAAATTATTAGTATTAGTTTGTGAATATGTAAAAAGAAATAAACCAGCAAAAAGAATTGGCAGAAAAAAAGTATAAAATAAAATTATTGAACCACGAGATAAATAAGATATCCTTTTAATAAGAACAAAAGATACACTTCAAATAATTATTAAAAATGTTAAACCTAAAATTGGCACAAACTGCACAACAAAAACAGTTGGTAAATTAGGATAATAATAAATTGGTGCTAAAATTTCAATCAAAAAAGTTTCACGAATAATTTCTTGTGGTTGTCCAGGGATTTCAAGAATATTTCTAGGATTATTATGACCATAAGGAAATTTTGATAACAAATCATAAAGATTTACTAAATCTTTATTAAGAAAATTAGCAATAATTAAAATAACTTCAATTAAAATAAATATTGAAATTAAAAAAATTGAAATTCGCAAAACATTTCAAATTGTTGGTTGTTTAAAAGAAACCCAAGTTTTTCGAAACCAATTTTGACCAAATAATAAAATTTTTTCCCGTTTATTAAAAACAAAAGCCGGTTTCACTAAATGACTAGCATAACTAGTATAATCAAAAGCAACAATTAAAGAAACTAATGTTGCTTGAATAAGAAAAACTCATCAAATACCAACTTCACTAATTCAATCATTAGTATTTCCTTTTAAATTAATTAACTTTTGATAAAATTCTTTAAAAAGAAAATTTTTAAATCACTCAATAGCTTCAGAATGAATTTTTTTACCAGATAACGCCACTAAAAATTCATGAAATTCTTCACTCGCAAAATGATAAGGATTGGGAATAATGATAATATCTTTAGCATCCTTAACTTTTACTAGCGAATTTAAAGTTGCTTCATTAGTTCATTGATATTTATATTGCCCCACAGCTAATAATCCAAAACCAACAATTGTTATAATTCAAAAAATTAATAAAACAACTACTAATGCCCTTGTTGTTTTTCACTTTTTATTTAAAAAAAATGCTCCCCCTAAAATAATAAAAATTCCTAAAAATACTAATGAAGTTCCCGTAATTGTATAGGCAAGTTGTGCATTCATACTGGAAATTATTTTAAAATCATAAAAATCAGATAAATATTGCAAAAGGATTTTAGTATTTTCCAAAGAAAAATTATAGGTCTTTTGAAAATATTGTAAGTAATATTCTTCTCTTGTAAAAACATTAAGATCATTAGTAAAAGTTGTAACTAATGAATCATTAACCAAAACAATAAGAAAAGCAATTCCCGGTGCTAACAAAAGAATTAAAAAAAGTGATATTAACAATGGTTTTGTTGCTTTACCCTTCATTTCATTTCACCCAATTCTTTATTTTCTAATGTCATTATTTTACTATAAAATTATTTATTATTCATTGTAAATAAAAAGCATTCTTCATCGACCACTAATATCTTTAATAAATTCATATTCACTAGTTGCAAAATATTCCTTTACTAATACTTCTAAAGCCGCTTTTTGTGAATAACCAAATTCAAAGGCTAATAAATATTTATTGTTCATTATTGTTTTTACTTGTTTAAAAATTAATTTATAGAAAAATAAACCATTATCAGTAGCAAATAATGCTAAATGCGGTTCATAGTCTTTAACCATATTTTCAATCTGTTCATCAATTCCAATATAAGGGGGATTACATACTAAAATATCAAACTTATCATCATTATTAACAAAGGACGCTAACAAATTACTATTAACAAATTTAATATTTTGACAATTAAGATTTAGCGCATTAGCTTTTGCAACTTTTAAAGCTTCACTACTAATATCACTAGCAACAACAAAAACTTTTGCTTCTTCTAACGCTAAACTAATAGCAATCGCACCACTACCCGTAGCAACATCAAGTACTTTAATTTGCTTTACATCTTGAAAATAGTCATCAACATAATACAAAAGATTTTCTACTAATTCTTGCGTTTCAGTACGCGGAATAAAAACATTGGGGTTAACAATAAAATCACGCCCCAAAAAAGTTTGATAACCTAAAATATATGCCAACGGTTTTCCCTGTAAATTAATATTAATTAAAGCATAAAAGTCTTCTTCACTAACTTTACTTTCAATATCTAAATTGGCATATAATTCTTGCAAGGAATAGTTTGCTAAATGAGCTAATAATCATTTACAATGGTGACTACGATAATCAACATATAATTTTTCACCCTTTTGTAATAACTGATGATAGGTCATAACTAATCTTCCATTCCCATTTTTCTTTTTTGTTCATCATCAATTAAAGCATTAATAATCTCATTAAGTTCACCCAGCATAATTCGATCAAGTTTATTTAATGTCAAATTAATCCGATGGTCACTAACACGATTTTGAGGATAATTATATGTTCGAATTTTTTCTGCTCGCACACCACTACCAACAGCACTTTTTCGTAATGTTCCCATTTCACTTTGCTGAGCTTCAAGTTTAGCTTCATAAATTTTAGCAAGTAACACTTTTAAAGCCTTATCCTTATTATCATGTTGACTGCGACCATCTTGTGAAGTTGCCACAATTCCAGTTGGTAAATGAGTAATGCGTACTGCTGAATCAGTAGTATTAACATGTTGCCCCCCAGCACCAGAAGCCCGATAAGTATCAATTTTTAATTCTGACGGTTTAACATCAACATCTAAAGCACTAGCTTCGGGTAAGACAACAACCGTAGCTGTAGAAGTATGAACTCTTCCTTGTGATTCAGTTTTAGGAATTCTTTGCACGCGATGACTACCAGCTTCAAATTTCATTTTTGCATAGACTTTTTCACCTTTAATCAAAAATGAAATTTGCGAAAAACCACCAGAATTTGATATTCGTGCATCCAAAAGTTCTGTTTTTCAATTTTGTGATTCACAATATCGTAAATACATCCGATATAAATCACCAGCAAAAATATTAGCTTCATCACCACCAGCAGCACCACGAATTTCAATAATAACATTTTTATCATCATTAGGGTTTGCTGGCAATAATGCAACTGTTAACTGCTGTTCAACAAATAATAATGATTCTTCATTACCTTTTAATTCTTCTTTTGCTAAATTTAACAAATCAGCATCTTTTTCATTTTGAAAAATATTTTTAATTTCTTGAAGATTGCTTTCAATACTAAGATATTTCATATATAGCAATACTGTATCATTAAGTTTAGCTCTTTCTTTAGATAACTTAGTTAATAATTCAATATTATTATTAATATCGGATTGACTTAGTAAACTATTAATTTCATTATAACGATGTTTCATTGTTTCCAATCGTTCTCGGGTTTTGACATTCATTTTTATTCTCCTTAATATTAGTTTGTGGATAATCATTAACAATATGACAATGACGACAACGCGCCTCATAAAATTCATTAGCACCAATTAAAACAATCGGGTCATGATAACTAGCAGGAAATCCATTAATTATTCTTTGCGTTCTTGTTGCCGGCGAATGACATTTTACACATATTGCTTCTAATTTAGTAACAAATTCAGCTCGCGTTAATAGTTCTGGCATACATTTAAAAGGTTCACCACGAAAATCTTTATCTAAACCAGCAACAATAATCCTCTTTCCCTGATCTGCTAATTGTTCTAAAACTATTAAAATATCACTTGTAAAAAACTGAATTTCATCAATCGCAATAACCTCGGTATCATCATCTAAAAATTCAATTAATTGTTGCGCATTACAAATTCTTATTGCTTTAATTTTTCTATTATTATGACTAACAATTTCTTCTTCATAACGATTATCAATTAATGGTTTAAAAATTTGAATTTTTTTATTAGCAAATGATAACATATTTATTCGGCGGATTAATTCCTCAGTTTTACCAGCAAACATACAACCACTAATTACTTCAATTCATCCATCTTTATAACGCACATACATTATTTCCCCTCACTTTGATTAATATTTTTTGCTAACAAATTTAAATCATTTAATAAGGCATCAACAGTATGTCAAGAATTAGTTTTTACACCAGCTGCACGATGATGACCACCGCCACCATATTTTGCTGCTAAATCATTAATTTTCAAACCAGTACTCCGAATACTAATTTTAATAAACTCATCATTTTCATCTTGACTACAAAATGCTCATATATGTATTCCCAAAATCCTCCCTAAGAGATTAACTAAATTATTAGCTTTTTCTTTAGTAATTAAAAATTCTTTCAAAATATCTGGTGTTAACTTTAAAAAAGCAACGCCATTGTCAGTAACCGTAAAATTACTCAAAGCAAACGCTTGAAATTTTATAATATTCATTGGCCGTTGATACAAATTATTATAAAGTTGTTCAATATTAAAACCCGTTGTCATTAAAAAATTTGCTAATAAAAAAGTTTCTGGTCGCAAATTACCATAAAGAAACCTTCCCGTATCAGTTACCATTCCATGAAATAGTGCTTTAGCAGCCTCCTTTGTAACTTGCAAGTTATTATCTAAAGCTAACTTTGCTACCATTTCACTTGCTGATGGTGCCACATCATCAATTCACTCTAAATCAGCATATTGTTCATAAAATGGATGATGATCAATTTTAATCTTATATTTTCCTTTTTCTCATCCACTGCCATCAATTCGCTCGGCATTAGCACAATCACCAATAATTACTAAAGCATCACGATAGTCTTCTTCCTTAACATCATCACAGATACCAATATAACTCAAGTCTAATAAACTAACACCCCCAGTTAAAACTCTAATATGAGGCAAATTAGTAACAATTAAATGTTTTAAACCAAATTGGACACCATACGCATCACCATCAGGACTAATATGGCGCAAAATTATTACCGTGGAATATTCTTTTATCTTATCTCAGATTTGTTTTGTCATTTTTTATTATTCTCCTCTATCATCTCTTAATTAATTGATCGGTTTTACTATCAAACAAATAAATACCCCCTGACAAAATATCAAATTTAATTTCTTCTTTTAAAAATTTTTTATTATTTGATGGTGGAGTTATTACTTTAATAATTTTATTATCATTTAAAATTACATCAAGTAATCAATCACCTTTACGCATTTTTTTTAACTTAATAACTCATCCATAAAGGGGTTGCTTATTAATAACTTTTATTTTATGTTTGTAAAAATCAGGAACAATTTTTTCTGGTAAAATACCAACATTAAAACTAAAATTTTTATTTTCCATATAAAGTGTCTTTAAACTGACAATATTAATATTATCAATTAATAATCACGATTCAGTATAATTAAAGTACGCAAACCAATTTAAATGTGGGGAACTAATCGCCTGTAAAACATCCTTATTAAAAGGTTGAGCAATAATATTTTCTTTTGTATCTTGCTGAACAATATCACCATTTTGTAAAATAATAACTTTTTGGGCAACATCAATAACACGATAACCATATTTACTAATAATAAGAATCGTTAAATTATAATGCTTTTGAAGTTTTTCAATTAAATAACCAAACTCATTTTTATACTGTTTAGATTGTTTAACTAAAGTATCATCAATAATAAGTAATCGTTTTTGTTGAATAAGAGCAATAGCAATTTGCAACTTAACGCGATCTCAACCCGTAAATTGTCAAATAAAACTAAACTTTAAGCCTTTTAGCTCAATATCATCAATAATATTCTTTACTTGTAATCAAGCTTGCTGACGAACCCTAATAACTGCTCTACTAGCAGTATGAACTTCATTTTTAAACTTTTTTACACTAATTTTATCAAAACCATTTAAAAGCAATTGATGATAAATATAGGTTTCATTCATAATTTTTCCTTGAAGCATTTTAATTTCTGAAACTAAAATTTCACTAATAATTTGCCCTTGTTGAAAATAAAATTCATTGCGGTATTCTCTTGTTGCCTGTTTTCACTGCTTAAATTTATTACTTTTTTTTAAACGAATAAAATCAGCATTTTTATGTTTATACTCAATGCTTTTAACTAACTTTCAAAAATTTTTCGCATATGCTTTCGTATCAATTTCCGCTTGTAAAATATTTTTTCTTAACTCAGTAATTTCCCCATCTAAAGTTTCTAAAAACTCATTAGCAACAAATGTTACTTCTTTCATCTTAAATGAACGCTTATTTTCCTTATGTCCTTGATGACAATGACAACTTTTTTCCATTCTTGTTAAAATAAAAATTTTATCTCATAAAGCTTGTAAAAAAGTTAACCGACTATTTAAAATTGTTAATTTTTCCGCTTCTACAACTCAACTTTGAAATCTTTGCATTAAAATTGAAGTATTATTAGCATTAACATCATTCATAATTTGTTTAATTGCTGTTTGATGAAATTTGTTAATAAACTCATAATATTTATTAATCCGTGTTTCTTCAAGAATCCGACTATTTTTAAGAAAATTCTCATTAAAATCTCGTAATTGGTCTTTATATTTTTTCTTATCAAGATTAATACCATTATCAATTAAATCATTTAAATGATGTTTAGTATCACGATAATCTTGTTTAGCTTGCAAATAAAAATTTTTATTTTTTAAATATAAACTAGTTAATTTTCAAGGAATTGAAAAAATTGAAAAAAGAAATTTTTGTGGAAAAATTAATGCTAATGGGCGTTTTTTTGGTAATTGTGTTGTAATATTTTCTTCATTAAAAATTATTTGCCCAGTTTCTAAATTCTTGCCATCTTTAAAAGCTTTAAATAAAGCATTTTTTTCTTCATAAGAATTAGTAAGTAAAACACAAACATCATTATTAGAAATATTAAAGGAAATATTTTTTAAAATAACAATATCTTTTTGTTTAACAACAATATCCTTAAGTTCTAATATCACAAAATCACCTATTTCTTAGTCTCATTACATTATACGACAAACTAAAAATAATACGAAAAAACTCACTATAATTTGTTTTAGTGAGTTTTAAACTATTTGTTTAAAGAATCTTTCAAGTCTTCTAATGATATCTCTTTTAACTTATCACTTTTTTTACTTGCATTTTTAACGATTGGTTTTTGATTTTTAGCATTTGCAATTTGTTGCTTTAAAATTTCTTGTTGTTTTGCTTGTTGCTTAGCAAACTTTTCTACTTGGCCATCAGCACGCATTGATTGTTGTTGACCAGTATAAAAAGGATGACATTTTGAACAAGCATCTACTCTAATTTCTTTTCCCTTAGTTGAACCAACAGTAAAGACATTAGAACATGTTATACAAGTAATTTCTGCTTCATAATAGTTAATAGCATTCTCTTGATCTTTTTTATTCATTATTCCACCTCTAAAATATTTTCACTATAAAATAATAACATATATTATGTTAATTACAAAATCAGCGTTTTTAATCTATCTTGTTGCCAACAACATTATCGCTTACGCAAGCAATTTTGTTCCAATAATCTCATAATACTTATTAGGTAAGTATTCCAAGAAAAACTCATTGAGTATTGTTCAGCGAACCGATAATTGATCGCTTGGCATACTAATCGGTTGTAACAACCATTGACTAAATAACTCTGCAAACTGTTCTTTTAAACTAACAAACTTACCATAGTTACTATCAACAAATAATTTTGATACTAAAGCACTAATTTTTGCTTCTGAATTAGAAAAATATATTTTGCCATTTATATCAATAAATTTAATCTTACTTGGAAGATACCCCAATTTACTAGCAATAAAACGAACAAATTCTTGGGATGCAGAAATTTTTGTTTTTTTTAATTTTCACCCCTTTTTATATCAGGCTTGATTTTTATTAGTAGATTTTTGTAATCCATTTTTAAATCATTTATCTAAACGAACTTCATCACTAGCATTAGTTTTATCTGGTAAAATATTACTATTTAACTGCTCAGGAAAAAAATTTAACAAGTTTTCTAACGCATGACCATACTCATGAATAATCCCAGTAGTAACATTACTAGTAGAAAATTGACCATTAAAATATTGGGATTTAATATGGTCTTTATCAACAATACTTGGTCGCAAAGCAATAAACTGATAACCATATTGTCAATCTAAAACCGTAACCCCTAAGGTATTTTCTGAATCAGTCTGTAAATCAAAACTATTAGTAACCAAAAGGGCAACTAATAACTTAGCAACATTTTTTTTACCATAATATTTACTTAAATAATTATACATCGCTAACAAATACTTTGAATCATTACCAATTTTTTGTTCCAATAGTTTCAAATCAAGCATTGGTTTTTGTCCATCTCTTAAGTCAGTATTTTCAAGATTTTTTACTAAATCATCATAACTTGAATAATAATCTCTTAACAATAATGAACTTTGTTCATACTTATTATATTGCTCTGTACTTTTATTAGAAACTTTTAAAATCTCATTATAACAAGATTGTAACGCTTTTCTTTCAGCAATATTGTTTTTCTTTCTATTAATAGTTGCTAAATATTTCATATATTTTGAATCACCATCAGATGATGGTGATTCAAAATCTAAATTCCAACGATGAAAAATATCTTCTAAGTTTAACCCTTCACTTTTAAGATTAACATTCTTACCCTCAAAAGCACAATTATAATTAATTAACGAATCATTATCATTAGGTAATTGATAATCATAAAAATTAAAAGCGTTACACCCTACTAACAAAAACAATATGATAATAATATTAACAACTAATGGTGTTTTTTTAATCATTGTTATCCTCCCTAATTATCACTTATTTTAATTACTTTATTTTATCATTTTTTATCATAAAATCTATAAAATTTAATGTTTTATCCACTCAAGAAGTATTAAAATTAATATCATGACTAGTCAATAATACTGTCCCAGAATAATTGGTTATTGCTTCTAATAATGAATCCTTAGCTAAATCATCTAAATGATTAGTTGGTTCATCCAAAATTAACAAACTACAAGGAATTAAAGATAAAACTGCTAACCGAACTTTAGTTTGTTCTCCCCCTGATAATTTATTAAGGGTTTGCATCGCTAACTCGCGCTTAATTCCAAAACTAGCTAATATTTTCCTAATTTCACCATCATCTATTTCCGGATTTAATGATTTTAAATATTGTATTGGCGATAATTCAGGAAAATTATAAAACTGCTTAAAATAACCAATCGTAACATTATCACCAATCGTAATTATCCCTGATATTGGTTTAATATTACCAGTTAAAGTTTCTAGCAATGTTGTTTTTCCAATCCCATTATAACCTTGCACCAATCATTTTTCACCTTCTTTAATCGTAAATGATAATGAATTAATTAACGGTTTAGTATAACCAATCGTTAAATCTTTTACTTTAAGAGTAACCGATGTTAAACTTCGGCGATACTTAAAATTAAAGTTTGGTTTACTAATTTTTTGTGGTTTAGCAATAATTTCCATTTTTTCCAATTGTTTTTTTCGTGACTGGGCACTTTTTGCTGTTGACTTTCTAGCAATATTTTTATTAACATAAGTTTGTAACTTATCAATTTTCTTTTGTTGTCCTTGATATTCCATTAAATACTGTCGTTGATTTAATTGTTTAAGTTCTAAATAATGATCAAAATTACCAACATAACGAACTAAATTAAAATTTTCAATTGCATAAATAATATGAGCAACTTTATTAACAAATGCTTGGTCATGTGATATTAATAAAAATGCATACGGATATGTTTGTAAGAAACTTGCTAACCAATTAACTTGTTGGGTATCTAAAAAGTTAGTTGGCTCGTCTAATAACAAAAAGTCATTTTTTGATAATAATAATTTTGCTAAAAGAATCTTACTTTTTTGGCCACCACTTAAACTAGATAATTTTTGTGCTAATGATGATTTATCAATTGCTAAACCGATAACTAAATTATTAATTTCTTTTTCAACATTATAAAAATCACTATTATCAAGTTCAGTTTGCAGTTTTAAAGCTTTATTTAAAATTTTTTCTTCATAATTCAATGATAATTGATGATATAATTCATTAATCATTTGTTCCTTTAAAAATAAATCTTTATATGCTGTTTTTAAATAGTCTAATGCTGAAATATTATTATCAACCAATTGATGTTGATCTAAATATCCCATTTTAACATAAGGAAAAAAAATTAAATCAATTTTATCAGCACTAACTTTACCAGAAATAATATTTAATAATGTTGTTTTGCCACTACCATTAGGTCCAATCAAAGCAATATGCTCACCAACATTAATTTTCATTGTTGCTTTTTGATATAACGATTTACTACCCGTACTATGATTTAATTCTTTAATAAATAAAATACTCATTGCTTCTTTCACCTCAAATAATAAGTTAATGATAACTTGTTTTAAAAATTTTTTATATTTCAGACTTGGTACATAACTATAACTAGCTTAATTCAAAATTATATATTCCTGAAATTAAGTTAAATCGTAATCCAAATCTTCTAATCTTATTGCGATAACGATAAACTAGTATTTTAAATCTTTTTAATCTAGCAAAAACATGTTCAATGGCAATTCTAACTTTACTTAAAAAGCTATTATATTCCTTTTTATCTGGATTTAAGGGATTATTTTTACTCTTTTTAATTGGCAATAATGTATTTTTATGAACATTTTGCAAACCTTGATAGCCTGAATCGGCAATTAATTCTAATTTTGGATTTATAAGTGTATTTGATTTTAAAAATAACTTATAATCATGAATACTGCCATAACAAAAATCTACTGAAATAATTTTATTGTTAAATAAATCAATAATTATTTGCGATTTTAATGAATGTTGCCTTTTCTTACCAGAAAATAATAATTTTAGTTTTTTTTAATTCTTTCAATTGGAATTTCTGTAGCATCAATTGCTAATAAATTATTATTAGTAACTTTATGTTCCAATAATATCTTTTTGCCAGGTATATGAAAGTGACTATTTTTTATTAGAGTATTTTCAACTCAAAAGATATTACGAATACAACTAACATGACTAATATTATATTTTTTTGCAATAATACGATATGTACTATATTCTTTTCAGTATTCTAAAGTCATAAGTAATCTTTGCTCTATTGATAATTTATTTGGTCTACCACCAATTTGTTTTTGTTTAGCTTTAGCTTCTTTTAAAATTTCTACCATTTTCATGAAAGTTTTATATTTTATGCCTATTAGACTATAAAATTCATTTTCGTCTTTGTATTTATCTAACATTTGTACTTCACCTAGTAAATAATATTATCAAAATAGTAGATAAAATTAAAGGTTATGTACCAAGTCTATTTAATAAAGTTCAACGAACGGAAAGTTTATTTTGCTTATAATTATTCGGTGTTAATAATCATTGACTAACTAACTCGGCAAATTGCTCATTTCAATCAGTAAACTTGCCATAACGACTATCAACAAATAATTTTGATACTAAAGCACTTATTAAGGTACTACGATTAATTTCCAAAAATTCATTATTATCTTCTACTTTTCAAACATTAATATTGGCAGGATTAAAACCTAATTTTTCACCAATAAAACGAATAAATTCATTAGATGCTGAAAAATTACTTGGTTGAACTTTATAACCTCTAATAATATTATTATTAATATTTTTATAATCAACTTGTGAAAACCAATTGTTTAAAAAATAATTGCTTTCATTATTAGTAACTTTATTTGGTAAAATGTTTTTATTTAATTGTTCAGGTAAAAACGATAAAGCAAATTCTAACATATGCCCATATTCATGAATAACACCCGTAATAATATTATTAGATACTCAATGACCTAACTGATAATTTTCAAAAACAACATTTTTACTTAAAATATTTGAATCTAAAGCAATAAACTGATAGCCATAAAAACTATTTAATACTGTAATCCCTAAAACTCCTGAATAGCGTTTTTGGATATTATTAGTAAAAACAAGAGTAAACAGTCAACGCTTAATATTTTCAATACCATAATATTTACTTAGATAATTATATAAACTTAATAAATGTTGTTCTTCGCTACCAACAACATTAATAATAGAATTAAAATCTAACAGCGGATAATAATTATGGCGTAATATTGTTGTTCTAATTTTAGCAATTAATGTTGTTAAAGAAGGAAAATAACCTGATTCATTTTGTAATTGTTTAGTATTATGGATAAACTTATCATACGCCAATTTACTATTTTCCGAAACTTTTAATATTTCTTCATAACAAGACCTTAATGATGCTATTTCTTGAGATTGAAAATAATATTTTCTAACCATCTTTGCATACTGCATAATAACTTCCATACCAATAGCATCATCACTATTCACATCTAAATATTGACTACGATTTTTATCTCTTATTATTAGTTCGTTACGATTATTGGGTTCAAAAGCACAACGACAATCAGTTAAAAGATTTTCATTATCCTCATTAACAAGATATAGTGGTTTTACAAAACTAATACTTACTAATAAATAAATATTAAAAAAACTAATCATTTTTCACATTACAATTATCTCCTAAAATATTTTTAAAGTTTACAAGTGATAGTTTAATATCCTTTAATATAAAATATTTTATCACATAATTTTAAAAAGTATTATTTGATAGTAAATCAATATTAAAAGTTTTACTTTTCAATTAACTGATTTATCCTTTATCTGGATTATGGATTATGATAAATGCCAAATTGTAAAGTTAAGTGCAACTAAATTATTTTTCTAACCAAATATTCGATTGGCGAAAGATAATTTAGTATTTTTCTTGGTCTTTGGTTTAAAGACAATATAAATTTATGAACTGCATTTTTAGTAGTGTTTGAAAAAATGCCAAATTGTAAAGTTAAGTGCAACTAAATTATTTTTCTAACCAAATATTCGATTGGCGAAAGATAATTTAGTATTTTTCTTGGTCTTTGGTTTAAAGACAATATAAATTTATGAACTGCATTTTTAGTAGTGTTTGAAAATGCCAAATTGTAAAGTTAAGTGCAACTAAATTATTTTTCTAACCAAATATTCGATTGGCGAAAGATAATTTAGTATTTTTCTTGGTCTTTGGTTTAAAGACAATATAAATTTATGAACTGCATTTTTAGTAGTGTTTGAAAATGCCAAATTGTAAAGTTAAGTGCAACTAAATTATTTTTCTAACCAAATATTCGATTGGCGAAAGATAATTTAGTATTTTTCTTGGTCTTTGGTTTAAAGACAATATAAATTTATGAACTGCATTTTTAGTAGTGTTTGAAAAATTTAATTTTTTAGGAAATTTTTCTCTAATTAAACCATTAGTATTTTCATTAGTACCTCTTTGTCAAGGTGAATATGCATCAGCAAAATAAATTTTCACATTTAAATTTTTTTCAAGTTGTTGTCAATTAGCAAATTCTTTACCCCTATCAAATGTTATAGTCTTAACAAGATTATTTGGAAGAATTGATAAATAATGACTAATATTTTTGTTAATAACTTTAGTAGTTCTATTTTCAACTAATATTGCTAAAGTAAATCTTGATGTTCTTTCAACTAAAGTTATTAAACATGATTTACTTTTACCTCGTGATGATACTACAGTATCACCTTCTCAATGGCCAAGAGTTATGCGATTATTAACATTTCGTTCTTTAATGGATTTACCATTAAATTTACCCCGATTTTCTTGAGATTTTCGTTTCTTACCTTTTCTTCTTAAATTTTTACTAGTAACCTTTTCAAGTAATCCAGAATAAATTCAATTGTAAATTGTTTTAAAACTAATAATTCATTCTTGATGAAAATTTTTAATTCTGCCATAAATTTGTTCAGGCGATCAACCTAATAATAATTTTTGTTGTACATATTTTACTAATTCTCTATTTTTAAATTTATGAAAATAAACATGTAATTGTTTTCTATTTTCTGCTTTATTTTGTGCAATTAATGAAAAATAATGATTATTATCTTTATTTCTATTAACTTCTCGATTAATAGTACTAATACTTCGATTAAGATTTTTAGCTATTTCACTAATTTTTACTTTAAATTTCAATTGATTCTCAATATAAATTCTTTCATCTATGCCAAGATGTTTGTATCCCATATAAAAACTCCTTAAATTTACTTTTTCTAAAATAAACTTAGCATCATGAAATTTTTATATGAAATCTTTTGCAATTTTATTTACTTGCACTTACAAGTATAATTCAGCAAATAAAAAAAGAACGCCTTTAAAGGCGTTCTTTTAATACATTAATATTCTTTTTTAAATTAAGCTTTACCTAAACTACCAAACTCTGCTAATAATTGTTTCGCTTTATTCTCAACAGCAACAGTTCCCGGATTTAATAATTTTCGCGGATCATAACCTTTACCCACTTGATCTTTTTCAGCAATAATATACTGTCGGGTTGCTTGTTGAAATTCTAATTGTAATTCCGTATTAACATTAATTTTACTAATTCCTAAACTAATCGCTTGTTTAATTTGTTCCATATCAATTCCCGAACCACCGTGTAATACTAGTGGTAAAGAAATATTTTCAGAAATATTTTTTAACAAATCTAATTTTAAACCGTCCCAATTTTTAGGATATGGACCATGAATATTGTTAATTCCGGCAGCTAAAAAATCAACCGCCAAGTTTTTCATTGCTTGACATTCATCAAGGGTTGCTAATTCGCCCGTACCAATAACACCATCTTCTTCACCACCAATAGTTCCCACTTCGGCCTCAACAGCAACATTTTTACGATGAGCATAATCTACTACTTGGGCAGTTAATTTTAAATTTTCAGCAAGAGGATGATGACTACCATCAAACATTACTGAAGAAAAACCAGCATCAATCGCTGCAATACACGATTCAACAGTTTGACCGTGGTCTAAATGTAATGCTACGGGAACAGTCACCTTAATGAAATCCATTAGATTAGTAACTAATCCATAAACCGTTTTAACTCCCCCCATATATTTAATTGCCCCTTCGGATACTCCTAAAATTACTGGACTATTAGTTTCTTGTACTGCTTTTAAAATTGCTTTAATTCATTCTAAATTATTAATATTAAAATGCGCAATTGCATAATTTTCTTTTCTCGCTTTTTGCAACATTGCTGTTGGATTAACTAATTTTGTCATTTCTATCCTCCAAGATTAAAATTTGTTAATATGCTTTAATTACTGCTTCAATAAATCCAATAAATAATGGATTTGATTTGCTTGGTCGGGAAGTAAATTCAGGATGAAATTGACTACCAATAAAAAACGGATGGTTCTTTAATTCAATAATTTCCACTAAAGATTGTTCTTTATACATACCACTAAAAATAATTCCTTTTTCTTTAAATAAATCCAAATAATCATTATTTACTTCGTAACGATGCCGATGGCGTTCTTGGATAACCTTCTTCTTGTATAATTTCGAAACATGCGTTTTATCTTCAATAGTAATATCATAATTTCCTAGTCGCAATGTACCACCAATATGATCAGTTGAGTTTTTTCCTCTAATTAAATGTAATATCGGATTTTTACATTCAGGAAAAAACTCCTCAGAATGAGCATCTGGTAATTTACAAACATCTTGGGCAAATTCAATTAATGCCGTTTGCATGCCTAAACAAATGCCAAAATAAGGAATATGATGTTTTCTAGCATACTTAGCAGCTAATATTTTTCCTTCAATGCCCCGATAACCAAACCCACCAGGTACAATAATACCTTTACAATGTTTAAAAATATCTTCATAATTATTTTCATCAATATCATTGGCACTAATTCATTGCACTTTAACTTCGACACCTTTTTCATAACCAGCTAACTTTAATGACTCTAAAACTGATAAATACGCATCCGGTAATTCAATATACTTACCAACTAAATAAATTGTAATAACTTTATTTTTAGCATCACTAGCTTTTTGTAAAAACAATTTTAATTTCTTTAAATTATTATGTTTAATTTTTAAATGTAGCAACGAAGCAAGCGTTGTTAAAATATCTTGTTCATAAAGAACAATTGGTACTTTATAAATATTATCCACATCATAAGCACTAAAAACAGCATTACGATTAACATTACAAAATAAAGAAATTTTATCAATTAATTGTGCTGATAATTCTTGTTCACTACGAGCAAGAACAATATCTGGTTGAATTCCTAACGACAATAATTCTTTAACTGAATGTTGAACTGGCTTTGTTTTAAATTCACCACTAGCAGCAATAAATGGTACTAAAGCAACATGAATAAATAACACATTTTCTTTCCCTTTTTCCATTCTTATTTGCCGAATCGTTTCAATAAATGGTAATGACTCAATATCACCAACTGTGCCCCCAATTTCACCAATAATAATATCGGCTTTACTAACAGTTGACGCTAAATAAATCTTATTCTTAATAATATCTGTTAAATGCGGTACTACTTGAACTGTTTTACCTTCATAATCACCATTCCGCTCTTTTTCAATTACTTCTAAATATGCTTTACCAGCAGTAATTGATGAATAGCAAGTCAAATTTTCATCAATAAAGCGTTCATAATGACCTAAATCTAAATCAGTCTCACTACCATCAGCAGTAACAAAAACCTCACCATGCTCATAGGGATTCATTGTTCCTGGATCAACATTAATATATGGATCAAATTTTTGCATAAAAACCTTTAATCCACTATCTTTTAAAATATGACCAATTGAAGCGCCAGCAATTCCCTTACCTAAACTGGAAACTACACCACCCGTAATAAAAATATATTTTGTCATTATAATTCACCTTCTTTAACTCTAACAACTAGTTATTTTCTTCCATTTCTTTTTCAATTTCATCTCAATCAACTTCATCTTCTTCATCATCGCTATCAATTTCTAATTCATCTTCTTCATCATCAATACTTTCTTCAAAAGTATCATCAACTTCATCAATAATTTCAGTAACTTCTAATTTCTTAGGATCAATATCATCATTAATAGCAAATAAAAATTCTAATTGTTTCTTAATTTCATCATACTTATAATCTTGTCGTAACCCCCATTCGTTATCCTGAATTAACAAAAAACGATTATCCAATACCATATCAGTATATAAATTAACCATTTCTTTTGCTTCAGCTTCAATTGGTGTTTCCTTGGCAATCTTAACATAATCATAAATTTCTTTAAAACCAGCGTGTTTTCGCTTAATAAGAAATTCATATGCCAGATCAACTAAAGACTTATTCATATATTATCTCCTTCTAAATCTATGTTTGTACTAAAACTTCTTTTGGTAATAATACATATTGTTGTTTTTCAACTTGTTTACTACTTTGTTCATTAGTATTAATCAATTTAGATTTTTTTTCTAAATTAAATACTAGATCATTTTTATTAACTAATTTAATTGGTTGCTCCATTAAGTTTTGCTGATATAATGTTGGCTGATTAAATTCTTCAATAATTAAATAATAATCTAAATCATAATTTCCTGCAACTAACAATTTTTGATAGTTTTTTAAATCATTAGCATTGACATTAGGAATTAATTTAAAAAATCTTCGATTAACAATGCGGTCTGTTAAATCTTGCAAAATATTATCTTCTTCTTTAGCTAATAAACTAAAAAGACTCATTAAACTATAATCATCAAGTTGTAAATAATGACTTACATTTAATTGTTCGGAATTATTTTCTTGTAATAAAGGTACAACTAAAGCAATATCAGTTTTAAACTTAAAATTTTTTGTAAATAAATATTTTAAGCGTTTAAAAATATTTACTAATAAATAATCAAAACTAATGCCAACTTTATGATTATAAATTTGCCAATACATATGATAACGACCTAACAAATAATTTTCAATTGCAAATAATGCTTTTTCATCATAAACAATTTCATTATTAATAATTCGTAAATTTTCCATAATTCAATCAATATCAAAATTTCCATATTCAACACCTGTATGATAAGAATCTCTTAACAAATAATCCATCCGATCACAATCAAGTTGGGAACTTACTAATGATAAAAGAATTTTATTAGGATGGGTTTTAGCAATAATTTGACAAACAGCTTGCACATCAATATTAAATGCTTTTAAAACTTGATTAATTTGCGATTGTTCATTTTGAATAATGGCAATTGTTCATTGTTCATGATTAATTGGCGAAACTTTTTCAAAACTATGAGAAAAAGGACCATGCCCTAAATCATGTAATAAACCAGCAATTTTTGTTAAAGTTTTTTCTTCATTAGATACATTATCAAAACTAGAATTTCTAAAAATTTTATCAATTAAATAATAAACTCCTAATGAATGACTAAAGCGATTATGAACAGCACTAGGAAAAACAAATTGTCCACCACCTAATTGCAAAATTCTTCTTAAGCGTTGAAACTCTTTACTATTAATTAAAGCAATAATAACTGATTCTTGAACATTAATATTACCATAAATACTATCACGAACCATTCATTGACTCATCATCTTACCCCACCCTATTAAATATTTCTAATATTTCATTAATATTATTCATTACTTTTTTTTGACCTAAAAGTTTAATTGTTTTTACTAATTGTGGTCCTACCATTCGTTTTGAACTAGCAATTCTAATTGGCATCAATAAGTCTTTACCTTTAAGATTTTGTTCTTTTTTAATTGTAGTAATAATACCATTAATACTATCATCATCTCATTGCTTTAAATTTTGAATTAATTGCTTAAAATTATTAATGACTAATAAAACATCATTAGTTTTTAAATATTCAATAACTTCCGTAGCCACAATATCATCTTCAATAAACATCGCAACTAAACCACTTATTTGTTGTCCATAAATTAATTCTTGCTGATACAAAGCAACTACTTCTTGTCATCAAACTAACGGATATGCTTTTATTTCATAAACTTTACATAAAAATGGCAAACATAATTCTCAGTAAGCAATCGCATCTAATTTTTGAATATACTTATTATTAATTCAATTAAGTTTATTAACATCAAACAAACTACTAGATTTACTAAAACGATTTTCATCAAAAATAGCAATTAATTGCGATATTGAATAAATTTCTTGCGTATCTGGTGGTGATCAACCTAATAAAACAAAAAAATTAAATAACGCTGCTGGTAAATATCCTAATTCGCGATACTGACTAATAAATTGTACAATTGTTCCATCGCGTTTTGACAATTTTTTCCGATTTTCATTAACAATTAATGGTAAATGACCAAAAATTGGTGGTGTTCAATTAAAAGCTTCATAGACTACTAATTGCTTTGGAGTATTAGATAAATGCTCCTCACCTCGTAAAACATGACTAATTTTCATTAAATAATCATCAATAACAACAGCAAAATTATAAGTCGCCACCCCATTTGATTTAATAATAACAAAATCACTAATATCTTTACTAGCAAATATTACTTCTTTTCGTACCAAATCATTAAGAATATAAGATTTATTTTCTGGAATTCGGATTCTAATACTTGGTTTAATCCCTAAAACTTCTTTTGCTTTAATATCACTAATAGAAAGACTTCAACATTTACCATCATAACTTGGCGCTATTCCTTGATCAATTTGCTTTTGTTTCACTTGACTTAATTGTTCTGCTGAACAATAACAATAATATGCTAAATTATTAGTAACAAGCTCATTAGCATATTTAATATAAATTTGTAAGCGCTCAGTTTGTTGATATGGACCAAAATTACCTAATGTATCAATAGTTTCATCAATAACAATATTTAATCATCGCAAATTATCTAATTGTGACGCAATACCACCACTAACATTTCGTTCTAAATCAGTATCTTCAATTCGCACAATAAATGTGCCATTATAATGTTTAGCAAATAGATAATTAAAAATTGCTGTTCTGGCACCACCAATATGTAAATATCCTGTTGGACTAGGTGCATAGCGTAATCGTATTTTCTTCATCCATTATCTCCATTTCTTTTAATATATAAAAAAATAAATTAGTTTTTAACTACTAATTTATTTTACACTATAATAATTACTTTATTGTACATAAAAATGCTCAATAACTTAAAGACTTTAAACATTAAAACGGAAATAACAAATATCACCATCAGAAACTAAATAATTTTTCCCTTCAAATCGTAACTTTCCTGACAATTTAACGGCATTCTCACTACCATATTTAACTAAATCATCATAACTATAAACTTCTAATTTAATAAAACCACGAGAAATATCAGTATGAATAATACTAGCACATTCAACAGCTTCCATACCACTTTTAAATGTTCAAGCACGAACTTCTTTCTTACCAGCTGTAAAAAATGTTGATAAACCTAATGTGCGATATGTTTTTGAAATCATCTGATCTAAGCCTGATGTTTCTAAATTTAATGATTTTAAAAACTCTTCTTTATCATTATCTTCTAACGATGAAATTTCTAATTCTGTTTTTGCACAAATAACAATAACTTGTGATTTCTCAGCAATAGCATAATCCTTAACTTTTTCAACTCACTTATTAGTTTTATCCACTAAATCTTTTTCACTAATATTTGCAATATACAAAATTGGTTTACTAGTTAAAAAACTATAATGTTTAATCAAATTAACTTCTTCAACTGTTAATTCTAAACGCCGAATCGGTTTACCATCAAATAACGCTTCTTTAATTTTCTTTAATAAATTAATTTCTTTCAGTAAAACTGGATTTTTATCATTTTTAACAAGTTTTTCTAATTTTTGTAATATTTTAATAACGATATCATAATCTGCTAAAATTAATTCTAAATTAATAATTTCAATATCTCTAATCGGATCAATCGTAGTTTCAACATGATTAACATTACTATCATCAAAACAACGCACAACTTCACAAATCGCATCAACTTCACGAATATGACCTAAAAACTTATTACCTAAACCATGGCCTAATGATGCCCCTTTAACAAGTCCCGCAATATCTGTAAACTCAAAATTATTAGCAATAACTTTCTCAGGTTGAAAAATTTCTTCCAACTTATTAAGTCTACTATCGGGTACTTTAACAATACCAACATTAGGATTAATCGTTGTGAAAGGATAATTTGCAGCTTCAACTTTAGAATTGGTAATGGCATTAAATAATGTTGATTTTCCAACATTAGGTAATCCAACAATTCCTGCTTTTAAAGACATAATTTCTTTATTCCTCTTTCATATTTAATATTTAATTAATAAAAATAAATAAAATGCTAATAGTATAAAATATTAATTTCCTAAAACAAATATTTATTTATTAATTATACCAATAATCTTAATAAAATCGCAATTTTTCTATTATTTAGAAAAATTTAAAATCTGATTTATTTTACAGAAAATTATTTAATAATTTAAATAATTTTAAGAACTTCCAAAATGCGATTCAAATCTTTATCATTAGAAAACTTAATGATAATACGATTATCATCAATGACAACCTTAGTTCCTAAAATTCTAATCATTTTTTCAGCGACAGGTGCATATTCTCACTTTGGCAAAACACCAACTTTTTGTTCATTTTTATCTTTCTTACCAATTTGTAATTGATAGGCCCGAACAATATCTTCAACCTTTCTAGATGTTAAATTTTCTTTAAAAATGCGTTCACTTAAACGAGAAACTAATTCCATATCATCTTGTAAAGCTAATAATGGCTTCACCTGCCCCATCGTTAATTGACCATTTAAAACATAATCTTGGATTTTTTGCGGTAAATTTAAAATTCGCATAATATTAGCAATATGTGACCGTGACTTTCCGACTTGCATTGCCACTTCACCTTGCGTTAAGTTTAATTTATTCATTAAATCACGATATGCTTGTGCCTCTTCAATGGTATTTAAATCAACTCTTTGAATATTCTCAATTAAAGCAATTTCCATCATTTGTTTATCAGATAAATTATCAGATAAATTAATAATAATTGCTGGAATATGAGTTAATCCGACCTTTTTACAAGCCCGCATTCTTCTTTCTCCCGCAACAACTTCATAACCATTAATTGATTTCTTAACAATAATTGGTTGAATAACCCCATGCTTAACAATTGATTGTCCTAATTGTGTAATCTCAGCATCATCAAAAACAATTCGTGGTTGATAAGGATTACTACGAATTTCATCTAATGAAATTTTAACCGCATTTTGCTTAATTTCATCATTGGCTTCAATTTCACTAATTAAATCATTAATTTCTTCACCAAAAATCTTATCTAATCCTTTAACCAATAATCTTTTTTTAGTTATTAATTTGTTGTTCTGTGCCATTATTTAGCAATACCTCCTTAACTAGTTCCATATAAGCAATTGCCCCCGATGAATTTTCGGCATAACTAAAAATATCATCCCCATTTGATGGCGCTTCCGATATTTTAATATTTCGCGGAATATAAGTTTTATATACTTTCTCTTTAAAATACTTTTGTGCTTCTTGCATTACTTCATACGATAACTTTGTTCTAGTATCAAACATTGTTAATAAAATACCTTCAATAGTTAAATTTTTATTACTTCTTTGTTGAACAAATCTAATTGAAGTTAACAATTGCGTTAATCCTTCTAAAGCATAATATTCAGCTTGAATCGGAATAATTACCGTATTAGATGCACTTAACGCATTACGATTTAATAATCCTAATGATGGTGGACAATCAATAATAATATAATGATAATTATTAAGAATACCTTTTAACTTATCCAACAAAATATTTTGCTTATCCTTAGATTGTTCTAATAAATGTAAATCAGCACTTGCTAATGATAATGTTGCTGGTGCTAAATCAACATTTTGACAAACATTTTTTTGAATAATTTCACTAAGAGCAATATCATTAACTAAAACATCAAACATACACCTTTCAATTTTACTTTTATCAGCACCAATTCCTGTTGTACTATTTCCTTGTGGATCTAAATCAATCAGCAAAACTTTTTGTCCATATCTGCCCAAACCAGCAGCAAGATTTATTGATGTTGTCGTTTTGCCAACACCACCTTTTTGATTAGCAATTGCAATTACTTTAGCCATAAATTTTAACTTCCTTTTTTAAGATTCCCAAATATTTTACCTAATTATATTAACATTATAACAAGAGTTTATTAAAAATTATAATGGTCACCGTTTTATTTTAGCAAAATCTCGCGGATATAATTTATCAATCGCTTTTTGCTTAATAAAATATAAAATTGTTCTTTTACCTAAAAAATTTCAATTACTACTATAAGTAGATATTAACTCTGTATTTAAAACTTTTAAAGCATTTTGACTATTAAATAATTCTTGATTAGTTTCTGATTTTAAAGCAATAAACATTCCTTTAACTTTTACAATTGGTATACATAATTCTAATAACATATTCAACTGAGCAACCGCTCTGACAGTAACAATATCAAAAAAATCACGATATTGAATCGCAATATTTTCAACACGATTATTAATAATCGTTACATCTTTTAAAAATAAGTTTTCAACTACTGCTTGTAAAAATAAACACTTTTTAGTAATTGCTTCAACAAGAAATAATTTAACCTTCGGAAATAAAATCTTAATAACGATTCCTGGAAATCCAGCTCCCGTACCAACATCACATATGAGTTGTTGTTCTAAAACAACATTTTTTGTTAATAACAATGAATCAAAAAAATGTTTTTGATAAACCTCTTCTTTACTAATTATTGTTGTAAGATTCATTTTCTCATTTCATTGTTGCAATAATTCAAAATATTTTTCTAATTGTTTTATTTGTTCATTAGAACAAACAATATTTATTTTCTTTAATAAACTAACTAACATCTTAACTTTTTTCCTTCGTATACGGCGTATTTAACATTTTTGGCATCCGATCATTTTTTTCATATAATGCAAATAGTGGCGCAATTAATAATGGTAAAACATAAGGTAATATTGTCCATCATCACTTATTACTATCTTGTCGTAAAAATCCACTAAATTCAAGTAAAACTGTTACTAAATAAGTAAAAAATACGCTGCGAAATACTGCTCATTGACTTAATGCCACAATCGCAAAAGCAATTAATCCGATATTATTAACACTAACATCAAAAGTGCCTTTTTGGTTTGTAAAAAATGCACCACCTAATGCTATTAAACCAAAGCCAACAATAACTGCTAAATAACGAATTTTAACAACATTTATTTGACTTAAAGTTAAAACAACAGCATTCTTTCCAGCTGCTTTAAAATATAACCCCATTCGCGTTAAAAAGAAAAAAGAAGAAACAACTAATATTAAAATAACATTAAAAATAAAAACTAAAGATAACGGATATCCGATAAATATTGGAGCAATAAAAATTTCATTAGCATCTAATGTTCTTTGTCCATAATTAAATATTAAAATTAGCGAACTCAAACCTAAAGCCAAATAATTTCAAATAAATGAAACAAGAAACTGATTAGTTTTTAAAGAAACCGTTAATACCGCATGAATTAAACCTAATCCCATACCAATAACAAATGCTAAAAAAAAACCTAAAAAACAAATATTATCACCAAGAAATAAATATTGTTTAATCACAATTGCATACGATAACCCCCCTAAAATCATTACGCCATCAACACCAAAATTTAAAATCCCCGCTTTTTGCATTATTAAACATCCCATAGCTGCGAATAGTAATGGTGCTGATAATGATAAACTACTAATAAAAATATTAACAATATTCATAATTATCGTCGCCCCTTATTAATTATATTAGTTGCATCATTAACATCAGGTCGTTGGTTTACTAACGCCTCCCGCATTCTAAAATTAATTAAAAACTTTGGTTCTTGTTTTCATAAAATAATATAACTTACTAAAACAGAAATGGTAATACAAAATGAAAAAATAATATCAATGATTTCATAATCAAATGATGTCAACGAAAGAAATTGAGTTTGCGAACGAATTAAACCAACTAAAATACTAAGCAACAAAACCCCAATACGCGAATTAAATGCTCATAAGGGAATCAACAAATTATCAAATTCTTGTAACATTGTTGAACTTAATGTTCCTAATTTATTTAGATTAGCAACAAAATAAGTATAGCCTGCGATTCCGGCAATTGCTCCTGAAATTGTCATAATAATTAATTGCTTAGCATTAGGATTTAATCTTGCATATTGCGCCGCCTCAGCATTAGCAACGGTTAATTCTAAACGAAAACCAAACACGCGACGATCTAATAAAATCGTTACAAAACCATAAATAAACAAAGCAATAAAAATTGTAATAGAAAAATAAACCGTCATACTTAATTTAATTATTAAAGAAGCATTATTATTAATAATACCATCATTATATTGACTTCATTCTGGTAAATGATAATAAATATTAAAAGCAATAATATTAAGCAACAAAGTTGATGCCATTTCATTAATCTTAAAATAAGTTTTAAAAAAACCAGCAATGAGAGCATACAATGCCCCTGCAATAATTGATACTAAAATTAATAACATTGTTGTAAATTTAGTAGTAATACCAACAGCACTTAATAATCGTGAAGTAATAAATGTGATTGTTGCCCCAATAATCATTTGCCCAATAACTCCAAGATTATAAATTCGAAACCGAAATGCTACTAACGAAGCTAATGATGCTAATAGCAAATATGAAAATGAATTTACAAAATTATGAAAATGATTAATATCATTAAAAGGCATTAAAAATAATGTATCATATGCTTTCAAAGAACTAACTTTAAAAAGCGTAAAGATTATTGCCGATAAGACAAAAAGCAAAACTACTGTTAATGAAACCACCGTTGCTGCTTTTAATTTTTTGTTAGTTCAAAAATTTCTTATAATATTCATTTCTAACCACCAGTAATCCTTATTTTAATTGTCGCTATTACTTGCACAATTTTATCTTTAACTATTGTAATTTTATTAATAATTTTTTGCCACAATAAAACTTTTCGAGAAATACTTTTATATTTTAATTCACTTTTAGTAATTTGAATATGTTTATCAATCAAATCTTCGCGTTTTTTAGAAAGAATCAGTGGATTGTTTAAAATATTACTTTTAACATCATCCCCTTCTAAGGTAGCAACCATTCTCCCATTTTGAATAACTGTCACCCGATTAGCTAATAATTCTAAAAGATGCGAATCACAATCAATTAAAAGAAATGCTACGCCTTTTTTTTGCAAGGCAATAATACGATTAATAATCAATTTTGCTGAATCATTATCTAAATGCATTAACGGATTAACTAAAATAACAACTTTCGGGTTTGTTTCTAATGTCCTTGCTAAAACAAATTTTTGTAATTCACCATTAGATAAAGTATTGGCAATACTATTACCATTAATAAAATCAGGCATTTGATAATTTTGTAAAATCTTTTTTAATTTAAATCAAATATCATCACGCCTTAAAACCCCAGCATTTAAATATTTAGGATTATTATGATGTCATAAAATAAAATTATCAATTAAAGAATAACTATCAATAGTTGCATCTTGTAAAAAATTTTCTGGTACTAAATCAATGCCTAATTTATAACGATACGCCTGATTCTTTTTATTAATACTATCATTTTTAAAAAATATTCTTACTGTTGGTGATTTAGTTTTTCCTGAAATTATATCCCCAATTAAGGAACTACTAATATTTGTGCGATCATAAACTCCTAAAATTTCACCAACTTGTAAAATTAAATCAATGCCTTCTAATTTTGGATAATTGCGTTTATTAAAACTAATATCTTCAGCATATAATACTAATTCCCTTTTTTTAAAAGATTCTTTTTTATGGTCAATCATTGTTGTTCAATATTTATGTTGAATTTTCTTTACTTTTAAAACATTTTTATTATGCTTTGTCCACACAATCCGACCTTTATTTAATAACGAATAATGATTTGACACTGCTTTAGCAAATTCTTTACTTCGTGTTGAAAAAATTACTGTAATTTTATCTTTAATAAAAGATTTAAAAATTGGTAAAAACTCCTCTTCTTGTTCCAACGGTAAACCGACTGTTGGCTCATCTAAAACTAAAATTCGTGGTTTTTGGTACAAGGCTCTTAGTAATGCCACCTTTCTTTGTTCTGATAATGAAAGAATCCCAAACTGTTTATTTAAATCAACATAAATTTTATACTTCCGCATTAATTTTTCAATTTTAGCTTCAGTTTTTCCTCAATTAATAAATATTTTCAAAAATTGTGGTTCATTTCCCAAAACTATATTTTGTCAAACACTAAAATCAGGAATAAAGTAAGTATCTTGTCCAGCATAACTAATTTGATAGTTAGGAGTCAAAAACTGTCCGATGCGTTTATTAGCAACTTTAATCACACCATTGGTGGGATTTTCCAAACCAGCTAATAAACGCACACAAGTTGTTTTACCAGCCCCATTATCACCAACTAAGGCATGAATTTCACCAGAATTTACCTTTAAAGTAATATTATTTAAAACTAAATTATCTTGATATTGTTTATAAACATTATTAAATTCAATTAAAGGTGATGACATTAGCTAGTTCCTTCTTTACAAAAATGTTGTGATAATGGAGCATTAATAACATTACATTGCAAAGGCTTTCACACAAATTTATTATTATCAAATTGTTGATGAGAAAATTTAATATCTTGGATATCAACAATAATATCACTAACGAAATTTCAATCAGTTAATAACTGTGGTTTTATTTCCTCAGAATGATAAATTTTAGATAATATACCCGTAAAATTACGATTAATACTAGCAAGTAAATAATTTTTGGGTTTAATATGATATTTTTCTTTATTCATAATATCAACACTAACAAAATAATGTTTTTTTAAATTATCATTATTATCAATAAAAGCTTTTACTAAATTATTACTATATAATAACAACGGATCAAAAATTAAACTAACTTGATGATTTTCTAATAATGCTTTTGCAGTATTATACATATTATTACGATTCCAATCAGAGATAATTAAAGGATCACGATTATCAATTGATGTTTGTCAATCAACAAAATTAAACTCATAACCACCATCTTGTTTACTATCAATTTGCGCTTGATATAGTCCTTGTTGAAACCCAAAAGTTAATCGTTGTGCTAATTGATCATTTAAATATTCAACAGCACTAACTTGAATTTTATTATCAATCATTGTAAAATCTTGATGATTTTTTAACATATAAATACCTGATTGATATCCTAAATTATAACCCATTGTCAAAACATCAAATTTAATTTCAACTAAATTAACAATTTTATTACTAACAGAATTATGAACATAATCATAATCTAAGGTAATAATTTTATTACCCGTAGCAACCGACTTTTCTAACTCTTTTGTTAAATTAGGAATATTATTAGCAAAATTATGATTTAAAGCAATAAAATATTTTGTTTTATTTTTAGTATGCGTATTCAACATATTTTGTCAAAATAACAATTGCGTACTCTTATCAGCAATATTATCAATAATTCAATAATTATCTAAAATATCAATTGATGAATTATAAAAGTTTTTTGTTGTTGCATTATCATAAATACTTAATGGATGATTAGCAAAAATAACTGCTTGATCAGTAACAGAAAGACTACAACCAAAAATGGGAAGAGCAAAGATACTAGCAACATTAATACTATTTATTAATTTAAAGATTTTATCCACTTTATTCCCACCTTAACAAACTAATTATTAACTAGTTTGTGGATATTTTTTTTGTAAATGAAATAACAATGATACAATATCGGCGGGATTAACTCCCGAAATTCGTGAAGCTTGAGCGACTGTTAGCGGTTGAACTAACTTTAATTTTTCTTTGGCTTCAATAGCAATATTAGCAACAAAATCATAGTTAATATCTCGCGGAATTTGTTTTTTTTCTAATTTAATTTTTCGCGGAATTTGCTTTTGATGCCGATCTAAATAACCACTAAATTTATTTCTAATTTCACAATTAGTTTTTTGATTTTGATTTAATAAATTAATACTAGTAACATAAGGTACTAAAAAATTCAATGATATTTCTGGTCGTTTTAGTAAATCTCACGCACTAATACCAGCAGTTAACAATGAAAAATTACTCTCTTGTAATGCCTTTTGAATTGTTGAATTAGGTGTAAATCGTGTTACTCTTAATTCATTTTCAACAATATTTTGTAATTGACATTGCTTTTGATATTCATCTCACTCTACCCTACTTACTAAACCAATATCATAAGCATATTGTTTTAAACGATCTTCAGCATTATCATTTCTTAAAAAAATCCGATGTTCAGCTCGTGAAGTTAATAACCGATAAGGTTCCGATACTCCTTTAGTAACTAAGTCATCAATTAAAACGCCAATATACGCTTCATCTCTTCTTAAAATAAATGGTGCTTTATTCACTAATTGACAATGAACATTAATCGCTGCCATTAATCCTTGACAAGCAGCTTCTTCATAACCACTAGTACCATTAATTTGTCCAGCACTAAATAAATTTTTAATTATTTTGGTTTCTAAGGTTGGTTTTAGTTGTAAAGGATCAATAGCATCATATTCAATGGCATATGCTCATTTAAGAACTTGAACATTTTCTAATCCCGGCAAAGTTCTTAACATCCGATCTTGAATATCAATCGGCATTGATGTAGAAAATCCTTGAACATAAATTGTTTCTAAAGCAACTGATTCTGGTTCTAAAAAAATTTGATGTCGTGATTTATCAGCAAATCTAACAACCTTATCTTCAATACTTGGACAATATCTTGGTCCAACACTAGTGGGGATAGCACGATACATTGCTGATGCCTTTAAATTTTCATTAATAATTTGATGGGTATTTTCATTAGTATAAATAAGTCAACAAGGAACTTGTTTTTTTAAAGGCACAAACTCTTTTGTAGAAAAAGAAAATGCTAATGGTAAATCAGTTCCTAATTCTAATTGCATTTTACTGTAATCAATACTATCTTTATGAACTCGTGGTGGTGTTCCAGTTTTTAAGCGAATAACTTTAAATCCTAATTGTGCTAATTGTTTTGATATTCCATAAGAACCTTTTTGTCCATCAGGACCTTCCTGTTTAACACTAGACCCTTGTAAAACTTTAGCTTCCATATAAGTACCTGTTGTTAAAATAACTTTTTTAGCTTTAATTATTGTACCGTCATTTAAAATGATACCCTTAACAGTATGATTTTCTATTAATAACTCATTTACCATTGCTGATAGTACCGTTAAATTATCTTGTTGCCTAATAACATCATACATATATTTACTATATGCAATCTTATCGGATTGCGTTCTTATTGCTCACACTGCTGGTCCGCGTGAACTATTTAATAGCTTCATTTGTAATGCTGTTTTATCCGCAGCTTTAGCCATCTCACCACCCAAAGCATCAATTTCTCTAACAACAATTCCCTTAGCAGGACCACCAATTGATGGATTACAAGGCATACTCGCAATCTTTGTTGGATCAAGAGTGACCATCAGTGTCTTATGTTTCAACCGTGCACAAGCTAAAGCTGCTTCCACCCCAGCGTGTCCCCCGCCAATAACAATTACATCATATACCATTTAAATCACCTACTTTAATACCTTTTAATTTATTTCCCTTAAATTATATCTTATTTGTCTCCCAAATAAAAACAAGACTTTTTTTACAAGTCTTGTTTTAAATTTATATTTTTATTAACCAAAAACCTTAATAAAATCTTGATCTTCAATAACACTTTTATTAATAGGGACAACAAATGTGTCATCAAGAAACTTAGTAAATTTAAAATGATAATCATCTAACGAAATAACAAAATTTTTTAATCTATATGTGAAACCTACTTTAACTTTTCAACCAAATTTGTTTTTATAAAAATTAGCAATTTTTTTAGCATTAATTAAATCATCTTCTTTGTTATTAGAATAGTCAATATCTACTATCTCATCAAAGAAATTAACATCTTTTTCAATTATTTTATTTAAAAAATCACTAATATTTTGAAAATTGCCAAATTGTAAAGTTAAGTGCAACTAAATTATTTTTCTAACCAAATATTCGATTGGCGAAAGATAATTTAGTATTTTTCTTGGTCTTTGGTTTAAAGACAATAGACTTGGTACATAACCTTTAATTTTATCTACTATTTTGATAATTATTTTTTAGATGAAATACAAATGTTAGATAAATACAAAGATAAAAATGAATTTTATAGTTTAGTCGGCATAAAATGTTATAGTTATGTACCAAGTCTAGTATATAAAACATACAAAGCAATTAATAAATGCCAAATTGTAAAGTTAAGTGCAACTAAATTATTTTTCTAACCAAATATTCGATTGGCGAAAGATAATTTAGTATTTTTCTTGGTCTTTGGTTTAAAGACAATATAAATTTATGAACTGCATTTTTAGTAGTGTTTGAAAAATTAAATTTTTTAGGAAATTTTTCTCTAATTAAACCATTAGTATTTTCATTAGTACCTCTTTGTCAAGGTGAATATGCATCAGCAAAATAAATTTTCACATTTAAATTTTTTTCAAGTTGTTGTCAATTAGCAAATTCTTTACCCCTATCAAATGTTATAGTCTTAACAAGATTATTTGGAAGAATTGATAAATAATGACTAATATTTTTGTTAATAACTTTAGTAGTTCTATTTTCAACTAATATTGCTAAAGTAAATCTTGATGTTCTTTCAACTAAAGTTATTAAACATGATTTACTTTTACCTCGTGATGATACTACAGTATCACCTTCTCAATGGCCAAGAGTTATGCGATTATTAACATTTCGTTCTTTAATGGATTTACCATTAAATTTACCCCGATTTTCTTGAGATTTTCGTTTCTTACCTTTTCTTCTTAAATTTTTACTAGTAACCTTTTCAAGTAATCCAGAATAAATTCAATTGTAAATTGTTTTAAAACTAATAATTCATTCTTGATGAAAATTTTTAATTCTGCCATAAATTTGTTCAGGCGATCAACCTAATAATAATTTTTGTTGTACATATTTTACTAATTCTCTATTTTTAAATTTATGAAAATAAACATGTAATTGTTTTCTATTTTCTGCTTTATTTTGTGCAATTAATGAAAAATAATGATTATTATCTTTATTTCTATTAACTTCTCGATTAATAGTACTAATACTTCGATTAAGATTTTTAGCTATTTCACTAATTTTTACTTTAAATTTCAATTGATTCTCAATATAAATTCTTTCATCTATGCCAAGATGTTTGTATCCCATATAAAAACTCCTTAAATTTACTTTTTCTAAAATAAACTTAGCATCATGAAATTTTTATATGAAATCTTTTGCAATTTTATTTACTTGCACTTACAAGTATAATTCAGCATTTTATAAGGTTAAATCATATTTTGTTTAGAAAGGGGGTGATTATATGATTGGAACTTTCTTGGCCGATGCACCAGCAAAAATTACTGGTGAACAAGCGGTTACTAACTTATGAAAAGCATTAATTACAGCGTTCGGTAATATTTGAACTGATATTATTGGTGGCAATATGCCAAATGTCGTTAATTTTTTTGCTACATATTGAGTTTTCTTGCTTGGCGTGATTATTGGTTTATTTTTAATCGCTTTCAAAATGTTTGAAAAATTAATGCCCGGCAGATAGTAATAAAAATAAAGAAAGTGTGATTTAAGTGATGCTATTGTTTAAAAAAATAAATTTAAGACTATATGATTTTGTGGCTTTAAATCGCACTTTATTTATTATTGCGTGATTCTACGGTGCGATTTTGTATTATTATAATCCTCAAAGTTGACGAATGTTATTTGATATTATTTATTTGCTGAATTATACTTGTAAGTGCAAGTAAATAAAATTGCAAAAGATTTCATATAAAAATTTCATGATGCTAAGTTTATTTTAGAAAAAGTAAATTTAAGGAGTTTTTATATGGGATACAAACATCTTGGCATAGATGAAAGAATTTATATTGAGAATCAATTGAAATTTAAAGTAAAAATTAGTGAAATAGCTAAAAATCTTAATCGAAGTATTAGTACTATTAATCGAGAAGTTAATAGAAATAAAGATAATAATCATTATTTTTCATTAATTGCACAAAATAAAGCAGAAAATAGAAAACAATTACATGTTTATTTTCATAAATTTAAAAATAGAGAATTAGTAAAATATGTACAACAAAAATTATTATTAGGCTGATCGCCTGAACAAATTTATGGCAGAATTAAAAATTTTCATCAAGAATGAATTATTAGTTTTAAAACAATTTACAATTGAATTTATTCTGGATTACTTGAAAAGGTTACTAGTAAAAATTTAAGAAGAAAAGGTAAGAAACGAAAATCTCAAGAAAATCGGGGTAAATTTAATGGTAAATCCATTAAAGAACGAAATGTTAATAATCGCATAACTCTTGGCCATTGAGAAGGTAATACTGTAGTATCATCACGAGGTAAAAGTAAATCATGTTTAATAACTTTAGTTGAAAGAACATCAAGATTTACTTTAGCAATATTAGTTGAAAATAGAACTACTAAAGTTATTAACAAAAATATTAGTCATTATTTATCAATTCTTCCAAATAATCTTGTTAAGACTATAACATTTGATAGGGGTAAAGAATTTGCTAATTGACAACAACTTGAAAAAAATTTAAATGTGAAAATTTATTTTGCTGATGCATATTCACCTTGACAAAGAGGTACTAATGAAAATACTAATGGTTTAATTAGAGAAAAATTTCCTAAAAAATTAAATTTTTCAAACACTACTAAAAATGCAGTTCATAAATTTATATTGTCTTTAAACCAAAGACCAAGAAAAATACTAAATTATCTTTCGCCAATCGAATATTTGGTTAGAAAAATAATTTAGTTGCACTTAACTTTACAATTTGGCTAATTAACTCCTGAAAATCATTTGTTAAAATCGCAATTTTTCTTTTTAACGCGTTTATTTCCTCATTTAATAACTGATTATTCGTAATTTCTTCCTTAATGAAATTTTTTGCCCTTGTTTGCGAAGAACAAGCAATTAAATTAGTACCAATTCCTAACGAAAAAACAGTCACAATTAAAATATTTAATCATCGTTTAACCATTTTAATCTACTTCTATTTGTCATTTATTTAAAACTTTTTTATAGTTTAAATTTGTAATTTTTTGACCTGTTATTTCTATTTTATTCATAGCTTTTAATACCTCATTTTTACTCAATATAAACCAAAACTACATAAAAAAAGTAGTAACTCTTCATTTCTAATTTATACCTTATCCTATTAATTATATAAAAAATACCTTAAAAAGTCAAATATCCCCCTACTCTAGCGGTTTTTGATTATTTTTCTTTTCGTTCATATATTTTATTATTTATATAACAATAAAAGATATTAACAACAACAAATAAAATCAAAATAATGATACTAGCGATAATAACTAAAACAACTAACAATCAATTCGCAACATCTAATTTAGGTAAATAAGGGAAATACAATAAAGTTGGTTTATCATCTAATACTCCCATATACAAGCGAAGAATAATATATAAAAAGTAAAACAATGGATAAAGAAAATTAATTCATAATTTTTTCTTTAAATATTCTTTAATAACAATTGGTTTTTCACCAATATGAAAACACATATAACAAATTACTAATAATGGAATAATTAAATGCTGACTCATATTTTCAAATCAAGTAATCGGTGCCATTGTTGTCGCCGCAAAAGGGAGCATCATTGTCATATATGTTATAAAAGTAATAGAAATATATAATGAGATGACAATTAAACCACCTTGTCTTAAAACTAGTGGTTTATCACTTTTAAAGTGATAAATTGCTGCTAATAAAAATCACACAAAAACAATAATATTACTTTGAATTGTAAAATAACTAAAATATTGACCTTGAAAACCCGTATAAGAAAAAGGCTCATCAATACTTCGCATTCAAGTTTTAGTTATTAAATGTTCAACATAGCCAAAAATTAAAACTGATAATGTAAAGACAGCAATTACGATTTCATAAATGAACCATCATTTATTAGAATCTTTAGTAATTTTCATAAAATATCCTCCTTTAAATTAAAAATAATTAACTATTATTTATTCGCGGAAATAATATTTGTTTCAAATTAATTTTAACATTATCTAAGTCTTGAAAATTAGTTAAATTTGTAAAATTTAACTGTTCGTAATTAATATTTAATTGTTGAAAAATAACAATACTTTTCGTTACTAAAACAGGTTGTAATAAATACGCACTTACTTTTAAAACTTGTAATAAATTATTAATAACTTTATTTAAATTAACATCATGATTAGTAAATAATATTCAAGGAGTTCTTTCTTCAATATACTTATTAGCATAATGTAATAATTCAATTACTGCTTTAACAGCATCATTAATTAAATATTGATCCATTTTTGCTTCATAACTTTCAATTGTTAAATGAATGTGTTGTTCTAATGCCTTATCTAAATCATTAGTACTAGGAACATACTGCGGAATAACATTATTAAAATATTTTTCGGTCATTGTCATTGTTCTTGATAATAAATTACCTAAATTATTAACTAAATTACTATTATAAGAATCAATTAATAATTGTAAGCTATAATTACTATCTCTGGTAATATGTAAATCATTAACAAGAAAAAATCGTAAAGCATCACTACCATACTCATTAATTAATTGTAATGGATTAATACTATTATCTTTTGATTTTGACATTTTATCATTATTCATTGTGATTCACGAATGACTAATTAATTTATTAGGTAAACGAATATTTAATGCCATTAATAGGATTGGTCAATAAATAGCATGAAATCTAGTAATTTCTTTACCTAAAAATTGCACAATTTCACTATTTTCGCCTCAATATTTATTAAATTCACTATTATCTGATGAAAGATAACCTAATGAACTTAAATAATTGCTTAAAGCATCAATTCAAACATAAATTATATGTTTGGAATTTTCTTTAACCGGAATCCCTCAATTAAAACTTGTTCTTGTAACACTTAAATCTTGAAGTCCCGGACTTAAAAAATTATTAATCATTTCATTCATTCGTGATTCGGGATAAATAAAGTCAGGATGTTGATGATAATAAGCTAACAATTGTTTTTGATACTTTGAAACTTTAAAAAAATAACTTTCTTCTTGTAAAAACTTTAATTGTTGATTACATAATAAATGCAACTTATCACGAGAAATTTGTGATTTAGTAACAAATTCTTCACAAGCAATACAATATCAACCTTCATATTGATCTAAGTAAATATCTTCTTGGGCTAATAACTGATTAAAGATTTTTTCAACAACAATAGTATGTTCTTGACTACTAGTTCTAATAAATTTAGAATAATCAATGTGTAAGGCTGTTCATAAATCTTTAAACTTATTAACGATGCCATCAACAAATTCTTGGGGGGTAATATTTGCTAATTGTGCCGCCTTAGCAATTTTTTGTCCGTGTTCATCACTACCAGTAGTAAAAAATACTTCATAACCTTGTTGTTTCTTATAACGCGCTAAAACATCACTTAAAACTGTTGTATACGCATGTCCTAAGTGCAATTCATTATTCGGATAATATATTGGCGTTGAAACATAAAAATATTTTGGTTGCATAACTTCATCCTTTATCAAATTATTTATATTATATATTATATTACATCATTTCTTTATATAATTAAATTATACATACCCTAAGGAGGACTAATATGGAAGTAAAAATGAAAGGAAAACCTTTACAATTAATTAAAGAACCAATTAAAATTGGTGAAACTCTTGATTTTATCGCCACTAATCTTAATATGTCAGACTTTAAAATAACTGATATCGTCAATAAAAAGAAAGTAATCTCAGTTGTCCCCAGTGTTGATACTAGCACTTGTTTAACCCAAACTAAACATATGAACGAAAATATTAGTAAACTAGAAAATATGCAACTAATTACAATTTCAAGAGACCTACCCTTCGCCCAAAATAAAGCTTGTGAAAGTTTTAAAGACAATAATCACATCCTTATATCTGATTACAAATACCGTGATTTCGGCATTAAAACTGGTTTAGTAATCCAAAAACTAGAACTTCTAGCAAGAACCTTATTAGTATTAGATGAAAACAACATCGTTATCTATATTGATATTAACGAAGAAACATCAGTGGAACCGAATTACACTAAACTATGAGACTTTTTAAACAAATAATCACATATGTTAAAAACACACTTTATACAAAGTGTGTTTTATTTATTAGACTTGGTACATAACCTTTAATTTTATCTACTATTTTGATAATTATTTTTTAGATGAAATACAAATGTTAGATAAATACAAAGATAAAAATGAATTTTATAGTTTAGTCGGCATAAAATGTTATAGTTATGTACCAAGTCTAATATTATTTACTAGGTGAAGTACAAATGTTAGATAAATACAAAGACGAAAATGAATTTTATAGTCTAATAGGCATAAAATATAAAACTTTCATGAAAATGGTAGAAATTTTAAAAGAAGCTAAAGCTAAACAAAAACAAATTGGTGGTAGACCAAATAAATTATCAATAGAGCAAAGATTACTTATGACTTTAGAATACTGAAAAGAATATAGTACATATCGTATTATTGCAAAAAAATATAATATTAGTCATGTTAGTTGTATTCGTAATATCTTTTGAGTTGAAAATACTCTAATAAAAAATAGTCACTTTCATATACCTGGCAAAAAGATATTATTGGAACATAAAGTTACTAATAATAATTTATTAGCAATTGATGCTACAGAAATTCCAATTGAAAGAATTAAAAAAAACTAAAATTATTATTTTCTGGTAAGAAAAGGCAACATTCATTAAAAACGCAAATAATTATTGATTTATTTAACAATAAAATTATTTCAGTAGATTTTTGTTATGGCAGTATTCATGATTATAAGTTATTTTTAAAATCAAATACACTTATAAATCCAAAATTAGAATTAATTGCCGATTCAGGCTATCAAGGTTTGCAAAATGTTCATAAAAATACATTATTGCCAATTAAAAAGAGTAAAAATAATCCCTTAAATCCAGATAAAAAGGAATATAATAGCTTTTTAAGTAAAGTTAGAATTGCCATTGAACATGTTTTTGCTAGATTAAAAAGATTTAAAATACTAGTTTATCGTTATCGCAATAAGATTAGAAGATTTGGATTACGATTTAACTTAATTTCAGGAATATATAATTTTGAATTAAGCTAGTTATAGTTATGTACCAAGTCTATTTTATTATTAATTTGCTGAATTATACTTGTAAGTGCAAGTAAATAAAATTGCAAAAGATTTCATATAAAAATTTCATGATGCTAAGTTTATTTTAGAAAAAGTAAATTTAAGGAGTTTTTATATGGGATACAAACATCTTGGCATAGATGAAAGAATTTATATTGAGAATCAATTGAAATTTAAAGTAAAAATTAGTGAAATAGCTAAAAATCTTAATCGAAGTATTAGTACTATTAATCGAGAAGTTAATAGAAATAAAGATAATAATCATTATTTTTCATTAATTGCACAAAATAAAGCAGAAAATAGAAAACAATTACATGTTTATTTTCATAAATTTAAAAATAGAGAATTAGTAAAATATGTACAACAAAAATTATTATTAGGTTGATCGCCTGAACAAATTTATGGCAGAATTAAAAATTTTCATCAAGAATGAATTATTAGTTTTAAAACAATTTACAATTGAATTTATTCTAGATTACTTGAAAAGGTTACTAGTAAAAATTTAAGAAGAAAAGGTAAGAAACGAAAATCTCAAGAAAATCGGGGTAAATTTAATGGTAAATCCATTAAAGAACGAAATGTTAATAATCGCATAACTCTTGGCCATTGAGAAGGTGATACTGTAGTATCATCACGAGGTAAAAGTAAATCATGTTTAATAACTTTAGTTGAAAGAACATCAAGATTTACTTTAGCAATATTAGTTGAAAATAGAACTACTAAAGTTATTAGCTGAATTATACTTGTAAGTGCAAGTAAATAAAATTGCAAAAGATTTCATATAAAAATTTCATGATGCTAAGTTTATTTTAGAAAAAGTAAATTTAAGGAGTTTTTATATGGGATACAAACATCTTGGCATAGATGAAAGAATTTATATTGAGAATCAATTGAAATTTAAAGTAAAAATTAGTGAAATAGCTAAAAATCTTAATCGAAGTATTAGTACTATTAATCGAGAAGTTAATAGAAATAAAGATAATAATCATTATTTTTCATTAATTGCACAAAATAAAGCAGAAAATAGAAAACAATTACATGTTTATTTTCATAAATTTAAAAATAGAGAATTAGTAAAATATGTACAACAAAAATTATTATTAGGTTGATCGCCTGAACAAATTTATGGCAGAATTAAAAATTTTCATCAAGAATGAATTATTAGTTTTAAAACAATTTACAATTGAATTTATTCTGGATTACTTGAAAAGGTTACTAGTAAAAATTTAAGAAGAAAAGGTAAGAAACGAAAATCTCAAGAAAATCGGGGTAAATTTAATGGTAAATCCATTAAAGAACGAAATGTTAATAATCGCATAACTCTTGGCCATTGAGAAGGTGATACTGTAGTATCATCACGAGGTAAAAGTAAATCATGTTTAATAACTTTAGTTGAAAGAACATCAAGATTTACTTTAGCAATATTAGTTGAAAATAGAACTACTAAAGTTATTAACAAAAATATTAGTCATTATTTATCAATTCTTCCAAATAATCTTGTTAAGACTATAACATTTGATAGGGGTAAAGAATTTGCTAATTGACAACAACTTGAAAAAAATTTAAATGTGAAAATTTATTTTGCTGATGCATATTCACCTTGACAAAGAGGTACTAATGAAAATACTAATGGTTTAATTAGAGAAAAATTTCCTAAAAAATTAAATTTTTCAAACACTACTAAAAATGCAGTTCATAAATTTATATTGTCTTTAAACCAAAGACCAAGAAAAATACTAAATTATCTTTCGCCAATCGAATATTTGGTTAGAAAAATAATTTAGTTGCACTTAACTTTACAATTTGGCATTAACAAAAATATTAGTCATTATTTATCAATTCTTCCAAATAATCTTGTTAAGACTATAACATTTGATAGGGGTAAAGAATTTGCTAATTGACAACAACTTGAAAAAAATTTAAATGTGAAAATTTATTTTGCTGATGCATATTCATCTTGACAAAGAGGTACTAATGAAAATACTAATGGTTTAATTAGAGAAAAATTTCCTAAAAAATTTAATTTTTCAAACACTACTAAAAATGCAGTTCATAAATTTATATTGTCTTTAAACCAAAGACCAAGAAAAATACTAAATTATCTTTCGCCAATCGAATATTTGGTTAGAAAAATAATAAAAATAATTTAGTTGCACTTAACTTTACAATTTGGCATTATATAAGTTTTATATATGTGAAAGGCCTTTTAAATATAAACTTAATGAAACTTCATCTAAACTACCAACTTTAACAGTTAAATCAAGATCTGTTTCACCAAAAAAAGAAGTTAATTTATTATTTTTTGAAATTGGTGTTCCATCCTCAATACTTACTTGATCATAGTTTATTTTTCCCAAATATTTTTGTAATTGTTCTTTTAAAAGAGCAATAGCTTCGCTCCTTGAGTTTGTAAGTTCTTTCAAACCTCAGTTATAGCGAATTTTTAAAAAATTTTTAACTAAAGTTAAAATTTCTTCATTTGATTTTCTAATAAAACCAACATTTTTTACTTTAAAACGAATCGTTGCCGTTTCTTTACCAATAGTAATATCCATATCGTATCATTCTGAATTACCAGTTAAATTATCAGTTTCTGAACCTTTAAATGAAATTTTTAAAAGTTGATAATCATCACCTAATAAAGTTTTAATTAATTCTTTTGCCTTATTATACGCATCTAATCTGGTATTACCAGTATTTAATTTGTGGACATTAAAATCAAACTCAGTTTCAAAATACAATTTAATAAGTTGTATTATTAAACTATGATTTTCCTTAATTAAATCTTTTCGTTCACCAATTATTCGTAAAAATTCAGCTTTAATATGGGCAATTTTACCCTTTCAATCAGTTTTAGAACCCGTAAAAGGTTTAATATCCTTTAATTTATCTTTACCAAAACTATTAACTAACTCATCCAATTTTTGTAAATCAGCATTTAAAAGTGCTAATTCATCTTGGTATTTTTTAATCTTGCCAAATTGTAAAGTTAAGTGCAACTAAATTATTTTTCTAACCAAATATTCGATTGGCGAAAGATAATTTAGTATTTTTCTTGGTCTTTGGTTTAAAGACAATATAAATTTATGAACTGCATTTTTAGTAGTGTTTGAAAAATTAAATTTTTTAGGAAATTTTTCTCTAATTAAACCATTAGTATTTTCATTAGTACCTCTTTGTCAAGGTGAATATGCATCAGCAAAATAAATTTTCACATTTAAATTTTTTTCAAGTTGTTGTCAATTAGCAAATTCTTTACCCCTATCAAATGTTATAGTCTTAACAAGATTATTTGGAAGAATTGATAAATAATGACTAATATTTTTGTTAATAACTTTAGTAGTTCTATTTTCAACTAATATTGCTAAAGTAAATCTTGATGTTCTTTCAACTAAAGTTATTAAACATGATTTACTTTTACCTCGTGATGATACTACAGTATCACCTTCTCAATGGCCAAGAGTTATGCGATTATTAACATTTCGTTCTTTAATGGATTTACCATTAAATTTACCCCGATTTTCTTGAGATTTTCGTTTCTTACCTTTTCTTCTTAAATTTTTACTAGTAACCTTTTCAAGTAATCCAGAATAAATTCAATTGTAAATTGTTTTAAAACTAATAATTCATTCTTGATGAAAATTTTTAATTCTGCCATAAATTTGTTCAGGCGATCAACCTAATAATAATTTTTGTTGTACATATTTTACTAATTCTCTATTTTTAAATTTATGAAAATAAACATGTAATTGTTTTCTATTTTCTGCTTTATTTTGTGCAATTAATGAAAAATAATGATTATTATCTTTATTTCTATTAACTTCTCGATTAATAGTACTAATACTTCGATTAAGATTTTTAGCTATTTCACTAATTTTTACTTTAAATTTCAATTGATTCTCAATATAAATTCTTTCATCTATGCCAAGATGTTTGTATCCCATATAAAAACTCCTTAAATTTACTTTTTCTAAAATAAACTTAGCATCATGAAATTTTTATATGAAATCTTTTGCAATTTTATTTACTTGCACTTACAAGTATAATTCAGCTCTTAATTTCTAATTTGACCTTAATATTTTCTAGTTGTGCAATAGTTAAATCAATATTTTTATCAAGATTTTTTATTTGATTAGTCAAATCATTAATTTTATTCACTAAACTTTGTTTTTCAACGCGAAATAAAGTGTTATTAACAATTTCATCAAAAATACTATCTTTAACAATTAAGTTTTGTTCCGTAGGAATTGGTGCTTTATCAGCACAAGCTGTTAAAGTAACCCCTACCCCAACTGTCAAACTAGCTACAATTAAAAGGTTTAAAAGATTTTTAAACATCATAATATTGCCTCTTATTGTTTGAAGTCGTTAATTAAATTTTCTAAGTTGTCAACAGCAGTTTCTAATTCAGTTTTAACGGTTTTACCAGTATCAATCGCTATTTGTAAAGCATCTAAAGCCTCATTAGCATCCTTAATTTCTTGCTTATTTGCTTCATTTTCAGTATTAAGCTTAGTTTTTTCTTTAATTATTCTTTCAAACTCAGCTTTAATATGATCAACTTGGTCTTCAAATTTCGCTTCTTCTTTTACTTTTTTAAGTTCTTTTAAACTACCTTCTTTACCAAAAGTAGCAACTAAATCAGTAATTAAGTTAACTTGTTTTGTATATATTTTAATTTGGTCATTTAATTTAGTAATTTGAGTATCCTTCTCAGCTAATTTCTCATTTAAAGCTTTTTCTTTTTGAAATCGGTAGTCTTCAAGAGCCTTAACATACTTTAAAGCAATAGTTTTTTCACTATTAAATTCAGTTAACTCTTTAATTACAACAACTGTATCATTTGATTTAATAGCATCATATTGTGTTTTAAGTTCTAGTAATAATGCATCATTATTTTCTCCAATAGTTTTTACACTCTTAATTAGGTTTTTAATCTTATCATTTACTGCTATAAATGCTTGTTTTTGTACATCATATTGAGTTTCCAAAGTTTTAATTCTTGTCTTTAAAGTATTAACAGTATTAGCAAAACTTGTTCTAAGTTGTTCAATTGCTTCTTGACTTGTGATTTTATCAAAAGTAACTGTCCCTGTTGAACAAGCAACTAAACCGATTGTCGCTGTTCCTAAACCTAATGTAATACTAGTTAAAGCCATTAATAAACGCTTTGTTCCATTCATATTCATATTTTTCCCTCTTTTTTTAATAATTTGTTCAGTATAAACTGAAACTTTCTTTTCCTATTTTATACCTTAACTCGTTAATTATACAGTAAAAATAGGAAAATGTCAACATTTCTCCTCCTAGGGTTACTCTTGATGATAGACTTGATGATAGACTTGATATACAAGACTTTTAGGAAGATTTCGCATATTTGCTACTTCCTTAATTGCTTCTTTAATAGTAATATTTTGCTTTTTAGCTACTAAGATAATGTGGTCTTTAATAGTTAAAGAACGATAATCAACCACCACTTCATATCCTTTAACAATTAACACAAATTCACCCTTTAATGAAGTTAAATCAAGGTTAATAATATCATTTAATGGCATTCGATAAATAGTTTCATACATCTTCGTTAACTCTCTTGCTAAACAAACATCACGATTACCTAAAATTTCTTTCATCACCCTTAATGTTTTTTCTAAATGATGCACACCAACATAAAAAATTAACGATTCAGAACGATATTTTAATTGTTCAACTTGTTGTTTAAGTTTTCCTACTTTGTGGTCTAAAAAACCTCAAAAAGAAAACGGATATGGTGGTAATCCCGAACAAACTAAAGCATTTAATAACGCACTAGAACCACTAATACTAACAACATTATATTCCTTAGCAATTACTGTTTGGACTAATTGATATCCGGGATCCGATATTAATGGATAGCCAGCATCACTTAGCAAAGCAACTGATTGATTATTATTTAAAAATTGTAATACTAAATCAATTCGTTCTTTTTCATTATGTTGATGTAACGAAATAAGTTTTTTCTTAATTATTAAAATGTTGTAATATTTTCTTACTTACTCTTGTATCTTCACAAAAAATTACAACAACCAGTTGTAAAGTTTCTGCAATCCGACTATTTAACTCTTTTAAATTGCCAATTGGTGTTGCTACTAAATATAGCGATGGCTGCTCATTACGAAAACTTTTCTGAATCATTATTATCTTATCCTATTCTCTTTTAGGAAAAACCCGTTCATAAATAATATTAACATTACGAACAAAATAATTAATATCAAAACATTTTTCTAATTGCTCATCATCTAAATATTTAGAAATTTTATATTCTTTAACAACTTCCTTAAAATCTCGTTTTTCTTTTAAACTAGCAAAAGTACACTCTTGTAAAAAATCATAAATTTCTTCACGAGAAAATTGGGTTTTCTTAATAATTTCTAATAATAATCTTTGACTAAAAAAAGTATTAAATGTTTTTTCAATATTTAAAGCAATATTTTTTTCATTAACTTCTAAAAGATTAAGAATCGCATTCATCCGCTTTAAAATAAAATGTAATAATGAAAATGTTCCACTAATAATTATTCTTTCATTAGAACTATGCGAAATATCTCTTTCATTTCATAACAAATTATTTTCATAAGCAACAACACTATTAGCACGAATCAGACGCGCTAACCCACAAATATTTTCACTCCCAATTGGATTTTGTTTATGAGGCATCGCACTAGAACCTTTTTGGTTTAATGAAAATCCTTCGCGAATTTCATCAACTTCACTTCGCTGACTATGACGAATTTCAAGAGCAATTTTTTCTAATGTGGAAGCAATATTTGCAAAAACACTAAAAAGAAAGGCATGCCGATCTCTTTGGGTTACTTGTGTTGAAATATTATCAACACCTAATTCTAACTCTTGTCTGACAAAATCCTCCACAACTGGTTCAACATTCGCATAATTACCAACCGCACCAGAAATTTTAATAACTTCAATTTGCTTACGAGCTAACAAAAATCTTTCCACTTGCCGATTAATTTCTTCATACCATAAAACAAATTTTAAACCAAAAGAAGTCGGTTCGGCAAATATGCCATGTGTTCTGCCAATACAAATTAAATTCCGATATTTTAAAGCTTTTAGTTTTAAATTATCTAATAATTTTTGCAGTTCTTTAGCAATAACATCGTTTGCTTGCTTAATTAAATAATTTTGGGCGGTATCAACAACATCAGTTGAAGTTAATCCTAAATGAATTCAGCGTTTTTCATTTTCTAAACTATGTGATAACATTCTTGTAAAAGCAACCATATCATGTTGTGTTTGCTTTTCTAAACTATTCATTAATTTTAAATCAACTTTAACTTTTTTCAATTTTTTTAAATCAGATTTATCAATTAATCCTAAATTGCCTCATGCCTCACACACTAATAATTCTACTTTTAATCAAGTATCATATTTCTTTTCTTCACTTCAAATCACTTTCATTTCTTTTGTTTGATAACGCTTAATCATCTTTGTTCCTCCTTTATGGAAATAGATTTATAAAATTACTAACTGCTTTGTAATCATTTCTTTAATATTATCATTAGTTAATATTGCGACTAGTTGTAAAGCAAACTTAATCGCAACACCAGGTGATGATGCCGTAATAATATGACCATCAATAACAACCGCTTCATTGCTAATAATTTTAGCAGTTTCTAAACCATTGAAACACTCAGGATAAACACTAATATTCTTATTATTAGCAATGCCTAACAATCCTAAAATTTGCGGGGCAGCACAAATCGCAGCAATAAATTTATTTTGTTCATTAAATGTTTTTAATAAGTTCATTAAATGTTCATTTTTTTGTAAATTATTAACACCCGTCGCTCCACCAGGTAAAATTAGCATCGCATAATCATTAGGCATTTGACTAAAATAATAATCACTTTTAATAGTAATATTATTAGCACCCACAATAAAATCTTTATTTTCACTACTAATAATATCAATATTAATTTTTGCTCTTCGTAAAATATCAATAACAGTTATTGCTTCAATTTCTTCATAACCAGTTGCTAAAAAAATTGCTACTGTTGCCATTAATTAAAACCTCTTTTTTCTTAAAATATTTCAGTTAATAAAATTGTTTGTTCACGATCTGGACCAACAGAAAATAATGCCAATGGTAAATCAACTAATTTACTAATTGTTTGTAAATAAATTTTAGCATTTTCAGGTAACTCTGCTCACGATTTTACTTTTGTAATATCCGCTTCTCAACCAGCTAATTCCATATAAACTGGTTGACATTTTTCATACTCTTCAATATCAGCGGGAATATAATTAATTTTTTCACCCTTATAAATATAAGCAACACATAATTTTAATAATTTAATATTGCTTAAAACATCTAAAAGCATAATTGCTAATGATGTAAACCCATTAACACGACTTGCATGTTGTAAAACAACAATATCTAATCAACCAATCCGGCGTGGTCGTAATGATACCGTACCATATTCTTTACCAACTTCTCTAATTGTATGGGCCATTTCAGCATTCATTTCCGTAATTAATACACCACTACCAACACGAGTATTATATGGTTTACTAATTGCTAATATATTATTAACCATTCACGGAGCAATTCCTGCCCCAACAGCAATTGATGATGCTGAGGGATTAGAACTAGTAACAAAAGGATATGTTCCGTGGTCAATATCTAGCATTACTCCTTGGGCGCCTTCAAATAATACTTTTTGATTTGCTTTAATTAAATTATTTAATAATAATGAAGTATCACAAACATATTGTTTAATTACCGCATATCACTCTTGACATTGTTTTAATAAATCATCTACTATAATATGCAAATTATCTTGATATATTTGTTTTAAAATATCTTCTTTAATCGCAATAACATTTTCTAATTTTGCTTTTAATGTTAATGGATTTTCTAAATCACAAATTCTAATGCCTACTCTTGCGATTTTATCTTCATATGTGGGCCCAATGCCTCTTTTAGTTGTCCCAATAATATGTTTTCGCTTTGCTTCTTGATATTCATCAATTTTTAAATGATATGGCATAATGATATGGGCACGATTTGAAATTTTTAAGTTACGACACGAAAAACCCTTATCTTGTAAGCTTTTAATTTCTATAATTAACTTTTCTAAATTAATAACACAACCATTAGCAATAATATTAATTGCTTGCTCATTAAATATCCCTGACGGAACTAAATTTAACTTATATTTTTCATTATTAAAAACTATTGTATGACCAGCATTATCACCACCAGCTCAGCGAACAATAACGGCACTATTTTGCGCAAAATAATCACTTATTTTGCCTTTTCCTTCATCACCTCATTGACTACCAATAATTGCTAATGTATTTCTCATTTCATTACTTCCTTTAATTATTTTATTATTACTTGTATTTTACTACAAAACTTAATTATAAATATTCATAACTCTTTCAAAATTAAAATCAACAACAAAATCATCAATAATATTTAAAACTTTATTAACGGTGTCATCAATGATTGGTTGTTCTTTATTAGTAAATTTACCTAAAACCCAAGAACTAGTATCATAAGCATTATCTTTACCAATACCAATTTTAATCCGTTTAATTTTATTACTATTTAAACTATTAATAACGCTATTAATACCGTTATGACCACCGCTACTACCGCTATGCCGTAATTTTATAACTCCAAGTTGTAAATCAACATCATCATAAATAACAATGATATCGGATATTGCAATTTTAAAATAATTAGTTATTGATGAAACACTATATCCTGATAAATTCATATATGTTAATGGTTTTAACAAAATAATACTTTCATTATTTTTAATCGTTTTACCATATTGACCATCCATTTTTTTACTATCTAACTTAATATTTCATTTTTTAACTAAAGCATCAATAATTTGAAAACCAATATTATGTCGCGTATGGACATATTTTTTATCAGGGTTTCCTAGACCTACAATTAATTTCATTTTTTTAACCTTTCGCAAAAAATTCATTAAATAAACAAAACTCGCTAGAATGCGAGTTAATTAACTATTACTCCTGTAAATTTGATAATTTTTTTGAACGAGTAGCATATATTTCTGACAATGATTCACAATTAATAGAAGCATTAATCATCTTCGCTAAAAAACCAGCAATAGAAATTATTTTTAAACCAGTAAATTTTTTTGCTTCTAACAATTCAATTGAATTAGTAACAACAACTTCATTCACAATACCACTAGCGACCGCATTTTTTAACCGTTCCACAGCTTTACCACTAAATATTGGATGCGTGGCAGCAATATAAACAGTTTTGGCACCAGCATCTTTTAATGCTTTCGCTGCATTAACAATGGTACCACCCGTATCAATCATATCATCAATAATAATACAGTTTTTATCTTTAATATCACCAAGCACAAATTCAACTTCACTAACATTAGGTTCAGGGCGTTTTTTAACAACAACTGCTAATTCGCCAGGTAAATAAGTTGTTAAATGTCGCGCTCGGGTAACACCACCATGATCTGGCGATACTACAACAACATTATTAAGTTTTTTTTCTAAAAAATATTCCGCAAAATCATGACTTGATCGTAAATCATCAACAGGAATATCAAAAAAACCTTGAATTTGTGATGAATGAATGTCTACTAACATAATCCGATCAGCACCAGCACCAGTTAACATATTAGCTACTAATTTGGCAGTAATTGGTTGTCGCCCTTTTGCTTTCCGATCTTGTCGTGCATAACCAAAATATGGAATTACAACATTAATTTTATTAGCTGATGCTCGTTTTAAAGCATCAATAAAAATTAATAATTGCATTAAATTTTCATTAACTGGAAATGATGTTGATTGAATTACATAAACATCTTTACCACGAACTGACATTAAAGATTCAACAGAAATTTCACCATCTGCAAAATTATTTACTTTTGCTTCCTGTAAAGGAACTTTAAGAATATTACAAATTTCTTGTGCTAATTTTTTACTGGCATTCAATCCAAAAAAAGCAACATGCTCATAACTATTATTTGTCATTAAATGACCTCCTCGTTAATATTATATTACCATTATCTTTAACAAAATGGTATAAATTGATAAACTGTTCAATTGTTAACTGTTCGCTTCTAATGGTTAAAGGTAAATTTAATTTTAAAATTAATGATTCAGAAATTTGTTTATTATTAGTAATCAGATTTAAATTATTAAGTAAAGTTTTTCTTTTCATAGCAAATAATTTGCGAACAAAATCATTAAATTCTCTTTCATTATCAACTTGATAATTTTTTTGTAAAGCAAAATGAACAATTCAACTATCAACATTAGGTTCAGGAAAAAAATTATGACGACTTACTTTTAAAGGAATACTCACTTTACTATAATACTGACAAATTACACTTAAATTACTATATGCTTTATTATTTGGTAAACTAGTAATTCTTTGAGCTACTTCCTTTTGCATCATTAATGTAAAACTCGTAAAATATTGAACATTATCTAATAATTTAAATAAAATTGGTGAAGTTAAATAATATGGTAAATTAGCAACAATATGAACTCGTTTAATATTAACAAAATGTTCTTTAATTAATAATGGTAAATTAACATTTAAAAAATCATCATTAATAAGTTTAAAATTTGCTTCATTTTTAAATTGTTCATTTAAAATTGGAATTAATTTTTTATCAATTTCAATGCTAACTACTCTTTGTGCCTTTTTTAAAAGACTAACTGTCATTATTCCTAATCCGGTTCCAATTTCTAAAATGCCATCAGTATTCTCACATCTAAAACTATTCGTAATTTGATTAACTATTTGTTCATTATTTAAAAAATTCTGTCCTCATTTTTTCATCGGATGTAAATTATATTTTAAAAGTACTGCTTGTGGTTTCATTTTTAAATCCTATAATAGTTTTTCATATCATATAATTATAACATAGTAAATAAAATATTATTAAATTTTTATTAAAAATTTACCATCCCCAATACTTTGCACAATTAAAAAAATATTAAAATCACCATTAAATCTGCCTTGACCATTTTTATAAAAAGACTTGTACCTTCTCATAACTCTATGGTATGGTATTATTAATATCAATTTTTAAAACAAGTTGATGAAGAAAATAATATTAGTGTTAAAAATGCAATTTATAATTAATTAAAACCGAATAAAGCATAATAAAAGTTTAAAGTCTTACAACAAATCAGCATTACTCTTATTACAATATCAATATCAAGTAAAAAATAAAATAAAGGATAATAAAATATGAAAAAAATTTTGATAATTTTAGGAGAAACTATTTTAACAGTCGCTGGAACAGTAAATTTAATTTCTTGTGAGAATAAAAAAAATAATAGCTTCACTATAAATAAACCAAATTTGCAACCTAATAAAAATAATAACGATGCTCAAATCATCAAAGAAAATGAAATATTAAGATACTTTAAAAATAAAGATGTTCGCTATATTACTTCAATTACAATTACCGAAATTAAGGCAACAAATCCTCAACAAGTTAAAGAATATGAATTAAATTTAGCAATCAAACCAGAAATATTAAAAATATTAAAAGAACGAGAAAGTTCAGTAACTGAAAATAATTTTGTTATTGGTTTTGATGAATATTTTAGTTGAGGAAAACCTAGATATATTGACTTATCAACTACTAACAAAATTGTTAAAATAACGATTTTAGGTTATCAACCACTAAAAGGTAAAACAACAATATTACTTAATTTACCAATTGCAACAACTAGTTAAAAATCAAATGTCCTAACTATTTGTGATTTTTACAAAATTTTTATTAATTTTATGTTGACTTAGTTTCTTAAAATATCTCATAATTAAAATAAAGATGATGATAATTTCACAAAATAGTCATTTAACTTTTAAAAAGAAATTATATTGATTGAAAAATAAATTTTATATACTATAATTACTGTGATTATCTAAATTTAAAAAGGAGGATTTAAGTTGATGTTTAATCAAAAAAAAGCTAACTTCCTATCACTAGATCTGGGAACGGCTAATTCATTAGCATACGTATCTGGACAAGGTGTTATTTATAACGAACCTTCAGTAATGGCATATGATGTTCGTACTAATAAATTAATTGCTGTTGGAAGTGCCGCATACGAAATGGTGGGAAAAACTCATAGCAATATTCGTATGGTAACACCATTAGTTGATGGTGTTATTTCTGATTTAGGAGCAACAACAGATTTACTGCGCTACATCTTTGATCGCATTCGTTTAACTAATGTTTGAAAAAATTCTATTGTCCTATTGGCTTGTCCATCTGGTGTTACTGAATTAGAACGAACAGCTTTAAGAAAAGTTGCATCAGAAATGGGCGCAAGTCATGTTCTTGTTGAAGAAGAAGTAAAAATGGCGGCCATTGGGGCTGGAATAAACATTCATTTACCTGTTGGTAATTTAGTATTAGATATTGGTGGGGGAACTACTGATATTGCCGTTATTGCTTCTGGTGACATTATTGTTTCTGGTTCGATTAAAGTTGCTGGCAGATACATTGATGAAGAAATTCAAAAATATTTAAGATCAGAACAAAATGTTGTTATTGGTGAAAAAACTGCTGAAGAAATCAAATGTGAAATTGGCTCTTTAATTAAATTTCCTAATGAAAAGAAAACTGAAAAATATGGTCGTGATATTGTTTCTGGTTTACCGAAAAGAATTCTTGTTAATCCTGAAGAAATTCGCAATGTAATGCTACATGTTTTTTCTAAAGTTATTGATTTAACAATTAATGTTTTAGAAAGTGCCCCTCCTGGGTTAGCTGGTGATATTATTAAAAATGGTATTACCATTTGTGGCGGTGGTGCATTAATTAAAGGAATTGATAAATACTTTGAAAGTATTTTTGAATTTCCTGTAAGGATTTCTAATGATCCATTAATGTCGGTAATCAATGGTACAAAAAGTTTTGAAAAAAAACTTAGTGATACTTTAGCAAGAGCAATTATTGAAGAAAACCAAAATGATACTGAATTTCAAGTGTCACAAAAACGAAATCGTCGTTTTGGTTAAAAAATATCAAAATAATTGATATTTCTAATTTATTATTACAAAATTAAAATTATTAATGTTTAAAAACTTTTGAATGTCCTATTTTATAAAATAGGACATTTTGCCGTTAGAATTACTTTAAAATTTGATAAAATAAATTCAGAAGAAAAGGAGTATCGATATGACAAACATTTTAGAAAAATTTAAGCGCTTCCTTAAAGGCACAAAGCGTAATTATATTGCTTTAGACTTAGGAACAGCAAATACATTAGTTTATATCGCAGGACAAGGAATTGTTTATAACGAACCTTCAATGATTGCTTATGATTTATCAAAAAATAACCAATTATTTGCTTTAGGACACGAAGCCTTTGAAATTATTGGTAAAACTAATGACAATATTAAAATTATTGAACCACTAGTTGATGGAGTTATTTCTGATTTAGACGCAGCTTTAGATTTACTACAAGCTATTTTTAAAAAATTGCAATTATCAAATATGTGAAAAAATGCCATTGTTGTTTTAGCTTGCCCATCGGGGGTTACACAATTAGAGCGCGATGGTTTAAAAAAAGTTGCTTACAATATGGGAGCAAAAATTGTTATTGTTGAAGAAGAAGTAAAAATGGCGGCCATTGGGGCTGACATTAATATTAATTTGCCAAGTGGTAACTTAGTATTAGATATTGGTGGCGGAACTACTGATATTGCCGTTATTGCATCAAAAGGCGTTATTATTTCTCGGAGTATTAAAGTAGCAGGTAACTTATTAGATGATGAAATTAAAAAATATATTCGTGGTCAATATAATATTTCTATTGGTATTAAAAGTATTATTGAATTAAAACATGCAATTAGTTCTTTAAGTGAAACGAAAGAAAATAAAAAATTCATTGCTTATGGTCGTAATGTTCTTTCGGGAAGACCCGAAGAAATTAATATTACTGCTGACGAAATTAGACCCGTAATTATTACCCAATTTAATCGCATCTCAGAAGTTTTAACTGAAGTTTTGGAATCAACCCCGCCAGAATTAGCTGGGGATATTATTAAAAATGGCATTACAATTTGTGGCGGTGGTGCCCTAATAGCAGGGATTGATGAATATTTTAGTAGTAAGTTTAATATTAAAGTTAAAGTTGCTAATGACCCCTTAAAATGTGTTATTGAGGGTACAAAACGGATTGAAAAAGAAATTTATCAAGGGTTATAAATAGTTTTTACAAAAATATATACTTAATTTTATTTAATGATAAAATTAAAAATAAGTAAAAAATAAAAAAGGAGAATTGTATGATTAAAAACTATGTATCAATTGATCTCGGCACAGAAAACCTTGTCATATATTCATCAAACCGTGGAATTGTTTTTAACGAACCCTCAGTAATGGCATATGACATTAAAAAGAAATCCTTAGTCGCTTTAGGAAATGATGCTTATAGTTTAATTGGTAAGGAACATAAAAACATTCGCTTAGTGCGTCCGATTAGTGATGGGGTTATTAGTGATTTAAAAGCAACTCAAGAACTATTAAAGGCGATTTTTGAAAAAATTAAATTATTTAAAATATGAAAAAATGCCATTGTTTTATTAGCAGCCCCTTCATCAGTTACGGAATTAGAACATAATTCTTTAAAAGAAATGGCAAGTAAATTAGGTGCTAAAAGTGTCTTTATTGAAGAAGAAATAAAAATGGCAGCTGTTGGCGCTGGTATTAATATTAGTAATCCTGAAGGTAATCTTGTTGTTGATATTGGTGGGGGGACTACCGATTGTGCTGTTCTTTCATCAGGAGATATTGCTGTTTCTAGTTCAATTAAAGTTGCTGGGAGACATATGACAACTGAAATTCAAAAATATTTACGAGCTCGCCATAATATTATTATTGGTGAAAAAACTGGTGAAACCTTAAAAAGAACCTTAGGAACATTACATAAAGATGCTAGTGAAGTCTATTTAGAAGTTTATGGCCGAGGTATGGTTGACGGAATGCCAAAACAAATTCGCGTAAATAATAGTGAAATCAGAGAAATCTTACTACCATTTTTTAACAATATTGCTGACTTAATTGCCGAAGTATTAGAAAAAACTGATCCAGAATTAGTTGGTGACATTTTCCGCAATGGAATTTACTTTTGTGGTGGTGGTGCTTTAATCCCAGGAATTGAAAAACATTTTAAAGCTTTATTTACTATTCCTGTTAATATTGCTAATAATCCATTACTATGTGTTATTGAAGGTACTAAATCTTGAGAAAATTCAATTCGTGAAGAAATTGAATTTCAAGGGCGAAACCGTCGTTTTGGTTAAAAAATATCAAAATAATTGACATTTTTAATTTATTATTACAAAATTAAAATAATAATAAATATTTATTAATAGCAGTTTAAACTTGATATTTTAAATTAGTTAATTTTTTAAAAAGGCAATGAGTTACAAATCATTGCCTTCATTTATTTATCAGTTTAATTATGAAAAATTATTATTCACGGTAATTTACCTTTAAAACTAAAATACTACTATCAGTGTAATATGCTAATATCATTGCTAGTAATATCGCAAATCTAATAGCATATTACTAAATACTTTGTTAAAATGTATTATAGGTTAAAATGCTATTTAAATAGCATTTTAGTTTTAATAGAAGATGGATCGTAAGAAAGGAAATAAATCGTATGAACATACTTAGTTTCAAAGGAAAAAGGCAAAAACCTAAATATATTTCAATTGATTTAGGCACAGCAAATACATTAATTTATATTTCAGGAGAAGGCATTGTTTATAATGAACCTTCAATTATTGCATACAATATTAATCGTAATGAAATTATTGCAGTAGGCGAAGCTGCTAGAAAAATGGTAGGAAAAGGTAATAAAAATATTCGTGTTATCAAACCAATGACCAATGGGGTTATTAGTGATGTTAAAGCTACAGAAGCCCAATTACAATATATTTTTATGAATTTAAAAATTTTAAACCGTATTAATGACGCAGCATTATTACTGGCTTGTCCTTCAGCCGTTACTGATTTAGAAAAGAAAGCTTTAAAACAAATTGGTCACAATCTAGGTGCTAAAAAAGTATTTATTGAAGAAGAAGTAAAAATGGCGGCCATTGGTGGTGGCGTAAATATTAATAGTCCTCACGGGCAACTAATTATTGATATGGGAGGCGGAACTACTGATATTGCCGTTATTGCATCTGGTGACATTGTATTATCTAAATCTATTAAAATTGCAGGAAACTATTTTAATAATGAAATTCAAAAATATGTTCGTACTCAATATGGAATTGAAATTGGTAGCACGACAGCAGAAAATATTAAAATTAAAATTGGTTCTTTAACACAATATGATGATGAAAATAATTTTAAAATTTATGGTCGGCACTATGTTAATGGTAGACCCCAAGCAGCAATCTTAAAACCAGAAGAAATTCGGCAAGTTTTACAACAAGCTATGCTACCAGTTATTGAAGTAATTACTCAAACATTAGAAATAACTCCAGCGGAACTATCTGGTGATATTTATAAAAATGGCATTACGATTTGTGGTGGTGGGGCATTATTAAAAGGAATGGATAAATACATTACAGAAAAGTTAGAATTACCAACTAAAATTGGTGAATATCCTTTATTAGCAGTTATTAATGGTACTAAAAAGTTTGAAACTGATATTTTTGAACAAATTCAAAATTCTTACTAAGATTTTTATAAAAAAATAAAATTACAAACATAAAAAAATGCTCTTATAAAATTTAAGAGCATTTTTTTATTTAATTCCTAAAATTCGTTTCGCATTATTTGTTGTTGTGATAATAACATCATTTAAGGATATTTTTTTTAAACTTGCTAATTTTTTAGCAGTAAAAATAATATTTTTTGGATAATTTTTTGTTCCCCGATAAGGAACAGGTGTTAAATACGGAGCATCAGTTTCTAAAACAATTTTATTTAAGGGAATATCTTTAGCAACTTGTTGCAAATCTTTAGCATTTTCAAAAGTAAGAATTCCTGAAAAAGAAATATAATATCCTAATTCAATAAACTTATTAGCAGTTTTTGTATTTGCTGAAAAACAATGCATAATGCCAACAACATCATATTGTTTTAAAATTTCATAAGCATCATCAAAAGCATCACGAATGTGAACTAAAATTGGTAATTGATATTTTTTAGCTAATTTAATTTGTTTAATAAATCATTCTTTTTGTAAATCACTACTATCTTGATTGCGATAGTAATCTAATCCAATTTCACCAATAGCACAAACACTTCCTGTTTTAATTAGTTCTTCCAATTCATAAAGATGGTGTTCTTGATGATTACTAACATCGTTAGGATGAATGCCAACAGCTGCAAATACATCGGGTGAAGAAAATGCTTGGTCAACTGCTAATTTACTAGTTTTTAAATCATAACCAACATTACAAATTAAATTAACACCAATTAATTTCGCTTCTTCTAAAATATTATTTATATCTTCATCTTGATATGAATCTGAGACTAAATGACAATGCGTATCAAATAAACCATTCACTAATTAAACTCCTTATTTACCTAGACAAAAGCGACTAAACATTTCATCTAAGAGATTATCTTTAATTATTTTACCATTAATTTCTTGTAAATAATCTCACGCTTCTTGAAAATGAAGGATTACTAAATCTAACGGCATACTATTGTTTAAAGCTTGAATTGCTTCATCAATTGTCATTGTAATTTTATCTAATAACATTTGGTGATGGGTTGATGTCAAAATTAAATTATTATGATAATTAATTTTTTCTTGTAAAAACATCTCTTTAATTTTATCTATTAAGGGATTAAAATCATTGTTTAAAGCACTTATTGGGACTGAACTTAATGGCAAAAGCGAAACAGATAGTTTTTGTTGTAAATCAACTTTATTAATAATAATAATACAATTTTTATCTTTAACTAGTTCTAATAATAACATATCATTATCATCTAAAATATTGCTACCATCAAGCACTAATAAAATTAACTGGGCTTTTTCTAAATACTGTTTTGATTTTTGAATTCCTAATTGTTCAATAATATCATTAGTATTTCTAATTCCTGCGGTATCAATTAAGTTTAAAGAAATATTATCAATATTTATTTTTCCCGTAACAATATCTCTGGTTGTTCCAGCAATTGTTGAAGTAATCGCGCGATTTTCTTTTAATAAAGCATTTAATAAAGTTGATTTTCCTACATTAGGTTTACCAATAATTACAGTATCAATGCCATCATTAATAACCTGAGCAATTTTACTTTGTTTAGTAATGGTTAATAAATCACTATAAAGTTCATTTGTACGAGTTAAAACTAATTTTTGGGTTAAGTTTTCAACCCCATCATATTCAGGATAATCAATATTAACACTAATATTAGCTATTAACTCTAATAATCTTGTTTCAAGTTCTTTTAATAATTTGCTATTATTACCATTTAAGCTATTCATTGCTAATGCTAACGCTTCATCATTAGGCGCATTAATTAAATCATTAACCGCTTGTGCTTGTAATAAATCAATTTTTCCATTTAAAAATGCTCTTTTTGTAAATTCGCCCGCAGTTGCTAACCGAATATTATCATTTTTCATAATTGTTAATAATAAATGAATAATTTTATTAACAATTAACATACTACCATGACAATTAATTTCAATAGTATCTTCACCAGTAAATGAACTACTTTTATAGTAGCAAACTAAAACTACTTCATCAATAATTATCTTTGTATTAGGATTAATAATCCTTCCGAAATATTTTTCTTTTGAAGCATTTAAAATATTTCTACTAAATACTTTATTAATAAGTGAAAATGTTTCTGGACCACTAACTCTAATAATAGCAATGGCTTGTTTAAGAGGAGCACTTGCTAAAGCAATAATCGTATCATTAATCATAAATATCACCAAATTTCTTTTTTAAAAATAAAAATCTAGACATTAACGACTAGATTTCACTGCTTTCAAGATATTTAATAACAATATGTCTTTTATTACCTGAACCCTGAGATTCACTAATAACCTTATCGAATTTTTTTAATTCATTATGAATAATTCTTCGCTGATTATTAGGCATTGGTAATAATGCCATATCATTTTTAGTAAACAATACTTTTTTAGCAGTGTTTTTTGCTAAATTAATTAAATTACTCTCTTGTCTTTGAAAATAGTCATTAACATCAACTTTAACAATATAACGACGATGAAACTTACTTGATAAATAACAGTTAGATAAATTTTGTAAAGAACTTAATACATAACCATTTTTACCAATTAATAACGCATTATTATCACAATTAATATTAACTTTAATCGTTTCATAGTTAATTTGTGAAATTTTAATTTCAATATCATTAAAGTCTAACTCTGTTAAAAGTCCTTGCAAAACACCAACTAAATAGGTTTTAACATCACTCATATTATATATTAAGGCAATCACTTGTTTTTTTAAAAATGTTTTAATTTCTTCTTTAATAATGTAAAAATGGGGTTCATCTTGTTGCTCAATAAAAGTTTTTAAATCTTCGCGTTTCTTAAATATTTTTTGTTCCATTTAATTCAACTCCAAATTTATTTTTTCTTTTTATACTTAGCATTCTTATTTATATAATGAAATAAAACTGTTTGTCCAATTTGCAACGCCCCAGAAAAAATTCAATATATCGCAACTCCTGAACCAATTGTAAAGACCAGTAACATAAACACCCCCGTCATAATTAACTGTGTAATTAATTGTTTCTTTTGTGCTGCTTTCGATTCTTTAGTAAAAACTTTTTTCTTACCACGATTTAAATACATTGGTAATAACATTGAAATAATTTGAATTGGTAAATAAACAAAAACAATTGCTAAATATGCTCAGTCTCCTGCTTTTAATCCTTCTCACGGCGTTATTGTAAAAGAAATTGCCCCAAACTCTTGTTCTTTCAAAATTCTCATTGAACGAACAACCATAAACATCGCATATAAAAATGGCATTGATAAAAATAAACTTGCAAATGATGCTAAAGGTTTAACCCCTTCTTTTTTATATAATCCCATTAATTCTAATTGCATTTTTTGTCTTGCTTGGGGATCAGTTGAACCTTTATATTTTGCTTGAATCTCGCCTTGTTTTAATTGAATTGCTTGCATTTTCTCTTGATTTTTTTGCGATTTTCAAGAAAAGGCTAAAGTAATTAATTTAATTATTAAAGCGGTAACAAACATTGCTCCAATTGCTGCAGCTGCTGTTGGTTCAGCAGCAATTCCACCACTAAAACCTTTTAGTAATACTCATAATAATGCAGCAATTGGATAAACAAATAAACCAAAAAATGGTGATTTAGTAACTGTTCAAGCTTCACTTCAACTAGAAATACCATTAAAAGGTAATTCTTCTTCACCATTTATAAAATGTGTCTTATTGCCATCACCAGGGAAAAGTAATTCAAAATAAGTACCAAATATTGAACCTGCACCCGTAGTTTTTCCACTTGTTGACACATTAGGATCAAACATCTGTCCACAACCTCATAAAAAGGTAACAATAAAAAAGGTATAAATGAAAATTTTACCAAATTTTCAAACTTGTTTTCACCATGGAGTTTGTGGCTTATTAGGCGCAAATAAATATTTTTTATAGTCCATAATTTTTCTCCATTATTTAATAATTTTTTTTAACAAAATATCTAAAAATCTTTGATTTTTACTATATTCCTGTTTTAAATAAGGTGGTCTTACTAAAATAATAATATCCATATTATTATTTTTTAAGCATCAAACCTTTTGTAACATTGAACGAACTTGGCGACGAATCCGATTACGATTAACAGCATTCGCATTTTTTTTACTAACTGATATTCCAAAACGACAATGATCTAATGAATTATTTGCATAATAAATAACAAATGAATTATTATGAATTTTTTGTTTTCCATTAATAATTCTTTGAAAATCATAATTCTTTTTTAAACGAAATTTCTTTTGCAAGGTGTATTTAAATCCTTTTATACTGTTAACTTAGCGCGTTGTTTTCTGCGTCGGTTTTGTAAAACTTTTCTTCCTGCAACTGTTGCCATTCTTGAACGAAAACCATGAACTTTTTTTGTTTTTTCTTTTGATGGTTGATAGGTTCTTTTCATTGTCATTCTCCTCTTTAAAAATAAGTTACTGTTTTTAAACTAAAATAAAAAAACTTTAAAAAAGTAACTATAGTTCCAATTAATTTTACAGACATATCCTTATTAAGTCAAACTAAATAACAACATAGGTCGCGTTTAGTTTTCTTAGGTATTTTTTAAAAAAGAAAAAATAGTCATTTACTATAAATTATTTCAATATGCAAATTAAGTATATATTTCTTATGTATGATTTTTGTTGTAAAAAATTATTTTAATGTTGTTTTTATAAGCATTTTACTTAGTTTTTATAAGCCAAATTGTAAAGTTAAGTGCAACTAAATTATTTTTCTAACCAAATATTCGATTGGCGAAAGATAATTTAGTATTTTTCTTGGTCTTTGGTTTAAAGACAATATAAATTTATGAACTGCATTTTTAGTAGTGTTTGAAAAATTAAATTTTTTAGGAAATTTTTCTCTAATTAAACCATTAGTATTTTCATTAGTACCTCTTTGTCAAGGTGAATATGCATCAGCAAAATAAATTTTCACATTTAAATTTTTTTCAAGTTGTTGTCAATTAGGCCAAATTGTAAAGTTAAGTGCAACTAAATTATTTTTCTAACCAAATATTCGATTGGCGAAAGATAATTTAGTATTTTTCTTGGTCTTTGGTTTAAAGACAATATAAATTTATGAACTGCATTTTTAGTAGTGTTTGAAAAATTAAATTTTTTAGGAAATTTTTCTCTAATTAAACCATTAGTATTTTCATTAGTACCTCTTTGTCAAGGTGAATATGCATCAGCAAAATAAATTTTCACATTTAAATTTTTTTCAAGTTGTTGTCAATTAGCAAATTCTTTACCCCTATCAAATGTTATAGTCTTAACAAGATTATTTGGAAGAATTGATAAATAATGACTAATATTTTTGTTAATAACTTTAGTAGTTCTATTTTCAACTAATATTGCTAAAGTAAATCTTGATGTTCTTTCAACTAAAGTTATTAAACATGATTTACTTTTACCTCGTGATGATACTACAGTATCACCTTCTCAATGGCCAAGAGTTATGCGATTATTAACATTTCGTTCTTTAATGGATTTACCATTAAATTTACCCCGATTTTCTTGAGATTTTCGTTTCTTACCTTTTCTTCTTAAATTTTTACTAGTAACCTTTTCAAGTAATCCAGAATAAATTCAATTGTAAATTGTTTTAAAACTAATAATTCATTCTTGATGAAAATTTTTAATTCTGCCATAAATTTGTTCAGGCGATCAACCTAATAATAATTTTTGTTGTACATATTTTACTAATTCTCTATTTTTAAATTTATGAAAATAAACATGTAATTGTTTTCTATTTTCTGCTTTATTTTGTGCAATTAATGAAAAATAATGATTATTATCTTTATTTCTATTAACTTCTCGATTAATAGTACTAATACTTCGATTAAGATTTTTAGCTATTTCACTAATTTTTACTTTAAATTTCAATTGATTCTCAATATAAATTCTTTCATCTATGCCAAGATGTTTGTATCCCATATAAAAACTCCTTAAATTTACTTTTTCTAAAATAAACTTAGCATCATGAAATTTTTATATGAAATCTTTTGCAATTTTATTTACTTGCACTTACAAGTATAATTCAGCACTAATTCTCTATTTTTAAATTTATGAAAATAAACATGTAATTGTTTTCTATTTTCTGCTTTATTTTGTGCAATTAATGAAAAATAATGATTATTATCTTTATTTCTATTAACTTCTCGATTAATAGTACTAATACTTCGATTAAGATTTTTAGCTATTTCACTAATTTTTACTTTAAATTTCAATTGATTCTCAATATAAATTCTTTCATCTATGCCAAGATGTTTGTATCCCATATAAAAACTCCTTAAATTTACTTTTTCTAAAATAAACTTAGCATCATGAAATTTTTATATGAAATCTTTTGCAATTTTATTTACTTGCACTTACAAGTATAATTCAGCTTTTATATTTAAGACTTGGTACATAACTATAACATTTTATGCCGACTAAACTATAAAATTCATTTTTATCTTTGTATTTATCTAACATTTGTATTTCATCTAAAAAATAATTATCAAAATAGTAGATAAAATTAAAGGTTATGTACCAAGTCTTTATTAGAAGAAATTTTATTAGCAAAGAAACCAAATATTTTTGATATGGTCGCGAATACTAAAACTTCTTATGATGAAATTACAAATTTTAAAAATGCTCAAAAAATTGCTCTTCTTTTAATAGACTTGGTACATAACTATAACATTTTATGCCGACTAAACTATAAAATTCATTTTCGTCTTTGTATTTATCTAACATTTGTATTTCATCTAAAAAATAATTATCAAAATAGTAGATAAAATTAAAGGTTATGTACCAAGTCTAATGAAAGAATTAAACTTAGTTACTAAGGTTAGTATGTCATATAGATGAAACCCATTTTTTATTACTATTAATCAAAGAAATTTTTGACTTATTATTTTTAGAAATGAAAGAATTATTATTCGTTTACCTAATGATATTTTGGAATTAGAAAGCTATAATATTAAAAAGCTAATTAATTGAAATTAATTTTAATAACAATTACTAACATCTAATTAACAAGTAATTAACAATTTTTTAGTTATTATTAAATTTTGTGGATAACTATTAAAAATTCAATATTTATAAAGGAAATAAATGGGGATAATAATGTGGATAACTATAGTTATCCACATTTATTTATTTTTTATGGATAACTTTTTCCACTTTAAAGTTATGATATTTATAGGAAGTAATTCAAGGTGTGATTTA